>CAWDOR010000018.1:0-28530 GCA_963804045.1 uncultured Alphaproteobacteria bacterium | reverse complement strand
ACCCCGCCGGCCCGAACAGATGCGGAAGATAGAATCGCGCCTGGGCGTCGATGCCGACGCAAAACACCGCCTGGCCCCGCCTTCGGGCCTCCATAGCCGCGCGCCTTGTGTCCTCGACGCCAAAACGGCCTTCGTAATGGTCGAGATCGTTGGGTTTGCCGTCGGTGATCACCAGAAGCAGCCTTTTGCCATTGGGCCGCTCGCCGAGGCGGAAGGACGCATGGCGGATGGCCGCGCCCAGCCGCGTATAAAAACCCGGCTTGAGCGCCGCGATACGCGAATCGACCTTTTTGCCGAAGGGTTCGTCGAAAGCTTTGCAGACATCGACGAAGACCCGCTCCTTGCGCAGCGAGGAGAAGGCGTAGAGCCCGACATCGTCACCGCAGGCCTGCAATCCATGCGCCAAGGCGATCAAGGCTTCGCGCGCCACGGCGATCACCGGACGCCCCTCGACCGCGCTTTCGGTGGAGCGCGAACAATCGAACAGAACCGCCACGGCGAGGTCGCGCTCCTCGTTGCGCGCGTCGCGGTAAAGCCTTTCGCTCGCCTCGCCCCCGGCGCGGCGGTCGCAGGCCGCGCGCACGCATTCGTCGAGATCGATCTCGCCGCCCTCCAGCTGCCGCGACAGCATTTTGCGTCGCGGCCGCAAGGCCTCGAAGCGCTTGCGCACCGCTTCGATGCGCGAGCGTGCGCCGGCGTCGAGTTTCAAGCCCTCCGGGGATTCCGGGGCGACATTTTCCAGAACCCGCGCCTGATCGGCGAGCAAAAGGCACTGTTTCCAGTCCCATTCCGGATAGACGAATTTGCCCGCGCATTTTTCCCGGTCGCCGTCCTCCGGAGCCAGATCGAGATCGAATTTCAACCGCGTCCTGGGCTTTTTCTGGTGTTGCGCCAAATCGATCTGCGCGGCGTCGTCGGCGGCTTTTCGCGCATTGTCCGCGTCATCGTCATCGACGTCGCGGTTGAGATTGAGGAAATCGCCGAAGGACAGAATCGATTCGAACCGGTGCAGGATCAGCGAATCCTTGCGCTCCGCCTGATCGCTGTTTTGCCGGCGCGCCTTCATCACCTGTTCCGCGCCATCGGAAGCGCCGGCTCCTGGCTCCGGCGTTTCGTCGGCGCGATGCATGCCGCTCGCCGGAGGGGAAATGCGTTCGCCCCACAGCAGGACGGGCCGATAGGGCCGGTAGCGCGCCGGCGCCGCCAGAGCCGGTCCCGCGTCGCCGGCCAGCGCCCGCTGGACGGGGGTGTCGACGGCTAAAGGCTCGCGCGCCAGACGCGCGCGGACCCAGTCTTCGATTTCTCCTTCGATAGCCGGCAGAACCGGCCGGGGCCGAGCGAGAAGCGTGGCCGAGTAAAGCGCGTCGCGGATCGTCGCCAGGCCGGGGAAAAGCGCCACCGCCCTTTCGCTCTCCACTTGGGCGCGGCGGAGCCGCAAAATATCGCGGCGCAGGGGGTCATCCGGCTCCGCTTCCGCCGGGCCGCCGACGGCGGCGAGCGCCGCCAGCCAGAGATAAAGTTTGCGGTTCAACTCCGCGTCGGGAAAGGCGTCGATCGTCGCCGGCAATTGCAGGGTGGTGCCGTCGAAACGCGCGGCCTTGAGGCGCTCCGCGTCGCGAGCGAGCCGGCGGCGCCAGGATCGCCGATGATGGGACAATTCCGCGCCGGCGACCTTGATCTCGACGCCGTACGCGCCGCCAAGGCCGCGAAACAACACGCCCAGCGCGCCCTTGACCTCGGCCAGCGCCACGGCGGCGTCGGGATAGGCCGGCGCCGCGTCGAGACGGGAGACGTATTTGTCCCAGAGGCCGCCGACCGCCTCTTCCGGCTCCCAGAATTTCGACTCCCGGATATTTCGCCAAAGAGACATGGTTCAGCCCAAGGTAACCTGGACAAGATCGAGCAGGCCCTTCTTAACGTCGGGATCGTCGGTCAGCGGCTCGATCAAGGCGGCCTTGATCGCGTCGTCGCGTTTCATGCCATCGGCGATGAGATTGGCGCAGGCGACCAGCAGTCGCGTCGAGGCGCCTTCTTCCAGATCCTGGCCTTTGAGCGCCCGCAACCGTCCGGCGAGGCGCACAAGCGTGGCGCAGGCGTCAAGCCCGAGTCCGCTTTCGCGCGCGACAATGGCGGCTTCCGCAGCCGGCGGCGGATAATCGAATGAGAGCGCGACGAATCGTTGGCGCGTCGAAGGCTTCAGCGTTTTCAGAACCGACTGGTAGCCGGGGTTGTAGGAGATCACCAGCATGAAATCGTCGGGCGCATGCAGCACTTCGCCCGTGCGATCGAGTGGCAGGATGCGGCGGTCGTCGGTGAGCGGATGCAGGACCACGGTGACGTCCTTGCGCGCCTCCACCACTTCGTCGAGATAACAGAGGCCGCCGCGCCGCACCGCGCGGGTCAGGGGTCCGTCTGTCCAGACCGTTTCGTTGTTCTTGATGAGATAGCGCCCTGTGAGATCGGCGGCGGTGAGATCGTCGTGGCAAGCGATGGTGTCGAGGGCTAGGCCCAGTTTCGCCGCCATATGGGCGACGAAACGGGTCTTGCCGCAGCCGGTCGGTCCTTTGAGCAGGATCGGGAGGCGGCGTCGGAACGCCGCCTCGAAGATATCGCATTCGTTTCCTTGCGGCTGATAGAAGGGGAGATCGTCTTCCAGCTTTACAGTCGCAAGGCTCATCGGGTTTTCCTTCATTCCGCCGGAGCGGCGTCGATCGCTTCCTTGGATTTCGGAACCGCGACCGAATAAATGAAGAGCAGCGCGCCGAGCACCGTCACCACGCCGGCGCCGAGGCGCAACAGGTAGAAGAGGCCAAGCTGGTCCTGGGCGTCCATATAGCTCATGCCCATCACCCGTTCGAGATGGGTTTGCAACACGCCGGCGAAGGTCAGCGAAACCGTCATGAACACGACTCCGCTGGACAGCATCCAGAAGCTCGCCATGTTGAGCACCTGGTTATAGGGCGCGCGGTTGAGCAGCTGCGGGAAGGCGAAGGTCATCATTGCCAGATTGACGCAGACATAGGCCCCGTAGAAGGCCAGATGGCCGTGCGCCGCCGTCACCTGCGTGCCGTGGGTATAGAAATTCACGCCATGCAGAGTGTGCAGGAACCCCCAGACGCCGGCGCCGAAAAAGGCCAGAACCGAGCAGCCCAGCGACCACAGCATCGCCGCCTTGTTGGGATGGTCGCGGCGTCCTTTCCACACCATGACGAAGCAGAACACCATCATGCCGAAGAAGGGCACGACTTCCAGCGAGGAGAAGACCGAGCCGATCCACTGCCAATAGCCCGGCGTGCCGATCCAGTAATAGTGATGGCCGGTGCCGAGGATGCCGGTGAACAGCGAAGTGGCGACGATGACATACAGCCATTTTTCAATGATTTCGCGATCCACGCCGGTGATTTTCAGCATGATGAAGGCGAGCACCGAGGCCATCACCAGCTCCCACACGCCTTCCACCCAGAGATGGACGACATACCACCAGAACATCTTGTCTTCGGAGAGATTGGCGGGGTTGTAGAGCGAGAACAGGAAGAAGATGGCCACGCCCCACAGGCCCAGCAGCAGCACATTGGTGATCGCGGTCTTGCGCCCCTGGAGCACCGTCATGGAGATGTTGAACAGGAAGATCAGCGCCGCGACGATGATGCCGAGCTTGACCCATAATGGCTGCTCCAGATAGGAGCGCGCCTCGGCCGCATAAGCGTGGAAAAAGATATAGCCCGCCACCGCCGACAGCGCGCCGAGGAAGAAGATCGCGAACTGGATGTAGGCGAGCTTCACCGAGTAGATTTCGCGCTCCGCCTCCTCCGGGATCAGGTAGTAAGCGGCGCCGAAAAAGCCGAGCAGCAGCCAGACGACCAGCGCATTGGTGTGAACCATGCGGATGGTGTTGAACGGCAGCAGCTTCCACGGGAATCAGGTTGGGCAGGACATAGACGAGACCGCCGATCAGGCCGAACAGAACCTGTACGGCGAAAATCAGCAGCGCGCCGGACCAATAGGTCAGTGCTATGCTTTGCGACTGGTAGCGCATGAAAACCTCCGCTATCTGGAATGTGCGTCTTGGGTCGTCACCGACGACCTGAGGCGCCCGCGCCGACCGGCGCGGCGGCGGCCGACGCCGCCGGGAATGGAGCTAATTCGCTTTATGGGGCGGCCAGCCCTGCGTGTTGGTCCTGCTCGTCCAGGCGAGGAAATCGGCGACGTCGTCGAGTTCAGCCTCGGTGAGATGGAAATTGGGCATCTGGCGGCGGCCTTCGGCGCCCGAGGGCTGGGCCTTCATCCAATCCTTGATCGCTTGGTGCGCGCTCGCGGGGTCCTTTTCGCCGCCCCAGCGCCTGAACACGTCGCCGACTTCAGGCGCGAAGCGCGCGCCTTCGCCGTGGATCGTGTGGCAATCGAAACAGGCGTTACGCTCCCAGATGCGCTTGCCGCGCACCACGGAATCGGTCAGATGCGCCTCATCTGTTCCCGTGGTGAGAATATAATGGCGGCTCTGCGCCGTCAGTCCGATGAAGATCAGGAAGAAGAAGATTGTCCCGCCATAGAAGATATTGCGGGCCGTTGATTTAGTCAGGACTTCGCTCATTCTGTCGCTCCCGCGATAAAAGCGCCACAATCTAGAATGCTGCGGAAATTTGATCCTTAACGAAAGTCAACCCGGAGGCATGTTTGGCCGCGTTGACGGCGGGCGTCCTGAAAACCAGGAAAGATGCGACGACGACCGCCAAAGTGAAGATCGCGGCGGCGGTGAAGCCCTTGAGCGCCCCGGGCGCCGCCCGCAGCCCGAGGTAGTCGCGCAAGACTAGGTGAGCTTTCAGCGCGGCCGCGAGCGCCAGGGCCAGAATCATCGGCGCTCCGAGTCTTGAGGGATGGCCGACATCTCCGGCGACGGCGAGAATCGCCGACAGGCCCATCAAAACCGCCCAGATGAAAACAAGATGTCGCGCTCCCGGCGTCATGGCTCACCTCAGCAGATAGAAGCAGGGAAAGACCAGCAGCCAGATCAGATCGACCATGTGCCAGAAAGCGGTTCCGGTCTCCAGATTTTCCGGCGAATCCCACCGCGCGACGAGGGCGAGGATGATTATGCCGAGCACGACATGCAGGGCATGAAAGCCTGTGACCAGGAAATACAGGGTGAAGAATGGGCTTGAGTCGAGATCGTGTCCGGTCGCGATTTCCGCGCCATATTCGCGCGCCTTGACCGCGAGAAAGACGATCCCGAGCGACGCGGCAGCCGCCAGCATGGCCCGCGCCTGGCGCCGTCGCCCTTCGCGGCTCGCCTGATTGGCCCGCGCAGCGAACAAGCCGCTGGTCAGAAGCACAGCGGTATTGATGATGCCGGCAAGCCTGTCGAGATGATCCTGGTCGGCGGCGAAGCCGAGGGGGTCGCGAATACGCGCACCGGCGAAACCGACGAGTCCGGCGCCGAAGACCGCGAGTTCCGACGCGATCAGCACCCACATGAGCGGATTGCCGGGCAATGCCGAAAGAGGCCCCCAGTCGCCATTGTCGCGCGCGGAGACGACAGAATGATCCATGATGCGTTCTTCTCCCAGCCCGATCTATGGCGCGATGGAGAAGTCCGAATATTGCTCCGCCGCAAGCTGAGGCTCTATTTCTTGCCGCCTCCGGTCGGCTTGAGATTTTTGATGATGTACGTTTTCGCCGTTACGTCGAATTCGATCTTGTCGCCCGGTTTCAAACCCCGCGCCAGCGAGGGCGGATCGACCGCAAAAGCCATTACCATCGCCGGCATGAGGCCGGGAATATCCTCATGGCTGACAACAAGCCGCCCGTGTTCGGCGTCGACTTCCCGAACCACGCCGACGCCATGGAACAGGCGAGACTTGTCCGCCCGAGCGGCGCTGACCGACAAAATTGGTCCGCGCGCCGTCGAAACGGCGAGAAGAGCCGCCGTCGCCAGGAACAGGGTTGAGCGAACATTTTTCATCTCGGCGAACCTTAATTTGGGCGACAAGGTCTGGAAAAAACAGCGTCACTCGGCGGGCATGAACAGCGGTTGATGGGCGCGCGCCAGGCGTTCGAGCGCGGTCGGCTCGCCGATTTCGATGCGTCCGCCGGTCACGCGCACGCTGTATTCCGCGAGAGCCGCTAATTGCCGCGACAGCGCCGCCGGGGCCATTCCCAGGCGAACGGCCAGGGTGCGCTTGTCGAAGGGCAGGTCGAACGCATGCCGGCCACCCGTTTCCTGATCGTGGGACAGAAGCCAATCGGCGAGACGCTCCTTGTTCGACAACAGCGTCTGCCGCTTCATCTCCAGAGTGGAGGCCCGGGCGGCGAAAGCAAGCTCCATGGTCATTCGACGCACGAAACGGCCGTCGTTCTCTAGCGCGAGCTGGACGTTTCGGATCGGGATCGCCAGGATTTGCGTTGGACGCAAGGCGCGCGCCGATGTCAGGCGACGAGTCTGCATGAGCGCGGCGGCGGCGTCCAGGTAGCGACCGCGCTCAACCACCGCAAATTCGGTGGTCTGCCGACGATAACGGGAGAACAACTGCACGGCGCCAGACAGCACGACGTACAAATAATGAACCTCGTCGCCTTCCAGAACGATGATCTCGCCGGCCCTCGCATTTTTGGAGAAGGCGCCCTCCAACAAAAGATCGATCGTCTCAGCGCCGCAATCGGACCAAAGCCGGCATGAGACGAGTTCCGAACGCTCCAGCGGCGGCTCCGCGATCGTCGCTCCGCGCCGCCGGAAACGTCCGCCTCGCCGTAGCTGGCATGAGTTGTTCCGAACGGAATTCAGGTCATTTTGATGGTCGTGTTTCGCCGCTGTCACCTGAGCGTTCCATCATCAGAGAATGATGCAAATATAAAAGCCATGAGCGCGGGAAGCATTGATTTCCGTTAGCTCGCTAAATGCCGACGCATGACTCATGCGAATTTTAGATACGTCCGGAACAAAATATTGTTTTCGAGATGAATGTGATCGATGAGCGCTTCGCAAACAACGCGCAATCCGGCATAAAGCTTCATCCAGGACGGGTCCGCTTCAACAGGCGGCCGGAATTGATTGGTCATCATTTCGATCGCCACCAAGGCGACGCCATAATTCTCGTGTTCCCCGCGCGCGACCGCGACGGCGCTGGACACCATTTCAAGCTCTGCGTCTCGATTGAGGATCAGGGGGAAAAGCGCGATTTCCTCCTTTGTGAAATGGTCTTCCAATGCGATCTGCAACGCAGTCAGCAATTCGCTCAGCCCATGCGGCGCGCCAATATGGCCTGTATTGGCCGTCTCGACCTGGTTGGCGAGCAGGGTCAAATCCGCCAATCGCAAGCGAATTTCCAAGTTGTTGATGGAAAAAATCGATTCGATCAGCTTTTCCGGCCGATCGAAGGCGTCGTCCGATCGCGGCGGGAGGACAGAGAGTTCGCGCTCGATCGTCGCCAGATCGGCGCCGTAGTCTTCGGCTGCGGTCGCCAGCGACACTGATCCGTTGCAGAAGTAATCGATCCGATGGCCGCGGAAAACTTCTCCCGCTCCTGGAAGGGCGACCGCAATCTCTCCGACCGGAAGGAGAGAATAGCCGGAGAGGAAGAAGCGTGTTGCTGGCATGGCCTTCCACTGGAATTGCGACTGAAGCCGCTTCCTTTATCCAAGATTTTGCCTCCGGCGTGCTTGCGCCGGCGCAATCAAAATCGATTGTTCCGGGATATGAAGAGGTCTGGAGGGGAGCATGAATGTTTATTTCCTGGGGAGTGCGGGATGAGTTCGCGAATTTACGCGCGCCGCGCCGCCGCCGTCGCGCGAATGTTGCGCAGGGCCGGCGCCCGGCGCGGCCGGCCGATCGTGACGAGGGTCCAGTCGTCCGAGGCTCTGGCCAGTCTCGCCTATGCGGCGGCGGCGCTCGGCTCGCCCTTCTTTCCCATGGATTCGAGGCTGTCGCCGGCGACGGCGCAATCGCTGCTGGCCCAAGTCGGCGAAAGTTTTTTTGTGGATGAAAAACTCGACGTTCAAGCAATCCTCGACGCCGAGGCGGGCGCCGAACTCTGCTACCGCCCCGGAGCCGGTCTGGCGCTCCTGATCGCGACAAGCGGATCATCGGGAGGACCGAAGGCGGTCATGCTTTCGGGCGAAAATCTCGCGGCTTCGGCGCAGGCCAGCGCGACCGTCACGCCCTTGCGGCCGGGAGACAAATGGCTCGCGTGCCTGCCCCTGTTCCATATCGGCGGTTTCTCGATCCTGGTTCGTTGCGCCGCCGCCGGCGCCGATATTCGGTTTCATCAGGGCTTCGCACCCGAAGACATTTGGCGCGTGCTCGAAACCGACGGCGTCAGCCATGTGTCGCTCACCCCGACCATGCTGGCGCAGCTCGCCGCGCTGGGGCGGCGCGCGCCGTCGCGCCTGCGCCATGCGCTGGTCGGCGGCGCGGCGCTGTCGAAAGAGACGGCGGCGCGCGCGGCGGAACTGGGATGGCCGGTCCAGCCAACCTACGGAATGAGCGAAACCTGTTCGCAATTGGCGACCTTTCCCGCCTTGCCCGGCGATTGGCGTCCGGGCGACATTGGTCCGCCCTTGCCGGGTTTCGAGGTTGCGCTCGACCGGCTCGGACGGTTGAAGGCGCGCGGCCCCGCCGTCATGATCGGCTACGCCAATCCTGAGCTTGAGCACGGTGGCGGGCTTGAGGACGGCTGGTTCGTGACCAACGACCTGGTGGAAATTTCTCCAGACGGCGAGTTGCTTGTTCGCGGTCGGGCCGACGAGGTGATCGTCACCGGCGGGAAGAAGGTTCATCCGGCCGAAGTTGAAAATATTCTTCTCACTTGCCCGGGCGTTAGGGATTGCGCGGTGGTGGGACGGCCGGATCCCGTCTGGGGCGCCGTCGTCGTCGCCGTCTATGCCGGAGACTTGCCGGAAGCCGATCTGCTCGCCTGGCGCCCCGCGCGCCTGTCGGGCGCCCATCGGCCACGCGCGGCCGTGCGTCTCGACGCCTTGCCGCTGCTGGCGAGCGGCAAGCCAGACCGCCGCCTGCTACGCGAAATCGCCATTGGGCGTGAGTCCTAGGCCCGGCGTGTCAGGAAGCTCCAGGCGTCCATTCCGGATCGTCGGCATGACCGCGACATCGCACGCCAGCCAATCGGAGGTCGCCAACCCATGCGCCGCGCCTCCGCCGAGCGCGGCGGCAAGTTGCGCCGCCGCCATGACGCCGACCGCGCTGTCCACCACCGAGGTCAGGACGACGTCCATTCCCGAATCCGCCGCGCGTTCCGCCAATCGCAAAGTCCTGCCGTAACCGCCAATGCGCGCGGGTTTGAGAACAAGTCGCCGAACGGCGGCCGCTGCAAAAAGCGCCTCTGGGCCAAGTTCGAAAAGCGATTCGTCCACCGCAAGCGGAAATGAAGCGCAGCGTTGCAGGCGCCGCAAACTCTCAACGGTCGGGCAAGCCAGAGGTTCTTCGAGCGCGTCGATGGGAAGGTTGGCGACGCAAGCGACGAAGCGCGCGGCCTGGTCCTCGGTCCAGGCGCGGTTGGCGTCGAGCCTGAGGCGAAGCTTTGGGGCGCGCGACGAAATTTCGGCGATGCGAGCCGCCTCGGTTTCGATCGCGCCGAGGCCGACCTTGATTTTCGCCAAACCGTAGCCCAAGTTCTTGCGCCGCGATAGCCCGCTCGACGGTTTTTTCGTCGAGCGCGCCGAGCGCGGCGTTGACCGCCAGCCGGTCCGCCGCATTCTTGCCGAGCGCTCGGCGCAGCGTCAAATTTCTTGCGCGCAGGGTCAAATCGAGCAGCGCGGTCTCGGCCGCCCAGCGCGCCTCGCCGGAGACGATGCCGTCCAGTCGGGAAAAGGCGGCGTTGATGTCGGCGGCCAGCAACCCCTGCGTGAACTGTTGCAGCGCCGCGAGCGCCTCTGCGGCGCCGGCCTCACCCGAGCTGGGCAAGGGCGCGCAATCGCCCCATCCGACGAAGCCGCCCGCTTCGAGGCGGATCAGCCATCCGCGCCGTTCCCGCAAGATCGCCGAAGCGGCGCGCCAGGGCGATTTCAGCGGCAGCGCGTAGGGCCGCAGCGAGACTTTTTCGATCCTCGTCAAGGCCGTCTCGTGAAACGGGTGAAATCGGGCGGCCTTTTCTCGTTGAAGGCGTTGCGGCCTTCCTGACCTTCTTCCGTCATGTAGAACAGGGCCGTGGCGTTGCCTGCGAGTTCCTGGACTCCGGCGAGGCCGTCCGTATCGGCGTTGAACCCGGCCTTGAGCACGCGCAGGGCAGTCGGCGAAAGCCGCAGCATCTCCCGGCACCAGGAGGCCGTTTCCTCCTCCAGCCGCTCCAGTGGGACGACGGTATTGACCAGGCCCATACGCAAAGCCTCTGCGGCATCGTATTGACGGCAGAGGAACCAGATTTCCTTGGCCTTTTTGGTTCCCACGGCGCGGGCCATCAGGCCGGCGCCGTAGCCGGCGTCGAAACTGCCGACCTTGGGCCCGGTCTGCCCGAAAACGGCGTTGTCGGCGGCTATGGTGAGATCGCAAACGAGATGCAGCACATGACCACCTCCGATCGCATAGCCTGCGACCATCGCGACCACCGGTTTTGGCAGCGTGCGGATCATGCGCTGGAGATCGAGGGCGTTGAGATGATTGACGCCCTTGGCGTCGCGATAGCCGCCGTGATCGCCGCGCACGTTCTGGTCGCCGCCGGAACAGAAGGCCCGGCCGCCGACGCCGGTGAGGATGACGACGCCCACCTCCGGGTCGAGCCGCGCCAGATGCAAGGCGGTCATGATTTCCTCCAGCGTTTCGGGCGTGAAGGCGTTATGGCGATGCGGCCGGTTGATGGCGATCTTCGCCATGCCCTCGGCCTTTTCAAAGATTATGTCGGCAAATGGCGTTTCGCGCGCTGGGCGCCAGTCGACGGCTGCAACGGTCATGAGGATGTTCCTTGTTGAAGTCGGAAAAAATTCTTGAAGCTGCCGAGGCTTTGCGCGCGGTCGATCCGGGCGTGGATAACGGCGGCTTCGCCCGCCGCGCAACAGGCGGCGGCCTCGCGCGCGACGGCTTCGGCGTCGTTTGCGCGCCGAAAATCCAGACCGAAGGCGGCCGCCAGGGTTGAAGCATCGAAAGTCTGGGGCGCGCCCCAGGCGCTGTCGAATTCGGGAAGGGCGGCCTGCGCGAGATGGTCGAAAATGCCGCCGCCGCCATTGTCCATCAATACGATTGTCAGGCGATATTTTCGCGCCAGCGACAGGGCGTTGACGTCATGCAGGAAAGCGAGATCGCCCACCACAGCGACGGCGCGGCCATGCGCGGCGGCGACGCCCGCCGCCGACGATAGATTTCCGTCGATGCCGCTGAGTTCGCGCTGGCCAAAAAAGCGCAAGGCCGTCCCGCCGCTTCCTCCGAACCATTCGGCGGCGCGGATAGTGAGAGAATTGGCGAGAAAAATCGGCGTCTCCGGCGGCAGATGCGCGAACAGGCCGCGCAGCAGGCTCCCCTCGAACATCGCATTGCCGGCGCAGATTTGCTCGGCTGCACGGCGCGCGGCTCGATCCAGCGCGCACAGTTCGTCGCGCCAGTCCGTCGGAGCAGCCTCGCCGTCGAGCGTGGCGCAAAAAAACGCGGGATCGGCTTCGACGAAATGGGTCGCTACGAGATCGGGATCGGCATAGCGACGGTGGGCGGAGACGACGATCTGGCGCGCGCCGGCGCTTTCTTGCTGCCAGCCGCCGATTCCCTTACCGATCGGCGCGGGACCGAAACGCAACGCCCAGTCGAAAGCCGGCGCCAGCCGCGCCACGCTTTCGGGATAGGCCAGAACATGGCTTTGCGCTTCGACGCCGAAGCGCAGGCCGGAAAGCAGGTCGGCGAAAATGGGAACGTCGAGCCGGACGGCGAGTTTGCCGACCTCGATTTTGAACTCCGGACCCAAATCCTCCGATCCGCAGAAAATCGCGCCGCGACCTCGAATGAGCGCGCCCAAGTCCTTCAGCGCGCCTTCTTCAAGAGTGAGACGTCCGCTGATCTGGCGCGGCTTTGCTCCGGACCGCGGCGCCGAAGCGTCGGCGGCCGTGAGCGGTTCGCGGAACGGCAGATTGACGTGAACCGGACCCGCCGGCTCGCCGCGGGCTTCGGCGACGAGCCGTACGGCGAGGTCCGCCAGCCAGCCCGTTTCATCCTCCGGTGGCGGCAGTTGAAAAAAGGCGCGGACATGGGCGCGGAAAAGCCCGCTCTGCTCCATGGTCTGATTGGCCCCGCGTCCGTGGAGTTCGGGCGGACGGTCGGCGGAAAGAAGAACCAACGGAACGCGCGCCAGATCGGCTTCGACGACCGCCGGCGCCCAATTGGCGATTGCCGAACCCGAGGTTGCGATCAGCGCGACCGGGGCGCCTTCCGCCTTGGCGAGGCCGAGAGCGAAAAAGCCGGCCGAGCGTTCGTCAAGGACGACATGGCATTCGAGACCGGAATGGCGCAAAGCGGCGAGCGTCAGTGGCGTCGAACGCGACCCCGGCGAGATGATCGCGCGCCGCACGCCGGCGGCGGCAAGGCCGTCGAGTAGGGTCCAGGCCCAGCGGAAGGCCTTTTCGGCGATATCGGTCATTGGCGACGCTCCAGGGCGTCGCGCATGGTCGCCATTTTAAGCTCGGTCTCCTCCCATTCCGCGGCGGGATCGGAATCCGCCATGATGCCCGCTCCCGCCCAGAGCGCGGCTTCGCGGCCGCGCAAAAACGCGCTGCGCAGGACGACCGCCGCCTCGCCGTCGCCGGCGAGATCGATCCAGCCGGCCAGGCCCGTGTAAAGTCCGTCTCGCTCCTCGCCGGCGCGATCGAGAAAGGCGCGCGCCGCCTTCGGCGGAAAACCCAGAACCGCCGGGGTCGGATGAATCCGGGCGAGCGCGTCGAACAGGTCGATTTCTCCGCGCGCCCTGCCGGAAACCGGCGTCCAGAGATGCTGCAAGTTCGGAAGGCGCATGAACTTGGGGGCGGGGGGGATGTCAACCTCGTCGCAAAGCTCCCGCATCGCCTCGGCGATGGCCTCGACGACGATGCGATGCTCGCGGCGCTCCTTGTCATCGGCGAACAGGCGTGAGGCCGTCATGTCCTCGGTTGCGCCGCCGCGGCGCCGGGCGCGGTGCCCGCCAAGGCATGACTGACCAGGCGCGAAGCGTGTTTCTCCGCGACGATTTCCGGGCTGGCGGCGACAATATGGCCGCCGTCGAAGGGAAAGGCGAAAATTCGCCCTCTTTGGGCGCCTCGCGCCAGCCTGCGCGCGAGTTCGAAGGGGTCCAGCGCGGCGTCGAACGTCAGCAGGCATTTGCGCGCCAGCACGACCTTGTCGAAGGCGCCTCGCGCGATTTCGCTCCGCGCGTCTTCGACGCGGACGCGCCAAACCTCCTTGTTCGGCGCCAACGCGCGCGCGATCGGGCGGAAATGCGGACGGGGAACGGCGTCTTCGAGCAGATTGCCGAACAGGCGGCGCCATATTTGCGCCATTGCCGAGACAGTCGTCGCGTCGCGCCAGCCGCTGATCGTCAGCCAGGCGTCGCAACCGGTTCTCCGCAACAGCAATTGCGGAACGGCGAGACGCGGCGGCCCGCCCAGCGGCGGAGCGATGAAAAAGGCGAGCGGCGGCGGCCCGTCCTCCCCGATCCGCGCCCAGATCCAGCGCATCCCCCGCCAATCGTCCGGCTGCCCAATCCGAAAGGGCGCGACGGTCCCGATGGCGTTGAAACTCTCGTCCCTATCCGGCGCACGCCAGAAGCGGTCGCCGCCGAAAGCGTCGCTCAAAACCTCCTGATGATCGGGCATTTGCAAGGTCAGGCTGAAGGGCCGTCCGGGCGACACCCGCGCAACCGAAGGAAGCCAACGGGCGAAAGCCCTGGCGAACCAATGCGCCAGCGCGGTTTTGGCCGTCGGCGCCACGACGCGACTCGCGTCCATCTCGATGCTTTCCTTTTCGAAAATCGCGTGACCTGGAAAATGCTCTCATTCGCCGCGCGGGAACTTGTCCGCCGACAAGGACGCGGAAGCGTTTTTGGCGAAATCTGCGGAGGCTTCCCTCCTGCCCGGAGTCAACAATGGATCGGCGTCAATTCGTGCTCTTCGGCAGCCTGGCCGGTCTTGCGTCTTCCGGTTTCGCGTCTTCCTGGGCCCACGCGGAGGAAAGCGAGCGATCCTATGGCGGCGCCTTCATTCTTGAGGACCAGCACGGCAAGGCTGTTCTCGACGAGGAGTTTCGCGGCAAATTCATGCTGATCGCCTTCGGCTACACCCATTGCCCGGACATCTGCCCGACACTGCTGATGGACATGGCCAATGTCGTCAACGAACTCGGTCCCGAAGGCGCGAGCGTCACGCCGATTTTCGTCACGCTCGATCCCGAGCGCGACACACCTGTCGTTCTCGCCGATTACGTCTCGTCCTTCTCGAACCGTATGGTCGGCCTCACCGGACCTTCGGAATTTGTCGCCGACGCCGCGAGAAAATATCACATAAAATACGCCAGACAGCCGGGGTCCGATGGCGATTATTCCATCGACCATACCGCCGCGATTTTTCTCATGGGCCGCGACGGCAAGTTTCTGGAGCGTTTCAACAGCGGTGTGAAGCCGGCGGAAATGGTTGAGCGCATTCGCGCGCGCCTTCGGGAGACCGCGAGGTGACCATCGCGCCGGATGACGGGTTCGGGTTTCAAAGCGTCACGCCCACTGAGCGGCGGGCGCGCATCCGGCGTGTTTTCGCCGGCGTCGCGGCGCGTTACGACCTGATGAACGATCTGATGTCCTTCGGTCTGCACCGGCTGTGGAAGCGGGCGCTGGCGGCAGCTGTCGCGCCGCGCGCCGGCGAATTCATCGTCGATCTGGCCGGCGGCACCGGCGATGTCGCTGCGCTGCTGGCCGGCCCCGACCGGATCGTCGTGGTTTGCGATCCTAGCGCGGAAATGATGGCGGAAGGCAAGAAGCGCGGCCTGGCGCATGTCGAATGGCGGATCGGCGAGGCGGAGGCGCTGCCTTTCTCCGACAATTCGGTCGATGGACTGACCATTTCCTTTGGCATTCGTAACGTCACAAAGCTGCGCGACGCCCTGAACGAAATGCATCGCGTCCTCAAGCCGGGCGGCCGGGTCTTCTGCCTGGAATTCTCCCGGCCCCGCGCCTGGCTGGCGCCGTTATACGATCTGTTTTCCTTTCTCGTCATCCCCCGGCTCGGCGCATGGGTGGCGGGACAACCGGAAGCTTACGCCTATCTGGTGGAATCAATACGCCGCTTTCCCGACCAGCGCGAATTGGCGGCGATTTTCGAGGAAGTCGGTTTTTCTTCGGTGCGCTGGCGCGATTTTTCCTTCGGGATCGTGTGCCTGCACAGCGCAGCCAAGGTTTGACGAGGCTTACCGCTCGTCGAGCAACCGATTGAGCAGGGTCGCGATCCGGGCGCTTTCCCAATTGATCGACCCCTCTATGCGCGCCGCCTCGCGACCGCGCCGGTCGACGATCAGCGCACTGGGCACGCCGGCAAAGCCGAGCTGTTTGGCCGCCTCGCGCGAAGGATCGAGATAGCGCGGCAGCGCGTTTATGGCGGTCTGTTCGTAAAAGGCGTCGACGGCGGCAAGTCCGCGGAAATCGATCGAAACCGCGACGATGGCGAGGCCGCGATCGCCGAACTTCTGTTGCAGCCGGTCGAAAGCTGGCATTTCCGTTCGGCACGGTAGGCACCAGCTCGCCCAGAAACTCAACACCACCACCTTGCCGGCGAAATCGGCGAGGGTCAGCGTGCGGCCTTGGGCGTCGATAAAGCCGATGGCGGGAAGGCCGCGCCGCACTGGCGGCGCCGGGCGCGACGCGGCCCAGAACAACGCCGCCAAAACCAGGCCGGCGACGAAGACGACCGCGAATTTCCTCACCAAAGCACACCCAGGCACAGCAGCAGCGCGAAAAGCGTTTGCGCCCGCGCCACGCCGGCGAGCAGCACATTCATTTCCGGTCCCGGCTTTTCCTCGGCGATGCGCCGGATCAGCGCCAGGGCCGAGGGAAGCGCTCCCAACGCCGCCCAGGTCCAGCGGTCCGGCGTCGCCGCGACCAGCGGCGCGAGCAGGGCGAAGGGCGTCAGCATCATCAGCCCGAACAGGCGGCGCGCCAGTTCGGGACCGCAGACAATCGCCAGTGTGCGGCGACCGGCGCGCGCGTCGGCTTCCGCGTCGCGAATATTGTTGACCATCAGCACCGCGGCGGCGAAAGCGCCAAGCGCCAGCCCAGCAAGAACAGGCGTCAGCTTCAGCTCGCCGGCCGAAAGCCAATAGACGCCGCAAACCGCGCCGAGGCCGAAAAAGGCGACGACGAAAATCTCCCCGAACGGTGTGTGGGAAATGGGTTTAGGACCGCCGGAATAGGCCCAGCCCGACAGGATCGACAGCGCGCCGAGCAGCAGGATGGGCCAGCCGCCGAGCCAGACGAGATAGAGGCCGCTCAATGCCGCCGCCGCGAAAAAACCGGCGGCGGCGCGTTTGATGGCGGCGGCGCTCAGCAGGCCGCTGGCGGCGGCGCGTCTGGGCCCAAGCCGATCGGGCCCGTCGCCGCCGCGTTCGAAATCCCGGACGTCATTATACAGATTTGTGGCGATCTGGATGCAGAGCGCGGCGAAGGCTGCGGTGAGAACGGCGGGAAACAGCACGCGGCCCTGGGCGGCGAAGGCCAGAACGGCGCCGACGATGACTGGCGTCAACGCCATGGTGAGCGTTCGCGGTCGCATGGCGGCGACCCAATGGGACCAACCGGCGCTCTCCAAAGCTGCGCTTGCGTTCATGGCCGTTTTTCCTCTTTCGCAAACAGAATGCGAGCCCGGTGTTCGAAGGCGCTCATGATCCGCGCCTCCACGCCCGGCGCGGCGAGGCGCGCTGCGGCGGCGAACAAGGCGGATTCAAAGGCCAGGTCGAGATCGACCGTCAACAGGCAGCCGCCGGCGCTGGCTTCGAAAAGCCAGACCAGCCGCAAATCCCGCAGCGGACCGTCGGCTGCGACAATGGACAGCCGCTTGGGAGGCTCCATGGTCGCGCGGCTGAGGAAGCGGCGGCGCAGCGGTCCGAAGTGAAAGACATTCTCCACCAGACAGGTCTGGCCCTCGCGCTCCAGGATGCGCGCGCTTTCGCAACCGGGCGCGAAATGCGGATAGGCCTCGACATCGCTCGCCAGCGAGAAGAGTTGCGACGGAGCATAGTGCGGGAAAAATCGCTGGACCCTCCTTCTCATCGCGCCGCTCACACCAGGTCGCCGGCGCGAAACCGATAAAAGCCGAGGGCGGCGGCGAGGGCGCCCAGAGCCGCGGGGTAGAAAATCGCCCAGGCGAGATAGGCGTCCGCGCCCATCCTGTCGAGAATGACGAAGGCGGCCGGACCGATCAGCACGAGCTGGGGATCGAACAAAGCCATGGCGGCGGTGCGGAACACTTGCAGCGGATTGACAAGACTGATGGCGATGATCGCCTCGGGGGGGAAACGCTCCTGAAGCATGACGCCGAGCAGGATCAGGTCGAGGAACAGCAGCAGAACCAGCCACAGGCCGAAGGCGTAGCTTTGCGCGACATCGGGCGAGCGCGCGAGCGTCGAGATGAGAAAGCCGAAGCCGAGGAAACAGAGGGAGAGCGAAACCAGAAGCGCTGAAAAGACGAAAAAATGCCGCCAGGGGATTTCCAGCCCGCTGATCGCGCCCCATGCGGTGGCCACGGCCATGGCCAGGAAGACCGGCGCGAAGACAGTGACAAAACGGCCGATGAAACGCCCCCAATACCAAGTCGAAAGCGAAACAGGCAGCGACAGCATATATTCGAAGACGCCGGCTTCGCGGTCGCCGGCGATCGAGCGAACCGTCGAGATCAGGATGAAGATCGGCAGGATCGCCATGCTGAGCTGGATATAGGTGACCAGCAGCCGGGTCAGACCGGTAAAGCCCATCACCCGGCTTTCGGTGAGGCCGAAGATCATAAGAAGCGCGGCAATGCCTCCGAAAACGACGGCGTAAAGCAAAAACCAGCGCGCGCGCAGCGATTCCGTAATGTCGATGCGCGCGGAAAGCAGCAGGTTGCTCATTTTTCCCGCTCCGTTTTTGCGCAGCTCGGGTTCGGCCGCAGGATGCTCGCGCGCATCGCGGCGAAATCCACGGCGCCGTCCCCGGGCTTGGGAACCGCGGCGAAATTGTAATTCATCGGGCTCAGGCCGCGCGCGAAAAAGACGCGGCGGGCGTCAAGCCAGGTTCTTCCGTCCTGCGAATTCATCACCCAGATTTCCCTGGCTTGCTCCGGCGCGACGCAATTCTTTTCGAGCCAGGTCACGACGTCGCCTATGTCATCGAATTTGTGGATTTTGCCGTCGGCGAGCCGAACCTCCGCGACATAACGCGGCGTGGAAATGATCATGCCGCACATTTCGCAGACGTCGCGATCATATTTGATCTCGACCGGTCCGCTCTGCTCCCCGCAGCCGGCGACCAGCAGCATGAGAGCCGCTTCAAACGCGAATTTCCGCAGTCGCATCTTCGGTCTCCCTTTCACTCATTTCGTCAAGCGAAGCCGATTCGATCAGGCCGGCGTAATGCGACAGCAGGCAAAGAAAACGCAGGCGGTCCGGATTGGCGATTTCCCCGGTCCAGACCGGCGAGGCGCCATCGCGAGCGAAGCCCCAGGGTTCAAGCGCCGCGACGAAAGCCGGTTCGACCACAGACATTTTCACCCGCACGCGCAAATTCGCGCCGTTCAAACGGTCGTCGTTCAATCGCCGGTCGAATGTGACGGCGCCGCGGTCCATCTCAATCACCCGTGTGACCAGCGCCGCCACTTCGTCGACGCGATGGCTGGACATGAGCATGGTGACGCCGGGGCGGGCGGCGAGCAGCTTGAAGAATTTCTGCCGCGCCGCCGGATCGAGATTGGCGGCGGGCTCATCGAGAATCAGCAGGCGGGCGTTGCGTCCCAAGGCGACAGCGATCAGCAGTTTCTGTTTTTGTCCGCCTGACAGTTTGCAGAAGGGACGGCTGGCGATTTCCGCGACATCGAGGCCAAGCTCGGCGGCTGTCGCGCCAATGGCTTTGGGGTCGGCGCCGCTGACGCCGCCGGAAAAGGCGATCAGATCGGCTACGGTCATTTTCAGCGGCGGGGGCAATTGCGGCACGAAGCCGACGCTGCGAAGAACGTCGGCGCGGTGGGCGCGCGGATCGAGGCCCTTCACCTTTACCGATCCTTGCGCGACGTATTCTCCGAGAATGCAACGGATCAGGGTCGTCTTGCCGGCGCCGTTGGCCCCGATCAACGCGACCCGCTCGCCCGCCACGACCCGCATCGACAGCTTGTCGATGACGCGCGTCTTGTGAAAATTCTTGCACAGACCCTCTACCTCGATCACGCCGCTTCCCCTTTCAGCCACACCCTAGAACGATCTGGCGCGAGACAGGATGCGGCCGCGCAAGGAGCCGCGTTTTTATCAGAGCAGCTTGTCCAGCCCCTTGATGTCAAAATTCAAAGCGTTTCGCGGGCAGACCTCGACGCACATGCCGCAGCGGGTGCAATCGGCGCCGATAGCGATTTTCGCATCGCCGGCATAGCCGAGCTTGGTGATTTCCAGCGCATGCGGGACCAGGCAGACATCGCGGCACTTGCCTTCGTGCAGGCAGAGGTTGAGATCGTAGACCACCCGCACCGGCGAAACCGCGCCAACAAAACCATAGGTCATGCCAATTGGGCAGATATAGCGGCACCACATCCGGCGGGAATAGAAAATTTCGGCGAGCAGCAGCGCGACGACCCAGAGCAACGCCAGCGTGGCGCCATAGGTGAAGGCGCGCGAGAGGATGCCGACCGGCGAGATCACCTCGAAAACCGTATAGCCGGTAACGAGCGCCAGAACCGCGAAGACGACATAGAGCACTGTGCGCAACGCGCGGTGGAATTGCCGGTCTTTGACCAGACCGCGCGCGGCCAGGCGCAGATGGATCATCTCCGCCCATTCCGACAGCAGGTGATAGGGGCAGACCCAGGAGCAGAACGAACGGCCGCCGAACAGCCACCAAATGAAAACCACGGTGCCGGAGCCAATGGCGAGATTGATGACCAGATGCTTGTAGGCCAGCATCACCTGCAAGGCGGAATTGAGATCGGCCATGTGGAAGCCGACGAAGCGCGACCCGGTCAGCGCGCCTTCGACCACCTGAATATCGGCGCGATAGGACAATACGAACAGCAGATTGACGGTGATGATCGAGATCCAGCGCCAGTTGCGCCAGAAATGATTGACGTGCGTGCTGTTCATTTCGGCGAGGATAAGCTGTTTGCGCTCGGCCTTGCCTTCCTTGCTCGACTGATAGGCGGCGATCTCGCGCGCGGCCGGAGTCAATTCCCGAGGTTTGCGCGGCGCGCGGCCAAGCATGATGGCGAGACTGTCGAAAAGTCCTTTCATCTCAGGCTCTCCCCTGCGCCGGCCAGACGGCGCGGGCGTCGACGACGATCGCCGCCGGCTCCGCCGGGCAGACCATTTCGCACAGGCCGCAGCCGACGCACGTCTGATGCACGACCGGGGTGCGCCTTTTGTCGGCGGTATCGGCGCTCAAGGGCTCCAGGCTGAGCGCTCCCTTGATGGGGCATTCGCGCACACAGAGATCGCAAGGCTCGACGTCATAGGGATGGTCGGCGAGCCTGATCGGCTTCCAGCGGTCCACCTCGGCGTAACGATGCAGGCCAGCGAAATCTTTTCCACGCGCCGCGCCGTGGAAGCCGAGGCCCTGGCGCGCCAGGCAGCGATCCGGCGCGGCGAGACGGGCGACGCCCATGCGCACCTGTTCCTTGGCGGAGATGTCATGGGCCAGCGCGCCGGTCGGACAGGCGAGGATGCATTGCACCGCATCGCAGGAAAAGTCGCAGGCCTGGGTCCGCGCGTCGATGAAGGGCGTTCCCAGCCCAAATCCCTCGTCGATATCGGCGAGGCGGATCGCCTTGACCGGGCAGACCTGCACGCATTGGCCGCATTTGATGCAGGCGGCCAGAAATTCATGCTCATCGAGCGCGCCCGGCGGCCGCAGCCTTTCGCGCCAGCGGCGAACCACGGGGATGAAGCCGAGCAGCGACAGCGCCGAAAACAAGCCGACGGCGGCGGCCGAACGCAGCAGCCGGCGGCGATCCTCGCTCTTGAGCTTGCGGCCATCCTGGCCGAACCATTTGTCGAGCAGCGACAAGGGTCAACCTCCAGTCTGGGCCACGCTGGCGGCGAAGGGCCGCATGGCCGGGCGCTTATCGCGCAACACCAGTTGCGGTCGCGAAAATGGCGCCAGCCGCGACAGGAAATCTATGCTTTCCAGCGCTGGCGAGGCGCGAAAGAAGCTGGTCATCGGCGCGTCAGCCCAGATCCGGTCGGCATAGGCGTAAATTTCGAAGGGGGTCTCGCCGATCCCGGCGTTCTTGCGGTCGAAGCCCTGATAGGAGTCCCAGTAATTGCCATCCCATTCCGCCGCCGTGGCGCCATCGCCGCCACGCGCGACGACATCGGTGAAATTGCCGATGAAATCATTGCCGGCGAATCTGTTGCTTTCCTGATTGCGATGGAACTGGATGGCGATGCCGTTGAACGCCCATTGATTGCCGCGATAGACATTGGGCTGGTCCGGGTCGAAGGGCGAATCGTCATCGTAAAGACCGATGGCGTTGCTCACCAGCACATTGTTCTCGATGGTGACGCCGCTCGCCTCCTTGAGGCCAATGCCCATTCCAACAGCGCCATTGCTGCGCGTGATCCGATTGCCAATCAACTCCAGCTGGTTCGAATACATCGAGAAAATGCCGACCGTATTATAGGCGTAAGCGTTGCCTTCGGCGCGGTTGCCGCTCGCATACATGAAATGGGTGCCATAACGCCCGCGCGTCACTTGATTGGCGCGGAGCACATTTCGAGTGGAATATTCAACCAGCAGGTCGCGATGGTCGGTCACCACATTGGCGTCAAGCAGATTGTCGTTGGAATACCAGACGCGCATCCCATCGCCGCGCATGTCGAATTGCGGGTCGGACCCGATGACCTTGTTGCGGCGGATGACATTGTGGTCGGCGTGACGCAGATCGACGCCGACGAGACAGTGGGTCAGCTCGTTATCCTTGACGACATTGAAGCTCGCCTGTTCCAGCCGCAGGCAGGCGTCGAGATTTTCATGGCGATGGCCGCTGGCGTTCAGGCGCATGCCCTGGACGATGATATGCGAGCCTTTCAGGCTCAGGATGGTGCCCTCGCCAAAACCATCGAGCACGACCTTGCCGGCGCCATCGAGCGTCATGGCTTTTTCGATGCGCGCCGGGCCGGAATAGACGCCGGGCGGGGGAGCGAGGGTTCCCCCGTCCGGCGTCGCGTCGATCAACGCTTGCAGGGGTTGCGCCCGTTTTTGCGACCCTTCCTGAGCCAGCGCGCCGCCGCACAGCATTCCAGCGAGCGCGGCGGCAAACAAAGACTTCATGTCTTGCTCCGCAGCACGCGCAACTGTTTGCGCCGCAGCAGCACCGCCAGGATCAGCGCCAGCGACGCCAGGATCAGTAGCGCGAAGCCGTAATGCGGATAGGAAAAGGTCGAGAATTGCGCCACCTTGCCCTCGCCGAACACCGTGGGCATGAAGGGTTTGACCGTGAAGGCGCCCATCGGGCTCAGCGTGTGGCCGAAATACCAGAGCCAGCCGGAATAATCGACGACGAAGCCGACCGGCACAAGGATCGCGGGCAAAGCGAGAAGCCACCAGAAGGGACCGCTGTAAAACATGAAGGCGACCAGCAGCAGGCCCATGCCGATGAACAGATAGGGCGCGGCCATGATCTCGTATTTGGCGCCGGAGGCGATCGGCTTCATGCCAATATAGTGATTAATGGTGTTCATCTCGTGGACGCAATCCAGCGCCTCGTTGTCCTCGTCGACTTCCTGGCTTTTGCGGAGTTCGCAGCCGTTCTTGACGCCGTTGAACTGGAAGTGGATGCGAACGCCGTCAGGAAAGGTTTCCGGAGGATAGTTCGGCGCTTTGAGGCTCACCCACCAGATCGGCGAAAAGAACGCGACGGCGAGCACTGCCATGGCGAAGAGTGTCAACAGGCGAAACGGCGTCGCGCCCGGGTTTGCCGCAGGGGTCATCATGGGCTCCGAAAGCTTTTTGGGGGCGCGGCCTTGTCGCCGCGACCCTGCCGATTTTTCAAATTCATTGTAACGGCGAAGCGTGTCGAGCTCTTTGCTCTGAGGCACGCTGCGCCATGAATCCATAGGCTTATTTGAAGTCTGGATTCTGCCAGCCCTTTACGCCAACCAATTCTTTCGGCGGCTTGAGCCTGGATACGTAATCGAGCACGGCGACCGTATCCTGGTCCGAAAAATTCTTGATTTGCTCGATCATATCGGGATTGGCGTTGCGGCGGCGGCCTTCCTTGATCCACTGGTACTGGCGCAACAGATAGGCGTAATGCTGGCCCTGGATGCGCGGATAGTATTTTTCGGCATTGCCTTCGCCATTTTCGCCGTGGCAGCGCACACAGTTGTCCTTGAACAGCTTTTCGCCCAAGGCAAGATTCGTTCCCGGTCCGACCCCATTTTCCGGGTTCATCGGCAGTTTGGAAATATATTCGGTGACATCAGCCACTGATTGCTCGCCGCCGATTTCCGAGGGCAAAGCGAAGGGATACATCGTCGGGTTGTCGCGATGGCCTTCGCGAATATCGGTGAGTTGCTTGATCAAGACGGTGCGGTGCTGTCCCGCCAGTTCCGGAAAAGTACCGTCGGCGCGCCCCCAGCCTTCTGGCAGGTGGCAGGCGGAGCAGACTTCATAGACATCGCGGCCATGGGTCATATCCGGCTTCAGCTCCAGCGCCTTTTCGCGCTCGCCGCCCTTGGCCATCCATTCGTGGGTCTTGCCTTCGGCGTCGGTGGTGACTTTGCCCGAATCGGCCTTGGGCGCGGTGTCGGCTGCGTGAGCGGCAAAGGCCCCGGCGGCGATAAGCGTGGCCGCCGCGACGGCTGTTTTCCAGTTCATCCCGTATCTCCTCAAATCCACAGCGTCACTTCGTCGCAACGCGATCAACTTGCGACAGAAACTCGGCCAGCGCGTCAATGTCCGCGTCGCTCAATTTCTTGGCGATCGGAACCATCAGCTTGGTCTTGCCATTGGAACGGATTTCGTCGCGGATCTCTTTGAGCTGGAGCACCAAATATTCCTTTTTCTGTCCGGCGATCAGCGGCGCGCCCATGGCGGGATTTGGCTTGAGGCCCTTGGGGCCGTGGCAGCTGGCGCAGCCGGACTTGCCATAGAGCGCCTCGCCCTGAGCGGCCAAGGCGGCGTCGCCGGGCTTGAGCGGCGGCGGCGGCAGGGTCGCGAGCCAGGCGGCGATGGTCTTCAACTCGTCGTCGGTGACGACGCCCATCACGTCCTTCATCGCCTGTGTCCGGGGATAGCCGCGCGCATCGGGGCCGGAGACGCGCTTGCCTTCGGCGATGGCCTTCATCTGGCCGAGGAGATAGACCTGATCGAGTCCGGCGAGATTGGGATAGGCCTGGATCGCCTTGGCGCCATCCCTGCCGTGGCAGGCGATGCAGGTGCGGGTGAGATAAAGCTGCTTGCCGTTCGGCGCATCTTCGGCGGCGGCGAAAAGGCCGGAGCCAAGCAGCGAAACGGCGAAGGCGAAAACCGCCGATGTATGTTTAGCGCGGAAAGCCATGGCCAGTCTCGCTTGAATTGAAAAGAGAGGGGAGACCCGAAAGCCTCCCCAAGTTGAGGGAGCTTTACTTGACCTTTTTGGCCCCGTGCTCTTCCAGATAGGTCTTGGCGCGCAAGCCGATATCCGCCGCCTTGACCTGATATTGCCACCACTGGTTCGCCCAGAGCATGGCGTTCTGCCAGTCTTCCTTCTTGGCGAAGTCATCGGCTTTCGCGCGCGCGTCGGTTGCGAACTTAAGCTGATCGGTGGCGTCTTCGACCAGCGCGACGACAGGCGGAAAGTCCTTGAAATTGGTCGAGGTGATATAGGCCACGACCTGATCGATGACGGCTTGCGTATCGACGCCGGACTTGTACTGCTTGTCGAAATCCACCTTGGTGTAAGTCTGGCCGACGCTGGCGCCTTCGGTCGAAACCTTGGTCCCCTTCGGCCGCACGACCAGGTAGCCTTCCATTTCCAGATGCAGCGCCGAGCAGAATTCGGTGCAGTAATAGGAATAGACGCCCGGCTTGACGTTCTCGACCGTTGCCGAAGCCGTCTTGCCCGGCTCCAGCGACAGGTTGATGTCGTGCTGGCCGATGGCGAAGCCATGGGTTTCGTCCTCGGCGCGCTCGGCGTTGGTCCAGTGATAAATCACCTTGTCGCCTTCCTCCGCCTCGACGATTTCCGGCGTGTAATGCGAGCGGATGGTGGTGCCGAACACTTCGACCTTGCCCGGCGAACGGTCGATATGCTCGCTGCCCGGACGGGTGGCGAAAGGCGAGGTTTCCTCGGTGCGGCTGTCGGTGCCGAATTTGTAGCGAATCATCGGCTTCAGCTTGTCGGCGGCGATCGCCACCGCCCAATGCGGTTCGCCAAGGCCGATCGGCAGGTCGTAAATCAGATCCATCTTGTCGCCGCTGATGTCGATTAGTTGGTGATTCTGCGGATGCAGCGGCCCCACCGGATTGAAGCGGTCGATGGCGAGCTTGTTGAGCGCGACGAGATAATGCCCTTTCGGGTGCATCGTGTCGCCTTCCATCGTCATGAGATGGCCGATGTTGTAATGGATCGCCAGCTTGTCGAGAACCTTGCCCTCGCAATAATCCCACTTCACGACCTGGCTGTCGACGTAAAGCGAGGTGTAAGTGATGCAAGGCTTGCTGTCGAACTGCGTGTGAAGCGGGCCCAGTCCAAGTTCGACCTGCGTATGCAGCGATTCTTTCATGTCCAGAATCGGCAGGCCATAGGGATCCTTGCCGGCGAATTTCTTGGCGTCGATGAGAGCCTTCATCTTGGCGAAGTCGTAAACCGAACCGTGGGTGTCGAGCTTGCCGCCGACGATGACATATTTGCCGTCCGGCGACACGTCCGAACCGTGCGGGCTCTTTGGCTCCGGAACCAGGTAGACCAGACCCTCGTCGATCACGGTTTGCAAGGAAATCACGGCCATGCCGTTGATCTTGTTGAATTTACCGGCCTTGTAGACCGCTTCGGCTTTTTTCCAGTTGATGACATGAAGGTAATCGACGTCGTTCGCGGAACAGCCGGCCTCGAAGGGCGGCTTGCCGGATTCAACACCGCCGACATAGCGCTCCGAGCAGAAGGAATTCAGGAACGCCCAGTCTTCCGAAGGACCTTTCCCCGAAGAGACAAGATCCTGGCTGTAGGGCGGCAACTCCAGCGTGAAGGAGTTTTCCGGTTCGATCAGGCCCTTGTCATCATTGAATTTCCAATAGGTGATGCCGCCGCGGTATTTGTCGTTGAACTCGCTGAGCGGCGCGAATTTATGGCCAAGCGGCGACGGATATTGCGAAGCCTCCATCACATATTCGGTATTGTTGGTGACGAAGGCGCCGCCGTGCTCGTTGCCCAGCACCGGGTTGACGACGATCTGCCTGGTTTCGAAATCCTTCAGGCCGATGACGGCGATGCGCGGCGTGGACTTGTCGTTGATGAACAGCCATTTGCCATTGTAATCGCCATTGGTCTTGGAAATATTGGGATGGTGCGTATCGCCCCATGTCAAGGTTTGGCCCGGAGGCGAACCGGCCTTGAGAATGGCTTTCGATTCGTCGTCGAAGCCATAGCCCTGCCAGGGCTCCGGCGTGAACACGCCGATATATTTGAGGATGCGCATCGAGGGGATGCCATAGACGATGATCTGGCCCGCGTGACCGCTGGAGCTGAAGACGATGAATTCGTCGCGTCCGCCGGTCGGGGTGTAGGTCTTGGCGGCGGCGAGCATGTCCTTTTCCGAAAGATTGCGCCGCTTCATCACGTCCTGCAAGGATTCCGCGCCGAATGCCGGGGCGATCAGCGCCGCGCCGAGACCCAGCGCGCTCGCCAGCATGGTTGTTTTTTTCAATGTGGCTTTCATTTTAGCCCCCTTCGGCAAAATTCCCGCGTGGGCGGAAGCGCACAACGCAACCGTCCAGCCTCTTTCCTTCGAAGCCGCGTCAACACCGGGAGGGTAAGCCGCCGAGAGTCGATTTCATTGACAATTGTCAATCAAACGCGAATTTTGTTGCTGATGAAAATAACGTTATATCAATGATTTAACTAAATAAGAAGTCGGCATGAGGCTCAGTCGCAAGCACCGATGGATTTCGCCGCGCAAACCCGGCCGTCGATCCAGGTCGCCCCGCCCAGGCGAGCGGAGACGAACAGCGTCGACGCGTCGATCTTTGCGCCTTGCAAATTGGCGCCGGCAAGGTCGGCGCGCGTGAAATTGACGCCTTCGAGCTGGGCTCCGGTGAATTTGGCGCCCTCCGCACGAGCGGCGAAAAGACTCACATGACGCAAATCCGCCTTGGAAAAATCGGCGCGCGAGACGATCGCCAATTGAAGATTTGCATGGTTCAGATTGGCGTTCCGCAAACTCGCGTCTTCCAGGCGGGCGGATTCGTAATTGGATTCGGAAAGGTCCTTTCCGTCGAGATTGTGGCCGCGCAAATCGACTCCCTGACAGGAATCGGCGGGGGCCATTTTGCAGCGCGCCTGGACATCGCGCCGTTCATCGGCCGAGGCGCAACATATGGCGCCCAGAAGAGCGGAAAATGCGAAGATGGCGAGACGCATGGACTCATCTTTCATTTTTGAGGATCCGGCTTGGCAATCTGAACGCCGGACGGAAGCTGGTAGCTGGCGTCGCCCTCGATGCAATGCGCGCCCAGCGAACCGGGCTGGCAAATGCGACGGGTTGTCCACAGGGCGCCCTCGATTTTCGCGCCGTCCAGCCGCGCCTTGCGCAGATCGACCAGCAGCAGCTTGGCGCCGCGCATGTCCGCCAGCGAAAGATCGACGTCGGCGAGTTCAGAGAAACTGAGTTCCGCGCCGCGCAGATCGGCTCCGCGCAAATTGGCGCCTTCGAGATGCGCCTGACGCAGATCGGCCCCGGCGAGTTTGGCGCCGGCGAGATCGGCGTGGCGCAGATCGGCGGCGTAGAAATTCGACCCGGCGAGATCGGCGCCGCGGAGCTTGGCGCCTTCCAGCTCTCCGCCTGACAGATTGGCGTCGCGCAGGATTACGCCGAAGAATCCTCCCGTCGCCGTCAATGGCGCGCAGGTCGGCGCCGATGCATTCGGCCCTGGGAGCCGGCGCGCAGTCCGCGCGCGCCTCCGGTGGCGGTAGCGTCACGGCACCGAGGATCAGCAGAAATAACAGCGCTCTCATGCCACGCCCCACGCTCCATTCGGAATAGCGTAAAAGTTCCTGGGCAAGAAGTCCTTAACCGGGGTCAAGCGCATCAAGGATAAAGGGCTCGGTAGCTGATTTCGGTCAAGGCGCCGGCCGCACCAACTCTTTAGATTTTTCACCGAAGGTAAGAAAGGAAGAGCCCTGAACCTATGACGAAATCAGCTTTGTCGCTGGGCGTGCCGGAAATGA
>CAWDOR010000017.1:0-61693 GCA_963804045.1 uncultured Alphaproteobacteria bacterium | reverse complement strand
TGGCTCCTCCCACTTGACCGACAAGCAGATCAGCGGAAGCGTCATTGGTGTAGCTGCCAAAAAGCAGGAAGTAGCCGTCCTGGAATCCGTTGGTCACCACGTTCATTTGATTGGCGCGGATTCCGCCACCAATACTCAGAGAATGGTTACCGCGAGTGGTGTTCCACGAGTCTGACACGGAGAAAACGTTGGTGCCGCCCTGAAAAGGAGCGAAGCCGCGGTCTCCAAGGTTGTAATAGCCGCCGAACAACTGCGTAGAGGTGAAACCACAGCTCATGCAAACCTTGGTGGACTGATTCAGGCTGGCCGGCAACCCAGTGAGACTATCGCAGGCAGAACCTAAATCTGCGCCCTGAATACCCAATTTTGCCGATTCGCAAGTGGCGTTACCATACGACAGAATGTAGTTGAAAATTCGATTGAATCCGACCTGAAACTGGTTGATGGTGCGATCGGAGAATATGTGGGTTTCGGACACTGCCACGTTCCGCCCGTGATTGTCGATATCTTGGTTGCTGGCAAAGGCATTCTGTTCGGCAAAGGCTGGGGCGCCTCCGGGTACGACTGATGTTGCCTGATCGTAGCTGAAACGGGCAAACATCGAATCCTTGCTGGAAAAGTTGTGGTCCAGACGAACGTCGAACTCACCTTCGTTCAGCTTGCGAACTGGAACGTCGGAATAGTTGAATCCTTCAGCTTCATTCGCAGTCGTAGAAGTTGGCAGAGGGAAGAGATTGATCATTGCCTGGCCGATGGGATCAATCATATTGGCTGGGAATTTGTTGCAGTTCGTGCCGGGTGCTTGAACTCCTCCGGGGCCCGCCGGACGCGCGAGTCCTTGGCCTCCAGCCTC
Organism: uncultured Alphaproteobacteria bacterium; assembly: GCA_963804045.1. Lineage (GTDB taxonomy): Bacteria > Pseudomonadota > Alphaproteobacteria > Rhizobiales > Beijerinckiaceae > Rhodoblastus. Next base: position 60,840 of record CAWDOR010000017.1, on the reverse strand, counting down.
ACCGGTTGGCCATTGGGCCTGTAGCTGAAACGGACGGTCGGGTCCTCGCTCAGGGAAATGCCGTTTTCCATGGAGAACAGCGTCGCGCCGCCCTGTGTCACCCGCAGCTCCGTGACATACCAGGCCGGCGTGTACATGCGGGTGATCTGGTCCATCTGCATGCCCGAATAATTGGGATGGCGGATCATCGCCTGGGCCTCGGCCATGCCCTGGGCGGCGAAGGAGCGGAAACGCATCTTGCCGAGATTGACCCGCGCCTCCTCCGGGTCTTTCGACGCCGGCGCCGAACAGCCGCCGGCGGCCTTCACATAGGCCTTGACCATATGCCGGGCGCCGCTCTCGGTTTCGGCGATGACGCGGACATGGGAATAGGAATTGACGCGGATGCGCAGGGAGAGATCGAAGGCGCCGGAGTCCACGGGATCGCGCTTGATCGTCGTCACCAGCGGCGAGGGATTCTCATCGACGAACAGGGTCGCCGCGACCACGCGGTCGCCCTTTTCGCGCGGCAGGAATTTCAACGCGATGGGAACCAGCGCCGCGTCTTCGGCGCGGGCCGGCGCGTCGAGCGTCACATAGCCCGGCGCCTCGTCGATGGGCTTGTCGCCGAAGAACATCGGCTTCAAACCCTTCCATGTGTCCTCGCTTTCGGCGTTTTCGGCCTTGGCGGTTTCAATATGGGCGGCGAGCGGCGAAAGCAACGCGCATTGCAGCAGCAGACGACGGTTGGGCATTCCACCCTCCTCACTTGTAGGGCGCGACGATTTCGCTCGGCAGATCGGCCTCGCGCCAGCCCTCGACGCCCTCGGCGTACCAGAGAGTCTGAGCATAGCCATAGGATTGCGCCCGCTTGACGGCGTTCCAGGACATCCAGCAGTCGCGTTTGCAGAAAATCACCAGTTTTCGCGAAGGGTCGCCGCCGGTCAGAGCGGTCAGGCTTTGCCGGAAATAGGTTTCGGTCTGCGCGGAAAGTTCGCCGCGCCCGACTTCGGGCAGCCAGGCCGCGCCCTTGATGCTGGCGTGCGGCTTGTCGATCCAGACCGTGCCCGGCGCCAGGCCTTCGGGACGCGGCGGCTGCGAGGCGACATCGACGAAAGGCGTCTTGCCGTCGCGCCACAGGGCCTCGGCTTCGGCCGTGGTCAGCGCCTTGCGGCCATTGACCGTTTCGGGCGTGGGCGCCGGATGATAATTGTCGAGCCGGTAGCCGGGCGGCTCGGGCGGGGCGGCGCGCGCGGGGAGCGCTCCCAGGGCCAGGGCGGCGAGGCCGATGCGCGCCAGCGCGTTCATTCCGCCTCCGCATTGCCGCGCTTGTCGCGCTCGGGCGCCAGCGCCGTCGCCTCGATTGGAACCAGGGGAACGCCATAATCGCGCAGCACCGCCTCGATCTCGGCCTTGCGCTTGCGCAGCACGGCGTTGAGCCGGTGCTTCCATTCCAGCTCATTGTGGCGCAAGCCAAAGGCGATGCGGAAGCTCAGCGCGGGGCGGACATCGGCGCTCAAGGGCGCGACATTGAGCGGCTTTTCCGCCTTTTTGGCGAAAGAGCCGGCGATGGGGCCCCAGAGGATCACCGCGTCGATGACGCCGGCCTCGACGTCGTGGATCGCCTCTTCCGCCGGCGAGGCGAAGCGGCGGTCGACCAGCAGCGCATAGGTCTTGGCCTTGTCGAGCAGGCCGAGGCGCAGCAGATGGTCGGCGGGCGGCGTCGCCGCGATCACGCCGAGCCTGATCTTGGCCAGGCGGGGGTCGTCGATCTTCTCGACCCTGTCCAGCCCCGATCCGGCGCGCGACACCAGGGCATAGGTCGAGGCGTAATAGGGATTGGAATGATCGACAATATCGGCTTGCGCCGCATAGCCGACGATCAGGTCGCACATGTCCTCGCCGAGCGTGGCGCGGACGAAGCCGGGGCCTTGCGGCATCCAGAAATAATGCAGCGGCAGTTTCAACTCGTCGGCGACGATTTCGGCGATCCTGTTTTCGAACCCCTGTTTTTCCCGATTGGAAAAAGGCAGGTCGGCGGGCGCGGCGCAGACGCGCAAACGGTCCTGCGAGACCAGTTCGGGCCGCGTCTGCGCGACCGCGCCCGGCGGTGCGAGCGCCGCCAGCGCGAGGCAGATCGAGATCGCCATCGCGCGCATGATTCAGCTCGGCGCGCCCATGCACAGGTCTTCGGCGTCCTGCCAGGCTTTGGGCTTGGGCTCGTGCGCGGCGGGGCGGCCGCGATCGACGGCGTCGGCGGAACGGGCTTTGAGATAAATATAGATGTCGTCGATGAAGCACATTACGTTCTTATCCAGGCCGAGCTCCGGCATGACCTTGTCCTGGCCATTGGAGAAATTCTTGCGGCCCCCCGCCACGGTGGCGAGGAAGTCCGTGTAGGACATTTTCTTCAGCGAGTCCTTGAGCGCCGGCGCATAGGACGAGCCCATGGCGTCCGGGCCGTGGCAGCGCAGGCATTCGGCGCTGTAGCGCTGGAAGCCGGAGTAAGTGTACCAGTCGACCTTGCCGTCCGGGCCGACATTGAAGGTCGGTTCGCCCTGAGCGTCGCTATATTTGCCGTCCTGGCTGGTCGCGGCGGCCGGATCGGCCTGACTGACGCGGCTGGCGGCGAGAAGGGCGCAGAGGGCCAGGACGGAGGAGGCCAGACGGCGCGGTCCATTCCGGCGGCGGGGAGGGGGCGGGGAAAATTCGGTCACGACGCTTGGGTCCAATCGGCTTTGCTCGTTTCTTGAAAAGGCCGGGCGGCTGGTGACAGCGCGCCCGGCCCGATTTTAGCGTCAAATCCTCATTCCGGCAGGGCGAAGACCGTCATCGTACCGCCCAGCGCCGTGTAATTGCTGAGGGCCGCATAGCCGCCGACCGCGCCCAAGCCGGCGTGGGGATCGGCGAGGCCCGCCGCCAGGCCGATGCCGGCCCAGCCGCCGACGCCGGAATAAACGGCCACATATTGCCGGCCCTTGTGCTCATAGGTCATGACGTTGCCGATGATGCCCGACGGCGTCTTGAACTTGTAGAGCAGCTTGCCGGTCTTGGCGTCCACGGCCTTCAGATAGCCTTCCAGCGTGCCGTAGAAGACAATGTTGCCGGCTGTGGCGAGCGCGCCGGACCAGACCGAGAATTGCTCGGGGTCGGACCAGGCGATCTTGCCCTTGGTGGCGTCCCAGGCGATGAAATTGCCCATGGTGGTTCCGCCCGGGGCCGGGAACATCGCCAGCGTCGCGCCGACATAGGGCTGTCCCGGGGTGTAGGACACGCGGAACGGCTCGTAATCCATGCAGACATGGTTGGTCGGCACGTAGAACAGGCCGGTCTTGGGCGAGTAGGCCGAGGGTTGCTGATCCTTGGAGCCCAAGGCCGCCGGGCAGATGCCCTGCGAATTGGTGTCCTCGCCATTCTGTTCGGTCGAATATTTGGCGACCACCAGCGGACGGCCATAGGTCGGGCTGGACTTGTCCATGTCGACCTTGGTCGCCCAGTTCACCGCCGGATCGAATTTCTCGGCGACCAGCAGCTCGCCATCGGTGCGGTCGAGCGTGTAGCCGAAGCCGTTGCGGTCGAAATGCACCAGCAGCTTGCGCTCCTTGCCGTCGATCTTCTGGTCGACCAGCGGCATTTCGTTGATGCCGTCGAAGTCCCACTCGTCATGGGGGGTCATCTGATAGACCCATTTGGCTTCGCCGGTGTCGGGATTGCGCGCCCAGATGGTCATCGACCACTTGTTGTCGCCGGGACGCTGTTTCGGGTTCCAGGTCGAGGGATTGCCCGAGCCGTAATAGAACAGGTTCAGATCCGGGTCGTAGGAATACCAGCCCCAGGTGCAGCCGCCGCCGGTCTTCCACTGGTCGCCCTGCCAGGTCTTGAGCGAGCTGTCCTTGCCCACCGGCTTGCCGAGCGAGGTGGTCTTCTCCGGATCGACCATGATCTGGTCGTCGGGGCCTTCGGAATAGGCGCGCCAGACCTTCTTGCCGGTCTTGATGTCATAGGCGGTGACATGGCACTGCACGCCGAATTCGCCGCCGGAAATGCCGACCAGCAGCTTGTCCTTCACCGGCAGCACCGTGGCGGTGTTGGTCTCGCCCTTCTTCGGATCACCATTGGCCACAGACCATTCGACTTTGCCGGTCTGGGCGTTCAGGGCGACCACCGTGGTGTCGGCCTGATGCAGGAAGACCTTGCCGTCGGCATAGGCGAGGCCGCGATTGACCGTGTCGCAGCACATCACCGGCACGACGTTGGGATCCTGCTTGGGCTCGTATTTCCACAGGATCTTGCCGTCATTGTTGAGATCGAGGGCATAGACGATATTGGGGAAAGGCGTGTGCACATACATGACGTCGCCGACCACGATCGGCGAGCCCTCATGGCCGCGCAGCACGCCGGTCGAGAAGGTCCAGGCCGGCGCCAGCTTGGCGACATTGCCTTCGTTGATCTGGTCCAGCTTGGAATAGCGGGTATTGGCGTAATTGCCGGCCTGGATCACCCATTGCTTGGCGTCCTGGGTCCCCTTCATCACGGATTTATTGGCGAATGCCGCGGTATTGAGCGCCAGCGAGCTGACGGAGATGATCGATGCGAACAGCCGTTTCATGTGTTCCCTCCATTGCGCAGCCAACCACGGTCGGCGCCGCCGCCAAGTTCTTGGCCGGTTTTTTCGTTTATTTGCTATGCCACCGTCAGCAAGCGTTAAGAAGCGAAGGCCCCGACCTGCTCAGGCATGGTCATTATTTCGATGACATAGAAAAGCTAGTCTCTAGCTGGGGCGGCGGCAACTCTGCAAAGGCGCGGAAGCTTTTATAATTGCCTTAGAAGCGCGCGGTTTTTGCCTTAATTTCATATTGCGTCGCAGCAATAGGGCTGATTTCACCGCCATTCCATCTCGTGATAGGCGGTGGTGGCGTTGCGCGGATTGAATTCATCGAACAGGCGCCAGTTGTCGCGCTCGCTCGCCGCCGCGGTTTGCGCCGCCTGACGGATGGTTTGGCCTTTTTGCAAGGCGTCGCCGACATCGTCGCGCAACCGGCGCAGATAGGCCTCCTCGGCTTGCGCCGCTTCGGGCCAGGCCATGGCCGCGGGGCCGTGGCCGGGGACCACGTGCTTGACCGGGCGTTCTCTCAGCTTTTGCAGATTGGCCAGCCATCCCTCGAGATTGCCGTCAAGCGCGGGGATATGCCCTGAAAACAGCAGATCGCCTAAAAACAGGACGCCACTGGCCTCGTCAGTGATGGTGATATCGGCGTTGGTGTGGCCTGCGGGCCAGGATTCGAGTTTTAACCGCCTGTCGCCGAGGTCGATCACCCTTTCGCCCTCAACCAGCAGAGTTGGGGGAACAATCCGCGTTCCCGCAAATCCGGCTTCGCCGAGCAGGTCGCGCGCGGCGGCGAGATAGGCCGCGCCATGCGTCGCCATGACCTCGGGCAGCGCGCGATGGCCGATAAAAACCGGGCGGTCCTCGACAAAAGCGGCGGCGCCGAAAATGTGATCGGGATGGCCGTGCGTGTAGACCACATAGAGGATAGGCTTGTCGGTCACGGCGCGAATGGCGGCGCGCAACCGCTTCCCGACGACCGGACTGCCGCCCGTGTCGATGACGGCGACGCCGTCGCGGCCGAGAATGAAGCCGGAATTGCTGATTTGGCCCGCGTTTTGCTTGGATGTCAGGGCAATGACGCCTGGCAGGACATAGTCTCCCGGCGCGATTTCGACAGCAGCGGAGGGCGGCTCGGCGTCCCCTTGGGCGAAAGCTCCGGGCGGCGCGGCAAGCGCCAGGATAACGACAGCTGCGAGACTGACAGAGAGGAAGGACCGTTTCACGCTTCGCGCCGCGCCGGCGCGCGAGCCTTGTAACGGAAAGGGTTTGCCATGCGTAGCCTCAACGGGCGTCGGAAACGTGTTGAGGCGACGGGTCTCGTCCGAAAGGAAATGACATGTCCGCATTCACCGCTGTGATCCTTGTCTGCCAGCTCGCCACGCCGCCCGGCGACTGCGACGAAGCCCGCGCCGTCGATGTGATCTCCACCCATGTCGACAGCCAGTTCGCCTGCATGTATGGCTGGCAACAGTCGATCGCGCGCGGCGCGCTGCGCGAGGGCGTCGGCGAGACGCTTTATGTCAAGACCATCTGCCGCCGCGCCTCGCCGACCGCCCAGTTGGAAAAATAGGCCGTTTCGCCGCGCCGCTCAAACGAATCCCGCATGGGGAGCGCCTCGCTTTTCTGAAATTGCTCTTAAGTGCGGCGCGGGTCGTTGCGCGACTGTTCGGGCGCGCCTTTAATGGGACAGCCATTCGTTCCCCAACAAAGGTTGTTCCCATGAAAACCCGTGCGGCCGTCGCCTGGAAAGCCGAAGCGCCCCTGACCATCGAAACCGTCGATCTCGCCGGTCCGAAAGCCGGCGAGGTTCTGGTCGAGATCATGGCCACCGGCGTCTGCCACACCGACGCCTATACTTTGTCGGGCCTGGATTCCGAGGGTAAATTCCCGGCGATTCTCGGTCATGAGGGCGCGGGAATTGTCCGCGAGGTCGGCGCCGGCGTGACGTCGGTCAAGCCGGGCGACCATGTCATCCCGCTCTACACCCCGGAATGCCGGGGCTGCAAAAGCTGCCTGTCGCAGCGCACCAATCTCTGCACCGCGATCCGCGCCACCCAGGGCCAGGGCCTGATGCCCGACGGCACCAGCCGTTTCTCCTGCGCGCCGGCGGGGGGAGGCAATGACATTCTGTGGCATTACATGGGCTGTTCGACCTTCTCGAACTTCACGGTTCTGCCGGAAATCGCGGTGGCGAAAGTGCGCGAGGACGCGCCTTTCGACAAGATCTGCTATATCGGCTGCGGCGTCACCACCGGCATTGGCGCGGTGGTCTATACCGGAAAAGTCTGGCCGGGCGCCAATGTCGTGGTGTTCGGCCTCGGCGGCATCGGCCTCAATGTCATCCAGGGCGCCCGCATGGTCGGCGCCGACAAGATCATCGGCGTCGATCTCAACCCGAGCAAGGTTCCCATGGCGAAGAAATTCGGCATGACCCATTTCATCAATCCCGACGAGGTCGGCCGCGACAAGGTGGTCGAGGCCATTGTCGACGTCACCGGCGGCGGCGCCGATTTCTCCTTCGAATGTATCGGCAATGTCCACACCATGCGCCAGGCGCTGGAATGCTGCCATCGCGGCTGGGGCACTTCGATCATCATCGGCGTCGCGCCCTCGGGAACGGAAATTTCCACGCGCCCGTTCCAGTTGGTCACCGGCCGCAACTGGCGCGGCTCGGCCTTTGGCGGCGCGCGCGGGCGCACCGACGTGCCGAAAATCGTCGACTGGTACATGGAGGGCAAGATCAACATCGACGATCTCATCACCCACACCATGCCGCTGGACAAGATCAACGACGCCTTTGACCTGATGCACAGTGGCAAGTTCGATCCGCTCGGTGGTGATTTTCTAGGTTTTTCAGACAGGCGCCGGCGTCGCTCTACTCCCTTGACGTCGGCGCTTTTAAAGCCGCGCTCCCGGGCGCGGCTTTTTTTGCCGGTTGGCGGGGCGCCGCTTTTTGCTCTATAGCCGCTGCGAAGCTGGGGAGACGGCGGGGCGATGCGGATTCTTTTTGTCAATTGGGCCGTTGTCCCGGTCTACGCCTATGGCGGCACTGAGAGGGTGATCTGGGATCTGGCCTATGAGCTGCACAAGCTCGGCCATGAGATCGCCTTTCTCACCCCGCCGGGATCGACCTGCGATTTCGGGACCGTGCTGACATTCGACACGGAAAAGGATTTATTGCCGCAAATCCCCGCCGGCTATGACATCACCCATTTCCAGTTCCAGCCGAAATTCGATCTCGACCGCGATTTTGGCCGGCCCTATCTGATGACCGAGCACGGCAATTACAACAAGAACCCGACCCGGCCGCTTAATTGCAATTTCGTTTCGCGCGATCATGCGCGGCGCCATAAATCCGAGGTCCATGTTCTCAACGGGCTGAACTGGGACAGCTATGGCCCCGTCGACCTCAACTCGCCTCGTCAAAACTTCCACTTTCTCGGCAAGGCCGAATGGCGTGCGAAAAATGTCGCCGGCGCCATCCAGGTGGCGAAACAGGCCGGCGTCGACATAGAGATTCTCGGCGGCGAGCGCTTCAATTTTCGTCGCGGCTTTCGCCTCACCTTCAGCAGGCGCGCTCATTTCCACGGCATGGTCGGCGGCGCGCAAAAATTCGCCGCGCTCAACGCCTCGCGCGGGCTGATCTTTCCGGTGCGCTGGCACGAGCCTTTTGGCTTGGCGGTGATCGAGAGCCTTTATTTCGGCTGTCCGGTGTTTTCCACGCCCTATGGCGCGCTGCCCGAGCTGGTCGGCGGCGAATTCGGGGTCTTGAGCGAGTCCCGCGGCGAGCTGGCCCGCGCCGTGCGGGATTTGCGTTTCGACCGGCGCAAGCTGCACGATTACGCCCGCGAAACCTATAATTCACGGCGCATGGCCCTGGGCTATCTGGAGCTTTACCAGGCGATTCTCGGCGGCAAGAAGCTCCACGACAAGCCGCCGGTCTGGCCGGCGCTGTCGAAGAAGCTCTTGCCGTGGAGGCGGTGAGGCCCGATTTTTACGCGGGAACCTTGGGCCGCACTTCCGCCGAATAGGCTTCGATCAGCGTGCGCGAAATCGCGCCGGGCACGAAATGATAGGGACCGATCTCGGAAACCGGGGTCACCTCGGCGCCGGTGCCGCAAATGAAACATTCCTGGAAGCTGGCCAGCTCCTCGGGCAGGATGCGGCGCTCGACCACCTTGATTCCCTTGGCTTTGGCCAGGCCGATCACGGTGCGGCGGGTGATGCCGTCGAGAAAACAATCGGCGATGGGCGTGTGGATTTCGCCATCCTTGACGAAGAGAATATTGGCGCCGGTGCATTCGGCGACGCGGCCCTGCCAGTCGAGCATCATGGCGTCGGCATAGCCCCGGCGCTCGGCGCGATGCTTGGAGATGGTGCAGATCATGTAGAGGCCGGCGGCCTTGGAGGCGCAGGGCGCGCAGGCCGGATCGGGACGGCGGTATTCGGCGATGTCGAGCTTGATGCCCTTCATCTTGGTGGCCATGTCGAACATGGACGGCCAATCCCAGACGGCGATGGCGACATGAATCCTGGCGTGCTGGGCGGCGACCGCCATCATTTCCGAGCCGCGCCAGGCGACGGGGCGCACATAGGAGTTTTTCAGGCCGTTTTTCTCAAGGGTCAGCGCCTTGGCGGCTTCGATCTCGTCTACGGAATAGGGGATTTCGAAATCCAGCAGTTCCGCCGATTTCCTGAAGCGCTCCGAATGTTCGCGCGATTTGAAGATCGCGCCATCATAGGCGCGCTCGCCCTCGAACACGCAAGAGCCGTAGTGCAGGCCGTGGGAGAGGACGTGGAGCTTGGCCTCCTTCCAGGGAACCAGCGCGCCATTCTGCCAGATGAAGCCATCACGCTGGTCGAAAGGCAAAACGGACATGGCGCGCTCCTGCAAACTGCCGTGGATTGTGATTTTGGCGACGTTTCCGCCGGAAACAAGAACTCCGGCCCAGACAAGCGCCGCTTGAGGGAAGCTTGACGAGTAGCAATGGACCTGAAATATGTCAATAGAGCTGACATATTTTGCCGCACAGGAAGGACGCCGCATGGAGGAGGCCTTGCAGGGCAAGGAGGCGCCGCCGCATTTTTCCGCGCGCGCGGCGGAGCCGGCGTCCGAGCCCATGTTCGACCTGATCGAGGCGCTGTTTTTCGCCTATCGCGATTTCGTCGGCGACGCCGACCGGCTGCTTCTGCGCTACAATTTTGGCCGCGCCCATCATCGCGTGCTGCATTTCGTCGATCGGCGTCCGGGGCTTTCGGTGGCGGAATTGCTCGACCTGCTCAAGATCACCAAGCAGAGCCTCAGCCGGGTGCTGAAGGATCTGCTCGACCAGAATTATATCGAACAGCGGCCGGGCCTGGCCGATCGCCGCCAGCGGCTGCTCTACGCCAGCGAAGTCCGGCCACGCCCTGGCCATGGAGTTGGCGGCGCTGCAATCGCGCCGCTTCGCCCGGGCGCTGGACATGCTGCCGCCCGGCGCGCGGGACCGGGCCGCCGCCTTTCTTCTCGCCGTCAGCGATGCGGGAGAGCAGAAATGAGCCCAGCCGAAATCCTGCCGCCCGACGACGACGCCCCGCATATTCTACTGGTCGACGACGACCGCCGCATCCGGCAGTTGCTGTCGAAGGTGTTGCAGCGCGAGGGCTATCGCGTCACCGCCGCCGAAAGCGCCGAGGACGCCGGCGGGCGGATTCGCGGGCTGCATTTCGATCTGATCGTGCTCGACGTGATGATGCCCGGCGAAAACGGCTATCAATTCGCCGCGCGGCTGCGCAATGAAAATTCGGCGATCGCCGAGGCGCCGATCCTGATGCTCACCGCGCGCGCCGAAATCGAGGACCGCATCCAGGGGCTGGAGGCCGGCGCCGACGATTATCTGGCCAAGCCCTACGATGTGCGCGAACTGGCGCTGCGCGTCGCCGCTCTGCTGCGCCGTTCGGCGGCGCGGCCTTTGGCGGTCTCGGCCTCGCCCAATCCGGCGCGGTTCGGCGACTTCAGCTTCGATCCCGATCGCGGCGAATTGAAAAAGGGCGAGGAGATCGTCCGCATCACCGAGCGCGAGCGCGACATGCTCAGGATTTTGGCGGAAAAACCCGGCGAGACCGTGTCGCGCGAGGCGCTGGGCGGCGGCGAGGCGGCCAATGAGCGCACGGTGGATGTCCAGGTCAACCGCCTCAGGCGAAAAATTGAGGACGATCCCGCCAATCCCCTGCATTTGCAAACGGTGCGCGGCCTCGGCTACCGGCTGGCGGCGGAGCGATGACGCCCGCACTGGCCTCACTGCATCGCGCGCGCCTGATCTGGCAGGGTTTCGCCCGCCGGCTGGCGAGCGTCATGCCCAAGGGCCTCTATGCGCGCTCGCTGCTGATCGTCATCCTGCCGATGGTGATCCTGCAAACGGCCATCGCCCTGGTGTTCATGGAGCGCCACTGGCAATTGGTGACCTTTCGGCTCTCCAACGCCGTCAGCCAGGACATAGCGGCGTTGATCGACATTCACCGCGAATTCGGCGCCCAGGACAAGAACAGCGTCAAGCTCGAGGAAATCGCACGAAAACGCTTCGGCTTCGACGCGGAAATCCTGCCCGCCGGCCCCTTGCCGCCGGCGCTGCCGCGTCCCTTCTTCTCGCTGCTCGACCGCGCCATGTCGCAGGAGATCGGCCGGCAAATCCAGCAGCCCTACTGGATCGACACGGTGGGCCAGTCGGATTTCATCGAGGTGCGCGTCGATCTAGGCGACGCCGTGCTGCGCGTGGTGACGCGGCGCAGCCAGGCCTATGCCTCCAACACCCATATTTTCATCATCTGGATGGTCGGCACCTCCGCCGTGCTGATCGTCGTCGCCATTCTCTTCCTGCGCAATCAGATCAAGCCGATTCTGGCGCTGGCCGACGCGGCCGAGGATTTCGGCAAGGGCCGCGAGGTCGATTACCGCCCGCGCGGCGCCCGCGAGGTGCGGCGCGCCGCTTACGCCTTTCTCGAAATGAAGCGGCGCGTCGAACGCGCCATCGACCAGCGCACCACCATGCTCAATGGCGTCAGCCACGACCTGCGCACGATTTTGACGCGGTTCAAACTGTCGCTGGCTCTGCTCGGCGACGAACACGAGGTCCAGGACCTCACCGCCGACGTCGAGGAAATGCAGCGCATGCTCGAGGCCTATCTGGCCTTCGCCCGCGGCGATTCCGGCGAGGTCACGTCGCCCACCGACATTCCCGCCCTGCTCGAAACCTTGCGGCGCGAATCCGAACGGCTCGGCCATGAAACCCGTGTGGTCTATGCCGGCGAAGCCTCGGCCAAGGTGCGTCCCGACGCCTTCAAGCGCTGCCTCGCCAATCTGCTCACCAACGCCCTGCGCCACGGCCAAACCATTGCGCTGGAAGGCTCATGCGACCAGAAGTTTCTGCAAATTCACGTCGATGACGACGGTCCCGGCATAGCGCCGCAGGATCGCGAAAACGTCTTCCGTCCGTTTTTCCGCCTCGACGAGGCGCGCAACCAGGACGAGGGCGGCGCCGGTCTCGGCCTCGCCATCGCCAGGGACATCGCCCGTTCGCATGGCGGCGATATCTATCTCTCCACCAGCCCGCTCGGGGGCCTGCGCGCCAGCGTGCGCATACCTGTCTAAGTTTGGAGTTTCGCTCGTGAATCTTGTTGAAATCGCCCTCGCCGACCTCTCCGGCGCCGAGACATTTCCCTTGGACGCGCTGATGACCCTGCGCCAGAAATGGGGTGACGCGCGGACGCCTTTGCTGGCCGCCGTGGAGGCCTACGCCTCCGGCGCCGACCGCTCCGAGGAGAACGCCTCAAGGGCGTTTTTCGGCCTGCATCTCCTCGCGGAAAAGCACGATCATGCCGGCTTCGCGCCGCTGGTCGTGGTGGCGCTGGAAGGCGAGGTTCTCTACGAATTGCTCGGCGACGCGACCACGGAAACCCTGCCCTCGCTGCTGATCGGCCTGTGCGACGATTTCGCCCTGCTGCGAAAGCTGATCGAAACGCCCCAGGCCTATGACTGGGCGCGGGTGGCGGCGCTGGAGGCCTATGCCTGGTTCGCCCATCGGGGCGACATCGCGCTCGATGTCGCCAAGAAAAATTTCGCCGACTGGTTCGAGACGCTCCAGCCGCGCGAGACCGATCTGGTCTGGTTCGGCTGGCAATCGGGCGTGGCGCTGCTGGGCCTGGCCGAACTGGAGCCGCAGGTCGCCCGCGCCTTCCGCCAAAAACTGGTGGACAATGACATTCTCGGCTTCGAGCATTTCCAGGAGGACATGCGCGCCTCCCGCGCCGACCGCGACGCTTTTTTCAAGGCGCGCGGCGTCGTGCCGATGGAGGACGCCGTGGCGGCGCTGGAAGCCTTCGATCTCGACGAGGAAGACCCGGCGCCGCAGGCGCCGGTGGAAAACAAGTTCAAGACGGTCGGCCGCAACGATCCATGCCCCTGCGGCAGCGGCAAGAAATTCAAGAAATGCTGCCTGGGGGCGGAATAACAGCCCGCAAGGGCGCAAAGCCTGTTCCGGCTCAGTTCGCCGGGCAGGCGTCGGGCAGGGACCCAAGATTCTGCTGCTCGATGCGCAAATGGGCGCCGCCGTCGTCGAGGGTGACGACATAGATCGAACCAAAATCCACGTCGCTCCAGGCGGGAACCGTCGCGGGATCGCCGCCCTTGCGCGCGATGAGGCCGCGCGCCAGCGTCACGATCTGCTTGTGCTCCCAGGCGACGACAATCGTCGCGTCGCGATAGCGCGGCAGCGTCAGCCTTTGGCCGAGGGCGGCCAGGCTGGCAACGCCGAATGTCGTGTCGACCGGCAGGCCCAAGGCGATGGCGGTCGGCTCGATGGTCGCCAACGGGCGCACATAATCATAGGCAACTCCGCGATCCTTTTTGCGTTGCGCGGGATCGGGGGCGTAAATCGCCGTGGGCGCCGGAAATTTCGCCGCAGAAAATCCTGGGCAGGGCGAGGGCGCGGTTGAGCCCCTTGCAGGAAAGCTGGCCAAGGCCGGCGGCCGGCTTTTCCCCGTGGCGCAGGAAAATGACGGTCTCGGCGGCGTGAGCCGGCGCCGTGGCCAGCAGGCCGGCGAAGACAGTGGCGAAGCGGGCGTGACGGGCGGATCGGGATGGCATGAACACAAGCTGTCCTCGGGCTTGGGGGCGATGGATTTCGCATATTTCGCTCATCGATGGCGCCCGTCAAAGGCGATTTCACCCGGTCAAGGCGGCCTTTTGCCCATTTCCAACGTCCAGGCCCTCGACCATGTCGCGCAAATGGCGCCAGCACAGGCCGGCGGCGATTTCGTCCGGCGTCCACTGGGTATAGGCGAGATTGGCCAGCCATTGCCGGCGGGAGCCCGTGAAGGGGCGGTCGAGATCGGCGAGGGAATGGCGCGAGACGTCCCAGGCGAAATTATTCGGGCTGAGGCAGATGGTCGGCACGCCCGCGAGCGCCGAATCGATGGCCGAGCCGCTGGTGAAGGCCACCCAGGCATTGGCCGCGGCGAGGTCGTCCTGCAGCGGGCGCCGGGAAATATCGGCGCCGAGCGACGAGGCCAGCGCGAACCAGTCCATCGAAGCGTCAAGCGGATGCGGCCGAAAAATGATTTTCCGCCCCGACGTCGCGTCGATCTGGCGGGCGACGTCGCCGGCCCATTCCAGCGCGTCCACGCCGTCGAGCGAGTAGTCGCCGGGCAATTGTCCGGCGATCACCACCGGACCGTCTCCCTCCTTCCACGGCTGGGCGACAAGATTGCGCGCCTGGGCGCGGTCGGCGGGCATGTCGCGGCGGAAAAACCGTCCGGCGCGATGCACATGGTCGAAGCCGGCGCGGAAATGCCAGTCCTTTATGCCGCGCAAAACCGGGGTTTCGACGATCAGCAGGTTGCGGGCGTGTAAATGGCGGATTTTGCGCGCGGCGCGGGCGCGCTCCACCGGCCCGCCGCGCGGCGACCAGAGAATCACCGCAATGTCGCAGGTCTCATAGCCTTGGCCGCTGACGCGCACGGAATCGCCTTCGACGGCAAGACCCGGCGCGAGCTTTTCGTGAATGAAAACATGTTCGCTGCGATTTTGCGCGGTGCGGTCGAAAATGACGATGCTGTAGCAGGCCACGATTTGCTCCCCGGCTTCCGTGCCGCGCGGGAAAAACAAAAATCCCGACGCGCCATTCTGCGTCGCCGGGCTGGCCCGAAGCCTGCGGCGTCAGCGTCCGGAAAAAATCCGGTCGGCGAAATCGCGCAGCGGCGCGGTCGCGTCATCGAGCTTTTTCGCCGCCTCGTCGAGATGGCCGACGAAAGTCTCGCCGCGCGCCAGCTCCTTGTCGAGCGCCGCCATGGTCTTGGCGCTGTCGGCGCTGTCATCGGCGAGCCAGGCATGGAACACATGGGTCCAGGCCAGCGCCAGCCCCTGCAATTTCAACGCGCCGAACGGGCCCTCGCTGCTCTGGCCCGCCGCTTCCAGCATGAAGCGCAGCGAATTGACGGCGAGCTTGTTGAGTTCGGCCAGAGCCAGCGGCTCGCGCATCGCCCAATTGTTGATGTTCTTGAGCGCCGGCCTATAGGGCGCCATGGCGTCGAAGCGGCGCATCAGCACGTCGAACAGCCGGTCCTTGGCGCTTTCATTGGCGAGATCGTCATTGGTCCCGTCGAGCACGATGCGGTCGATCCGCCGGGAAAAACCGGCGAGAATCGCGCCCTTGGAGGGAAAGGCGTCGCGAAAGCCCGACAGCGAAACGCCGGCGCGGTCGGCGACGTCGTGCAGCGAAATCTCCGCCCAGGGTTTTTCCGCCGACAGCGCCATCAGCGCGTCGATCAATTTCGCGCGCGGGTCGTTGGTTCCAGAGTTTTGTGGGTTCATGCTCCGCCTCCGCCGCCAAAATGGGGCAAAGCCGGGCGGGGCGCAAGTTCGGCTGGAAAGGTCACCCCGAAAGATCTTGCGCACGGCGGCGCGCGGCCTCGGCGGCGCGCATCATCAATTCGCTCAGCCCGTCGGACGCCATCAGCACGTCGAGCGCGGCCTGGGTCGTGCCGCCGGGCGAGGTGACGTTTTTGCGCAAGGTTTCGGCGGAGGTTTCGGGTTGGCGATGCAAAAGCTCGCCCGAGCCCTCCACCGTGGCGCGCGCCAGCCGCAGCGCCAGATCGGCGGGCAGTCCGAGCCTTTCGCCGGAGGCGGCCAGCGCTTCGACCAGATGGAAGACATAGGCCGGGCCGGAGCCGGAAATGGCGGTGACCGCGTCGATCAGGCCTTCGCTAGCGACCCATTCGACGCCGCCGACGCCCGACAGCAGGAAGTCGGCCTTGTCGCGCTGGCTCGCCGAAACGCCGGCGTTGGCGAAAACCCCGGTGACGCCCCGGCCGATCGCAGCGGGCGTATTGGGCATGGCGCGCAGGATCGCCCGGACCGGCAGTTTCGCCGCGAGATTGGCGACGGTCTTGCCGGCGAGAATCGACAGAAGGAAACTGTCTTCGCCAAACAGCGGCGCGAGCGCCGGCGCGGCGGCGTCGAGCATTTGCGGCTTGATCGCGAGAACCACGGCCTCGGCGGCGCCGGGCGGCGGATTGACCGTAAAGCCTTTTTCGGCGGCCAGCGCCCGGAGCGCGTCGGAGGGAAAGGGCTCGTGGACGAAAATCCGTTCCGGGGCGAGGCCGGCGGCGAGCCAGCCGCCGAGCAGCGCCGCGCCCATCTTGCCGGCGCCGACCAGGGCCAGGCTGCGCGGCGCGCTCATGCTTCGCCGCGGGTTTCGAACATGGCGCAGGCCAGCGCCTCCTCGGCGGCGCGGTTGGCCCAGACCACGAATTGAAAGGTCTGGTAATAGCGCTCGCAGGCGTCGAGCGCGGCGGCGAGCAGCGATTCGACCTGGATCAGATTCGGCTGCAAGCCGCCGGCGAGCGGCAGGGCGTGGCGGAACATGACCACGCCATCCTTGGACCAGACGTCGAAATGGCCGATCCACAATTGCTCGTTGATGCGCGCCACCAGCCGCGCCGTCTCGTCGCGGCGGCGCTCGGGAACCTTGAGGTCGAAGGCGCAGCCGAGATGCAGGGCTTCGCATTCCGGCAGCCAAGTGAAGGCGACATTATAGTCGGCCCAGTTCCCGGTCACCGCCAGCGAAATCTCGTCGGCGTCCTCGCGATCGAATGTCCAGTCCTTGAGACAGGCCAGCCGCTCGACGACGTCGACCGGATGTTCCAGTCTCTCACTATGTTCCAGTTCCGTAAGCAGCATCGAACGATCCCGAGCGCGGCGCGCGAAGGAGGAGGAATTGGCTTTACTCGTGCCGATACTTGATACTGTCGCCATCCGGCCTCAGCCGGCTTCGCGCGTTTCGACGCGAAAGTCATCGCGCCCCCGCAGGGACCGACCACATGACGCCGCCCGAAATCACCGGCTTCGCGCCAAAACACTGGCGGAAGGGAAGGGGCGAATCACCTGACAAGACCAATATAACCGCATCGGCCTGAAAGGTGAATCGTCCCCGGCGGCAGGGGCAAACTGCTGGATTCGCGAGAAAAGGTCTATCGTTGCGGCAAAAGCGTCCACAGCTATTGTTGGGGCGCCCCGCAATCGAGCTTCGCCTCAAGCTCGACCATACGCTTTTCCAGCGCGTCATTGGCGTTGCGCGCGGCTATGGCCATGTCGCGCACGGCCTCGAATTCCTCGCGGCTGACGAGGTCCATGCCCGACAGCAGCCGCTCCACCTGGGCGCGCACCAGCGCTTCAGCCTCCTTGCCGAGGCTGCGCGCGGCGCCGGCGGCGTCGGAAAAAAGACGCGACATATCGTCAAAAAAACGGGGACGTTCCTGCATGGCCAACTCCATCTGGGCTGGTCCACACATGGGGTTTTCGGCACGCTATGGCAAGTTTTTCGCGCAAAGCTCATGAACGCGGCCTATTCTGCCGCGGCCAAGGCTGATTTTCGCCGTTTTTGCGCTTTATGGGGCCCCATGCCGCTTTTTCTCCTGCCTTTTCCGGTCATCGACCCGGTCATGGTCCATCTCGGGCCGCTGCCGATCCGCTGGTACGCGCTGAGCTATATTGTCTCGCTGGTCGCCGGCTGGCTGATCGCGCAAAGATTGGTGAAAAGCGACCGTCTCTGGGGCGCGATCGCCCGCCCGAGCGCGGAAAGCCTTGAGGACTTGCTGGTCTATGTCGCTTTCGGCGCCGTGCTTGGCGGGCGCATCGTCTATGTGCTGTTCTATAATCTGCCATTTTTTCTTGAAAATCCGCTGGAAATTCCGGCCGTCTGGCAGGGCGGCATGGCCTTTCACGGCGGTCTGGCCGGCGCGGCGTTCGGCGCCTGGCTTTTCGCCCGCAAGCAGAAAATCTCCTTCCTGTCGGTCGGCGACCTCAGTTGCGCCGTGGCGCCTCTTGGTCCCTTCGCCGGCCGCCTCGCCAATTTCATCAAGCCGGAGCTATGGGGCCGCCCGACCGATGTCCCTTGGGCGATGATTTTCCCCGGCGCCGGGCCGGAGCCGCGCCATCCCAGCCAGCTTTACGAGGCGGGGACCGAAGGGCTGCTGCTCGGCTTGATTCTGCTGATCGCGGTGCGCGCCGGGGCTTTCCGGCGGCCGGGGCTGGCCAGCGGCTTGTTTCTCGGCGGCTATGGCTGCGCCAGAATTTTTTGCGAGTTTTTTCGCGAGCCCGATCCGCAACTTGGCTTTCTGTTCGGCGGGGCCACCATGGGCATGATGCTTTCGGCCCCCTTGCTGTTGGCGGGTTTTGGCTTGATTCTGTTCGCATTGCGCCGCCAGGAGCCGAATCATGGCTGACACAGACGACCTGCTCACGGAAATCCGCGAAATCATCGCTCACGACGGGCCGATCTCCATCGAGCGCTACATGAGTCTGGCGCTGACCCACCCGACCAAGGGCTATTACACCGCCGGCGACCCTTTTGGCGCCCACGGCGATTTCGTCACTTCGCCGGAGATTTCGCAAATGTTCGGCGAATTGCTCGGGCTGTGGGCGGCGGATGTGTGGACGCGGATCGGCGCGCCGCCGGAAATCCGGCTGGTCGAACTCGGGCCGGGGCGCGGCGCGCTGATGGCCGATTTTCTGCGCGCGGCCAAGGTGGCGCCGGGATTTTTCGCGGCGATCGAGGTCCATCTGGTCGAGGCCAGCGACAAGCTCTCCGAGCGCCAGCGCGAGGCGCTGGCCAATTGCGGCCGGCCGGTGTCCTGGCATCGCAGCCTCGACGACGTGCCGCACGGCCCGGCGATTTTCATCGCCAATGAATTTTTCGACGCTTTGCCGGTGCGCCATTATGTCCGCACCCCCGACGGCTGGCGCGAGAGGCTGGTCGGCCTGAACGACGCGGGGCAATTGGCTTTCGGCCTGGGCGCCGAGATCGAGCCGCTCTTGAAACCTCAGGCCGAGGATGGGGCCATTCTCGAAGTCTGCGCTGCGGCGCAGCGCCTGATGATGCAGATCGCGGCGCGCATCGTCAGCGACAATGGCGCCTGTCTGGCGGTGGACTACGGCTATTTGCACACCGATTTCGGCGAGACGCTGCAGGCGGTCAAGGCGCATAGCTTCGTCGATCCGCTGGCCGAGCCGGGCCAGGCCGACCTCACCACCCACGTCGATTTCTCCGCTCTGGCGCGGGCCGCCCATGCCGCCAATGCCGAGACCCACGGGCCGGTGACGCAGGGCGATTTTCTGCGGGCCATCGGCATTGTCGAGCGCGCCGAGGCGCTGAAAACCAACGCCAGCGACGACCAGAAGGCGCAGATCGAGTCCGCCTTGGCGCGGCTGACCGACATGGGCGAGATCGACATGGGCGCGCTGTTCAAGGTTCTGGCGGTGACGCGGCGCGGCCAGGGCGACTTGCCCGGCTTTCCCCAGGAGGCGTGATGCCGCTCGAACCGATTGTTTCCGGCGCGCTCGACGGCGTCAGCCACTGCTTTTTCACCCGCCGGGGCGGGGTGTCCCAAGGCGTCTACGCCAGCCTCAACGGCGGCGTCGGCTCGCGCGACGAGGCTGGGGCCGTGGTCGAAAACCGCGCGCGCATGGCGGCTTTTCTCGGCGTGGCCGCGGAGAACTTCCTCGTGCCCTATCAAATCCATTCCGCCGAGGCCTTGGCGGTTTCGGCGCCCTGGGCCGAGGATGGCCGGCCGCGCTGCGACGGCCTGGTCACGGCGACGCCGGGTCTTGGCCTGGGCGTGACCGGCGCAGATTGCGGCGTGGTGCTGATGGCGGACGCCAAAGCCGGGGTGATCGGCGCGGCCCATGCCGGCTGGAAGGGCGCGCTGACCGGCATGGTCGAGGCGCTGGTCGCGGCCATGGAGGGCTTGGGCGCGAAACGGCAAAATATTTCAGGCGCGCTCGGTCCGACCATCGCGCAAAAATCCTACGAAGTCGGCCCGGAGTTTTACGCGCGCTTTCTGGCCGAGAGCGGGGATTACGCGCGCTTCTTCGCCGAGTCGGAAAAGCCGGGCCATAAAATGTTCGACCTGCCCGGCCTGATCGAAATGCGCGCGGCAAAGGCCGGGGTCGGGCGCTTCGACAATCTGCGGCTGGACACCTATAGCGACGAGGAGCGCTTCTTCTCCTACCGCCGCACGACCCATCGCCAGGAGCCGGATTACGGCAGGCTGGTGGCGGGAATTGCGCTGCCGCTATAAAGTCGCCAAAGCAACAAACCTCATGCCGAGGAGGCGCCGGTCTATCGACGGGTTCTGGCGCCGGCGAAGCGAGCCGGTCGTCTGGCGTGAAAGGAGCCTGAGTTGAGCGTCGCCTTTACCAAGGAAGACAGTGCGGAAACCGCCTCGGAGACCTTGCTGCCCGATCGTCCGATCTCGCCTCATCCGAATCTTGTGACCGAAGCGGGATTGAAGGCGCTTGAATTTCAACTCGAACAGGCGCGCGCGGCTTACGAGGCGGCGCAGAAGATCGAGGACGTGAACGAGCGGCGGCGGCAAGCGGCCATTCCTTTGCGCGACCTCCGCTATTTCCAGGCGCGCGTTCGGACGGCTCAGCTTGTCCCCGCTCCCAAGTCAACGGAAAGCGTCGCCTTCGGGAGCACAGTGACGTTTCGACGCGAGGATGGGCGCGTTCAGACCTATCGCATCGTGGGCGAAGACGAAGCGGACCCCAAGTCCGGCTCTATTTCCTTCGTGTCGCCCGTGGCCAGGCTTTTGATGAGCAAGGCTGTTGACGATGAAGTTGGTGTGGCCGGTCAAACGATTGAGATTGTGTCTATTTCATAGAGCGCTTGTTCATAGAGCGCTTGCGGAGCGCGCTCCATGAATAACCTCTTAATGCCATTAGCCCTTGCTTCCGGCCGGTCGGAAGCAAGGGCGCCCGCTGGCGTCAGTCGGCCAGACATTTGTGCAGACCGGCCAGTCGGCGCGGGCGCCATCGGTCCTTTGCGAGGGCCGATGGTATAAGCAATTTCAATTGCCGCCTCTGCCGACGGGACCAATTCAACGCCTGCGGCGCTTCCTCGCCCTAAGCGCGGAGAGGTTGCGAGATTGGTTATTCAGGTTTTGGCGCTGTCCAGCGCGCCAGGGCCTGCGCGTCGGCGTCTTTCGCTTCGACCCAATCGCCGGCGCTTCCGTCGGCGCGATGCGCCTTCTTCCAGAAGGGGGCGCGGCTCTTCAAAAAATCCATGATGAATTCGGCTGCGGCGAAGGCCGCGCCGCGATGGGCGCTGGCGGCGATCACCAGCACGATGGGTTCGCCCGGCGCGATTTTGCCGAAACGGTGGATCACGGTCAGGCCGAGCAGGGGAAACCGGCTTTCGGCCTCCTCGGCGATGCGCGCCAGCTCGGCTTCGGCCATGCCGGGATAATGCTCCAGCTCCAGCGCCGTCAACGCGCCGGCCTCGTCGCGGCACAGGCCGACAAAGCTCACCAGCGCGCCGATGTCGGTGCGGCCAAAGCTGAGCGCGGCGGCGGCGTGGCCGGCGTCGAAGGGCTGTTGCTGGACTTTTATCGTTTTGGCGATGGACAAGGCGGCCTCACGGGCGAGGCCGCCATTATGCTGGAAAATGCGCCACAATCAAAACCGGCGCTGGTTTAACCCTTGGGAAAGCCAAGCCTCCTAGACTGGCGCGACCCCTCGATCAGGATCGTTCATGACTGACCCCGCTCCCGCCCTGCGCCTGAAAAACTTGCATAAATCCTTCGGCAAGAAGGCGGTGGACGGTCTCGATCTGACCGTGCGCCCCGGCGAATTCTATGCGCTGCTCGGCGCCAATGGCGCGGGCAAGACCACGACCCTGCGCATGGTCGCGGGCCTGTTGCAGCCCGACGAGGGCGAGATTTTCATCGACGGGATCGATGCGCGAAAGAATCCGCTGGCGGCCAAGCAGCGCACCGCCTGGCTGCCCGACGAGCCTTTGCTCTATGACAAGCTGACGCCGCTCGAATATCTGGAATTTGTCGCGGGCCTGTGGGGGATGAAATCGGACGAGGCCGCGTCTCGCGCCGAAAACCTTTTGAGGCGGCTGAATCTCTGGGAGCAGCGCAATCAGCGTTGCGAGGGGTTTTCGCGGGGCATGCGGCAGAAAACCGTGCTGGCGGGGGCGCTGATCCATGCGCCGCGCCTGCTGATGCTCGATGAGCCGCTGACCGGGCTGGACGCCGGAGCCTCGCGCCAGGTCAAGGACATGCTGACCGAGCAGACCGCCCAAGGCGTGGCGGTGATCCTCACCACCCATATTCTCGAAGTCGCGGAAAAGCTCGCCGACCGCATCGGCATCATCGCCCATGGCAGGCTGATCGCCGAGGGCGATCTCAACCATTTGCGCTCGCTGAGCGCGGCCCAGGCCTCGAGCCTGGAGGAGGTCTTCCTCGATCTCACCGGGCGGGAGGCGGCGGCTTGAATTCGCTGTCGCTCGGGCGCCTGCTGCGCCACGATCTGTCGCTGTCCTGGCGGCGGCTGCGCGGTTTTCTGCGCGCAAAAACCAATCTGGCCGGGCTGGTCATCGTCGGGCTGATCGTCGGCGTCCTGCATGGCGTCGCCTGGCCCTTCGCCGCCGCGCTGATCGGCGGGGCGCGCGAGCAGGGCGTGCTGCCGCTGATGGCGGTCGGCTATGTCATCGTCTTGCCCTGGCTGTTTTCCCAGGGCCTGACCGGCGCGACGCGGGCGCTTTATTCGCGCGGCGATCTCGACCTGCTGCTGTCGGCGCCGCTGCCGCCGGAGAAAATCCTGGCGTCCAAGGCGCTGGCGGTCGCCATTGAAAGCTTCGGCGCGGTCGGCCTGTTCCTGCTACCGGTGATCGACGACGCCGCGCTCCAGGGCGGCGCGCATTGGCTGGCCGTGGCGCTGGCTTTGGCGGCGACCGTGCTGCTGACCACGGGGCTGGCGCTTGCGGCGACGCTCGGCCTGTTCCATCTGCTCGGGCCGAAACGCACCCGCGCGGTCAGCCAGGTTCTGGCGACGCTGGTCGGCGCCTGGTTCGTGATCTGCGCGCAGATTTTCAATTTCATGCCGGCCAACTGGCGCGCCGCCTTGCAGGCGCATCTGAGCCATCCCGCGCCGGGCGGGGCCTTCGACCCGAACTCCCTGTGGTGGGCGCCGGCGCGCGCCGCCGCAGGCGAGCTTTCGGCGCTGCTGATCTGGACCGCCGTCGGCGCGGCGGCCTTCGCCCTCGCCGTGCGCCTGCTCGGCCAGGCCTTCGCGCGCGGCGCGCTAAGCGCGGCGGGCGAGGCGCAGGGCAGGGCGGCGAGCCGGGAAAAACCCTTCCGCAGCGAGCGCGCTGGGGCCTTGCGCCGCAAGGAATGGCGGCTGCTGGCGCGCGATCCTTACCTGGTGTCGCAGGTGCTGCTGCAATCGCTCTATACAATGCCGGTGGCGCTGGCGATCTGGAAAAGCATGGGGCCCGAGGGGTCGCTGGCCATCTCCATCTCCCCGGCGTTGATCGCGGTGTCCGCGCAATTGGCGGCGGCGCTGGCCTTCCTCGCCGCGTCGAGCGAGGCGGCGGGCGATTTCATCGCCACCGCGCCGGTCGCGCCGCGCGAGATCCTGCGCCGCAAGCTCGAAGCCGTGGCGACGCCGGTGGCGCTGTTCATGGCGCTGCCGCTCGCCGGCGTGTTCTGGGCCAACGCCAAAGTCGGGGCGATCACGCTGACCTTCGCGCTGCTGGCCTCGGCCTCGACGGCGGCGCTGAATTTCTGGAAGCCGCTGGAAAACCGCCGCAGCGATCTGATCAAGACCCATGCGCAGAACAAGCTGGTGAGCCTGGCCGAACATGGCCTCGCCCTGTGCTGGGCGATCGCCGCGCTGCTGGTCATGCTCGACCAATGGGAGGCGGTGTTTCCGATCCTCGGCGCCGGCGTCCTGCTCGGGATCAGCGTCCCGAAAAAGCCGCGCGCGGCGGTCGCCGCGGCTTAAGCCCTCGTTAGCCATTCGCGGCATTTGAGGCAATTTGGCAAGACCTCGTTAAGCGTGCCGGCCCCATGCTCGCCTTACGCTGGGTTAGAAAACCCGCGCGAGTTATGGATACAAGCAATGACAAGAATTTTCGCGCGAAAAGCCGGATTTGGCGTCCTGACCTTGGGGCTGGGTCTGCTCGCCTCCGGCGGCGCCGGCGCGGTCGACTGGTACACGGGGGACAAGACCTCCGAGCCCGATTACGCGCCAAGCATCGTGCTCGACGCGTCCGGCTCTTTCACCAGCAAGCAGAGCGACTTCGGCGCGGGCGCGGTGACGGCGGCCTTCGATGGCAACCTGCGCCAGACCGGCTTCATCGGCCGCGCCGAATTCATCGGCGGCGGCTATAATTATCTGACCACCAGCAATGGCTTCAGCCAGCGCATCCAGGCCAGCCAGCAGTCCGGCGGCGCGCTGGTCGGCTATCTCTGGGCGCAGCGCAACTGGACCTTTTCCTTGCTCGGCGGCGTCCAGGCGGTCAATACCGAGGTCCAGCCGCTCGATCCCAACAATTCCACGCGCGGCCTGCATGTCGGCGCCAAGATCGTCGGCGAATTCTACGGCAATCCGAGCGACCACACCATGTTCAGCGGTTACGCCTCCTATGGTACGGCCAATAGCGATTATTACAGCCGCTTCAAGGCGGGCTACGCCATTTTCGACCATGTGTTCGTCGGTCCCGAATTCCTGGCGCTGGGCGATCGCTTCTACGCCGAATATCGCGGCGGCCTGCACATCACCGGCCTGAGCCTCGGGCCAATGACGCTTGGCGTTTCGGGCGGCGCGACCAGCAATCGCGTCACCGGCTCGGGCGGCTATGGGATCGTCGATGCTCGCTTGAATTTTTAGCTTCCGTCAGGCCATTCCAGCAAAAGACCCGGCGCCTCTCCGCGTCGGGTTTTTTGCGTCTGCGATTTTATGGTTAATGCTTTGCGTAATTTCCTTAAAGTCATGATTAAATAAATCAATTTTTAACGATGAAAATAATCTTTACTTGTTAGGTAATGGTCGCATTAACCGTAGCGTTAGCCGTCTTCCCCTACGTTCTGCCGTAGGGGGAACCAATGGCTTCCAGGCTTCGTTTCGTTTTATGGTTGATGGCCGCGGCTTTCGCGGGTCTGGTGCTCACGCAGCCGATCAGCGTCGACACCGAACGCGCGTTCGGCCTCAGCGCCCTCGCGGCCATGGCCGCTGTCTGGATGTTCCTGAGCGGCCCTCGCGCGCGCCAATTGTTCATCGCGCTCGGCGTGTTCATCGTGCTGCGCTATTTCTCCTGGCGGCTGACCGAAACCCTACCGCCGGCCTCCGACCCGGTCGGCCTGTTCTTCGGCCTGATCCTGCTCGCCGCCGAACTCTATTGCGTCGGCATTCTCGCCATCAGCCTGATCGTCAATATCGATCCGCTGCGCCGCAAGGATCTGCCGGAGGACGACGAGGCCGATCTGCCCACGGTGGACGTGTTCATCCCCACCTATAATGAGGACAAGTCGATCCTCGCGGTCACCGTGGCCGCCGCCAAATCCATGGATTATCCGGCGCATAAGCTGAAGGTCTATCTGCTCGACGACGGCGGCACCGACCAGAAATGCAATGACGACAATCCTGAAAAGGCGAAGGCGGCGCGCGCCCGTCGCGCCGAATTCCAGGCGCTGTGCAAGGAGATGGGCGCCATTTATCTGACCCGCGCCCGCAACGAACACGCCAAGGCCGGCAATATGAACGCCGCGTTGAAACACACCAGCGGCGAGATCGTCGTGGTTTTCGACGCCGATCACGCGCCATTTCGCGCCTTCCTGCGCGAAACCGTCGGCCATTTCCGTCGCGACCCCAAGCTCTTCCTGGTGCAGACGCCGCACGTCTTCCTCAATCCGGACCCGCTGGAAAAAAACCTGCGCACTTTCGGCGTCATGCCCTCGGAAAACGAAATGTTCTATTCGACGACGCAGCGCGGCCTCGACAAATGGAACGGCTCGTTCTTCTGCGGTTCGGCGGCGCTGCTGCGCCGCACCGCGCTCATGGAGACCGGCGGCTTTTCCGGCGTCACCATCACCGAGGATTGCGAGACCGCCTTCCACCTGCACGGCAAGGGCTGGACCAGCGTCTTCGTCGACAAGCCGCTGATCGCCGGACTGCAGCCGGAGACCTTTGTCTCCTTCATCGGTCAGCGTTCGCGCTGGTGCCAGGGCATGATCCAGATCATGCTGCTCAAGAATCCCTTTCTCGCCAAGGGCCTCACGCCGATGCAGCGGCTGGCCTACCTGTCCAGCATGACCTTCTGGCTGTTTCCCTTCCCGCGGCTGATCTTCATGCTGGCGCCGCTGCTCTACATCTTCTTCGACATCAAGATTTTCGTCGCCAACGTCCAGGAAGCCGTCGCCTATACCGCCATCTACATCGTCGCCAACATGATGATGCAGAACTATCTTTACGGCCGGCTGCGCTGGCCCTGGGTGTCGGAGCTCTATGAATATGTCCAGGGCGTCTTCCTCTCGGGCGCCATTGTCTCGACGCTGCTGGCGCCGCGCAAGCCGACCTTCAATGTGACCGCCAAGGGCGAGTCGCTCGACCATGACTTCCTCTCGGAACTCGCCTGGCCGTTTTTCCTGATGTGGGGCCTGCTGCTCGCCGGCGCGGCGACCTCCGCCTGGCGCTATATCTACGATCCCACCGCCAATTCGCTGATGCTGGTGGTGGGCCTGTGGACCCTGTTCAATCTGATCATCGCCGGCGCGGCGCTGGGCGCGGTGTCCGAACGCCGCCAGCCCGACCGCCATCCGCGTCTGAAAATCGATCGCGAGGCCGTGCTCTCGGTAGGCCACGATCTCTATTCAGTGACGGTCAAGAATGTTTCGGCGGGCGGCTGCGCCTTCGCCTTTGTCGACGAGGCGCCTTTCCGTTTTGGCGTCGGCGCCCCGAGCGCTCGCTTGCATATCAAGCCCTTGGTCGAGATTTCTCCCGATATGGCGGCGCCGAGCCTGCCGCTGCGCCTGCGCCGCGCCGGTCATGAAGGCGCCGACGGCCTCTACGGCGCCGATTTTCCAGAATTTTCCGCAGCGGATTACTATGCGCTGGCGGAGTTGATGTACGGGGATTCCGAGGCCGTGCCGCGCTTCCTCGCCACCCGCCGCGCGCACAAGAATCTTCTCTCAGGTTCGGCGCAGTTCATCTGGTGGGGTCTGCGCGAACCGGCGCGCGCCTTGCGCTACGCGTTGTTCCCGCAACCCGAAGGGGCGCTGGAAGCGCCAGCGCCGGCGCCGGAACCGCGCGGTCGCCGCCGCGCGCCCAACGAGGCGGAACAGGCGTCGGCGATTTCCGCGGCCCTGCTGCGGCGGACGCTGGAACAGGCGACGGCGCGCATGGAGGCGCGCGCGGCCGCGCGCGGCAAGTCGGAGAGGGCGGCGTAATGTCCGGTTTGCAAGCATTGGTCCTGAAAACCCGTTTCGCCGCCTGGCCGCTCGGCCTGGCGCTGGGCGCGCTCTGCGTCGCCGGAACGGCGGCCCAGCCGTCGGGTGGATACAGCCGCGAGGAGGTGGCGGCGCTGCTGGGATCGCGTCCCCTCGCCGACGCGCCCCTGCTCTCTCCGGTGCGCGTGTTTCCCGCCGCGCCCAAGCGGCAAAGGATCGACCGCACGCCGGTCGCCACCATCGTCGACTCGCATGGCGGCGAGGCGGTGCTGCGCCATCTGCCCAACAATATTCAGGGCTATCGCCTGCAGGGCGAGAGCGGCGCCTCGGAATGGCCGATCTATCTCTCCGAGGCCCAGGCCCTGCGGCCATTGTCGTTCCGCGTCGGTTATCTCTCGGCGGTTTCGGTCATGCCCGAGGGATCGACGCTCACAGTCTCCATCAATGACACAATCATCGGCCAGACCCGGATCGCCGCGCCCAACAAGACTGAAATCGTCGATTTCCCGGTGCCGCCGGAGCTTGTGCGTCCAGGCTTCAACGCCTTGCGCATCGCCGTCGATCAGCGCCATCGCGTCGATTGCTCGCTCAAGGCCACCAACGAGCTCTGGACCCAGATCGACCCGGCGAAGACCGGCCTGCTGATTCCCGGCGGCGACGCCGGCGTGCGCGGCGTCTCCGATCTCGCCGCCTTGCCGCCCGACGCGCAGGGGGCCTTGCCGATCCGCGCGGTGCTGCCGGGCCGCACCAGCGCCGCCAATGTCGAGCGCATGATCCGCGCCGTGCAGATTCTGGCCGTTCAGGGCAGGTTCGAACAGCCGGCGGTGGATGTCGGCGCCATGGCGGCCGGCGATTACGGCGTCAATCTGGTCGTCGGCCTCTATGACGACATCGCGGGACTTCCGGACATCGCCGGTCTCGGTCACGTGGACGGGCCGCGTCTGGCCTTGCTGCCGGCGACGCCGACGCGGCGCGCCACCTTGGTCGTCACCGGTCTCACCGAGGATGAGGTCAACAAGGCGCTCAACGAGTTCGCCCAGGAGCCCGAGACACGCGGCTCGCAACAGGGCCTGCGCGCCGCGCAGAGTTTCCCGGGCTATCGCGTCGCTGGCGGCCAGACCTTGCGGCTGCGCGATCTCGGCATGAGAAGTCAGGAATTTTCCGGTCGCTACTTCCGCACCGGCTTCAATATCGTGCTGCCCGCCGACTTCTATCCCGCCGATTACGCCAAGGTTCCGCTTGATCTGGCCGGCGGCTACGCGGCGGGACTTGCGCCTGGCGCCAGATTCTGGTGTCGATCAATGGCCGCGACGCGATCAGCGCGCCGCTGCCGGGCAAGAGCGGCGGTGTGTTCAAGGACATGACCCTGCCGTTGCAACTTGGCGCTTTCCGCCCCGGTCTCAACCGCATCGAAATCTCCGCGCAGGTTCCAACGCCGGAAGACGCGACCTGCGATCCCACTCGGGCCGCGGAGGCACAAAAACGCTTCCTGCTGCTCGATTCCACGCAATTGCGCATGCCCCAACTGGCGCGCATCGGCCGCGCGCCCGACCTGGCGGTGACCGCGACCGGCGGCTTCCCCTTTATCGGCGCTGGCAAGCAGCCGAAAATCTTCCTGCCGTCTCCCGATCGCGAGTCCATCGCCGCCGCGGCGACTCTCGCAGGCCGCATGGCCGTTTCGGCCGGGCGCGCCATAGATTTCCGCTTGACGTTAAAACCTCCGGCGGAAGGCTCCGGGGCGACGCTGGCGATCGTCGGCGGGCGCGATCTCGACGACGACACGGCGCGCCGCTTCGGCGTCGACGGCGCGCGTCTGCGCGAAGCCTGGAAGGACCGCTATGACGCCAAGCCCTCGCCGCCGGAAACCGCCTTGACGGATTTCGAGGCGCGCGCCCGCGCCCGGCTGGCTTTGCAGAATAACCAGCCCGCCGCCTGTCACATGAGCCGCCGCGCCACGCTCGCCGCGTCGCTCCCGGCGTCGCCGGCGCCCGCCACGCCCGCCGCGGCCGGCGCGGCGGAGACCGGCGAGGACCGCGCTCTGATCGCGGCCTGGAATCACCCTGACGAGACTCCCGCCGCTTGGCGCAAGACTTCCGCTGTCCTCGCCCGCGCCGGTCATGGCCTGGGCCGCCTGACGCGCGGCGCGCTCGACGGCGCGCTTCAATTCGCCGGCGGTGGCGAGGACGACTCGGAGAAAGCGATCTATCGCCCTGGAAATTCGCTGCTGGTCGCTCAGGCCGCTCTGGGCGCCGGCGCCGACGATGTCTGGACCCTGGTCGCCGCGCCCAATTCGGCCCTGCTGGCGGAATCGGTGAACTGCCTGGCCGACGCCCGCGTCTGGCGCCAGGTTGAGGGCCGGCTGTCGGCGCTTGACGCTTCCGACGGCCATATCGCCTCCCTTGCGCCGGGCGCGCAGAGATTCGTCGCGACACAGCCGCTTTCGGCCTCCAATCTGCGTCTGATCGCGGCGAGCTGGCTGTCGCTGAACAGCTCGGCCTATGTGGCGCTGTCGCTGGCGGCGGCGCTGCTGTTCGGTCTGGCCACTTTCGGCTTCGTCCGCACGGTCGGCAGGAGGCAGGAATGCGACTGATCCGTTTCCTGCTGCCGGCTTTCGCCGTTCTGATACTGGTTGCGCCGGCAAGGGCGCAGGACGCGGCGAAAACGCCGGCGCCCGCCGCCGCCGTCGAAGAGGCGCCGCTCGATCTTGATTCCAGCGAGCGCAAACTGGTCGGGGCGCTGCGCGCGCCGCAACTCTGGGCCGGCTACAAAAGCCGTTTCGTTTCCGAGAGCGGCCGGGTGATGGACAGCGCCAATGGCGGCATCAGCCATAGCGAGGGCCAGGGCTACGCCATGCTTTTCGCCGTCGCCGCCGATGACCGCGCCGCTTTCGACCGCCTCTGGGGCTGGACCCGCGCCAATCTCATGGTCCGCGACGATCAATTGCTGGCCTGGCGCTGGGAGCCCAATGCTCGCCCTGCGATCGCCGACATGAACGACGCCGCCGATGGCGATATTCTTGTCGCCTGGGCGCTGGTCGAGGCCGCCGACGCCTGGAACGATCTCTCCTATCGCATCGCCGCGCGCCGCGTGGCGGTCGAGGTCGGCCGCAAGCTGCTGCTGCTTGGCGCCAAGGATGGCCCCCTGCTGTTGCCGGCGGTCGCCGGTTTCGCCAAGGAGGACCGCTCCGACGGCCCCGTGCTCAACCTGTCCTATTGGGTGTTTCCGGCTTTCGCCCGCTTGCCGCGCGTCGCGCCGGAAGTGGATTGGGCTGGGCTGACGCAATCCGGATTGGCTTTGTTGCGCGCGGCGAAATTCGGCCCCGCCGGCCTGCCGACCGATTGGGTGACGCTCGCCAGCGGCGCGCCGCAACCGGCGGAAGGTTTCGCCAAAGTCTTCTCCTATGACGCCATTCGCATCCCCCTCTACATGGCCATGGCTGGCGTAGGCGAGCGCGCCAATTACGCGCCTTTCCTCGCCTTGTGGTCGCGGCCCGGCCCGATGACGGCGATCGAGGTCGAGACCGGCGCGTCCGGAAAGCCGCTCGGCGCCGCGGGTTATGAAGCCGTGGCCGCGCTGACCCGCTGCGCCGTCGAAAACCGGCCCTTGCCCGCCGATTTCGCCACGCCGGCCGCCCATGACGACTATTATCCGGCGACGCTCCAGCTTCTGGCGGCGATCGCCGCGCAATCGAGGTATGAATCATGCGCGAGAAGCTGAATTTCCGCCCGCGCCTGGCGTTTGGCGCTTCATTCGCGGCCCTTCTGCTTGGCGCCGCGCAGGCTGTCGCGCAGGGGGCGCCGACCAAGCCGGACGACAGCGCCCTGCGCTATTACGCCGCCAATGGCCAGGCCGAGCGCGCCGAAGCCGAATTGCGTCGATTGCGCGCGCTTTATCCGAACTGGACGCCGCCCGACAATCTCTACGATAAAACGGCGGCCGGCGGCGTCGAGGAGGACGATCTCTGGGAATTGTTTGGCGCCGACAAGCTCGACGAATTGCAGCAGGCGATCGCCGCGCGCCGCGCCGCCGAGCCGGGCTGGGAGCCCTCCGCCGATCTGCGCGGCAAGATGCGGGTCAAGCTGTTTCGCGCCAAGGTGCTTGGCCAGGCGCGCGCCGGCCATTACGCCGACATCATCCGCGATCTGAAACGCGATGGGATGCGCGTCGAGGACGCCGATGTCGAGACGCTCTGGGCGTTGGCCGACGCCTGGCATGCGACGCGGCAGAACCCGCAGGCGCTGGAGATTTACAAGTCGATCCTGCGCGACAATCGCGACGCCGCGGCGCGCCTCGCCACGGTGCAGAAGGCCATTGGCGCGCTGCGCATGGACGAGGCCGAGCAGCTGATCGCCATGGCCAGGAAGGACGCTTCGGGAAAGAGCGAGTTCGAACCGATCGCCGTGGACATAGCCCGCGCCCGCATCGCCGCCTTCCTGCATGACGAGCGCAAGGACGAGGTCGAGGCCGGCGATCTGAAGACTTTCTCGGATTTCGCCCGAGGCGACAAGGGGCTGAAGGACGCCAATCAGCCGGCTTTGCTCGGCTGGTATTATTACAAGTTGAAAAGCCACAGCGAAGCGCTGGACTGGTTCAAGGTCTCGCTGGAACATGGCGGCGACGCCATGGTGGCCCATGGCTTGGCCCATTGTTTGCGCCTCCTCGGGATGAAGCGCGAGGCCGAGGAGGTCGCCTATGCCTGGCGCGGCCCGCTGGTCAATAATTCCATCCTGTTCATCGATATTCTCGAACGCGACCTGACCAAGCCGATCCCGCCCTATGTCGAGCCGGAACGTCTCGCCCGCTATGGCGAAGTGACCATGGAGACGGCTTCGGGCGAGGGCGCCCAGGCGCTGGCCTGGTACGCCTATAATTCCTGCCAGTATGACGTGGCGCTGCAATGGTTCGAGCGCGCCGTGGCCTGGCATCCCAAGGAGCCGACCGCTTATGGCCTGGCCCTGACCCTCAATCGGGTCAAGCAGCAGAAATCGGCGCAGAAAAATTCGGCGCAGAAAAATTCGGCGATGGAATGGGTCAACCGTTATGACGGCCTGTTCCCGTTGGTGGTGGAAATCGTCTTCCCCGTCACCATCAAGCCGCCGACTCCCTGCGACCAGCCGCGACTGGCGCGGGCCTATCCGTATAATGGCGGCTATCCCGCTGGCGGCGGCTATCCCGGCTATCCCGGCGATCCGGCGGGCCAATACGCCGTCGATCCCGCAGGACGCTATATCTCCGATCCCGCTGGGCGCTATATCTCTGATCCCGCTGGGCGCTATGCCTGGGGCCGCGTCAACCCGCCAGGCTGGAGCGGACCCCTCGGCGGTCGCGACCGGCTGCCCTCGCCAGTGGCGCGCGGCCAGTTTCCAATCGCCGTGGCGGCGGAAAATCCGCTGCGCTTCGCCCCGACAGGGCAAGGGGCCTTGCTTGGACCTGGCGGCGCCGCTCCCGGCGGTTTTGCGCCCGACGGCTATCAGAGGAGCTTCCCGCTGGTGGCGCGGCGCGTGCCCGGCGTCGGCGCCATGCCCTATGAGCGCTACGGTTATGCCCTGCTGCCCGGCTATAATGGCGTGCTGACCTATTCCTCCCCCAAGGCCTCCGACCAGGTCGCGCCGGCCGGCACGCTGTGGTCGAAGGAGCCGCCCGACGACGCCACGACGGACAGCGGCAAGCCGGCGGCCTCGCGCGAAGCCGATCCCAACGCCGCGCCTTTTGCGCGCGCCAACTCTCCCCGTAACGGCTAATTCTGGACAATGGCAATGAATCAGACAACCGTCTTTGCCCTGAAACTGTTCGCGGCGGTCGCCAATTCCCACGCAGGCGCAGCCAATGGGCCGAGTCTCGACATGATGGCGGCGGCGGCGGTCCCGGCGAGCATCTCTCGCGCCACGCCGCCGCGCGCAGCCTCCTTGGATGACGCGCTGGCGCGTCTGCCGGAAGCCTCTGGCGCCGTCGCGGCGGTGCGCGAACGTTATTACCCCAATGGCTATTCGCAGGACATTGCCCTGGAAAGCGACGTTTCGGGGAGGATCAACCATATAGCCATCGCGATCCAGAGCGGCCGCGCGCTGGCGTCCAGCGAGAAAGCCCCGGTGTGGAAGCCCGGCGAGGCCGGCATTCGTGATGAGTTGGCGCGCGAATTCCCCAATTTGGCTATGCACGTCGTCGTCAACGGCGGCTTCGAGAACGGCTATGGCCGGTTTGGCGTCGCCATCGGGCGCGACGGTGAGGCTCTGCGCTGCATCTACGCCTGGCAATATGTCGACGACGCTCGTCGCGCCTTCGATCATGGGACGCGCATCGCGCTCGACGGCGTCGAGGCCGCGCCGGCTGCGCTGCGGGTCAAATTGTGCCGCGCCGACGCCACCGTGGACGATCTCGTTGGCTATGTGAAGGCCTTGCGGGTTGACGTGCCCGAGACCTATGCGGCTGCGCCGCCGGTGGCCTTGCGGGTCTCCTCTGCGCCCGCCGCCGCGATTTACGCGCCTCCGCACACGCGTTCCCAGCGCGTCGCGCATCGGGTCTGGCGCCCGCGCGCTGTCGCGCGGGTGGCGCGGCCGCCGGCCGAGGCTTACGCGCCGGCCTATGCCCAGCCCGGCTATGCGCCGCCGGTCTATCCGGCCGCGGCCGTTGCGGTTCCCGTCCCGCAGCCCGTAGCCGTCGCACCCTATGGCGCGCCGGTCGCGGCTCCCCAGGCGGTTGGCGGCCCGCGCTATCTGGCGCCGGTGGCGGCCGGCGCGGCGGTCACCACCTTGAGCGGGGCGACCGGACTGAGTCGAAATCTGCCGGCTGCGGCCTATCGCGGCCCGACCAACTCCCATCCGCCGGCCGAGCCGGGCGCGCCCGCAGCGCAAAATCCCTATCGTCGCGAGGTCGAGCGCAGCCTGGACAAGGGGCCTGTCGGCTCTATTTCCTCCAGAAATCCCGACGCGATGGCCAGTGGCGTGGCCGGCGCCCAGCGTCATGCCCTTGGGTTCCACGCAAAACTGAACTGCAAAAATGGTTGTTGGCGTCTAAAAATCGCCGTGAAAGCGCTGAAAAGCTATCGCGGCTTTTTTTCGTCTATAATTGTATCGATATCTAACAGCAATAAGCTTTTCGCAAAGCCGTGAAAGTAATTTGTTCAATAGATACGTTAGGTAATGTCGTTATCGGTTGCATATCAGTATGAATAGGACGTGTTTCAGCTCAAATTGCGTGGTTAATCTAATTTTCAGGCGGCGCGATCTAAAACAGAGCCGCCTTCATGAAGAAGGCGCCAGAGAGGACCAGAGCATGAAGCTCGCTTATTCCAACCCGGCGGCTGCGGCGCCGGAATCTACATCTGCCGACTGGACCCTTGTCCAGAGCCTCATCGATCAATGTCGCGCCGACTCGCGGCTCCAGCCCGCCGGCGTCGCCCGCCGTCTGGACAAGATGTTTCAGAGTTTTGCCGAGGCCTTGGATGCGGGCGGCGAGGAGTGCTTCCTCCAGGCTCGCCGCATTGAGGAAACCCTGGGCTTTCTCGCCCAGCTGCGTAGCGGCCATGCGGAGACGCAGATGTTGCAAAGGCGGCTGACGCGGCTGCTGCACGAGGCCTTTGGCACGCCGGAATGGCGCCGTCCCTTCATCGCCGGATTGTAAAAAAAAGCAAAACCTCCCGTTGATGGACGGCAAAACGTCCTGACGGGAGGTTCTGGCTGGAGGTCTTGAGCTTGAGCGGCGTCCTTGCGCCGCGCCTTGCGCTTCAGCTGCGCGAGGCCATGAACAGCAATTGCGTATCGAAAGCCGGAATTTTGGTGAAGCCAAGAGCGCGCAAGGCGCGCGGGGCTTCGACGTCGAACACCGAAAAACCTTCGGCGGCGCTGCGCTCGCGCAACTCCCTCGTCTCGCGCGCGAAAATCCGCAAGGGATCGAAAACGGCCGTAAGATCTTCCGGCGACCATTTCGCGGCCCAGCCCCACAGGGTATCATGGCCGGCGGGCAGATCGGTTGAAATGAAGTCCTCCGGCGCGGATGCGCCCTCAACGAAAATGTTCATCCTCTCCTCCCGTCAACATCGGATCCGGGCTGGCCTTTACACGCCCGCCGCTTTTTTGCGGCTCGTCCCATTTCCGACTCTTAATATTTACGTCTTTAGCACTAGGAGCGCAATCTGAAATTGATTTGGCGCAAGCCAAAATCCCGCGCGCTTCAAGGCTTACAGCTAACTTAGCGTAAACTCAGCCGTCGCCGACCGGTTCCATCGCCGGCAGTTTATAGGCCGTCACGGATTTGATCCTTTCCATGGCGAAACGCGACGTCACCTTTTTCAGCGGCGCTGCGGCGATCAGCCTCTGGTAGAAAGCGTCAAAGGTGGCGGTGTCGGGCACGACCACGCGCAGCAGGTAATCGACGTCGCCGGCCATGCGATAGACATCCATCACCTCAGGCATGGCTGAGACTGCGGCGGCGAATTTCGCCAGCCAGGGTTGCGAATGATCGTCGGTTTCGATGGAGACGAAAACCGTGAGCCCCAGGCCAATCTTGCGCGGGTCGACCAGAGCGACCCGACTGGAGATCACGCCGGCCTTTTCCAGCTTTTGCACCCGTTTCCAGCAGGGCGTCGGCGACAGGCCGACGGCGCGCGACAAGTCGGCGAGGGCCACCGTCGCGTCCTCCTGAAGGATGGTCAGAATCTTGCGGTCTATGGCGTCGAGCGGCTTCATTTATTGCTGGCCCTGCCAAAGCGCCTGACGCGCCGCCTTGGTGTCCAGCCGGCATTCGACCTGCTCGCGCGCGTAGCCGAAAAGGCGCCGCGCCGGGGCGCCGCGGAAAAATAATCGACGCCATGGGCGAGGCGCAAATGCAGGTCGCGCGGGCAGAGGTCGAGCGTCGCGTCAAAACCGATCCAGCCGATATTTTCGACATAGGCCTCGGCCCAGGCGTGATCCTGCGCCGCTTCGACGTCTTCGAGCCGGAAGCCCGAGACGAAACGCGCGGGAATGGCCAGCGCCCGCGCCGCCGCGACGAAAACCTGCGCCGTTTCGCGCGCGGTGGCGGTTTTCGCCGCGAAAACCGCCGGCGCCGGACGCGGCGCGCCGCTGCCGCCGGGGGCAAAGGCCACAGCCTCGTGAACAGCGGCCATCAGCCGATGCAGCCGCCCCAACCGCTCATCCTCGCCAGCGACAGCCTCGGCGGCGAAGGCGCGCAGGTCCTTGTCGGCGGCACAGCCTTCGCTATGGCGCAGAAACAGGTCGAGTGGCTGTTTCTCGTTGACGCCGCGCAGCACGCCAGCGGAGTCCTGGGTCTCGATCAGGCCCTCGACGCCGATGACAATTTTCTCCAACGGCCCCTCATGCGAGCAGGACAGGACGATATTGCCGAAACCGTCTTCGGAGCGGCGCAGGGTGGTCAAGGGCTCGACGCCGACGAACCAGTCGAGCACATGCAGGGAATCGCAGGCGCGCGGCGTCAGCCGCAGAATTTGATTGGCCGAGCGAACCGGCTCGGAATAGCTCAATTCGAGCTGATAATTCACATGCGCGCGCATGAAAACTCAATCCTTTGGGACTCAGCCGATCAGATATTGCTCGGCGATCGTATGGCCCAGGCCATTATTCTCCGTCACGAAGGAATTGACAAATTCGTGCAGGCCAGACTGGAAAATCTCCTTGATCGAGGCGCTTTCAAGCTTGCGCTTCAAGGCGCGGGCCTGTTTCTGCGCCGCGCCATGGCGGCCATATTGATTGCCGAGCGCGTCGAGCCAGCGGACGATATTGTCATAGCATGACAGCAGCGAGCGCGGCATTTCCGAACGCAGGATCAGGAGATCGGCGACATTCCAGGGCTTGATGCTCTCGCGATAGACCCAGTGATAGGCGGTGAGCGCCGACACCGAGCGCAATATCGCGCTCCACTGGAAATAATCGACCGAGCCGCCAACGGCCTCGCTGTCGGGGAGCAGCAGCTGATATTTTACGTCGAGCACGCGGGCGGTGTTGTCGGCGCGCTCGATATAGACGCCGAGCCGCGAGAAATAATAGACGTCGTTGCGCAGCATGGTGCGATAGGCGTAGCCGTCATAAAGGCTCGCCGTCGATTTGACGAAATCGAGAAAACCGATCAGCGCCTCGCGGTCGATATTTTGCGGCTCCTTGTGCGCGCATTCGAATTTTTTCAGCTCCAGCCAGGCGCTGTTGATATGCTCCCACATTTCCACGGTCAGCGCGGTGCGCACGGCGCGGGCGTTGGTGCGGCCAAATTCGAGGCAATTGCGGATGCTCGAGAGGTTGCGCGGATCAAAGGCCAGATAGGCGATGACATTGGCCTCGTTGGCTTCCTCGAAATGATCGAAAAAGGTTTCGTCGGCGCCCGACGCGATCAGAACGCTGGTCCATTCGTCCTGCTTGGCGGCGTAGGCCTTGGGCAAAGCGGCGATGCGGTTGGAGGCCTCGATCAGCCGGGCGAGGAAGTCGGCGCGCTCCAGATAGCGCGAAACCCAGAAAATATTGTCTGCGGTGCGGGCGAGCATGACGAGTCTTACCTTGCGTTGGTTTCGAGCACCCAGGTGTCCTTGGTGCCGCCGCCCTGGCTGGAGTTGACCACCAGAGAGCCTTCTTTCAGCGCCACGCGGGTCAGGCCTCCAGGCGCGATGCGCACGCCATCGGCGCCGGACAGAACGAAGGGGCGCAGATCGACATGGCGCGGCGCGACGCCGCCGGTGAACGAGGTCGGGCAGGTGGACAGCGACAGGGTCGGCTGGGCGATGAAGCCGCCGGGTTCGGCGATCAATTTTTGTCTGAACGTCTCGATCTGCTCCTTGCTGGCGTGGGGGCCGACCAGCATGCCGTAGCCGCCGGAGCCATTGACCTCCTTGACGACCAATTCGCCGAGATGATCCAGCACATATTTCAGCGCCTCGGGTTCGCGGCAGCGCCAGGTCTGGACATTCTTGAGCTTGGGCTCCTCGCCGAGATAGAAGCGGATGATCTCGGGCATGTAGGTGTAAACCGCCTTGTCGTCGGCGACGCCGGCGCCGGGCGCATTGGCCAGGGTGACATTGCCGGCGAGATAGGCGCCCATCAGGCCCGCCGCGCCCAGCACCGAATCCGGGTTGAACACCAGGGGATCGATGAAATCGTCATCGACGCGGCGGTAGATCACATCGACGCGCTTCTGCCCCTCGGTGGTGCGCATATAGACCACGTCGTCCTTCACAGCGAGGTCGCGACCCTCGACCAGCTCCACCCCCAGCTTGTCGGCGAGGAAACTGTGTTCGTAATAGGCCGAATTGAACTGGCCGGGCGTGAGGATGACGATATTGGGCTCGCCCGGACAATTGGGCGGCGCGGCCGAGCGCAGCGAAGCCAGCAGATTGTCGGGATAATTGTCCACCGGCAACACCGCGTGTTCGGCGAACAGGCCGGGCAGCAGCCGCATCATCATCTCCCGGTTCTCCAACATGTAGGAGACGCCGGAGGGCGTGCGGCAATTGTCCTCGAGGACATAGAAATCCTCGTCGTCGACGCGGACGATGTCAATGCCGGCAATATGGGTCCAGATGTCGTGCGGGGCGCGATGGCCCTGCATTTCCGGGCGATAGCACTCATTGCGGAAAATCAGATCCTCTGGGATGATCCCGGCGCGCAAAATTTCCTGGCGACCGTAAATGTCGGTGAGGAACATGTTCAGTGTTTTTACGCGCTGGATCAGACCCGCTTCGAGCCGGGCCCATTCGTCGCGGCCGAGCACGCGGGGAATAATGTCGAAGGGGATCAGCCTTTCCGCCGCCTCCTTGTCGCCATAGACGGCGAAGGTGATGCCAATTTTGCGAAACAGCACTTCCGCCTGTTCGCGGCGCGAATTGAGCAGGCCGGGCGGGGAATTCTTCAACCAATCGGCGATGCGGCGGTAAACGGCGCGCGGTTCGGCGGCGCCATTGCTCATTTCGTCAAAAAAACCCTGGATCATCGGCACAAACGCCCTTGCGAACTTTTTCCGCGCTGAAGAATTCAAGCGATATGTCCGCCCAGGATGAATCGCGTTGTGCTTCCGCGCTTTGATATAGCTTAAAGGCCGCAAGGAAAGCTTTGACAGCCTAAATGTTAGTCACGCTCGAGAAAATATGCCTATGAAATGACATTTGTGAAATGTCTGCCTAAAAATCGAGCGGGAGCTGCGAAAAAACTTCTCCGTCGCGGTTTACGGCTGGTTGGCGGCTCGGCGACTGGACAGCAATTCGCCGCGGCGATCGAGGGTCGGGTAGGCGGCGGCGACAATATGGCTGTTGATCTGCTTGAGATCGCGGACGAGATCGAGACGCAGGGCGCCCACTCGGGTCTTCTCAGGGTCGCCAGCGGCGAGCGCGTCGAAATGTCCGCGCGCCGCCTGGGCCTCCATTTCGCGGAACAAGGCCTTTTCGTCGAGCAGCAGCCGGGCGGCGCGCGGGTCGTCGGTCACCAGCAAGGCTCCGGCGGCGCGCAGATTGGCTGAAGCGCGATCCATCATGGCGAGGATTTCGTCGCGATGCGCGGCGTCTATGGCGACCGTCTTCTTCAGATATTTGACGATATGGGCAAGGAAATTGCGCCCCAGAACCTCGCCGGCCTGTTCAATTTGCGCGACGAAATTCAGCAGCGCGGCGGCGCGCTGCTCGTCTCCGGCCTGGAGGGCCTCGCCGTCGAGCGCGGCGAGATAGGCGCGGATCGCCGTCGCCAGCCGGTCGATGGCGGCGCCCGTTCGCCGTGTCTCCACCGCCCGTCGGCGGTCGCTGTCGCGGATCGAAATTTTCCCGCCGGCCATCATTTCCGCCAGGAGGTCGGCGAGACGCAAGGCCTCGCGCGTCGCCGCGCCCAAGGCCACGACCGGGTTCTCCAGGGCGCCGGCGTCGAGATAGACGGGCGCGCCGGGATCGGCGGGCTCGGCGCGCTTGGGCAGCAAGCGGCGCAACAGCGTGGCATAGGCCGGCAGCAGCGGGAAAAAGGCGGCGGCGACGGCGAGATTGAACAATGTATGGAAATCGACGACGACGCGGGCAATGTCGGGTTGCAGGGTCACCATGAAGCGCCCCAGCGGCGCCAACAGCGCCAGCGCCAGAACGCCGCCGACCATGCGCGTCAGCAAATTGCCGACCGGCAGGCGGCGCGCGGCGGGGTCGTCGCCGGATGCGCCTTCCAGTAGCGGATTGATCGCGGCGCCAATGTTGGCGCCGATCACCAGGGCGAAGGCGGCGTCGGGCGCAACCACGCTTTTCGCCGCCAGCGACATGATGAACAGCACGACAGCGACACTGGAATGCGAGGCCCAGGTCAAAGCGGCTCCGAGCAGCACATCGACCAGGGGCTCGGTCGCCACGGCGCCGAACAAGTCGCGAATCTGGGTCGAATCCTCATAATGGGTCATAAGGTCGAGCAATTGACTCAAGGCGAGGAACATCAGACCCAGCCCGATGAAGCTCCTCCCGAGATCCCGGGCCACGCCATTGGGCTCGCGGCGGAACAGCAGCACGCCCAGCAGGATCAGCGTCGGCGACAGCGCCGCGACATTGAAGGAAAACAATTGCGCGACCAGGGTCGTGCCAATATTGGCGCCAAGCATGACAGCCAGCGCCGCTTGCAGATCGACGGCGCCGGCGGCGGCGAGGCCGGCGGTCATCAGCCCGGTCGCGGTGCTGCTTTGCAGCAGGGCGGTGACGCCGAGACCGGCGAGCAAAGCCCGCAACCGGCTGCGCAAGGCGCGACCGAGAAAATCGTGCAGCCGCGGGCCGAACGCGCGCAGCACGCCAGTCTGCACCATATGCGAGCCCCAAAGCAACAGGGCTATGGCGCCGGCGAGATTCAGCAAGGTCAGCGGAAACGTCATCGCATCGATCCTTCGGGCGGCCCGATGCGATGGCCATCGGCGTCAGACCCGAAGAATTAAAGATGCAAAACTGGAAAAAGTTCCCGGCTGGTTGCGCGGCCGTCAATATCTGTTCGGCACATACATGCTGTCGGGGATCGGCTCGCGGGTGTAATCTGGATTGTACTGGCGCGGCGGCAGCGTCACTTCGGCGTGGACGACCTCCTGATAGGGAAATTGCTCGAGCAGATGCGAGATGCAGTTCAACCGCGCCCGCTTCTTGTCATTGGCCTCGATCAGAAACCACGGGGCCTCGGGGATGTGGGTGCGCTCCAGCATGGCTTCCTTGGCCTTGGTATAGGCCTCCCAGCGGATGCGCGATTGCAGGTCCATCGGGCTGAGCTTCCACTGTTTCAGCGGATCGTGGATACGCATCAGGAAGCGAAAATTCTGCTCCTCGTCATTGATCGAGAACCAATATTTGATCACCCTGATCCCCGAGCGCACCAGCATGCGCTCGAACTCGGGAACCGAGCGGAAGAATTCCTCGACCTCGTCCTCGGTGCAGAACCCCATGACCCGCTCGACGCCGGCGCGATTGTACCAGGAGCGGTCGAACAGAACCAATTCGCCCTTGGCCGGCAAATGCGGCGTATAGCGCTGGAAATACCATTGGCCTTTTTCGCGCTCGCTGGGCGCGGGCAACGCCACCACGCGGCAGACGCGGGGATTGAGTCGCTGGGTGATGCGCTTGATGACGCCGCCTTTGCCTGCGGAATTGCGGCCTTCGAAAATCACCACGGCCTTTTCGCCGGTGTGGGCGATCCAGTCCTGCAATTTCACCAGCTCGCGCTGGAGGCGAAACAATTCCTTGAAATAGAGCGAGCGGCTCAGGCCGGCTTCATCCGGGTTCTCAGAGGCGTGGTCGAGCAGGGCGGCGAGGCGCTGGTCGTCGATTTCCTCTTCCAGCTCCTCATCGAAACTGTCGAGCATCTCGGCGTGAACGCGGTCCGCGAAGTTTTTCCTGGCCTGGTTTTCGTCGTCGCTCACGGAGCTGCTCCCGGGTTTACGCTAATGCCTCGAGCCTAAAACACGCGCATGGAGGATTTTTGAAAAGTCCGGCGCGATACAAAATCGGCGGACGCTTTTGGCGCCCGCCGTCAAAAACTCTGGCCTTAGCGCACCAGAATATTGCGGAATTGCCAAGGGTCGCTTTCGTCTATGTCCTCGGGGAAGAAGCCGGGACGGCCGTCGAGCGGCGTCCAGTCGGTATAGA
The DNA here is from genome assembly GCA_963804045.1 of uncultured Alphaproteobacteria bacterium. Classification (GTDB taxonomy): domain Bacteria; phylum Pseudomonadota; class Alphaproteobacteria; order Rhizobiales; family Beijerinckiaceae; genus Rhodoblastus. The sequence goes on along the minus strand of CAWDOR010000017.1, from coordinate 18,409 downwards.
CGCCGACGACGGGGCCGAGATAGGGCCGCTGGATCTCCAGGCAGCGCCGGAAATCCAGTTCGTCGGCTTCGAGAATGCCAAGTTCCGGGTTTTCCAGCGCATAGACCATGCCGGCAAGAACCGCCGAGGACACCTGGAGGCCCGTGGCGTTCTGATAGGGGCAGAGTTCGCGGGTCTCTTCCACCGAAAGCTGCGAGCCGTACCAATAGGCGTTTTTCGCATGGCCGAACAGCAGCACGCCCAGTTCGTCAATGCCGTCGACGATCTCATGCTCGTCGAGAATATGGAACTTTTCCTGGACGACGCCGGAGCCGAACATTTCATGCAACGACAGCACCGCGTCATCGGCCGGGTGATAGGCGTAATGGCAGGTCGGGCGATAGACCACGGCGCCGCTCTCGTTGCGCAGCGTGTAATAATCCGAGATCGAGATCGCCTCGTTGTGAGTCACCAGAAACCCATATTGCGGGCCGGGGGTCGGCGCCCAGGAGCGCACGCGGGTATTGGCGCCCGGCTGCAGCAGATAAATGGCGGCGCCGCAGCCGTGGGCGTGGGTGCGGCCATTGTCCGGCATCCATTTTTCATGCGTGCCCCAGCCCAGCTCCGCCGGCTGCATGCCCTCGGAGACAAAGCCCTCGACCGACCAGGTGTTGACGAAGACGCCGCGCGGCTTTGGGTCTTTCGCCCGCTGGGTGTCGCGCTCGGCGACATGCACGCCTTTCACGCCCAACCGATGCGCCAGGGCCGCCCAGTCCTCGCGCGTCTTCGGCTCGGACTTGACGTCGCCGAGATCGGCGGCGAGATTGACCAGCGCCTGTTTGACGAACCAGGAGACCATGCCGGGATTGGCGCCGCAGGTGGAAATGGCGGTGGGGCCGCCTGGATTGGCGTGTTTGGATTTCAGCAGGGTTTCACGCAGGGCGTAGTTGGAGCGATGTTCGGCGCCGAGATGCTTGTCGAAATAGAAGCCCGCCCAGGGCTCGATCACCGTGTCGATGTAAAGCGCGCCGATCTCGCGGCACAGCTCCATGATCGCCAGCGAGGAAGTGTCCACCGAGAGATTGACGCAAAAGCCCTGGCCGCCGCCTTCGGTCAGCAGCGGCGTCAACAATTCGCGATAATTGTCCTTGGTCACGGGCATGTTGACAAAGCGGTAGCCGCGCACATCGACCAGCGTGCGGTCGGCGTCGCTGGGATCGATCACGGTCAACCGGCTCTCGTCGAATTCGAAATGGCGTTCGATCAGCGGCAGGGCGCCCTTGCCGATGGAGCCGAAGCCGATCATCACGATCGGGCCGCTGATGCGGCCGTGAACGGGCCAGTTGCTCATTCTCTCATCCTGTTTTGCGAAAATTTGCCGGAGTGATGGCAAAGGCAGGGGCCGGGGTCAAGCGACCCCAGCCCCCGATGCGTCATTTGCATAGAATTGTGACAGTTACAGCTCAGGCCGCCTGACGGCGTCGGCTTTCCCTGCGCGGCGCCAGCACGCCGGTCGGGCGCAGCACGCCCTCGGCGCCGGCCAAGGCGCCTTCGCGCAGCTCAAGCGCCAGAAAGCGCGCGGGATCGACGGGGCCGGGCATGTCGAGGTTTTCAGTCAGCGCCCGGTCGAAACCGAAACGCCGGTAGTAAGGCGCATCGCCGACCAGGATCACCGCGCCATGGCCGAGTTCCGCCGCGCGCTCCAGCGCCATGCGGATCATCCTGGCCCCCAGGCCCTGGGCGCGAACCGAGGGCGCGACCGCGATCGGCCCGAGCAGCAGGGCGTCGGTCTTGCCGGCGCGCACATTCCACAGCCGCAGAGTGCCGACCAGCACGCCATTGCGCAGCGCGGTAAAAGCCAGACCTTCCGCCGGCAGGCGGGTTTCGCGCAGCCGCTCGCTCGATTTGCGGGCGCGTTTCAAGCCGAAGGCGCGGTCAAGCAGAGCCTCGCGGGCCAGTACGTCCTGCGGCGCCTCGGCGCGGATCAGGATATCCAAGGCGATGATTTGGGTTTCGGCGATATGGTTCATGGCGACCTCCAGACCCAAGGAGCGGTTGAGCGGCGGCCTTCGGTCCTTCGCGCAAGCAAAAGACCGTTCGGTTACGCCATCCAGGGCCTTTCCGCGCCGCAAGGCGAGAAAAGCCGGCTGTTGTGCGCCGTGGACACCAAAAACCCGGAAAGCGGAACACGCTTGCCAAGCTTTACAGTGGCCTTCGATTGGAAAGGGAGCCCCCGTTCCGCACGCCCGGCAAGAAAGACTAGCCTCTTCGGTACGCCGGCCTTTGGGGCCGACCGAGACGAAAAAGCCCGGTCCGTCGTTGCTTTAAGTCGCGATCCCCCGTTTGAGCTCGGGGTTCGCCGGTTCGCCTCCGGCTGCCGGTTTGGTTCTCAGGCGTTTCGCCGGCCTCTTGTCCGACTCCGCGCCAACCGACACACGACCACAGGCACGTGCGATTTGGGCAAGCGGATAAATAGGACAAGCCGCCGGCGATGCAAGGGAAAAATGGTCCCAAGCGACGTTTTTTCGCGATTTCCGGTTAAAGGCGTATTTTCGGCGGCGACATGTCGGAAAAGGTGAAGGAAATGTAACCCAAACGTCATTTTCTCTGGCCTCCGACGCCTTGCCGAGACCAAAAAAGCGGGTTACCTGCTAAGCGCTTTCTCTTGCTCGTGACTGAGTTGCAAATGCCCCGCATCGATCGTCGCACCGTGCTCAACGCTCTGGCGCTTTCCGGCGCCGCCTTGGCTTACCCAGCCTGGGCGCAGAACCCTGCGCCCGCCCAGCCTCAGCAGCCACAGCGTTTCGGCTTCGACGATGTGCTCCGGCGCGCCAGGGATCTCGCCGCCGCGCCCTACGATCCGACGCCGCCGAAATTGCCCGACGCTCTGGGCAAACTCGATTTCGACTCCTACCGCGACATTCGCTTCAAGGCGGAAAAGTCGCCGCTTGGCGCCAATTCCGGGCCGTTCCGGCTGCAATTGTTCCATCCCGGCTTCATCTACACCCGTCCCGTGGTGGTCAACACCATCCGCGACGGCATAGCCACGCCGGTGCCCTATTCTGGCAATCTGTTCGATTACGGCCGCAACAAATTCGACCACAATCTGCCAGTCAATCTCGGTTTCGCCGGTTTTCGCCTGCATTACCCGCTCAATTCGCCGCGCAACAACGACGAATTGGTCTCCTTCCTCGGCGCCAGCTATTTCCGCTTCCTCGGACGCGGCCAGAATTACGGGCTTTCTGCACGCGGCCTGTCGGTCAATACCGGCGGCGACGACGAGGAGTTTCCGCTGTTTCGCGAGTTCTGGATCGACGTATCCGACCAGACCCCCGATCACGCCACGATTTACGCGCTGCTCGACAGCGCCTCGGTGACCGGCGCCTATCGTTTCGATATTTTCCCCGGCAATGAAACCGTGGTCGAAACCTCGGCCGCCATTATTCCGCGTCGCGCCGGGGTCAAGTTCGGTCTGGCGCCGCTGACCTCCATGTTCTTCATCGGCGAGGACAGCGTTCGCCCGGCGGGCGAGTTCCGTCCTGAACTGCACGATTCCGACGGGTTGCTGATGCATTCCGGCTCGGGCGAATGGATCTGGCGCAATTTGCGCGCGCCCCGCGTCGGCGCCATGAGCACGTTCGACGACAAGAGCATCAAGGGGTTCGGGCTGGTCCAGCGCGACCGCGACTTCAGTCATTATCAGGATCTCGAACTGGCCTATGAGATCCGCCCGACCTATTTCATCGAGCCGCATGGCGATTGGGGCGAGGGCCGGATCGAACTGCTGGAGCTGGCGACCAAAGACGAAACCGCCGACAATATCGTCGCCTATTGGACGCCGAAAACGCCGCCCGAGGCCAACAAGATTTTCACTTACGCCTATCGCATCCGCGGACTGCTGGACGCGCCCGACCTCTCGCCCAATGGCCGGGTGCGCAATGTCTGGAAGACCGAGCCCAAGGCGCTGGGCTCGTCGGAACAGGTCAGCGTCGGCTCGCGCCGTTTCATCGTTGATTTCGCCGGCGGCGATCTCGCCTATTATCTCGCCGATCCCGGCCAGGTCGAAGTCGCGGCCTCAAGCTCGGCGGGTAAGGTTTTGCGCACATTCATCGCGCCCGATCCGCATATCGACGGCTTCAGGGCGATGATCGACGTGCAGGTCGATCCAGGCGCGCGGGTCGATATTCGCGCCAATCTCCACGCCGGAGGCCGCGTGCTGACGGAGACCGCGATGATTCCCTGGCTCGCCGAATAGGGCGCGCCAAAACGGGCTTGCAACTGTTCGCGGCGGTCGTAAGCTGCGCGCCGGACGTTTTTCGAACTCCGATCGGTATTGGAAACGGCAAAAATGAAAGAATATCAAGAAACCGCCAAGGCGCTGCAACAGCGTCTGTCCGAGCTGACCGGCCACATCGCCGAGATCGACAGCGAATTGCGCAGCGGTCTGTCCGCCGATTGGGAAGAGCAGGCGACCCAGCTCGAAGGCCAGGACGCGCTGGAAGGCATAGAGAAAACCAAGCTTCAGGAAATAAGCCAGATTCTGTGAAGCCTTGCGGCGGATCGAGCAAGGCAGCTACGGCGTCTGCGCCCAGTGCGGCGAAAAGATCAACCCCAAGCGCCTCACGGCTTTGCCGACAGCGACGCGCTGCATCAAATGCGCCGGGTGATTTTCCCGATGGGCGCGCGCAGGCGCTCCATCAAATCGTTTCCGTCGCTTTGACATAGGCGCGCAGCAGGCGGCGAAGCGACACGCCGGCGGCGAGGGCGTTGCGCTGGACCTCGTCGAGGCTCGGCTCCGCGCCTTGCGCGCCGTTGGCGACATGTGAGGCGGCGACAACCGCCGAGACGCGCAGGCCGAATTTGCGCGCGAGAATGACCTCCGGAGCCACGCCGAAGCCGATCAGATCGGCGCCGAGCTGGCGCGCGATGCGCGCTTCCGCCGGCGTGGCGAAAGTCGGGCCGGACAGCCACATGAATACGCCCTCGTGCAGCGGCACGCCGGCGGCGCTGGCGGCGCGCTTGAGGCGTCGCTGGCCGCGCGGGTCATAGACCTCGTTCAGCGGCAGGAAAGAGGCGTCATCGGCCATGCCGATCAGCGGATTGAGCCCGAACAGGGCGATATGGTCGGTGATGACAGCCAGATTGCCTGGATAAATATCCGCCTTGGTCGAGCCGCCCGTGGAAAAGATCAGCAGCTGTTTGGCGCCAAGCGCCTTGACCGTCGCTAGCGCGCCGGCCATCGCCGCGGGGTCTCCGGAGCCGAAAAAATGCGCCTGCCCGCTGAGGAAACAGACATTGGCGCCTTCGAGTTGGGAGAAGACGATGCGACCGGGCGCGCCGGGGCCGTCCGCTCTCGGAAATCCGGGCAGCTCGGCATAGTCGACGCTCACGGCCGCGCCGAAGCCCTCGGCCAGGCCGCCAAGGCCAAAACCAAGCAGAACGGCGACGTCCACGGGGTCCACGACCCCGCGCGCGCGCAAAATGGCGACGGCCTGTTCGGCGTTTTCCGGCATGACAGACCCTTATCCGCTGCTGAGCAAGTCCGGTCCGAACGCCAGCGGCAGAAGTTCGGACAGGGAATGGCGGCTGATTTCTCCCGAATCGGCGGCAAGATAAACCAGAACTTCGCCATTTGCGAATTCGGCGATGCGCTGCCGGCAGGCGCCGCAGGGTGAGATAAGCTTCGGGCCAAGCACGAGAATTTCGGCGATCTGGCGCTCGCCGGCGGCGACCATGGCGGCGATCGCCGAGGACTCGGCGCAAATGCCGAGCGGAAAGGCGGCGTTTTCCACATTGCAGCCGGAATGGACGCGGCCACCCGCCGTGCGCAGCGCCGCGCCGACCGGAAAGCGCGAGTAGGGGGCATAAGCGCGGGCGCGCGCCGTCTTGGCGCTTTCGAACAGTTCATCGAGCGCGTTCAATCAGCCTCTCCGGATCAGAATCGCCGCCACAGCGCGAGCAGGGCGCCATATTCGCGATAGGCGTTGGCGCCGGCAAGCGTGATAAAGCCGCCGCCCTGAATCCTCCAGTCGGCGTTGAGAGAATAGACCAGGCTGAATTGCGCCTTGGATTGCGCCCAGCGGGGAAAGGATGGAGCGTAGGACGGTCCAGAGACAATATTGAAACTCTGGGCGAGCAGCATCAGTTCGGGCTGCAGATAGAGTCCAAAGGAGAAATCGGCGCGCGCCTCGTCGGGCGGCTTTCCGCCGCGCAGCCGATAGCCGACCTGGAGATCGATGAAACCGGGCAGGGGGCCGACAAAAACATTCTTGCCGGCCAGGAGGCGAAAGTCGAAATCGGCGTTTTTCGATCCTTGCAGCGAGGCGTTGGCGGCGCCTGCCGTGGTCGGCAGCCGCACATCGGCCTGAAGCGAAACGACCGCCGCGTCGCTTTGCCACACCCGGCCGCGCAGGCCGATCTCGCTGTCGCCCAAGCCGGTGAATTTCTGGTTGGCTGGCGCGCCGAGCGTCGAGCTTTGCAGCGAGGGCTTGACTGTCGCCGCCAGCCAGTCGGTCAGGCCGTAATCGATATAAACGGAAGTCTGCAAGCTGCGATATTGCGGCGTCGGCGTGAAATGGCCGATCTGGTCGTAGCCGGCGTTGGACTGGTCGAAAATCGTGGTGACGATGACCTCGCCGTGATCAACCGCCGGCGTCCAGGCGCCCGCCACAGCGGTCGTGGGCGCCAGCGCCAAAGCCAGCGCCGCCGAACCGGACCAGGTCGGCTTGCGGCGCGCGCCGGCCCGTCCTGTTCGGCGCCGCGGCCAGAAGCGTGATCGGCGAAGCGCAGTCATTTTGCCGGTTTCCGCCCTCGGCGCCAGCGGGCGCGACGATATTTTTGTTTCCGTGGGTAAATCTATGGCGCTGGCGCGGCAGCGGACAAGACAGGTCGTCGGGATATTGCAACTTATTTTTGCAAATTCACGAAGCACAACCTTGCGGTGCGTAATGCCATCGGCTTTGTCGGCCGTCGATGGCGCAATGGCGATCGGCGGCGCCCATCGCTTGCATTCCCGGCGCGGACGGATATTTTGTAGAATGCTTGAATTCCGGCGCTGGCGGTGGAGTTGATCCTCGTCAAGGCGTGTTGCGGCGGAATGGAATTTGATAACAAGAGGATCGCGCGGGCGGATGAGGAGGGGTGTCCCATGGCGCCGCTCGCCGCGATATTTTTCACGCCAAACCGGTCTCATTGGGGGAGAGATGGCGGTTGCGTTGCGTAAGCCTAGGACGCAGGAGTCTAAAACTCCAGCGGTTGAGGGCGCTGATGTGTTTTACGGCCTGGGCGAGACCTCGCTTGGGTTGAGCTTGGTCGCGACCTCGCCGATTGGGGTTTGCGCCATCATGTTCGGCGAAATGGAAAAGAAACTGGAGCGGGAATTGCGCGGGCATTTCCCCGGCGCCTGTCGTGGCGACCCGGACTCTGTCGCGCCGGTATTGGCCGCGGCGCGCGAACTGGCCGACGCGCCGTGGCGGGAGTTCGCCTTGCCGCTCGACATTCGCGGCACGGAGTTTCAGCGACGCGTCTGGGCCGAGCTTCGCGCCATCCCGCCAGGCGCCACGGTCAGCTATGCGGAAATCGCGCAGCGGATCGGGTCGCCCAAGGCTTTGCGCGCTGTGGCCGGCGCCTGCGCCGCCAATGTTCTGGCGATCGCCATTCCCTGTCATCGCGTGTTGCGTCTCAACGGTTCGCTGTCGGGCTATCGTTGGGGGCGCGCGCGCAAACAGGCGCTGATCGAACTGGAAAAAAGCGCGGCGACAGCGGAAGTTTGATCGCGGTTTTCAGCGCAGGTCGGCCAGACCGTCGTCGTTTCGCCGTTTCAGCGCTGGCGTCAGCGTCACCGCGCTGCTGCGATCGCGGGCTCCAAGACGCGCCTTGCCGGCTTCGTCATCGGGCCAGGGCTGGCGGATGAACCGGCGCTGTTCGTTCGCCGCTTCGGGAAATTCGACGCCATCCTCCGTCAGGCGGAGATGCGAACACTCGGGCGCGACGCCCTCTTGGCCACGGCAGATCAGATCGCGATCGCGTCGCCAGGCGCCGATGCGCAGGTCGACTGCGTGGCGGCCGATCCGCGTCGCCTGAAAAACCTGGCCGGTTGCGGCGAAAAAAGTGACGGCGCGGTCGTCGTCGCTGCTCTCGCGCAACAACAGCGTGCCGACAAAACTGGAATCCTCGGCGGAATCGGGTTTCAGCCAGGCGTCGTCGGGTCGGGTCTCCAGCAGCGGCACGAAGTCGGGGAGTTTGACGGCGTTGCCGTGGATCAACACCGCCTTGGCGTTGCCGAAACCGCTGACCTCGCCAATTTTTGCGCCTTCAGGCAGCGCGGCGACGCGCGCCGAGAGCTGGTCGATCGGACCATCGCGCAGGCTTTCGTCGAGCCGGAGCGAAACATAGAAACATTCGCGGCGGTCTCCGGCCAGGCTTTGGCACAGACGGTCGTCGTCGCGGGTCCAGAGCCGGGCGACCATGTGGTCGCCAGATGTTTCGCCGGCGACGCCGCGCGGCGCGAAATAAAGCGAACGCTTGTCCCCGGTCGAGGATTCGATTTCCAGCGTATTGCCGACCAGGACGCTAACGGCGGCGTAGCGGCGCAAGACTTCAGGGGTCAGTTCATCGAGGGTCAGCTTGAGCGGCGATGGATTGGCCGGCGTCTCCGGCGCCGGAGTTGTGGCGTCGTCACGGCGGGCGATTTCGGTCGCGGGCTTGGTGTTTTCTGTTTTGGCTTCCGTGGTGAGGCTGGCGGTTTGGACGGGAGCGGGCGCGATCGGCGCAGCGGCCGCTGCCGGGGCGGCCTGAACGGGAGGCGGGGAAGCGTGGGCGAGCGCCACATTGTCGGCGTGAGGCGCGACAGCCGGGGGAAATGCGCGCGCGGCCTTGTGCTGAAGGAACAGGCCGCAGATGAAGCCCGTCGTCAGCATCAGCCCGATAACGCGCAGTTTTTTCTGGTCGGACATGAAATTCCCAATGCCTTCCTCGACGCTTTCCCGGCAGTTTATCGACGAAGCTTAAAATTTGGGTTAGGACGCGCGGAAGTTTTGCGGCGCGATTCAGGACATGCCGCGTCGCGACCGGACAATTTTGCGTTTTTGTTCAGGGAAATTTCAGTTTTTTGCGCTTTCATTTGCGGAAGCTTGACGCCATCCGTTCGTTGACGCGACCCGGGCGGCGTCGGCGCCTGTTCCGCCGCATCGGAAACAGGCGTGCGAAGGAAGAGGAACTCATCTGTGGCCAGTCCGCTGCCCAACGCCATTGAAACGACGAGCAATTATCTCGGAATGGAGATCGTGGTCGGCTTCTGTCTGATGTTCGCTCTGGGCGCGCTGCTGCATCTCAAGCTCGGCGATCGCGGCCTGGGGCTGGCGCAGAACGGCTTCGCTCTGTCCATCGGCTTGTTCTTCGGCGTGTTCGCCATGCGCATCCTCCAGCAAGCGCTGTGAGTCCAGCGCGCCAGCGGCCCTGAATTTCGTTATTTCCGCAATGGCCTTGCGAAAAATGGGCGTCGATTTCCTCGCACATTGCTTTGGCCTGCGTGCTTCGCAGCCCTGGGCTGATCGCCGCCGAGCTTAGCGCAAATCGCTGAACGATGAGGATTCATTCGTCTTCTCGCTGTCATTCGCCCGGCCATTGACCGCAGGCGCCAGGACGACGGCGCCACCCAGATCCGCCGGCTCTCCGGCGTCGCGGCGGACTTCGGCCTCGTCCTGCGCCTCGCCGGGCCAGGGCTGGCGGAAGAATTGCCGCCGGGGCGCGCCGGCTTCGGCGAATTCGAGTGTCCGGCCGGAGATATGGACGGGCGAACATTCCTGCCCGGAAAAAGCGCTCAGGCCAGACTTTTCCGAAGGGTTGAGATCGCGGCACACCTGGTCGCCCTGGCGCCGCCAGGCGCCCATCCATAATTTGACGGTCAGCCGGGCGTTGCGCAGGCGCTCGGATTCAAATACCCGGCCGTCCGGCGCGAAAAAAGTCGCGACGCGGTCGGCGTCGTCGCGGTGGCGCAGCAACAGCGCGCCGACCAGACCGACGCCGGATTTGTCGATGCGCCACTCCTGCCCCGGCTTGACGTCGAGCAGTGGAATATAGTCTGGAATTTTCCAGACATTCCCGCGGCGCAGCACCGCCGAATTCGCGCCGAAGCCCTCGACCTCGCCGATCGCGAGCCCTTCGGTCAGCGCTTCGATCCGAGTCTGCAAGGCTTTGACGGAGCCCTGCCGCAGCGGCTTTTCCAGCCGCAGCGACAGATAGAAACATTGACGCTTGTCGCGACTGATTTCCTCGCAAATGTGGTCGTCGTCGCGCGACCAATGCCGGGTCAGGATGGCGTCCTTGGAAATTTCGGCGGAAACGCCGCGCGCGGAGAAATAATAATAGCTCTTGGCGCCCGAGGGCGAGGTGATCTCCAACGTGTTGTCGACGATGGCGGATACGGCCTCGTGGCGGCGCAGCACGGGGGGCGTGACTTCATCCGGCGGCGTGGCCGGGTCGGCCTGCGCCGCGTCGCCGTTTGCTGGGCCGTCGCCGGTTTTCGCGGCTTCGTCCGCCGCTTGCGCGACCGCCTGCTGGTCTTCGGCGCTCCGGTCGACGGGCGCGCCGGCTTCGTCATCGTCGTCCTCGCTGTCTAGCCCCTGTTTCGCTTGAAAATGTTTTCGGTGCGGGTGGGTCTTGTGTGGCGCGACGATGAAATGTCCGGGCGCCTTGTATTGAAGGAACATGCCTCCGAGAAAGCCTGCGGCGACGAGGAGACCCATGGCGCGAAATTTATAAGGATCTGACATGAGATCTAACGCATTTGGTTATAATGTAATTATCACTCTAGGTAAGGCTGGTTAATTTTTTGTTATGACCATAAAATATGACCTGAAAAAGCGATGTTGCCTGCGCAGTGTTTGCAATTTATTCAACTTTGCGCGCTTGAATCCTCGGGGAGTGCGGATAACGCAAATTTTCCCGCAGCGAACGTAAAGTAAGCTTCGTCTTTGTTTGAAAACAATTTTTTTGGAGCATGTCTTGGTAACTCCTCCTCCTCCGCCGCCGACCGCATCTGACGCGGCCTTCAATCATACGGTCGAAGCTGTCGTCGTCTTCATGGCGATGCTGATTTCCGGCTCGCTGTTGCACAGTCTGCTGCGCGATCGCGGTTTTGGCGCTTTTGGCAACGGCTTTTTCCTGTTTCTCGGCCTCGCGCTCGGCATTGGCTTCGCGGCGCTCTGGCAGCAATTCGTCTGATCGCCTCGAAGAGCGCTCGAGAAAAGCGCTTTTCCTTTTCGCCGTGCTTATATAGAGGCTGATCCAAACAGATTGTCCTCTGCGGGGAACCCATGTCGAACGCCCAATCCGTCGCGCCTCTCCACGCCAAACTCATCATCGTCGGCTCTGGCCCCGCCGGCTATACGGCGGCGATCTATGCCGCCCGCGCCATGCTCAAGCCCTTGCTGATCTCGGGGTTCGACGCCGGCGGACAATTGATGATCACCACCGATGTCGAAAATTATCCCGGCTTCGCCGAGCCGATCCAGGGCCCCTGGTTGATGGAGCAAATGCGTTTGCAGGCCGAGCATGTCGGCGCCGCTTTCGCCAGCGACCATATTGTCGCCGCCGATTTTTCCGTGCGGCCGTTCCGGCTGACCGGGGACTCCGGCCAGATTTACACAGCCGACGCCGTGATCGTCGCCACCGGCGCCAAGGCGCAATGGCTGGGCTTGCCCTCTGAGGAAAAATTCAAGGGTTTCGGCGTCTCGGCCTGCGCCACCTGCGACGGCTTCTTTTTCCGCGGCAAGACCGTGATCGTCGTTGGCGGCGGCAATTCGGCGGTGGAGGAGGCGCTCTATCTCTCCCATATCGCCGCCAAGGTCATTCTGGTTCATCGCCGCGACAGCTTGCGCTCCGAACGCATCCTGCAGGAGCGGCTGTTCGCCTCGCCCAATGTGGAAATTCGCTGGAACCGCGCCATCGATGAAATCCTCGGTTCGGAAGCGCCGCTTTCGGTCGAGCGGGTGCGGTTGCGCGACGTCCACAGCGGCGCCGTCGAGGAAATCGCCGCCGATGGCGTTTTCGTCGCCATTGGCCATAAACCGGCGACCGAACTCTTCGCCGGTCAACTCGAACTAAGAGCCGGCGGCTATGTCAAGACCGCGCCCGATTCGACCGCCACCAATATCGATGGCGTGTTTGCGGCCGGCGATGTCGCCGACGACAAATATCGCCAGGCGGTGACGGCGGCGGGATTGGGCTGCATGGCGGCGCTGGAGGCCGAGCGTTGGCTGGCCGCACGAAGCCAGCCTGAGGCGTAACCTTCGGATTCATCGAATTGTCCGGAATTTTGCGGTTTCATTAACCCTTGCTGGCGTAAACTGGCCGTTGACAAAGGCGTCCGAGGCCCGTTGCAACGGGTCGGACGTCAGGCGGAAATTCGGACAATTGGGGCCAAGGAATGAAAAAGGCGATGATCGTCGATGATTCCGCGGTGATCCGCCGCGTGGCGAGTCGCATTTTCGAACTGCTCGGCCTCGCCAGCGCCGAAGCGGACGACGGCGCCAAGACTCTGGACTATTGCAGCCAGTCCATGCCCGATGTGATCGTGCTCGACTGGAACATGCCCGGCACCGATACAATCGAATTGCTGCGGCAATTGCGTCGGATGCCCGGGGGCGTGAACGTCAAGCTCATCTATTGCGCCACGGAAAACGACCCGATGATGATCAGCCGCGCCACGCGCGCCGGCGCCGACGAGGTCATTCTCAAGCCTTTCGATCGCGGCACGTTCAAGGAAAAATTCGAGGATCTCGGCCTGCTCGAACAAGCTCAGGCGCGGGCGTCCTGATCGCTATTTCGCGGGCAAGCCCAAATCTAACAGGCCAAAGCCGGCGCTGACGCCGGCTTTTTCTTTGTCCGGCTTTCTTTTTGGGAAAATCATAAAAAAAACCCGCCGACGGCGGGTTTTTTGAACTGTTGTTTTGGGCGGCTGTCATTGTCAGGCGGTGATGCGCTCGTCGGCGTCGGTCGGCTCGCGCAACACATAGCCGCGGCCCCAGACGGTTTCGATATAGTTGCGGCCGTCGGAAGCATTGGCCAGCTTTTTGCGGAGTTTGCAAATGAAGACGTCGATGATCTTCAGTTCGGGCTCGTCCATGCCGCCATACAGGTGGTTGAGGAACATTTCCTTGGTCAGTGTCGTGCCCTTGCGCAATGAGAGCAGTTCGAGCATCTGATATTCCTTGCCGGTCAGATGCACGCGGGCGCCGCTGACTTCGACAGTCTTCTGGTCGAGATTGACGACCAGGTCGCCGGTGGCGATCACCGACTGGGCGTGGCCCTTGGAGCGACGCACGATGGCGTGGATGCGCGCCACCAGCTCGTCCTTGTGGAAAGGCTTGGTCAGATAGTCGTCGGCGCCGAAGCCGAGGCCCTTGACCTTGTCCTCTATGCCGGCGAGGCCGGAGAGGATGAGAATAGGAGTCTTGACCTTGGCGACGCGCAACGTGCGCAGCACTTCATAGCCCGACATGTCCGGCAAGTTGAGGTCGAGCAGGATGATGTCGTAATCGTAGAGCTTGCCGAGATCGATGCCTTCCTCTCCGAGATCCGTCGTATAGACGTTGAAATTCTCGGACTTGAGCATCAGCTCGATGCTTTGCGCGGTGGCGCTGTCGTCTTCGATCAATAATACGCGCATGTGGATGTCCTCACCCCGCCCAAAGAATTACGGCGCCTGGCCGGCCGCCGGCTCTGCCCCCCGACTGAACGCGAGCTTTGACACGAATCACTACCAAACACGCTTAACGAGGAATGGTTAACAAAACCTGATTCACCCTGGCAAGCGTCTTTGGAACTCATCGACATCAATTCGCCGCGGCGGTCGCGCCGAGGGAAAAAATCTGCCGAAAATCCGCCGCCGGTCATCGACGCGCGGTTTTTCGCTCCCGCCCGGATTCTCTTCAAGGCGAAGCGAACGTGCGGTCGATGAAGCGAGTGTTAAACATGGCGGTTAACGAAGATTGAATGCGCACGCTGCAATTGCATATTTCCTCCGCATTTTTGCCAAAAACGCCAAAATTCGTTTCGGCAGTAAGGAAACGGCAACCTCCCCCAGGCATTCTCCTCCTGTCTCGCGGAAAAACATGAGTTGGTGGTACAGGCTTTGCAGCTTGCGTATTGGAGTCTCTGACATGAAGTCGCGGGATACGCTCGTCCGTCTTAAAAGGTTCCAGGTGGAAGAAAAACGCCGCCGGGTGAACCAGATCGAAATGATGATCGCCGAATTTGGCCGCATGGCCGGCGATCTGGATCGCGAAATCGCCGCCGAGGAACAGCGCAGCGGCGTCAAGGACCAGAATCACTACGCCTATTCGACCTATGCCCGCGCTGCGCGCACGCGCCGCGACAATCTCGCCCATTCGGCCGAGGAATTGAAGCTGCAGCTCGAAGAAGCCCGTGGCCTGCTCGAAATCGCCAATGACGAACTGGCCAAGGCGCAGGTGCTGGAAAATCGCGAAAAGGGGCCGGTTCTCGCCGATCTCGCCCGCGACGCCATGGATCTGGCGGCGTTTCGCGGCGCTCGGGCCTGACGCTTTTCGCGCGAGCGCCTTGCCCCATGGGGCAGGGGCCGCGTTTGAATCGATTGGCCCCAAACCAACGGCTTGCGCCTTTTATTTTGGCCGATCCGGAGGATAATCCCTCCGGGGCTTGCCTTGGCGCGCCCGCTGTAGCAAACAGGCCCGACCCGATGCGCGCGGCGTTGGGCTTCGCCGCACAGGGCCGGGATGGATTTCCTTAAACGCAATCTCGATTACATTTGGCCGGCGCTCGGCTTTGCCGCCGTAGGCCTGTCGTTCTGGCTGCTCTACCGCGAATTCCACGGCCAGCAGCTCGGCCCGCATCTGATCGCCGCCTTCCGCGCCATTCCGCCGGGCGGCTATGCGCTGGCGGCGTTATGCACGCTGGCGGCCTACGCCGCTCTGGCCTTTTACGACCGCATCGCCTTGCAACATCTCGGCGTTGCCGGCATTTCCTGGCGCTTCATCGCCGCCTGCTCCTTCGCCACTTATGCGCTCTCCCATAATATCGGCGCCTCGGTGTTTTCCGGCGCCATGGTGCGCTATCGCGGCTATAGCTCCAAAGGGCTGAGCGCCGCGCAGATCGCGGTTCTCGTCGCGCTCTGCTCGCTGACTTTCGTGCTCGGCGAAGTGCTGCTCGGCGGCGTGGCGCTGATCGTGGATCCCACGGCGCTCACGCGCATCGGCGGCGTTCTCCCGGAATCCCTGCGGCCCTGGCTCGCCCATCCGACCATGGCGCGCTGGATCGGCGCGGCTCTGGTCGGCGCCGTCGTCGTCTATGTCGCCGGTTCGGTGCTGCGTCTGCCGTCCTTCACCATAGCGGGAACGCGGATCGAATATCCCCATCCGCCTGTGGTCTTGCGCCAACTGATCGCCGCCCCGGTGGAAATTCTCGGCGCCGCCGGCATCATCTATTTCGCCTTGCCCGCCGAGCACAATCCCGGCTTCATTGTCGTGCTCGCCGTGTTCATCTTTTCCTTTTCGGCGGCTTTGGCCTCCAACGCGCCGGGCGGCCTCGGCGTGCTGGAACTGGTGTTTCTCAAGGCCATGCCGGGCGCGCCGCAGGACGGCGTGCTCGCCGCCTTGCTGCTGTTCCGGCTGCTTTATCTGCTGATCCCGCTCGGCCTGGCGATTTTCATCGTGCTCGGCTTCGAAAAGCGGCGTCTGGCGGAAGCGATCGAACACCACCATCAACTCGCGGACGAATCCCGCGAAACCCCTAAAAAATAAAGCGCCGGCCCTTGCGGACCGGCGCTTTCGCAAAAATCTGTCGGGGCAGGGCGCTTATTGGCGATATTGCTGCAAGCGGGTGGTGCGCAGCCCGGCGAGGCCGTGCTGGTCGATCGACATCTGCCAGGACAGGAATTCGTCCACGGTCAGCGTGTAGCGGCTGCAGGCCTCTTCCAGCGATAGCAGGCCGCCGCGCACGGCGGCGACAACTTCCGCCTTACGTCGGATCACCCACCTTTTGGTGGAGGGCGGGGGCAGGTCGGCGATGGTCAGCGGGCTGCCATCGGGCCCAATCACATATTTGACCCTCGGGCGGTGGGGTTCGGTCATGCTCTTTACTCACTTACGCGGATAACCGTTACTACGATCACGACCTTAGCGCCGGCAGCTTAAAAAACGCCTAAGCGAAAAGCGGCAAAATTCATAATAAATGCTTGTTTCACCGTCTCTTTCTTTCCAAATCCTTTCCGCAGCGGCTAAGTTGTGCCCAATTGGGGCGCCTTCCAATTCGGCGTTAACCTTGTTTTGCGGCGGCCCAGTTGTTCCGGGTGACGCCGCTTGAGATTGAAAAACCCGCCCTGAACCCTTATTCAAGAAGGCGACGCCAAAATGGACCGCCAGGACGGCGGCCGGAGCACAGCGCCCGCATGAAGCCTTCGCCCGAAACAAATTCCCTCGATCTGGCCAAGTCGCCGGCGCAAACCCGCGTCGTCGTCGCCATGTCGGGCGGCGTCGATTCCTCGGTGGTCGCCGCTTTGCTGAAGGAGCAAGGCTATGACGTCATTGGCGTCACCATGCAGCTCTATGACCATGGCGAGGTCGAACACCGCCCCGGCGCCTGCTGCGCGGGCCAGGATATTTACGACGCCCGCCAGGCCGCCGATCTGATCGGCATTCCGCATTATGTGCTGGACTACGAGCAGAACTTCCGCGCCAAGGTGATCGACGCCTTCGCCCAGTCCTATGCCGAGGGCGAGACGCCGATTCCTTGTGTGACCTGCAACAGCCAGATCAAATTCGTCGACCTCTTCGACATGGCCCGCGATCTCGGCGCCGATATTCTGGCCACCGGCCATTACATCACGTCGCGCGCCGACGGCGGCGAGCGCGCGCTGTACCGGGCTTTGGACGCCGACCGCGACCAGTCCTATTTCCTGTTCTCGACCACCCGCGAGCAATTGCGCCTGCTGCGCTTCCCGCTCGGCGAGATGAGCAAGCCCGAGGTGCGCGAACACGCGCGCCGCTTCGGCCTGGGCGTCGCCGAAAAGCCCGACAGCCAGGATATTTGTTTTGTCCCCACCGGGCGCTACAGCGATCTGGTCGAGCGCCTCGCGCCGCAGGCGGCGACGCCGGGCGAGATCGTCCATGTCGATGGACGCATGCTGGGCCGGCACAATGGCGTGATGCATTACACCATCGGCCAGCGTAAGGGCCTGGGGCTGGGCGCCAGCGCCGCCGCGGCAGGCGAGCCGCTGTTCGTGGTCAAGATCGACGCGGCTCAGGCGCGGGTCACGGTCGGGCCGCGCGAGGCCCTGGCGACCAAGCGGGTGGTGCTGCGCGACGTCAACTGGATCGGCGCCGGCGACCTGGAGCAGGCTTTTGGACGCGAAATCGCGGCGCGGGTGCGCTCGACCCGCGCGCCAGCGCCAGCTGTGATCGAGCGCCGCGACGGGGAAATCATCGTTGAGTTCGTCGAGGGCGAAAGCGGCGTGGCGCCGGGCCAGGCCTGCGTGTTCTATGAAAACCCAGGGCCACGGGCGCGCATTCTCGGGGGCGGCTTCATCCGCGCCGCCAAATCCGCCTATGACGAGCCGGCGATGGCGCGGGCGAAAAGCGCATGAACGATATGCCGCGCGATCTGGCGCAGATCGAAAACGCCCATGTCGAGGAGGCCTATGCGCGCTGGGCGCCGGTCTATGATCTGGCCTTTACCGCTGTCATGGCGCCGGGCCGCCGCGCGGCCGTGGCGGCGGCGCAGCGGCAGGGCGGCAAGATCCTCGATGTCGGCGTCGGCACCGGGCTGGAGCTGCCGATGTTTAGGCGCGACGTCGAACTGGTCGGCGTCGATCTTTCCGAGCCCATGCTGCGTCGTGCGCATAGCCGCGTTATCAGGGAAAGGCTGGAGCAGGTTTCAGGCCTCTGCGTGATGGACGCCACGCGGCTCGCCTTCGCCGATGGCCAATTCGACGCTGTGGTGGCGCCCTATGTGCTGACCGTGGTTCCCGATCCGCAGGCGACTCTGGCGGAGCTGGCGCGGGTGACGCGGCTCGGCGGCGAAATCGTGCTGGTCAATCACGTCGGCGCGGAGTCCGGGCCGATCGCCTGGATCGAGCGCTGGCTGGGCAAAAGATCGGCGTCGCTGGGCTGGCGACCGGAATTTCCATGGGCGATTCTCGGCGATTGGCTTGTTTCGCGTCCCGATCTGAAGTTGGTGGAAAGAAGGCGTATCGCGCCTTTGGGGCTTTTCACGCTGACGCGGATCGAAAGGCTGAAATAGGGCTTGGGCTTCCTTGACAATGCCGGCGCGGCCGGACTATAGACGCCCCACTTGAGACGCGGCCCGCCGCGCTTCGGGGCGGAGTAGCTCAGCCGGCTAGAGCAGAGGAATCATAATCCTTGTGTCGGGGGTTCGAGTCCCTCCTCCGCTACCA
>CAWDOR010000016.1:0-6441 GCA_963804045.1 uncultured Alphaproteobacteria bacterium | reverse complement strand
ATCAAACTAAAAAACGCATCGACGCTGACCCCGGTCGGACGAACGCATGCGCATCATAATCGCGTCGGACGCCGCTATTGGTTCGGGCGCAGGGAGGTTGAAAATGTCGCAGGACGATTCCATTCGCACGGAAGGCAAAGAGACGTCGGCGCAGCATCCGACGCCGCTGTTGGACGAGCTCGAATCCGGCCCTTGGCCGAGCTTTGTCACAGGCCTGAAACGGCTGCGCGACAATCAGGACGCGCAATATGCGCCGATGATGAACGATCTGCTCGGCCAGCTTGAGCATTCCTACGAGAACCGCCTTGGCTACTGGAAGGGCGGCACGGTCTCGGTGTTCGGCTATGGCGGCGGCGTGATTCCGCGCTTCTCCGAAGTCGCCGGCAAATTCCCGGCCTCCAAGGAATTCCACACGTTGCGCGTCCAGCCGCCGGCGGGCATGCATTACACCACCGACATCCTGCGCAAGATGTGCGACATCTGGGAAAAGCACGGCTCCGGCCTGATCGCTTTTCACGGCCAGTCGGGCGACATCATGTTCCAGGGCTGCTCCAGCGAAAATGTCCAGCCGGCCTTCGACGAGTTGAACGAATTGGGCTTCGACCTCGGCGGCGCCGGTCCGGCGCTGCGCACGTCGATGAGCTGCGTCGGCCACGCCCGTTGCGAAATGTCCTGCTATGACGAGGTCAAGGCGCATCGCTCTGTGATCAACGAGTTCCTGGACGAAATGCACCGTCCGGCGCTGCCCTATAAATTCAAGTTCAAATTCTCGGGCTGCGGCAATGATTGCGTCAACGCCATTCATCGCGCCGATTTCGCGGTGATCGGCACCTGGCGCGACGCGATGAAGGTCAATCAGGACGAGGTCAAGGCCTATGTCGCCCGTGTCGGCCGCAAATATGCGATCGATTCGGTGATCGCCATGTGCCCGACCCGCGCCCTGTCGCTCAATGACGATGACACGCTCGATGTCGACAACAAGAGCTGCGTGCGCTGCATGCATTGTCTCAATGTCATGAACAAGGCGCTGGCGCCGGGCGACGATCGCGGCGCCACCATCCTGATCGGCGGCAAGCGCTCGCTCAAGGTTGGCGATCTCATGGGCACGGTCGTCATTCCCTTCATGAAGCTCGACACCGACGAGGATTTCGAGAAGCTGGTGGAGTTCGCCCGCAGCCTGCTCGAATTTTTCGCCGACAATGCGCTGGAGCACGAGCGTATCGGCGAGACGCTCGACCGCATCGGCCTGCCGGCCTTCCTCGAGGCGATCGGCGTCGAGCCCGATCCGAACATGGTCAATCATCCGCGCACCTCCAGCTATGTGCGCACCGATGATTTCACCGACGAGGCCGACAAATATTTCGAGCGCAAGGCGCGCGAAGCCGGCCTGAACGTCGCCGCCGACTGAACCGACAAAAGCTCCGCGGCAAAAAGGCGGAGCTCTCAATAATCGCTATCGGAGGAAATTCATGAGCAGCGCTCCCGCCATGCGTCGGCCCGTCGAGACCGGCGTGCCCGATCCCTTCCCCTTCATGCATCCGCGTCTGAAGGAAAATTACGGCAATTGGGCCTGGCATGAGCGACCGCGCCCCGGCGTTCTCCACCATGTCTCCAAGAGCGGCGGCGAGGTCTGGACGGTGCGCGCCGGCACCCAGCGGCAGATGGATGTGTTCACCATCCGCCTGCTCTGCGACATAGCCGACCGGTTCGCCGAGGGCCATGTGCGCTTCACCACGCGCTCCAACATTGAATTCATGGTCTCCGACGCGGCCAAGGTGGATCCGCTGATCGCCGAACTCGGCAAGCATGGCTTTCCCGTCGGCGGCACCGGCAATTCGGTGTCGATGATCTCGCATACCCAGGGCTGGCTGCATTGCGACATTCCCGGCACCGACGCCTCCGGCGTGGTGAAGAGCCTGATGGACATGATGCATCAGGAATTCATCAAGGAGGAGATGCCCAATCGCGTGCGCATCACCACCTCCTGCTGCCAGATCAACTGCGGTGGCCAGGGCGATATTTCCATCAACGTGCAATACACCAAGCCGCCGAAGATCAACCACGATCTCGTGTCGAAGGTCTGCGAACGGCCCGCCGTTGTGGCGCGCTGCCCGGTGGCGGCCATTCGTCCAGCGCTGGTCGACGGCAAGCCGTCTCTGGAAGTCGACGAACAGAAATGCGTCTGCTGCGGCGCCTGCTATCCGCCGTGCCCGCCCATGCAGATCAATGGCGCGGATTCCACGCGCATCGCGGTCTGGGTCGGCGGCAAGCACTCCAACGCCCGCTCGAAGCCGACTTTCCACAAGCTGGTGATCGCCAATCTCCCCAATAACGCGCCGCGCTGGCCTGAAGTCGAGGACGTCGTGCGCAAGATTCTCTACGCCTACAAAGACAACGCCAGGGATTGGGAGCGCATGGGTGAGTGGATTGAGCGCATCGGCTGGCCGCGCTTCTTCGAGCTGACCGGCTTCGCCTTCACCAAGCATCATCTGGACACCTGGGTCGGCGCGCGCAAAACCATGAATATGTCGGCGCACGTGCATTTCTGAACCAGCGATGCGCCGCCGAAAAAGGCGGCGCATTTTGTCCTAACTCATGGTCCGGCGCGAAAACAGTCTGATATTCGCGTATTTGTATTTAACGAACCCAACTCCGTGAGGTCGCCTTGCGCTTCGCATTGCAAATCAACGAAGGCCCCTACACCCATCAGGCGTCGGATACGGCCTATCAATTCGCCAAGGCCGCTCTTGAGCGGGGACACCAGATTTTTCGCGTGTTCTTCTATCACGACGGCGTCAACAACGGCACGCGCTACACCGTGCCGCCGCAGGATGACCGCAATCTGCAAAAGCTGTGGAGCGAACTCGCCGAACAGCACAGTCTCGATCTGGTCGTCTGCATCGCCGCCGCGCAAAGGCGCGGCATTCTCGACGCCAATGAGGCGAAACGCCAAGGCAAGGACGGCGACAATATCGCCCCCGGCTTTCGCATTTCCGGCCTCGGCCAGTTGATCGAGGCCGGCATCGAAGCCGACCGTCTGATCGTGTTCGGCGATTGAGGAGCGAGCGATGAGCGAGACCCACAAGAAATTTCTCTACGTCAACCGCAAGGCTCCTTACGGCACGATCTATGCGCTGGAATCGCTGGAAGTCGTGCTGATCGGCGCCGCCTTCGAACAGGATGTCAGCCTGGCCTTCGTCGGCGACGGCGTATTCCAGCTGATGAACAATCAGGACGCCAGCGCCGCGGGCATGAAAACCTTTTCGAAAATCTACCGGGCGCTCGGCGATTACGACGTGCGCAAGCTCTATGTCGAGCAGGAACTCGCTCGACGCGCGCGGCTTGGCGCTCGGCGACCTCATGCCGATCACCTATGAGGACGAGAACGAAGACTATGCCGAGAAGCCGTCGATCATCGTCGTTTCCAAGGCGGAAATGGCCAAGCTGATCGGCGAGCAAGACGTCGTTTTGAGCTTTTAGAGGCGGACATGTCCACGACTTTGCACACCGTCAACAAATCCCCCTACGCCCAGGACGCCCTGCGCTGCTGCCTTGATCATGTCTCGGCCGGCGACACCGTTCTCCTCATCGAGGATGGCGTGCTCGCGGCGCGCAAGAACGGCGCTTTCGTCAAGGCCCTGGCTGCGTCCGGCTGTACCGTCTGCGCCCTGGGCCCCGACCTTTCCGCACGCGAAATCGTCGCCGGCGACGTCGCCGAGGGAATTCACACCGTCGATTACGGCGGTTTCGTCGATCTTGCCGCGTCCGCCGCGCGCGTCTGCGCCTGGCTTTGATTTCAATCCAAGGAGAAGAGAATGTCGGGTTACCAGGTGAATGGTTCAGTCATCGAGCATGACGAGGAAGGCTATCTGACGGATATCGGTCAGTGGAACAAGGACATTGCCGAAGTCATCGCCAAGGCTGAGAACATCGACATGAACGATGAGCATTGGGAAGTCGTCAACTTCCTGCGCGACTATTACGATGAATATCAGATCGCCCCGGCGGTGCGCATTCTGGTCAAGGAAATGACCAAAAAATACGGCAAGGAAAAGGGCGACCAGAAGGCGCTCTACGCCCTGTTCCCCTACGGCCCGGCCAAGCAGGCGTGCAAGATCGCGGGACTGCCCAAGCCGACCGGCTGCGTCTGAGCTTTTGATAGGCTGATCCCAAGGACCGTGAAGAGTCCGGCAGGATCGGGAGGAAAACATGCTGACTTTGGTTTACGCGACCGCGTTCTACGCGGCGACGGCTTTGCTCGTGCTCGGACTTGCGCGAAAAATCTGGCTCTACGCCAGCACGCCGGCGCCGCTGAAGATTCCGACCACGCCAGCGCCGCTGACCAAGGGCGGCGTGGCGCTGCGGATGACGCGCGAGGTCGTGTTTTTCGAAAGTCTGTTTCGCTCCAACAAGTGGATCTGGCTGTTCGGCTGGATATTCCATGTGGCGCTGGCGGCGGTCCTGCTGCGCCATCTGCGCTATTTCATCCAGCCGGTCCCGGAACTGGTGGCGCTGATCCAGCCAGTCGGCGTGATCGCCGGCTTCGCCATGGTCGGCGGTCTCGCCGCCCTCTGGGGCCGGCGCATCGTCGTCGAGCGCATCCGCTACATCAGCGGCCCCTCCGATCATCTCATGCTGGCTTTGCTGGTCGCCATCGGGCTGTCCGGCCTCAGCCTGAAATTTCTCGCCCGCACCGACATTGTCGCGGTCAAAACCTTCTTCCTCGGGCTGATGCGTTTCGACATCCATCCGCTGCCCGCCGATCCCGCGCTGCTGGTTCACCTGACCTTGGTGCTGACGCTGATGGTGGTCTTCCCCGTCTCCAAACTGCTGCATGCGCCGGGCGTCTTCTTCAGCCCCTCGCGCAACCAGGCCGACGATTCGCGCGAACGTCGCCACGCGCCGCCGTCCCGGCTTGAATCCACCCCGCGCCGCGCCTGAGGTTTTGAGATATGGCCGAAGCCTCCGAAAAATTCGATCCCAAACAGAAAGTTCCCGGCGACCCGCTGGAAATGCCGGCGTTGTGTTCCGGGGCGATGGCGGCGTCGAAACCCTTCCGCGCCGCGGCCAACCATCAGCAGGCCCTGGGCTTTCCCGGCGAACTTCCGCCGGACTGGAAGGAAAAGGCCATTGCGCGGCTTGGTGAATTGCTGGAGAGCAACCGGGCGCTGCGCGTCTATCTGGATTCCTGTGTCAAATGCGGGGCCTGCACCGACAAGTGCCATTATTTCCTCGGCACCGGCGATCCGAAAAACATGCCGGTCGCCCGCCAGGATCTGCTGCGCAAAATCTACCGCCGCTATTTCACCCTCTCCGGCAAATGGTTTCCCGCGCTGGTCGGAGCCGAGGATCTGACCGAGGCGGTGCTCGACGACTGGTACAGCTATTTCCATCAATGTTCCGAATGTCGGCGCTGCTCGGTGTTCTGTCCCTATGGCATCGACACCGCCGAAATCACCATGGCGGCGCGCGACATCATGGACACCATCGGCGTCGGCTCGAAATACACCAACGAGATCATCGGCAAGGTCTACAGCGTCGGCAATAATCTGGGCCTGCCGCCCAAGGCCCTGCGCAACACGCTGGAAGGGCTCGAGGAGGAAATCGAGGAGGACACCGGCGTGCCGGTCCGCCTGCCGCTCGACGAAAAGGGCGCCGATATCCTGCTGGTGACGCCCTCCGCCGATTTTTTCGCCTCGCCGCACATGGAGGGCCTGATCGGCTACGCCAAGGTATTCCATGAGGCGGGCGTCTCCTGGACGCTTTCGACCCATGCCGCCGAGGCCGCCAATTTCGGCATGTTCATCGGCTCGACCGAGAACATGCAGAAGATCGCGCTGCGCATCCGCGACGCCGCCAAGGATCTTGGCGTCAAGCGCATCGTCTTCGGCGAATGCGGCCACGCCTGGCGCGTCGCCTATTCCTTCCTCGACACGCTGGCCGGTCCCTTCGATTTCCTCGACCGGAACTATCCCGTCCCCCAGCATATCGTCGAATTCACTTATGACCTGATCCAGCAGGGCAAGCTGAAATTCGACAAGTCGAAGAACGACGAGTTCAGGCTGACTTTCCACGACAGCTGCAATGTCGCCCGCGCCTCGCGCATGGGCGACCAGCCGGGCGGGCAGTTCGAACTGCCGCGCGCCGTGTTGCGCGCCGTCTGCAACCACTATTTCG
This sequence comes from uncultured Alphaproteobacteria bacterium, assembly GCA_963804045.1. Classification (GTDB taxonomy): domain Bacteria; phylum Pseudomonadota; class Alphaproteobacteria; order Rhizobiales; family Beijerinckiaceae; genus Rhodoblastus. The sequence goes on along the minus strand of CAWDOR010000016.1, from coordinate 264 downwards.
ACATGGCGCCCGAGACCATCCGCGAACAGACTTTCTGTTGCGGCGGCGGCGGCGGCCTGTTGAGCGACGACATCATGGACCTGCGCGCAAAGGGCGCGATGCCGCGCATGCGGGCGCTCAAGGATGTCGCGGACGAGCATGGCGTGACCCACATGGCCGCCATCTGCGCCATCTGCAAAGCGCAATTTTCCAAGGTGCTGCCGATGTACGGCTTCGATCGCGAAGCCATCGTCAGCGTCCATCAGATGGTCTCCAACGCGCTTC
>CAWDOR010000015.1:0-45633 GCA_963804045.1 uncultured Alphaproteobacteria bacterium | reverse complement strand
AACGACTGCATGTCGCTGTCGCCATCGGCAATGACCATCTTCATCCTGATGCGATCCGCGCCGCCCGAAATGGTCGCCTTCATCGGCCGGAATGCGGTCTATAAATATCGACCGTGGCGAAGTTTTCGCGCGCGCGCCCTTCGGTCGAGGCGACTGTGCCATTTCCCGCGTGGTGAAAACGGCGGTGGGGATCAGCTTGTAATCGACTTTTTCCGCGCCGCCGCCGAACAGGCGGTCGGCGAGCAAATGGCCCTCGCGAATCGCCAAAGCATCTTGACGCGATTGGCGACGTCGCCCACGGCGAAAATGGAAGGGGTCGGCGCGGCGGTTCTCGTCATCGACCTTGATCGCGCCCATCTTGTCGGTTTTGACGCCGGCCTTTTCCAGTCCAAGTCCCTTGGCTGTGCGGGGCGGTACCGCTGGCGATCAGACTCTGATCGACGATGATCGATCCGCCGTCGGAGAGTTTTACGGCAAGCCCTCGGCGGTCTTTTCCATGGCGGTGGGCAGGACGCGGCGTTTGCTTCACGCCGCTGGCGGTCAGCGCCTGGTCAAGCCGTCGCGCATAAAATCGTCAAAGCCACGCAGAACCTCGTCGGCGCCGAACAGCAGCGAAGTCTCCGGAATCTTGCCGAGTATTGGCAAAGATGCTGGCGAATTCCACGGCGATATAGCCGCCCCCGACCACCGCAAGTTGGTGCTGAAAGATTGGCAGGTCGAAAATCTCGTTGGAGGAGATGGCGTGCTCAAGCCCCGGGATTTCCGGGAGCATTTGCGCTCAGGCGCCTCGGTGGGCGACGAGAATATGTTTCGCCGTGACACCCCGGCCGCTCGCGACCAGCCGCACTTCACGGCGGCCTGGCCATCCCAGCGCGCTCTTGCACTAGTCTTGATGCTGGATTGGTTGAGATTGGCCCGATAAAAGAGACCCGACAATCGCGAGATTTCCGCCTCCTTGGCGGCCACCAGCTTCGGCCAATTCGAAATTCGCCGAGCCGGAACTCCAGCCAAAACCCTTGGCGGCCTCGAAATCCCCGGCGAAACGCGAGGCGTAAACATAGAGCTTCTTCGGCAGCTGCAGCCGCGATCACGCAGGTTCCGCCGATGCGAAACTCCTCGGCGACCATGACCTTGACGTCGACGGTTCGCCGCGCCCCGTCCGGCGCGGACGCCGCCCGAACCGGCGCCGATGACGAAGAGATCGACGTCGAAAGCGCTCATGTCTGGAGATCCTTCCTTTGGCGCGCATTTTTTGCGCACGCCCCATCAGCGCGGTTGCCGGGTCTGCCGCAATGGTCCAGAGAGCGCCGAGATCGCCGACAGCTCCGGTCTCGCCGCGACGAAGCCTTGCCCGAGGCCCCGGCGAAAGACACCGCGCATCCGCCCGTCGCGCCGCGACAATTTTGCGCATAGAGCGCAGCGGCGCGCTCGGTCATGGCCTCGGCTTCGGTGTCGATTCCGGCTGCATTTCCGCCAGCGCGCCTGCAAGTCGGCGGTCAGTTCGGCCCGGGCCGCGGCGTTCGCGAAATCTGCTCGCGCATGCCCTCGGTGCAGGGCATGCGCGAGCAGATTTCGCGCAACGCCGCGGCCCGGCCCGAACTGACCGCCGACTTGCAGGCCGCGCTGGCGGAAATGCAGCCGGAATTCGACGCCGAAGCCGAGGCCATGACCGAGCGCGCCGCTGCGCTCTATGCGCGAAAATTGTCGCGGCGCGAACTGGCGGATTGCGCGGTGTTCTTCGCCGGGAACTGGGCAAGGCTTTTGTCGCGGCGCAACCGGAGCTGTCGGGCGATCTCGGCGCTGCTCTGGACGATTGGCGGCAGACCGCCGCAATGGCGCTGATGGCGCGGCTGCGCGAAAAAATGCGCGCCAAAGGCAAGGATTTCTAGACATGAGCGCTTTCGACGTCGATCTCTTCGTCATCGGCGCCGGTTCGGGCGGCGTCCGCGCCGGACGCATCGCGGCGAACCATGGCGCCAAGGTCATGGTCGCCGAGGAATTTCGCATCGGCGGAACCTGCGTGATCCGCGGCTGCGTGCCGAAGAAGCTCTATGTTTACGCCTCGCGTTTCGCCGGGGATTTCGAGGCCGCCAAGGGTTTTGGCTGGAGTTTTGCGGCTGCGCCAACATTCGACTGGCCGAAGCTGGTGGCCGCCAAGGAGGCGGAAATCTCGCGATTGTCAGGTCTTTATCGGGCCAATCTCGACCGATCCGGCGTCGAGACCGTGCAAGAGCGCGCTGAGATCGCCGGGCCGCATGAAGTGCGGCTGGTCGCGAGCGGCCGCCATGTCACGGCGAAACATATTCTGGTCGCCACCGGCGCCTCGCCGCAAATGCTCCCGGAAATCCCGGGGCTTGAGCACGCCATCTCCTCCAACGAGATTTTCGACCTGCCAATCTTTCCGCGCCGACTTGCGGTGGTCGGCAGCGGCTATATCGCCGTGGAATTCGCCAGCATCTTTGCCAATCTCGGCGCCGAAGACTTCGCTGCTGTTTCGCGCCGACAAGGTTCTGCGTGGCTTTGACGATTTTATGCGCGACGGCTTGACCGAGGCGCTGACCGCCAGCGGCGTGAAGCAAACGCCAGGCGTCCTGCCCACCGCCATCGAAAAGACCGCCGAGGGCTTGCGCATAAAACTCTCCGACGGCGGATCGATCATCGTCGATCAGATTCTGATCGCCACCGGTCGCGCCCCGCACACCAAGGGACTTGGACTGGAAAAGGCCGGCGTCGAAACCGACAAGATCGGCGCGATCAAGGTCGATGACGAGAACCGCACGACGACCCCTTCCATTTTCGCCGTGGGCGACGTCGCCAATCGCGTCAATCTGACGCCGGTGGCGATTCGCGAGGGCCATTTGCTCGCCGACCGCCTGTTTGGCGGCGGCGCGGAAAAAGTCGATTACAAGCTGATCCCCACCGCCGTTTTCACCACGCCGGAAATCGGCACGGTCGGCCTGACCGAAGCGCGCGCGCGCGAAAACTTCGCCACGGTCGATATTTATCAGACCGCATTCCGGCCGATGAAGGCGACCATTTCGGGCGGCGCGGATCGCATCAGGATGAAGATCGTCGTCGATGGCGACAGCGACCGCGTCCTGGGCGTCCATATCCTCGGCGACGACGCGGGGGAAATGGCGCAGCTTCTGGCGATTTCGCTGCGCCTGCGAGCGAAAAAAGCCGATTTCGACGCCACAATGGCGCTGCATCCCTCCGCCGCAGAGGAATTGGTCACCTTGCGGACGCGGACGGCGCGCCACCAGCGCGACGCCGGCGCGACAGGGTAATTTCAGCCGGCAAGTCCCGGAATTTCAACGCCTAGACTCTGCGCGATCAGCAGGGCGTTCAGGCCGACGATCGCAGCCGCCGCCAGGCCCGCCGTCCATTGCGTGGCGCGGCCATTGGCGAAAGGTCCCATAAGGTCGGCGCGGCGGGTGAAGATCACCAAGGCGATCATTGGAACCGGCAAAGCCACGCTCAGCACCACCTGGCTGACGACCAGGGACGTTGTCGCATTGGCCCCGAGGGCGACGACAATGAAAGCTGGAATCATGGTGATCGCCCGGCGCAAGCCAATGGGAATGCGAAAACCGACGAAGCCCTGCATGATCATTTGTCCCGCCATGGTCCCGACCGTCGAGGACGACAGGCCCGAGGCGATCAGCGACAGCAGGAACACGCCGGCGGCGCCGGCGCCCAGCAAGGGCGTCAGCGTTTTGTATGCGGTTTCGATTTCCGCCACATCGCTGCGCCCGGCGTGGAAGGCGCCCGCCGCCACGGCGACCATGGCCATATTGACCAGACCGGCGAAGCTCAGCGCCACCAGCGTTTCACGGTTGGAAAAACGGATCAGCTTGCGCTTGTCGCTTTCGCCGGTCGTCGGCGTGCGCGCCTGGGTCAGGCCGGAATGCAGAAACAGGGCATGGGGCATGACCGTGGCTCCGACAATGCCGACGGCCAGGGTCAAGGCGCCGGAATCGGCGATGCGCGGCGTGACCGCGCCGGCGGCGAAACCCGCCCAATCGACAGGGGCGACAAACAGTTCGGCGACATAGGACAGGCCGATTACCGCCACCAGCCCACCGACCGCCAGCTCCAAGGGACGGAAGCCGAAACGCTCGAAGCTCAGCAGGCCATAGGACAGCAAGGCGGTAATGGCCATGCCGACCATCAAGGGCACATTCAGCAGCAGCGAAAAGCCGATGGCGCCGCCGAGAAACTCCGCCAGATCGGTGGCCATGGCGGCGATTTCGCTCACCGCCCACAACAGCGCCACGACCGGCGCGGGAAAATGGTCGCGGCATAATTCCGCGAGATTTTTCCCCGTGGCGATTCCCAATTTGGCGGACAAGGCCTGGAACAGCATGGCCGTGGCGTTGGCCAGAACCACCACCCACAACAGGCCATAGCCATAGCGGGCGCCGGCCTGGATGTTGGTGGCGAAATTGCCGGGGTCCATATAGGCGATGGAGGCGATGACAGCAGGACCGGCGAAAGTCAGCGCGACACGCCAACCGGCGCTCTCGCCGCGCAGAGCCGAGCGGGCGGCGTCGACCGAGCGCTCGGTCAGGATTTGCGGATTGACGAGGACGCGCGTGTTCATGACTTAAACCTGTCCGGCCCTGGCTGAGTGTTTTGGGCCAACACGGCAATAATGCCTGAGCCTGACTATTCGTTTCCAATGGATAAAAAAAAATTATTTTATCGTATTTTTCGATTACTCGTCCAGAAAAGGCCCGGACATATCCTATCCGGGCCGCCGGAACTCAGATGGTTTGATTATAGGCCCCAACTTCCGGATTTTCGCGCAAGACCGTGTCCACCGCCTTGAACATGGCGTGGAGATTTTCCTTGGACGCCGGGCTCTCGACGACCACCACCAGTTCTGGCTTGTTGGACGAGGCGCGCACCAGGCCCCAGGTGCCGTCGGCCACGGTGACGCGCACGCCATTGACGGTGACCAGGCTGGAAATCTCCTGGCCGATGATTTTTTCTCCCGCCGCCTGCATGGCCTGGAAACGGGCGATGACCGTGTCGACCACGCCATATTTCACCTCGTCGGCGCAATGCGGCGACATGGTCGGCGAACCCCAGGTCTTCGGCAGTTCGGCGTAAAGATCGGCCATGCTCTTGCCGGGATTGCGGTCGAGCATTTCCAGCACATGCACCGCCGTCAGCAAGCCATCGTCGTAACCGCGCCCGACGGGATCGTTGAAGAAGAAATGGCCGGACTTTTCAAAACCCGCCAGCGCCTTGAGATCGTTGACCCGGCGCTTGATGTAGGAATGGCCGGTCTTCCAGTAATCGGCCTTGACGCCTTGCGCGCGCAAGACCGGATCGCTGGCGAACAGCCCGGTCGATTTGACATCGACGACAAAGGTCGCGCCCGGATAGAGTTTTGATAGATCGCGGGCGAGCATGACGCCGATCTTGTCGGCGAAAATCTCCTCGCCGCGATTGTCGACCACGCCGCAGCGGTCGCCGTCGCCGTCGAAGCCCAGACCGACATCGGCGCCGGTCTCGCGCACCTTGTCGGCCATGGCGTGCAGCATTTCCAGGTCTTCGGGATTGGGATTGTAGCGCGGGAAATTGTAATCCGGCGTCACGTCGAGCGGAATGACTTCGCAGCCGAGACGCTCCAGCAGTTCCGGAGCGAAGGCGCCGGCCGTGCCATTGCCGCAGGCGGCGACCACCTTGAGCTTGCGCTTGAGTTTTTTGCCCGAGGCGAGATCGTCAATATAGGTCTTGGCGAAATCTTCGACATAGACATAGGAGCCGCCGGAGCGGCTCTGATACCTGCCGTCGAGCACGATATCGCGCAGCCGCGTCATTTCGTCGGGCCCAAAGGTGACCGGCCGCTGCGCCCCCATTTTGACGCCGGTCCAGCCATTGTCATTATGTGACGCCGTGACCATGGCGACCGCAGGACAATCCAGCGCGAACTGGGCGAAATAGGCCATGGGCGAGAGCGCCAGGCCAATGTCCACCACTTCGACGCCGCCGGCCATCAAGCCGCAGATCAGCGCCTGTTTTATCGAGGCGGAATAGGAGCGGAAATCATGGCCGGTGGCTAGGCGCGGCCTGACGCCCATTTCATGCAGCAGCGTGGCCAGGCCGAGGCCCAGCGCCTGCACGCCCATCAGGTTCAGTTCCTTGCCGAATAGCCAGCGCGCGTCATATTCGCGGAAGCCGGTCGATTTCACCAGCGGCAGGCGCTCATATTCAAAAGTGTTGGGCGTGAGAACGGCGACGGGTTTGGGAAACATTTTGGCTCGCTCGCAAAATAAAAGCCGCCGGGCGAAGGCGCCGGCGGCGGGAAGGGTCGAAGGCTCAGGCGCGGTGATAGACATCCTCGATGCGGACGATGTCGTCCTCGCCGAGATAGGAGCCGGTCTGCACCTCGATCAGCTCCAGATCGATCTTGCCGGGATTGATCAGCCGGTGAACGCTGCCCATCGGCAGATAGATCGACTGGTTCTCATGGACCATGCGCGTTTCCTCGTCGCGGGTGACCTCCGCCGCGCCGCGCACCACGATCCAATGTTCGGCGCGATGAAAATGCTTCTGCAAGGAGAGCTTGTGGCCGGGCTTGACGACGATGCGCTTGACCTGATGGCGTTCGCCGGCGTCGATCGACTGGTAATAGCCCCAGGGGCGATAGACGCGGCGATGCTCGCGCGCCTCCTTGCGCTCGCGACGCTTCAACTCGTCGACGAGAGTTCTTGACCTTGTCGCCATATTGCGCGCCGACCACCAGCACGGCGTCGTCGGTGGTGACGACGATCACATCCTTGACGCCGAGCACGGCGGTCAGGATCTCGTCGGAGCGGATATAGACATTTTCGCCGTCGAGAACGACGCCCTCGCCGCGAATGGCGTTGCCTTTCGCGTCCTTTTCGGAGAGCTCCCAGACCGCCTGCCAATTGCCGACATCCGACCAGCCGATGTCCGCGGGGATCACGGCGGCGTGCGAAGTCCGCTCCATCACCGCGTAATCGATGGAGGTTTTGGGGGCCGTGGCGAAAGCCTGTTTGTCGAGCGCGAGGAAACCGAGATCGGTCTTGGCCCGGGCAAAAGCTTCAGCGGCGGCGGCGGCGATTTCCGGCTCGAAGGCGGTGATTTCCCCGCGCATCACATCGGCGCGGAAGAAGAAATTGCCGGAATTCCACAAATAGCCCTCGCCGATATATTGGCGCGCCGTCTCCAGATCGGGCTTTTCGACAAAGGCCTCCACCTTGGCCACGCCCGCCTCGGCCACGACCAGCGCGCCGGGGCGGATATAGCCATAGCCGGTCGCCGGGCCGGTCGGGGTAATGCCGAGAGTGACGATATAACCCTGCTCGGCGGCGGCGCCGGCCTTGGCGCAAAGCGCCTGAAAGGCCTCGACCTTCTGCACGACATGATCGGCGGCGAAGACGGCGACCACAGCCTCGGGATCGCGTGTCGCCGCCAGTTCGCAGGCGATGGCGACGGCGGCGGCGGAATCGCGGCGCTCCGGCTCCAGCACGATCTGGCCCTTGGCGCCGATTTTTTCCATCTGCTCCTGCACCAGGAACCGATAGTCGTGATTGGTGACGATCAAAGGCGCGTCGAAAACATCGGCGTTCAAGCGCAACAGCGTGTTCTGGAAAGTCGAGAGTGCCCCGAGCAAGGCGATGAATTGCTTGGGCATGGTCTCGCGCGAAGCCGGCCACACCCGCGTGCCCGCGCCGCCGCACATGATGACGGGAATGATTTTTTTCATCTGAACCTCATCCGCCTGCCGCTCCTTGAAGCGTTGCTTCGCACTACCCTATCGGCACGATATAACAAAACCGAAAATTGTCGTCTCAGCGAATCGCCACCAGAGCCGCGCCGGCCGCGATCAACGCCACGCCAAGCCAATTGATCGGCGAAAGCCTCTCGCCGAGACAGAGCGCGCCGATCAGAGCCACCAGGACGACGCTGAGCTTGTCGAGCGGCGCGACCCGCGCGGCGTCGCCAAGTTTGAGCGCACGAAAATAACAAAGCCAAGACGCTCCGGTCGCCAGCGCCGAAAGCGTCAAAAACAACCAGGTTCGCGGCGCGATCGCCGTCGCCTGCAATCGTCCGGTCGCCGCGAGAATCCCCGCGAGGACGGCGGCGACGATGAGCGTGCGGATCAGCGTCGCCAGATCGGAATCGATGTTTTGCACGCCGACCTTGGCGAAAATCGCCGTTCCCGCGGCGAAAAAGGCCGAAAGCAGCGCCCAGAAGGCCCAGGATTCCAACAGTTGCGACCTCACGCGGCCTCGCTTTCCGCCAGCAGATGCGCCTGATGATCGGCGATCAGCGGATCGAGAATTTCGTCGAGAGCCTCGCCCTCCATGACCTTGTCGATCTTGTAGAGCGTCAGGTTGATGCGATGGTCGCTCACCCGTCCCTGCGGAAAATTATAGGTGCGGATGCGCTCGGAGCGGTCGCCGGAGCCGACTTGCGCCTTGCGATCCGCCGCCCGCTCCGAATCGAGCCGATGACGCTCGAGATCGTAGAGTCGCGAGCGCAAGACATCCATGGCCTTGGCCTTGTTGCGGTGCTGCGAGCGCTCCTCCTGCATCATCACCACCACGCCCGTGGGAATATGGGTGATGCGGATCGCGGATTCCGTCTTGTTGACATGCTGGCCGCCGGCGCCGCCGGCGCGCATCGTGTCGATGCGCAGATCGCCGTCGTCAATCGCCAGATCGACCTCTTCCGCCTCCGGCAGCACGGCCACCGTGGCGGCGGAAGTGTGGATTCGTCCCTGTGTCTCGGTGGCCGGCACGCGCTGGACGCGATGGGTTCCGCTTTCGAATTTCAGCCGGGCGAACACGCCCTTGCCCTGAACCTGGGCGATAATTTCCTTGTAACCGCCCGCCGTGCCCTCGCTGGCCGAAAGCAGCTCGATCTTCCAGCCGCGCAAAGCCGCATATTTCTGATACATGCGAAACAGATCGCCAGCGAACAGCGCCGCCTCGTCGCCGCCGGTCCCGGCGCGTATTTCGAGAATGGCGCCTTTTTCATCCGCCGCGTCGCGCGGCAGCAGCGCCAGCCGCAGCGCCTTTTCCGCGTCGTCCACATTTTCCCGCGCCTGCGGCAATTCGTCGGCGGCGAGCGCGCGCATTTCCGCATCGGCGGAGGCGTCGGCGGCCAGGGCCTCGAGATCGGCGCATTCGCGGAGCAGCGCCCGATAGGCCTTGATGGTCTCGGCTACCGGATCCAGTTCGGCCAATTCGCGCGACAGCGCCGAGAAAGAACCGGAATCGACGCCTTGAGCGAGCCGATGGCCGATTTCCTCATGGCGGCGCAGGATGATGTCGAGTTTTTCAGCTGGAAGCATTTGGAAAATCCGATGAGGCGACGCGCGGGTCTCTGGGCCGGGGCGTCGCTACAGCGGCACGCCGTTCGCCTCGGCGAAAGCCTGCAATTCGCCACGGATCGAGATGGAATCGTCGAGCTTTTCGATCATCGGGATGAGGAAACAGCTGACTGCCTTGAGATCGATGGCGAGGAGCGCCGCCTTGACCGGCCCGAGCGCCGAAGGCGTCATCGACAGGCCGCGATAGCCGATCGCCGCCAAAGCTATGGCCTCCACCGGCCTGCCGCCCATTTCGCCGCAAAGCGTGACCGGCGTTCCGTGCCGCGCGGCGGCGTCGACAATGCTTTTCAGCGCGCGCAGATTGGGCGCGCAAAGATTGTCGAAACGGGCGGAGACCCTCTTGTTGTCGCGGTCGGCGGCGAAAAGATATTGGGTCAGGTCGTTGGAGCCGACCGACAGGAAATCCGCCACCGCGCAAATTTCGTCGAGTTGCCAGAGCAGCGACGGCACTTCCACCATCACGCCCAGTTTCAGCGCGGACGGCGTCGGATAATTGTGGCGACGCAAATAATCCAGTTCGCGCAGGCAAAGCGCCCGCGCCTGGGTGAATTCCGAGACCTTGGCGACCATGGGGAACATGATGCGCATTTCACGCCCTTCGGCGGCGCGCAGCATGGCGCGCAATTGCATGCGCAACAGGCCGGGACGGTCCAGGCCGATGCGGATCGCCCGCCAGCCCAGCGCCGGATTTTCTTCCTCGACCTTGGCCATATAAGGCAGGACTTTGTCCGAGCCTATATCGAGCGTGCGGAAGGTCACCGGGCGCTCGCCAACGGCGTCGAGGACTCGTTTGTAGAGCGCGAGCTGTTCCGACTGGCGCGGGAAGCTTGAGGCCACCATGAATTGCAGTTCGGTGCGGAACAGCCCGATGGACAGGGCCCCGACCTCGGCGGCGTGCTGGCAATCGATCAACAGCCCGGCATTCATGTGCAGGCCGATCTCGACGCCATCGCGGGTGACCGTCGGGACGTCGCGCAATTTGTGATATTGCTCGCGCCGCCGCGCGCGCAGCCGCGCCTTTTCGCCATAGGCCGCCTCGACATCCGAGGGCGGCCGCAATTGCACCTCGCCCGAGCCGCCATCGACAATAATGGCGTCGCCGGTCTCGACGAGATCGGTGATGTTGGGCACTTCGCCAACCGCGGGGATGCCCAGCGCGCGGGCGATGATGGCGACATGGCTGGTCGGCCCGCCATCCTCCAGCACCAGGCCGCGCAGATTGGCGCGCTCGTAATCGAGCAGCGCCGCCGGCCCCATGTTGCGAGCGACGAGAATGGCGTTGTCGGGAAGCGCGCCGCCATGAGCCGGGCCGACGCCGGTCAATTGCTGCAACAGCCGATTGGCGAGATCGTCGAGATCGTGCAGGCGCTCGCGCAGATAGGGATCGGTCTGGCGCTGCAATTTGGCGCGGGCGTCATTTTGCACGCGCTCGACCGCCGCTTCCGCCGTCAGGCCGGAGTCCAGCGCCTCGCGCAGCCGGCGCCGCCAGCCGCGATCATTGGCGAACATCCGCACGGTTTCCAGCACGTCGCGATGTTCGCCGGCGCCGTAACGGTCGCCGCGGGCAATCAACTGGTCGATCTGCTCGCGCATCGCGTTAATGGCGATGTCGAGGCGCTCGGCTTCCGCCTCAGGATTTTCCGCGATCAATTGCTTGACGACAATGCGCGGTTCGTGGAGCACCACATGGCCGAGACCGACGCCTTCCGACAGCGGCGCGCCCTTCAGCGCCATCGGCTTTTGCAGGCTCAAGGACTGGCCGGGCTGGGCCAGGGACTGCAATTCGCCCGAGGCGATCATTTCGGCCAGCAGCATGGCCGTGGTTTGCAGCGCCTCGACTTCTTCTTCCGAATAGGTGCGCCGCGCCCGGTTCTGCACGACGAGAACGCCAAGCGTATTGCCGCCGCGCAAGATCGGCACGCCCAAAAAGCTCTGGTAGATTTCCTCGCCCGTTTCCGGGCGATAGCTGAAGGCGGGATGCGCCTGGGCGTCGGCGAGCGCCAAAGGCTCGGCCTTTTCCGCGATCAGGCCGACCAGGCCCTCGCCCGAGGTCATGGTGGTCAGATGGACCGCCTCGCGGTTCAGACCCTCGGTGGCGTAGAGCTCAAGTTGGGCGTCGGAGCGCAGCACATAGACCGAGCAGACTTCGGCCACCATATTGGCGGCGATATGGATGACGATGCGGTCGAGACGCGCCTGCGCGTTCACCGGCTCCGCCATGACCTCGCGAAGCCGGCGCAGAAGCAGACGAGGTCCGCCCAATCCGCCGCGCATTTTATCGTCCTGACTGGGAACGCGCGAAAACGCGGTTCCGAAAATTTCCCTAGACCCCGCCGCGACGCCGGAGCGCCGCGCGGATTTTAAGCGATTCATGAGCCGCTCTTGCGGCTCACCAATAAGGATGCAAAGTCCAGACCGCAAGTACGGTCCGTTGCGTTAGGCCTTGTCGAGGCCATAGAGCGAATGAAGGGTGCGCACCGCCAATTCGGTGTAGGCGGCGTCGATCAGCACGGAAAACTTGATTTCCGAGGTGGTGATGGCGCGGATGTTGATGCCCTTGTCCGCCAAAGCGCGGAAAGCGGCGGCGGCGATGCCGGCATGGCTGCGCATTCCCACGCCAATTGCCGAAACTTTGACCACATCCTTGGAGGATTGCAGCGTGCTGAAGCCGATCTCGGGTTTGGCTTTTTCCAGCGTGGCGATGGCGCGCTCGAATTCCGCCGCCGGCACGGTGAAGGTAATGTCGGTGCTCGCCTGATCGTCGGAGACGACCTGAACGATCATGTCGACATTGACATTGGCTTCGGCGAGCGGCTGGAAGATCGCCGCGGCGACGCCGGGCTTGTCGGCGACCTTGCGCAAGGTGATTTGCGCCTCGTCCTTCGAGAAGGCGATTCCGGTCACGACCTGCTGTTCCACAATATCCTCCTCGTCGCAAATCAGCGTGCCCAGCTGCGGGTTTTCCGGATCGTCGAAGGACGACCGCACATAGGTCTTGACCCGGTGCGTCATGGCCATTTCCACCGAACGCACTTGCAAAACCTTGGCCCCGAGCGAGGCCATTTCCAGCATTTCCTCGAAAGCCACCTTGTCCAGCCGCTTGGCCTTGGGCACGATGCGCGGATCGGTTGTATAGACGCCATCGACATCGGTATAAATATCGCAGCGATCGGCCTGGATCGCCGCCGCCAAGGCGACGGCGCTGGTGTCGGAGCCGCCTCGGCCCAGGGTGGCGATGCGCCCGGTCGCGGGATCGACGCCCTGGAAGCCGGCGATCACGGCCACCTGCCTGGCGGCGAAACTTTCGATCAGCTTTTCGCCGCCGATCCGCACGATGCGCGCCGAGCCATGGGCGTCGTCGGTCTCGATGGGAATCTGCCAGCCCTGCCAGGAGCGCGCGGGAATGCCCATTTGCTGCAGGACGATGGCCAACAGGCCCGAAGTCACCTGTTCCCCGGAAGCGACCACCGCATCATATTCGATAGGGTCATATTGCCTGTTGGCTTCATTGACCCAGCCGACCAGTTCATTGGTCTTGCCCGACATGGCGGAGACCACCACGGCGACGTCGAAACCGGCTTCGACCTCGCGTTTGACGTGGCGCGCCACATTGCGGATACGTTCGATATTGGCGACCGAAGTGCCGCCGAATTTCATCACCAGACGCGCCATAATGCCCTGATTTTTTCGCCTCGAAACTCGCCCAAGGGGCGGCTATACATGACGGCGCGTCTTGCGCCTGTCAATGCGACAATCCCTCTCACTGGTTCCGTCATGTCCGAAAATCGCTCCGCCAGCACAGATGCCGAGGAACTCGCCCGCTTCGCCCGGCTCGGAGATCAATGGTGGGACCTGAAAGGGCCGCAAGCCGCCCTGCACAAGCTTAATCCGGTGCGCACCGGCTACTTGCGCAATCTTTTCTGCGCGCATTTCCCCGATGGCGCCAAGCCGCGCCGCCGCGACGCGGAAAGACCTTTGGCCGGACTGCGAATCGTCGATCTCGGCTGCGGTGGCGGGCTGCTGGCCGAGCCCCTGGCGCAATTGGGCGCGCAAGTCACCGCCATCGACCCCGCGGAGGAAAACATCGCGGCCGCGCGGCGCCACGCCGAGCTTGGCGGGTTACAGATCGATTACCGCGCGACGACGGTCGAAGCGCTGGCTGAAACCGATGAGCGATTCGATGTGGTGCTGGCCATGGAAGTGCTGGAGCATGTCGCCGATGTCCAAGGTTTTTTGACCGCCGCCGCCGCGCTGGTGCACCCCGGCGGATTGTTCGTCGGCGCGACGCTGAACCGGACGCTGAAAAGCTACGCGCTGGCCATCGTCGGCGCCGAATATGTGCTGCGCTGGGTCGAACCGGGCACACATGACTGGAAGAAATTCTTGCGGCCCGGTGAGATGCTAAGGCCTTTGGAAAAGGCCGGTTTAAGCGAAATCGACCGCGCTGGAATCGTCTATCATCCGCTGAGTGACCAGTGGCGGCTGTCGGGCGACACGGATGTGAATTACATGATCGCGCTGGAGCGAAACGCCTGAAACAAAAAAGCGGCCCGAAGGCCGCTTTTCAAAGCTCGCAAGAAAAGAAAGCTCAGGCGGCGACCGCCGCCTTCAATTCGTCGAGCTGAGCGAGCCTGTCGGCCGCGATTTTCTTCGCCTCTTCCGTCTTGGCGTCGGCAAGATCTTCCTCGGCGTTCTTGATCTCCAGCGCGAGCTGAGCTGCGTCGAATTCTTCGAGCGGCTTGGCCGTTTCAGCCAGAATGGTCAGAGCGCCCCCGGCGATGTCGGCGAAACCGCCGCGCACAAAAAGCTTGGTTTTCTTGGTCGCGCTTTCGTCGATTTCGACAATGCCGGCCTTGAGCACGGTCATGACCGGCGCATGGTCTTTCATGACGGTGAACTGACCTTCGGCGCCGGGCACAACCACGGCTTCGACGTCACCCGAAAAAAGCAGCTTTTCCGGCGAGACGAGCTCGAAGTGAAATGTCGCCATAAAACTCTCTCCAAAACCGGGCTTACACCCGACTGGGCGTTAATGCGAACGCTCCGGCGACGCGCAAACGCCGCCAGAGCCGAATTCAAGCGATCAAGCGGCCTGAGCGGCCAGCTTCTGCGCCTTTTCGATGGCCTCGTCGATATTGCCGACCATATAGAAGGCGGCTTCCGGCAGATGGTCATACTGACCTTCGACCAGCCCCTTGAAGCCCTTGATGGTGTCGGCCAGGGAAACCAGCTTGCCCGGCGAACCCGTGAAGATTTCCGCGACGTGGAAAGGCTGCGACAGGAAGCGCTCGATTTTACGCGCGCGGGCGACCGTCAGCTTGTCCTCTTCGGACAGTTCGTCCATGCCGAGAATGGCGATGATGTCCTGCAGCGACTTGTAGCGCTGCAAGGTGGACTGCACTTTTCGCGCGATGTCGTAATGCTCCTCGCCGACAACCAGCGGCGACAGCATGCGCGAGGTCGAATCGAGCGGATCGACCGCCGGGTAAATACCCTTTTCCGCGATGGAGCGGGACAGCACGGTGGTCGCGTCCAAATGGGCGAAGGAGGTCGCCGGCGCGGGATCGGTCAAATCGTCCGCCGGGACGTAGATGGCCTGAACCGAGGTGATCGAGCCCTTGTTCGTCGTGGTGATGCGCTCCTGCAGCATGCCCATGTCGGTGGCGAGCGTCGGCTGATAGCCCACCGCCGAGGGAATGCGGCCGAGCAGCGCCGACACTTCCGAACCCGCCTGGGTGAAGCGGAAGATGTTGTCGACGAAGAACAGCACGTCCTGGCCCTTGTCGCGGAAGTCTTCGGCGACGGTCAGGCCGGTCAGGGCGACTCGAGCGCGGGCGCCCGGAGGCTCGTTCATCTGGCCGTAAACCAGGGCGCATTTGGAGCCAGCGGTGGAGCCGCCGTTTTCCTTGGGATCCTTGTTGACGCCGCCTTCGATCATTTCGTGATAGAGGTCGTTGCCTTCGCGGGTGCGCTCGCCGACGCCGGCGAACACCGAATAGCCGCCGTGCGCCTTGGCGATATTGTTGATCAGCTCCATGATCAGCACGGTCTTGCCGACGCCCGCGCCGCCGAACAGGCCGATCTTGCCGCCCTTGGCGTAAGGCGCGAGCAGATCGACGACCTTGATGCCGGTTTCGAGAATCTGCGCTTCGGTCGCCTGCTCCGCATAGGACGGGGCGGGCTGGTGGATGGCGCGCTTGCCGGCGGTGACCACCGGGCCGGCTTCGTCGACGGGCTCGCCGATGACATTGATGATGCGGCCGAGGCATTCCTCGCCGACCGGAACGGTGATCGGCGCGCCGGTGTCGGTGACCTCCTGGCCGCGCACCAGACCTTCGGAAACGTCCATGGCGATGCAGCGCACGGAATTTTCGCCGAGGTGCTGGGCCACTTCGAGAACCAGACGATTCCCGTTGTTGATGGTTTCCAGCGCGTTCAGAATTTCCGGCAGGCGGCCGTCGAACTTCACGTCAACGACGGCGCCGATGACCTGGGTGACGCGGCCCTTGGACTGTTCAGCCATTTTTCGTCCTCACATTCTTTATGACGGTCAGAGCGCTTCGGCGCCCGAGATGATTTCGATCAGTTCCTTGGTGATCATCGCCTGACGCGAACGATTGTAGATCGTCGTCTGCTTCTTGATCATTTCGCCGGCGTTGCGCGTGGCGTTGTCCATGGCGCTCATGCGGGCGCCCTGCTCCGAAGCGGCGTTTTCCAGCAAGCCCCGGAAAATCTGCACGGAAATGTTGCGCGGCAGCAGCGTGGCGAGGATTTCACCCTGGCCAGGCTCATATTCATAGGCCGCCGTCGAGGCGGCGCCTTCGAACTGAGCGGGTATCAGCTGCTGCGCGGTCGGGATCTGCGCGATCACCGAGCGGAATTTCGAATAGAACAGGGTGGCGACGTCGAACTGGCCCTCTTCGAACCAGCCGATCACCTTCTTGCCGATGGGATCGGCGTTTTCAAAGGCGAGCTGACGCACCGAGCGCAGGTCGATCACCTCGACGATCAGCTTTTCGAACTGGCGCTTGAGCTGGTCGTAACCCTTCTTGCCGATGCAGAGGATCTTGACGGTTTTGCCCTCGCCCTGAAGCGCGAGGATTTTTTCGCGCGCCAGACGGACGATCGAGGAATTGAAGCCGCCGCACAGACCGCGTTCGGCGGTGGCGACGATCAGCAAATGGGTCTCGCTCTTGCCATTGCCCGACAACAGCGCGGGACCGCCGCCGGAAACGCCTGAGGCGAGATTGGCCAGCACCGTTTCCATGCGTTCCGCATAAGGACGCGCGGCTTCGGCGGCCAGCTGGGCGCGGCGCAATTTCGCGGCCGCGACCATTTGCATGGCCTTGGTTATTTTTTGCGTCGCCTTCACGGAAGCGATGCGGTTACGAAGATCCTTCAACGAGGGCATGTTTGATCCGCTCGACTGCTGCTCCCGGTTTTGAAGCCGGAGCGCCTTAGGAGGCGGACCCGCCGTCGTTTTTTCGACGCCGGGTCCGGTTCAAATTCAGGCGAAGGACTTGGTGTAGCCTTCGACGACGGATTTCAGCTTGGCCTCGCTGTCGGCCGAGAGATCCTTGGAGGAGCGGATCGCTTCGAGCAGGTCGCCATGGCTGGTGCGCAGCAGGGTCAACAGGCCGTCTTCATAGGCCTTGATCCGACCGACCGGCAGGGCGTCGAGATAGCCGTTGACGCCGGCATAGATCACCGAAACCTGCTCTTCCATCTTCAGCGGCGAGAACTGCGCCTGCTTCAGCAGCTCGGTCAGGCGCGAGCCACGGTTCAGCAGGCGCTGGGTGGTGGCGTCGAGGTCGGAGCCGAACTGGGCGAAAGCGGCCATTTCGCGATATTGGGCGAGTTCGCCCTTGATCTTGCCGGCGACCTTCTTCATCGCCTTGGTCTGCGCCGAGGAGCCGACGCGCGACACCGACAGACCGACGTTCACGGCCGGACGAATGCCCTGATAGAACAGGTCGGTTTCGAGGAAGATCTGACCGTCGGTGATCGAGATCACATTGGTCGGAATATAGGCCGACACGTCATTGGCCTGGGTTTCGATCACCGGCAAAGCGGTCATCGAGCCCGCGCCATTGGCGTCATTGAGCTTGGCGGCGCGCTCGAGCAGGCGGCTGTGGAGATAGAACACGTCGCCGGGATAGGCTTCGCGGCCCGGCGGGCGGCGCAGCAGCAGCGACATCTGGCGATAGGCGACAGCCTGCTTGGTCAGATCGTCATAAACGATCAGGGCGTGCATGCCATTGTCGCGGAAATATTCGCCCATGGCGGCGCCAGCGAAGGGCGCCAGGAACTGCATCGGCGCGGGGTCCGAAGCGGTGGCGGCGATGATGATCGAATATTCCAGCGCGCCCTGCTCTTCGAGCACTTTCACGAACTGGGCGACGGTGGAGCGCTTCTGGCCGACGGCGACATAGACGCAATAAAGCTTGGCGCTTTCGTCCGTGCCCTGGTTGAGCGACTTCTGGTTGAGAATGGCGTCGAGCGCCACGGCGGTCTTGCCGGTCTGGCGGTCGCCGATGATCAGCTCGCGCTGGCCGCGGCCGATCGGGATCAGGGCGTCAATGGCCTTGAGACCGGTCGCCATCGGCTCATGCACCGACTTGCGCGGAATGATGCCGGGGGCTTTGACGTCGACGCGAGCGCGCTTTTCAAAGGAAATCGGACCCTTGCCGTCGATGGGATTGCCGAGGGCGTCGACGACGCGGCCGAGCAGACCCTTGCCGACGGGAACGTCAACGATGGAGCCGGTGCGCTTGACGGTCTGGCCTTCCTTGATGTCGCGGTCGGAACCGAAGATCACGACGCCGACATTGTCGGCTTCAAGGTTGAGGGCCATGCCCTGAATGCCGTTCTCGAAGGAGACGAGCTCGCCGGCCTGGACATTGTCGAGGCCATAGACGCGAGCGATGCCGTCGCCGACGGACAGAACCTGGCCGACTTCCGTGATCTGGGCTTCATTACCGAAATTCGCGATCTCATTCTTGAGAATCGCAGAAATTTCTGCGGCGCGGATATCCATCAGCCGACCTCTTTCATACGTGTGCGGAGCGAGTTGAGCTTGGTTTTGAGCGAGGCGTCCACCATGCGCGAACCGAGCTTGACGACAATGCCGCCAATGATCGACGGATCGACCTTGACGTTGACCTTGACGGTCTGGCCGCCCGAAACCTGACGCAGCGCTTCTTCAAGCGCGGCGGAATGATCGGACGAAAGCGGGGAAGCGACCGTGACCTGAGCCTGCGTGATGCCCTTGGCCTTATCGTTCAGCGCGGTATAGGCGCGAATCATCTCGGGCAGGACGAACAGGCGGCGCTTGGCGGCCACGAGCTTGATGAAATTGGCGGTTATGCCGCCGAAACCATATTGATTGAGCAGGGCGGCGACCGCCTTGAGCTGCTCTTCGGCCGAAAACACCGGGCTGAAGACAAAACGCCGGAGATCTTCCGATCCGGCGATCATCTGGCCGAAATTGCCGAGAGCCTCGGCGACGGCGTCGGCGGCGTTCTGTTCCTGAGCCAGCGAGAACAGCGCCAGGGCATAGCGTTCCGCGACGCCGGAGGTCGGATTGTTGGAGTTGTCGACTTCAGCCACGCGGATAGGCCCCCTTTGCGATTTCTGACCCAGAACCGCCCAAAAATTTTCGCGCGAACAGGCGCTTGTTTCGGGCAGTGCTGACTGGAGACGATTGGATGACGCTGGGCGCTCCAACCGAAGGCGGGGCTGAACTAACATAGGGTTCCCAACGGCGCAACCCTGCCGGAAGCGGCAAACCTATGGCTTTCGGCCAATATCGACCAAATGACGACAAAAGTCTCAGAGAAAACTCTGAGGATCGACATCGACGCTGATTTTGACGCCATTTGTCGGCTTTGGGCCGGTTGCGCGCATTTGTCGCAGGAAGGCCTGCACATCTGCGCGGCGTGGCGCTTTGATGAGCAACCGAAACCGATATTTTCCGCGGACCATGGCTATGGGCGCCTCGGCTGGACCGAAGACGACAATCTCTTCCTCGCTCGGCAGGGCGCCGGACGCAGCAACTTTCCACATGCCGTTTTTCGACGGTTGACAGGCGGCGCGCGCCAAGGCGCGGGCGAAATGCTCGGTCGCGTTGCGGTCCGGCCCGGCGACGATCACCGACGCCAGACGACCGAAAGGCGGCAGCCGCGCCATGCGCCGCGCCGTGGTCTCCTCGGCGTAAAATCGCTCGAAATCGCCTGAGAGCAGGGCGCGTAGCACCGGATGCTCTTTTTGCCAGGTTTGCAGCAAGGCGCGTCCCGGCTTTTCGCCGCGCCCGGCGCGCCCCGCGACCTGGTTGAGGAGCTGGAAGGTGCGTTCCGCCGCGCGCGGATCGCCATTGGACAGGCCAATATCGGCATCGACGACGCCGACCAGGGTCAGAAAGGGGAAATTATGGCCCTTGGCGACGAGCTGCGTGCCAATCACGAGATCGAATTTATGCTCGGCCACGGCCTGCAATTCCTCGCGCATCCGCTCGGTCCCGCCGGGCATGTCGGAGGAAAGAACCAGAAGCCGCGCCTCGGGCAGCAATTCCGCCGCCTCTTCGGCCAGACGCTCGACACCCGGCCCGCAGGCGGAAAGCGAATCTGGCGCAGAGCAGGCGGGACAAATTTCCGGGCGACGTTCGATATGACCGCAATGATGACAGACCAGGGCGCGGCGGAAACGATGTTCCACCAGCCAGGCCGAGCAATTCGGACACTGGAATTTATGGCCGCAGGAACGGCACAGGGTAAGCGGCGCATAACCCCGCCGATTGAGGAACAGCAGCGATTGTTCGCCCCTTGCGAGATTGTGCCGCAGGGCCTCGGCAAGCGGCGGTGAAATCCATTTGCCACGCGGTGCGCCCTCTTGGCGCAAATCGATCGCCTTAATGTCCGGCAACTGCCGCCCGGCGAAGCGGCTCGCGAGCCGCAGATGCTGGTAGCGGCCCTGTCGGGCGTTTTCCCTGGTTTCGATGGAGGGCGTCGCCGAAGCGAGGACGACGGCGCATCGCTCCTGGCGCGCCCGCACCACCGCCATGTCGCGGGCGTGATAGATGACGCCTTCTTCCTGCTTATAGGCCGCCTCGTGCTCCTCATCGACCACGATCAACCGCAGGTCGTTGAAAGGCAAAAACAGAGCCGAGCGCGCTCCGGCGACGACGCGAACCTCGCCTTGGGCGCAGGCGCGCCAGATGCGGGCGCGACGACGCGCGGCGAGATTGGAATGCCATTCCGCCGGCGGAACGCCGAAACGGCCGGCGAAGCGGTCGAGAAATTGCGAGGTGAGCGCGATCTCCGGCATGAGAATCAGGGCCTGCCCGCCTTGTTTCAACACTTCGGCCACGGCTTCGAAATAGACTTCGGTCTTGCCCGAGCCGGTGACGCCTTCCAACAGGATCGGCTTGAATTTTTTTTCGTTCGCCGCGGCGCATAAGGCCTTGGCGGCGCTCGCCTGATCCTCGGACAAGGTTGGGCGAGCAAAGTCGGGATCGGGATTTTCGGCCGCTTTTTCCGCAGCCAGAGCGACAGCCTGCAATGCGCCGTCGTCAACCAA
The DNA here is from genome assembly GCA_963804045.1 of uncultured Alphaproteobacteria bacterium. Classification (GTDB taxonomy): domain Bacteria; phylum Pseudomonadota; class Alphaproteobacteria; order Rhizobiales; family Beijerinckiaceae; genus Rhodoblastus. The sequence goes on along the minus strand of CAWDOR010000015.1, from coordinate 24,683 downwards.
AGCGTCAATCACACTGGCGGAAACCCCGGCCCGGCGCGCCAGTTCCGCCTTGCTCGCCGCCAGATCGCCCGTCAGAGCCGCCAGAACCCGTTGGCGCGCGTCCGTCAGGCGTTTGGGCGCAGCCCCGGAGGCGCGCACGCCGATCCGCACAGGTTCGGCGCCGGCCTCGACCGCCGCATTGACCGCCATGCGCAAAACCATGCCGCGCGGCGCCAGGGTCCAGGCGGCCAGCCAATCGAGGAAGGCGCGTAAATCTTGCGACAGAGGCGGGAAATCCAGCCGCGATGCTATGGCCTTGAGAAGTCCCGCCGCCGCCCGCCCCCAAGGCCCAGACAACCCCAAAGGTCTTGCGCGCTCCGAGGGGAACCTCGACGAAATCGCCGGGCGCGACAGCCAGCCCGGGCGGAATGCTGTAGGAATAGGCTTGATCCACGGCGACGGGGATCAGGACTTCGGCGACGGCGAATTTTTCGGGCGCGCGCGCCTGGTCCATGATCCGCTCCGCGGCGGGATATGCGGCGTCGGACCCGGTCAGGCCATCGCGCCGTGGCAATGTTTGAATTTCTTGCCGGACCCGCAGGGGCAGGCCTCGTTGCGGGCGACGCGGCCCCAGGTTTCAGGATTGTTCGGATCGCGCGGCGCCGTCGGCTCCTCGGCGCCCAGGGCGAGCGGCGCGAACTGGCCGGAGGCTATCGCGGCGTTGATCCGCGCCAAGGCTTCCTCGTCCTCGCCGGTCAGAGGATCGACATGCGAGGGGAACATCGGCGGCAGCGACGGATTGGGCGGCGGCTCATGCGCCACTTCGACGCGCATCAATTGCGCCGTGACCATTTCGCGCAGGCGCGTGATGAGCGCGTCGAACAGTTCGAAGGCCTCGGACTTATATTCGTTGAGCGGATCGCGCTGCGCCAGCCCGCGCCAGCCGATCACCTGGCGCAAATGGTCAAGCACCATCAGATGTTCGCGCCACAAATGATCGAGCGTCTGCAACAGCACCTGCTTTTCGATATAGCGGGTGAGTTCGGGCGAATTCTTCTGCTCGCGCGCGGCATAGGCCTCGTCCGCAGCCTTTTCGATGCGGTCGCGCAATTCCTCGTCGGCGATGCCCTCTTCCTTGGCCCAATCCGCGAGCGGCAGCTCCAGATTGAGCTGACCCTTCACCTCCTGGTCGAGCCCGGCGATGTCCCAAGCCTCGGGATAAGCATCATGCGGCACATGGCGCGCCACAAGGTCCTCGGCCACGCCATGGCGCATTTCGCCGATGATCTCTTCGAGCGAATCCTGCGCCATCATTTCGCGGCGCTGCTCGAACACCACCTTGCGCTGGTCGTTCATGACATTGTCGAATTTCAACACATTCTTGCGCATGTCGAAATTGCGCGCTTCCACCTTCTGCTGCGCCTTTTCCAGCGCCTTGTTGATCCAGGGGTGGATGATCGCCTCGCCTTCCTGCAGGCCGAGCTTGACCAGCATGGCGTCCATGCGTTCCGAGCCGAAAATGCGCATCAGATCGTCTTGAAGCGACAGGAAGAATTTGGACTTGCCCGGATCGCCCTGGCGACCCGAACGGCCGCGCAGCTGATTGTCGATGCGGCGGCTTTCGTGACGCTCGGTGCCGATGATATAGAGGCCGCCGGCGGTCAGCGCCTTCTGCTTGAAATTGGCGATTTCCGCGCGGATCGCCTGCTCCTTCGCGTCACGCTCCGGCCCTTCGAGCCCGGCGCATTCCTGGCGCAGGCGCATGTCGAGATTGCCGCCGAGCTGAATATCGGTGCCGCGTCCCGCCATATTGGTGGCGATGGTGATCGCGCCGGGCACGCCGGCCTCCGCGACAATATAAGCTTCCTGCTCGTGGAACCGGGCGTTGAGCACGGCGAAATTCTTCGACGGCTTGCCGGAGCGCGCCGATTCATAAAGCTTGTCCAGCGCGCCGGCCGAGCCGAAATCGATCATCTTATAGCCGCGCGACGTCAGGAAGTCGGCGAGCTGTTCCGATTTCTCGATGGAAGTGGTTCCGACCAGCAGCGGCTGGGCCTTGGCGTTGGCGTCCTCGATTTCGGCGATGATCGCCTTCAGCTTTTCCTCATTGGTCCGATAGACTTCATCATCGGAGTCAATGCGGCAAATCGGCATGTTCGTGGGAATTTCCACGACATCAAGCTTGTAGATTTCGGCGAATTCGTCGGCTTCGGTGGAGGCCGTGCCGGTCATGCCCGCCAGCTTGCCATAGAGGCGGAAATAATTCTGGAAGGTGATCGAGGCCAGCGTGACGTTTTCCGGCTGGACCTGGACATTTTCCTTGGCTTCCAGAGCCTGATGCTGGCCTTCCGAATAGCGCCGGCCCGGCATCATGCGCCCGGTGAATTCGTCGATGATGACGACCTCGCCATTGCGGACGATGTAATCCTTGTCGCGCTGGAACAATTTATGGGCGCGCAGGGCCTGGTTGACGTGATGAACCAGCGTCACATTGGCGGCTTCGTAAAGCGACCCTTCGGTGAGAATGCCCGCGTCGCGCAACAGCTGCTCGACGCGCTCATTGCCGGCCTCGGTCAGCGAGACGCTGCGCTGCTTCTCGTCCAGGTCGAAATCGCCGGCGCCGAGGCCCGGAATGATCTTGTCGATGGAGAGATAAAGGTCGGACTTGTCGTCCGAGGGGCCGGAAATGATGAGGGGCGTGCGCGCCTCGTCGATCAGGATGGAATTGACCTCGTCGACGATGGCGAAGGCATGGCCGCGCTGAACCATCTGGTTCAGCTCATATTTCATATTGTCGCGGAGATAGTCGAAGCCGAATTCATTGTTCGTGCCGTAGGTGATGTCCGCAGCATAGGCCTCGGCGCGTTCATTGTCGTCAATGCCGTGGACGATCACGCCCACCGTCAGGCCGAGAAAATTATAGACCCGGCCCATGTTTTCCGCGTCGCGGCGGGCGAGATAGTCGTTGACGGTGACGACATGGACGCCTTTGCCCGCCAGCGCGTTGAGGTAGCAGGCGAGGGTCGCGACCAGGGTCTTGCCTTCGCCGGTCTTCATCTCGGCTATGGCGCCTTCGTTGAGCACCATGCCGCCAATCAATTGCACGTCGAAATGGCGCTGGCCCAGCGCCCGCTTGGCGGCCTCGCGCACCGTGGCGAAAGCGGGAACCAGGAGATCGTCGAGCTTGGCGCCCTTGGCGATCTGGTCGCGAAATTCTTCGGTGCGGGCGCGCAAGGCTTCGTCGGACAAAGCCGCAATTTCCGGCTCCAGGGCGTTGATGGCGGCGACCCTGGGCTTATAGGTCTTCAGCCGACGATCGTTGGCGGTGCCGAAGATCTTTTTTGCAAGGCTTCCCAACATTCCAAAGACCTTTCAAACGACGCTTTTCGCGTCGCCCCAATGTGGGAGGCTTTCCGCGAAGCACAAGGCGCCGCGCCTTATTCTCCTGGAGCGTGACGGGACTTCGACAGGGCGCGTCAGGGAGAAAGCGGAAAACGCACGGATACGGCGAATATTCGCGCGCGAGGAATAAGAGCGGGGCGCCGGCTTGTCAACGCGCCCGGCCGCGAGGGCCCGGACAACTCAAGGTTCGTAACGCCAGAACTTGCCGCGAAAAAGACCGTTGCACAGATTGCCATTGCCCTTGAGGCGGTCAGGATCGCTCAGCGAGATGACCGCGGGTTCATCGCCCTAATGCGCCGGTTCGCGATTGCACGAGGGTCATCAAAGCGTCTTCCTCGGCTCGCGACGCGACGAAAATCAACTGCGGCGAGACCTTTCGCGCGACCATTTCCGCAATGGCGGGCGACAGGCAAAAATGCGCCAGACCCAAGGCGGCGGAGCCGAGCCTTTCCAGGCCCAAGGCCGCGCTTCGCGGCGAATAATGCAGAACTCCGTCAATCTCCCCCGCCGCCAGCGCGGCGTCAATTCGTTTCGGCCATGCCTCGACGGGCACGGCGGCATAGGTCTCGACCGGCTCGATTTCCCAGCCCGCCGCGCGCAGCCGACGCTCAAGTTCGGGTTTGCGCGTCTCGCCGGCAAGATAGAGCGCCCGGCCCGGCGAAGCCTGTCGCAGCAGATTTTCGGCCAAAGCCTCGCTGTCCGATGCGATCAGGCGGATCTGGAAACCGACGGCGCGGCCGGCGGCGGCGGTTCTCTCACCGACGCAGGCCAGCGGCGCAAGGGCCGAAGGCGATCCAAAGAACGCCTGGGCGCTCGTCGCCAGGACCAGATCGAAAGGCCCCGACGGAATCTGCGCGCCGGTCGGCCGAAGGACCAGAACCGGCGCCAGAATCGGTTCGCAGCCAAGCGCCAAAAGTTTTTCCGCCGTGCGCGCCGCCTGTTCGAAAGGTCGGGTCACCAGCAGACGCATGGCGTCAAAAACTCAGAATGTTTTCAGGCGCGACATCCAAAATCTTTCGCGCGGCCTGCTCGCCGAGGGCGGCCGCCTCTGTCACGGCCCCTTCCAGCCGGGCGTCAAAAGCCTGAGAGCCATCCTTGCGCAGGACCATGCCGTAAAAACTCAGGCGATCGCCCGATACGGTCGCGTGGCCGGCGATCGGCGTGCGGCAGGAGCCATCGAGCACAGTGAGGAAAGCGCGTTCCGCGGCCAAGGCGTAGCCGGTCGCGGGATCGCAGATTTTCGCCAGATCGGCGAGCAAGGCGGCGTCCTGCGGACGAGCGGTGATCGCTATGGCGCCCTGACCGCAAGCCGGCGGAAATTCCTCCAGAGACAGAATGGACGTGGCGCGGTCCGCCAAGCCTAGCCGCCTGAGGCCCGCCAAAGCCAGCAAAGTCGCGGCGAATTCCCCGCTTTCGACTTTTTTCAATCGTGTCTGGACGTTGCCGCGCAGCAACTCGACCTGGAGATCCGGCCGCAGCCGGCGAATCAGCGCCTGACGGCGCAGCGACGCCGAGCCGACGCGGGCGCCTGGGGGCAATTCCCGAAGGGTCTTGGCGGCGCCGCCGATAAAGGCGTCGCGCACATCTTCGCGCGGCAAATAGCCGGCGACGACAATGCCTTCCGGCAAATGGGTCGGCAGGTCCTTGGCGGAATGGACGGCTATATCGATGGCGCCGTCGAGCTGCGCCTGATCCAATTCGCGGGTGAACAGGCCCTTGCCGCCAGCTTCGCTCAGGGGCCGGTCGAGAATCATGTCGCCGCTGGTCTTGATGACGGCGATCTCGAATTCGTCCTCGCCGGCGCCGAACAGCGCGCCGAGGCGACGGCGGGTTTCATGGGCCTGGGCCAGCGCCAGCGGACTGCCGCGCGTGCCGATTTTCAACCGGACCGTCAAAGCGAAACTCCAGAAATGTTCATTTGCCGATTTTCATTTGTTCGGGCGGCGGACTATAGGGAAAAGAGTGGAAAGGCGAAAGCGGCGCCGAAGGGAGAAATGGATGCGGACCAGCCTGCGGGTTCTTGGCATTGAAAGCACCTGCGATGAGACCGCCGCGGCCGTGGTCGAGGCCGACGCGACTGGGCGCGGAAAAATTCTGTCCAATGCGGTGCTGAGCCAGATCGCCGAACATGCGGCCTTTGGCGGCGTCGTGCCGGAAATCGCCGCTCGCGCCCATATCGATTCGCTCGACCGGTTGATCCGCCGCGCGCTGGACGAGGCCGGCTGCGCATTGGCGGATATTGACGCCGTGGCGGCGGCGGCCGGGCCGGGATTGATCGGCGGCGTCATGGTCGGCTTGACCACTGGCAAGGCCATTGCGCTGGCGGCGCAAAAACCCTTCATCGCCGTCAATCATCTCGAAGGACACGCGCTGACGCCACGACTGACCGACGGCATCGAATTTCCCTATCTGCTGCTGCTGGTGTCTGGCGGCCACAGCCAATTGGTCGCGGTCAATGGCGTCGGCGACTATCACCGGCTCGGCTCGACCGTGGACGACGCCCTGGGCGAGGCTTTCGACAAGGCCGCCAAGCTTTTGGGATTGCCCTATCCCGGCGGCCCCCGCGTCGAACAAGCGGCGGAGCGTGGCGATTCCAGCCGTTTCGACTTCCCGCGCCCTATGTGCGGCAGGCGCAATCCCGACTTTTCCTTCTCCGGCCTGAAAACGGCGGTGCGGCTCGAAGCGGAAAAAATCGCGCCGCTGACCGAGAATGATGTCGCCGATCTCTGCGCATCGTTCCAGGCCGCTGCGGTCGATGTTATTGTCGATCGCTGCCGGGCGGCGCTGCGGATGCTCGCCGGAGCGCCACGGTCGCCAACCGCCCTGGTCGCCGCCGGCGGCGTCGCCGCCAATGGCGCGATCCGGCGCGGGTTGGCGCGGCTGTGCATGGAGACGGGCCTGCAACTGGCGCTTCCCCCCGTTGGCCTGTGCTCCGACAATGGCGCGATGATCGCCTGGGCGGGACTGGAGCGTTTTCGGCTGGGCCTGACCGATGGCATGGACTTCGCCGCAAGGCCACGCTGGCCGCTGGACAGCCGCGCCGACTCGCGCTGGCATGGCAAGGCTTGAGGCCATGAAGCTCGTCCGGCTTTCCCTCGTCGCCGCCGCCCTGATCCTGGCCATTGCCGGGCCAAAACCCTTCTTGCAGCCGAAGGCGCCGCTCTCCGCGCCTGTTCGCATTTCTTATGGCCCCGGCGCCGGTTTCGACGTCATCGACCCCGAATTGATCGGCCAGGCGAGCCAAACCATTGACATGGCCGCCTATGTCCTGAGTGATCAGAAAATCATTGAGGCGCTGTCGGCGGCGGCTTCACGCGGCGTGAAAATCCGGCTCTATTTCGATTCGGAGCAGTTCCGGCGGATCGGAAGCATGAATGAAAATGTCCTCGCTCTCGCGGGCCAGCCCAATGTCAGCGCCAGGATCAAGGCCGAACAGAACGACATGATGCATCTCAAAGCCTATGTGGTGGACGGGCGCTGGCTGCGCACCGGCTCCACGAATTTTTCCTGGGCGGGCGAACGCCGACAGGACAATGACATCGTCGTGATCGACAGTCCGCAGGCGGCGGCGGAGTTTTCGCGCCATTTCGATTCGATCTGGGCGCGGAGAGATAATCGCGAGGCGGCGCCATGAGCGGGGGCCCCACTCTGGCGGTGCTCGGCGCCGGCGCCTGGGGCACGGCGCTGGCCAATATGGCGGCGGGCGCCCATGGAAAAATCTGGCTCTGGGCGCATGACGCCGGCCATGTCCAGGCCATGCGGGAATCGCGCGAAAACGCTCGTCGCCTGCCTGGCGTAAAGCTGGCCGAATGTATCGAGCCGACTGACGATATCGCCTGCGTGACCGCCGCCGACCACGTGCTTCTTGTGACGCCGGCGCAATCGTTCCGGGAGGTTTCCACCCAATTGCGCGACCATTTACACGGCGATACGGTCGTGGTGAGTTGCGCCAAGGGCATCGAGCGCGGCTCCGGCCTTTATTTGCGCCAGGTTCTTGCGGAAATCCTGCCCGGTCAGCCCACCGCCGTGCTGTCGGGCCCGAGTTTCGCCGAAGATCTCGGGCGCGGCTTGCCGACCGCAGTGACTCTCGCAGCGGAAAAAATCGAAACGGCCGAACTGCTCTGTGCGCGGCTGTCGGCGCCGCATTTTCGACTTTACCGGTCGAGCGACCCGCTTGGCGTCGAAATCGGCGGGGCCGCCAAAAACGTCCTGGCGATCGCCTGCGGCGTGACCATGGGCCGAGCCTTGGGCGCCAGCGCCCATGCGGCGTTGTTGGCGCGCGGCTTCGCCGAATTGATGCGTTTTGCTTTGGCGCAGGGCGCGCGTCCCGAGACCATCATGGGCCTGTCAGGGCTCGGCGACCTCGCCTTGACCTGCTCCTCGCCGCAGTCGCGCAATTATTCGCTGGGCTTCGCCATTGGGCGCGGCGAACAACCGCAAGCCGCCGGACATGGCAAATTGACCGAAGGCGCCTGGACGGCTCCGATCCTGACGAAAAAAGCGCGTGATCTCGGTGTGGAAATGCCGATCGCCGAGGCTGTAGCTGCGATTCTCGCCAATAAAATCAAAGTCGGCGCGGCCATCGACCTGCTGATGAGCCGGCCGTTCAAGGCGGAATAGCGCGCCCCGTCGCCGGGGCGCGCTTTTTTATTACTTCTTGAGGAGGTCGCCGGGGACCTTGCCGCCATTGGCGGCGACGAGGTCGATGACCTTCTTGTGCAACCAGATGTTCATGGTCGCGGAATCATTGGTGTCGCCGTCATATTTCAGTTCGGCGGCCAGCTGCTTGCGGGCGGCGAGGCTGGAATCCAGGCCGAGCACCTTGAGCAGATCGACAATGGAGACGCGCCAGTCGAGCTCTTCCGGGTTCGCGTCATTGAGATCGTCGAGAACCTTGGTGATGTCGACATTGGCGGCGACTTCCGGCGGAACGCTGGCCGGCGCGTCCGGGGCGGGAGCGGCGACCGGGGCCGAGCCGGCGTCTGCGACCGGAGCGGCGGCGGCGGCGGGGGCGGCTTCGGCCGGGGTCGTGCCGAAAATCTTGCCGAGAATGGAACCGAAAATGCTCATGGGGTTCTTCCCTGTAAAACAGACTTTCCGCCGGATTTGGCGGAAACCTGGGCAAGCTAAGACCAAGTTGCGAAGGTTACAATACGGAAACGACGTGACCCGCATGCGCCAGGGCTTGAAAGCATTCAAATGCTCGTGCAACCATTTGGCGACTCATGCCTTGCCCCTCGAGAAAAAATTAGGCTCCGATCATGCATTTCGTCGCCCTCTGCCAAGACAAGCCCGATTCCCTCGCCCTGCGCAGTGAGAATCGCCCCGAGCATCTCGCTTTCCTCGCTGAACACGCCACAAAATTTAAACTGGGCGGCCCTTTCCTCGACGCCGCCGGCCAGATGTGCGGCTCCATGCTGATTCTCGAATGCGCCGACGAAGCCGAGGCCAGGGCGCTGCTGGCCCAGGACCCATTCAGCAAGGCTGGCCTGTTCGCCTCGGTTGAAATCCGCGCCTTCCGCCCGGTCGTCGGAGCGAAACTGTGAGCGCGGAAAAATCCTACTGGCTGTTCAAGAGCGAGCCCGACGCCTGGTCCTGGGAGCAGATGGTCGCCTGCGGCAAGGCCGGAACGGGCTGGACTGGCGTGCGCAATCATCTGGCCAAGAAACAGATGCAGGCGATGGAAACAGGCGATCTCGGCTTCTTCTACCATTCCAATGTCGGCAAGGAAGTGGTCGGCATAGTCGAGGTCATCAAGACCTACCATCCCGATCCGACCGACGAGAGCGGCAAGTTCGGCATGGTCGACATTCGCGCGGTCAAATCGGTCAAACGCCCGGTGTCGCTCGACGAGATCAAGGCGGATCCGTTTTTCGCCGACATGGCGCTGGTGAAAAACACGCGCCTGTCGGTCCAGCCGGTTTCAGCGGAACATTGGCAAGAGATCGTCAAACGCGCCGGTCTATAGGTCTTCGCCCTCAAGCGCCGCGCCCGGCTGGGACAGACCGGCGGCGACGCCGGCCAGCCAACGGCGCAAGGCGCGTTCGCGCTTCGGCCTCATCCCCTCGACCAACCCAGCTGAAGCGGCGTCCATTCTTTCACGACCCTGCCGCAAAATGGTCTCGCCCTGGGGCGTCAACGCCAGCGGCCGCGCCCTGACGGCGGAAGGCGCCGCCTGCTCCTCCTCCCGAATCAATTCGGCGCGGCGCAGATTGGCGAGGATCAGGCTGACCGTTTGCGGCGTCAGCTTGCAGCGCCGGGCGATGTCCGCGGCCAACAAGCCCGGGCGCGCGCCGATAAAGCCAAGAACGCTCAATTGCGGCGGCGTCACGCCGAGATCGGCCAACAGCCTTTCCTCGGCCAGGCGCTGCGCGGCGGCGGCCTGCCGCAGCAGAGCGGCAAGATCGCCGCTTTCGCCGGGCAATTCGAAAACACGCGCGGGACGGCGCTTGTCCGGTTCCGGCGCGGGAAATTCCGGCAAGGCGCGGAGCTTGACCATCTTCTTCTCCATTGAGTTGTTTCCCAATTTAGTCCCGCTCCCGGGAATAGCCAGACTCACGGAAACCGCGCCATATGAAATCGTCTCCTTGTCCACTGTTTCCATGATCTAAGCGAAAGACGAGCTTGCCAGCCTCGTGACCGGGCCGCTAAACCGCGTGCTCCGCCGCCGGATGGAACTGATGGAAAATAACCTCCAGTCGATTGCCGACCGTTACAATGACTTGGTCGCCCATGGCCGGATCGAACGCGACGCGCGCCAGATCGCCGTGGTGGAAAAGCTGGACTCCCTCAGGCTGGCGGTCGGCGACGCCAAATTGGCGAAAAAATCCAGCGCGCTCGGCTGGTTGTTTGGCGCTCGCGGCGCCGAGAAAAAGGCGATCAAGGGTCTCTATGTCTGGGGCTCGGTCGGTCGCGGCAAAACCATGCTGATGGATTTGTTTTACGAATCCGCCGCCGTTGAGCCAAAACGCCGCGTGCATTTCCATGCCTTCATGGCCGACGCCCACAGGCGGATTTTCGCCTGGCGGCAGAAGAAAAAGGCTGGGGAGGTCAAGGGCGACGATCCCATCGTCCCGGTCGCCGAGGCGTTGGCCAGCGAAGCCAAATTGCTCTGTTTCGACGAATTCGCCGTCACCGACATCGCCGACGCCATGTTGCTCGGTCGGCTTTTCCAAGCCTTGTGGGCGCGCGAAGTGGTGGTGGTCGCCACCTCCAATGTCGATCCCGTCGATCTCTATAAGGACGGTCTCAACCGCGCGCTTTTCCTGCCTTTCATCGCGATGATCCGCGCCAATATGGACGTGGTGAAGCTCGACGCGCCAAAAGACTTCCGCCTGGAAAAGCTGGAAAATGCCCCTGTCTATCTGACGCCCGCCAATGAGGAAGCGCGGCAGGCCCTGTCCCAGGCCTTTGTCGCGATCAGCGGCGTCGACAAAGGCGCCGAAATGCGCCTGCCGATCCTCGGACGCGAAATCGCCGTGCCCGAAGCCGCCGGCCATGTCGCTCGCTTCGACTATGCCGATCTCTGCAAGAAACCACTGGGGTCGGCGGACTTCCTCACCATCGCCGAAAATTTTCATACGCTGGTGGTGGACAATATTCCCGTTATCAAGCCGGACGAGCGCAACGAGGCGAAGCGCTTCATCAATCTGATCGACGCGCTTTACGACATGAAGGTCAAGCTGCTGGCTTCCGCCGCCGCCGAACCCCACGAACTCTACCAAGCCGTCCAAGGGCGCGAGGCCTTTGAATTCGACCGCACGGTTTCGCGCTTGATCGAAATGCGCTCCAAGGATTATCTGGCCCTGCCACATGGCTTGAGCGAGAAAGTCAGCGGCGACACAACAGGCCTGGTTGAAACATGAACCAAACCGCGCCGCCGCGACAGAATGAAACGACGGCCGATCAGAAAATCCTTGAACACGCCTGCGACCACCTGCGTCGTTTCGGCCCCCGACGCACGACCATTGTCGACATCGCCGAGGCCGCAGGCATGTCTCACGCCAATGTCTATCGCTATTTTCCCTCCAAACTTGCTTTATTCGACGCCGTCACCGAGCAATGGCTGAAGCCGCTCGAAAGGCAATTGCGGCTGATCGTCGAAGGGCCAGACCCCGCCTATGACAAGCTGGAGCGTGCGCTCACGGCGCTGCAAACGACTTATCGCGCCCAGCTCGAAGCCGATCCCGTGCTGTTTCAATTGCTGTGCGACGCCATCGAGAAAAATCGCGGCGTCGCCCGCAAACATCGCAACCGCATCCAGAGCGAGGTGCAGGCGATCGTCGAGGAAGGCATCGGCGCCGGATCGTTTCGCATGACGGATCGGCGCAGGGCCATGGCCCTGGTGTTCGATTTGGCGCATCGTTTCATTCAGCCGATTTCCATAGCCCTGGATCGCGCCATTCCCACGCCCGACCTCGCGTTTCGCGCCGGTCGCGCCTTCGCCGCGATCCAGCGCAATCTGGTTTTTGGCGATCCGGATTATGACATGTGACAGTAATTGTTTTTTGTCACCATGCTGCAAATGCTCCGCTTTGCCCCATCGAAGGCTTACCGAGGTTAGATGTACTATATTGTTTTTATGCGATATTTTTTGACATACTGTCTGTCGACGACGCGACGATCGGCACATTTCTTCTCTGGGCTTAGCCTTTCTCCCGACTTGAAAGCCCGCGCGCTAACGGGCACAAGCCGTCGCGATAATTTACGCCTCAAGCGCAAATCCGCTTCACTGCGGAACATCACTCGAAGCCAAAGCCGCTTTTCAGGCGGCCGATAACGCGAAGTAAGGACGAAGACCCATGGCGCGTAACAAGATTGCACTGATCGGAGCCGGCCAGATCGGCGGTACGCTGGCCCATCTCGCCGGCCTCAAGGAACTGGGCGACATCGTCCTCTTCGACATCGCCGAAGGCACGCCCCAGGGCAAGGCGCTCGACCTTGCCGAATCTTCGCCGGTCGACGGCTTCGACTCCAATCTCTCCGGCGCCAATGATTATGCCGGGATCGCCGGGGCCGACGTCATCATCGTCACCGCTGGCGTGCCGCGCAAGCCGGGCATGAGCCGCGACGATCTCGTCGGCATCAATCTGAAGGTGATGGAATTGGTCGGCGCCGGCATCAAGCAATATGCTCCCAACGCCTTTGTCATCGTCATCACCAATCCGCTCGACGCCATGGTCTGGGCCTTGCAGAAATTCTCCGGTCTGCCGGCGAACAAGGTCGTCGGCATGGCCGGCGTCCTCGACTCCGCCCGTTTCCGCTACTTCCTCGCCGAAGCCACGGGCGTGTCCGTCAAGGACATTCACGCCATGACGCTGGGCGGCCACGGCGACGACATGGTCCCGCTGGTGCGCTACTCCACCGTTGGCGGCGTGCCTTTGCCCGAGCTGGTCAAATCCGGCTGGTTGACTCAGGAAAAGCTCGACTCCATCGTCAAGCGCACGCGCGGCGGCGGCGGCGAAATCGTCGCCTTGCTCAAGACCGGCTCGGCCTTTTACGCGCCGGCGGCTTCCGCCATCGCCATGGCTGAATCCTATCTCAAGGATCAGAAGCGCGTTCTGCCCGTCGCCGCCTATCTCAACGGCGAATATGGCGTGACCGGAACCTATGTCGGCGTGCCCGCGCTGATCGGCGCCAATGGCGTCGAGAAGATCGTCGAAGTCTCCTTCGACGAAACCGAAAAAGAACAGTTCGCCAAGTCGCTGGCTTCGGTCCAGGGCCTGCTGGACGCTTGCAAGACCATCAATCCGGCGCTCGCCTGATTTGTCATGGATCGGCCCCCGGTTTCCGCCGGGGGCCTGCGGGCTCGCGCGGACAAAGCGCCGCCGGACCCGCTCAGCTCTCATTGGGAGGTTTTGAATGAATATTCATGAGTATCAGGCGAAAGCCGTTCTCAAGGAATTCGGAGTGCCGGTTTCTCGCGGCGTTCCGGTTCTGAAGGTCGAGGACGCCGAGGCCGCCGCCAAGGAACTCGGCGGTCCGCTTTGGGTCGTCAAGTCGCAGATTCACGCTGGCGGCCGCGGCAAGGGCAAGTTCAAGGAAGCCGCCGCCGGCGAAAAGGGCGGCGTGCGCCTCGCCAAGTCGGTCGAGGAAGTCAAGCAGTTCGTCAAGGAAATGCTTGGCAACACGCTGGTCACCATCCAGACGGGCCCCGCCGGCAAGCAGGTCAACCGCCTCTATATCGAGGACGGCTCCGACATCGAGAAGGAATTCTACCTCTCGGCGCTGGTGGACCGCGAAACCTCGCGCGTCTCCTTCGTGGTCTCCACCGAAGGCGGCATGGACATCGAGGAAGTCGCCCATTCGACTCCCGAAAAGATCATCACCTTCTCCGTCGATCCCGCTACCGGCGTGATGCCGCATCACGGCCGCACCGTCGCCAAGGCGCTGGGCCTGACGGGCGACCTCGCCAAACAGGCTGGCGTTCTGGTCGGCCAGCTCTATACGGCCTTTGTCGCCAAGGACATGGCCATGCTGGAGATCAATCCGCTGATCGTCTCCAAGCAGGGTCAGCTGAAGTGCCTGGACGCCAAGGTTTCCTTCGACTCCAACTCGCTCTATCGCCAGCCCGAAATGCTTGCGCTGCGTGACGAGACGGAAGAAGACGCCAAGGAAATCGAAGCCTCGAAATATGACCTGTCCTACATCACGCTCGACGGCGAGATCGGCTGCATGGTCAACGGCGCGGGCCTGGCCATGGCGACCATGGACATCATCAAGCTCTATGGCATGGAGCCCGCCAACTTCCTCGACGTCGGCGGCGGCGCCACCAAGGAGAAGGTTACGGCGGCCTTCAAGATCATCACCGCTGACCCGAATGTGAAGGGCATCCTGGTCAATATCTTCGGCGGCATCATGCGCTGCGACGTCATCGCCGAGGGCGTGATCGCCGCGGTGAAGGACGTCGGCCTCAAGGTGCCCTTGGTCGTGCGCCTCGAAGGCACCAATGTCGATCTCGGCAAGAAGATCATCGGCGAATCCGGCTTGAACGTCATTTCGGCAGACGATCTCGACGATGCCGCTCAGAAAATCGTCAAGGCCGTTAAGGAGGCCGCATAATGTCCATTCTGATCGACAGCAACACCAAGATCATCACCCAGGGCTTTACCGGCAAGAACGGCACGTTCCACTCGGAACAGGCGCTGGCCTATTTCGGCACCAAGGTTGTCGGCGGCACCTCGCCGGGCAAGGGCGGCGCGACCCATATCGGCCTGCCCGTGTTCGACACCGTCGGCGAAGCCAAGGAAGCCACCGGCGCCACCGCCTCGGTGATCTACGTCCCGCCGCCAGGCGCCGCCGACGCCATCTGCGAGGCGATCGACGCGGAAATCCCGCTGATCGTCGCCATCACCGAAGGCATCCCGGTCGAGGACATGATCAAGGTGAAGCGCTCGCTTTCGGGCTCCAAGTCACGCCTGATCGGCCCGAACTGTCCGGGCGTGATGACGGCCAATGAGTGCAAGATCGGCATCATGCCGGGCAATATCTTCAAGCCCGGCAATGTCGGCATCGTCTCGCGCTCCGGCACCTTGACCTATGAAGCCGTGTTCCAGACCACCCAGGTCGGCCTCGGCCAGACCACCGCTGTCGGCATCGGCGGCGACCCGGTCAAGGGCACGGAGTTCATCGACATGCTCGAACTCTTCCTCGCCGACCCCAAGACGGAATCGATCATCATGATCGGTGAAATCGGCGGCTCCGCGGAGGAAGACGCGGCGCAGTTCATCGCCGACGAGGCCAAGCGCGGCCGCAAGAAGCCGATGGTCGGCTTCATCGCCGGCCGCACGGCGCCTCCGGGCCGCCGCATGGGCCATGCCGGCGCGATCATCTCCGGCGGCAAGGGCGGCGCCGAGGACAAGATCGCCGCGATGGAAGCCGCAGGCATCCGTGTTTCGCCGTCGCCGGCCCGCCTTGGCTCGACGCTGGTCGAAGTGCTCAAGGGCAAGTGATTCAAAGGGCGCGGGCGAAATTCCTTTCGCCCGCGCCCGCCATCTTGGCCGCCGAATGTTAGAGCCGCCGGCGGGCGCAACGGGCGAAAGCCCGGCTTAAGGCTCAAATGCATTCTCATGGGAATGCCGATTCCCGCAGGGAGGGTCGCAGCAGCGGCCGCGCGGGACGAGAGGACCAGACAATGGCGCGTCAAGACAGCACTGATAGCAATGGCGGCGGCGGAACCGGGCGTTCGCAGACCAACGAAGCTTTCGCCAATTCCTCTTTCCTGTTCGGCGGCAACGCCGCCTATATCGAGCAGCTCTATGCCGCTTATGAAGCCAATCCCGCCTCGGTGGACGTGGAATGGCGCGAATTTTTCGGCGCTCTGAACGACGACGCCGCATCGGTGGCCGCCAACGCCAAGGGCGCTTCCTGGAAGAAAAACAACTGGCCGATCGCGCCGCAGGGCGAACTGGTCGCCGCGCTTGATGGCCAATGGCCGGTCAATGAAAAGGCGCTCGGCGACAAGATCAAGGGCAAGGCGGCCTCCGCCGGCAAGGGCGAAATTTCCGCCGCCGAATTACAGCGCGCCACCCAGGATTCGGTGCGCGCCATCATGATGATTCGCGCCTATCGCATGCGCGGCCATCTGCACGCCAATCTCGATCCGCTCGGCCTCGACCCGCAGAAGGATCACGAGGAGCTGCATCCCTCGACCTATGGTTTCACCGAAGCCGATTACGACCGCAAGATTTTCATCGATCATGTGCTCGGCCTGGAATATGCGACCATCAACGAGATGATGTCGATCTTGCGGCGCACCTATTGTGGCCCGATCGGCTGGGAATTCATGCATATTTCCGATCCGGCGGAAAAAGCCTGGATTCAGGAACGCATCGAAGGCCCGGACAAGGAAGTCACCTTCACCAAGGAAGGCAAGCGCGCCATCCTGCAAAAGCTGGTGGAAGCCGAAGGTTTCGAAAAATTCATCGATGTGCGCTACACCGGCACCAAGCGTTTCGGCCTTGACGGCGGCGAGGCGATGATTCCGGCGCTGGAGCAGATCATCAAGCGCGGCGGCGCGCTGGGCGCCAAGGAAATCGTGTTCGGCATGGCCCATCGCGGCCGTTTGAACGTGCTCTGCCAGGTCATGGCCAAGCCGCATCGTGCTCTGTTCAATGAATTCAAGGGCGGCTCCTTCCTGCCCGAGGAGGTGGAAGGCTCCGGCGACGTCAAATACCATCTCGGCGCCTCATCCGACCGCGAATTCGACAACAACAAGGTGCATCTGTCGCTCACCGCCAATCCCTCGCATCTGGAAATCGTCGATCCGGTCGTGCTCGGCAAGGTCCGCGCCAAGCTCGATCAGGATCTCGATCGCGCGCCCGACGACCGCCGCTCGGTCATGCCGCTGCTCATCCATGGCGACGCCGCCTTCGCCGGCCAGGGCGTGGTGGCCGAATGTTTCGGCCTGTCGGGCCTCAAGGGCCACAAGACCGGCGGCTCGATCCATTTCATCATCAACAACCAGATCGGTTTCACCACCTATCCGCGCTATTCGCGCTCCTCGCCCTATCCCTCCGATGTGGCGAAGACTGTGGAAGCGCCGATTTTCCACTGCAATGGCGACGATCCGGAATTGGTCGTGTTCTGCGCCAAGGTGGCGACGGAATTCCGCCAGAAATTCCAGAAACCCGTCGTCATCGACATGTGGTGCTATCGCCGCTTCGGCCATAATGAGGGCGATGAGCCGTCCTTCACCCAGCCGCTGATGTACAAGAAGATCCGCGCGCACAAGTCGACGCTCGATATTTATTCGGAAAAGCTGATCGGCGAAGGCCTGATCACTCAGGGCGAAGCCGACAAGCTCAAGGCCGACTGGCGCACCCGGCTCGATGCCGAATATGAGGCTGGGCAAGCCTATAAGCCGAACAAGGCCGACTGGCTCGACGGTCGCTGGTCCGGGTTGCGCGCCGTGCCGAGCGCCGATCAAGAAGACGCCCGCCGCGGCAAGACCGCCGTCGATGCCGAAAAGCTCCAGGCCTATGGCAAGGTGCTGACGGCGGCGCCGGAAGGTTTCAACGTCCACAAGACCATCCAGCGTTTTCTCGACAATCGCCGCAAGGCCATTGAAACCGGCGAGGGTATCGACTGGGCGACCGCTGAAGCCCTGGCTTTCGCCGCGCTGGTCGACGATGGCTATCGCGTCCGTCTTTCCGGTCAGGATTGCGAACGCGGCACCTTCTCGCAGCGCCATTCGGTGCTGATCGACCAGGAAAATGAGTTGCGCTATGTGCCTCTGAACCACGTTCGAGATGGACAGGGCCGTTACGAAGTCATCAACTCCATGCTCTCGGAAGAGGCGGTGCTTGGCTTCGAATATGGCTATTCCCTCGCGGAGCCCAACGCTCTGACCCTGTGGGAAGCGCAATTTGGCGATTTCGCCAATGGCGCCCAGGTGCTGTTCGACCAGTTCATCTCCTCCGGCGAGCGCAAGTGGCTGCGCATGTCCGGTCTGGTCTGCCTGTTGCCGCATGGCTATGAAGGCCAGGGTCCCGAGCATAGCTCGGCCCGTCTCGAGCGCTATCTTCAGCTCTGCGCCGAAGACAATATGCAGGTGGCGAACTGCTCCAGCCCGGCCAATTATTTCCACATCCTGCGCCGGCAGTTGAAGCGCGACATTCGCAAGCCCTTGATCCTGATGACGCCCAAGTCGCTGCTGCGCCACAAGCGCGCGGTCTGTACGCTGGCCGAACTGAGCGGCGAGGGCCATTTCCGCCGCCTGCTCTCCGATACGGCGGAGACGGATGCGAATGAAAAGATCAAGCTGGTCAAGGACGACAAGATCCGTCGCGTCGTGCTGTGCACGGGCAAGGTCTATTACGACCTCTATGAGGAACGCGAGAAGCGCGGCATAGACGATGTCTATCTGTTGCGCGTCGAGCAGCTCTATCCCATGCCGCTCAAGGCTCTGGTGAACCGCCTGCAACGCTGGAAGAAAGCCGACGTCGTGTGGTGCCAGGAAGAGCCGAAGAACATGGGCGCCTGGTCCTTCGCCGAGCCCTACCTCGAATGGGTTTGCACGCAGGTCGGCGGCAAAGCCAAGCGCGCCCGCTATGTCGGGCGCCCGGCTTCGGCTTCCACGGCGGCCGGCACCATGTCGCGCCATCTCGCCCAGTTGCAGGCCTTCCTCGACGACGCTTTCGCAAGCTGAACACTGCCTGGGGCGCGCAAATGCGCCCCGCTCCTTCCCTCTTGAGCCGCGCATGCGGCGGATGTGATCTCCATGGCTACTGACATTATCGTTCCCACCCTCGGCGAATCCGTTTCCGAAGCCACCATCGGCCGCTGGTTCAAGAAGATCGGCGATGCGATCAAGGCCGACGAGCCCTTGCTCGAGCTGGAAACCGACAAGGTGACGCTCGAAGTCAACGCGCCCGCCGCCGGCGTGCTGGCCGAAATCGTCGCCAAGGATGGCGACACCGTCGCTCCCGGCGCCCTGCTCGGCAAGATCGCCGAAGGCGCTGGCGCCGCCGCTTCGGCCCCTGCCGCTGCTGCGCCCGCTCCGGCTGCCGCCCCCGCCCCGACGCCTGCCGCCGCCCCGGCCCTGCTGGCGCCGGCGCGCCGCCGTCCCCGGCGGCCGCCAAGAACGCCGCCGATCGCGGCATCGACGTTTCCCAGGTTCCGGGCTCCGGCAAGCGCGGCCAGGTGCTCAAGGGCGATGTGCTCGGCTATACTGCTCCGGCTGCCGCTCCCGCGCCGGTCGCCGCGCCCCGCGCCGCCTCGACGCCTAACGATGCGGCGCGCGAAGAGCGCGTGCGCATGACCAAGCTGCGCCAGACCATTGCGCGCCGCCTGAAGGACGCCCAGAACACCGCGGCCATGCTGACCACTTTCAACGAAGTGGACATGCAGCCGCTGATGAGCCTGCGCAACCAGTATAAGGACCTGTTCGAGAAAAAGCATGGCGTGAAGCTCGGCTTCATGGGCTTCTTCGTGAAGGCCTGCACCCATGCGCTGAAGGAAATTCCGGCGGTTAATTCCGAAATCGACGGCACCGACCTGATCTACAAGAATTTCTGCCATATCGGCGTCGCCGTCGGCACTGACAAGGGTCTGGTGGTTCCCGTGGTCCGCGATGCGGAAACCCTGTCGATCGCCGGCATTGAGAAGACCATCGCCGGCTTCGGCAAGCGCGCCCGCGAAGGCCAGCTCAAGATCGAGGAAATGCAGGGCGGCACCTTCACCATTTCCAATGGCGGCGTCTATGGCTCGCTGATGTCCACCCCAATCCTGAACGCGCCGCAGTCGGGCATTCTCGGCATGCACAAGATTCAGGAGCGCCCCGTGGTCATCGGCGGCAAAATCGAAATACGCCCGATGATGTATCTGGCTTTGTCCTACGATCACCGCGTCGTCGACGGCAAGGAAGCCGTGACCTTCCTCGTCCGCGTCAAGGAAGCGCTGGAAGACCCGGCGCGCCTTGTGCTCGACCTCTGATTTGATGCGCTCCATGCCCGGCTCCGCCGGGCATGATTCTTTTTCGCGGAGAGTTCCATGTCCTATGATCTGATCGTTATTGGCTCCGGCCCCGGCGGCTATGTCTGCGCCATTCGCGCCGCCCAGCTCGGCCTGAAGACCGCCATTGTCGAAAAGCGCAAGACCCATGGCGGCACCTGCCTGAACATTGGCTGCATTCCCTCCAAGGCCCTGCTCCACGCTTCCGAAGTTTTCGAGGAAGTCTCGCACGGTCTTGGCAATGTCGGCGTTGTCGTCGGCAAGCCCAAGCTCGACCTCGCGGCGATGATGCGCCACAAGGAGGATACGGTGAACGCCAATGTCCAGGGCGTCGCCTTCCTGTTGAAGAAAAACAAGGTCGACGCCTTCGTCGGGACCGGCTCGATTCCCGCCCCCGGCAAGGTGGAGGTCACCGCCGCCGATGGCTCCAAGCAGGTGCTCGAAGCCAAGAATATCGTCATCGCCACCGGCTCGGATGTCGCCCAGCTTCCCGGCGTGACCATTGACGAGAAGATCGTGATCTCCTCGACCGGCGCGCTGGAATTGGGCAAAGTTCCAGCTAAGCTGATCGTGGTCGGCGCCGGCGTGATCGGTCTCGAACTCGGTTCGGTCTGGCGTCGCCTCGGCGCCGATGTCACCGTCGTCGAATATCTGGATCGCATTCTGCCCGGCATGGATCTGGAGACCGTCAAACAGTTCCAGCGCTTGCTGGAAAAGCAGGGCGTGAAATTCCAGCTCGGCTCCAAGGTCGCCAAGGTCGAGACCAACGCGAAGGGCGCCAAGGTCACGGTCGAGCCCGCCGCGGGCGGCGAGGCCACTGTCCTCGACGCCGATGTGGTGCTGGTCGCCATCGGACGCCGTCCCTATACCGAAGGCCTCGGCCTCGAAGCCCTGGGCGTCGTCCTGGAACGCGGCCAGATCGTCATCGACAGCCATTTCGCCACCAATGTTCCCGGCGTTTACGCCATTGGCGACGTGGTGCGCGGTCCGATGCTCGCCCACAAGGCTGAAGACGAAGGCGTGGCGGTTGCCGAAATTCTCTCGGGCCAGCACGGTCATGTGAATTACGAAGTGATTCCCGGCGTGGTCTATACCAATCCGGAAATCGCCTCGGTCGGCGCCACCGAAGAGGATTTGAAGGCCAAGGGCATTGCCTACAAGGCCGGCAAATTCCCCTTCACCGCCAATGGCCGGGCGCGCGCCGCCTGCCACACCGACGGTTTCGTCAAGGTTCTGGCCGACGCCGCCACCGACCGCGTGCTGGGCGTCCACATCCTCGGCTTCGGTGCCGGCGAAATGATCGCCGAAGCCGCCGTGCTCATGGAATTCGGTGGTTCCTCGGAAGACCTCGCCCGCACCTGCCACGCCCATCCGACCATGTCGGAAGCGGTCAAGGAAGCGGCTATGGCGGTCGAGAAACGCGCCATCCATATGTGAGCGGCCTCACAGGAAACGAAAAAGCCCGGCTGGTCCGGGCTTTTTCTTTGCCCGCGATCGAAAAATTTGCCAGGCGGCGCGCGGCGGGTCATCTTGCGCCACCGTCGCATTCCCGGTGAGTCGTGTCGTCGCCAGCTTCCGCCGAATCCCCTCCTTCATCCGGTCCAACATTCGTCGCGCGCGCGACGCGCGCCTTGCGCGCCTTTTTGCGCTCCAACGAGCCGGCGCTGGTTGTCGCCGCCGCATTCATCGGCTGTCTCGCCGCGCTTTGCGTGACCGCAATGACGCAAAGCGCTATTTTTCTTCACGAAAAAATCTACCATCTTCCCTTCGACGTGCGGCTCAGCGCCGCCGCGAAAATTTCACCGCCCGCCGCCTTTGCCGCGCTGATTGTCGCTGGATTGATGCTCGGCGCCATGGAGAGCTGGCGACGAAAGACGAAAATTGCGGCGCCGGTCGATCCGGTCGAGGCCAACGCCCTGCGCGGCGGACGCATGTCCCTGCGCGACAGTTTTGTCGTCGCCATGCAAACGCTGATTTCCAACTCCGCCGGCGCCTCGGTCGGGCTCGAGGCCGGCTATGCCCAGATCGGCGGCGGTCTTGGCTCCTATTTCGGCCAGAAACTGCGGCTGCGGCGCGGCGATTTGCGCGTTCTCGTCGGCGCTGGCGCGGCGGCGGCCATCAGCGGCGCCTTCAACGCGCCTCTGGCCGGCGCCTTTTATGGCTTCGAGGTCGTACTCGGCGCCTATTCCATTGCCGCCGCCGCGCCGATTTTCGCCGCCTCGATCACGGGAATGCTGACAACCCGCCTGATCGCCATCGCGCCCTATCAGATCGAAACGCCGCCGCTGCAACCCCTGACTCTCACGTCCTATGCCGCACTGTTCGGCTTGGCGGCGCTCGCCTCCGCACTGGGAATCCTGGTTATGCGCGCCGCCGGCTCCGCGGAAAAGGCGCTCGATGCGACCAGGATCGCGCCGCTGTTCCGCCCGGTGATCGGCGCCTTGATCGTCGCGACCCTGGCGAGTGTGACGCCGCAGGTTCTCGGCGCGGGCCACGGCGCTCTTGCGCTGGATATCGCCACGGATTTTCCACTCACGATTCTGTTGGCTTTTCTCGGCCTGAAAATTGTCGCTTGCCTGTCATCCTTGGCCAGCGGTTTTCGCGGCGGCTTGTTTTTCGCGTCGCTGCTGATGGGCGCGCTGCTCGGCAAGGTTTACGCTTTGTCGGTCGTGCAGTTGTTCCCGGCATTCGCCCCCGATCCAACCCTGTGCATGCTCGCGGGCATGGCCACCGTCGGCGCCGTCGTCGTTGGCGGCCCCTTGACCATGGCTTTTCTGGTGCTGGAGGGCATATCGGATTTTTCCGCCGCGAGCGCCATTCTCGCCGCGACCATTTCCGCCAACCTCATCGCCCGCGCCGCCTTCGGCTATTCCTTTTCGACCTGGCGCCTGCATCTGCGCGGCGAGAATATTCGCAGCGCCAATGACATTGGCTGGATCGAGGAGCTGAAAATCGGCAATCTGATGCGCCCCGCCCCGGCCACCGCGCCGGATTGGATCGATCTCGACGCCTTTTGCCAGCTCTTTCCCTCCGGCGGAGAACAATATATCGCGCTGACCGACCGCGCGGGCCGCTACGCCGGCCTTGTCAATAATGCCGAGGCCCATCTTCAGGCGCGCGATCGCGAGGGATGGACCAAAGATCTCGCCCGCCACGCGGACGTTTGCTTGAGCCCCGAAATGAACGCCAAGACCGCCATGGCCCTGTTCGACAAGGCCGAGGCCGATCTGCTCGCCGTGGTCGATCCCGCCAGCGGCGCGCCCATTGGCACGGTGACCGAGACTTTTCTGGCGCGCCGCTATGCGGAAAAAGCTGACGCCGCGGCGCGCAGCGCCGTGGGCCTATGAACGTGAGCCTATGAATTGGCGCGCGGATGCGCCGAGCGATAGGCGTCCAGCAGCCGCGCGCGGTCGACAGCGGTGTAAATCTGTGTCGTCGACAGGCTGGCGTGGCCCAAGAGCTCCTGGATCGAACGCAGATCGCCACCGCGTCCGAGCAGATGGGTGGCGAAGGAATGGCGGAGGGCGTGCGGCGTCGCCGAATCGGGAAGACCGAGCGCCCCGCGCAAGCGTTCGACCGTCAATTGAATGATTCGCGGCGACAAGCGTCCGCCCCGGGCGCCGACAAACAAGGGCCCATCCGGCGCAAGAGGGTGGGGGCAAAGCGCCAAATAAGTCTCGACCGCCTTGCGCACCGGCGGGATCACCGGCGTCGCGCGAGTTTTGCCGCCCTTGCCCTTGACGGTCAATGAATCGACGCCGCCAATCGGAGCATCGCCGCGGTTGATCGACAAAGCTTCGGAAATGCGCAGGCCCGCGCCATAGAGCAGGGCCAATACGGCGGCGTCGCGCGCGGCGATCCAGGCCGGTCGATTTTCGCCCTCATCCGCCTCGCCAAAGGCCAATTCGCGCGCCTTGTCGACGGAAAGCGCCTTGGGCAGCACACGCGCCAGTTTTGGCGAGCGAACCTTGTCGAACACATTGACGCTGACGATATTTTCTCGGCCCAGGTGGCGCGCAAAAGAGCGCAGTCCCGCCAATTGCCGCAAGAGAGAACGCGAACCGACGCCCGACGCCCGACGTTCGGCCATGAAGGCGCGCAAGTCGCCAGGCCGCAGCGCCGACAGCCCGTGAAGCGTCACGGGCGCATCCGCTCTCGCATATAAAAAAGCGAAAAACTGCCGCAGATCGCGCGCATAAGCGTCCAGCGTCAGCGGCGAAACCCGCCTTTCACCGGCAAGACGCCGCAGCCAGGACGTGGCGGCGGCGGCGAGTTCGGCGTCGGCATGGCGAAATGCGAGGCTGGCGGCGGATTCGATCATGCCTCCAGTCTAAGCCGCGAAGCTCAAAGAAACCTTGCGATCAGCCCTTGGCGACTTCCTCGGCGGCCTTGGCGCGCAATTCCTCGAAATGCCTGTTGACCTGATGTTCGGATTGCTCGACGCCGCCGGCGGAGAAATCCTTGAGGATTTGCGCGATCACGCCCGGCTGGTTATGGGCGGAAATATCGCCGACCACCAGTTTGCTGGCGTAGTCCTCGGCGGCCGCGCCGCTCTTGCCCAGCTTTTCCGCCGCCCAAAGCCCCAGAAGCTTGTTGGCCCGCGTCAGGATTTTGAAGAGCAGCTCTTCGTCATGCGCGAATTTGTTCTCAAAAGCTTCTTCGCGCTTGTCGAATGTGGACATAGGGAATCCCTTCCGTTCTCGGAGCTTGAATGCCGCCGATATATAATGACTCGCTTTGGCCGAGGCCAGTGGGCTTAGGTTGAACATCGCCCGATCCGGCGAATCTCGCCTTGCGCTGGGACAATGCATCGAATCGGGTTGTGCTGTCGCCAGGAACGGGCTAGGAAC
>CAWDOR010000014.1:0-4136 GCA_963804045.1 uncultured Alphaproteobacteria bacterium | reverse complement strand
CCTGGCGATCATGCTCATGTCGCTGCTCAAATGCCTCCATCCTCCGGGCGGCGCCGTGGCGCTCATGACGGCAATCATGGCCAACCAGAACGGGACGCCGCTGGCTTTCGCCTTCGCGCCGATAGGTTTGAATTCGGTTTTCCTCGTCATGGCCGGCTGGGCGTTCCACCGCTTTTCCAATCATTCTTATCCGCATCTACCGCCGCCGGCGCCCGCAAATGTCCATGAAACCAGCGACCCGCCGCCACTCGCGCGCAGTTTCGAGGCCGAAGATATAGATGTCGCCTTGGCGCAAACTCACGAATCCTACGATATCGAGCGCGGAGATCTTGAACTTCTGCTGCGCGCGGCGGAAGGGCGGAGGTTGTCGCGCCGATTCGCGCCGACAAGCTGCGCGGAAATCATGTCACGCGAGGTTCTCTGCGTCGAACAGACAATGACGATAACTCAGGCGCGAGAAACCTTTCGCCTGCGCGCGCTCTGGCGGGCGCCGGTAATTGACTCCCAGGGCGTGGTCGTCGGCGTATTGACGCCGAGCGGGCTCGCCATAGACAGCGCCGGTGTCGGCGCCGCCATGACGCCGGCGATTTGCGTGGCGCCGGAAAGCATGGCCCTGGACTTGATCGCGCACTTTGCGGATGGTCAAGCTCATGAGGCGGTGGTGGTCGACGCGGCTGGCCGTCCAGTCGGACTCGTCACCCAGACCGATTTGCTGGCATTGGCCCTGCGGCTTCTCAATGCCGCTTCGTGAACCGAAAACCTTGGCGGCGCCGATACAGATTTAACGCATGGGATGACGACGCCGCTGATGACTTTTACCGATTTGCGCCTGCGCGCGACAACGCTGTGGGCTTTTCGTCCCGGAAAAATCTTGAGCGCAGCCCTCGTTTTTTGGAACTTGGCGTCTTCTGACGTCAGACGGCGAAAAGCCTGCACGGCGCACCTCGCGGCGTGACGCTGCCAAGAGCGCCGCATGAAATTAAGGTCGCCGACGTCGTTGGCCTGCTCGATAGGCCAATCCGGTTGTCAAATGTTTCCGCTCAAATGCCCTGGCTGCTTATTCGCGCCGCGCTGCCGGCTCAGGGGCGTGTTGGCGCGGGCGCGATTATTTTTTGCGAACTGGACGGCTAATCGCTTTGCGACTGTCTCGCCAGAGAATTTTCCTTCACGCACCCGTGCCGTCAGCCGCGAAGTTGCACCGCCTTGTTTCCAGATTTTCGAACCTGCTTCTTGTCCTTCAGCCGTTTGTAAGCGGCGGTGAGTTTCGCGGTTTCTCTGGAAACTTCGTGTACGCCTTCCACGGCGGCGATACAGTTTCTGATCACAGGATCTTCCGCCATGCGCCTGCGGCGCTCCTCGGCGGAAAGCCCCTTGAGAAGCGGGCACGCTTCAGGATCGAAAAAATGGCCCGACGCGCATCGATCGCACATGAACGACTACCGCCCCCGCCTCGCCGAATTCGGCGCGGAGTCACTTTCCGAGAGAAAACAAATTCCCGAATTGATTTGAGTCAAATTTCGACGCCGGCCGAAAGGCTCAAACGGCAAAGAAAAAAATCATTCGACGTTCGAGGGCTTTGGCGAACGGAAAACGTCGAAATCGCTCTTGGACATCCGTCCGAGTAAAAACTCCGCCGATACCCGATCGATGCTCGCGATATGAGCATCGATCATTTGCGGCACGACCAAACTCAATAGCCGGCGAAGGTCCTTCGGCTCCGCCACGCGCGCGACCCGGCGCATTTCCTTCAGCTGCCCAGGATCATATTATGTTGCGCTTTATGGCATTCCAGGACGGGAACCTCGCCATCCCTCATCAATTTCTCTTCACTGGCGAAGTGAACGGCGAGTCGGTCGGCGACGTCATCAAGCAGCGGTGGCAATTCCGCATCGGAGGAATTGCGGACCTTATCCAGAAGCGACTGGATTGCGGAATGTTCCTCATCCATTTCCGGCACGCCCAGCGACAAAGCTGATTTCGTCATAGGTTCAGGGCTCTTCCTTTCTTACCTTCGGTGAAAATCTAAAGAGTTGGTGCGGCCGGCGCCTTGACCGAAATCAGCTACCGAGCCCTTTATCCTTGATGCGCTTGACCCCGGTTAAGGACTTCTTGCCCAGGAACTTTTACGCTATTCCGAATGGAGCGTGGGGCGTGGCATGAGAGCGCTGTTATTTCTGCTGATCCTCGGTGCCGTGACGCTACCGCCACCGGAGGCGCGCGCGGACTGCGCGCCGGCTCCCAGGGCCGAGATGCATCGGCGCCGACCTGCGCGCCATTGACGGCGACGGGAGGGATTTCTCCGGCGTAATCCTGCGCGACGCCAATCTGTCAGGCGGAGAGCTGGAAGGCGCCAAGCTCCGCGGCGCCGATCTCGCCGGGTCGAATTTCTACGCCGCCGATCTGCGCCACGCCGATCTCGCCGGCGCCAATCTCGCCGGGGCCAATCTGCGTCAGGCGCATCTCGAAGGCGCCAATTTGCGCGGAGCCGATCTGCGCGGCGCGGAACTGAGTTTCTCTGGACTCGCCGACGTCGATCTTTCGCTGGCGGACATGCGCGGCGCCAAGCTGCTGCTGGTCGATCTGCGCAAGGCGCGGCTGGACGGCGCGAAAATCGAGGGCGCCCTGTGGACAACCCGTCGCATTTGCCAGCCCGGTTCGCTGGGCGCGCATTGCATCGAGGGCGACGCCAGCTACCAGCTTCCGTCCGGCGTTCAGATTGCCAAGCCGGATCCTCAAAAATGAAAGATGAGTCCATGCGTCTCGCCATCTTCGCATTTCCCGCTCTTTTGGGCGCCATATGTTGCGCCTCGGCCGATGAACGGCGCGATGTCCAGGCGCGCTGCAAAATGGCCCCCGCCAGATTCCTGTCAGGGAGTCGATTTGCGCGGCCACAATCTCGACGGAATGAGGTCGACGCCGGGAACGTCAAGCGCCTGCGGGCGCGCGCCGAGGCTGAGTACAAGAGCGCGGGCATGGAATTGCCGCCCGGCGACCTCGACTGTATGGGGGTCAAGAATACGGGCCTCAGCGTTGAGGACGAACTCCATGTCGAGCTGTTCCTTGCTCTGGTAGTTCATCACGGCGTGAGGGCCGGTCCGCCCTTTGCGGAAAAGAATGGTTTTTGACAAGCGCGCCTACTGACCCTCGAGGAGGCGTCCCGATATTTGGTCCGATTTTCTTTGCGGCTTCGACTGCTTCCTCGACCGAGGCAACCATCGCTCCGGGAGCTTGTGGAATGTCGAGTTCTTCGAGGAGTTTGCCGAAGCGCTTGCGATCTTCGGCGAGATCGATCGATTCGGGCGTGGTGCCGATGATGTTGACTCCGGCGGCCTTGAGCGGGAGGGAGAGATTGAGCGGAGTCTGTCCTCCGAATTGCACGATCACGCCAACCGGCGCGCCGGCCGACGCCTCGTGTTCGCAGATGGCAAACACATCTTCGAGCGTTAGCGGCTCGAAGTAGAGGCGGTCGCTGGTGTCGTAGTCGGTCGAAACCGTCTCGGGATTGCAATTGATCATGATGGTTTCGTAGCCATCCTCGCGGAGCGCGTAGCTGGCGTGGCAGCAGCAGTAATCGAATTCAATTCCCTGCCCGATACGATTCGGGCCGGAACCGAGAATTACCACTTTTTTCTTGGCAGTCGGCGTACCTTCGTCCTCTTCTTCGTAAGTAGAGTAGAGATAGGGCGTGAAGCTCTCGAACTCCGCGGCGCAGGTGTCGACCCGCTTGTAGACTGGTTGCACTCCGTGCTTCTTGCGGAAGTGGCGAACCTTTTCCTGGCCGCCTTTACCATCCAGACGCCAGGTTCCGGCGAGACGGCCGTCGGAGAAACCCATGCGTTTGGCTTCGCGCAGCACCTCGGTCGGGGTCGACTCCATCGGATGCTTTTCCAACTCTAGCTGCATGTCGTTAATTTCTTTGAGTTGGTATAGGAACCACGGATCGATCGACGTCATCTTGGCGATCTGCTTGATCGTGTGCCCCTGGCGCAGAGCGTAGCGCACGTACGAAAGCCGCTCGGGATGCGGCGTCACCAGGCGCTGCGTCAAAATCTTCGGCTCGATTTTCTCGGAGCCTACCTTCTTCCCGGTGTCGAGCGCGCGCACCCCCTTGAGCAACGCTTCTTTGAAGGTGCGGC
>CAWDOR010000013.1:0-47400 GCA_963804045.1 uncultured Alphaproteobacteria bacterium | reverse complement strand
AAGATTGCCCAGATCATGGCGGGTGAGCGACCCGGATACGGATCGCGCCTTCACCATCTGCTTAGCCGATCATATTGACCTTGAATCGGTGAAGCTGCTTGGGCTTGCCAAGTCCGATCTATTCGTATGCCGCGATACGGCGATTGATGACACGGTTGCGGCCAACCTTGCGCTTCAATGCACATTAAAGGTGCTTTGAGCGATGGAATTCCGTTTCGACGCCGCGCAACAATTCCAGCTAGACGCCATCGTCGCCGTAACCGGGCTGCTTGAAGGCCAAAGCCACATTGGCGCAGCGCTTCTTCCGGCAGCAGGTTCAACCGTGGTGCCCAACAGCCTGGACTTGTCTGAAGCGCAATTGCTGGAAAACCTGAACCGGATACAGGCGGAAAATTCCATCCCCGCCGACGCCGCGCTTGGCGTGATAGAACAGGACGTGGAGCTTTACGAAGGCAAGGGGCAAGTCCGCTTCCCGAACTTTTCCATCGAAATGGAAACGGGCACGGGCAAAACCTATGTCTATCTGCGCACGATTCTTGCGCTTGCCAGCCGCTACGGTTTGACGAAGTTCATCATTGTCGTGCCATCGGTCGCGGTGCGCGAAGGCGTGTTGAAAACTATTCAGCAAACCAAGAAACACTTTGCTGCGCTCGTCGGCCTGCCCCCCTTTCACCATTCGGTTTATGCCGCCCAACCGGGGCAGGTACGCAGCTTCGCCGGATCGAACGCCGTCGAAATCATGGTAATGACCATCGACGCGTTTTCGCGCGAGCAAAACGTTATTCGCAAGCCCATCGAAGGCAATGCGCCGGTTATCCACCTGTTGCAGGCCGTCCGCCCCGTGCTGATCTTGGATGAACCGCAAAACATGGAAAGCGAAGGCCGCGTCGCCGCCTTGGCCGCGTTGAATCCGCTCTTCGCCCTTCGCTATAGCGCGACGCATCGCAACGCATACAACCTTGTCTATCGGCTTTCGCCCTATGACGCCTATCGCCAGAATTTGGTGAAGCAGATTGAAGTTGGCGCGGCGGTCGAAGAGGAAAACGCGAACCTGCCCTATATCCGGCTGGAAAGCATCGACACGGCCAAGAAGACCCTGTCCGCGCAAGTGACGGTCGATGTTCAGGCGAAATCCGGCAAGGTGGGCCGCAAAACGATCAAGCTGAAGCATGGCGACAAGCTTTGGAAAAAGACCAATCGCGCCGACTATGAAGGCTTCGAAGTTTCGGAAATCAATTTCCAGACCGGGTTCGTCCGCTTCACCAACAATATAGAAGTGGCGACTGGCGCGGAAACCGGAAGCCAGAAGGACGCCATTCTTGAAGCTCAAATTCGCTTCACCGTCGAACGCCATTTCCAGAAACAGAAGCGCATTCGGGACATGGGATTCAGCGTCAAGGTTCTGTCGCTGTTTTTCGTCGATAAGGTCGAAAACTTTAAAGACGAAAATGGCTTGATTCGGCAATTGTTTATCAAGGCGTTCAACGAAGCCAAGGTCGCTTATCCCGAATGGCGCGACAAGACGGCGAATGAAGTTCAGGCATCCTATTTCGCATCGACGACGAACAAGAAGGGCGTCGTTTCAATTGTCGAAAAGGAGGCCCCTACAAACGAGAAGGATAAAGCCGCGCAGGCCCGCGAGTTTGACCTGATCATGCGCCGAAAAGAACAACTGCTATCGTTCGACGAGCCAGTGGCGTTCATCTTCTCGCATTCGGCGCTGAAGGAAGGCTGGGATAACCCCAACGTATTCCAGATTTGCACCCTTCGCGAAGTGGGCAGCGAAACCGAACGGCGGCAACAGGTTGGGCGCGGTGTGCGCTTACCCGTCGATTCCGTAACGGGCGAACGTGTGCATGATCCCCGCGTCAATGTTCTGACGGTCAGCGCAAGTGAAAGCTATGAGCGCTTCGTCGATGGCCTTCAGGGCGAAATTGAAAAGGCTTATGGTAAGGACGGCTTGCCGCCGAAGCCCGGAAACGCGCGGGCGAAGGTCAATTTGAACCTCCGCAAGAACCACTTGCTGAAACCCGAATTCCAAGAACTTTGGGAAAAGATCAAGCATCGCACCCGCTATGCTGTCACCATCGATAGCGCCATGCTGGTTGCCGATGTTGCCGCCGACATGGGGACGATCAAGGTGCGCCGTCCGCGCGTCGTGGTTCAGGTGGCAGGCGTCAACGCCAAGAAGGGCGAAGACCTGTTCGAAGCCATCCGTTTGGCAGACGCCAGCGTTGCGATTGATCTTGATGGCCGCTACCCGGTTCCGAACATCGTTTCCATTGTTGAAAATCTTATGGAAGCCACGTCGCCGCCGATGCGCATTGGCCGCAAGACCATTCTCGCAATTCTGAAGGCCGCGCCCGAACCCAAGGCCCTGTTGGACAATCCGCACGAATTCGCCGCCGCGCTGGTAGGCATCATCAAAACGAAATTGGCTGATCAGCTCGTCAGCGGGATCAAATATGAACCCGATGGCACATGGTATGAGCAATCGCAGTTCGATGACCTGATTGAAGCCTTCGCTGCAAATGTCGTGAAGAGTGAAGCTAACGCCTTCGCGGGCGGTACGCACATCTATGATGGCGTGAACATTGATTCTGAAACCATCGAACGTCCGTTCGCTGAAGCGTTGGAAAAAGACGCGCGTGTAAAGCTATATGTGAAGCTTCCGCGCTGGTTCGAAGTTCGCACGCCGATTGGCGGATATAATCCGGATTGGGCAATCGTTATGGACCTGGGGCAAGGCGAGGATAGACTCTATCTCGTCCGTGAGACGAAGCCATCAACCAACCTCGATGATTTACGTCCTGACGAAAAGCGGAAAGTCTTGTGTGGTGAAAAGCATTTCAGCGACACTTTAGGTGTTAGCTATAAAGTTGTTACTTCTCACGCCGAATTACCGTAACGGGAACTCACGCCCGTAAGTGAACCACAATTCCACCGCGCCGCATGTCGTCCAGCCGGTCCGCCCAATAAGCCATCATTTGCGCGCGTTCCTCCCAATATTCCGCGCGGGCGTAGGCCTTGCGAATCTTGTTGCTTTCGACGTGAGCCAGTTGCGCTTCGATGGCGTCGGGATTCCACTTGCCGCACTCGTTCAGCAAGGAGCTTGCCGCCGCGCGGAAGCCGTGCCCGGTCATATCTTCCTTGCCATAGCCGAGCCGCCGCAAAGCTGCATTGATTGTGTTTTCCGACATAGCTCGGTCGGCGGAGCGAACGCCGGGGAACAGCAAGGCGCGATGGCCGGTAATGGCATGTAGCGATTTGAGCACCGCGACAGTTTGCGGCGCCAGTGGGACACGATGAGGCCTGCGCATTTTCATGCGACCAGCCGGAATAATCCATAGGCCGGCCTCAAGGTCAAACTCGGACCAGAAAGCGTTGCGAAGTTCGCCGGGGCGAACAAAGGTCAAGGCCATCAATTTGAGCGCAGCGCGAACTTCTGGCGTTCCCTCGTAGCCGTCAATCGAGCGAAGCAAGGCGCCGAAGGCGACCGGCTCGACAATCGCTGCGCGATGTTTGGTCTTGGGAACGGTCAGGGCGCCGCGAAGCGCAAAGGTCGGATCGTTTTCGGCTTTGCCGGTGGCGATGGCGTAGCGAAAGACCCCGCCTATATTGGCGCGCAACCGCCCCGCCGTTTCCAATTGCCCGCGCGCCTCGACGCGCCTCAGAACGGCCAGCACTTCCGGCGCCGTGATTTCCGAGATGGGTCGGGCTCCTAGATCATCCATCGCCAAACCCAATAGCCAATCCAGCTTGCCCAAAGTGTTTTCGGCTTTTCCCTCGCGACGCTTCTTCGCCAAAAACTCTTCCGTCAGGGCGGCGAACGTGTTGGCGGAAGCCGTGACCTTGGCAGCTTTCTCCTGCTTTCTGGCTAAAGCAGGGTCCTGTCCTTCGCCTAGTAGGCGCTTGGCTCGTTCTCGCGCCTCGCGCGCGTCTTTCAGCCCAATCGCTGGATAAACGCCGATGGCGAGCACCTTTTGCGCTTCGTTGAACCGATAGGCGAGACGCCAGCGTTTAGCGCCATCGGGAAAAACCCATAGTTGCAGGCCGCCACCGTCAGACAGCTTGATGATTTTTTCGCCGGGCTTGGCGTTGCGAACTTCCAATTCCGTCAGGGCCATGAGGCGCCTCAATTGTTGGTATCAAAAATGTTGGTATCGAGCGGATACCAACGATTGTACCAACATTTGCGGCGGATACCAGCGCACCCCAGCGGACGCCTTTGGACAGAAAAACCAACGTTTTCTAAGGTTTTTCAATGCGTTCTGGACGGTTTCGGACCATCTTGGATGGTTGTTTGGTGCCCCTGGCCGGAATCGAACCAGCACTCCTTGCGGAACTCGATTTTGAGTTCGAGCGCGTCTACCAATTCCGCCACAGGGGCCTTGGGCTTGTGGACCCGAAGCGGCGCGGACTATAGCGCGCAAAAGCCGTTCGTCAATCGCGTCCGGCGCAAATCCCGCGCTTTTCCCATGGCACTGTGGTCAGCCGTCCGTTCCGATGCTAAGAGGGCGCCGCTGGAACGGTTTCACGTTTCATGAAAGCATGAAACCGTTCCAGCGCTTTGTTTGCCGCATATTTTTATCCGAAAACTCTGCGATTTTTCGGAAATATGCGTTGGGGGCGCGCGGATTCAATGTTCAAAAAACTTTACGCATGGACCATTTCGCTCGCCGAGAGCCGTCACGCCACTTGGGCGCTGGCTGGCATCGCCTTTGCCGAAAGCTCGTTTTTTCCCCTGCCGCCCGATTTGATCCTGCTGCCCATGGCGCTGGCCAAGCCGCACAAGGCCTGGTTCTACGCGCTGGTCTGCACCGTCGCCTCGGTGCTCGGCGGCGCGCTGGGCTACGCCATCGGCGCCCTGCTTTATGACACCGTCGGCCAGTGGATCGTCAGTCTCTATGGCTACGGGCCGAAAATCGAGGCCATGCGCGCCTTTTACGCGCAATGGGGCTGGGCCTTCATCCTGGTCAAGGGTTTCACCCCCATTCCCTTCAAGCTGGTGACCATTGTCAGCGGCCTGCTGGCCTATAATTTCCCGTTGTTCCTGCTGCTGGCGGCGATCACGCGCGGCGCGCGCTTCTGCGTTCTGGCGCTGGCCATGCATAAATTCGGCGATTTTTTCCGCGTCTGGCTGGAAGCCAATTTCGCCATTTTCATCCTCGGCTTGCTGGCGATCGTCGTGCTCGGCTTCGTCATCGCCGCCAAATTCGTGTGACCCATGGACTCGCGCGCCACCCTTAGCCATCTGCTGCGGCCCGCCATCGCCGCGACCGTCATTCTCGGCGTGACCGCCCTCGGTCTCGCCAGCGTGTGGGTTTTTCAATATTTCGGCTTCGAGCCCTGCGAATTGTGCCTGAAGCAGCGCTATCCCTTCTATGCGGCTTTGCCGCTGTCGGCGGCGGCTATTTTCCTCGCCCGCAACGCCCCGCCGCCCGCCGCCCGCGCCGTGCTGGCCCTGCTCGCGGTTCTGTTCGCCGGCAGCGCGGTTTTCGGCTTCTACCATGCGGGCGTCGAATGGAAATTCTGGCCCGGCCCCAGCGAATGCACCGGCGCCTTCGCCAAGCCCGCGAGCATGGACGATTTTAGAAGGCAATTGCAGACGGTGCATGTGGTGCGCTGCGACGAGCCGGCGCTCAAGATTCTGGGTCTGTCGCTGGCCTTCTGGAATTTCCTGGCCTCATCCGGCTTGAGCCTGTTCGCAGGCTTCGCCGCGCGCGTAAAAAACTAGCTCTTGCTCTTGTCGCCCAGCGCCGCAGCCAGGGAGACCTGCGCCGAGCCCGGCGCCAACGGCTTTTGCTGGCTCTCATGCGGCGCCCAGCCCGACAGCCAGAGAATCTCGAATGTCGCGCGAATCCGTCCGTCGGGATCGGCGAAATTCTGCCGATAAAGCTCTGCGGCGCGCAACAGCACGGCGCGTTTCAGCGGGCGGCGCGCGCCGGCGTGTAGAATATTGGTCGCGCCCATCTGCCTGAGATCGCGCAGCAGCGCGAACATGTTGGGGTAGCGCACGGTCAGATCGTCGCAATCGGTCACCGGCAGCGCCAGGCCGGCGCGCTGAAGCAGGCCGCCGAGGTCGCGCAGATCGGCGAAGGGGCTGACGCGCGGGCTGGCGCCGCCCTCGATCTCCTCCTGCGCCTGGGCCAGGCAATGGCGCAATTCTCCAAGCGATCGCCCGCCGACCAGGGCGGCGAGAAACAGCCCGTCGGGCGCGAGCATGCGGCGGATCTGGGCGAAAACGCCGGGCAGATCGTTGACGAATTGCAAGGACAGGCCGCTGACGACCAGATCGAATGTTTCCGGGGCGAAGGGCGAATATTCCTCGTCCATGACCAGATCGGCGCCCGATGCGGTCGCAAGGCTCGGCGCCGCGCGCAAAACCTTGCGTGAGGGCGAGGCGAGGCTTTGGGCGATGCAGGGATGCGGCGAACCGTAATCCAGGGCGCGGGAAAAATCGCGGGAGACCCCGGACAGGCGAAAGGTCACATCCTCGGCGACGCGCTGGATGAGAAAATCGCAAGGGTCTGGCGCGGCGCGGGCGAGGCGGCGGCGCCAGAGCGCGCGGTCGAAAATTTGCGGCGGGCTGGACACGCCCCCTTATGCGCCTGCAAGCCCTTGGCGTCAAAGTCGCGCTTCGGCGCGCTGCGAAAAAGTGTATAAGGCTTTTATGCTGCACGGCTTGCGCGAAATTCCCGGGGTACAAAAGCTGCTCGGTCATTTTTCCGGGCCGGGGCTGAGACGGCTGGGCGCCGCCGCGCTCGACCTGCTTTATCCGCCCGCCTGCCTGTGCTGCCGCCGCGCCATGGCGGAACATGGCGGTCTATGCCCGGAGTGCTGGCGCGAAATACGCTTCATCGAGCGGCCCTATTGCGAGCGGCTGGGCACGCCTTTCGCATCGGAGCTGGCGGCGGGCGAGGGCGGGCGGCTGGTGTCCGTCGAGGCCCAGGACAATCCGCCGGTTTTCGCCCGCCTGCGGGCGGTGGCGCAATTTGACGACGGCCCGGCGCGCCGCCTGGCGCATCGTCTCAAATATGGCGATCGCGACGAACTGGCCAAGCCGATGGGCCTGTGGATGGCGCGGGCGGGGGCTGAATTGCTCGAAGAGGCCGATCTGCTGATCCCCGTGCCGCTGCATCCGCGCCGGCTGGCGCGGCGACGCTTCAACCAGTCCGTGGCTCTGGCGCAAGAAATTTCCAGAATTTCCGCCGTTCCCATGGTCCCGGACCTGTTGTTGCGCATCAAGCCGACGCCGCCGCAGGTTGGGCTCAACCGCCGTCTCAGGGCGATGAACATGCAGGGGGCCTTCGCCGTCGATCCCGGGCGCAAGGCGGAGATTTCGGGGCTGCGACTGGTGCTGGCGGACGATGTCGCCACCTCCGGCGCGACGCTCAACGCCGCGGCGCGGGCGCTTTTGCGCGCAGGGGCGCGGCATGTTGACGCTTTGGTTTTTGCAAGAACTGTGACAGAAGGACGAAACGAGTCTATATAGACCGTCCGTTTCGCCCCGGGAGTATGTGGCGCACATGCCGAAAATCGAAATCTACACCACCGCGACCTGTCCCTATTGCTTGCGCGCCAAAATGCTGCTGACCGAGAAAAAGGCCGTTTTCGACGAAATTCCCGTCGATGGCGACTGGGACTTGCGCGGCAAAATGTCCGCCCGCGCCCATGGCCGCACGACGGTGCCGCAGATTTTCATCGGCGGCGCGCATATTGGCGGCTGCGACGACCTTTATCAACTCGAGTTGGACGGCCGCCTCGACGCCCTTCTGGCCGGCTGAGATTTGCAAAATGATCCGTTTCACCCTGAACTGCGACAATGGCCATGAATTCGAAAGCTGGTTCGCCAGCAACGAATCCTATGAGTTTCAGGCGCGCACCGATCTGGTCGCCTGTCCGCATTGCAACAGCGTCAAGGTGAGCAAGGGGGTCATGGCCCCCGCCGTCGCGCGCAAGGACAGGGCCGCCCCGCCCAAGCAGGATGTCGTGCTGATGGGCGACAAGGATGCGGAGCTGCGCCGCATGGTGCGTGAGCTGCACGCGAAAATCGTCCAGGGCACTGACGATGTCGGCTCCGAATTCCCCACGGAGGCGCGCCGCATCCATGACGGCGAGGCGCCTGAGCGCGCCATTCGCGGCCAGGCCTCGATGGAAGAGGCCCGCGCCCTGATCGACGAGGGCGTTTCCGTTCTGCCCGTGCCGATCCTGCCCGACGAGCGCGGCTAGGGTTTTGGGGCCGGACAATCGTTCCGATTGAAACCTGTTTTGTGGCGTTGCGGCCGGCAGGGCGCGGCGCCCGCGTGGCCGCTTGACTTTGCGACGAGAACAAAATAAGAACAATCCATCCGACAAGCGGAGGGGAGTCACATATGGGCCGCAGCGCTTTCACCCTTCATGCCGGCGGCAACAGGCCTTTGCCGGCCGACTGGCGCCAGATGCTCGATTTTCTCGATGAGGATTTGCGCGAGGCCTATGAGGAGCGCGCGGCGCTGATCGAATATGACGGCGGCGAAAAACGCCGCACCGCCGAGCGCCGGGCCTTCGAATGCGTCGTCTGGCGCGACGACGCGGCGCGGGCCCTGCTCGACGCTTGTGCGCAAAGCCGCGCCGGGGCTGGCGCTTCGCGTGCGTCTGTGACCTGATGGAGAGGCTGATTCGTCTCATCCTCGTCGCGGAACATGGCTCGTCGTCCCAAGAGTTTTTACGAATTTTTCGCTGGCGGCGGCATGGCGCGGCTCGGGCTGGGGCCGGATTGGACCTGCCTGTTCGCCAATGATTTCGACCCGGCGAAGGCGGACAGCTATCGCGCCAACTGGGGCGAGGGCGATTTTCATTGCGGCGACCTCGCTCGGGTAAAACCGGAGCAATTGCCTGGCGCCGCCGATCTCGCCTGGGCCTCTTTTCCTTGCCAGGATCTTTCGCTGGCCGGCGGCGGCAAGGGCATGGGCGCGGCGGGGGATGAAAAGCGCACCCGCTCCGGCGCCTTCTGGCTGTTCCACGACAAGATGGGTGCGCTCAAGGCCGAGGGGCGCGCGCCAAAACTGATCGTGCTGGAAAATGTCGCGGGCGTGCTGAGCTCACATGGCGGGCGCGACTTTTGCGCCATTGTCGAGTCCCTCTCGGCGCTGGGCTATCGCACCGGCGCCTTATTGCTCGACGCCCGGTTCTTCACCCCGCAATCGCGCCCTCGCGTGTTTTTTGTCGCGATAAACAAGGATTTGGCTGGCGTCGCGCCCCTCGCCGCCGTGACCGGCGGCGAGCCGGACGAATTGTGGACGCCGCCGGCGCTGCGCGCCGCCCAGACCCGATTGCCCGCCGCTGTCGCCCAGGACTGGCTGTGGTGGCGCCTGCCGGCGCCGGCGCGGCGCAACGCCGAATTGATCGATCTGCTGGAGGAACATCCCGGCGCGCCCTGGCGCTCCGCCGCCGCCACGCAAAAACTGCTCGATCTGATGACGCCCGCTCATCTCGACAAAATTCGCGAGGTCCAGCTTCTGGGCCTCCGCGCGGTGGGGACGGTCTATCGCCGCACCCGCCTGGACGAGCAGGGCAAAAAGCGCCAGCGCGCCGAAGTGCGCTTCGACGGCATGGCCGGCTGCCTGCGCACGCCCGGCGGCGGCTCGTCGCGCCAGACGCTGCTCGAAATTCATGGCGAGACAATCCGCTCGCGTCTGCTGTCGCCGCGCGAGACGGCGCGGCTGATGGGCCTGCCCGACAGCTATGAACTCCCGAAAAACGCCACCCAGGCTTACAAGCTCTGCGGCGACGGCCTCTGCGCGCCGGTCATCCGCCATCTCCAGGAAAATTTGCTGTCGCCGCTGCTGGAGCGGAAGGCGGCGCTGGCGGCGGCGGAGTAATCAGCGCTGCGCGATGCTCGCCAGCAGCACGGCGAACAGGCCGGCGACGAAAATGCCGTCAAACGTGCCGGCGCCGCCGATTGAGGCCACGGGCGCGCCAAGGCCGCTCAATTTGTCGAGATTGGTCAAATCGGCGCCGATCAGCACGCCGAGACTGCCGCCAATATAGGACAGCGGCGCCAGCTCCTCCCAGGACACCAGCGCCGCCGTCAGGGCGGCGGCGATGGGCGGCACGAAAGTCGGCAGGGCTATGCCGACGCCATGCACCGGCTGGGCGAGCATATGGCAGATCACGGCCATGATCGCCGTGGCGATCGCTCCCTGGACCCAGATGCCGCGCCGGGCCATCAGATAGGATGACAAGAGCGTGGGAATCAGGCCGCCGCCGACATTGATCGCCAGCACCACCTTATGTCCATCGGTCGGCGCCGGGACGATATAATGCATGCCGAAGAACACCACTTCTCCGGCCGGCGCGAGCGCGCCGCCATCCAGCATGGCGATGGGAATATTGATGGAGGAGCCGAGCAAAGAGGCTGCGAGCAGAAAAAACGCCCAACCTGAGGAGACGCCGAGCCGCATATAGGCGAAGCGCAGCACGCGGATTTGCAGCAGGAACAGCCAAAAGACCAGCGCCAGCGCCAGCAGCGCGAAAAACGGCAGCGCCAGCGGAAAATAATGCATTTGGCCCCAGGTCATCATGAGCCAAGTCTAAAACATTTTCAGGAATCGAGCTTTTCTTTTTTTCCGGCCAGCTCGAAGGCATCCGCCGGGACGCCCCAGAGCACCAGTTGGGCGCTGAATTGCACGTCCATTTTCTGGGTGGCGACGCCGCCGCGCAAAACCTTGTAGCAGCAGATCACCGCGCCCTCGGCGTCCTCGGGCAGATTGAGGCGGCTGGCGAAGGGCGAAGCCGCTTTGAGGCGTACTTTTTCTCCTGCGATCATGATGGCCTCTCTGACTGTAACGCTTGAGCCCATCTTCGCGCGGGATAAAAGCCGCGCGAGATATTATCGTCATATTATTGCCGCACCGCAGCAAGGCAAGCCTAAAAATTCGTCAATGATGAAATTTTATCCCCTCGGCGACAGCCTGCCGCAGGCTTGGCAATATTTCTGTTTCAAACCAGTGGTTTCGCTTCAGCCACGCCGTATTGCGCCAGGAGGGATGCGGCAGGGCGACGAGGCGCGGCTCCGCATGCTGCGCCGCAAAATGGCGGATGATCTCGTCCATGCGCCATTTCGCGGGAAAAGCCCGCCCGAGTCGCGCCGCATGATAGCTCTGGGCGGCGCGGCCGACGGCGACCACCAGCGCGATTCGCGGCGTCAGCGCGAACAGGCCGTCGTGCCATTGGTCCCGGCATTCGCGGCGCGGCGGCAGGTCGGCGCCCTTGGAGTCGTAGCCGGGAAAGCAGAAACCCATGGCGGCCACGGCGACGCGCGAGGCGTCGTAGAATGTGGCGCGATCGATCCCCAGCCAGAAGCGCAACCGCTCGCCGGAGGCGTCGTCGAAGGGCAGGCCGCTGGCGTGGGCCCGGGCGCCGGGCGCCTGTCCGGCGATCAGCAGGCGGGCGCTGGCCGAAACCTGCAAAACCGGGCGCGGCGCATGGGGCAAAGGCGCGCCGCGCGGTCTGTCCACGCAAATGCGGCAGGCCTCGATCCGCCGGACATAGGCGGCGAGATCCTCCATTTCAGGCGGCGGCGCTGGGCCGCGCCGAAACTTCCGCGCGCCAGCGGGCGAAATGGACGAGATCGTCGGGGAAGGCGATCCGCGCCGGCTTGGCGAAATCGGCGGCGACCAGGGCGGTGATGTCGGCGATGGTGAAGGCGTCGCCGGCGATGAAGCGGCGCTTGGCCAGTTCGGAATCGAGGAATCGCGCGAATTTTTCCGCACGCGGGCGATTGGCTTCGGCCCAGGCGGCGACCTGCGGTTTTTCCAGTTCGACCATGGCCGGGTGGCTGTGGCGGAAGGCCCAGGCGATCGGGCCGAAAAACTCCAGCTCGACCCGGCGCTGCCACATCTCCACGCGCGCCCGCTCCAGCGCGTCGCGGCCAAACAGCGGCGGCTCCGGCTGCATTTCCTCGAAATAGCGGCAGATGGCGACGGATTCGGTGAGAATTTCGCCCAAATCCAGCTCCAGCGCCGGGGTCCGCTGCAAGGGGTTCACGGCGGTGAATTCGGCCGATTTCTGTTCCATCTTGCCGATATTCACGGCGACGGTCGGCACGACAATGCCCTTTTCCGCGAGGAAAATCCGGACGCGGCGCGGATTGGGAGCATGGGGCGAGTCGTAAAGCTTCATCGGGTTTTCCTCCATGATTGGCGTCCAGCAAAGGC
Source organism: uncultured Alphaproteobacteria bacterium (assembly GCA_963804045.1). Taxonomy (GTDB): domain Bacteria; phylum Pseudomonadota; class Alphaproteobacteria; order Rhizobiales; family Beijerinckiaceae; genus Rhodoblastus. The sequence goes on along the minus strand of CAWDOR010000013.1, from coordinate 35,200 downwards.
GCGCGCCCCGGCGCTGTCAAGCCTGGGGACAACCGCGCCGCCATCAGCCGATCGTTAAGCATTTTCCGCCATGATCGCCGCGAGCGTTTGTAGGAATTCTCGGGTTCGCGTCAGTATGGAACAAGTCACCGCTGAAATGATCGCGCGCGGTCGTTTTGCCGACGGACGCACGTCCGAGCGGAGACGCATGGCCAATCGCCTGCGCGAGGCGCGCGAGCGCCTGAGCTCGACCGGCGCCGGCAATGTCAATTTCGACATAGAATTGCTGCGGCTTTACGCGGAAGGCCGCATCGCCGCCATTCTGCCGCAGATCATGCTCAGCCAGGCGATCGCGGCCATGACCACGCTCTGGCTGCCGACCTTTTTCGTCCTGGTCTGGCTGGGCGTGGCGCTCAGCGCGCTCGGCCTCGCCTGCGCGCTCGCCTATCGCTTCCTGCGGCTCGACAAGGCCGAGATCAACGCCCGCGCCTGGTATGCGCGCTTTGTCGTCGCCGAGGGGATCAACGGCGCCGCCTGGGCCTCCTTCGCCGTGCTGATGATCGGCGTCAAGGACGCCTGGGCCACCACCTATGTCATGGTGGTGTTCATGCTCGCCGGCGCCATTCACACCGTGGTCGCCGCGCTGATTCCCGCCGCCGTCTATGCGCTGCTGACGCCGCTGGCGCTGGCGGTGATGCTCTACATGTGGCCGACCACCTTGCAGGGGCCGGTGGCGCCGCTGACCCTGCTGGCCTGCGCCACCTTGCTCTATTTCGTCATCCTGGCGCGCCGCATCTATTCCAGCCACCTCGATTCGCTCGCTTTCCAGGCGGAAAAAGACCTGCTGATCGCCGAGCTGGAGCAGGCCAAGGCCAATTCCGACGAGGCGCGGCGCCGCGCCGAGGAAGCCAATCTGGCCAAGTCGCGCTTCCTCGCCACCATGTCGCATGAGTTGCGCACGCCGCTGAACGCCATTCTCGGCTTTTCCGAGGTGATGGCCAATGAATTGTTCGGCGCCCATCAGGTCGAGGCCTATCGCGATTATTCCAAGGACATTCATTCCAGCGGCGAGCATTTGCTGATGCTCATCAATGAGATCCTCGACCTGTCGCGCGTCGAGGCCGGCCGTTACGAACTCAAGGAAGAGGCGGTTTCGCTGCCCGGCGTCATCGAGGATTGCCGCCATCTGCTGACCCTGCGCGCCAAAAAACGCGACGTGACCCTGATCGACGTGATCGAGCCGAACATGCCCAGGCTCTGGGCCGACGAGCGCGCCGTGCGCCAGATCGCGCTGAACCTGCTGACCAACGCCATCAAATTCACCCCCGCCGGCGGCCAGGTGACGATCAAGGTCGGCTGGACCCGGGTCGGCGGCCAATATTTTTCGGTCAAGGACAATGGCCCCGGCATTCCCGAGGACGAAATCCCGATCATCATGTCCTCCTTCGGCCGCGGCTCCATGGCGCAGAAAAACGCCGACGAGGGCACAGGCCTCGGCCTGCCCATCGTCAAGGGCCTGGTCGAATTGCACGGCGGCGTCTTCAATCTGCGCTCGAAATTGCGCGAAGGCACCGAAGTCCTGGTGATCTTCCCGCCGGAGCGGGTGATGAACGCCCTGCCGCAATTCGACGCGCCGGAATCCGCCGAACGGCGCAAGAATTCGCGCGCGGCGCGGCATAGAGCATTCGCGCGCGGCGCGGCATAGAGAATTTGCGCGCGGCGCGGCTTGGCGCGAGGCCGCTGTTCCGCCTTGGCGTCAGGCTTCCTTATTGTCCACCCCGGCGGAAGCAAAAGTCGCCATGTCCCTGTGGCAGGCCACCGCCGCCTTGACGAGACCGATGGCCACGGCGGCGCCGGAGCCTTCGCCGAGCCTCATGCCCAGGTCGAGCAGCGGCTTTTTGCCCAGGCGGCGCAACACTTCCGCATGGGCGGCCTCCGCCGAGACATGGCCGGCCATGCAATGATCGAGGCTGCCGGGATGCAGCGCGTGCAGGATCGCCGCCGCCGCGCAGACCACATAGCCGTCGAGCAGCACGGGAATGCGCTCCATGCGCGCCGCCAGAATGGCGCCGGCCATGGCGGCGATTTCACGCCCGCCCAGCCGGCGCAGGATTTCCCAGGGGTCGGTCAATTGGTCCTTGTGCAGCGCCACGGCGCGCGCCACCGCGTCGGCCTTGCGCTTCAGCCCCTCGTCATCGACGCCGGTGCCGCGTCCCACCCAATCGGCGGCGGCGCCGCCATAAAGCGCGTGATGGATCGCGGCGGCGACGGTGGTGTTGCCAATGCCCATTTCGCCCAAGACCAGCAGATCGGCGCCGCCGGCGATGGCCTCCATGCCGAAAGCCAGCGTCGCCGCGCATTCGCGCGCCTCCATCGCCGGCTCCTGTGTAATATCCTTGGTCGGAATTTGCAGCGCCAGCTCGAACACTTTCAGGCCCGCGCCATAGGTGGCGCAGATCTGGTTGACGGCGGCGCCGCCGGCGGAAAAATTCTTCAGCATCTGTTCGGTGACGCTGGAGGGATAGGGCGAGACGCCCTGCGCGACCACGCCATGATTGCCGGCGAAAACCACGACCGTCGGGCGCTCGACGGTGGGCTGCGCCTTGTCCTGCCAGGCCGCGAGAAATTCGACGATCTCTTCGAGACGGCCCAGCGCGCCCGGCGGCTTGGTCAATTGCCCGTCGCGCGCCCGCACGGCCGCCACGGCCTCGGCGGACGGGCCGGGCATTTGCGCGATAAGGGTGGTGAAGGCGTCAAAAGGGTGTTCGCTGGACATTTTTTCGGTCTCATTGGGCGGGTTTGCCTGCTCATAGACCATTTTTGGCGAAAACGAACCCCCTATTCCTCCGGCCAGCGGCTGGAGCGGAACGCCCTGGCTATGGCCGCGGCGCGGGCCTCGCGCAAAGCCTCCAGCGCCGCCGCGTCGGGGCTTTCCGCCTGCTCCAGGCCGGCGCAGGCGCGCCGGGCCGCGTCGAGCAGCGCGGCCTTGGCGTAGGCCTGTCCCTCGCGGCCGGGATAGGCGTGAAAATCGCAGGCGCAGAGCAGCATCATCAGGTCGAAATTTTCCGCGCGGTCGAAGGCGCCGTTGCGCTCCAGCATCAGCGCCACCGGCCCGGCGCGCATTTTCGAGACGCGATGGATGCGCTCGCATTCCTGCAGCGCCCGCAAGGCCAGATCGCGGCATTCCCCGGCGACGCCGAAGCGTGCGCAAAGGGCTTCGATGCGCGGCGCGCCGCGCTCCATGTGCCTGTAATGGACGGGCAGATGTTCTCGCGGCGAATCCGCCTTGCCGACATCCTTGACCAGCAAGGCGAAGCGCACGGCGAGCGGCGCGGCGCGCTTGGCCGCCTGGTTCAGCGCCGCCTCGACATGGGCGCCGAGATCGACCGTCGCCGGTTCGTCGGCGATCTGCGGCACGCCGTAAAGCGCGTCCACTTCGGGCAGAATTTGCGCCAGCGCGCCGGCCTGGCGCAGCACGTCGAGCATGCGTCCGGGCGCGCGGCCCATCAGCCCGCGCGCCAGCTCCGGCCAGATGCGCTCCGGGGGCGCATCGAGCAGAAAGCCGGCGTCGGTCTGCTCGAACAGCAGGTCGAGTTCGGCCTCCTCGGGCGCCACCTCGCTTTCGGCGAGCAAGGCGGCGAGGCGCAAAAGGCCGAGGCCGGGGTCGGTCTGGGCGAAAATCTCCGATGGGTTCACAAGGTCCGCCTTGTCGCGAGGGCTGGGGCGCGGCGAGGACAAGCAAGGCTCTTGCCAGCGGCGTCGCGATGAACCCCTGTTGAACAAGGCGCTCAGCGCCGGTTCAGCCCGCGCGGCGCAATTTGTCCGCATCGCTGGATCGAGCGAAGGAGAGAGAGATGACCACTTTACGCAAGACTGTCGTCGCCGCCGCGCTGTTTGGCGCGGCTTTCGCCGCCCTGCCGGTCGCCACCGGCGCCGCCCAGGCCATGCCGGCGATTCAGCCGGCGGTCATGACCGCCGCCGGCCAGCCGCAAATCGACCATGTCCGCTGGGTCTGCGGCCCCTGGCGCTGCCATTGGGCGCCCAATTATTATTATGGCGGCGGCTATGGCTGGGGCCGTCCGCATTATGGCTGGGGCCGCCCGCACTGGGGCTGGGGCCGCCGCTGGTAAGTCAGGCCACTTTCTCGCGCAATTCGCGCGGCAGCGGGAAGGAGACATCCTCGGTGGCGGTGGTCACCGTGTCGATGTCCAGCTCGAATTTTTCGGCGAAGGCGCCGAGAATTTCCTCGACCAGAACCTCCGGCGCCGAGGCGCCGGCGGTGACGCCGAGGCTTTTTATGCCCTTGAGTTTCGACCAGTCGAGATCGCCGGCGCGCAGCACCAGTTGCGACTGCGGACAGCCATTGCGCTCGGCCACTTCCTTCAGCCGCTGCGAATTGGAGGAATTGGGCGAGCCGACCACGACAAAGGCGTCGACCTTGTCGGCGATGGCCTTGACCGCCTCCTGGCGGTTGGTGGTGGCGTAGCAGATGTCCTGGCGATGCGGCCCGAGAATTTTGGGGTAGCGCGCCTGCAAGGCGGCGACCACGGCGGCCATGTCGTCGACCGACAGCGTGGTCTGCGTCACATAGGCGAGGTTTTCCGCGCCGGTGAAGGGCAGCGTCGCCACATCCTCGGCGCTCTCGACCAGGGTCACCGCGCCCTCGGGCAATTGCCCCATGGTGCCCACCACCTCCGGATGGCCCTTGTGGCCCACCAGAATCACTTTTCGGTCGCGGCGGAAATGCAGCTCGGCCTCGCGATGCACCTTGGTCACCAGCGGGCAGGTGGCGTCGATCCCCAGCAGCTTGCGGCTTTCGGCCTCGGCGGGCACGGCTTTGGGCACGCCATGGGCGGAAAACACCACGGGCTGGCCATCGTCGGGCACTTCGTCCAGCTCCTCGACGAAGATGGCGCCCTTTTTCTTGAGGCCATCGACCACGTAGCGATTATGGACGATCTCGTGGCGGACATAGACCGGCGCGCCAAATTTGCGCAGCGCCTGCTCGACCACGTCGATGGCGCGCACCACGCCGGCGCAGAAACCGCGCGGCGCGCAGAGAAAAACTTTCAGGGGGGGCTTTTTCACGCTCGGACCGCCGCTCATCTCGTCTTGGCTTCAAGGCGCTGTTTTCCGCGCCGGACGCCGGCCTGTCAAGCGCGAGCGTCGCCGCCAAGCTTTCGCCCTGTTCTCCCCTTAAGAGCCAAACAGCGGCAATTCGCCCGCGAAAAAGTTCCACGGACCCATGCACGACCTGACCGGCGAGACCACATTTCTCGTCCCGACCCTCATACTGCTGGCCTCGGCGGTGATTTTCGCGCCGGTGTTCCGCCTCGCCGGGCTGGGCGCGGTGATCGGCTATCTCGCCGCCGGCATGGTCATCGGCCCCTCGGGCCTGGGGCTGATCGCCGATCCCGGCGTCACCCTCAATATTTCCCAGCTCGGCGTGGTGCTGCTGCTGTTCCTCATCGGCCTGTCGCTGAAGCCCGAGCGGCTCCACGCCCTGCGCCGCGACATTGGCGTGCTCGGTTTAAGTCAGATGGCGCTGACCGCCGCGCCGATCGGCTATGCGATGCAAAAGACCCTGCATCTGAGCTATTTCGGCGCCTTGGCGACCGGCGTCGCCCTGGCCTTTTCCGCCACCGCCATCGCCATGCAATTGCTCGAGGAGCGCGGCGACGGCCAGACGACTTACGGCCGGCGCGTCTTCGCCGTGCTGCTCGCCCAGGACCTGGCCGTCGCGCCGCTGCTGGCGCTGATTCCCTTGGTCGGCGGCGGCGCGCTGGCCTTCGCCGGCTCGGTCCATGAGGCGCTGATCGGCCTGTCCCATGCTTTCGCCGCTCTGGCCTTCGTTATTCTGGTGGGCCATTGGGCGCTCAATCCGCTGTTCCGCCTGCTGGCCCGCGCCCGCGCCCGCGAGGCGCTGACCGCCGCCGCGCTGCTGGTGGTGCTCGGCGCGGCGGTGCTGATGCAATCGGTGGGCATGTCCATGGCGCTGGGCGCCTTTCTGGCGGGCGTGCTGCTGTCGGAGTCCAATTTCCGCCACCAGCTCGAAGCCGATATCGAGCCGTTTCGCGGCTTGTTGATGGGCCTGTTCTTCATGTCGGTGGGCATGTCGGTCGACCGCGCCACGGTCGGCGCCCATATCGGCTGGCTGGCCGGCGCCGCTCTGTCGCTGCTGGCGATCAAGATGGTCCTGGTCTTCCTGCTGTTCCGCGTGACCGGCTCCAGCGGCCGCGATTCGCTGAGCGCGGCCGGCGCCCTGAGCCCGGCGGGCGAATTCTCCTTCGCCATTTTCCCGCTGGCGGCCCATGCGCATCTGATTCCCGGCGCCGACGCCAGCCTGCTCTCGGCGCTCGCCGCCATCGCCATGATCGCCGGGCCGCTGCTGGCCAAGGCGACAGATTTCCTGATGGCCCGCTTTCCCCCCGCGGAGCCGGAGCCCGACCTGCCGCCGGCGCGACCGACCGTGGTGCCGAAAAACCAGCGCGGAAAGGTTCTGGTGGTCGGCTTCGGCCGTTTCGGCCAGATCGCCGTACAGCCCTTGCTGGCCGAGCGGATCGACGTCACCGTGATCGACACCTCGGTGCAGCGCATTCGCAACGCCGGCAAATTCGGCTTCAAGGTCTATTATGGCGACGGCCGCCGGCTCGACGTGCTGCGCGCCGCCGGCGCGGGCGAGGCGCGCATTCTGGCGATCTGCGTCGGCGACCGCGCCAGCGCCAACGCCATTGTCGATCTCGCCCGCGAAAATTTCCCCGTGGCCAAGATTTTCGTGCGCGCCTACGACCGCATCCACGCCATCGACTTGCTGGAGCGCGGCGTCGATTTCCAATTGCGCGACACCTTGGAATCGGCGCTGGCCTTCGGCGGCGAGGCGCTGGCGGAGCTGACCGGCGACCGCGCCCGCGCCCGGGAGGGCGTGGCGGCGGCGCGCAGCCGCGATCTCGACCGGCTCGCCATCCAGCAGGCCGGGGGAGCGCCGCCGCCCTATGTCGCGCCGGCGCGGCCGCGCTTTTCGCCGGAGCCCCTGGTCAAGCCTGCCGGCAAGTCGCGCGGCCTCACCAAGGAAAGCCAGGATATTGTCGAGAGCGAGGGCGACTGAGCGCCCGCGTCAAAAAACCGTCGCCGCGACAGGCTAGAGCGGGATGTTTTGAGATGGAACCACCTGCGTTGTGCTGCGGCGAGCCGATCCGCCAGAAGGTGCGCGAAGCGCGATGCTGGCGCATCGCGCAAGCGTGCCGACGCCGCGGGCGGTCGCCGCAGCACAACCCGGAGGGCCGGGCGCTTTTGCCTCGGGGGTGCGTCGAACGGCTTAGCCGTGTCACCGACACGGCTCGCGCCATTCTCCTTCCCCTGAGGCAAAATCGCCCGGCGCAGGCGGTTCCATCTCAAAACATCCCGCTCTAATCGCACAGCGACAAATCGCACTGGAGGCTCGCAAATTCAGGCGTTTTGCGTTAGCGTGGCGCGCGTTTGCGCCCGGAATTCCGCTGGCGGCGCCAGAAATTTTTAGGAAGAGGCTAAAATGGTTGATCTTTCCGCTTTGATTCAGTCCGCGCATGGCGGCGACCTCGTCGGCAGTCTCGCCCAGCAGTTCGGCCTGTCGCCCGAACAGGCGCAGGCGGCGATCAGCGCCTTGACCCCGGCCATCGCCCAGGGCCTGCAAAACCACATCCAGAGCGGCGAGGGCCTGGGCCAGCTGGTGAGCCATCTCAACGATCCCGCGCATCAGCAGGCCTATGCCGATCCCAACGCGGCGCAGTCGCCGCAGGCCGCCGCCGCCGGCTCGGACATGCTGAACCAGATTTTCGGCGCCAATGGCGTCAGCCAGATCGCCGGTCATATCGCCTCCGAGACCGGCATCGATCCGAACACGCTGAATTCGCTGATGCCGGTGATCGCCTCGGTGGCCGCTGGCGGCGTCTCCAAGGCGATGGCGGACGGCGGCTTCGGCGGCCTGCTGTCGCAGCTGTCGGGCGCGGCCGGCCAGGCCGGGGGCCTGGGCGGCATTCTCTCCACCGTCGCCGGCGCGGCGATGAGCGGCAATCAGCAGGGCGGCGGCGGCTTGGGCGGCATGCTCGGCGGCCTGGTCGGCTCGCTGTTCGGCAACAAGGCGGCGGCTCCGGCGGCGGGCGGCGCCCCGGCGGCCGGCGGCATCGATCCGGCGATGATCCAGGCCGGCCTCGGCGCCCTGGGCAATCTGTTCCAGTCGGGCCAGGCCTCCGGCGCGCTGCAGAGCGTGCTGACCTCGGTGCTGACCAAGCGCTGAAGACTGCGTTTCGGTGAAAACTAAGAGACGCAAGCGAGGCTTGCGTCTCTGCAAGATTGCGTAATGCGTGGTCAGGCCCTATTTAGCGATTATGGCGGAACGGCGCCGGCTTCAGCCGGCGCCGTTGTCTTGCCGGCATGATCAGATGAAAGCGCTCCATGGCCCGCGACGTTACCGATGAACAGCCCATCTCGTCGCGCGACGATCTGGTCGGCTGGCTGGAGGCCGGCGCCAAGCCCAACGGTCCGTTCCGCCTGGGCACCGAACATGAGAAAATCCCCTTCTACCGGATCGACGACCGGCCCGTGCCCTATGGCGGGCGGCTCGACTGCAATTATTGCGGCATAGCCGCGCTGCTGGAGAGCCTGCGCCAGGCCCAGGGCTGGGAGCCCATCGAGGACGATGGCGCGCTGATCGGGCTGTTCGATCCCCATGGCGGCGGCGCCATTTCGCTGGAGCCGGGCGGCCAGTTCGAATTGTCCGGCGCGCCTTTCGACACCGCGCACGAGACCTCCGCCGAGCTGGAGGCGCATTTCGCCGCGCTGGCGCCGGCCGCGCAAAGCTGCGGCATCGGCTTTCTCGATCTCGGCATGAGCCCGCTGTGGCGGCGCGAGGAAACCCCGGTCATGCCCAAGCAGCGCTATGAGATCATGGCGCGCTACATGCCCAAGGTCGGTTCGCTCGGCCTGGACATGATGTTCCGCACCGCCACGGTGCAGACCAATATCGATTTCGCCTCGGAAGCCGACATGGTCGCCAAGATGCGGCTGAGCTTGAGCCTGCAACCGCTGATCACCGCGCTCTTCGCCAATTCGCCCTTCACCGACGGCAAGCCCAACGGCTTGCTGTCCATGCGCTCGCAAATCTGGACCGACACGGATGCGGCGCGCACGGGGATGCTGCCGTTCTTTTTCGAAGCGGGCGCGGGCTTTGAATCCTACGTCGATTACGCGCTCGACGTGCCGCTCTATTTCGTCAAGCGCGGCGACCATTATCATGATGTCGCCGGCGCCTCCTTCCGCGATCTTCTGGCGGGAAAACTGCCGCAATTGCCGGGCGAGCGCGCCACCGTCTCCGATTGGGCCAATCACCTCTCGACGATTTTCCCGGAAGTCCGGCTCAAGCGCTATATTGAAATGCGCGGCGCCGATGTCGGCCCCAAAAGCCATATTGTCGCGCTGACCGCCTTTTGCGCCGGCCTGTTCTATGACGCGCAGGCCAGCGCCGCCGCCTGGGATCTGGTCAAGCATTGGAGCCATGAGGAGCGCGCCGCCTTGCGCGCCGCCGTTCCGCGCGAGGGTTTAAGCGCGAATGTGGGCGGGCGCAGCCTGCGCGATCTGGCGCGCGAGGTTTTGCCTTTGGTCCGCGAGGGACTGAAACGCCGCGCCCGGCTCAATGCGGCGGGCGCCGACGAGACGATTTATCTCCAGCCCCTGGAGGAGATCGCCGCCAGCGGCGAGACGCTCGCGCAAAAAAGGCTGGCGCTTTACCACGGCGCCTGGGGCGGCGACGTCAAACGAGCCTTTTTCGACTGTCTTTATTGACTGCCGGTGAAATTGGTCTGCTTCAAGCGGACATGCTGTTCCGGAGCATAGGCGTTGACCGCCCGGGCGCGCGGAAGTTCGGTCTGGCCGGGCGCCGGACGCGGCGCGAACAGATTGCCGAGATCGAGCGGGAAAAAAGCGTCCGCGTGAGCGCCCTGCACACGCAACCGCCCCCCATCCTGCGCCAGCGCCGGGGCGACAAGCAAGTTCATGCCAACCAAGCTCATGTAGAGCGCGGCGCCGGGTAAAAAAAAGCGCCGCAAGGCTGCGGTCATGCGGAGGACTCCGATCATTGGCCCGATCTGACCGCAACAAAATGGCGAGAACATGTCCATGACCCCTGGGCGACAGTGGAAAACCAGGTCTTCGACGGCTTTTCGCGGCGAACACATGACAGGAGCGTCACAAGGCGCTAAAGCTGCGCGAAACGCACCGGACCCGATCACGTGACCTATATTTCGACCCGCGGACAGGCGCCCGCCAAGAATTTTACCGAAGCCCTGCTCGCCGGCCTGGCGCCGGACGGCGGCCTCTATGTGCCCGAGACCATGCCGAGCCTGTCGGAAGCGACCCTGCGCGGTTTCTCCGGGCGAAGCTATGTGGATGTGGCGCAAAGCGTGATCTCGCCCTTCCTCGACGCCGGCCTCCCGGCCGGGGAATTTCGCGCCATGCTCGAGGGCGCCTATAAAACCTTCCGGCACAAGGCGGTGACGCCGCTGGCGCAGATCGACGACAATCTCTTCGTCCTCGAACTTTTTCACGGCCCCACGCTCGCCTTCAAGGACGTGGCCATGCAGTTGCTGGGCCGGTTGATGAACCGCGCGCTGAAACAGCAGGGCCGCCGCGCCACCATTGTCGGCGCCACCTCCGGCGACACCGGCGCCGCGGCCATCGAGGCCTTCAAGGGGCTCGATCAGGTCGATGTCTTCATCCTCTATCCCCATGGCCGCGTCTCCGACGTGCAGCGCCGGCAGATGACCACGGTGGCCGACGAAAACATCCACGCCATAGCGCTGGAAGGCACGTTCGACGACGCCCAGGCCATCCTCAAAACCTTCTTCCGCAACGCGCCTCTGCGCGAGGAATTGGGGCTGTCGGGCGTCAATTCGATCAATTTCGCCCGCGTCGTCGCGCAAATGGTCTATTATTTCACCGCCGCGACCGTCCTTGGCGGTCCCGCGCGAAAAATCTCCTTCACCGTGCCCACCGGCAATTTCGGCGATATTCTGGCCGGCTACATGGCGAGGCAGATGGGTCTGCCCATCGACAGACTGGTGGTGGCGACAAATTCCAACGATATTCTGGCCCGCGCGCTGGAGACGGGACGCTACGAGGTGCGCGGCGTCCACGCCACGCAATCGCCGTCGATGGATATTCAGGTCTCCTCCAATTTCGAGCGGCTGCTGTTCGACGCCGTCGGCCGCGATGCTTCGGTCATCAGGGGGCTCATGGCCAGCCTCGACCAGTCCGGCGCCTTCGACATTCCCGCGCCGGCGCTTGAGCAAATCCGCGAGACTTTCTCCGCCGGCTCGGCCAGCGAGGCCGAAACCGCCGCCGAAATCGCGCGGACCTGGGGCGAATGCGAATATATGCTCGACCCCCACACCGCCGTCGCCGTCCATGTCGCGCGTCAGCATTTGGCGCGCGATCCGGCGACCCCCATGGTGGCGCTGGGCACGGCGCATCCGGCCAAATTCCCCGATGCGGTCAAGGCGGCCTGCGGCGTCGCCGCGCCGCTGCCGGCGCATCTCGGCGACCTGTTCGCGCGCAAGGAAAAATTCGACGTGCTGCCCAATGACGCCGAGACCATCGCCGCCTTCATCAAATCCCGCGCCCGCGCCGTGACGCAAAAACATGGCGGTTGAAGCCTCGGAACTGAGTTCGGGCCTGCGGGTCGTCACCGACGCGCGCCCCGGACTGGAGACGGCTTCGCTCGGCGTCTATTTCGCCGCCGGGTCGCGCCATGAGAGCGACGACGAGCAGGGCCTGTCGCATCTGCTCGAACACATGGCCTTCAAGGGCACGCGAAAACGCGACGCCCGCGCCATAGCCGAAGCCATAGAAAATGTCGGCGGCGATCTCAACGCGGCGACATCGGTCGAAAACACCGCCTATTACGCCAAGGTTTTGCGCGGGGATTGCGGCCTCGCCCTTGACGTGCTCTCCGACATTCTCACCCAAAGCCTGTTCGACGCCGGCGAGCTGGAGCGGGAAAAACAGGTTATTTTGCAGGAAATCGCGGCGCTCAAGGATTCCCCGGAGGAGCTGGTCTTCGATCTGTTCAACGCCGCCGCCTTCCCCGACCAGCCCATTGGCCGCGCCATTCTCGGCACGCCGAAAAGCGTGAAAAAATTCTCGCGCGCCGCCATCCAGTCCTATCTCGACCGCCATTATACCGCCGGCAATTGCGTCGTCGCCGCCGCCGGCGCCGTCGATCACGCGCAAATCCGCGACCAGGCCGAAAGCTTTTTCGCCGCGCTGCCGAAGACCGCGCCGGCGCCGCTGCTTCAGGCGCAATATCGCGGCGGCGAAGCCATTGTCGGCAAGAAGCTGGAGCAGACCCAGATCGTCGTCGGCTTCGCCGGCCTGTCCTATGCCGATCCGGGGAATTACGCCGCGCATATTTTCGCCAATGCGGCGGGCGGCGGCATGGCCTCGCCCTTGTTCCAGGAGGTGCGGGAAAAGCGCGGCCTCGCCTATAATATCTCCGCCTTCCACTGGTCCTTCCTCGATTGCGGCCTGTTCGGCTTTGAGGCGGGCGCGCGGGATCGCGATGTCGGCGAAGTCATCGCCGTCGGCCTGGACGTGCTGGCCGGAGCCACCAGGAGCCTGACCGCGGCGGATATGGACCGCGCCAAGGCGCAGACCAAGGTGGCCCTGCTCACCGCGCTGGAAAGCTCGTCGTCGCGGGCGGAACAGATCGCCCGGCAGGTCATGATTTTCGGCCATGTGCTCAGCCAGGCCGAAATGATCGGCAAGATCGACGCGCTGACGCTCGACGACGTGCGCCAGGCCGGCGCGGCGCGGCTGCGCAGCCCGCCCACCGTGACCATTCTGGGCGCCGCGAAAAAACCTTTGGGCGCGAGCGACGTGGCGGCGCGGCTCGCCGGGATTTAGCCGGCCCGCGCCAGCAGGGCGTCCCGCGAGTTTAGTTGACCCGCTCCAACAAGCTGTCGCGGGCTTGGGTCAGGCGGATATAGGCCTCATGATCGCCGCCGGCGTCGGGATGGGCGGATTTGGCCCTGCGGCGGAAGGCGGCGTTGATCTGCTGGGCCGTCAATTCGCCCTCGCCCGGCAAATCCAGCGCGGCGCGGTGATCCAAAACCTCGGGAAGCTCGGCGCCGCCGTCGAAAAAACGGGCGAAACGCTCGGCCTGGGCGCGCCGCCGCTCAAGCGCCTCGCGGCGCAACGCCGCCTGAATTTCCTTCCATCTGGCGCGCGACAGCACCAGGCAGGCGCCGAAAGCGATCTGTCCCTGGCCGAGCAATTGCGCCAGATTGAAGGGGCCGACCATGTCATAGGGCTCGGCCAGCCAGGCCGCGCCGGAGTCGATCCGGCCCAGGGCGACCGTGTCAAGCACGCCCAGCGATCCGTTCCACACCACCCAATCGCCGATGTCGCTCATGCCGCAAATTCCGTCGATCGGCTGCGGACCATGCAGGATTGACGCCAGAACTCGGCGCCAAACCTCCGCGCGCCCCGGACGCGAACTCGCGCAACAGGCGAAACGATGCTAAAGGGCGGTGTGGACGTCGCCGGGTGGGGAAGGACGTTTACGCCGTTCCCCTTCCGTCCTTGACGCGGCGACGTTTGTGATTAATTTATGACCCCATTCATGACCTTATTGATAGGCTTCCAGTGAGCGTGCAAAAAAGTCAGGCGTTCCGTAAGTCGCAGCGGTCGAAATCTCCGCTCGATCTGCGTTTGGGCGACGAGGCGCGTTTCATCCGCACCTGGCTGGAAAATCCGAAAATCGCCGGCGCCATCGCGCCTTCGGGCCGTTTCCTCGCCCGCGCCCTGGCGCAATGCGTCGACCCCCAGGCGCGCGGCCCGATCGTCGAACTCGGCCCCGGCACCGGCCCGGTCACCCAGGCGCTGTTGGCGCGCGGCATCGCGGCTGAAAAACTGGTTCTGGTCGAATATGACAAATCGTTCTGCACATTGTTGGCGCATAAATTCCCCGGCGTGAAAATTTTGCGCGGCGACGCCTATAAGCTCGCCGACACGCTGCATGGCGCGCTCGAGCAAAAACCATCGGCCATTGTCTCCAGCCTGCCGCTGCTCACCATGCCCGAGCCGGCGCGTCTCTCGCTGTTGCGCCAGGCTTTCGAGCTGATGGGGCCGGAGGGCCGCTTCGTCCAGTTCACCTATGGCGTCAAATCGCCGGTGCCCACCCATCTCGGCGACGCCATGCATTTCCGCAGTCAGGCTCTGGCGCCGATCTGGCTCAATCTGCCGCCGGCGCGGATTTTCATCTATCGCCATGTCGACGCGCCGCAAAAAATCGAGACGCCGCCTGACGTCATCGACAAGCTTTTGCGCGGCTCCCGTCGCGCGGCCCGCGAAATCCGCGCCGAACTTTTGGAGGCCCGCGCCCGGCTGGCCGCCGATGGCGGCGGGCGGCGGTAGAGCTTCGCCGTCTTCTTGGTTTTGCCCTGCTGGCGTTTCGCGTCTATAAGCGCGAAAAATCCATAGCCGGGACCAGCCATGACCGACCGCCTGATCGTCGCCCTCGACCTGCCCGATGTCGCCCAGGCGCGCGACATGGTCGCCACGCTCGGCGATTCCGTCAGCTTCTACAAAATCGGCATGGAGCTGGCCTATGGCGGCGGTCTCGGCCTGGTCGACGAATTCTCCCGCGCCGGCAAGCAGGTCTTCGTCGATCTGAAACTGCATGACATCGGCGCCACCGTGGAAAAGGCCACGGCGCAAATCGCCCGGCTGGGCGCGCGCTTTCTCACCGTCCACGCCTTTCCCCAGACGCTGGCCGCCGCGCGGCGCGGTTCGGAAGGCTCGAAACTTCAGGTGCTCGGCGTCACCGTCATGACCTCTTACGACGATTCCGATCTCGCCGCCTGCGGCTACCGCCTGAATGTCCGCGAACTCGTGGCGCTGCGCGCCGAGCAGGCGCGACAGGCGGGAATCGCCGGGCTGATCCTGTCGCCCGAGGAACTGGTCGCCACCCGCGCCGCCATAGGCGACGCCCTGCTGCTGGTGACCCCCGGCGTGCGCCCGGCGGGCGCCGCGCTCGGCGACCAGAAGCGCGTGGCCACGCCGGCGGAAGCTTTTCGCCGCGGCGCCGATCATATTGTCGTGGGGCGGCCGATCCTCGCCGCGCCGGACCCGCGCGCCGCCGCCCTGGCCATTCAGGCGGAAATCGCCCATTCGACAAAACAGGGCTGAAAAAAGTAACGCCGGGCGTACATCCGGCCCGGCGCTGCGTCCTCGGGCTGGGGGGACAGCGCCTCGGACGAGAGAAACCCTAGCCCGACAATGTGAAGTCGAAGTGACGAAAACAGGACAAGATCGAGACATGCCGAAAGCCTATATTATCGCCAGCGTCGATGTGGCTGACCCCGAGGCCTACGCCCGCTACGCGGCGCTGGCGCCGGAAGCGATGAAGCGGTTCAAGGCCAAGGTGCTGGCGCGCGGCGGCCGCAGCGAGGCGCTGGAAGGCGTGGCGCGGGCGCGCACCGTCATTCTCGAATTCGACGATTACGACACCGCCAAGGCCTATTATCATTCGGTCGAATATCAGAACGCGCGCGCCCATCGCATCGGCGCCGCCGATTTTCATATGACTTTGGTCGAGGGCGCGTGAACAAGGCTTTTGCCCTCGGGGTGAAAGGCGTATAGAGCGTTTTCAAGCGAAGCGGATGCCGGTCCGCGTTAAGAAAATACGTAAATACAATGTATTAGAGCATTTCCAGGTTTCCGGGAAACGTGAAAATGCTCCAGCGCGAATTGGAGTTTCGAGGCATGGAAAAAATGCGCCTTGTCGTCGCCGGAGCTTCCGGCCGCATGGGCCAGATGCTGGTCAAGGCGATCGCCGCCCATGACGCCACGGTTTTGGCCGGGGCGCTGGAGCGTCCGGGCTCGCCGGCGCTGGGCCGCGACGCCGGCGAAGTCGCAGGCATAGGCGCGCTGGGCGTGACCATGACCGACGACCCGCTCGAGGCTTTGCTGAAAGCCGATGGCGTGATCGATTTCACCACGCCCGAGGCGACGGTGGAGCTGGCGGCCCTCGCCGCCCAGGCGCGCATCGCCCACGTGGTCGGCGCCACCGGCCTGGGCGCGGAACATCTGCAAAAGCTCGAGGCCGCCGCGCGTCATGCCGTGGTGGTGCGCTCGGGAAACATGAGCCTGGGCGTTAATCTGCTCGCCGGCCTGGTGAAAAAGGTCGCGTCGACCTTGGGCGCCGATTGGGACATTGAAATCGTCGAAATGCACCACCGGATGAAGGTGGACGCCCCCTCCGGCACCGCCTTCCTGCTCGGCGAGGCGGCGGCGGCGGGACGCCACATCGCCCTGGCCGAGCACAGCGTGCGCGCGCGCGACGGCATCACCGGCGCCCGCACGCCCTCCGACATTGGCTTCGCGACGCTGCGCGGCGGCACGGTGGTCGGCGACCACAGTGTGATTTTCGCCGGCGCCGGCGAACGGCTCGAACTGACCCATCGCGCCGAGGATCGCGGCATTTTCGCCAATGGCGCGCTGCGCGCCGCGCTTTGGGCGCGCGACCGGAAGCCGGGGCTTTATTCCATGGCCGATGTATTGGGCCTGTAAGAACAACAAGGAGCGACAAAATGTCCGAACGTCTGCTGGTGCTGGTCCGTCACGGCCAGAGCGACTGGAATCTCAAAAACCTGTTCACCGGCTGGAAAGACCCTGGCCTGACCGATCAGGGCGTCGCCGAGGCCAAGGCGGCGGGCCAGCGCCTCAAGGCGCTGGGCCTCACCTTCGACACCGCCTTCACCTCCGACCTCAGCCGCGCCCAGACCACGCTCGGGCTGATCCTCGAGCAGCTCGGCCAGACCGGCCTGCATGTCGAGAAAGACCAGGCGCTGAACGAGCGCGACTATGGCGACCTCTCCGGCCTCAACAAGGATGACGCGCGCAAGAAATGGGGCGAGGACCAGGTGCATCTCTGGCGCCGCTCCTATGACGTGCCCCCGCCCGGCGGCGAAAGCCTCAAGGACACGGTGGCCCGCGTGCTGCCCTATTACAATCAGCACATTCTGCCGGCGGTTTTGCGCGGCGAGCGGGTGATCGTCGCCGCCCATGGCAATTCGCTGCGCGCTCTGGTGATGGTGCTCGACGGCCTGACCCCGGCGACCATCCCCAGCATGGAGCTGGCCACCGGCGTGCCGCTGGTCTATCGCCTCAAGGCGGATTCGACGGTCGAGTCCAAGCAGGTGCTGGAAGCCGAGAAGGCCTCGGCCTGAGGTTATTTCGCCCGGCGCAGGGTCAGATTGATCCGGCCGGGCGGGTTCAGCAAAGTCGAGCTTCCCGGCAGGATGCGGTCCACGCCGTGAAACATTTTGCGCGCCGGGCCGCCGAAAACCAGCACATCGCCTGACTCCAGAACCAGCGATTGCGTCGGCCCGCCGCGCGTCTCGCCGCCGAAGCGGAAGCGGCAGGAGTCGCCCAGCGAAACCGAAAGGATCGGCGCGGAAAAATCCTTTTCGTCCACATCCTGATGCGCGCCCATTTTGGCCTGGGCGTCGTAATAATTGATCAGGCAGGCGTCGGGATCGTCGGGACAGTCAGCCCGGTCCCGCCACAGGCGCAGCAAAAGCTCGGGGATTGGCGGCCAGGGCGCGCCGGTCTCGGGATGATCGGGCTGATAGCGATAGCCGGAGAGGTCGGAGACCCAGCCCAGCGGCCCGCAATTGCTCATGCGCACCGAAAATTTCTTGCCGCCGCGCGGCATGACCGGCTGAAACAGCGGCGCGCGCGCCAAAATCTCGTCGATGCGGTCGCGCAAATCCTCCTGCGCGGCCCGGTCGAGCGCCGTTTTATAGAGACGCAGACCGGGCCGCAGCGTGAGCATGGCGAGCCTTTAAGCCTCAGGCTTTTTCAAGCGTCAGTTCTTGGGGCCGCCTCTGGCGACGCCGACTTTCGCGGGACGCAAGACGCGCTCGCCGATCGCGAAACCGTCTTCCACCACTTGCGCCACCGTGCCGCTGGCGACGCTTTCGTCGGGGATTTCGAACAAAGCCTCGTGGAAATTCGGGTCGAATTTCTGGCCTTTGGGCTCCAGCTTCTTCACGCCGTGACGGGCGAGGCGCGACAGGAAGTCGCGCTCGGTCAGCTCTATGCCCTCGACAAAGGCCTTGACGGTCGCGTCTGCCGCGTCGCGCGCTTCCGCCGGCACATTGTCCAGGGCGCGGCGCAGATTGTCGCCAAAGGTCAGCATGTCCCGGGCGAAGGAGGTCACGCCATAGGCCTTGGCGTCGGCCACTTCTTTTTCCGTGCGGCGGCGCAGGTTTTCCATTTCCGCCAGGGTGCGCAGCACCTTGTCCTTGAGACTGGCGTTTTCGGCGATCAGCGCCTGGACCGCGGCGGCGTCGCGCTCGGCGTCGGATTGCGGCGCGGTTTCGGCGGCGTTGTTCGAATCGGCCTCGTTCGGCGGGGTCTGTTCGTCGCTCATTGCTGCTCTCGTGTTGAAAATTCTGCGCTGCATTTGGGGCCGATGCGCGAAAAAATCAAGCCAAGCCCGAGTCAGGCCGAACCCGAGTCAGGGCGAACCGGAGTCAGGGCCAAGCCGGAGTCAGGGGCGCGCGGCCATGCGCCGGGAGAGCCGCGCCCTGACCTCATCGGGCGTTTCGCCTTGCGCGCGCAAATCGCGCAGCGCCGTCGATCCCTTGCTTTTGGCCAATTTTTTCCCGTCCTCGTCCAGCACCAGCCGGTGGTGGCGGTAATTGGGCGTCGCATAGCCGAACAGCGCCTGCAACAGCACATGCAGCGAGGTCGCCGGCTCCAGGTCTTGCCCGCGCATCACGTCGCTGATCCCCTGCGCCTGGTCGTCATGGACGCAGGCCAGATGATAGGACGCGGGCACATCGCGCCGCCCGATCACGGCGTCGCCCCAGAGCGCCGGTCGCGCCACCATCGTCCGCGCCGTCTCGCCCTCGTAAAACTCCCGATAGGTCAGGATGGCCGGCGCCGCGCGCAGGGCGCGCGCCATATCGAGACGCAAAGCGAATTTTTCCCCCGCCGCGATTTTTTCCGCGCGTTTTTCTGGCGAGAGGTCACGGCAGAGGCCGGAATAGAGCGGCGCGCCATCGGGATCGGCAGGCCAGTCGGTCTGGCCCGCCGCATGGGCGGCCAGCGCCCCGCGCGTGCAAAAACAGGGATAGGCCAGCTCCCTGGCGAGGAGATCGTCGAGCAAGGCGCGATAGGCGGGGAAAAATTCCGATTGCCGCCGCTCGGGCCTGGGCCAGTCGAGGCCAAGCCAACGCAAATCCTCCACGAGCGCCCGCTCGAAGTGCGGCTTCGAGCGGGCGCGGTCGATGTCCTCGATGCGCAGCAGGAACAGGCCATTGTGACGCCGCGCCAAATCCCAGTTCAGCAGCGCCGACCAGGCATGGCCAAGATGCAGCAGCCCGTTGGGCGAGGGCGCGAAACGGCAGATCGGACCCCTGGTCATCGCGTCAGAAATCGCTGGCGATCCCCTTGCGCTCCCAATCGCCATAGCGCACCGGCTCCGGGCCGGAGGGGCCGTAAAACTCCTCGGGGCGGGCGGGCGCGGCGCCGGCGCGGCCGCGGCGCTCCTCTTCCTGCCTGCGGCGCTCCTGAGCCTCGGCCAAGGCGCGCTTGGCCTCGGGCGTCAACGTCTTTTCCTTGGGGGAGGCGGCATTTTCGTCAAAAGAAGAAGGACTTTCGTTCATTTCGCTCGATCCGCCGCTGTGCTAGACAAGGTTCAACGCCGATTCATAATCGAAACCCGCCGCCGCGCAACTCCCACAGATCATGGACGCATGAACAAGACCAAGAGCCCAGGCTTCGGCCGTCCGCAACATGGCGGCGCCAAGACGGGCAAGCCGTCCAGACCGCAAACCGCCGAACAGGCCGCCGCCGAGGCCCTGTCCCATCCCGGCCTCGCCGCCCGCGTCGCCGCGGCGGCGATCGTTTGCGACATTGTCCAGGGCGGCCATACGCTCGACGATCGTTTCGCCGGCGAGGCCTCGCCCTCGCGGCTTTCGGGGCTGGACGAGCGCGACCGGGGGCTGGTGCGCTCCATCGCCGCCGCCGCGCTGCGCCGGCTCGGCACCATCCGGCTGGCGCTGAGCCAATTGGTGGAAAAGGGCCTGCCGCGCAATTGCGGCGCGCTGGAATGGATACTTGTCGCCGGCGCGGCGCAAATCCTGTTTCTCGACATTCCCGATCACGCCGCCGTCGATCTCGCCGTGCGCGCCGCGCGGCTCGACGCCAAAAGCGCGGCTTTCGCCAATCTGGTCAATGGCGTGCTGCGCAATCTGATCCGCCGCCGCGAGGAATTTCTCGAACTCTCCGACCCGCTGGAGGACGACACGCCGCATTGGCTGGCGGCGCGCTGGCGGCGCATTTACGGCGAGGAGCGCGCCCATCTCATCGCCTCGGCCCATCGCGACGAGCCGACCCTCGACGTCACCGTGAAAAGCGACGCCGAGGCCTGGGCGGAAAAACTCGGCGGGCGCGTACTGCCCACGGGATCGGTGCGGCTGGCCAGCCATGCGCCGATCCCCGAGCTTCCCGGCTACGCCGAGGGCGAATGGTGGGTGCAGGACGCCGCCGCCGCTCTGCCGGCGCGGCTGCTGGCGGTCAAGCCGGGCGAGCGCGTGCTCGATCTCTGCGCCGCGCCGGGCGGCAAGACCGCGCAGCTCGCCGCCGCCGGCGCGCAAGTGACGGCGCTCGACCGCTCCGCCGAAAGGCTGAAGACGCTCTCCGCCAATCTGACGCGGCTGCAACTGGAGGCGACCATCGCGGTCGGCGACGCGGCGCAGTTCAAGGGTGAGCCTTTCGACGCCATTCTGGTGGACGCGCCCTGTTCGGCCACAGGCACGGCGCGGCGCTGTCCCGACGTGCCCTGGATCAAGAAGCCCGGCGATCTCGCCTCGCTCGCCAAGGTTCAGGAGCGGATTCTCGATCACGCCCTGACCCTGCTTAAACCAGGCGGCCGTCTCGTCTATTGCACCTGTTCGCTGGAGCCGGAGGAGGGCGAGGCGCAGATCGCCGCGCTGCTGCGCCGCAATCCCGACGTCGTCAGGGAGGGAATCGACCCCCTGGCGCTGGGCCTGCCGGCGGAGGCTGTCACCGCCGAGGGCGAGCTGCGGCTGCTGCCCTTCCTGCTGCCCGACCCCGACCCGCGCCAGCGCGGCCTCGACGGTTTTTTCGCGGCGCTGTTGAAACGACAAGGTTAATGGCTCTTTAAGCTTGTTGGGCGACTCTCCGGGCTATGGCGGCGACGCCGCCTTAGCCCTTGAGCGCCCGAGAGTTTTGACAATCTGTTGAGCCAGCCCAGCCATACTGCCGAACATTTGCGCCTTCTCGGTCTGCTGGCCGGACGCGGCGCGTTGCGGCTGCGCGCCTGTCTGGCCGCGCCTGTCCTCAAGCTGGCGCAATGGCGCGCGCCGCTGCCGGAGCGGCTGCTGATCGCCCCCCAGGACGTGCGCACCGGCGATCCCACGCTGGCCTCCGATATTTACGCGGGCTATTTCACCTTCGCCGGCAAGGTGGCGCAGACCCAGGGGCGTTCGCCCTTCGTCATCATGCCGCCGTCCGAGGAATGGGCGCGAAAACTTTACGGCTTTTCCTGGCTGCGCCATTTGCGCGCCGCGGAGACCGCGCTGGCCCGCGCCAACGCCCGCGCCCTGGTCAAGGAATTCATTTTCGCCCACAGCCGGCGTTCGGCCCATATCGCCTGGGCGCCCGATGTCGTGGCGCGCCGGGCTTTGTCCTGGCTGAGCCAGTCGCCCATGCTGCTCGAAGGGGTGGATTACGACGATTATCGCGCCTTCATCGCCACGCTCGCCGAGGGCGACGCGCTGCTGCGCCGTTGCGCCGCCGACCGGACGCGGGGCGAAATCCGGCTGAACGCCGCGATCGCCATGAGTTATTTCGCGCTATGCGCCCAAGGGCCGGCGGCGCAGCTCAACAGCGCGACAAAGGCGCTGGCGGCGCAATTGCGCGCGCAAATCCTGCCCGATGGCGGGCCGATCGCCCGCAATCCGCAAAGGCTGGTCGATCTGCTGCTCGATCTGCTGCCGCTGCGCCAGGCTTTTTCGGCGCGCGGCCTGCAGCCGCCGCAGGAGCTGCTCAACGCCATAGACCGCATGACCCCGGCGCTGCGCATGTTCCGCCATGGCGACGGCGCTTTGGCGCTGTTCAACGGCATGGGCGTCACCGCGCCGGAACGGGTGGCGACCCTGCTCGGCTATCAGGGCGGTCCCGCCGCCGCGCTGGCCAATGCGCCGCACAGCGGCTTTCAGCGGCTGGAGGCCGGCGACGCCCTGGTGATCGCCGATTTCGGCGCGGCCCCGCCGCCGGTGTTTTCCCGCGCCGCCCACGCCGGCTGCCTGTCCTTCGAGTTTTCTCACGGCGTCGAGCGGCTGGTGGTCAATTGCGGCGCGCCCGGCCTCACCCGCCGCGATCTGCGCGACAGCGCCCGCGTCACCGCCGCCCATTCGACGCTGACGCTGGCCGACAATTCCTCCTGCCTTTTCGCCGGCGACAAGGGAGTCGAGCGCTTTTTCGCCGGGGAAATCGTCGCGGGGCCCTCGCCAATGACCGCGACGCGCGAGGCGCGCGGCGACGAAATCGCCGTCAGCGCCGCCCATGACGGCTATTTGCGCCGCTTCGGCCTGATCCATCGCCGCCGGCTGGCGCTGCGCGCCGATGGCGGGCTTTTGCGCGGACGCGACCAACTGGTTTCTCCCGACAAGGCGCCGCCCGGCGACCTGAATTATGCGCTGCGCTTCCACATCCACCCTTCGGTGGCGGTCGCCGCGCTGTGGGAAGGGCAGGGGGCGCTGCTGCGCACGGCGGGCGGCGCAGATTTCACCTTCGAGGCCGGGGGCCTGCCGGTGGCGATCGAGGAAAGCATTTTCTTCGCCGCGCCCGAGGGCCCGCGCCCCTGCGCGCAACTGGTGGTCTATGGCGACGCCGCCGACATCGCCCAGGTCGACTGGTCCTTTGCGCGGCAAAACGGCGCGGCTTGATCCCGGGTGGGGAAGGTGGGCGGGCAACCTCATCCAATGGATCATAAAAAAATCTTGTTTCTTATAGTCCATTGGATTAGTTTTGCTCATGCTCGGACCCGCGCCCGTCACCGTCATCGAAACGCCGGAATTTCTCGAGGCGGCGGGACGGATCATGGATGAAAATGAGCGAAGCCTGCTGGTTGATTATCTTGCCCATAATCCTCGCGCCGGCGATCTCATTCCGGGAACCGGCGGCGTGCGCAAACTGCGCTGGGCTTTGCGGGGACGCGGCAAACGTTCGGGCGCGCGCGTGATCTATTACTATCACAATGACGCCATGCCGCTCTTCGCCTTGACCGCCTACGCCAAGAACGAACGGGCCGATATCGGCCAGGCCGCCCGCAACGATTTCCAACGGCTGACCGATATGCTGGTCGCATGTTACGAGAGGAAAAAGTCATGAGCAGCGCAGTCGCCGCCAGCATCCGACGCGGATTGGAACAGGCCCTCGCCTATGCCGAGGGCGTCGCCGCCTCGGACAGCTACAACGTCCATATTCCCCAAAACATCGACGTGAAGGCGATCCGCGCCAAGCTCGGTCTGACTCAGGAGGAATTCGCCGGTCGTTTTGGCTTCAGCATCAATACGCTGCGCCACTGGGAACAGGGCCGCCGCATTCCCGAGGGACCGACGCGCGCCTATCTCCTGGTGATCGAACGCAATCCGAAAGCCGTGCAAAAGGCGCTGCGGGCGGCGTGATCGACTTCTCTACTCAGGCTAGAGCCCCGATTGATGGAATCAAATTGGGGCTCTAAATTCCTATTTTAACACATTTTCCTCGAGCGAACCGGCATCCGCTTCGCTTGAAAACGCTCTAAGATGCGATTCGAGGGGAGACAATTTGCGTTGACGACAAATTTTGTTACGCATCGAGGCCTTGATGCTGTTCGAAAATGAGCAGTTGACACATTTGGCGCCGGAAAAATGTGAGCGGACGATGTTCAAATCGACAGATGCAGCTCCCGACAGGCTCGTGTTCGTTTGCGAGCGAGTCTTTCACAACGAAGTCAAATGTCGGTTCATCATCCATCACCGTGACGGCGACATGGAGCTTTTATGTGGCTCCGACGCTCACGGCATTGCTGAAGGCGATGAAACGGGACATCTGGTCCATTTGCATCACATTGTTGAGAACGACCCAACCATTCTGGGGGTCATCAGAATCCCACCGGGAACGTGGGTGGAACGCATATCCGAAGGCGGTCGGTGGACCCTTTACAACTTGTCTCCGGAGGAGGATGATCAAGCACCCGCTTGATGAAAAACCGAGGCGATACGTGACTTTGCCTCCGCGAAAGTCACAGATTCTTCATCTCCCCCAGCGCCCACGCATTTGATTCGCTCGGGAATCGTGCTAATCGCGGCGCGAAAATCCCCGCCGGCTTCGCCGAGGCCCCGATTGGCGCCCACTCGCGGCGCGCCCGACCAGCATAGAGATGACAAAATGACCGACGCCCGCGCTGTCAAACGTGCGCTGCTTTCCGTTTCCGACAAGACCGGCCTGATCGATTTCGCCAAGGCGCTTTGCGCGCGAGGCATTGTCCTTGTCTCCACCGGCGGCACGCGCAAAGCCATCGCCGAGGCCGGCCTGCCGGTGCTCGACGTCTCCGACGTCACCGGCTTCCCGGAAATGATGGACGGGCGGGTGAAAACCCTGCATCCCAAGGTGCATGGCGGCCTGCTGGCGATCCGCGAGAATCCCGAGCATGAGGCGGCGCTGCTCGCCCATGGCATCGATCCCATCGATCTGCTGGTGGTCAATCTCTATCCTTTCGAGGCCACCGTCGCCAAGGGCGCGGGCTGGGAGGAGACCATCGAGAATATCGACATTGGCGGCCCCGCCATGATCCGCGCCGCCGCCAAAAACCATGACGATGTCGCCGTGGTCGTCGATGTCGCCGACTACGAGAAAGTGCTCGAAGCGCTCGACGCCAATCAGGGCGCCACCACCCTCGCCCTGCGCAAAAAACTGGCGCAAAAGGCCTATGCCCGCACCGCCGCTTACGATTCCGCCATTTCCAACTGGCTGGCCCAAGCGCTGGGCGAGGCCACGCCGGATTATCGCGCCGTCGGCGGCCGGCTCGCCGAGCCCATGCGCTATGGCGAAAATCCGCACCAGTCGGCGGGTTTCTATCTGACCGGCGAAAACCGGCCGGGCGTCGCCACCGCGCGCCAGGTGCAGGGCAAGCAGCTCTCCTACAATAATGTCAACGACACCGACGCCGCCTTCGAGTTGGCGGCGGAATTCGATCCCCGGCGCACGGCGGCGGTGGCGATCATCAAGCACTCCAACCCCTGCGGCGTCGCCGAAGGCTTGAGCCTGAAGGACGCCTATCTGCGGGCGCTGGCCTGCGATCCGGTCTCGGCCTTCGGTGGCATTGTCGCGCTCAACCGCAAGCTCGACGCCGAAGCCGCCGCCGAAATCGTCAAGATTTTCACCGAGGTCATCATCGCTCCCGAGGCCGACGAAGAGGCCATCGCTTTGGTCGCCGCCAAGAAAAACCTGCGGCTGCTGCTGACCGGCGGCCTGCCCGATCCGCGCAGCGTCGGCCTCGCCGTGCGCTCGGTCTCCGGCGGCTTGCTGTTCCAGTCGCGCGACAACGCCGTGGTCGACGACATGGCGCTCAAGGTGGTCACCAAGCGCGCGCCGAGCGA
This sequence comes from uncultured Alphaproteobacteria bacterium, assembly GCA_963804045.1. Taxonomy (GTDB): domain Bacteria; phylum Pseudomonadota; class Alphaproteobacteria; order Rhizobiales; family Beijerinckiaceae; genus Rhodoblastus. The sequence continues at coordinate 9,506 of CAWDOR010000013.1, read as the reverse complement.
GAGCGAGCTGGCCGATCTCAAATTCGCCTTCCGCGTCGCCAAGCACGTCAAGTCCAACGCCATCGTCTACGCCAAGAACGGCGCGACGGTTGGCGTCGGCGCCGGGCAGATGAGCCGCGTTGACAGCTCGCGCATCGCCGCCTGGAAGGCCGCCGAGGCCGCCAGGGCCGCCGGCGCCGCGGAAACCTGGGCGAAGGGCTCGGTGGTCGCCTCCGACGCCTTCTTCCCCTTCGCCGACGGCCTGCTGGCGGCCGCCGAAGCCGGCGCCACCGCCGTGATCCAGCCGGGCGGCTCGATGCGCGACGAGGAAGTCATCAAGGCGGCCGACGAAGCGGGCTTGGCCATGGTGCTCACCGGCCATCGCCATTTCCGTCACTGATTTGCGATTGAAGCCGGATTTTTCTGTAAAAATCGCGGAAATGCGGTCCCTTCACAGCATCGGGCGCCCTTCACGGCGGCGCCCGATTTTTTTTACTTTTTGCCGCCGGTTGTTATTATTGGCCTTTCGCAAACCGACGGTTTTCCGGGCGTCAGGCGGCCTTGCGCGGGCGCGGCGACTGGCTCTAAATCTGTGTCAACCCGAACTTAATGACCTGGTTTCATGGCCCTGCCGAAACTCAAACCCGCGATGGCCTCCTCGTCCGAGCGTTCCGCTCCGCCGAGCGATCTCGCGGTCTGGAGCGAGGCGGCGGTCTGCGATCGGCTGATCGCTCATTACGATCAGGTCTTCACCGAAGCCGCGCGCGCCAGCCAGGCGGCGCGGCTGCACTGGGCCTGCTGGCGCTGCTCCATCAACGGCCTGACGCTGCAAGGCCGGGCCTCGCGCCAGGCGCTGGCGCGGCTGCTGGCCGAGTCGCGGCTCGACGCCCGCATGATCGAGGCCGGCGACGAGGCGGTGATCGATGAAATTTCCGATCTGGTGCTGCAAAAATTCCGCCGCGCGCCGCAGCAGGCCAAGCATTATGTCAAATGCCTGATCGCCGCCGCCGAGCAGGTCGCCCTGCTGCGCGAAAGAGCCGGCTCGTTGCGCTAGAGCGCTTTCCGACCGGATTGACGCATTCTGCCGAGGGGATTTTGCGCCGTGGGCAGGAGCGTGGCGCAAGCCGTGTCGCGGACACGGCTAAGCCGCGCGACACAGCCACGGCGCGAAAGCCCCCGGCCCCAAGGGTTCGCTTTTGGCGCGCGCCCGTTGCGTTGCGTCCCTTGGCCGCATCCCCGATGCGGCCTGCGGCCCGCGCCTTACGGATCGCCTCGCCAAAAGCGAACAGAATGCGTCAATCCGGTCGGAAAGCGCTCTAAAGCGCGTGAACATAGCCGCTCTGTTCGGCCAATTGCTTGAGATTGGCCTCGGGCCGCGCGCCATAATGCTGGATCACTTCCGCCGCCGCCAGGGCGCCGAGCCGGGCGCAATGGTCGAGCGCGCGTCCCTGCGTCAGGCCTGACAGAAAGCCGGCGGCGAACAGGTCGCCGGCGCCGGTGGTGTCCACCAGCCGCTCGATGGGCGCGGCGGGAACGGCGAAAAGCTCGGCCCCGCGCGCGGCCATCGCGCCCTTTTCGCCCCTTGTCGCCACGCTCAGGATTTTTTCCTGGCGCAGCGCGGCGAAAGCGGCGTCGAAATCGGCGGTCTGATAGAGCGCGTGCAATTCCGATTCATTGGCGAAGAGAATATCGACCACGCCGTCGCGGATCAGGCCGAAAAATTCGTCGCGATAGCGGTCTACGCAAAATGTGTCGGAGAGGGTGAGCGCCACCTGCCGCCCGGCGCCATGCGCGATGGCCGCGGCTTCGACAAAGGCCTGTTTGGCCGCCGGCGGGTCCCAGAGATAGCCTTCGAGATAGAGAATCTTGGCGGATTTGATTTCATCGGCGTCGAGATCGGCGACGCTCAAATTCTGGCAGGCGCCGAGATAGGTGTTCATGGTGCGCTGGCCGTCGGGGGTCACCAGCACCAGACAGCGCGCCGTGCCCGGCCCGTCCGGCGCCGGCGCCGGCGGCGTGGCGAAATGCACGCCAATGGCGCGAATGTCATGGCTGAAGGCCTGGCCCGCCTCGTCGGCGCGGACCTTGCCGACAAAGCCGGCCTTGCCGCCGAAGCTCGCCACGCCCGCCACCGTATTGGCCGCCGATCCCCCCGAGACGATGGTGGTCGCGCCCATGGCGTCGTAGAGCGCCAGCGACTGCTTTTCATCGACGAGCTGCATGCCGCCCTTGCGCAAGCCATGGGCGAGGATGAAAGCCTCGTCCACGGGGGCGATGACATCGACAATGGCGTTGCCGATGGCGAGGACGTCGAGAGTTTGGGCGGTCATGCGATTTTCCCTGGAGAACCGCCTGCTCTTGCCGTCCGCCCGGCGCGGGGTCAAGTCAATTCTGCGTTGCCGTCGCCCGGCTCAGCCGGTCTTGCGCCGCCGCAGCCGGACATAAAGCGCGCCGCCGCCGCCATGGGGCCGTGCGGCCTCCTCGACGGAGAGCACATAGGGACGCAAGCTTGGTTCGGCCAGCCAGAGCGGCGCGGCGCGGCGCAGCACTCCGCGCTCGCTGGCGTAATCGGGCTTCGGTCCGGCGCCGCCCTTGCCGGTGATGACCAGCACCACCTTGGCGTCCTGGGCGACGGCGCGGTGAATGAAGCCGATCAGCGCGCGATGGGCCTCGGCTTGGGTCATGCCATGCAGGTCGAGCCTTCCGTCGATGGGCTGGCGCCCGGAGGAGAGCTGGCGGCGCAGCCTTTTCTCGATGGGCGCGAGCGGCGGGGCGGAGCGCGGCGGCGGCTTTTCCGTCATCGCCGGTTTGGCGGGCGCCATGGGCGCGCCGGCCGAGCGCGTCCGGGATGCAGGATTTTGGGACGCAGGATTTTGGGGCGCGGGGCTTTGGGGCGCGGGCGCCTCGTCCTTCAGCTTGGCCTTGCGGCCGCCGCGCGGCGTCACGTCGGCGGTGACATGGCGCCAAAGCGCCAGTTCGGTCGCCGAAAGCAGACGGAGCCGCATGGATTTTTTCTTGCCGTCGGAGAGGATCACATCCTACTCCCTGGGCAAAAGCAGATAAAACTGGCCGTGATGGCGCAGCGCCCCCGCGCGCAGGCCCGCCTCCTCGCCCAGCCCCAGATAAATATCGGCGCGGCCCGGCCCGCGGATCGCCGCCCCGGTGTCCTGCGCCACCATCAGCCGGCGGAAGGGCTCGACCTGCGGCCCGCGCCAGGGCAGCTCCGCGTCGATGAAAAAGGGCAGGCCATAGGGCCAGAAATTCTTGTCCACCGCGATGGAGCGGAACGGCGTCAGCGCCGCGCCGCTCGCGCCTTGCGGCTGGGCGCCGGGCGTCTTGTCGAAGGCGCCGGCGAAAAACACGAAGGAGCGGTTCTGGCGCAGCAGCTCGTCGCCGGCCTCGCCCTTGTTCAGGCCATTGTCGCGCAGCCAGGAGACCAGCCGCTGCATGGTCATCTCGCTGGGCGTGGCCACGCCGCGCTGCACCAGGATCCGCGCCAGCGCCGTATAGGGCTGGCCGTTGCGCCCGGCGAAGGACAGAATGAAAACTCGCCCGTCGGCGAGCCGCACCCGCGCCGACCCCTGCACCTGCGCCAGAAACAGATCGGCGGGATCGCGCAGATAGATCAGTTTTTTCACGCCTGGGATTTTTTCCAAGGCGCCGTCCTCGATCGCCGCGCGGTCGGGATAAGGCTCCAGCGTCCCGCCGGGCCCGCGCCGCGCCGCCGTCAGCCCCGCAAGCGCCGAACTCGCGACCAGATCGGGCGGCAGGCCATAGGCCGGCGTGGGGAACTCCCGGCTTGGCCGCAACGCGCCGGGAATTTCCGGCTGATAATAGCCGGTGAAAAAAGCGTCGGGGGCCTCGTCGGGGACGACGCGAAACGCCTGGAAATGGCTCTTGAAGAAACTTTCCGTGGCCGTTCCCTTGGCCGCCGCGCAGGCCTTTTTCCAGGCCTCGGGCTTCAGTTCCGGCAGATTGACGCGCGGATGCGGCGCGCTGGCGCAGCCCTTGCGCCACACCGCCAGCGCCGCGTCGAGCCGATCCTGGGCGAAGCCGGGAATCTCCTCCAGCGCCACGGGCTGGAGCGAGAAACCGCGTCCTTCGGCGACGCAGGGCGCGGCGTCGGCTCCGGTGAACAGGCCGGCGGCCAGCGCCAAAGTCGCGAAAAACCGCCGCCGGGGCATGGCTCAGGCGCCGGGCGAGGTGGCGACCAGCGTCCAGTTGGGGCTATTGGCGCCGTGCTGACGCGCAAAAGTCCAGACATCGACGACATGGGCGGGATTGTTGGGGTCGCCTTCGACGAGCTGGCCATCGGGGCCATGGATGGCGGTGACGAACTGGCCGTCGAAGCGCACGGCTATGGCGGCTATGTCCTTTTCCACCCGCGCATCGACGATTTTCGCTTCATTGAGGCCGACCAGCGTGGTCTGCATGGTCTCGCCGCGCGACTTGCGGCCTTCGAGCGCGCTCATGAAGCCGGCGAGCACCTCGGGACTGGTCAGCGATTTCAGCGCATCCTCGTCGCCGCGCGAAAAAGCCTCGACGATCATTTCATAGGCGGCGCGCGCCCCGGCGAGGAAGCTTTTCGGCGAAAAACCCGGCTGGGCGCGCGAAATGGCCTCGAATCCCTGCCAGACCGGGCCGCCGCGCTCGGCGCATTCGGCCCAGTCCTGTTCGGCCGGCGGGGCTTGCGGCGGCGGCGCGCCTGGCGCCGGGCCGGCGGGCGCGGCGGGGCCGTTCTGTTCGAAGCCGCCGCGTTCGCCGAGCACGCCGCGCAATTTCCACAGCACGAATATGGCGAGAAACGCAAAAATGATGATGGTCGGATCGAGCTCCATGACGCCCTCTTGCGGCGGAGGCCCTCGCCGGCATTGCGCCGGAGGCGGGCCGCCGCCATATTGTCCTTCAACCCGATGGGTAGCATTGACCGGGGACGCCAGCAAGGATGCACCGGGTGGAGGCGACATGACAGGCGGCATGACAAAACGGGCCTTGTTCGCGCCGGCGCTGGCGCTCTGGCTGGCGCTGGAGTTTTTCGCCTTTGTCGCGGTGGCCCAGACCATCGGCCTGGGCGGCGCGCTGCTCGCCGGCTTTTTGACCTCGCTCGCCGGCTTCGCCCTGCTGCGCCAGAGCAGCGGCGAGACGCTCGGTCTGATGCGCCGCGCCTGGGCGGGCGAGCCGCCGCGCGACGGCGCCTTGGCGGAAGGGCTGATCGGCGCCCTGGGCGCGCTGCTGCTGATCCTCCCCGGCTTCCTCTCCGATCTGGTCGGCCTGGCCTTCGCCGCGCCCTCGCTGCGGCAATGGGCGGCGCGACGGGTGATGGACGGCAAGATTTTTGTCCGCCGCCGCGCCGCTGCGCCCGGCGTGATCGATCTCAACCCCGGCGAGTGGCGCGCCGTCGATTCGCCCGCCGAGGGCGTCCGCCGCTGAAGCTTGCGTGAATTCACGCGGTCGCGCGCCAATTCTTGGGGGCGCGCCTTGTTTTGCGCCAAGGTTTCTGCTACGCGGCGGGCCGGGCGGAACCGTGACCTTGGGGCGCGCCCCGAAATTCGCAGGAGATTTTCATGACCGATTCCAATGGCGGCCAGGCCAATGTCGCGCCGGCGCTGAACTGCCTGGTGCAATATTGCAAGGATCTGTCCTTCGAGAACCCCAATGCGCCGCGTTCGCTCGGTCCCCAGGAAAAGGGCCCGAACATCAACATTCAGGTCAATGTCAACGCCAAGCAGCTCGCCGAGCACGACTATGAAGTCGAAATCCTGCTCGAAGGCTCGGCCGGCGAAGGCGCCGACGCCCTGTTCAAGTTCGAGCTGACCTATGCCGGCGTGTTCCGTCTGGTCAACATCCCCGCCGAGCAGTCGCATCCCGTGGTGATGATCGAATGCCCGCGCCTGCTGTTCCCCTTCGCGCGCCAGATCGTCGCCGATGCCGTGCGCAATGGCGGCTTCCCGCCGCTCTATCTCGACCCCATCGATTTCGCCACGCTCTACGCCCAGCGCATGCAGCAGCAGGCGGCGGCGGCCCAGGCGGTTCCGCCGATGACCAACTGAGTTCGAGCCTGTTTCGAGCGAGAAACCCCGCCATCGGCGGGGTTTTGTTTTTGGCGGCGCGCAAAAGGCCGTTCGGGGCTTTCGCGGCGCAAAAATCCGGCGCAATGTGGGCGCATGAGCGACGCGTTTTCCAATGACGAAGCCCCGCGCTTCGAGCTGGGCTTCGACGCCCCCGCCGGCCAGATGCAGCGGGTGTCGCCGCTGGTGCGCCGGCTGGTCGCGCCCAATCCCGGCCCCTTCACCTTCACCGGCACCTGCACTTATATTGTCGGCGCCGGCGAGGTCGCGGTGATCGATCCCGGTCCCGATCTGCCCGATCATATCGAGGCCCTGCTCCAGGGGCTGGCCGGCGAGCGGATCGGCAAGATCCTGGTGACCCACACCCATCGCGACCATTCGCCCGCCGCCGCCTTGCTGAAACAGGCGACCGGCGCGGAAATCCGGGGCTGCGCGCCGCATTTCGCCGCCCGCGAGCTGGCGCTGGGCGAGATCAACAAGCTCGACGCCTCCAACGATGTGGATTACGCGCCCGACCGCATTCTCGTCGATGGCGATGTTGTCGCCGGCGACGGCTATACGATCCGCGCCCTGGCGACGCCGGGCCACACCATGAACCATGTCTGCTTCGAACTGGTGGAAGAAAAAGCGCTGTTCACCGGCGATCACATCATGGGCTGGTCCACCTCCATCGTCGCCCCGCCCGACGGCGCCATGCGGCTCTATCTCAACTCGCTGGAACGGCTGCGCGGCGAGGATCACGCCCTCTACTGGCCCGGCCACGGCGGTCCGGTGACCCAGCCGCAACGTTTTTTGCGCGCTTTACTCAATCACCGTCGCGCCCGTGAAACCTCGATCCTCAATGCGCTCGCCCAGGGGCCGCGCGGCATCGCCGAAATCGTCGAAAAAGTTTACGAAAAGCTCGACCCGCGGCTGAAGGGCGCCGCCGCGCTCTCCACCTTGGCGACCCTTGAGGATTTATGCGCGCGCGCGTTGGTGGAGACGGAAGGGTCGCCGCAGCTCACTGGGGTTTTCCGGCGGCGCTAGCGCATATTCGGAGAAGACTGCGCGCCAAAAATGCCAAAAAACCTCTATTCCTCGTCGTCCTTGGCTTGCAGCGCGTCATCGAGCTTGCCGATCAGCGCCGCGCCGGTTCCCATATCATTGGGCAGGAAGCGGGTGGCCACGCGCATGTCGACGCGGGTCTGCTCCTCGCCGGGGCGAATGCGGATCGAGAGCGCCACGGGAATATGCAGCGCCAGCGTATAGGCTATGGCCTCGATGCGGCCCTCGGGCCGCGCCGCGCCGCCGGGACGCTCGTCCTCCACAATGGTCCAGCCCAGGGCCTTGGCCGCGTCGCGGGCGGCGTTGAAGGCCTCGTCGGTTTCCAGATCGACCAGGATCGGCTTGACGTCGGGATAGGCGGCGATCTGTTGGCCGGCGCGGCTGGCGTCGAGCGGCGGCGGCGTCCAGCCGCGCGCCGCCGTTACGGCGGGCGCGGCGGAAAAGCCGGGGGGATCGTCGAAATCGGTGGTCACGTCGGCGATGAAGGGCGGAAAGCCCGAGGCATAGACCAGCCAGGCGGGATAGGGCAGCAGCCAGGGCGAGCAGCAGCAGGGTGGAGATCAGCTTGCGCGCGCCGCGCCGGCCCCGCCGCCAGATGACGGCGGCGGCGGCCAGGGCGACGAGCAGCGCGGCGAAAGCCAGGCCCAGCGCCAGCAGAAACAGCAACAGGCCAAGGCCGGGCGAGGGCGTGCGGGTCGGGCTGAACGTCAGCGTGGCGACGAAAGTGGCGAAAGCGCCGCGCGCATGGCTCGCGGCCAAAGCCAGCAGCGCCACGGTCACCGCGGTCTTGGCCAGATTTTTCGCCAGCTCCGCCAGCGGCGTCTCCGGCTCGACCGAGGTCAGCCGGCGCAATGCGCTTCCCGCCATGAAACCTTCCCGCTTGTCCCGCTTCATCTGGTAGTCGAGCGCGCGGCGCGAGGCAAGACGCGTGGCGAGATGCGCGGCGAGACTTGGCCTTTTTTCGGTTTCGTGATTATTGGGGCCATGTCACACAACAGCTTCGGCCATTTGTTCCGCGTCACCACTTTCGGCGAGAGCCACGGGCCCGCGCTCGGCTGCGTGGTGGACGGCTGTCCCTCGCGCCTGCCGCTGGAAGCCGCCGAGATCCAGAAATTTCTCGACCTGCGCCGCCCCGGCCAGTCGCGCTTCACCACCCAGCGCCAGGAGGCGGACGCCGTCAAGATCCTCTCCGGCGTGATGACCGACGAGGCGACCGGCGCGCAGATGACCACGGGAACGCCCATCGCCCTGCTGATCGAAAACACCGACCAGCGCTCCAAGGACTATGGCGAGATCAAGCACGCCTATCGTCCCGGCCACGCCGATTACGTCTATGACGCCAAATATGGCATTCGCGATTATCGCGGCGGCGGGCGCTCCTCGGCTCGCGAGACGGCGGCGCGCGTCGCCGCCGGCGCCGTGGCGCGCAAAGTGATTCCGGGCGTGACCATCCGCGCCGCCATGGTGCAGGTCGGCCCGCACAAGATCGACCGTTCGCGCTGGGACTGGGCCGAGGTCGAGCGCAACGGCTTGTTCTGCCCCGACGCCCAGGCGGCGGAAAAATGGGCCGATTATCTCGATGACATCCGCAAGGCCGGCTCCTCCATCGAGCAATACGTGGTTGTGTGGCGCCGCTTAACCTTCCATCGTCTTGCTAACCGAGTTGCAAGGCAGCTACGAAGTTGCTGTGGTCGACCGGAACGATCGGGTTGCCATCCGTCCGGTCAAAGCCGGAGAGCGGGTCGGCGCCATATGTGGGTAATCCATGACGGGCTGAGCCGCGGCGAACGTGTCGTCGTCGAGGGCCAGCAAAATCTCCGGCCGGGCGTGCAGGATTGGCCAAGGCCCTTCCGGGCCAACTAAGAAAGGAGTCAGAAGCCATGTCCAATTTCTTCATCAGGCGGCCCATCGTCGCGATGGTGATCGCGATGCTTACGGTAATTGTCGGGGTGGTGATCATAGCGACGCTGCCGGTCGCCCAGTTTCCCAACATCGTTCCACCCGAAATCCGAATGCAAGCCACCTATGTCGGAGCCGACGCCAACGCTCTGGAGCAGGCGGTCGCCACGCCCATCGAGCAGCAAATCAACGGCGTCGACAATCTGAGCTACATGTACTCGGTCAATGCCACGGGCAATTCGACTACGACCTTGTTCACGGATTTCGATCTCAAATCCGATCCCAACACGGACCTTATACTCACGCAATCGCGCGAGCAACTGGCCTCGGCGCAGCTACCGCAGGAAGTGAATAACTTTGGGGTCACGATCCGGAAGTCCGTGACAGCTCCGCTCATGCTGGTCGCCATATACTCGCCCCACGGCACCCGCGACGCGAGTTTTCTCTCCAACTACGCCTTTATCAACTTGAACGACCCGATCGCCCGTTCCTATGGGATCGGCCAGACGCAGGTCT
>CAWDOR010000012.1:0-46385 GCA_963804045.1 uncultured Alphaproteobacteria bacterium | reverse complement strand
GTATCGCTGCCAAGCTTCACATGGTCCCGCAAGATTTGAGAACCTTTTCGGAAGGCCTTTCCGTCGCCTATGGCGTTACCGATAACCTCTCGGTTTCGGTGGCGACGGCTTTTCTCGAAAAGGCCGTGGACATGGAGACGTTCACGAAAGGATCGACGGCGGTTCTGGGCTACAGCACCGGTCGCACCGAGGGCATCGGCGACACCCAGGTCGCTGGGGTCTGGCGCGCCTATCGCGACAATATAAACCAGATCAACGTCAATCTCGGTCTGTCGCTGCCCACCGGCAGCACGACCAACAATCAGGTTCTTCTGCTGCCGACGGGCCTGGCGCCTCTCAAGCGAGCATTTTATGCGATGCAGGAGGGCTCGGGGACTGTTGATGCGTTGCCCGGCGTCGCCTATTCCGGCGTTCTCGGCCCATGGTCCTGGGGTTTCTCCTATCGCGGCCGTCTTCCGCTCGATAATAATGCGCAGGGATGGCGCTACGGGGACTATCACGAACTCAACGCCTGGGGCGGCTACAGCTGGCTGGCGGGTCTGGAGACGACCCTGCGGCTGAATGGCAATACGCAGACAGCGATCCACGGGAACGACCCCGCCATCACCGGCTTCGCCCAGGGCGCGGACCCGGCCTATTATGGCGGACAGCACATCGACCTCTATGGCGGCGCCCTTGTCAATGGTCGCTATCTCGGTCTGCCGACCGCAGCGTCCGTCGGCCTCGAAGTCGGCGTGCCGCTTTACCAGAACCTCAACGGCCCGCAATTGGCGCGCGATTGGCAGATCAGCCTGGCGCTGCGCTACAAACTCTGAGTCGTCGGATAACAGCACCGCACCCTCGAAGACTTCTCTTCGAGGGTGCGGTCGCATTTTTGCGGACATGAAACGCCCTGAGCTACGAACAGCAACTCATCGACTGGCGGCCCTGCGCATGATCGACCTTGCCGTCGAAAAAGGTCGAGGAAATCTGATCGACCGTCGTGATGTGATTGGCGACATGTTGCGCCAAGGCAAAACCGATCAAATGACGCCGCAGCCGGGAGTTGGCCTGCGCGACGGAGACACGCAGTCTTTCGCCCTCCTGCAACAAAGCAGCGTGCTGGGCTTGGTGACAATGAAGAATTGGCACGCCCACCCGCTCCATCTCCGCCTCCTCCCGCGCGAAATGCGCGCGGATTTCGGCGAGGATCGCGTCGAGATGCGCGGGAAGTTCGGCATCGGCGACAAGAGGCGTCCGCGCCAACATTTGTTCGATGACGAAATGATCCTCGTCCATCACGGCGACGCCAAGGGGGAGTTGCGGCAGGTTCATGGGGTCCTCATCAGCGGGATCGTGTTTGCGAAATCAGTTCTGGCGCGGGCGCAGCAGCGCGCGTCCATAGACAATGGCGAAGCCGAGGAAGGCCGCGACCCAGGAAAATGCAGCGATATGCAACAGCAGAAAGCTCCACTGCGGCGCCAAGGCGGCAAAAATTCGTGCGAGCGCGGCGCCTAAAGCGGCCGCGTAAATTCCCTGTGTGGCGGGACCGGCGTGGAGCTTGTTTCCGGTATGCCCGAGGCTGGCGCGGGTCATGACCGCCAGAGTCATGACTCCGGCGGCCCCAACGCCCCATGCGTGCAGCCCGGCGCTCAAGGGAACCGCGGTCGTCCACGCTGCAAGACCGTTCAGCAGAAAGCCGAGCGGCACGAAGACATAGGCGAGATGAAGAATCAAAACCAGTTTTTCGCCCGTCGCGCGCTCGCCGGCCCAGCGGCCCAGTCGCGCCAGATTCAACAGGCCGGCGACGATCAGCGCCAGGCCGGCGATGCGGTTTTCCGGGACGACGATCCAGCTTGCAAGTCCGACCAGGGAGACGCCGAGACAAAGCGCGTCGAAACGCGCGAAAGGCTGGGCAACCGCCCGTCTCCCCGCCGGGAGAGGTAGGTATGCGTGAAGCTGGGAATCACCCGTCCGCCGATCAGCATCACCAGGGCTATGATCGCGGCGACGCCGAAGCGGCGCCCATAAGTGGCGGTCCCCGAGACATGCGCCTCGATGTGAAAGACGATATTGGCGACAAACAGCAGGCCGACAAAAATAAGAACTTTTAGATTGCGAAAGTTTTTTCCGGCGACAATTTCACGCGCGATGGCCGCGCAGACCAACCCAAGAAACGCGCAATCGATCGACGCCACGAAAAGCCATCCAAGGCGCGCGGAAAAAACAATCGCCGCGCGTCCGGCCAACCAGACCAGGACCAGCAAAGCCAACCGCCAGCCCTGAATTGGCAGGCGGCCGGTCCAATTGGGCACGGCGGTCAACAAGAAGCCTGTCACAATCGCGCCGCCATAACCGAAAACCGTTTCATGGGCGTGCCAATCGAGCGGCGGGAACACGCCCTGGAGCGTGAATTCGCCGAAATATTGTGGCAGCCAGAGCATGACCGCAACAACGGCCCAGATTGAACCGGCGAGAAAAAAAGGCCGGAAGCCCAGGCTCAGAATTGCGGGACCGTTATACAGACGGCGCGAGTTTGGGTGGGACATGTCGATTCCCTTGGCGTCAACGTCTCCCTTGCTAAACCACTCACAAGAACTCGACCTTGCGCGCGGACAAACAGCGGACGCCGCGAAGCGCGCCACACTCACGGCTTTTGCCTGGGAACGTGCGCTCAAACAAAAATTTTCCGGCGTTTTTCACTAGATTGCGCCAAGCGATCCCGAGAAAGGCCGATTGAATGCCGCCCGACCATGCTGCGATTTTAGCGCGCGCGCCGCTGTTCCAAGCGATGGGCGTGGAGATCACGCGCGCCATTATCCAGAATTGCAGTCCACGGCATTATGAACGTGGCGAACGGGTTTTTCAGCAGGGCGATCCGGCGGAATCCTTCTTCCTCGTTATCGAAGGATGGGTGAAGATCTATCGCGAAAGAGAGAATGGCGAGCAGATCGTCGTGTCGATCTTCACCGCCGGAGAAACCTTCGGCGAAGCCGCCATGTTCATGGGCGGGCGTTATCCCGCTTCAGCCGAAGCGGTCTCTCCCGCGCGCATTCTGCGTGTCGATGGCGCGGCGCTACGTCGGGCCATTCTGCAAAACCCTCAGCTCGCTTTCGACATGCTCGCGGCTTTTTCCGTCCATCTCAAACAGTTGGTGGAGCAGATCGAGCAGCTCAAGGCGAAATCCGCGTCACAACGGATCGCCGATTTTCTGCTCGATCAGATCGGCGACATTTCAGGACAGGCCAAGATCGCGCTTCCCTATGAAAAGGCTCTGATCGCCAATCGCCTGGGCATGCAGCCGGAGAGCTTTTCTCGCGCCCTGGTGAAATTGCGGGAAATGGGCGTGACCGTCGCCCGCGACAATGTCCTGATCAAGGACGTCGGAAAACTCGCTGAATTCGCATCGCGTTCGAGCGCCGATGATCGCTGAGCGATACGATCCTCGGCGTCAGTGGCTCGTGCCCTCGGAAAAGGTGATCTTGTTATAGACATTGTATTTTCCGACCGGTTTGGACATCGGCAGGCGCTTGATCTCCTCGAAAGTCTCGGCGTCATAGACAATCACCGCGCCGTCCATCTCCCAGACGCTCACCAGGGCGTGTCGTCCCGAACGATCGAATTCGACATGGGCCGTGGTTTTCCCGGGCGCGGGCTTCAACACTTTGACGATTTGCAGCGTCTGCTTGTCGATGATCTGGATTTCATCCTTGTGTTGCGGCGACAGAAACGAATCCGTCCAGATGTAGCGGCTGTTTTCGTGGCTGCGCATGAAAAAGCCGGGGCCGGCCGTGACGATTTCCGCGATTTTCGTCCAGTCCTGGGTGTCGATGACGCTGATTTTCCCCTCCTTGAGATGGGGAGTTGCCATGACGCGCCGGCCGTCCCGCAGCCAGGAAATGCCCGAGCCGAGATGCGGCATTCCCGGCAGCGGAATGGTCGCGATTTCGGCGCCGGAGTCGAGATCGACCACCACCGCCCCGTTGCCGTCGCGATGGGCGCCAAGCAAATGGCGATAGGCGGGATCGAAGAAGAAATCGTCGAGCGGATCGGCGATTTCGATGCGCCGCAAGGCGAACAGGCTTTGAGAGGATGACGAGGCTTCGTTGCTCGCGGTTTCGCCGGGATGGACGGGCGGCGCACTGGACGCGCAAGAGATTTCCCAGATCTCCGGCGCGTCCTTCAAGGCGGCGACGAAGGAATTGCGCGGCGGCGCCTGATAGACGGCGGACAGCCGTGATTTCCGGCCATTGCGGTCGGCGACGTCGAAGATTTTCACCACGCCGAGATCGGCCGCCGATAGAATCACCAGCGTATTGGGCAGGTAATTGGCGACGGCGACATATTTGCCGTCCTTCGACAAGGCGATGTTGCGGGAATTGATTCCGGCGCGGACTTCCGCCGTGACGCGCAGGGTCCAGAGGTCGAATTTGCTCACCCAGCCGTCGCGCGAGGAAAAGAACACATAGCGTCCGTCGGGCGTGAATTTCGGCCCGCCATGCAGGGCGAACCGGCTGGGGAAGCGGAAGATCGGCTCGAATTTGTCGCCGTCGACGATCGACACATGATGATCGCCGCCTTCGACCACGACAAACAGATTGAGCGGATCGGCGGAATACCCCGGCTTGTCGGCCTTTGGGGCCGGCGTCAGCACACGCGAGGCGTCGATCTGTTGCTGTGTCCAGACCGGCTCGGTTTCCGGAGGCGTGTAAACATAGGCGGCCAGAGCCTTGATCGAAGCCTCGTCGATTTCGCCCTTGAACGCCGGCATTTGCGTCGCCGCGCGGCCGTCGCGGATCGTCGCCTCGGCGCCCGCCTTGCCGAGTTTGCCAAGATTGTCGGGCAGAAGCGCGGGGCCGATGGCGCCAAGACGGTCGCCGCCGTGGCACGCGGCGCATTTCGCCTGAAACAGCGTGGCGACGTCGGGCTCCGCCCGCGCGACCGCCCCGGCCGCGAGAAGCAGGCCAAGGCTAAACGCGAGCAACTTCATGTCGGAGTCCTCGAAATGGCCGGGGCATGAGCCTTTCGCCAGGGGATGCGCCGATTTCCCCGTCGGTCAGATAGCAGCCGGGATCTTCGGCGAAGGCGTCTCCGCTCAGGCGCAGGGCGCGGACGCGGGTATTGCCGCCGCAAATGTCGAAATGGCGGCAGGCGCCGCAGCGCCCCGAAATTTGCCGGGGACGCCGCTTGAGCCCGGCCATGACGGGGTCGGACAGATCGCCCCAGATTTGCGAGAAGGGACGTTGGCGGACATTGCCGAGACTATGGTCCTGCCACATGGTGTCGGGATGGACATTGCCAAGATTGTCGATGTTGGCGACATTGACGCCCGAGGCGTTGCCGCCCCACTGCGCCAGTTTCGCCCGCATATGCGCGGCTTTTTCCGGAAAGCGCCGCAAGGTCCAGAAATAGAGCCAGACGCCGTCGGCGTCATTGTTGCCGGTGACGAAATCCAGCGCCTCGCCGCGCACAAGCGCCTCCCAGGCGGCGTCGATCAGATAATCCATTCGCTCGCGCGTGACGTTCCAATCGGCGTCGTCGCCGCGATTCTTGTTGCCGCGTCCGGCGTAAACCAGATGAGACAGATAGAATTTGCGCACGCCCTCGGCCTTGGCGAGATCGATCAACGCCGGCAGCTCCCGCCAATTGTCCTCGGTCATGGTGAAGCGAAGACCGACATGCGCGCCGCGAGCGACACATGCGCGCACCCCGGCAAGCGCGGCGTCATAGGCGCCCTGCTGGCCGCGAAACGCGTCATTGGTGGCGCCGATTTCCATCCATGCTGATCCCGACATAATCATAGCCGACATCCGCGATCTCGTCCGCCTTGGCGGCGTCGATCAAGGCGCCATTGCTCGACAGGGCGGTGTAGAAGCCCATCGCCTTGGCGCGGCGTGAAATCACGAAAATATCTGGCCGCAACAAGGGCTCGCCGCCCGAAAGGATCAGGGCGGGCGAGCGCGCTGCTTTCAGATCGTCCATGACGGCGAAAATTTCCTCGGTGGTCAGTTCGCCGGGAAAATCCACATTGGCGGAAATGGAGTAGCAGTGCTTGCATTTGAGATTGCAGCGACGGATCAGATTCCAAATCACCACCGGTCCCGGGGGGGCGCGGCGAGGACCTGCCGGCGTCGGCGTTTTCAATTCGCGCAGCATCTGGGTGAGGCGAAACATGGTTCACTCCGCGAGACGAAATCCGGTCTTTTTCAAAATGCGCGTCGAGAACAGAATATCCGAACCGCGGCAGGCCGGCCCGAGCAATTCGGCGATGCGGCCCGCCTTTGCCTGAACGTCCTCGCGCGTCGCTCCATGCGCCATGGCGAACAGATTATAGGGCCAATCCGGCACGGCGCGCGGTCGCAAATAGCAATGGCTGACGAAATCCAGCGCGCCGATCCAGGCGCCAAGCCGCTCGGCCTCCGTGTCGTCGACGTCCCAGACGGTCATGCCATTGGCGGTCAGTCCGAGCCGGTAATGATTTGGAACGAGTCCGATGCGCCGAACGACTCCCTTGTCGATCATGCTTGCGAAACGCGCCAGAACCTCGTCCTCGCTTAAGCCAACCGCCTCGCCGACTCGCGCGTAGGGGCGCGGATCGAAGGGCAGGCCGCCTTGCGTCACGCGGATCAGCGCGCGGTCGATGTCGTCGATCGGCTTCATGCCGTCACCCGAAAATCGACAAAAAACTCGCGCAGTTTCGGGAAAGCGTAAACATGCAAATTCGTCTCGCGTTCGATTTCTGCGCAGAGCCGGCCAATGTCCTCGGCGCGTTCGACCGCAAGCACAAACCACATGTTCAGACGATGGTCGCGTTGGTAATTATGCGCGACTTCGACCCGTGCATTGACGGTTTCGACCATTTGCTCCCATTTTTCCGGGGGGATCGCCATGGCGCAAAGGCAGAAGGCGCCGCCGAGGGCGTCGGCGTTGAACAAGGGACCGAAGCGCGTCAAAACGCCGTCCTGGCGCAGGGCGGCGATGCGGGCGATGACGTCCTCTTCGTCCAGACCGAGTTGCTTTGCCACTTCGGCGAACGGCCGGGAAACAAGCGGAAATCCGCCCTGCCAGCCGTTGATGAGTTTCCGATCGATTTCGTCGAGCATCGCCGCCTCACGCCGCCGACAATCTTGCGCCGCGCTGGCGGAAGCAGCGTCGCGAAAACAGGATCTCGTGGCCTCGGGAAAAAACGCCGAGGCCTTCCGCCAGCCGCGCGATTTCCTCGCGAACCTTTTCGCGCTCGCGACCGTGAACCATGGAATAGAGATTATAGGGCCATTCCGGGCGGCGCGGCCGTTCGTAACACAGGGTGACCGATGGCGTGGCGGCAAGACGCGCGCCGGCTTCGGCGAGCGCGCCCTCCTCTATGTCCCAGACCACCATGGCGTTGGCCTGATAGCCCAGCCGGCGGTGGTGGACGACCAGACCGAAACGCGCGATCGTCCCATTGTCGATCATCCCGCGCAATCCGCCGATGACATCCGCCTCGCTCAGACCGATGCGGCGCGCGACGTCGCGATAGGGCCGTCGCGAGATCGGCAGGCCGTCCTCGATCGCGGTCAGGAGCAGTAGGTCTTGCGGCGCCGGCGGCGGTGGAAACCGTGGCGGCGCAGCCCTTTCCGCGTGACCGCCGAACAGCGGAAAGCCGAGATCGATATGAAAGGCGCGCAGCAATTGAAGATCCATCACTGGCAAGCCGACGCGCTGTTCAATTCGTCCCAGGCTTGCGGCGACGGCGGCGCGCGACGCGCCAGTGACGACGAACCACAAGTTGACCCTGTGCTCGCGCTCGTAATTATGGTTCACGCCGGGCTCGGCGTTGATCGCTTCGGCGATCTCCTCCAGCCGATGCGGCGGGGCCGCCAAGGCGGCCAGGGTCGATGCGCCGACGCTGTTTGGCCGCACGACCGCGCCGACGCGGGAAATCAACGAAAGATCGATCAGCCGGGCGACGCGGGCGATGACCTCCGCTTCCTCGCCGCCGATCCGCGCCGCGAGCGCGGCGAAAGGCGTCGGCGTCAGCGGGAAGTCGCGCTGAAAACCATCGAGCAGAAGGCGATCGGCGTCGGACAGCATGTCAGGATCCCAATCTCTGCGCGCGCGCCGTAAAGAAAATTCCAGATGGCTTGTTCACGGCGATTTCCGCCAGTTTGGTCCTCTTGCGCACATCCATGACGTCGACGCGGTCGGCGTCGCGAACCGAGATCCAGACCTCGTGGCCACGAGGGGCGAATTCGAGATGCAGCACGGCCGGTCCGGGCGCGAATTCATGCACGACCTCCAGCGTCGGAACGTCGATGATCTGAACCACGTCATTGGCCGGATGGGCGAAATTGACCCAGACCTCGCGTCCGTCGGGCCGTGCGACACAAAATACCGGCTGACTATGGACTGGAATGCGCTTTTTGCCGCTCAGACTCACGAGATCCAGAGCCAGAACTTCGCTTTGCCCCGCAGCCGGCAGCAGCAGATCGCCGCCGCTTTGACCCCAGCCTTCGAGATGGGGCATTTTGTAAATCGGCAGCTTTTCGCGACCGGCGAAATAGCCCTGGAAAACGCGCCGGCATTTCGGCTCAGCCTCCCACAGGTCGATGTGCGCAAAACCGTCCTCGCCGAACAGGCCGGCGAGATAATGCCGGCCGTCGGAAGTGACGTTGCCGTCATAGGGGAGACGGCCGACGTTGGCGAATTTGACGATTTTCGGCGCGCCCCCTTCGCCGAAGTCCGCGATCCAGATCTGGTCGGCGTCATAGAGCGAATAGATGAACCGTCGTCCCGGCAGATCGACGAGGCCCACCGTCTTCGATAGCGCGCCATTCGCGCCTTCGGCGGGAATCGAAGCGATTTCCGCCAGCGAGAGGGCGTCAAAGACCTTGATCCCACCGGGCTGGTAATTCGAAACCGCAACGAGCGTTCCGTCGTCGGAAATGGCGCCGCCGATCGAATTGCCCGCTTGCAGCACCCGCTTGTCGATTTTCAGTTCGAGCAGATCGATCTTGGTCAAACCGCCGTCGCGACCAAAAACATAAGCGTAGCGCTCGCAAGGCGAAAAAACCATCGAGGCGTGCGACAGATCGCCGAGCCCCTCGATCCGGCCCAGGGCCTTGCGCGCGATCCGGTCGACGACCAGCACCGAACCCGCCGCGCGTTCGACAATGACGCCCAGTCCGCCCGTGCCGCGCAGGACGGGCGCCTGGGCGCGAGCGCCAGCGGGCGCCAGCGCCAGCGTCGCGCCAGCCAATCCACAGCGCATGAGTCCTCGGCGGTTCATTCGGGAAAACCTTCCTTCAGTTTTTTGGCGATCCAATGCGCGTCCTCGACGCTGACAAGGCCGCGCCAGGGCGGCATGGGCGTTCCGGGAACGCCATCCTCGATGATGGACGCGAGGGCGTCTTCGTCCTTGCCCGCCAGATCTTTCGGCAGCAGCGCCGCGCCGAGGCCGCCCTTGAGAGTCAGGCCGTGGCAAGAGCCGCAATCCTGCCGCACCATCGCAATCAGCTTTTGGCGCGCGACCTGGGCCGAGGACGACGCGGCAGGCAGCAGAAAAATGCAGGCCAGAAGGATGCGGATCATGCCGAGCCCATGCAGGCGGCGTCCTCAGCAGACGCCGCCACAACGGATCAATAGACGTCGTCCTGCGTGTTATGGACGTTGAACTTGCCGGTCGGCGTGATCAGCTTCGCATCCTTGATCACGGCCTTCAGCTTGCGCGTCTTGTCGTCGAGGACGACGATGGCGGAAGTTGCGTCCTTGCGGTTCCATACCGAGAACCAGACTTCGCTTCCGTCCTTGTTGTATTCGGGCTGAACGACTTGCGCCGCCGCCTCCTTTTCGAGACCGGCCATGGCGGCGATGTCGATTTTCTCGAAGCCTTTGTCCAGATGGGCAATGTCGAAGACGGCGACGGAATGATGGTCGTTATCGTCGGAACTCAGGGCATCGTCGACCCAAAGATTGTGCGATTTGGGATTGGTTTTGATGAACAAGGCCCCGCCGCCGATACCGCTGAGCGTGCGCGCCACTTTCCAAGCCTGAGCGGGATGGTGGACCGGGTCCTCGCCGATCAGCCAGATTTTCTCGTCGCCGAGATCGCTGGTCGCCCAGACCGGGCCATATTGGGGATCGACGAAATTGGCGCCGCGACCGGGATGCGGCTTGACGCCGACATCGACAATCTTGGTCAGCTTGTCCTCCTTGGTGTCGACAATCGCAATCTTGTTGGAGGCGTTGGCGGCGACGAAGAAATAACGGCCGGTGCTGTCGAATCCGCCGTCGTGCAGGAAGCGCGCGGCGTCGATGGTGGTGACCTTGAGATTGTCGAGATCGGAATAATTGACGATTTCGATCTTGCCGGTTTCCTTCACATTGACCACGAATTCAGGGTGGAAGTGCGAGGCGACGATCGAGGCGACGCGCGGCTCCGGGTGATATTCCTGGGTATCCACGGTCATGCCGCGGGTCGAGACCAGTTTCAGCGGTTTCAACGTCGCGCCGTCCATGATCACATAAGCCGGCGGCCAATAGGCGCCGGCGATGACATATTTGTCCTCCCAGCCCTTCATCTTCGAACTCTCGACCGAACGCGCCTCCATGCCGATCTTGATTTCGGCGACCTTGTCCGGGACCTTCATCCACAGATCGATCATGTCGATCTTGGCGTCGCGGCCGATGACATAGAGATAGCGGCCAGACGCCGACATGCGCGAAATATGCACGGCGTGGCCGGTCGAGATGATGCTGACGATCTTTTTCGAATTGCCGTCGATCAGCGCCACTTCACCGGCGTCGCGCAAAGTGACCGACATCAGATTGGCGAGATCGAGATCGTTTTCCTTGGTCTTCGGCCGTTGATCGACGGGAACGATCACCTTCCAGGTTTTCATCATGTCCGGCAAGCCGAATTCCGGCGGCTGCGGCACGTCCTGCATGACATAGCGCGCCATCAGATCGACCTGTTGCTCGGTCAATTCGCCGGACGTGCCCCAATTCGGCATGCCGGCCGGCGTGCCATAGGTGATGAAGGATTTGACGGAATCCAGGCCGAGCGGCCGCGTCACTTTCGGCGTGATATTGGGACCGGTGGCGCCCGTGCGCAGCACGCCGTGGCAACCCGCGCATTTGTCGAAGAAAATGCCTTTGGCCTGTTCGAATTCCTCGGGCGTCATTTTCGGAATGTCGGAGGCCGGAGCCGCCGTCTTGTCCGTGGGCATGTCATTCATGCTTGGCGTATAGGACGGTCCGCCGGTCTTGTGTCCGTCGGCGGGCGCCGCGGAGTTTGCCCAGGCAAAACCGCCGAGCCCCGCGCTGAGCAAAGCCGCCGCGCTGATCGACAGAAACCAGCGTTTCTTGCCGTGAAATACCGCCATTTTACGCCCTCCGGTTCTCCTGAGAGATGGTTACGCCCAGCCGAGCCGGCCTTCCTTGATTTTCGTTAATCGCACGTCGCTGTTGGGCCTAACCGAAGTCAAAGCAAAGGCCTCGAAAAAATGATGTTGTTGGAGCACTCGGGAAACCGGGACACGCGGACAGCTGAAAAATGCGCCGCGATAGGCAAAAACCTTGTTGGACTTCTTGCATCTACGCCGCAATTCGCCCCTGCGACGTGGATGCAAGTTTTTGAGCATGAGCTTGATTGTGCGGCGGGATGACCGAGCAATAGCGCACAGAGTGGATTGAGACTTTAAAGCCCGGAACCGTTTCGGAAGAAACCAAATGGTCCGCTTCCCCGTCGGGTCAGCCCGTGCTCCAGACACGTGGACGCCGCATTCCCGCGATTTTGCACGCCTGCCCGACATAGCCGTAGGGGAACAACTCGAACAGGCGATTTCGATCGGCGCCCCGCTCCTCGATCAAATGCTTGATGACAAACCGGGCGTCAGGCGCAACCTGATGCTCATCCAGAAAGGCGCGCATGAATTGCAAAACGTCCCAATGCTCTTCGGTAAGGTCGATTTCCAACCGGCGCGCCGCTTCACGCGCCCAATCTTCGGTCCAGCCGAAAGGGTCGACCAGATAGCCTTCGGCGTCGACATCAAGTTTGGACATTAGGGACTCCCTTCCTCCTGGTGATTTCTTGCTTTTGTTTTGGCGTCACGCGAACGACCACCTTCTGAATATAGATAAAAAAAGGAAATCGGACTTGAGTTCGGTTAAGGTCGCCGCCGGCGCCGCGAACCATTATGTGCATGCTGAAATGGCAGGTTCGAATCCTGGAGGTTTGAAGGCAGCGGGGGCATTGCCGGTGGAAGACCTGGCGCAAGCGGGGTCCGCGCAAGACGCGGCGTATGGCGAAAATCTTTTCAGAAAGCACGCGGCCTGCCAGGCGATCGGTCCGGACGCCAAACAAGACCGGATTGCGGTTCGATGCAGTTGTCGACCGGACGACATTCATTAAGCAATCCAAACCAGATGGAATGAAATAAACTGTCTTTGTCGATGTTCAAGCACGCCAAGGCGACCACCACCGCCATCGTCCTGTTTCTTCTGGCCATGGCAGGTTGGGCCTATGCCGGCGGCGCGGCCCCGCCGCGTTCAGGCAAGGGCTTGGTTATCTTCACGTTTGTAGAATCCGGTTCATTTTCTCCGCCTCCCTATCTTGAAGCGATGGAAGCCGAAGGATGGCGTATTGAATTCAACCCGATTGCCGCCGATTATTCGCATGAGAAAGGATATGCGGCGGCGATCCGACAGAAGATCGACGCCGCTCGCCGCGAAGGCCAATCCAACATCGCTCTTGTCGGAGAATCCTTTGGAGCCTGGGTGTCGCTGTTGGCAAACAGCTCGTTCGAGACGCCGATTGACGCGCCAACCTTGCGCGCGATCGTCGCGATTGACGCCAGCGCTGCGACATCGGGGGCGAAAACCGATGCCTGGCACGATTACAAATTCGTCAACTTGCTGAAGACCCAGGATGCGACTCGGATGGTCATCATCCTGTATGATGCGCCGCCGTCCGAGGCCGAGGAACGCCGCGACGAAATCACCCATTCGCTGTCGAACCGCGTCTCCGACTTCGTTGTTACCGTGGAGCAACCGCCAATCGACGGACCGGACGGGCCACACGGGGACAAATTCGCCAAGCGCTATACGGCTGAAATCGTCAAGCGCCTGCGTTCGGCAACTCCGCAGCCCGCGGGCGCCCATGGCGACAACGGGCAAATGCCGATCCGCTCACCAAATTGACGACAATCGGAAGCGGCCAGCCTCAATGTTCGAAGCGCGGGAACAGAATATTGTTTTCGGTATGAATATGTTCGCGCAGATCGTCCGACAATTTGCGCAAACCGGCATAGAGCGCGCGCCATGAGCCGCAGGCGCCCTGGGGCGGCCGCATGTCGTTGGTCGCGGTCGCCAGAACTTCGAGCGCCTCGCCGTGATCGACATGTTCCGAGCGCATCACCAATATCGGTCCGAATGCGGCCGGATGGCCGGCGCGCAGCATGGGGAAGAGGATCTGCTCTTCTTTTTCCATGTGCGATTTAAGTTCCCGGCTGACGCCTTCGAGGAATTGCGCCAGCCCTTTGGGAACGTCGGGATGATCGGCATGAACTTTCTCGACACGCCGGGCCAGTAGTATGAGTTCGGGCAATTCGCGGCGGTGCGTATCATGGAAGCGGGACAGGATGTGGTCGATCAGATCGCCCGTATCCGTCGGCGTCGACCGTACGGACGGAACAATGGCGGCAAGGGCGCTTTCGACATCGGTGAGGTCGACGCCGCGTCGGGCGGCTGCTTGGGCAAGAGAGAGGTTTCCGCCGCAGCAATAATCCAGCTTGAACTTCCGGAAAATCGCGGTGGCTCCGGGCCATTGAACAGCGATCACCCCGATCGGCTGGTTTTGCAATTTGTCGCCAGAATCGTTCGTTTCCATGTTATGCTCCTCCCGGGATCGTCGAGCCCGCTGCACAGAAACCATTCCGCGAAAATCCGAAGCGCTCGTTGCGCGCCGACAAGCTTTCATGCTGCAAAGATTTTCAGGATCGCAAAAATCAAGGACTGCGTTTTCGATCGCCAACTTCAACAGACGCTGGAGTTTTGTTTGGTTGGCCACGGCATTGACGGCAATGGCATGGCTTCATGCCGATTTCGCTTAAACTTTTGAACGCGGGAACGTATGAAATGGCAGGCGCCAAATGTGAGGGAGTGTGAGTTGGTTAAGCTCGATCGGTCGCTCATTGCCGAGTCCCCGGCCTTCGCCGGCTTGTCGGCCGACGCGCTGGATGAAGTTTTGCGTCACGCGACGCCGATGCGTTTGCCTAAAGACGAGGCCGCGTTTC
Source organism: uncultured Alphaproteobacteria bacterium (assembly GCA_963804045.1). GTDB lineage: Bacteria > Pseudomonadota > Alphaproteobacteria > Rhizobiales > Beijerinckiaceae > Rhodoblastus. The sequence continues at coordinate 32,133 of CAWDOR010000012.1, read as the reverse complement.
AGCAGGGCGAAGCCGCCAAGCGTTTTTTCCTTCTCCTCAATGGCCACTTGCGCGTCACCCGGCTGAATCCTCAGGGTCATCAAATGGTCGTGCGTTTCATAGCGCCAGGCGAGATGTTCGGCGTCGCCATGGCGATTAACTCCGAAAAATATCCGGGCACGGCGACCGCTATGGTGGAATCGCTTGCGCTCGCATGGCCAAACGCCATTTGGGCCGATTTGATCGCGCATTATCCCAAGCTTGCCACGAACGCCATGCAGGCGCTCGGTTCGCGCATCCAGGACTCGCAGCGCCGCATCCTGGATTTGACAACAAAACAGGTTGAACAAAGAATTGCCGACGCCGTCATAACCTTGGCCAACCAGGCAGGCCGCACCACCGATGACGGCATTGTGATCGACTTCCCCCTCTCGCGCTTGGACTTGGCTGAAATGGCCGGCGCAACACATCATACCGTGAGCCGGACGCTGAGCGCCTGGGAAAGCCGGGGCCTTGTCGAATGCGGGCGGAAACGTCTGATGGTGCGCGATCTCGAAGCATTGAAGCATCTTGCTGAAAACAACGATTGACGACATCCGCGTCTTTTCGCCGCACGACCCAGGATAGAGACACAATCTCTCCACTCTTTGGACGATAACCGCCAGCGCATTTGCTACTGAAATCGTGACGCCGACGGCCAGTTTGCTTCACCTCAGCCCCGTTTGTCGTGCTCGCTCATTCGCTAGACTTTTCACGCCGCGATCTTGCGGCATTCATCGGCGCAGGTCTTGCAGGATTCGGCGCAGGCTTTGCATTCCGGCGTATCCGGGTATTTTTCGCATTCCTTCTGACATGCAGCGCAGATTTCGGCGGTTGCTTTTGCGAAAGCTGGAACGGCCGGCGAATTGACGGCGGCGAGCGCCTGGAGCGCGCCGCAAGCGGCGACCACCTGATAGGCGGTATTGATGCATCCCGTCATCGAATAATCCTTCATGGCCAGCATGCCGATGCAGTGGCGCAAACAATCATTCGCGGTGGCGACGCAGTGGCCGCAATCATCCTGGAGGGTTTTATATTTGGGCGGATGCATGCTCATGTGATTCATTTCGCCTTCGGCAAAAGCGGGGACCGCGGCAATTGTCGCGGCGGCGGCGACCGTGGTCAGAAATTCACGGCGTTCCATTAAACCCTCCTCTGGCTGCTGATCCATGTTGCCGCATTAAAGGCGCAAAATTTGGAAAATCATATGATTTTTCTCAAGCTGCGGAGTATTTATCCAGCGCCTGCGGCAAATTCCCGCCGCCCGCCATCAAGAAACCCATGAACGGGCGAGCGGATCGAAGAGCCGAAGCAAATCGATCGAGCGGCGCGCCAGTTGATCGATCATTTCGTCAATTCCGGCAGGACGAAGATAAAAGGCGGGCACGGGCGGCGCTATGATGGCGCCGGCCTCGGTTGCCGCCGTCATGGCGCGCAAATGGCCGAGATGCAGCGGCGTCTCGCGCGCGACCAGCACAAGCGGCCGGCGCTCCTTGAGATGCACGTCGGCCGCGCGCGTCAGCAGATTGTCAGCCTGGCAATAGGCGATGGCCGCCAGTGAACGCATCGAGCAAGGCGCGACGATCATGCCGGAGGTCGAAAAAGATCCCGAGGCAATGTCGGCGCCGACGTCATTGACATCGCGCCAATGGCGAGCGCGGGCGCGCAAGCGCGGCAGAACTTCGTTAGAAACTTCTTCGGCAAGCGTCCGTTCGGCGGCTCGGGAAACCACCAGATAGGTTTCGGCTCCCATGCTTTCGAGCAGATCGAAAATACGCAAGCCGATAGCCGCGCCAGAGGCCCCGGCGATCCCCAGGACGACGCGCGGACTCATTGCGCGGCGCCTTTCGCCAGATCGCGAGCGATGCGCGGCCACAGAGCGTCAATTTTCCGGCCGACGTCGGGCGTCATGCCGAGCGTGCGCCCCCATTCCCGCCGTGTTTCCGAACCGATTTTTTTTGTGGCGTCGAGGCCGAGCTTGCCCCCGAGCCCCGGCTCCGGCGATGCGAAATCGAGATAGTCGATGGGCGTGTTGTCCAGCGCCAAAATGTCTCGGGAAGAATCCATCCGGGTGGCCAGGGCCCAGGCCACGTCAGTCCAATCGCGCGGGTCGATATCGTCGTCGACGACGACGATCGTCTTGGTGTAATTGAATTGCGGCAGCATGCCCCACAAGCCCATCATCACCCGCCGCGCCTGGCCGGGATAGGACTTGCGGATCGCGACGATCGCCATGCGATAGGAGCAGGCTTCGGGCGGCAGCCAGAGGTCGGCGATTTCCGGCATCTGCCGCTTGATGGTCGGCAAAGCGAGATCATTGAGCACGGCTCCGATCACCGATGGCTCATCCGGCGGACGTCCAGTGAAGGTCGTCAGATAAAGCGGATCGCGTCGCGTCGTGATCGCGGTGATTCGCATGACCGGAAAGGATTCGACGCTATTGTAATAGCCGGTGTGATCGCCATACGGCCCTTCCGGCGCGGTTTCTGTCGCCGATACATAGCCCTCAAGCATGATTTCGGCCTCGGCGGGGACGAGAAGCGGCACGGTCAGCGCCGGCGCGACGTGCGGACGCTCGCCGCGCAGGACGCCGGAAAAGCGCAGTTCCGAGACAGTTTCGGGCAGCGGCAGCACCGCCGACAGAATGGTCGCCGGATCGGCGCCAATGGCCACGGCGACCGGCATGTCCTGACCGCGCGCCGCCCAGGCGCGGTGATGCGCGGCGCCGCCACGATGCGCGAGCCAGCGCATGATGGCGCGATCCTTGCCGAGAACCTGCATGCGGTAGACGCCAAGATTCATTCGCGCCGTGTCATCGGCCTCGGTATCCGGCGGCCGGGTGATGACCAAAGGCCAGGTGATGAGCGGCGCAGGCTCGCCCGGCCAACAAGTCTGGATCGGCAATTTTCCCAGGTCGACATCGCCGCCAATCCTGCGTTCCTGCTGGCAATCGGGCCGCGCGATGGGGTCGGGCCGCGTGGCCAGCGCGGCGCGGATCATCGGCCAGCGGCCCAGGGCGTCGCGCAGGCCGTCAAGCGGCGCCGGTTCACGCAGGGCGGCAAGCATTTCGCCGAGTTCGACGACGCCGTGGCTTGCAACCCCGAAGCCGGCCGCCACGCGCTCAGCCGTCCCGAACAGGTTGGCGACGACAGGCATGGAGGCGTTCGCAGCCCGTTCGAAACGCAAAACCGGGCCGCAAGCGCGCAAGACACGGCGATGAACCTCCGTGATTTCATGGACGAGGCTCACCGGCTCGCCGATGCGCGCCAATTGGCCCTCTGTCTCCAGATGGCGCAGGAAGGCGCGCAAATCGCGGAAGGGCGGCAAAGAGCGGAAGGACATAACGTCTCCTGCCGCGAAATAGCAGCCAACGCCTTGACCCCGGTTAAAGCGCGTCGCCGTTCCATCTGATTTAAACGGCTCATGCCGAGCACCAACGCCATTCCCAAATTTCCGGTCGCGGGCGCTGTCGCCCTGCGGCTCGCGCCTCTGGCGCCTTTGAACTACGCCGGCCTATGCCTCGCTCGCAGCCTTTGCCGCCGCCACCCCGCGCTTTTCGCCCGCCTCGGCGAACAGGCCGAAAAGGTCTTCCTGATCGATCCGACCGATTTGCCCTTCGCCTTCCGCCTCGTTCCCGCAACGAATGCGCCACGGCTCGAAGCCGTGCGGCGCGAATCGGCAGGCGCCTGGGACGCCCGGATCGCCGGACCTCTCGCCGCGCTGATCGGGATGATCCATGGAGCTTATGACGGAGACGCGCTGTTCTTTGCCCGCGACCTCGTCATCGAAGGCGACACGGAAGCCGTTCTGGCGCTGCGCAACGCCATAGACAATGAGGAAATCGATTTGCCGGAGGAAGCGCTGGCCCTGTTCGGCCACATCGGCAGGCTGGCCGCCCGTCCGGCACACGATCTCGCGGTTTTCGTCAGCCGTCTGACCGGCGTTGCGGTCACCCGCGCCGGACAAGGAACCGACAAATGAGCGACCAGCACTTGGAACTCGTTTGTCCCGCGGGAACGCCGGCCGCGCTGCGCGCCGCCATCGAAGCCGGCGCACATGCGGTCTATTGCGGCTTCAACGACGAAACCAACGCCCGCAATTTTCCGGGTCTGAATTTTTCGCGCGAGGAGATGGCGGAGGCGATCAAATTCGCTCATCGCCATGGCGCAAAGGTTCTTGTCGCGCTCAACACATTCCCGTGCGCCGGCGCCTTCTGGCGCTGGAGCAAGGCTCTGGACGACTGCGCGCGGTTTGGCGCCGACGCCGTCATCCTCGCCGACCTCGGCCTGCTCGACGACGCTTCGCGCCGCCATCCCGGCCTGCGTTTGCATCTTTCCGTCCAGGCGGCCGCCGCCAACGCCGACGCCGTCAATTTTTACGCCGGCGCCTTCGGCGTCAAGCGCGTCGTGCTGCCGCGCGTTCTGACGGTTCAGGAAATCGCCGCCATCAACCGCGAGATCGACGTCGAAACCGAAGTCTTCATTTTTGGCGGTCTTTGCGTCATGGCCGAGGGGCGCTGCTCGCTTTCCTCCTATGCCGCCGGCAAATCCCCGAACATGAACGGCGCCTGTTCGCCAGCGAGCCATGTCGAATATCGCGAAGAAGGCGGAAATCTCGTCTCGCGCCTGGGCGGCTTCGCCATCCACCGCGTCGCCGCCGGTCAGCCCGCGCCCTATCCGACTCTGTGCAAAGGCTGTTTTCAGGCTGGCGACTACCAGGGCCATGTGTTCGAGGATCCCGTCAGCCTCGACGCCGCCACGCTGATCCCCCAGCTTGCCGAAGCCGGGGTTTCGGCGTTGAAGATCGAGGGTCGCCAGCGCAGCCGCGCCTATACCGAGGCGGTGGTGCGCGGCTTCCGTCGCGCTCTCGACAATTTCGCCGCCGGTCGCGCGATCGAAGCCGGCCAGTTGCGTGAATTAACGGAAGGCCAGCGGACGACCTCCGGCGCCTATAGCAAGACCTGGCGGTGAAGAGGAGACCAGACGTGGCGCGCGAGAATTTAGGTCTCACCGTTGGACCCGTGCAATTCAACTGGCCAGCGCAACGTCTGGCCGATTTCTACGCGCGCGTCGCCGATGAGGCTCCTGTCGATTGTGTTGTGATCGGCGAGACGGTGTGCTCCAAACGCGCGCCCTTTTATGCCGACCGCCTTCCGGCCATCATCGACCGGCTGGAGCGCGCCGGCAAGAAGGTCGTGCTGACTTCGTTGATCATGATCACGCTTGAACGCGAGCGCCGGGCGGCCCGCGAATTGTGCGAACAAGCCGAGCATGAAATCGAAATCGCCGATCTTTCCATGTTGCGCCATCTCGAAGCCGGCCCCGCCTTTTCGGTCGGACCGACCGTGAATGTCTACAACGAGGCGACGCTGGCTTTTCTGGCGCGGCTCGGCGCGCGAAGCTTCTGCCTTCCGCCGGAACTCCCCTTCGCGTCGGTAGAAACTCTGGCGAGAACGAGACCGGAGCGCGTCGGAATTGAAGTCTGGGCTTTCGGACGCATGCCACTGGCGATTTCCGGCCGCTGCACACATGCCCGCATTCATGGCTTGACCAAGGATTCCTGCCAGTTCGTTTGCGAAAAGGACGCGGACGGGCTCGCGGCGCGCACGCTCGATGGCGCGGACTTTCTGGCGGTCAATGGCGTGCAGACTCTTTCGCATAAATACGCCAATCTGGCTGCGGATATCGACCGCATCGCCGACGCGGGCGTGACCTCGTTCCGCCTGTCGCCACAAAGCGGCAATTTCGTCGCCGTCGCGCGCGCTTTTGCCGATGCGATAGAGAAAAGGATTTTCACTGAGGAAGCCCTCGGCAAGATTGCCCAGGCGGCTGCTGGCGCCGAATTCACCAACGGCTTTTTGTTCGGGTCTTGCGGCGCGGCGCCTCTCGTCATCGCTTGAAAAGCGGCTCGCGGAAGTCATAGAGAAAAAATCCGAACGCCGCGATCCAACACAGCGCGGCCAAGGAAAGCCAGATCGCCGGCGCCGGTGCGAACTCGGCTGCGACCCGGCAGACGACCGCGGCGCCGCCAGGTGGTCGAGGAATTGGATCCGGCCATGGATGCGACAAAAGCAAAATGACTTCGCTTGCGGATGACGCTCGACATGACTGTCAAAACCATTCCGCCAAAACAACCGACCGTCCAGCAATGCAGTCCCGCCGTCCGAGGAACGAATTCGGGGAAGGCCGCCTGAGCGGCAAAAAATAGAAAGCCGATCGGCAGGAAGGAATAAGCGGTGAAAAGCGCGATCAGCGCAGGGGAATTCGCTAATCGTCGTCCTGTCCATGGCGACATTCGCCAGATCTGGGTGGTTGCAACGCCGAGAAAAATTGCCGCCGCAAACCATCCGGTCGCCTCGGTCAACCAGAGGATGAGGCCGATCGCGGCGGTCATCGCGGCAAGACTGTCGGACAACGAGTTTTTCTGAGGCCGCGCCGGGACTTCGCAGATCACGTCGAACCGCGTGCTCAGCGCGGGCAAGACCCGTCCGCCGATCAGCATGATCAGACCGGCCATGGCGGCGACGGCGAAATGGACGGCCAGCCTTTGCGTGGCGCCGGAAACCGGAGCAACCGCAATCAGTCCGGAAACACAGAAAACAGCCAGCAGACCGACAGTTTTAACATTTCTTCCGTCACGCGCCTGAACGACATGGAGCGCGACAATCAACGTCAAAGCCAGCCCAGGTAGTGCGGTCAGCAAAACGAAGGACGGCGGCAAGACCTGGACGAACCGCGCCGCCATCCATAGGGCGAAAAGAAGAGGCGCGCTCCATCTGGCGACGGGCCGGCCGGTCCAACGCGGCAGAGCCGTGAGAAAAAATCCCGACATCACAGCCGTCAGGAAACCGAACAGCAATTCGCGCGCGTGCCATCCCAAAATCTCGCCCGCGAGCCGCGCGGGCGCCCATCCGTTGAGGGATGCGAACCAGCCGATGCCGACGATGATCGCGTCGAGCGCCGCGAGCACGAAAAATGGCTTGAAGGGCGCCGTGATGATATCGGATCGTTTCATGAACGCATCCTAGCGCTACGTGCGACGAATTGTTCGCGAGAACCCCCGGGCAAGTTGCGGGCGCGCAAATTGGTGGAAGATGGTCGCAGTTTTCAGGCGCCCGAGACGTTGACGGCGCCGCCGCCACGCCATGTACTGGACGCGCCAAGGGGAGCCCCGATCAGGGGTTGAGAGGCCGATGATGCTCGGCGACCCTTATTCACCTGATCCGGTTCATGCCGGCGGAGGGATGGCGTGAGGCGTCCCGCGCGCCGCATGCGATCTTCTCCACAATGGCCGATTGCGAAGGAGACGCGGAATGCGTGTGCGGATTGTCGGCGCCGGAGTGGCGGGATTGACCGCGGCTTTCGAATTTGCGACGCGCGGCGCCGAAGTCGAACTCGTCGAGCGCGAAGAGGGACCCGGGCGCGGATGCTCCTGGTATGCCGGCGGCATGGTGGCGCCTTGGTGCGAACTTGAATCGGCCGAACCGCTGGTCGCGCGCCTCGGGCTTGAGGCGCTGGATTTCTGGACACGCAAAATACCCGTCGCCCAAACGCGAGGAACCCTGGTCGTGGCGACCCCTCGCGATCAGGCGGAGTTGCGGCTGTTTGCGCGGCGCACGCGCGAGTTCGAGGAAATCGGCGACAACCGCATCGCCGAACTGGAGCCCGATCTTGCCGGACGTTTCTCCCGCGCGCTCTATTTTCCCCGAGAGGCGCATCTCGACCCGCGCGCCGCCCTTGAAACCGCCACGCGTCAACTCGCCGCTATGGCCAATGTCCGCCTGCGCTTCGGTCTTGACGCCATCGACGCCGACGGCGACCCGGACTGGACGATCGATTGCACCGGTTTCGAGGCGCGGAAGAAACTGCCGGGTCTGCGCGGGGTCAAGGGCGAGATGCTCGTGCTCGCCACGCCGGAGCTGAGTTTTTCCCGGCCCATCCGCCTGCTGCACCCCCGCCATCCCGTTTATGTGGTTCCGCGCGAGGAAAACCGCTTCATGCTCGGCGCGACGCAGATCGAAAACGAGGAGCGCGCCCGCGTCACCGCCGGCTCGATCATCGATCTGATCCATTCCGCCTATGCGATTCATCCATCGTTCGCCGAATCCGAGATCATCGAAACGGGATCGGACGTTCGTCCCGCCTTTTTCGACAATCTGCCGCGCATCGTCGTCCAGAGCCGCGCCATTTTCATCAACGGCCTGTTCCGTCATGGTTTCCTGCTCGCGCCCTCTCTTGCTCGGCAATGCGCGGATTTTGTTTTCACCGGCGCGGTTTCGCCGGATGTCATGCGCGGCGCCGAAAGAGGAGACGCGTCTATGGCGGAACTTTCCGCAACACTCATGTGAACAAGAAATTCTGCCGGTGCTCGCACGCCAAAATCGCGCGGGAGAATCGGGAACGCGGTGAAATTCCGCGACGCGCCCAGCGCCGTGAAGGGGACTGCCGGAACATTCGCCACTGGTCATCCGGGAAGGCGTTTCGGTGGGACGATCCTGAGTCGGAAGACCGGCCGGCAGGTCTTTTTCGTCGCGCGCGGACGGCGCTGCGAAAGCTCCATCAAGGGGAATGACGATGGAAAAAAAACTACGCTTCTGCCAGCCGGACCTTTGCCCGACGCCGAACGCGCCGGCGTCTATCGCGCCATATTCACCCGCCGCGACACGCGGGGCGAATTCCTGCCCGATCCAATTCCCGATGAAATGATCGCCCGTCTGCTTGTCGCGGCCCATCACGCGCCCTCGGTCGGCTTCATGCAGCCCTGGAGCTTTATTATCATTCGCGATCTGGATGTCCGCGCGCAGGTTCACCAAGCCTTCCGGCAAGCCCATGCCGAAGCGGCGCTGATGTTTCCCGATGACAAGCGCGAAACCTATCGCGCACTCAAACTCGAAGGCATTCTCGAAGCGCCGATCAATATCTGCGTGACCTGCGACCGCGACCGCGCCGGACCGGTGGTGATCGGACGCACCCATATCCGCGCCATGGACCTCTTCAGTTCGGTCTGCGCCGTGCAAAACCTCTGGCTGGCGGCTCGCGCCGAAGGCTTGGGCGTCGGCTGGGTGAGCATTTTCGACAATGGAAAGGTGCAAAGAATTCTTGGCGTTCCCAAGCGTATCGTTCCGGTGGCCTATTTGTGCTTGGGGAAGGTGAAAGGCTACCATCGACGACCGGAGCTCGAATCCGCCGGCTGGCGCCCCCGGCTGCCGCTCGAAAGCCTGCTGCACTTCGACCGGTGGGGACAACATGACGGAGACGCCGCTTTTCTGGAGCGCGTGATTCAGGCCGCGCGCGAATCCGAAGGATTTCTTTCGTCGCAAGCCGGGGACTGATACAGTTCCCCGACGATCGTTTCGGAACATTATTTCGCTCGCGCGAGAATCCCTCTCCGCTTCAATGGTTTTCGCGCGACGGCGCTTCCGCGGATTGCAGATCGCAATCTCGCGGAAGCGGTAAAAGCTGTGGCGGCGGCGCGCCACGCGACGAGGAAGTCCGCATGTCCGATTCGATCCGCCTTCACGGAATTCGCGTTCGCGACGGGCGATGCCTTCGCGTCGCCGCCATACTGCTGGGCGCGTCATGCGATGGAAACTGGCGAGCGCGGATCTCGCCGCCCGGCGTGGTCGCCGCCGGCGACCGCCTGCGTTTTGGCGAAAGCGCCGAGAGCAACGTCTGCCTGCTCGGCTTTCTCGACGCCGACGTGGCGTCAGTCCACGACGAAGACGCAATTCTCGCCTTTCATCTCGCCGGCCCTTCGCTCGACGAAGCACTGGAGCGGCTGCGAGAGCCGGAGCATCCTGCCGCAACTCCAAAAGAACATTCCTGAAACCGCGTCAAAGCTCGAAACGCGGGAACAGAATGTCGTTTTCCAAGCGAATGTTTTCGACAAGGTCGTCGGACAATCCGCGCAAACCGCTATAGAGGGCGCACCATGCAACGCAGGCCCCGCGCGGCGGACGCATGTCATTGGTCATTCCGGCGATCGCGCTTAACGTCACGCAAAAATCCGCATGCTCCGAGCGCATGACGGATAAAGGACCGGCGGCGAAGGGCTTGCCGACTCGCAAAGCGGAAAACAGGAAATGTTCTTCCTCCTGCATGTGACAAGCAAGGTTGCGGCTCATCAATTCCAGAAGATTTGAGATACCGTGCGGCGTCAACGGATTCTCGTCGTGAACGCGTTCGATCATGCGCGCCAAGAGGATCAATCCGGGAAGTTCGCGCCGATAGGACTCGTGGTAGCGCGAAATAATATGGTCGATCATTTCTTTGGCGTCGGCCTGCGCCGCCTCCGTGTCGAGTTCGAGCGGCGGATGTTTTGACGCGGACGGATACAGGACAAGATTCCGACGATACGAGCTTCACGCCGGGAAGACGCACCGCGATCTTGCCGGTGATTTCCTTGCCAAGTCTCTTTTTCCCGCCTTTTCCCGCCATGCCCGAGACGCTCCGGCGCCGAAATCAATGGTTCGAAAGCTTAGTCCATCCCGGCCTGATTATTCGTTGCGCTTGAACAACCACTATAACAGCAAAATGCGCGATAAACATATAATATGGACTTCGGCAAAAATCGGAAGGCTTGCGATGGATCTCGACACACTCGCCAAAAGCGTTCTCGCCCATGGCGACGCGATCCTCGCGGTTGACCGCGACGGCCTGATCCGGTTCTGGAATGAAGGCGCGGTCCGCGTATTCGGCCATTCGGAAACTGAAGCGCGCGGGCGCCCGCTGGACATGATCGTTCCGGACGCGCTGCGCGCGCGGCACACGGCCGGATTCGAAAAAACCGTGGCGACGGGCGAGACGCGTTACGGCGCCGGCGATTTGCTCGCCGTTCCCGCGCTGCGCAAGGACGGCGCCCGGATTTCCATCGAATTCTCCATTGTCCCGTTGCGCTCCGACAGTAGAGCGCTCGACGGAATCGCTGCGGTCATTCGTGACGTTACGCCTCGCTTCGAGGAAATGCGTTTCTTGCGCCGCCGCGTCGCCGAGTTGGAGGCTCGGCTCGCCGCCATCGACGGCGCTTGAAGCGGTCGACGACGGCGCTCCCCTGTTCAATGCCCGGATTCGTCATTGCGTAGCCAGGCGCCGAAATCGTTTTCGTCCAAAGTCCCCATCGCCCGGTTGGCCACGGCGCCGCGCTTCACCAAGACGCTAAAGGGAAGCTCGCCACGCCATGATGGATCGACCTCAAAATAAAGGCGCTCCACGAAATCGTCCGCGAAGACGAAATTCACCGCGCCATCGAGCCCGAACGCCTCCAGACGGGCGCGAATCTTGGCGCGATCGCCTTTCGCATCGGTGTTGACGAACACGAAATCCACGTCGGCGCGGCGTTTCCGCATTTCGGCGAGGCGCGGCATTTCAGCGAGGCAAGGCGCGCAGGAAACCGACCAGAAATGAACGAGCGCCGGTCGCGCGGCATGCTCACGTTCAATTGCGGCGAATGTCTCGCGCACATAGGGCGTCAGCGCCGTCGACGCGTAAGCCGCTGCCGACAAAAAGCAAATTCCCAACGCGACACGCTTCATTCTTGCCGCCCCGCCAGCGGAATCAAACGGTAGCCCTCCTGGCGCGTCAGCCAGGACAAATAAATCTGCTCGCCATCGGAGACCAGGATCGGATGATCCGACGCGCTGGTGGTGGCGGCCGCGGCGACGGGCGCTTCCCAGTGGAGGCCACCGTCGCGCGACGATTGAGCGATGACGGAGGCGACGGCGCCGTCAAAACTCTTCCAGGCGCGAACAACGAGACCGTGAAGCGCCAGGATCTGCGGATGGCTTTCCGCTCGCGCTCCGTCGCCGATGCGCTCCGGTTCCTGGAAACTCTTGCCGTCGTCCACGCTACGCGCATAGAACAAGCCTTGCCGGCGCTTTCCGGCAGTGTGCCAAGCGACGTGCCAGACGCCGGCGTCGTCGATGGCGAGCGCAGGTCCGTGATGCGGACAGGCGTCGATCGACCATTCATCCTCGCTGACGCGCACCGTCCTCAGTTCGCCCTCGGGCATCCATTTTCCGACCATGTGATCGCGGATATTGCCATCGAAAACGTGGCGCCAGGCAAAAACCGGCAATCCATCGGAATCCAAAGCCGCTGCGACGCGACAGCATTCGCACGAATGATCGACCAGAATTTTCCTGCCGGAGAATGTCTTGCCGCCGTCATCGGATCGCGCGAAGGCGACGCCCAAACCGGAATAGGGCTCTCCAGCCTTCTTCGCGCGCGCGGCGTTTTCCTTATCCAGCCAGGCGGCGTAGAGACGTCCGCTCTTGTCGGCGATCAGGGTTTCGAATTGCTGGCTGGCGCTTTCGGCAAGAAGACGCGGGAGTGAGAAGCTCTTGCCGTCATCTGTCGAACGGCTGAGCATCGCGGCGCCGTTATAGGATTTGTCGCGTTTGACGCCATAGGAAACGACAAGACTGCGATCCGGCAGGACCAGGATTTTCGGACGCGCTTCCCCGCCATCGTCGATTTCGGCTTCTTGTGGCGTCACCGCGACGGATTCGGAGAAACTGGCGCCGTGGTCTTTCGACGAGGCGACGAAAACCTTGCCTCCGACCGAAAAAGCCAACCACAGACGCCCTTCGCCGTCGATGAATGGCGTCGCCGCCGTCGCGCATTTGGGCGCCGGCTCGGCGCAAGCCGCCGGACCCATTTTATCGCCGTCGTGATGGCCGTGGCCGTCATGCGCCAAGGCGGCGCTTCCGACCAAACAACAGAGAATGATCGAAATCGAGCGTTTCATCGGATCAGGCCCCACCAAAGTCGAGATCGGATGGTCCCGGCGATTTCCGGTCGCTCCGCAGTTCATGCTGAACCATTTCCGTAACGCTCACGGCTCGCCGCGTTTTTCGCTGAAATGCGCGGCCAGTTTTGCGGCGACGCCGTTCCATCGGTCCGCGTCGGCGGGCGGCGCACCTTTCGCCAAGATATTCGGCCAGATTTCAGCATATTTGCGATTCAAATCCAGCCATTTTTCCGTGACGCTGTTCTCGTCGTCGGGAAAAATCGCCTCCGCCGGGCATTCGGGAACACAGACGCCACAGTCGATGCATTCGTCGGGGTGAATGACGAGCATGTTCTCGCCAACATAGAAGCAATCGACCGGACAGACCTCGACGCAATCCATATATTTGCACTTGATGCAATTGTCGGTCACGACATGTGTCATCCTGCAATTTCCTTCCTATCGGACGCGCCAACGCCGGTCCCCTGCCCCGGGGGCTTAAATCTCCATTCTTCGGGTAGGCGCGCGAAAGGTCGGGAACTTTGCTCCAAGGCACGTTGCTTTCATTTTCCCACGAAACGCTCCCGGCGCCCGACAAAGCGCTCGCCTATAACGTCGCGACGCTTCGACGTCGATCAGTGCGCCTGAACTTGTTCAGACGGCCTGGCGCAAGAGATGAAATCGCCCGATGACATGCGACAACTCCGAAAATCATTTTTCGCCGCAAACGGTGGCCTTGTGGCGCTGCGTCGGCTGCGGGGCCATGGGCAATGCCGAACCATGCCTCGGGAAATGCACGTTCCAAAGGTTTTCGGTTGTCGCCTCGTTCGCCTATGCGGACTTGCTCGACCATCTCCTGACCTTGGAGGCGGACATGACGGTCTGGATGCCAGCGATCCTGGATTTTGCCGCTTTTGCAACGGATGCAGAGGTTTTCGTGAAGGACTATCGCGATCTCCGGACGCGGGCGCGCGCCGTGCTTTCGCGCGTCCAGTCCGTCGATGCCGCCGAAATTGCGGCGCCGGAGGACTCCGACATTGTTTGGCGCTGCGACTTTTGCGGTCAGATCGAGGCGCCCCAATCTTGCATTGGTGTTTGCACGCGCCGTAACGACGAATTCGTTGCCGCCGCCGACTATGAAGCGCTCGATGAGCGCATGCGGGACACACAAAGCCTGACGCGAAGCGCCGTGAAAGTTCTGCGGGAAATCGCCTGGACCACACCACGCGAACAGCGATGGGAGGACACTCGGCAGCGCCTCGCTCGACGCATGTCTGAAATTTTGCAGCGAAGCCGAGCAGTGGAGGCGAAACCTTGATCGCCGCCCGTTTGGACCCGGCTTGGAACTTCCGCCTGATCGCGTTGCGACGGGGGCAAGGGTTCTCCGACGGAATATCAATTCTCACTGGAAAGTTCGGAACTCATATTACTCCCGAACTCAAGTCCAATTCATGTGCGAGATCCCCGGCAAAATCCCGCCAGGCCTCGATATTGCGCCTGGGCACGCCGATGACGACGGGAACCTCCAATGCCAGGGCGTCAGAAATTATGCAGCGGAAGCCACCGCCCTCGGCTTCGGACTTGCCGAACTTGTTGAGGAGAACCAGATCGCATTTTTCCAAACTCGTGAGCGAAAGGGCGCAGACGCGCGCCAAGGCGTCCAGGTCCAGCCGGCAACCGCGCGCCAAGGCGCCGCGATCTTCCGATATTTTGATTTGCTCGCCGCTCGCCAGGTCTTCGAGCAGCATGTCGCATCGCCGCCCGGGCGCCGCCGCTGGCGGCTCGATTTCGATGGAGCCCGCGAGGCGAAGGCCCGACGCCCGAGCGTCGGCGGCGATGCGCCGGAACCTCTCGCCGATCGGAAAGCCTTCGTCATAAATCAACGCGGTCAATGGTCCATCCGGAACATTCGACGTCCGGGAAGAATTGGGCTTCAGTCGGAATGCGGTCATGGCGTTCATGCGCCGATCCTTTCGCCGTCGCGCGCCGCCATCCAATCGATCATCCGCTTCAGACAGGCGGCTCCTGGGTCGGTATCGCGGTTGAGAGCCGAGAGCAGCGTCACCCAGTCCTCGTCGGACGCGGCGGAGCCAAAATTGTCGACGGCGAAACCGGCATAATCGGCCAATTTCAGCCCCCGCCGGGCCGCCGTCGCTTCGATCAACTCACGCCAGCCGGCGCCGCCCAAACCGTTCAGCAACGCCGCCAGCGTCTCTGGACTTTGCAGTCCGGCCAGGATTTCTCCGAGCATCATGACTTGCGCCCTTCCCCGGACTCCGGCGTCAGGACGATCCCTTCGATCCGCGCCTGCGCGGCGAGATGACCGATATAGCCGGCAATGGCTTGGCGCTGGCGATTTTCCGTGAGATAGGCGGCGATTCGGGTGCGAACCGCCTCGAAGGGAAGACCGGCGCCTTCGATGCGCCGGTCCAGGCGCACGACATGGTAGCCGAAACGGGTGCGGACAGGCTCGGAGGCGATTTCGCCGCACTTCAGACAGTCGAGCGCCGCTTCGAATTCCGGCGCGCATTGTCCCCGCGCGAATTGCTCCAGCGCTCCGCCCTGATCGCGCGAAGGGCACGCGGACGCTGTCCGCGCCACCGCCGCGAACCCGGAGGGATCGTCGCGCAACATTGCAATCAGTCGTTCCGCCCCCAGCCGCGCCCGATCCTCGCATCCTGGCGCCACGGCAATGAGGATATGCGCCGCCTCGAAGATATCCGGGGAGCGAAAGCGGCCCGCATTCTTGTCGAAATAGCGGCGGCAGCTCTCCTCATCGGCCTTGTCGGCGGGAACCGTACGCTCGATCAGGGCGCGAATCGTGGCCTCCTCGTCGGTCTCCCTTCGCCCCTCGTCGTCGATCGCCGGTTGCGGCGCGATGGCGAGCCGCCGCGCCTCCTGCGACAATAATTCACGGATCGCCAGCGCCCGCGCCGCCTCCGCGAAAGCCTGGGCGGGCGAGGCGGCGGGGTGGTTCTGCGCCTCCGCGGCGATGGCCGCATGGGCGATGGTCACGCCGTTGACGCTGACGGCCTTGCGCGGCGCGGCTTGCGCCGCCGGATGGATCTTGCAGGCGGTCATGGCTTCATTCCGCCGGCAGCAAGGGCTTGCGGCTGCGCACGACTTGATAGCCTTGGCGGCCGAAATACCAGACCGGGGCCGACCAGACATGGACCAGCCGCGTGAAGGGGAAGATCAGGAAGATCGTCATGCCCAGAACGAGATGCAGCTTGAAGATCGGATGCACGTCGGCGACGACAAGGTAATTGTCGCTCTGCAAGGTCAGAACGCCCTGCGCCCAGGTCATGAATTTCACCATTTCATGGCCGTCGAGATGGCCGAGCGAGACGAAAATCGTGCTCAGGCCCAGCAACAATTGCGCGAACAGGATCAGCAACACCGCCGTGTCGCTGAATGAGGAGGTGGCGCGGATGCGAGGATCGTAGAGCCGGCGATGGGTCAGCAGGGAAATCCCGACCAGACACATCAGACCGGCGACGCCGCCGACCACGATGGCCAGCACCTGTTTGAAGCCGTGCGGGATTCCCAAGGCGTCAAAGACCGCGATGGGCGTGAGCAAGCCAGCGCAATGGCCAAGGAAAATCACGAGCACGCCGATGTGGAACAGGTTCGAGCCCCATATCAGCTGCTTGCCGCGCAGCAATTGCGAGGAGCCGGCGCGCCAGGAATATTGCTCGCGGTCGAAACGCGCCCAGCTGCCGATCAGGAATACCGTCAGGCAAAGGTAAGGGTACCAACCGAACAGCATATGATTGATGAAATCCGCCATGGCTCGGTCCTCAGCTCGATGAAACGGTGGAGTAAACGAATTCGGCGCGCGGCTTGGGCGCCGCATCCACACCCGGCGCCGGCCGGCGCGCCTGCCGCAGTTTCGCCGCCAGACCGTCGCGCCCGCAGGCGTCGTCGTCCGGCGCGCCAAAACTGACCGGCGCAGCTTCATAGGCCTCGTCCAGCGCCTCCAGATCGTCCGGCGCGGGATCGGGCTCCGCGCGTAGAAGCGCCAGAAGCGCGGCGTCCGGCTGGGCCTGGGACAGGGCGACCAGCGCGCGGAACACCGCCTCATAGGCGGAGCCGCGCTTGTGCAGCCGCTCGGCGAGCGCGGTGAAGACATGCGCCAGCTCCGCCAGCAGAGCGAGCGCTTCGCCGGGCTCCAGGATCGACAGAAATTCGAGGAAGAGCGGCGCGAAATCCGGCAACTCCCGTTCGTCGTCGATCAATCCCTTGTTCGCATAATGCGCGCGCAGATCCACCATGGCCTGGCCGCGGTCACGGCTTTCGCCGTGAATATGTTCGAAGATATGCAGTGACAGCGAACGCGTGCGGTCGAACAGCAGAACGTAGCGCTCCTGCACGTCATAGAGGTCGTCTGACCCGAGGTCACGGACCAGGCCGAGCAGCGACCGGCGATCGGCCGGCGGCAGCAGCTTTTCCGCCTCGATGACCGTGGCGATCTCGTCGAGCGCCGCAATGAACTCCTCGCTCGGATAATTGAGCAGCGCGGAAAGCGCCTTGAAAATGCGCATCAGCCCACCTCCTCACGTTTGCGGATTTGCGGCGTCTTGTTGCCTCCAAACAGGCTGGGCGTGTCGCCGTCGGAACAGCCATTGCCGAAGGAAATGCCGCAGGAGCCGCGCAAGTCGTAGGCGTCCTCGGCCCATTCGCGATGGCTGGTCGGAATGACGAAACGGTCCTCGTAATTGGCCAGCGCCATGATCTTGTACATTTCCTCGATTTGCGCGCCGGTCATGCCGACCTTGCCCGCGACCGTGTCGTCGATGGCGCCGTCGATGGTTTTGGCGCGCATATAGGCGCGCATCGCCAGCATGCGCTCCAGACCGAGCGCCACCGGGGCTTCGTCGCCGGCGGTGAGCAGATTGGCGAGATAGCGCAGCGGGATGCGCAAGGAGCGGACATCTGGCATGCCGCCCTCCATGCCCATTTTCCCCGCTTCGGCCGCAGCCTGAATGGGCGACAGCGGCGGGATGTACCAGACCATCGGCAGAGTGCGATATTCCGGATGCAGCGGAAAGGCGACCTTCCACTCCATCGCCATTTTCCACACCGGCGATTTTTTCGCCGCCTCAAGCCAATTGTCGGGCACGCCATCGGCGCGCGCCTGAGCGATCACGAGGGGATCATTGGGATCGAGGAAAATATCGGTCTGGGCGCCATAGAGCTTCTTTTCGTCCTTCTCGCTCGCCGCAGCCTCGATGCGGTCGGCGTCGTAAAGAATGACGCCGAGATAGCGGATGCGGCCAACGCAGGTCTCCGAGCAGACCGTCGGCATTCCCGCTTCGAGGCGCGGATAGCACAGGATGCATTTTTCGGATTTGCCCGACGACCAGTTGAAATAGATTTTCTTGTAGGGGCAGCCGGAGACGCACATGCGCCAGCCCCGGCATTTGTCCTGGTCGATCAGAACAACGCCGTCCTCCTCGCGCTTGTAGATCGCGCCCGAGGGACATGAGGCGACGCAGGCCGGATTGAGGCAATGCTCGCACAGCCTCGGCAGATACATCATAAAGGTGTTTTCGAACTGGCCATACATTTCCTTCTGTACGCCCTCAAAATTGGAATCGGCGCTCCGCTTGGAGAACTCGCCGCCCAGGATTTCCTCCCAATTCGGACCGGCGACGATTTTTTCCATGCGCTCGCCGGTAATGAGCGAGCGCGGGCGGGCGGTCGGAAAGGCTTCAAGTTCCGGCGCCTTTTGCAGGTGCTCGTAATCGAAGGTGAAGGGCTCGTAATAATCGTCGATTTCCGGCAGCTCTGGATTGGCGAAAATTTTGGCCAAAATCCGCCATTTTCCGCCCTGGCGCGGCTCGATGGAGCCGTCGTTCTTGCGCTTCCAGCCGCCGTTCCAGCGTTTCTGGTTTTCCCAATCGTTGGGGTAACCGACGCCGGGCTTGGATTCGACATTGTTGAACCAGGCGTATTCGACGCCCTCCCTGCTGGTCCAGACATTCTTGCAGGTGATCGAACAAGTGTGGCACCCGATGCATTTGTCGAGGTTCAACACCATCGCGATTTGCGCGCGAACTTTCATCGAGGCGACTCCTATTCCGCGGCGGTGGTGAGGGGGCCACGCGTTTTCTGCTTGCCCGGTTCGTAGGGACGCTCCAGCCAGTCGAGCGTCTTGATCTTGCGGATGATGACGAATTCATCTCGATTCGTGCCGATCGTGCCGTAATAATTGAAGCCATAGGCCTGTTGCGCGTAACCGCCGATCATATGGGTTGGCTTGGGCACGACGCGGGTCACCGAATTATGAATGCCGCCGCGCCGCCCGGTGGTTTCGGCTCCGGGGGTGTTCACGATCTTCTCCTGCGCGTGATACATCATGCACATGCCCTGTTTCACCCGCTGCGAGACCACCGCGCGCGCGGTGAGCGCGCCGTTCGAGTTGTAAGCCTCGATCCAGTCGTTATCGACGATGCCCGCTTCCTTCGCATCGGCCTCGCTGATCCAGACGATCGGCCCGCCGCGCGACAGCGTCAGCATCAAGAGATTGTCGGTATAGGTCGAGTGGATGCCCCATTTCTGGTGCGGCGTGATGAAATTCAACACCACCTGTTTTTCGCCATTGGGGTGCTTGTCGATCACCGGCTTGACCGTGCGCGTGTCGATCGGCGGCCGGTAGACGCACAGGCCCTCGCCGAAGGCGCGCATCCACAGATGATCCTGATAGAGCTGCTGACGGCCAGTTAATGTGCGCCATGGGATCAATTCATGGACGTTGGTGTAGCCGGCGTTGTAGCAGACATGCTCGCTTTCCAGCCCCGACCAGGTCGGCGCCGAAATGATCTTGCGCGGCTGAGCGACAATGTCGCGGAAACGGATTTTCTCGTCTTCCTTCGGCAAAGCGAGATGGGTGTGATCGAGCCCGGTGGTCTGCGACAGCGCCGCCCAGGATTTTACCGCCACTTCGCCATTGGTCTCCGGCGCCATCATCAGCACGGCTTCCGCCGCGTCGATGGCCGTGACGATCCGGGGCAGACCCTTGGTTGGCCCCTCCTCCGTCACCGCGCCATTCAGGCTCCGCAGGTGCTCGACCTCATGCCTGGTGTCCCAGGCGATGCCCTTGACGCCGTTGCCGAGCTTGTCCATCAGCGGGCCGAGCGAAGTGAAGCGCTTGTAGAGATTGGGATAGTCGCGCTCGACCACCGTCACCGCCGGCATGGTTTTGCCGGGAATTGCGGCGATCTCGCCCTTCTTCCATTCCTTGACGTCGAAGGCCTGGGCGATTTCGCCGGCGGAATCATGCATGATCGGCGTCAGCACCACGTCTTTTTCGACGCCGAGAACTTCCGGCGCGACGTCCGAAAAGGCCTTGGCGAGGCCCTTGTAGATCTCCCAGTCCGAGCGCGATTCCCAGATCGGATCGACCGCCGCGCCGAGCGGATGAATGAACGGATGCATGTCGGAGGTG
The DNA here is from genome assembly GCA_963804045.1 of uncultured Alphaproteobacteria bacterium. GTDB lineage: Bacteria > Pseudomonadota > Alphaproteobacteria > Rhizobiales > Beijerinckiaceae > Rhodoblastus. The sequence continues at coordinate 11,939 of CAWDOR010000012.1, read as the reverse complement.
TTGAGGTCGTCCTTCTCGTACCAGGTGGCGGCGGGCAGGACGATGTCGGAATAAACCGCCGTGGTGGACATGCGGAAATCGAGCGTGACCAGCAGGTCGAGCTTTCCTTCCGGTCCCTGGTCACGCCAGGCGATTTCCTTGGGCTTGGACAAGCCCTGATCGCCGAGATTCTTGCCCAGAACGCCATGCGACGTGCCGAGCAGGTGTTTTAAGAAATATTCATGGCCCTTGCCGGAGGAACCGAGCAGAATTCGAGCGCCAGACAAACAGGTTGCGCGGCCAGTTCTTGGGATTGTCGGGATCCTCGCAGGACATTTTCAGCTCGCCGGAAACCAGCGCCTGCGCGACATAGTCCTTCGGCTCCAGCCTCTTTTCCGCCGCCTTCGCGGCGATCGTCAGCGGGTTCTGCTCCAACTGCGGCGCCGAGGGTAGCCATCCCATCCGCTCGGCGCGAACGTTATAGTCGATCAGCGCGCCGTCCCAGGGACCGGCCGGCGCCGTCGGCGACAGGATTTCCTTCGGTTCGACCGTCTCGTAACGCCACTGGTCGGTGTGCGCATAGAAGAAGGACGTGCCGTTCATCTGGCGCGACGGACGGCCCCAGTCGAGCGCGAAGGCCACCGGCGCCCAGCCTGCCTGCGGGCGAAGTTTTTCCTGGCCGACGTAATGCGCCCAGCCGCCACCGGACTGGCCGACGCAGCCACACATGACCAGCATGTTGATCGCGCCGCGATAGTTCATATCGCAGTGATACCAATGGTTCATCGCCGCGCCGATGATGATCATCGACCGTCCCTTGGTCTTTTCGGCGTTGAGCGCGAATTCATGCGCGACCTGGATGATCTTGTCGCGGGAGACGCCGGTGATCTTCTCCGCCCAGGCAGGCGTGTAGGGAACGTCCTCGTCGAAGTTTTTCGCGACATTGTTGCCGCCGAAGTCACGGTCGACGCCGTAATTGGCCAGGAACAGATCATAGACCGACGCGACGAGAATCTCGCCGTCCGTGGTTTGCAGCCTGGTCGCGGGAATGCGGCGATCCAGGATGCTGGCGTGGTCGGTATGAGTGAAATGATCGTGTTCGATATTGCCGAAATAGGGGAAGGCGACATCGACCAGCTCATGCTGCCGGTCCTTGAGCGACAGCAGCAGGTCCGCCGCGGCGCCGTCGGACTTTTTCGCTTCGAGGTTCCACTTGCCCTTTTCGCCCCAGCGGAAACCGACGGAACCGCGCGGTGCCACCAGTTCGCCGCTGGCCGCGTCGAAGGCCAGGGTCTTCCATTCCGGATTGTTGTTCTCGCCCAGCGCGCCATCGAGGTCGCTGGCGCGGACGAAGCGGTCGGGAACCAGCTTGCCGTCCTGGCGGACCAGCTTCACCAGCATCGGCATGTCGGTGTAGCGCTTGACGTAATCGGTGAAATAATCGACCTGCCGATCGACATGGAATTGTTTCAGGATGACGTGGCCCATGGCCATGGCGAGCGCCGAATCCGTGCCCTGTTTCACCGACAGCCAGATGTCGCCGAATTTCGACGCTTCCGAATAATCCGGGCAGATCACCGCGCTCTTGGCGCCGCGATAGCGCGCCTCGGTGTAGAAATGCGCGTCCGGCGTGCGCGTTTGCGGCACGTTGGAGCCCCACAGGATCAGGAAGCCGGCATTGTACCAATCGGCCGATTCCGGCACGTCGGTCTGCTCGCCCCAGGTCTGGGGCGAGGATGGCGGAAGATCGCAATACCAGTCATAGAAGGACAGGCAGACGCCGCCGAGCAGCGACAGATAGCGCGCGCCGGAGGCATAGGAAACCATCGACATCGCCGGAATCGGCGAAAAGCCGATGACGCGGTCGGGGCCGTGGTTCTTCACCGTATAGGCGTTGGCGGCGGCGATGATCTCGTTGACCTCGTCCCATTTGGCGCGAACGAAGCCGCCATGGCCGCGCTTGGTCGTGTAGGACTCGCGCTTGACCGGATCCTGGACGATCGAGGCCCAGGCCGCCACCGGCGCCAGCGTTTTCCGCGCCTCGCGGTAAAGCTTCACCAGCGCCGAGCGCACCAGCGGGTATTTCGTGCGGTTGGCCGAATAGAGATACCAGCTGTAGCTGGCGCCACGTGGACAGCCGCGCGGCTCGTGATTGGGAAGGTCCGGCCGCGTACGCGGATAGTCGGTTTGCTGCGTCTCCCAGGTGACAATGCCGCCCTTGACATAGATTTTCCAGGAGCAGGAGCCGGTGCAATTGGCGCCGTGCGTCGAGCGCACGATCTTGTCATGCTGCCAGCGCTTGCGATAGCCGTCCTCCCACCGACGGTCCTCGTTGGTTGTGACGCCGTGGCCGTCGGAGAAAGGCTGCGCCGCCCTTTGGAAAAAGGTCAGACGGTCGAGAAAATGGCTCATGCCTCAGGCTCCCTTGTCAATTATTCGGCAGGCGTCGCCGCGACGGTCGAGGCGCGCTCGACGTCATGGAGCAGGCCGCCCTTGCGGGTGTAGACTGCCCAAGTGATCGCCGCGCAGACCGCGTAGAAGACCAGGAAGCCCCATAGCGCGGCCGAAACGCCGCCCGTCAGCGCGATCGCCGTGCCGTAGGACTTCGGGATGAAGAAGGCGCCATAGGCGGCGATCGCCGAGGTGAAGCCGGTGATCGCCGCCGATTCCTTTTCCGCCTGGCGGGTGCGCTGCGCGGCGTCCATCTGCGGCTCCAGCCGCGCGATTTCCTTGCGCATGATGGCGGGGATCATCTGGAAGGTCGAGGCGTTGCCGACGCCGGTCATGGCGAACAGGAACAGGAAGCAGCCAAAGAAGCCCCAGAAGGCGCCGGGCTGGTCCTTGGCCGCGATGAAGAACAGCACGCCTGCGACGCCGAGCATCATGCCGACGAACACGGCGAGCGTGACGCGGCCGCCGCCCCAGCGGTCGGCGATCCAGCCGGTGCCCGAGCGCGCCAAGGCGCCGACCAGCGGGCCGAGAAAGGCGAAGGCCAGCACATTGACTTGCGGGAACAGGATCTTGCCGAGCAGCGGGAAGCCGGCGGAATAGCCGATAAAAGAGCCGAAGGTGCCCGTATAGAGCACGCACATGATCCAGTTGTGCCGACGGGTGAAGATCACCGATTGTTCGGCGAAGGACGCCTTGGCCGAGGCGATGTCGTTCATGCCGAACCAGGCGGCGAAGGCAGACAGGGCGATGAAGGGCACGAAGATGAAGGCGGCGTTCTGGAGCCAGATCTGCGTGGCCTTGTCCGCCGCGCCCACTGTTTGCGGCCCGCCGCCGAGCGAGCCGAACACGCCATAGGCGATGATCAGCGGCGCGACGAACTGGACGACGCTGACGCCGAGATTGCCGAGGCCGGCGTTGAGCGCCAGGGCGTTGCCCTTTTCCGCCTTCGGGAAGAAGAAGGAAATATTGGCCATGGAGGAGGCGAAATTGCCGCCGCCGAAGCCGCACAGCAGCGCTAGGATGAGCAGCACGGCATAGGGCGTGTCGGGGCTCTGCACCGCATAGCCGATGCCGATCGCCGGGATGATCAGCGACCAGGTGGTGAGCGTCGTCCACAGACGCCCGCCGAAGATCGGAACCATGAAGCTGTAGAAAATGCGCAAGGTCGCGCCGGAAAGCCCGGGAAGCGCGGCGAGCCAGAACAGCTGGTCGGTGGTGAATTTGAACCCGACCAGGGGCAGCTTGGCGACCACGACCGACCAGACCTGCCAGACGGCGAAGGACAGGAGCAGCGCCGGGATCGAGAGCCACAGGTTTTTCCGCGCGACGGCGCGTCCGGTCTTTTCCCAAAAGCTCTTGTCTTCCGGACGCCAGTCGCTCAGCAGCGCGCCCGACAGCGCGCCGATATGTTCCGGCGTATGGACCGTCTGCATTTCGGGGAAGGCGGGCAGCGTTTTCAGCTCCACGCCGACCGCCTCCTTTTCCATCTGGCGGATCGAAAAATGCATCCAGGCCAGAGCAGTCGCGACGAGAACGAACAGCAGCATGAAACAGCTGGTCCACAGTCCCGTGAGATCGAACAGGACGCCGAAGGCGATGGGAAGGACGAAGCCGCCGAGACCGCCGATCATGCCCACCATGCCGCCGACCGCGCCGACATTATGGGGGTAGTAGACCGGAATGTGCTTGTAGACGGCCGCCTTGCCGAGAGCCATGAAGAAGCCGAGCACGAAGATGGTGACGACGAAGCCGGCATAGCCCATAGCGAGATGGAAGCTCTTGTCCCCCTGCGCGGTGTGGACGACATAATCTGTAGACGGATAGGACAGGACAAAGGATGCGGCGAGGCCGACAAGCAGGGTCCAGTACATCACCGTGCGCGCGCCATAGCGGTCCGACAAATGGCCGCCATAGGCGCGGAACAGGCTGGCGGGCAGCGAGAACATCGCCGCGGTCATGCCGGCGGTTTCGATATCGACCCCATAGACCTTGATCAAATATTGCGGCAGCCACAGCGACAGCGCGACGAAGCCGCCGAAGACGAAGAAATAATAGAGCGAAAAGCGCCAGACCTGGAGATTTTTGAGCGGCTCCAGCTCCAGCCATGCGCTCGGCGCCTTGGCGCCGCTCCTGCGACGCTCGGCGACCACCGGGTCTTCCTTGGTCGAGAACCAGAAAACGATGGCCATGATCGCGAGGCCGGCCGCCCAGATATCGGCGACGCCTTTCCAGCCGAGCGCCACCATGACGAAAGGCGCGCAAAATTTGGTGACCGCCGCGCCGACATTGCCGGCGCCGAAAATACCGAGCGCCAGCCCTTGCTGTCCCGCATCGTACCAGCGCGAAACATAGGCGACGCCGACGGCGAACGAGCCGCCAGCAATGCCCACGCCAAGCGCCGCCAGCAGGAACTGCGGATAGGTCTGGGCGTAGGTCAGCAGAAAAGTGGCCAGCGCGGCCGCCAACATCACGACGGTGAAAACGCGGCGCCCGCCATATTGATCGGTCCAGACGCCGAGCGCGAGGCGCGACAGCGAGCCGGTGAGAACCGGCGTGCCGACAAGCAGCCCGAATTCCGTTTCGTTCAGGCCCAGATTTTTTCTGATCTGAATGCCGATGATGGCGAAGATCATCCACACCGCGAAACAAACGGTGAAGGCGATGGTGGAAAACCAAAGCGCGCGGCTGTCGTCGCCGCGCTGGATCGCTGGAGTGGACATCGTCTTTCCCGCCTTTGGCCGACCAATGCGCTTTTCCAGTCGGTTGCATGTGGGTTAAGGCTTCCTCGCCATTCACTCTTTGACCGCCGTCAAGTAACTTTCAAAAATGTTTCCGGCGGGTGTTCGCCGAGAACTTCGCGGTCTATGGCGTGCGTAAAGAGAACTACTCGCCGAAAATCGGACGCTGACGCAAGCTGCGATCTGATGTCTGCTGGTCTCCAAGAACGAGGAGATCAGACATGTCGAAGCGCAGGAATCATGACGCCGCGTTCAAGGCGGGCGTCGCGCTGGAGACCTTGAAGGGCGAAAAGATCGCGGCCGAGCTGGCGACAGCTTATGGCGTGCAGGCGCGACGCGCCCGGCCCCTACGGCGTCAATCGCCCGAGCAAAATCACGCGTGGCTGGGCGCCCGGCCCAACCACGACACAAGCGCGCGAAAGGTTTGAGGCATTCATTTGCTCCCCTGAAGAAAAGCTTTACCTGCGCCGCAGGTGGCGACGATTGGCTGGCAAGCGTCGTTGGCATCATGGATTGCGACGGAAAAAGATGACCGGGGAATAATATGTAATGGACTGAAATTAAGTTTCATTTTTGAATTCTGTGTTCTCAGCGGCGATCGCGACTCGATTTGGACGACCGAATGCTACCAGTTCCGCCTCTGTTTAGAAATCGAGGCGTTGCGACCCGACACAGGCCAACCGCTGCCCCGAGCGGCATCGCGCGCAAAATTAACCATTCGATCGCTATGCGATCGTTAGGGACCTTGAAATCCCGGGAAAACCGGTGATTTTGAGAGGGTCAGGCGCATCCCGTGGCGGCGTCTGGCGCTGACCCGACCTTTTCCTTCGAACGGAGGAGCGTCGCAGAGGCGGCCGCTGCGGAGAACGGCAAATTCTCCGCAACGACCTGGCCACGACCCATCCTGCGCAAACAGGAGTGAACAATGGTTAACTACGCTTATACGTGCGCGCCGCCCGGCGCGAAATCCCCTTCCTTCAACATTCCGATCAGGTCGCGCGCGCAGTCCGCCACGGACAGCGTCTAGCCTCCCGACGTCCCGCCTCCGGCGAAAAGCCTGAGGTTCGTCCGGCTCACCTCGATCCATCCCGCGGCCGTCTCGCGAATGCAGCGCCTTGAAACAGCGCGAGTGAGAGCGCGTCCGCGATCCCGTTGAAGGACCAAATCATGAAACCCATACCTCCGTCGCCGCTGGCCGACGCCGACCTCTCGCGTCAGGCAACCGCAGAAGGCCGGAAAGCCTGCGAAGAACTCTTCGCATTGCAGGCCAAGCCCGGCGCCACCTGCCTCGCCGAGCAGGTCGAGACCGGACGCTTCCCGCCCGAGATCGAAAAGATCATGCGCCTCTTGCAAAATGTTGAGCGGATCGAAGGCTTGCTGCTTCAGACCGTCAGCGGCCTCGCCCTAGCGGCGCTGCCTGGCTTTGACGTTCTCACAAACCGGCGCGTTCGCGTCACCGATGCCGACCGCAGCCTCGTCGACAGCGAACCCCGCGCAGCCCTGTCGGACCTGCGGCCACCGCGGGCAGGAAAGCCGGTCGGATCCTTCGAATTCGACCATGTCGCTTGGAATCATGATAGCGGCGAATTGATCATCGTCGACGTGAAACGCGCGCTGAACGACAAGGAAAACGGCGTTAAAGCGATCAAGGAAGCCGCCGTTGCTTTCCGGCGGCTCGTGGGAGACGGCAAGGGCAAGGTCAAGGTCCGTCTCGTCATGCTGCGCTGGTTCGCGAGGCCGCGCAATTTTTATGGGCTCGACGTCACGACCAGCAAAAACATTGACGCGACGCTCAAAGCGCCGGTGTGCAATGTCGTCCAGACCGCCCTGAACGCCTATCGCGAAGCCCTAATCCCGAGGTTGATCGGCTTTATCGCCGAAAGCCTCAACATCTCCGCCGAGCTGGATTGCAATGAGGTTTTCGACGCCTCGTCGGGCGCCGTAAGCTTCGAGGCGCTGCGCCTTCTCCTCGAAGGCGAGCGTCAGAACTGGAGGCGCCCGTGATCCGCTTCGAGCAATCCTCCCCCTCCTTCGGCGCTGAAGAGTTTTGCGATCCGCTTTCGGTTGAAGGCCAGCGTGCTTGCTGGCGCGACCCCTCCGCTGATGTCATCACCGAGCGGTTAGGCACATGGGGCGCCGCCGCCACCTTGGCGAATCTCGTGGCCATGGTGCGGCCGGCCGCGCGCGAACTCGCGCATATTCTCGATCGCGACGAGCCGGCTGCGCTCGTCGGCTCCGCGCTTGACGGCGACCGCTGCGGTGTCATCCCGCCCGCAAACCTCGCGGATGATTTGCTTGCGAGCGCCCTGTTGATCGAAGGGATCTGCGGAGATCCAAAGGCGCAGCTCGTCGTCGATCATATGCGCGGCCGGCGCGGACTGCATCCGCTCGTTTGGTCGAATGACGGTGCCCGCCGCTACGGGCCGCGCAAGGCCAGGACGCGAAAGCGCCAGGGCAACCAGCAGAAGATCACTGCCAGCTCGGATCCCGCGCTGCCCTGATCTCTCTCCGCCTCCCGGCGCAAGCCGGGAGGCCTAGGATCTTCCAAATAATTCTTCCAGGACGCGGTCCACTCATCCCGGCCGCAAAGGAGATTTCATGCCTTTCGACATGCCTATCGCCCGGATCGAATTCGACCGGCACTTCCATTTGCGCCTCGCTCGGTTGATCCGTTACATCGCGCAGCCTGTCATGTCAGGGGCGCTGCCTCCCTTGCTGCGTGCGCTCGCCGACGATCTCGACGCCGTGCAGGCGGGCAATGCGCCCAATGACCAGACGCTCGCCCGCGCGCCCCTTTTGCACGATTGGACGCTCGTATCGGCGCCCGATGGCGTTCGTCTTGAAGGCGTCGTCGAAGGCCATCCGATCTTCGGTTCTCGACCGATCAACACCTCGCCGCTCTGGTTGCTCAACACCGAGAAAAATTGGGCGAGGAGCCTATCAAGATTTTATCGCCTCGGGTCGGCCGCGTCGCTCGTCGACGAAGGCGAAGTCGTTCGCCACTGAGGAACAGCTGTGCGTCGGCCCTGCGTGACGCATGAAAATGCAGGTACGTCCAACGGCGCCTTGCGCTCACAAATCTCATTTGCTCGCCATCGTCCCGCGAGATCCGCATCTCCGCCCCGTTCGTGTGGCGCGCCTGAAAGGGTGTTCACCCATGGCCAGAAATAAGTCCGAAACATTGTCCGAAGAAAAGTTCGAAAGCGCCGTGGACGGCGCCGCAGCGGACAGCGCCGACGCGGAAGAGGCATATGCCACTTTGCCGCGGCTGCCGCGCTACGCCTTGGCCGCCGACGCCAATCGCCCTTTGCTGCGATACCGCCTTCTTGCCGAAATCGCGGCGGCGGCTCCCGCGCTCTTCGATCCCGCGCAAGCCTGGGCCAGCGATGACCGGGTCGATGGCGCCACGCTTTGCGCGCTGCTCGACCAAATGGCTGTCATCGCGGACCGGGCCGACCTCAGGTCGTATGCCGACGTCGTTCGTTTGCTGTCGCTACCCCAGGATGACGCCCACCGCGCGGATTTCCGGCGCCTCGCGCAGGCCTTCGCGATGATCGAGCAAAATTTGTCCTCGGGCGTGAGCAGAGCGACACGCGCGAAGGCGGCAAAAATCGCCATCGGCTGGGCGACGCTTGCGGCGGGGTCCTATTCCGAATGGAAGTTTCATTATGCGTGGGAAGCGGCGGTGCGCCAGGGCGACGGGCGCACCCGTGCGATCGCGAGCTATGCCGAGGCGACGGAAAGGGCTCGGCTCGACGCCGAGCTGGAGAAAAAAGAGGAGCAACGGAAGGAGGATGAGAAAAAATCGGCCTCGGGCGCCGGGGACGAAGTAGACGATCGTGCGGTCGCTGAAGGTTGCGTCCGAATTTGCGCGATGAGCGCGGCCGAGCGCAAGAACACCAAACTGCGTGATCTTATTCGCGGGCACGAGCATGTCATCGGCGTGGATGTTCCTCTCGCGCTGACGCCGGATTTACGCGAAGTGCGCCGGCAATTGGCGTTCGAATTCCCCTACGCGGAGGCGGTCATAGATTTTGTGCTGGCCGACCTCGTCGGGCGCGTCTGGGTTTGGTTGCAACCCTTGTTGCTGGTGGGAAAGCCCGGCGGAGGCAAGTCGCGTTTCGCACGGCGCCTCGCCGAATTGCTCGGCGTCGGCGTCTGGCGCACCGACGCCGCGCAATGCGACGGCGCGGTCTTCGCAGGCACTGCGAAAAGATGGAATTCCGCCGAGCCGGCTCACCCATTTCTCGCCATCTCGCGCTCCAAAATGGCCAATCCTTTCATCCTCGTTGACGAGATCGAAAAGGCCGGAACGAGGTCCGACTACGGGCGATTTTGGGATGTGCTGCTGGGAATGATTGAGCCCGAGACGTCGCGGCGATACCCCGATCCGGGCCTTCAGGTCGATGTCGACCTGTCCCATGTGTCTTTTGTCGCGACCGCCAATTCCACCACTCCCCTGCCGCCCGCCCTGCACGATCGTTTCCGCGTGGTGGAGTTTCCCGAGCCGAGGTCCGACGACCTCGACAAACTCCTGCCTTCCCTTCTCGTTGACATCGCCTTGGAGCGCGGTCTCGACCCCCGCTGGACGACCCCTCTGCTCGGCTGGGAGCGCGATCTTGTCGCCGCGCGTTGGAGGGGCGGATCGGTCCGCCGCCTGCGGCGCTTCGTGGAGGCGGTCGTGCGCGCGAGGGAGCGGGACGCCGTCCGGCAATGACGCGCGCTTTTTCAATTCCCGCCTACACCCGAAATCACTGACCTTCAAAAAGAATTCGACATTCGAATCGGAGAATTATCATGAGCGCCGCGCACCTTGAAAAACTCAATAGCGATCAGCGCCGGGCCGTCGAACACGGGGTCGGCGCTGGACAAACAATCGGCGCGCCGCTTCTGATCATCGCCGGCGCCGGCTCAGGCAAAACAAATACCGTGGCCCATCGCGTCGCGCATCTGATCCTCAACGGCGCCGATCCGCACCGAATTCCTGCCGATGACGTTTACCCGCCGCGCAGCGTCGGAACTGACGTCGCGGGTCAAGCTCATCTGCGGCGAGACGCTGGGCGAAAAAGCCGGCGTCTTGACCGACGCCCTCGCGTGGGCTGGGACTTTCCACGGTATTGGCGCCCGACTTTTGCGCGAAAACGCCGAAGTTGTCGGCCTCGATCCCGATTTCACCATCCACGATCGCGAGGACAGCGCCGACCTGATGAATCTGGTTCGGCACGACGCCGGGCTCTCCAGTACGGACAAACGGTTCCCGGCCAAGGGAACCTGCCTCGCGATCTATTCGCGCGCCGTCAATTCGGGAGCCACTCTCGACGAAGTTCTGGGCAAGAATTTCTCATGGTGCATCGGCTGGAGCGAGGAATTGCGCAAACTCTTCGCCGCCTATGTGGAGGCCAAGCAGGCGCATACGCGCTCGATTACCACGATTTGCTGCTCTATTGGGCGCAAATGGTCGCGGAACCCGATCTGGCCCGGCGGATGGCCGAGCGTTTCGATCACATCCTTGTTGACGAGTACCAGGACACCAACCGGCTTCAGGCTTCCATCCTGATGGGACTGAAGCCGTTCGGCCGCGGCCTGACGGTGGTCGGCGACGACGCCCAATCGATTTACGCCTTTCGCGCGGCCGACGTGCGCAACATCCTCCATTTCCCGAAACAGTTTTCGCCGCCGGCGGAAGTTGTCACACTGGAGCGCAATTACCGTTCGACCCAGCCGATCCTTGCGGCGGCCAATGCCGTGATCTCGCTGGCGACCGAGCGCTTCACCAAGAACCTCTGGACCGAACGGCAATCCGCCGAGAGGCCGCGTCTCATCGCAGTGCGTGACGAGACCGACCAGGCCAATTACATTGTCGAAAAGGTTTTGGAGGCCCGCGAAGCCGGCCAGCAGCTCAAGCAACAGGCGGTGTTGTTTCGCACCTCGCACCATAGCGGTCCGCTGGAAGTCGAACTGACGCGGCGCAACATCCCCTTCATCAAATTTGGCGGCCTGAAATTCCTCGACAGCGCCCACGTCAAGGACCTGCTGGCGCTTGCTGCGTTTCGCGCAAAATCCGCGCGACCGCGTCGCGGGCTTTCGCCTGTTGCAATTATTGCCGGGCCTCGGCCCGTCGCAGGCCCGGCAAACGCTCGACGTCATGGCTGCGGCGGCCGATCCTGTGGCGGCGCTCTGCGCCCTGCCCACGCCACCGCGGGCCGGCGACTGTTGGCGGCGATTTTGTCGCGATGCTGCAAGGCTTGCGCGCCGGCGAAAATGACTGGCCGGCGGAACTGGCGGCGGCGCGGCTCTGGTATCAGCCGCATCTGGAGCGCCTGCACGAGGACGCCGCGACGCGCCAGCTCGATCTGGTGCAACTGGAGCAGATCGCAGCAACCTATCCGTCGCGCGAAAAATTCCTGACTGAACTAACCCTCGACCCGCCCGACGCGACCAGCGGGGAGGCGGGCGTTCCATCGCACGACGAGGATTATCTGATTCTCTCCACCATCCATTCCGCCAAGGGGCAGGAATGGAAATCGGTGTTTCGTGCTCAATGTCGTCGACGGCTGCATCCCGTCCGATCTGGCGACCGGCGCCGCGGCCGGGATCGAGGAGGAGCGCCGCCTGCTCTATGTCGCGATGACCCGGGCCAAGGATGAGTTGCATCTGGTGACGCCGCAGCGGTTCTTCACCCATGGGCAGCACGCCAGGGCGATCGTCACGTCTATGCCGCGCGCAGCCGTTTCATTCCCGCCGATCTGACGCCTTTGTTCGAGCTGACGT
>CAWDOR010000011.1:0-40905 GCA_963804045.1 uncultured Alphaproteobacteria bacterium | reverse complement strand
AAGATCACCATTGTCGAGGTCGAACATCTGTTCCAGGCGGGCGAACTGGATCCCGACGAAATCCATACGCCCGGCATTTACGTGCAGCGCATCGTGCAGGTCGCCAATCCGACCAAGCACATCGAGCAGCGCACCACGCGCAAGCGCACCAGCCCCGCCGCCGCCGCTGGAGGAGAAGTCTGATATGGCCTGGACCCGCGAACAAATGGCGGCGCGCGCCGCGAAAGAGCTGCAGGACGGCTTCTACGTCAATCTCGGCATTGGCATTCCCACGCTGGTGTCGAATTTCATCCCAACTGGGATGAGCGTGCAATTGCAGAGCGAGAACGGCATGCTCGGCATGGGCCCCTTCCCCTATGAGGGCGAGGAGGACGCCGATCTGATCAACGCCGGCAAGCAGACCATCACGGAATTGCCGACGACCAGCTATTTCTCTTCCGCCAACTCTTTCGCCATGATCCGCGGCGGCCATATCGACCTGTCGATCCTCGGCGCCATGCAGGTGGCCGAGAATGGCGATCTGGCGAACTGGATGATCCCTGGCAAGATGGTGAAGGGCATGGGCGGCGCCATGGATCTGGTCGCCGGGGTGAAAAAGGTCGTTGTGGTGATGGAGCATGTCGCCAAGGACGGGCCGAAATTCCTGCACGCCTGCAACCTGCCGCTGACCGGCGCGAAAGTGGTCGATCTCTTGATCACCGATCTCGGCGTGTTCTCGATCGACAAGCACGGCAATGGCGGCGTCAAGCTGATTGAATTGGCCGAGGGCGTCACGGTCGAGGAAATCAAGCAGAAGACCGAGGCGAGCTTCGAAGTCGCGCTTTGAAATTTTCGCTTTTATGAGCCGCCGGCGCTAGCGGAGCGCCGGCGGCTTTGCTTATTTATTGTGCATATTGCTCAATTTGTGACATAGCCCGGGCGCGGCTGCCTAAAACTTGACCGCATTCAAATAAAAAAATGAATTGAATCAAACAATTGTATAATTGAAAAACTGGCCTGAAATCATGCTCCCACGCGGTGGGTTCATCGGAACGCAAGCCTGTCGGTCGCCCGCACCGGGTGTCCGAGCGGGTTGTTCGTCGTTTGATCCAGGCGCAGTTCGACGCCGCAGTTCACGAAAAAGGACGCGTGGGAAAAATGACCAAATACAAACTCGAATATATTTGGCTGGATGGTTACAAGCCTGTTCCGAACCTGCGCGGCAAGACGCAGATCAAGGAATTCGAACGGTTCCCGACGCTGGACGAATTGCCGCTGTGGGGCTTCGACGGCTCCTCGACCAAGCAGGCCCCCGGCGGCAGCTCCGACTGCGTCCTGAAGCCGGTCTCGGTGTATCCCGACAGCACCCGCCTCAATGGCGCGCTGGTGCTGTGCGAAGTGCTGAACGCCGATGGCACGCCGCATGAGTCCAACGCGCGCGCGACCATTCTCGACGATGAAGGCGCCTGGTTCGGCTTCGAACAGGAATATTTCTTCTATCAGGACGGCCGCCCGCTCGGCTTCCCGGAACATGGCTTCCCGGCGCCGCAGGGCCCCTATTACACGGGCGTCGGCTACAAGAACGTCGGCGACATCGCTCGCCAGATCGTCGAAGAACATCTCGACATCTGCCTCGACGCCGGCATCAACCACGAAGGCATCAACGCCGAAGTGGCCAAGGGCCAGTGGGAATTCCAGGTGTTCGGCAAGGGCTCCAAAAAGGCCGCTGACGAAATGTGGGTCGCCCGCTACATTCTTCAGCGTCTCGCCGAGAAATACGGCATCGACGTCGAATATCACTGCAAGCCGCTCGGCGACACCGACTGGAACGGCTCGGGCATGCACGCCAATTTCTCCACCACCTATCTGCGCGAGAAGGGCGGCAAGGATTACTTCCTGGCGCTCATGGCGGCTTTCGAGAAGAACGTCCACGAGCATATCGCCGTTTACGGCCCGGACAACCATCTGCGCCTGACCGGCAAACATGAAACGGCCGCCATCAACTCGTTCAGTTGGGGCGTCGCCGACCGTGGCGCCTCGATCCGCGTGCCGCATAGTTTTGTGAAAAATGACTGGCGCGGCTATCTGGAAGACCGCCGCCCGAACTCGCAGGGTTGCCCCTACCAGATCGCGTCGCAAATTCTCAAGACGATCGCGGAAGTGCCGGCTCCCTGAGGCGAGGCAATTCCTGTCGCAAGATCGACGCGGGCGAAAATTTACTTTTTCGCCCGCGTTTTTTTATGCCCATGGCAATGAGATCAGTCGTGGCTGTGGATGTGCCCGTGGACATGGTCATGCCCGTGAGCATGGCCTTCCTGGGCGACCTGCGCGGGAATGGTCACCAATTTGCCGTGGCGGACGCCGCGTTCGGCGATGACATGGCCGGCGAAATGGCGCACATCAGCTTGGCTGCCGCGCAAGACCGCGACTTCCAGGCAAGAGTCGTGGTCGAGATGGACATGCAGCGTCGCCACCGAGAGATCGTGATGGTGGTGCTGGGCGCTGGCCAGCCGCGCCGCCAGCGCCCGGGTCTCGTGGTCATAGACATAGACCAGCGCCGCCACGCAGGCGCCTTGCTGTTGCTCTTCCCGCGCCTGGGCCAGGCCGGCGCGGGCGAGGTCGCGCAGGGCTTCGGAGCGGTTTTGATAATTTCCAGCCTGCTGGAAGGCGTCGATGGCTTCGACCAGTTCGTCGTCGAGCGTGACGGTGATGCGTTGCATATTGGGCTCCACACGGCTTTTATGGAGAATGCGTCAAAGCGTGACGCGAGAAAATATGTAGAAAAACTATAAAAATAATATACTAAATGATGCTGGCCGTCGATAAGCGCTCGACATTGACCAAACCTAGGGGAAACAAATGGCCGTCAACAGCAAGAATCCCGAAACCCTGGTCCTTCACGCCGGCTGGCGCAGCGATCCCGCGACCGGTTCGGTGGCGCCGCCGATCTATCTGACCACCAGCTACCAGTTCCGCGACACCGAACATGCCGCGAATCTGTTCGCGCTGAAGGAGCTGGGCAATATTTATACGCGGCTCGGCAATCCGACGACCGACATTCTCGAGCAGCGACTCGCCGCGCTCGAAGGCGGCGCCGCGGCGCTCTGCGTTGCCTCGGGACAGGCGGCCTCGGCTTTTTCCATCCAGAACATCGCCCGCGCCGGCGACAATATCGTCTCATCCACCGACCTCTATGGCGGCACCTGGAATCTCTTCGCCAATACGCTGAAAGACCAGGGCATCGAGGTGCGTTTCGTCGATCCCTCCGATCCCGAGAATTTTCGTCGCGCCATAGACGAGCGCACCCGCGCCTTTTACGCGGAAACCCTGCCCAATCCGAAACTGGCGGTGTTCCCCATCGCCGAAGTCGCGGCCATCGGCCGCGAATTCGGCATTCCCCTGATCGTCGACAACACCGCCGCGCCGATTCTCACCCGTCCGCTCGAACATGGCGCGGCCATTGTCGTCTATTCCACCACCAAATTCATCGGCGGCCATGGCGCCGTGATCGGCGGCGCGATCATCGACGGCGGCAATTTCGACTGGGAGAAGCACGCCGCCCGCCAGCCGGCGCTGAACACGCCCGACCCCTCCTATCACGGCGCGGTCTGGGTCGAGGCGGTCAAGCCGATTGGTCCGGTCGCCTATATCATCAAGGCGCGCACGACTTTGCTGCGCGATCTCGGCTCGGCGCTATCGCCCTTCAACGCCTTCATCACCTTGCAAGGCCTGGAGACGCTGCCGCTGCGCATGGAGCGCCATTGCGCCAATGCGGAAAAGGTCGCCGCATTCCTCGCGGGACGCTCCGAGGTCACGGCGGTCATCCACCCCTCATTGCAAAAGGGCGAGACGCGCGCGCGGGCCGACAAATATTTGAAGGGCGGTTATGGCGGCTTGCTCGGCTTCGAACTGAAGGGCGGCGCCGAGGCCGGGCGCAAATTCATCGACGCCCTAAAACTGTTCTATCACGTCGCCAATATCGGCGACGCCCGCAGCCTCGCCATTCATCCGGCCTCGACAACTCATTCGCAGCTCGCCGAGGAGGCGCAAAGGGCCACCGGCGTCTCCCCCGGCTATGTCAGGCTCTCGATCGGCCTCGAACATATCGACGATATCCTGGCCGATCTCGACCAGGCGCTGAAAGCAGCGGGGTGATTCGATCTTTCCGGTCCCGTGCTTCCGATAGATCGGAAGCACGGGCGTCGGCCAATTGACGGCGCTTACATCTCCACCTTGTCGCCTTCGGCCAGAGAATCCGGCGGATTGACGATCACCTTGTCGTCCGGGGTCAATCCGCTGGCGATTTCCAGTGTGGCGCCGAGATCGTTGACAATGGCGACTGGATGCAGATGCGCCTTGCCCTCGGCGTCGACCAAAGCAACGCTCGGGCCCTCGGCGCGGAACAGCAGCACATTGGAGGGCAGGGCGAAAGCGCCGCGCGGCGGCAGCGGCAGCGACACCTGGACATAGGCGCCCGGCGTCAGCAAGCCCTCGGGATTGGGCAGCATCAACTGAATCTGCTGCGAGCGCGTGGCGACGTCGATGGCGCCGGAAATCAGGCTCACCTTGGCGGTGAATTTCTTCCCCGGCAATTCGGCCTGGGTCACCGTCGCCTGGTCGCCGAGCTTGATGCCGATCGCATAGGCCTGGGGCGCGGCCAGATCGACGCGCAGCGGGTCAGGGCGGGCGATGGCGAACAGAGCCGCGCCCGAACTGCCGGAATTGATGAGATTGCCGACATCGACATTGCGCTGGGTGATGACGCCGTCGAAAGGCGCCAGCACATGCTTGAACGCCGTGGTCTCCTGCAACTGCTTGAGATAGGCGTCCGCGGCGTTTTGCAAGGCGACGGAGGTGTCATAGGCGTTCTGCTTGGTGTCGAGATCCTGCTTGGCCACCGAGTTTTCGGCAAAAAGCTTTTTCCAGCGTTGCAGCGCGACTGCGGCGAGCACGACATTGGCTTTGGTGTTCTCGAGCTGCGCCACGGCCTGGGCGACCTGTTGGTCGAGGTCGGGCGTGTCGAGTTCGGCCAGCAATTGCCCGGATTTCACCTTGGAGCCGATGTCGACGGCGAAGGAGCGCACATAGCCGTTGACGCGGGCGTAGATGGCGGTCTCGTTGAGACCCTTCAAGGTGGCGGGCAGGGTCAGCGCGCCCGCGCTCTTGCTCGGCGTGGGATGGACGGTTTTCACATAAATCTTCTGGCCCCGCGCCGATTGCTCGGCCAGTTCCGCATGAGCCGCGCCGCGCACGAAAATCACGCGCAGCGCGCCCAGAGCCAGAACCACGGCGAAAATAACCGTGAAAAATTTGGCGGTGCGCCAGATGGCGCCGCGTCTGGGCAGATGCATCCGACCGTCATCGCTGTTCAGGCCGAGCGTCTGGTGGTCTTTCTTGGTCACGACGTATGAGTCCTGCGGCGGAAGGAATGGGCGCCGGCGAAAACCAGCGGCACGAAAAGGAGCGTGGAGAAAGTGGCGAAAATCAGCCCGCCGATCACGGCGCGGCCGAGAGGGGCGTTCTGTTCCGCGCCTTCGCCCAGGCCAAGCGCCATGGGGATCATGCCGACGATCATGGCGAAGGCGGTCATCAGCACCGGGCGGATGCGGGTGGCGCCGGCTTCGAGCGCCGCCGACAACGGCGGTTCGCCATGCAGCAGGCGCTCGCGGGCGAAGGACACCAGCAGAATGGAGTTCGCCGTGGCGACGCCGGTGGTCATGATCGCGCCGGTGAGCGCTGGCACCGACAGGGGCGTGCCCGTGAGATATAGCATCCAGACGATGCCGGCCAGCGCGGCTGGAAGGGCGCTGATGATGATCAATGGGTCGAGCAGCGACTGGAAATTGACGACGATCAGCAGATAGACCAGCACGATGGCGACGAGGACGCCGAGGCCAAGACCCAGATAGGAGCTTTTCATTGTCGGAGCCTGGCCGCGCAGCGTAACGGTGTAGCCGCGTGGCAGTTTTTCCCTGGCGGCGTTGACGATTTTCTCGACTTCCGCGGAGACCGCGCCGAGATCGCGACCCTCGACGCTGACATAGAGATCTATGGCCGGGCGCAGATTGTAATGCGACATGATCGCCGCCTCCGAGTCCGGAGCGATGGTGGCGAGATTGCCCAGCAGTTGCGGCGCCGCGCCGGTTCCCGCCGAGACCGGCGTCGCCAACAGGTCATCCACGGTGTTCATGCGATATTGCGGCGTCTGCGCGGTGACATTGTAGGAAATGGCGTTTTGCGGGCTGAGCCAGAAGGCCGGGGAGGTCTGGCTGCTGCCCGAAAGCGAGATCAACACGTCCTGGGCCGCCGTGCTCGCGGTCAAGCCAACCTGTTGCAGACGGGTGCGGTCCAGAGCCAGCCGCAGCTTCGGCTGGTCGAGCCTTTGCAGGATATGCACGTCCACGGCGCCGGGGATTTTCCTGACCTCCTGGGCGATTTGCGCGGCGCGCTCGAAACTCTGGCGCATGTCGGCGCCGACGATCTGCACGTCCACGGCCGCGGGCTGGCCGAAATTGAGGATCTGCGTGACGATGTCGGCGGGCTGGAAGAAGAATTCCACGCCAGGGAATTGTTGCGGCAGTTTCTCGCGCAAATCGGCGATATAGAGGCGCGAGGGCCGGTGGTCCTCCTTCAGCGCGATCATGATTTCCGCGTCCAGCGTGCCGATCGTGCCGGCATTGCTGTAGGACAGATTGATGCCGGAATAGGGCAGGCCGATATTGTCGAGAATGGTCACCAGCTCGTCGGTGGGTATCCGCGTGCGGATGAAGGCGTCCACCTGGTCCGCGAGCCGCGCCGTCTCTTCGATGCGCATGCCCGTCGGCGCCCGCATATGCAGGCGGATGCTGGGCGAATCCACCGAGGGGAAAAAGTCCTGGCCGAGCGCGAAAAACAGCCCGAGCGAAGCCGCCCAGAACAGGAAGAAGCTCACCCCCACGAGGCGGCGGCGCGGCAGCAGCACGCTGAGCAGCACGATATAGAAGCCGCGCAATTTCTCGAACAGGGCCTCGAAGCCCCGCTGGAACCGGGCGAAGAGATTCTGGCCGGCATGATGCGCTTCGCCTGGCGCCTTCAACAGCAGCAGCGCCATGGTCGGCACCAGCGTGCGCGACAGGACATAGGAGGCGAGCATGGCGAACACCACGGCCTCGGCCAGCGGCACGAACAGGAATTTGGACACGCCGGTGAGGAAGAACATGGGCGTGAACACGATGCAGATGCACAGGGTCGACACCAGGGCCGGCAGGGCGATCTCGCCGGCGCCTTCATAGATCGAGGTATAAAGATCCGTGCCCAGATGCAGATGGCGCTCGATGTTCTCGATGGTCACCGTGGCGTCGTCGACCAGAATGCCCACCGCCAAAGCCAAGCCGCCGAGCGTCATGATGTTGATCGTCTGACCGAGCATGTCGAGGATCAGCAGCGAGGACAGGATCGACAGCGGAATCGAGACGGCGATGATCACGGTCGCGCGCCAATTGCCGAGGAACAGCAGGATCAGCGCGGCGGTGAGCCCGGCGGCGATCAGCGCTTCGCGCAGCACCCCGGAAATGGCGGCGCGCACGAACACCGACTGGTCGAACAGGGCGCGAATGGTGATGTCCTGCGGCAGAAGCTTGGAGGCGACGGGCAGGGTGGCCTTGAGCTGTTCGACAATGCGCAGGGTCGAGGCGGAGCCGGTCTTGATGATCGACATCAGCACGCCGCGCGCGCCGTCGAGACGCACCACATTGGTCTGCGGCGAAAAGCCGTCGCGCACATGGGCGACCTCGCCCAGATAGGTCACCGCGCCATTGAGCGTGCGCACCGGCATGGCGTTCAGCCCGTCGATGGTGTCGGGCGAGCCATTGAGGCCCACGGTGAATTCGGTCGGCCCCATTTTCGCCGTGCCCGAGGGCAGGATGAGATTTTGCGCGCCGATGGCGTTGACCACGTCGAGCGGCGACAGGCCCTTGGCGAGCAAAGCGGTATTGTCGAGATCGACCGAGACGATGCGCTGCTTGCCGCCGAAGGGGAAGGGAATGGCGACGCCGGGAATGGTGACCAGTTGCGGCCGCAGGGCGTTGAAGGCCATGTCGAACACCGTCTGCTCAGGCAGGCTGGCGCTCGACAGCGCCAATTGGGTCACCGGAATGGACGAAGCCGAATAGGTGATGATCAGCGGCGGCTGGGTGCCGACCGGCAGGCTGCGCAGCATGACCTGTTCGCTGGCCAGTGTCTGGGCTATGGCCGTGCCGATATTGGCGCCGGGCTGGAAGAAAATCTTGATGACGGAAACGCCATTATAGGCTTGCGATTCGATATGTTCGATGTCGTTGACGGTGGTGGTCAGGATGCGTTCGGCGGGGCCGGTGATGCGATTGCCCATTTCCTGAGCCGACAGTCCCCCGTAGTTCCAGATGACGCTGATCACGGGGATATTGATGTCCGGCAGAATGTCCGTCGGCATGGTCAGCAGCATGTAGGGCGTGGCCAGCAGGATCGTCAGCGCCATGACGATGAAGGTATAGGGGCGCTTGAGCGCTATGCTGACGATCCACATGTCCGACGTCTGTCCCGTTGGCGTGGCGCAAATAAGGCGCCCGCCGTCTATTCCCGACTGAATTAGTCAATTAAACTCAGTCCTTCAACCCCGCATCAGGAATTTGAGCATGGCCTCGGCCAGCCTTCCATAGGGCGGACGCAGCAGAGTCCGGCTGTTCAACCGGCTTTGCAGCAAGACTGGTTTTGCATGAGAGAAAGCGCGAAATCCCGCCTCGCCGTGATAGGCGCCCATGCCCGAGTCGCCCACGCCGCCGAACGGCAGGTTGTCGGAAGCGAAATGCAGCAGGCATTCATTGACGGTGACGCCGCCGGCATGGGTCCGCGCCAGGAGTTTTCGCAAATGGCCGTCTTCCGCGCCAAAATGATAGAGCGCCAGCGGTCGGGGCCGGGCCGCGACAAAGTCCAGGGCGGCGTCGAAGGAGTCATAGCCGATGAGCGGCAGCACCGGGCCGAAAATCTCCTCACGCATCACCGCAAGGTTGTGTGGCGGGTCGAGGATCAGCGTCGGGGGGAGTTTCCTGTTTTCTGGCGGCGGATTTTCGCCTGCCGGGTCGATGGTGACGATTTCAGCGCCGCTTTGCCTGGCCTCTTCGATCATTCGCGCCAGACGTGCGTAATGCCGATCGCTGATAACTGACGTATAGTCAGTATTGTCAAGCAAAGTTGGATAGAGTTTCTTTACCGCTTCGGAAAAATTCTGAACGAATTCCAGTTTTTTCTCGTTTGGCAGCAGGACGTAATCCGGGGCGATGCAGGTCTGGCCGGCGTTGAACAGCTTGCCTGTGGCGATGCGCGCGGCGGCTTTGGCCAGCTCGGTTTCCGGCGCGATCAGGCAGGGCGATTTCCCGCCCAGCTCCAGCGTCGCCGGGGTGAGATTTTCGGCGGCCGCCGCGAGAACCCGGCGACCGACCTGGGTCGAGCCGGTGAACAACAGGTGGTCGAAGGGGAGGCGGCAAAAGACCTCGCCGGTCTCGGCGCCGCCGAGGGCCACGGCGACTTTGTCCTGTGAAAACAGGCCGGCGAGCAGCTCGGCGATAAGCTCCGACGTGCGCGGCGTCAGTTCGGAGGGCTTGAGCATCACGCGATTGCCGGCGGCCAGAGCGGCGACCAATGGCGTCAGCGCCAGATTGACCGGGTAGTTCCATGGGCTGACGACGCCGATCACGCCGAGTGGCTGAGCCATGATCCGGGCCCGGCTCGGCGCCAGCTCCAGGCCCGGCCAGACGTTTTTCGGCCGCATCCAGCCGTGCAAATGGCGCGCGGCGTGACGGGCGGCGGCGAGCGTGGGGAAAATATCGGCCAGGAGCGTCTCATGACGCGAGCGATGGCCAAAATCGGCGGAAATGGCGGCGGCGAATTTTTCGGAACTGGCTTTGAGCGCCGCGCCAAGCCGCTTGAGATCGTCACGCCGCGCGTGAACATCCGGCGGCTCGCAGTGCAGAAAAGCCCGTTTCTGGCGGGCGAAAACTTGAGCGAGCCCATCGGTCATGCGCGTGATCCTCCCTGCGCCGCCACGATTCTTAAGAGATATTATACAAATTCGCGAAAATTCTGGCGATGGACTAGGCAGTGTTCTTAAAAACTCGCTGGCAGGTTTCGCGCAACCGGTCCTTGCAAGGCCGGACCGCGCCGTCAAGCCGAGGCCGTCATGTCCAAGTTTGTCTTTGATAATTCCCCGTTCGATCAGGACAATGCCTTCGATTCCCTGCTTCCGCCGCTGCCGCCCGCGGCCCCGTTGGCCGCCGAATGGGGCGCCGCGCTGCTGTCGGCTTCCTCCGCCGCCGGCGCTTCCACTTCCTCGATATCGACAAGTTCGACGACGACGTCCGCCGCCTCGGCCACGACGGCCCTGCCTTCGTGGATCGCCAATATTGCTACAGCCGCCATCGCCTCGGACATGAAGGCGGCGATCGTCAGCGGCGCGGTGACCGAAGCGGGCCTCGCCAAGCTGATGACCGATCTGGTCGCCGCGGTCGGCTCAGGCAAGCTGACCTCGGCCGAATTCGCCGATCTCAAGACCATCGCCGCCAATCTCAACACGGGCGTCTCGACCTCGGCCTATCTGACCTATGCGTTCAACGCCCTGGTCAATGGCAATGCCGCCAATGCGACCTGGACCGGCGGCAATGCGGCATCTACGGCGCTGGGCAATCTCGCCGTGGGCGCGAGCGCGACGCAGATTTCCGAGCTCACCGGAAAATGGCTGCTGGGAACCGATCTGCCGAGCAGTTCGGTGACCATGGACGGCCAGAAATTCTCGGTGAGCGAAAGCCTGGTCAGCAAGTCCTTGTTCGCCACGAGCGGACCGAGCATGAGCGACATCAACCAGGGCTATCTCGGCGATTGCTATTTCCTGTCGAGCTGCGCCGAAGTCGCCAATCAGAATTCGGCGGACATCACGTCGATGTTCACCAATAATGGCAATGGAACCTATGGCGTGCGCTTTTACGTCAATGGCGTCGCTGAATATGTCACCGTCAACAGCGCTCTCGCCAATGGCGGGACCGAGTTCAACTCCGGCGCCGATATTTGGGCCAGCCTGGCGGAAAAAGCCTTTGCGCAGTTCCAGGCGGGCGGGCTCGACACCGGCAATAGTGTCAATTACGGCAATTCTTACGGCACCATCGGCAATGGCGGCGTGCCGCTCAACGCGCTGGAGGCGCTGACCGGCGCCAAGGCGTTGCAGATGTTCTACGCCGCCTCGGGCTCCTGGGGCGTCGAGGATTTCAACGCGGGATTGTCGGTCACGGCCTGGACCAGCGGCGGCTTGGCCAGCGCCACGGCGCTGAGCGATCTGATCGCCGACCTCAAGGACCATGACGATGTGGTGCTGTGCTCCAACACCAACGCCACCGCGTCGGGCAAGACCACGCTGGTCGCCGATCACGCCATGTCGATTTATGGCTATGACGCCGCCACGGGCCTGCTTGAAATCCGCAATCCCTGGGGGACCGAAGCCGGCCAATATTGGGACACGACTTTCGAAGTCAGCCTGACAACACTGCTGTCGGATGGGGACGAAATTGACGTCGATTCCGCCGGCGGCGCGCTGGCGCCAATTGTCGCCTCGCAGACGGCGACGCAAAGCTTTGTCGCCGGCAAGGCGTCGAGCTTCTCCATCGCCAGCGCTTTCAGCGATCCGCTCGGCGAGACGCTGAGCTACAAGGCGACGCAGGCCAATGGCTCGGCTCTGCCGAGCTGGCTAAGCTTCAACGCCTCGACCGGCCTGTTCAGCGGCTCGGCGACGGCCGGCGCCGGCGGGGTCAGCGTGGTCGTCACCGCCACCGACACGGGCGGCCTGTCCGCCAGCGAAACCGTCGCCGTCAATGTGGCGGCGGCGAGCGCGCCAAAAGTGACCGACCAGACCGCCAACCAGACGGTTTCCGCCGGCAAGGCGGTGAGCATCGCCCTGGCGTCCAACACCTTCACCGACCCGCAGGGCGAGGCGCTGACCTATAGCGCCACGCAAAGCAACGGTTCGGCCTTGCCGAGCTGGCTGTCGTTCAATGCGGCGACGGAAAAATTCACCGGCGCGGCGCCCTCGGCGGCGACATCGCTCACGCTCAAAGTGACGGCGACGGACACTGGCGGCGCCACGACTTCGGAAACATTCACGCTTGGCGTCACGGCGGCGACCGCCGCCTCCCACGCCATAGCCGCCGCGCTGACCGCGCCGCCGGCCGCGAGTTTCGCCGCCGCGCCCGGCGCCGTGGCCTCGGCGGCTGTGCTCAACCTGCTTGCGCCGGCGGCGTGAAACGGAAAAGAAAAAGCCCCGCGTCACTTTGCGATGCAGGGCTTTTTGACGTTTTTGTCGGGCTTCAGCCGAATTTGAAGAGTATGCCGTAGCCGCCGCGCGGATAGTTCCACGTGATCTCGCCGCTCGGCTCGCACAGCACGCGGCAGGTGCCGCATTCCAGGCAGCCATCGGCGGCGATTTCCACCTGGCCGGTTTCGGCTTCGGAATAGCAGCCCGCCGGGCACAGATGGGTCATGGCCAGCAGCGCCTTCGACGGCTTGTCATGCGGCGCGATCTTGATATGCGGCTGCCCCGCATCGACCAGATAGCGGTTCTGGTAGAGCTTTTCCTCGACCTTTTGGAACTGCGCCTCAATGCCCATGTGAGACCCTCCGACCAATGTGCCCGTGATTGGCGTTTCGGCTTGTCGGGTTTGCGCCCGCCGTCGCGCCGGCTTCCTGTAACTACGCAAGTTTGGCGCCATCGCTTGGCGCCAAACTCAGAACCGATCAGCGCCAGGCGCGGGCGAGGCGGATGGCGTCGCCGATCAGGCCGAAACCGCGCGCCTTGCGGAAGTTAGAGAAAGTTTTCTTTTCCTTGTCGATCTTCGGCGTGCCGTCGACGCGGACGAAATTCTCCATCGCCTTGGAGACAAGCTGCGGATAGGTCAGGAACAGGTTTTGCGCCTGAGTGTGCAGCAGATCCGGCATGTCCTTGTATTTCTTCAAATCCTTCATGACGAAGGAGTTGTCGAGCATTTTCTTGTAGAGCGACAGATTGGCGGCGTCGCATTTGTCGCGGCGCGACTTGATCTGGAAGATCGCCTCGCCGGCGAGGCGGCCCGAGGTCATCGCCAGATTCGAGCCTTCGCGATGCACGGCGTTGTTGAGCTGCGCCGCGTCGCCGCAGATCACATAGCCGTCGCCGAACAGTTTGGGGATCGCCTTGAAGCCGCCTTCAGGGATCAGATGCGCGGCATATTCCTTGACCTCGGAGCCGGCGAGCAGCGGCGCCACCGATGGGTGTTTCTTGAAAATATCGAGCAATTGCGCCGGCGAGGTCTGGCTTTCGGCGAAATCCGAGACGATGCAGCCAATGCCGACGGAAATGCTTTCCTTGTTGGTATAGATGAAGCCCATGCCGGCCATGCCCTGGGAAATAGTGCCGGCGGCCTCGATCACCGCGCCTTCGTCGGCCTTGAGATTGAAGCGCTGCTCAATCACTTCGGCGGGCAGGAAGTGCATTTCCTTCACCGCCAGCGCCACCTGGCTGGCCTTGGGCGGCGCCCGCAATTCGGCGCGCGTGCCGAGCAGGCCGTTGACGCCCTCGGCGAGCACCACGACATCGGCGTGGATGGGGCCGCCGGAGCGGTCGGTGCGCACGCCCACCACCTTGCCGTAAGCGTCCTGGATCAGCTCGACCGCCGTGGTCTCGCAGAGGAGGATCACGCCTTTCGCCTGGCTCTCCTTGGCGAACCAGCGGTCGAATTGCGAGCGGATGATCGTGTAGCGGTTGGGGCGCTCCTCGTTGAAGTCGTCATTGCGATAGTGCATGCCGGTATGGGCGTTGTCGGTCATGAACCAGAAACGCTGCTCGATCAGCCGGCGCTCCAGCGGAGCCTCCAGGCGGAAATCGGGCATGATTTTTTCGACCATATCCGCATAGAGAATGCCGCCCTGGACATTTTTCGATCCGGGATATTCGCCGCGTTCGAGTTGCAGCACTTTCAGGCCTCTGGAGGCCATCGTATAGGCGGCGGCGTTGCCGGCCATGCCGGCGCCGATCACGATCGCGTCAAATTTTTCCTCGATCATATCGAACTCCTGCGATCAGCCGGCGAGCCGGTCCTTGGAATGGGGCGAAAGGCGCGCCCGAAAAGCTTCGGTGAGCGCCGGGAGGAGGCGGATGGCGTCGGTGACGATGCCGAGATGGGCGAAGTCGAAGATCGGCGCGTTCTTGTCGGTGTTGATCGCGACAATCATGTCGGCGCCCTCGACGCCGACGCGATGCTGGATCGCGCCGGAAATGCCGGCGGCGATATAGAGCTTGGGCCGGATGGTCTTGCCGGTCTGGCCGATCTGGCGGTCGGAGGGAATCCAGCCCTTCTGCACCAGCGGGCGCGAGCAGCCATATTCGGCGCCAAGCACCGAGGCCAGATTCTTGACCAGCTGGAAATTCTCCGGGCTTTGCAGGCCCATGCCGCCGGCGACCACGACATCGGCGAAGGCCAGGTTGGTCTTGTTGGAATCGCGGTCGGGGAGGAAGGAGAGAATCTTGGTGATGATGTCTTCTTCGCGCAGATCGACGGCGAAGGGCACGATGCGGCCCTCCCGGCCTTCCTGGCGGGCCGGCATGGCCATGGCGCGCGGACGCGCGGTGGCCATTTGCGGGCGATAGTTCAGCGTGTAGATGGTGCAGAGCAGCGAGCCGCCGAAGGTTGGGCGCGTCGCCGCGAGCGACTTGTCGTCATCGACATTCAACTCGGTGCAGTCGGCGGTCAGGCCGGTGAGCAGCGTGGTGGCGACGGAGCCGGCGAGATCGCGGCCGAGCGTGGTGGCGCCGAGCAGCAGGATTTCCGGCTTGTGGGCCTCGACGACAGCGGTCATCGCCTTGGAATAGGGCTCGTTGCGATAATCGGCGAGAACAGGATTTTCGACGGTGTAGCAGAGGTCGGCGCCATAGGCGAAGGCCTCCTTGGCGGCGTGGAGCATGTCGGGGCCGGGGCGCCAAGCACCACGCCGGCCAGTTCGACGCCGAGCTTGTCGGCGAGCTTGCGACCTTCGCCGAGCAGTTCGAAGGAGACGGGATGCACGACGCCGCGCTCCATCTCGATGAACACCCAGACATGCTTGTGGTCGCGGAATTTCTCCGGCAGTTCCTTCTTCATCGTCGCGCGGCTGCCGCCGGCTGCAGGCTGCGGAGGGGTTTTCGGATCGGCCATGTTCAGCTCCTCATTGTTCCTGCAGCCGCGTCAGAAGCCGGAAGCCAGCTTGACGAGATCGTCTTCGATCTTGGGGGCTTTGGTGAAAATCGCTGTAATCAGCGCCTCGGCGCTCTCGGCCGGCGTCGCGCCAAGCTCGACCTGAGCCGCTTTTTCCGCGCGGGGCGTCGGGGCAAAAACCTTTTTCACCACGGTCGGCGAGCCGCGCAGCCCGCACAGCGTCAGATCCTCGATTCCCGCGTCCTTGGCGCTCCAGGTGACGATCTCGGCGCGGGCGGCGCGCAACGCGTCGTCGATCTTGCCGCGCCGCACCGCGTTGGAGCCTTCCAGCATGGTGATCATCGCCGGCAGGGTGGATTTGAGCACCTGCACGCCGCCTTCGGAGCGGCGCTCCAGCGTGACGGTGCGGTTTTCGCCATCGACCTCGTTGACCGCGGAGACATAGGTGATCTGTTCGAGGTTCAGGCGTTTGGCTATGCCGGGGCCGACTTGCGCCGTGTCGCCGTCGATGGTCTGTTTGCCGCAAAACACAATGTCGGGCGCGCCATAGGTTTCGCCGATCTTGCGCAGCGCCTGGGCCAGAGCGTAGGTGGTCGCCAGCGTGTCCGAGCCGGCGAAGAAACGGTCGGTGAGCAGCACGGCGCGGTTGGCGCCGATGGTGAGGGCTTTGCGCAACGAATCGGCCGCCGTGGGCGGGCCCATGGTCAGCACGGTGACCTCGCCGCCGACCTTGTCGCGCCAGCGCAGCGCCTCTTCCAGCGAGAACAGGTCATAAGGGTTGATGATGGTCGGCACGCCCTGCCGCATGATCGTATTGGTCACCGGATGGACGCGAATTTGCGCCGAATCGGGAACCTGTTTGATGCAGACGACAAAATGCATTTTTTTCGCCTCCGGCTGAAAGCCCCGCTTGACGATCCGGGACCCTGCTTGCGCTTATTTCAGAGGCAATCTCGCAAGCTCCGTACCAGTCCGGAGACGTTTTATAACTATTTGAAAAAATGCAATAAAATAGCACGACTGGCGATGGGCGTCGGCTTGAAGGCCACCAGGCTGTCGCTATTGCTACAGGCTTGTTCGACCGAAAAGTTTGGAGCCCGCCAGTCGTGTCGGGGCGTTGCTTTCAAGCTCACGACAGACCGTCGCGCCGCTCCCGCGCCCGGCGCGCCACCTCTTCATCCTCGTCCTCGACCAGACGTATTGCGACTTCATGGGGGGCGCGGTCGGCGACAATGAAGCGAAGCCGCAGGTCGGGATCGTCGAGCAGAATCGCCAGGGTTTCCGGCGCGGCGCGCTCGGCCGCGGCGCGGCGCACCAGGGCGTCTTCGTCGCGCAGCAGAGCATAGAGGCGGTCGACGCCGATCCGGGCGGCGACGGCGCGGCGGACATTGGCGGCGCTGTCGCCGATCATCATCGGCAGCAAGGTGGGATCGAGTTGCCGCGCCACGGCGATGCGCACCTGCTGGTCCTCGTCGCCGGCCATGGCGACGAGATCGGCGCCTTCGAGCCGCAACGCGCAGGCGTGACGCACGCCGCGATCCTTGTCCTTGCTCATGTCGCGCACCCGGGCCAGCGGCAGGCGCAGGGCGGCCATGGCGCGCACCTCGGCCTCCGGGTCCTTCATCAAGCGGGCGATCTGGAAGGGATTGGCGTATTTGGCCGCGAGCGCCCGGACCTCGAAATAGAGATGGTCGACATAGCCGCCGGCCTGTTCCGGGTTTTTGGCGAAAAACCGGTCAATGCGCCGCGAACGCTTGTCGCGCACGCAAATGCGCCCGAGGACGCAGCGCCCGCCCTCGCGCAATTCCCGGTGGGGGCAATCCTGACAGGAAAAGGGACGACCGGTCCAATCCTCGGCCGTTTCATTGTCATCGGACAAAGACATCGCAAGCCTCGCTTGACTGTAAAGTCAAGCAAGGCTTGCGCCACCGTGGGAGGGCCGGTGCGTCCGGGGCTTTCCTCAGAACTTCTTGATGTCTATTTCCTGTTTGCGCAGCGCATAGCCGATCTGGCGCGGCGTGAGCCCGAGCAGGCGCGCCGCCTTGGCCTGGACCCAGCCGGTCTTTTCCAACGCCTCGATCAACCTTTCGCGTTCACTCTTGCCCGGATGGACCACAGGACAATGATCGGGGGACGGGCAGTCCATCGGCAGGCCGCGCTCCAACGCTTCCGCCGCATGGTCCGCGCAGGGAGCGGCCAATGGAGCTTCGGCGAAGACTGGCTCCGGCGGCGTGAAGATTTCGGGCTGCGAGGGCTGAGGCGTAACCGGTCGGGCGACAATTGGCGGCAGGGTCGGTTGCGGCGTCGGCTGGCTGTGAATGCCGGTCAGGGCGCTGGCGCCCTTCCACAACGTCGCGGAGAGGCAGCAGCCTTGGGCGCAGGCCAGATCGGCCTCTACGACCTCGGCTCCAGCCGCCAGGGTCGCGGTGCGGCGCACGCAATTTTCCAGCTCGCGGACATTGCCGGGGAAGGCGCATTGCGCTAGCCGCTCCAAGGCGCGCGACGAAAACGTCCGATCCAGCGAATTTTCCTTGGAGAACTGTTCGAGAAAGCGCGTCGCCAGCAGTTTGATGTCGCCGGGCCGCTCGCGCAAGGGCGGGGTCAGCAGCGTCACGACATTGATGCGGTAGTAAAGATCGGCGCGGAAATCGCCGCGCGCCACCGCTTCTTCCAGGTTGCGATTGGTGGCGCAGACGATGCGCACATCGACTTTCAGCGTCTTGCTGCCGCCGACGCGTTCGAATTCGCCCTCCTGCAGCACGCGCAGCAGCTTGGCCTGGAAGGAGGAGGAAATTTCTCCGATTTCATCCAGGAACAGGGTGCCGCCATCGGCCAGTTCGAAACGGCCGATGCGCTGGCCGACCGCGCCGGTGAACGAGCCCTTCTCGTGGCCGAACAATTCCGATTCGATGACGCTTTCCGGCAAAGCGGCGCAATTGACCTTGACGAAAGCCTGTTTCGCGCGAGGGGAGTTCTCGTGAATGGCGCGGGCGAACAGCTCCTTGCCGGTGCCGGTCTCGCCGCGCAGCAGCACGGTGGCGTTGGAGCGCGCGGCGATTTCGATTCGCTGCAACAGCGTCTTGATCGCCGGGCTTTCGCCGAGGATGAAATCGCTCTTGCCGCGCGGCGTCGCCGGCTTGGCGCCGCCCACTTCGACCAGCGCCTTCTCCAGCCGGTGCTGTTCCTTGATCAACCGGTCGCGGTCGCGGGCGATCAGGGCGTGCATGCGCATTGCCTGCCCCACCAGATTGGCGACCATGGTCAACAGACGGACGTCGTCTTCCAGACGGAAGTCGAGCTTGCTGTTCCATTCGCGATCGACGGTCAGCGTGCCCTTGGCGACGCCATCGACCTTGATCGGCACGCCGAGGAAACTGACCTTGGTCATTGGCGGCAGCAGGTGGCGGTACGCCGTGCCGGTAAAATATTGGTGGTTGGAGACGTCCTCGATGACCAGCGGCACGCCGGTGGCGACAATATGGTCGATCACCTTTTGCGGCAGCAGGGTCTTGGCGCCGCTGGGCTTGGCGGTGGCGTCGGAGGAGGCGGTGATTTCCGGCTCGCCGTCTTCGTCGAGCGCGAGGATGAAGCCGCGCCGCATCTGCATGAAAGAGGACAGCACGGCGATCACCGCGCCCAGCGTGCGCTCAAGCGATTGCGCGCCGGTGAGGATCTTGGAGATTTCATAGACGCCGGCGAGAGCGACGTCCTTGTAGGCAGGTTCGAACAGGACTTTTTCAGTTGAGCCCATGTGTTGGCTCCCGATGATTGGCTAGGCCGAGATCACCGTCTTCTGTTTTGGGTTTGCGCCGGGTTCACGGACGGAAGGCGTCACATCCATGAGCTTTTCGAGGTTTTACCCAGGGGCGTCTGACATGAGACAAGGATAAGCCCACAAAGACATCCGGGAAACGCCAAAAAGCAGGCGCCAGCCGGTTGCGCCGCCTATAAATGTCGCAGATTGAACAAAAATATTCCGTGTATTGGTTGGGCTTGGCTTTAAATCTCGACAGAACCTAACAATTCGCGACAAAGCGTACGGCGACATCTTTGGGTGGGGCTGCGTAGGGGGCGGAAGTGACAATGATGTCGCATCCTGCGCGCGCATAGGCGCGGGCATTGTCCGCCTTCACGCCGCCGGCTACGGCGAGCAGCGGCCGATTCGACAGATTCGCAAGCGCCATCGCGGTGCGGGCGATCTCCTCAGGCGCAAATTTTTCCGCCTGAATCAGATCGAACCCGGCGTGAGCCGCAGCCAGCGCCTGATCGAAACCGGAGACTTCCACCGCCAGTTTTTTTTCCGGCGCCTTTTGTCGCAACCGTGTCGCGACCTCCGCCAACGGCAGCTCCGGCCGAAAAGCCAGGTGTTCGGCAAAGACCAGAATGGTTTCCGACAAGCCGAGCCGATGCATGACCGCGCCGCCGGCCTCGATCGCCGCGACGGCGAATTTTTTCACCCCCGGCGTATTTTTCCGCGTGCAGGCGACGCAGATGTCGGGTTTTTCCGCGCGCGCCGCCCCGACAATGTCGCGCGTGGCGGTGGCGACGCCGGACCAGATTTCGATCAGGGTCTGCGCGACTTTCCAGCCGCGCAGCAGCGTCGGCGCCGGGCCGCGCGCCGTGAGAATCGGAGCGCCCGCCGGCAAGGAGTCGCCGCTGCGCGCATGCAGAACCACTTCAGCGCCAGCGATTTGCAATATGCGCTCGGCCGCTTCGGCGAGCGCCAGAACCATGGCGCCACGCGCGAAGAAATCCATTCGCCCCCGCGCGTCTTCAAGCCCAAGCAGGTCGGTGGTGAGATCGCCATAAGGAACGTCGTCGGCGAGCAGAGTTTCGAGCTCGAAGGTCAGGAACTGGATCGGCATGGCTCAGGCCGCGCCCGAGGCGGGGCGGGGCGCGCCGGCGGCGCGGTGGATCGCCGCCAGCGCCTGCTCCGCGATCAGCTCGGCGCGCGGGTCGAGTCCGCGACAATCCCGCGCGCCTTTCCGGTCGGGGTCGATTT
Source organism: uncultured Alphaproteobacteria bacterium (assembly GCA_963804045.1). GTDB lineage: Bacteria > Pseudomonadota > Alphaproteobacteria > Rhizobiales > Beijerinckiaceae > Rhodoblastus. Next base: position 20,703 of record CAWDOR010000011.1, on the reverse strand, counting down.
CGATAACTGGCGCGCCTTCCTGAAGGGTGAGGCCGTCGCGAGCCAAACCGAGGATCACGCCATTCCTGGGCGCGCGCACCGATGCGCCGCCGATCTTGCCGATCAGATCGCCGTGCCGCGCGGGCGCGCCAATTTCCAGCGAAGTGTGCCAGACGCCGCCGGCGGGCGCTGTGGCGACGGCGGGATCGCGGACCGCGACGCGGATGTCGCAGGGCTGGGGTTGGATGCAATGGGCGATGGCCTCGCAATGCGTCGGACTGGCGTCGATCACCAGGTCGCAATTCTCATCCACGGAGAAATGTGGGCCGAGTCCGACCGACAGACCGACATAGCGCCGGTAATCCGGTTTGGCCTGCCCCGGCTTGAGGCGGGCGTCGATCAGCAGTTGAATTCGGCGCAAAGCCAGCAGATCGCATAATTGCAGCGGGGTCACCGCGACGCAATCGGCCGCAGTGGTCACGGCTGTCAGTTCGACGCCAAAGTCCGCACGCCGCCCGCTGATCCCTTCCAGCGTGATCGGATCATCGAACAGCGCGTCGGCAAAGGCCATGCCCCGCCGCAGCACCGGCGGGCAGGGCTCATGGCTGAGGATGACGCGGTAGCCCGCCTTGCGCAATTTCACGGCCATGGCCGAGGCGGTTTCATTGGTCCCCAGGATCACCGCCAGATCGGCCTCGGCGCCCGTGGGAAAATAAGAAAATGGAGTCGCGCTCATCGCTTGCCCCCTCGCAATCCAGCCCAGAATGGTTAGGGTTCTTGTCGCCCTTAGTCCGTGGTTTCCCATGCATAGGCCGGGCCAGACGGTTTCCAGGCGTTTACCGCCAAAACCGGAGGAAATGCGTATGTTTCGATTCATGCGCTGTCGGGCTTTTTACGCCTTGGTCGTTTCCGCGACCGCGACAAAGCCTTCAAAACGCGGCGGGCCGAGATAGAGACCCTGGCTTTTCGGCGCTCCGGCATGGGCGCGTCGGAAAGCTTCGGATTTGGTCCAGGCCTCGAAAGCTTCGGGGCTCTCCCAAATCGTGTGCGAGACGAAGGTTGTGGCTTCCTCGTCACTGCCGCCGCGAAGCAGATGGAAGACGACAAAACCTGGGGACGCGGGCAGGTCGCTCTGTCGGTTGCGCCAGATCTCCTCAAACTCCGCCTCGCGGCCGAGCGCGACGCGAAAACGGTTCATCGCAATAAAAGTCATGGAAAACCCCGATCAGGCGCGCCGGGCAAGAGAACGCAGGAAACCTGTGGCTTCGTCGCTCAGATCCTGTTCGATGGCCGGGGCCATTTTCAGCAGGACATTGGCGATAAAGGGCTCGTCATTGCGTTCGTCGGCGAGCACGTCGCGCAGCACGGGCACACTATCCTCGATATGGGCGAGGAAGGAAATATATTTCTCCAGCGTCTCCGTCCATTTGGCGCGGGTCCAGATCGCCAGGGGATAGAGCGTTTCCTGGGCGAAATTTGAGCCGCGCGCCTTTTCGAGGAAACGCAGGCCGGCGGCCCAGTTTTCCTTGGCGCGCATGGGGGGCGGCGGCAGGTCGTTGTCGAGCATTTTTTGCGCAGCTTGCCCGACATGATCCTCAAGGCTCACCGCTTCGGCTATGGGGCTGGTGAAACTCCAGAAGGCCGGCGCGCCGGGGAAGTCCACGCCAAATTTGGCCGCCAGGCTGTCCTTGAGCTTGCTGACGGCGGCGCGGTCGCCCTTCAGCGCGGCGGTCATGCAAAAGGCGAAAATGGCGTCGCTGGCTACGGCGCCCACCGCGCCGCTTTTCAATTGTGCGGGAGTCAGCTTGGGCGTCACGCCATCGGCGGGGGGCAAAGCCTCGCCGGCGCGTTGGGCCGAGATGAAGGCGGTGATTTCCAGCCAGCTTTCGAAATGAGCAAAAAACAGGTCGGGGTCGGCGAAGACCACGCCCATATTGATCGCCTTCTTGCGCTTCACCAGTTCGGCCGTATCGGTCATGTCTCGTTCCTGTCCTTTGCCCGCAGGTCTCCCGCCGGCGGGCGCGGCGGCGCGCCGGGGCTGAGTTTCAGTTTTGGGGACAGCGCCTTCAGTCGCTGGTGATCATCACCACCGGGCCTTCGTCCTCAAGGTCGAGGCCGTCTTCCTCGAAAAGTTCGACGCCGGCGATGCAGACATCGCCGTCATCGACCAGCACCTGAATGGTCTTCAGATTCTGGCCCTGACAGGGGCCGGAGAAACAATGGCCGGTGTCCAGGTCGAATTGCGCGCCATGATGCCGGCAGACGAGGAAATTGCCTTCCTCATCCATGAATTCGTCCATGCCGCCGTCGAGCTTTTCGCCCTGATGCGGGCAGATGTTTTCGTAACCGTAGAAATTCCGCCCCTTGCGGCTGATGAGGATCGGCCAGCGTTCGCCCACCTTCTCGCCGTCCTTGTCGACGGCCTTTTGCAGGACAAAGCCCCGCGCGGAATGGTCGTCGATCTCGTGGACGCTGCAAATCGCGAAAAGCTCCATGACTATCTCTCCATCTGATTTGCCGGTCGCGGCGCCCATTCAGGCCGCCCGATTCAGAGCATGCCCAGTTCCAGCTTGGCCTCGTCGGACATGACCGAAGGGTTCCAGGGCGGATCGAACACCAGTTTCATCTGCACGCCTTTTACGCCCGGCGCCAGCAGCGCGGCTTTCTGCACGCGGTTGAGCATTTCGCCGGCCACCGGACAGCCCGGCGCGGTCAGGGTCATGTCGATCTCGATGGCTTCCGCGTTGCCGAGATCGAGACGGTAGATCAGCCCGAGATCATAGACATTGACCGGTATTTCCGGATCGAACACCGTGCGGATCGCGGCGATCACATCGGTTTCCAGATCGCCCGTCCATTCCGGCAATTCCACGGCGTCTTTGAAAACGAGCGCTTCGTTCATGCGAACAGCTCCAGCACGCGGCGCAGGCCCTTGATGAAAACCTCGACCTCTTCATGCGTGTTGTAGAGCGCGAAAGAGGCGCGGGCGCTGGCCGTCAGGCCCAGTTTCGTCATCAGCGGCTGGGCGCAATGCGACCCGGCGCGCACCGCTATGCCGGCGCGGTCGAGAATGGTCGAGACATCCTGGGGATGCGCCCCCTCGACATCGAAAGTCACCAGCGCGCCTTTGTTTGGCGCCCGGCCGAAAATCCTGACCTTGCCCAGCTTGTCGATTTCTTCGGTGGCATGGGCGAGCAGCGCCGTTTCATGCGCGGCGACGGCGTCGCGGTTGAGGCCCATCATGAAATCCAGCGCCACGCCCAGCCCGATGGCTTCGACGATCGGCGGCGTGCCCGCCTCGAAGCGATGCGGCGGCGCCGCATAGGTGACCTTGTCCTTGAATACATCGGCGATCATTTCGCCGCCGCCCTGATAGGGCTGCATTGCACTGAGCAGATCGTATTTGCCGTAGAGAAAGCCGATGCCGGTGGGGCCATAGAGCTTGTGGCCGGTGCAGACATAGAAATCGACGTCGAGCGCCTGGACGTCGACGATCTCATGGACGCTGCCCTGGCAGCCGTCGATCAGCACTTTCGCGCCGACGGCATGGGCCAGCTTGACGATCTCCGCCACCGGCGTCAGCGTGCCCAGCACATTGGACATATGGGTGATCGCGACGATCCTGGTGCGCGCGTTCAAAAGTCCGGCGAAGGCTTCGAGATCGAATGCGCCATTGTCCTTGATCGGCGCCCAGACCAGTTTGGCGCCCTTGCGCTCGCGCAGAAAATTCCACGGCACGATATTGGAGTGATGCTCCATTTCCGAGACGATGATCTCGTCGCCTTCGCCGATCTCCGCGCCGAGGCTGGAGGCGACCAGATTGATCGCTTCGGTGCCGCCCTTGGTGAAAATGATTTCTTCCGCCTTGGCGGCGTTGACGAAGGCGCGGCAGGTTTCGCGCGCCTGTTCGAAGGCCACCGTGGATTCGCCGGAGAGGAAATGCGCGCCGCGATGCACGTTGGAATAGATTTCCGAATAGCCGCGCATCAGCGCGTCCAGGACGATCTGCGGCTTTTGCGCCGAGGCGCCATTGTCGAGATAGACCAGCGGCTTGCCGTGGACCATGCGCGACAGGATGGGAAACTGCTCGCGGAGCGCGCGCACGTCGAAATGCGCGGGATCCTTCAGCGCCAGAGCATTAATCGACATGGGAGGCCTCGCTGGAATGCGCCGTGAGCCAGCCGTCAACGCCAGCGGCGACCGTTGCGCGGAGACTTTCGTTGTCGATTTTTGCCAGCGCCTCGCCGAAAAAGGCCGCGACCAGCAGAGCGCGCGCCTCGGCCTCGGGAATGCCGCGCGCCCGCAGGAAAAACAGCGCGTTGGCGTCGAGTTCGCCGGCGGTGGCGCCATGGCTGCATTTGACGTCGTCAGCGAAAATTTCCAGCTCGGGCTTGGTGACGATTTCCGCTTTATGCGACAGCAGCAGAGCGCGGCTGAGCTGGCGGGCGTCGGTCTTTTGCGCGATGCGGTTGACCTTGATGCAGCCCTGATAGACGCCGCGTCCGGACCCGGCGAGCACCGAGCGGAACACCTGATTGCTGGTGGCGTTGGGCGCCGCGTGCTCAATCACCGTGGTATTGTCGCAATGACGGCTGTCGGCGACCATCACCGCGCCGTCGAGTTCGGCATGGGCCTCTTCGCCCGGCAGTTTCAGCAGCGCCTCGTGGCGAGCGAAATGGCCGCCCTGCGAGAAATAAAAGGCGCGATAAAGGCCCTTTTCGGCGATCTCGCCCAAAGTCACCGCCGCCTGGCGCGCGCCGGCAGCGAAATTTTCGCTCCGCACATGGGTCAATTTGGCGCCCTTGCCGAGGCTGAATTCGGTGACGACGGTGGAAAAGCTCGGCGCGCCGTCATGGGACTCGAAAATGACGGCTTCGGCGCCTTCCTCGAGCTGGATCAGCAGGCGCAAATGGCGGCCGTCGCTCGCCGCGCCGGTCCAGACAAAGCGCAGATGCAGAGGGAGTTCCAGCTTCCGGCCGGCCGGCACACGCAGCGCCAGGCCTTCTTCCATCAGGGCGGTGTTGAGATTGACGATCGGGTGATCGGTCTGCGGATAGACGCGGCCGATGACCGCGGCGAGCGGCGAGTCCTTCTCACCCAAGGCGGTGCGCAGATTGAGCGCGCCGATTTTTTCATAGCTCGACGCCTGATCGTCCAGCGCGCCATTGACGAAACTGGCCAGCGCCGCGCCGGGCAATTCCGGCGCAACCACCCGCGTCGCGTCCTCGATGGTTTTTTCGCGCAGGGCTTTGGCGAGATCGGAATAGCGCCAGGCTTCGACGCGGCGGCTCGGCAGCCCCTCGCGCTTGAAATTTTCCTGGGCCTGTCCCTGCAAGGCGCCGAGCCAGGGCGCCACGGCGCCGCGCCGCTCTTCCATGCTGGCGAGAAGGGAGTCGAGGGAGAGCGAAGCGGTCATCCAAATACCCTCAAGCCGCCTTGGCGATCACGGCGTCATAGCCATTTTGTTCGAGCTGCAACGCCAGGCTCTTGTCGCCGGACATCACGATCTTGCCGCCGGCAAGAATGTGAATGACGTCGGGAACGATATAGTCGAGCAGGCGCTGGTAATGGGTGATGACCAGGAAGCTCCGGTCGGGCGCGCGCAGCTTGTTGACGCCTTCGGCGACCAGTTTCAGCGCGTCAATGTCGAGGCCGGAATCCATTTCGTCGAGGATCGCAAGCTTGGGCTTCAACAGCGCCATTTGCAGGGTCTCGTTGCGCTTCTTCTCGCCGCCGGAAAAGCCGACATTGAGCGGGCGCTTGAGCATGTCCTCGGAAATGTTCAGTTCCTTGGCCGCCGCGCGCACCGCGCGTAAAAACTGGGCGGCGTCGAGCTCCTTTTCGCCGCGCAATTTGCACTGCGCGTTCAAGGCGGTTTTCAGGAAATTCATGGTGGAGACGCCGGGGATTTCCAGCGGGTACTGGAAGGCCAGGAAGATGCCCTTGGCGGCGCGCTCCTCCGGCGCCAGGCCGGTGATGTCCTCGCCGAACAACTCGATGGCGCCCGATGTCACCTCATAGCCGGCGCGTCCCGCCAGCGTGTAGGAAGTGGTGGATTTGCCGGCGCCGTTCGGCCCCATGATGGCGTGGACTTCGCCCGGAGGAACGTTCAGGGACAGGCCCTTGAGAATTTCCTTGCCGAACACGTTGACGTGAAGATCTTTGATAGCGAGCATTAGCCCACGCTCCCTTCGAGGCTGAGACCGACGAGTTTTTGCGCCTCGACGGCGAATTCCATCGGCAATTGCTGCAGGACTTCGCGGCAAAAGCCATTGACGATCAGCGACACCGCTTCCTCGGTGGGAATGCCGCGCGACAGACAATAAAACAGCTGATCGTCGGAGATTTTCGAGGTGGTGGCCTCGTGCTCCAGGATCGCTTTCGGATTCTTGGACTGGATATAGGGCACCGTATGGGCGCCGCATTGGTCGCCGATCAGCAGCGAGTCGCATTGGGTGAAATTGCGCGCGCCATCGGCCTTGGGATGGATGCTCACCAGGCCCCGATAGGTGTTCTGCGCCTTGCCCGCCGAAATGCCTTTCGAGATGATCCGGCTCGACGAATTCTTGCCGAGATGCAGCATTTTCGTGCCGGTGTCGGCCTGCTGGTAATTATTGGCGATGGCGATCGAATAGAATTCGCCGACCGAATTTTCGCCGCGCAGGATGCAGGACGGATATTTCCAGGTGATCGCCGACCCGGTCTCGACCTGGGTCCAGGACACCTTGGAATTTTTGCCGCGGCAATCGGCGCGCTTGGTGACGAAATTATAGATGCCGCCCTTGCCGTTCTCGTCGCCGGGGAACCAGTTCTGCACGGTGGAATATTTGATCTCGGCGTCGTCGAGCGCCACCAGTTCGACCACCGCCGCATGCAGCTGGTTTTCGTCGCGCTGCGGCGCCGTGCAGCCCTCGAGATAGGAAACGTACGAACCCACGTCGGCGATGATCAGGGTGCGTTCGAACTGGCCGGAATTCTTGGCGTTGATGCGGAAATAGGTGGACAGCTCCATCGGGCAGCGCACGCCCGGCGGAATATAGACGAAGGAGCCTTCGGAAAATACCGCAGCGTTCAGCGTGGCGTAGAAATTATCGGTGTCCGGCACGACCGAGCCAAGATATTTCTTCACCAGCTCGGGATGCTCATGCACCGCTTCCGAGATCGGGCAGAAGATCACGCCGGCCTTGCCCAGTTCTTCCTTGAAGGTGGTGACCACGGAGACGGAGTCGAACACCGCGTCCACGGCGATCTTGCGCGCATTGGGGTCGGGCTCGACGCCAGCCAGCAGCGCCTGTTCATGCAGGGGAATGCCGAGCTTTTCATAGGTGCGCAGCAGTTCGGGATCGACCTCGTCCAGCGACTTCGGGCCATCGCCTTTGGCTTTGGGCGCCGCGTAGTAATAGGAATCCTGAAAGTCGATCTTGGGATAATGGAGCCGGGCCCAGCTCGGCTCTTCCATCGTCAGCCAGCGCTTATAGGCTGACAGCCGATAGTCCAGCATCCACTCGGGCTCGCCCTTCTTGGCCGAAATGAAACGGATAACGTCTTCATTCAGGCCTTTCGGCGCGAATTCGGCTTCGATGTCGGAGACGAAACCGTATTTATATTTCTGTTCGGTGAGTTCCTGCAGAACCGCTGCTTCTTCGCTCATGTCCGATTCCCGACGGAGTTCTTCGAAATTCTTGAGGCGCCAAGCCTGTCGCATTGCAAAATGCAAAGCCGGCGCCACAAGGGCGTTTAGCCAGAAATTCCAGCCAGCAGCGAGGCTATGACTGGCCAGCCCACCTGGCCCTCCGGGTCCAAATGCTGCAAGGCTTTGAGTATTTTTAGTGCATTTTCGGGCTCTTCGCGGCGCAGATGGATGAAAGACAGCGCCTTCAAAGTGTACAAAGCAAAGCGACCGGCGCCTTCAGGGAAAGGACTTTTGGGCGTCCATTGCCGCCAGTCCAACGGCCAGCCCGCCTGTTCCGCCGCTTTTTTGAGCCCCGTGCGCGCCATGTCGAGAGCAATGTCGAGATCGCCGTGATAGGTGTGAATCTTGTAGAGACAGAAATAGCTCGCCAGTTCCTCCGGCTCCGCCTCGAGCGCTTGGCGGAACAGGGATTCGGCCCGCGCGAAATCCTGGCGATAGGCGACGACGCCTTGTTGCAGCAGCATGTTTATTTCCGGTCGGATTTCGCCGAAACTGACCTCATCGCTGCCCGGAAAGCTCAAAAGCATGGCGCGGACTCCCTGAAATTTCGGCTTTAAGGAAGCAAGAGCGGGGCCGGGACGGCGCGTCGCGTTTCGGACAAGGCGCCCTGTCACTATTGCGACGCACAATTCGACCATCGCGGTTCCGTCTTCTGGTCCTGCTTTTGCATCCGCGAGGCGGAAGCGCGACCACCTGAAATCCCTCCCGGCGGCGCGGCAAGCTCAAGAGGTCATTCCATGTCGGAAAAAACCAACGATCGGATCAAGGCCATTGTCGATGGCTCCGATATCGTGCTGTTCATGAAGGGGGCGCCCGCGGCGCCGCAATGCGGATTTTCCTCGGCTGTCGTCCAGGTGTTGAACGGTTTCGGCGTCAAATATGAAGCCGTCAATGTTCTCGCGGATCCCTATATCCGCGAAGGCATCAAGGAATTCACCAATTGGCCGACCATTCCGCAGCTTTTCGTCAAGGGCGAGTTCATCGGCGGCTGCGATATCGTCCGCGAAATGGCGGCGAGTGGCGAATTCGCCAAGCTTCTGGCCGACAGCGGCATTGAAAAGGCTTCGGCATGAGCACGGAGACGGCTACATTCGCCGACGTGCCGCAACTCTACAAGCGCCACGTCTTCGCCTGCTACACGCAGCGTCCCCAGGGCCATCCGCGCGGCTCCTGCGGCGAATTGGGCGCTGCGCCGCTCTGGGACCGTCTGTCGAAAAGGCTGGAAGCCGAACGGCTCGGCGAGGTCGGCTTTACCGCGGCGGGTTGCCTCGGCTTCTGCCGAGCCGGTCCGCTGCTGGTGGTCTATCCCGAGGGTGTCTGGTATGCGCCGAAATCATCCGAGGATATTGACGAGATCGTCGATGTGCATCTGAAGGGCGGCAATCTCGTGGACCGTCTGGTGGTGGTGTTGCAGCGCTGAGCAGCGCATGGCCTTGCAACCAAGGCGCGCCGGTCAAAGGCGCGCCTTTTTTGTTGCGGAGCGCGGCTCAGACGCTTGGCGCTTTTTTCTGCTTCCGCGCCGCCCGCAGCAGATTCAAGATTTCCAGATTGTTGGCCATGTCGAGCGCGGAAAAGCCATCGAGGGTTTCGGCGGATGTCTCGGCGCCGCGTTGCAAGAGACGTTCGACGACCGCCGTGCGACCGGAGGAGGCCGCGAACATCAGCGCCGTCGCGCCACTGTCATTGGCGTGATTCATGTCCAGGCCGGCGTCAATCAGCAGATCGAGCATCTCGATATTCCCGCCGAAACAGGCCAGCCATAGCGCATTATTGCCATCGGCGTTGAGCGCGGAAATCTCGCTGCCGGCGGCAAGAATTTGGCGCGCCATCTCCACGTCGCCCTTCTGCGCGGCGCGCATCAAAGGCGTGGCCTTGTTCTCGCCGCGCGACAAAAGCCCGGCAAAATTTTCGGCGCGCAGCCAGGCTTGGAGCGTCTCGCTCACCCCGCGTGAACTCATGCCGCATAAAACTCCGCTCTGGATTTATGCGGATAGGCAGGTTCGCTGGCGATCCGCTCATCGACATAGGGCAGGCCCACGGTGAAATGATAAAGGCTTTGCAGCTCGCGATCGCGCAGGCCGAAGACGGCATGGGTCTCGTCGTCGAAATAGCAGCCAATGCCCGTGCCGCGCAGACCGATGCGTTCGGAGTCCAGATAGAGCGCCTGACCAATCAGCCCGGCTTCCCAATGCAATTGACGGTAGCGCCACGGATTTTCCGTAACCGCCGCGTCGAATTCGGCGAGCAGGGCGACGCCGAAGGCGCAATCGCCGCCGATAGCCTGATTGCAGAACAGCCGCCGCGCCAACCCGCGCGCGTCCATCTCCTTGAGCAGGAAAAGCGGCAGATGCGCGGGCGCGTCGTCGGGCCGCGCCCAGGCGAAGCCGGGATCGAATTTTTGCCGCAACAGAGCCAGGGCCCGAGGATTGCGCGGCAGCGCATAAAGCCCCCGCGGCAGGCCGTCGACGCGGTGAACGAACAGCAGCGGATGCACGCGCGGGACAAAACTCCAGATGTCCCAAGGCTTTTCGGCATGGGCCGCAAGACCGTCGAGCAGGGCGTAAAAATCCGCTTTGGCGAGGCGATGACGGGGATCGAAAGCCTGGGCGCTGCGCCTTTGCAGGATGAGATCGGCGGTGATTTCGGCATGACGCACAGCCGGCGGCGCGACAAATTTTTCCGCGCCAGAACCAAGCGTCGCCCGCGCCGCTTCGTCGATCACGGGCCAGCGATACATTGGCCTGATATCGAGAACATTGGCGGCGCCGCTCCAGACGCCGTGTTTCGCCTCAGGCGCCGAGACCTCGCCGGCGCCAAGAAAAATTTCGACCAGCGCCTCGGGGTCTTCGCGCTCGGCGGCGCCGAAATCCTCGGCGCGATCGAGGCCCAGCAGTTGCGACAGTTTGGTACTGTCCAGGCCTTCGACCAGGCGCGCGGAAAAACCCAGGGCGGCGCAGGCATAGGACAGCGCGCCCAGCGCATGGCCGAGATCGAGCTGGCAATAGCGGAAGGCGCGCTCGCCGTATTTCCAGGCCTCGCGCCAATGGATCGAGCTGAGGCCGATCCACAGACGCGGCGGTCCCCCGACATGATTGTCGGCGCGGCGGCGCTCCAGCACATGGTCGCGGCTGAGATAATGGTAGAGCCCGTCGTCGAGGCCGGAAAAATTTTCGGCGATGACATAGGCTTCGGTCGGGTGGAGATTGCCGCTCGAGGGATTGCAGCGCAAGGCCCAGCGGTCCGGGCCATAGCTCTTCCAGGCGGACAGGCCCACCGACAAATGCAGCAGGGCGCCCAGACCGGCGCGAGAAAACGGCGCCGGCGCCGGATGGGTCGGCGCCAGATCGAGATCGATTTTTTCGGCGCCGGCGAATTCGCGAAACGGATTGGGCTGTGCGTCCCAATCGAGTGTTTCGGGGCTGGCGGCGAAGCCGCCAAAGCCATGCTTGGTGCGCTGGTGATAGGCGAGCGCCTGATCAGACATCAGCTTTTTCCGGCGCCGGACAGGGCGGCCCGGCGGGACGCGAACAGTCCTGCGTCGCCGCCGGATTTTTTTCGGGCCCTAGCAGCGACAGCACCGGCTCGCGGTCGAAACCGGCGCAGCGCTGTCCGCCGGCCTCGATCAGGGGACGACGGATCAGCAGGGGCTCGGCGATCAGCGCCACAAGGGCGCTCTCGGCGTCATAGCTGGCGGGATCGACTTCGCCGGATTTCACCCCGGGCGCGTTGGGGTTGAACCAGGTCGCCACGGGCGCGTCGCCGAAAAAGCCGCGCAGCCGCTCGGCCGTCCAGGCCTCGGTCAGCAGATCGCGAGCGATTACTTCATGGCCGGCGTCAGCCAGCAGCGCCTTCTGCTTGCGGTTGGTTCCGCAGCCCGGCTTTTCATAAAATTGCACTTGAGTCATATCGCCAAAACCTCAGGTGATCGACAGTTGAACCAGCGGCGCGGCGCCGCCCCGGCCAAGCACAATATCGACCTTCTTGCGCACATTTTCGATGGTCAGCGGCTTCACCAGCGCGCCGGCGGCGCCTTTCTTCATCGCCTCGACCGCCAGGGGTTCGTCGGCTTTGTCGCAAACGGTGAGAATGCGCACGCCGGGAAATTTTTCCGTCAGTTCGGCGATCAGCTGAAGGCCCCGACACCTGAGCAGGCCGGCGCCGAGCAGGACGACGGACGGCTTCAGCCAGCCTTGACCCTTCTCGTAAGCCTCTTCGGGGCTGCCGAGTTCATGGGTCTCGATTTCGTCATGCAACATGAATTGCAAGGCGGCGCGAATGATCTCGTCGTCGTCGACGACAAAGACGCGGCGCTGGTCGGTGGCCTTTGATGTTTCCACGCCAATCTGCATGGCTCGAACTCCAGTTCACGGGAATGCGTGAATCTTGTGCAAGTTCCGTTCCGGCTCGGCGGCGGGCTGCGACGAGGACGGGAAAATTACGACAATCGTGTCTTGTTTGATCCAGCCGCGACTTGACTGTCGGCATGTCGCCCGACCGACATCACGGCCTCGTGAGAATAATTGTTACGTTAAAACAGATACTTAAAAAAGCAAAAGGCTCTGGCACAGGGGTTGCAATCCTAGTCCGCGGAACGGCGAGTGAGGGCTGAACACACGAAGACGCTGGACGAGCGATGTGTTCCTTCCCGTCAAAAGCGGGTCCGTTTCTGACTACGAGAAACAGTCTCGCGCAAAGGTACGCGCGAAGTTCGAAGCCACACATAACCCTTTTAGGAGCATACTATGGCTAAGCTCAGACAGATCGCCTTCTACGGCAAGGGCGGTATCGGCAAGTCTACGACGTCGCAGAACACCCTGGCCGCTTTGGCCGAAATGGGCCAGAAAATCCTGATCGTCGGCTGCGATCCCAAGGCCGATTCGACCCGCTTGATCCTGCACGCCAAGGCCCAGGACACCATCCTGTCGCTGGCCGCCGAAGCCGGCTCGGTCGAGGATCTCGAACTCGAAGACGTGATGAAGGTCGGCTATCGCGACATTCGTTGCGTTGAATCAGGCGGTCCGGAGCCCGGCGTTGGTTGCGCGGGTCGCGGCGTCATCACCTCGATCAACTTCCTGGAAGAAAACGGCGCCTATGACGACACCGATTACGTCTCCTATGACGTGCTCGGCGACGTGGTTTGCGGCGGTTTCGCCATGCCGATCCGTGAGAACAAGGCCCAGGAAATCTACATCGTCATGTCCGGCGAGATGATGGCCATGTATGCGGCCAACAACATTTCCAAGGGCATTCTCAAATACGCCAATTCCGGCGGCGTGCGCCTGGGCGGGCTGGTCTGCAACGAGCGCCAGACCGACAAGGAATATGAATTGGCGGACTCGCTGGCCAAGAAGCTCAACACCAAGCTGATCTATTTCGTGCCGCGCGACAATATCGTCCAGCACGCCGAACTGCGCCGCATGACCTGCATCGAATATGCTCCCGATCATGCGCAATCGCAGCATTACCGCAACCTGGCGACCAAGATCCACGCCAATGCCGGCAATGGCACGATCCCCTCGCCGATCACCATGGACGAGCTCGAAGACCTGCTGATGGAGCACGGCATCATGAAGCCGATCGACGAAAGCCAGGTCGGCAAGACCGCCGCCGAGGCCTGATCTTAAAAAAAAGCTTCTCCGGCCGCCCCGCGGCGGCCGGAGAGACGAATTCGAAAAATGAGGGCAGCGGAATTTTCAGGGGAAGATTTCGCCTATCGCGCGCCGCTTCGGACGCGCAACAAATTCCAGAGGTGGCGACATGAGTGTTGCGAACGAAGAACTGAGCATTGACGACATCAAGGCGCGCAACAAGGAACTGATCAAGGACGTTCTGGCCGTCTATCCCGAAAAGACCGCCAAGCGCCGCGCCAAACATCTCAACGTCGCGGAAGCCGGCAAGTCCGACTGCGGCGTCAAGTCCAACATCAAGTCGATCCCCGGCGTGATGACCATTCGCGGCTGTGCTTACGCCGGCTCGAAGGGCGTGGTCTGGGGTCCGATCAAGGACATGATCCACATCAGCCACGGCCCCGTGGGCTGCGGCCAGTATTCCTGGGCCTCGCGCCGCAATTATTACATCGGCACGACCGGCGTGGACAGCTATGTGACCATGCAGTTCACTTCAGACTTCCAGGAAAAGGACATCGTGTTCGGCGGCGACAAGAAGCTCGCCAAGATCATGGATGAAATCCAGGAACTGTTCCCGCTGAACAATGGCATCACCGTGCAGTCGGAATGCCCGATCGGTCTGATCGGCGACGACATCGAGGCCGTGTCCAAGGTCAAGTCCAAGGAATATGGCGGCAAGACCATCGTTCCCGTGCGTTGCGAAGGTTTTCGCGGCGTGTCCCAGTCGCTGGGCCATCACATCGCCAATGACGCGGTGCGCGATTATATCTTCGACAAGCTCGACCCCGCCAAGCCGGCGCTGTTCGAATCCACCCCGTATGACGTCGCCATCATCGGCGATTACAACATCGGCGGCGACGCCTGGGCCTCGCGCATCCTGCTCGAGGAAATGGGCTTGCGCGTGATCGCCCAGTGGTCGGGCGACGGCTCGCTGGCGGAACTCGAGAACACCCCCAAGGCGAAGCTCAACGTTCTCCACTGCTACCGCTCGATGAACTATATCTCCCGCCACATGGAAGAAAAGTTCGGCATTCCGTGGTGCGAATATAACTTCTTCGGCCCGACCAAGATCGTCGAATCCCTGCGCAAGATCGCCAGCTATTTCGACGACAAGATCAAGGAAGGCGCCGAAAAAGTCATCGCCAAGTACCAGCCTCTGATGGACGCGGTCATCGCCAAATACCGTCCGCGTCTGGAAGGCAAGAAGGTCATGCTCTATGTCGGCGGCCTGCGTCCGCGCCACGTCATCGGCGCCTACGAAGATCTCGGCATGGAAGTGGTCGGCACCGGCTACGAATTCGCCCATAACGACGACTATCAGCGCACCGCCCAGCATTATGTGAAGGACGGCACCCTGATCTATGACGACGTGACCGGCTACGAATTCGAAAAATTCGTCGAAAAGGTCCAGCCCGATCTGGTCGGCTCCGGCATCAAGGAAAAATACGTCTTCCAGAAGATGGGCGTGCCTTTCCGCCAGATGCACAGCTGGGACTATTCCGGCCCCTATCACGGCTATGACGGCTTCGCCATCTTCGCCCGCGACATGGACATGGCGATCAATTCGCCGGTCTGGAAAATGGCCAAGGCCCCCTGGAAGCAGGATGCCGAGGTCAAGGCCATCGCGGCTGAATAATCAAGCACGGCCGGCTCGCCAGGAGATGGGTTGAGCCGGCCCCTCAAACGAGACAGCAGAGGGCAATGACATGGCACAGAACGCCGATCACGTACTTGACCACTTCGACCTGTTCCGCGGTCCTGAATATCAGGAAATGCTGGCGAACAAGAAGAAGATGTTCGAAAATCCGAAGTCCGAGGAAGAAGTCGAACGCGTCCGCGAATGGCTGAAGACCGAGGAATATCAGGAAAAGAATTTTGCGCGCGAAGCGTTGACGGTCAACCCCGCCAAGGCCTGTCAGCCGCTGGGCGCGGTGTTCGTCGCCGTCGGCTTTGAAAAGACCATTCCCTTCGTCCATGGCTCGCAGGGCTGCGTCGCTTACTATCGCTCGCATTTCTCCCGTCACTTCAAGGAGCCGACCTCCTGCGTGTCCTCCTCCATGACCGAAGACGCGGCGGTGTTCGGCGGCCTCAACAACATGATCGACGGCCTGGCCAATACGCTGAGCATGTACAAGCCGAAGATGATCGCGGTCTCCACCACCTGCATGGCGGAAGTCATCGGCGACGATCTCAACGCCTTCATCAAGACCTCGCGCGAAAAGGGCTCGATCCCCGAGGATTATCCGGTTCCCTTCGCCCATACCCCGGCCTTCGTCGGCAGCCACATCACCGGCTATGACAACGCCATGAAGGGCATTCTCGAATATTTCTGGGACGGCCGCGCCGGCACCATCGAGAAGCTTGAGCGCACGCCCAACGGTTCGATCAACTTCCTCGGCGGCTTCGACGGCTACACCGTCGGCAATATCCGCGAAATCAAGCGCATCTTCAACGAGATGGGCGTGAAATACACCATCCTCGGCGATAACAGCGACGTGTGGGACACCCCCACCGATGGCGAATATCGCATGTATGACGGCGGCACCACCATCGAAGAGGCGATGGACGCCGTCAACGCCAAGGCCACCATTTCGATGCAGGAATATTGCACCGAAAAAACCCTGCCTATGATCGCCGAGCACGGTCAGGAAACCGTCGCCTTCAACCATCCGATCTCGGTCAAGGCCACCGACAAGTTCCTGATGACCATCGCCAAGCTCGCCGGCGTCGAGATTCCGGAATCGCTGGCCAAGGAACGCGGCCGCCTGGTCGACGCCATCGCCGACTCCAGCGCCCATATTCACGGCAAGAAATTCGCCATCTACGGCGACCCCGACCTGTGCTACGGCCTGGCGGAATTCCTGCTCGAGCTGGGCGCCGAACCGACCACCGTTCTCGCCACCAATGGCGGCAAGGACTGGGAACAGAAGATGCAAGCCTTGTTCGACAGCTCGCCTTTCGGCAAGGATTGCAAGGCCTATCCGAAGAAGGATCTGTGGCACATGCGGTCGCTGCTGTTCACCCAGCCGGTGGACTTCCTGATCGGCAACACCTATGGCAAATATCTGGAGCGCGACACCGGCACACCGCTGATCCGCATCGGCTTCCCGATCTTCGATCGCCATCACAAGCACCGCTACCCGGTGTGGGGCTATCAGGGCGGCATGAACGTGCTGGTGCAGATCCTCGACAAGATCTTCGACACCATCGACGCCAACACCATCGTGGCCTCCAAGACCGACTATTCCTTCGACATCATCCGCTGATTGTCGCAAACGCGACAAGCGTCCAAAACCAAGCCCGGGAGTTCTCAGCTCTCCCGGGCTTTTTCTTGTTTGCGGCGCCGAACTTGCTCTCCTCCTGATCAAACAGCTACGAGCGCGGCGGAAACCTGACAATTTCCCTTGTCCGCGCGGCCCCGAAAGCGACAGGAGCCTTTGATGTCCTCACTTTCCGCGAAAATTCAGGATGTCTTCAACGAGCCCGGTTGCGGCAAGAACGCCAATAAATCCGAGGCCGAAAAGAAGAAGGGCTGCACAAAACAATTGCAGCCGGGCGGCGCCGCCGGCGGCTGCGCCTTCGACGGCGCCAAGATCGCCCTGCAACCCTTTACCGATGTCGCCCATCTCGTCCACGGCCCCATCGCCTGCGAGGGCAACAGCTGGGACAATCGCGGCGCCGCCAGCTCCGGCTCCAACCTGTGGCGCACCGGCTTCACCACCGACATGAACGAAACCGATGTGGTGTTCGGCGGCGAGAAGAAGCTGTTCAAGGCCTGCAAGGAAATCATCGAGAAATACGATCCGCCGGCGATTTTCGTCTATCAGACCTGCGTGCCCGCCATGATCGGCGACGACATCAACGCGGTGTGCAAGGCGGCGTCGGAAAAATTTGGCAAGCCGGTGATCCCCGTCAATTCGCCCGGTTTCGTCGGGCCGAAAAACCTCGGCAACAAGCTGGCCGGCGAGGCCCTGCTCGATCACGTCATCGGCACGGTCGAGCCTGAATATACCACGCCTTATGACGTCAACATCATCGGCGAATTCAATCTCGCCGGCGAATTCTGGCAGGTGACGCCGCTGCTCGAGGAGCTGGGCATTCGCATCCTCTCCTGCATCTCCGGAGATGGCCGCTACAACGACGTGGCCTCCGCGCATCGCGCCCGCGCCACCATGATGGTTTGCTCCAAGGCCATGGTCAATGTCGCGCGCAAGATGGAGGAGCGCTATGGCATTCCCTTCTTTGAAGGCTCGTTCTACGGCATTGAGGACAGCTCGGACTCGCTGCGCGAACTGGCGCGGCTGCTGATCGAACGCGGCGCCGATCCTGAACTGATGGATCGCGTCGAAAAACTCATCGCCCGCGAAGAGGCCAGGGCCTATGCCGCCATCGCCAAATACAAGCCGCGCTTCAAGGGCAAGAAGGTTTTGCTGATCACCGGCGGCGTCAAGAGCTGGTCGGTGGTGGCCGCCTTGCAGGAAGCCGGTCTCGAACTGGTCGGCACCTCCGTCAAAAAATCGACGCGCGAGGACAAGGAGCGCATCAAGGAATTGATGGGCCAGGACGCGCATATGATCGAGGACATGACGCCGCGCGAAATGTACAAAATGCTCAAGGACGCCAAGGCCGACATCATGCTCTCGGGCGGCCGTTCGCAATTCATTGCGCTCAAGGCCACCATGCCCTGGCTCGACATCAACCAGGAACGCCACCACGCCTACATGGGCTATTTCGGCATGGTCAAGCTGGTGCAGGAAATCGACCGCACACTTTACAATCCGGTCTGGGACAAGGTGCGCAAGCCCGCGCCCTGGGCCAGAGCCGGCGACAGTTGGCAGGACCGCGCGCTTGCCGAGATCGCGCGGGAGGAGGCCGAACTCGCCGCCGATCCCGTCAAGGCCGAAGCAGCGCGCCGGTCCAAGCTGGTCTGCATGTGCAAGAGCGTGTCGCTCGGCGCCATTGAGGACGCCATTTCCGTCCATGGCTTGAGCGATGTCGCCGGGGTCAGGGACAAGACCAACGCCTCCGGCGGCTGCGGCGCCTGCGGCATTCGCATCGAGGAAATCCTCGGACAAAACGTCGCTGTCGCGGAAGCGACACAGCTCAATGTCGCGGCGGAGTGACCGACATGGCCAAGGTCACGTTGGGCAGAAAAAGCTGCGCGGTCAATCCGCTGAAAATGAGCCAGCCGATTGGCGCGACTTTGGCTTTCATGGGCCTGCGCGGCGCCATGCCGCTGCTGCACGGCTCGCAGGGCTGCACATCCTTTGGCCTGGTGCTGTTCGTGCGCCATTTCAAGGAAGCCATTCCCATGCAGACCACGGCCATGTCGGAAGTGGCCACCGTGCTCGGCGGCTTCGAGAACGTCGAACAGGCGGTGCTCAACATCATCAAGCGCACCAAGCCGGAGATCATCGGCATAGCCTCGACCGGCGTCACCGAAACCAAGGGCGACGATGTCGACGGCTTCATCCGGTTGATCCGCGAGCGGCATCCGGAACTGAAAGACTTTCCGCTGGTCTATGTCTCCACCCCGGATTTCAAGGACGCTTTTCAGGACGGCTGGGAAAAGGCGGTCACGCGTCTGGTCGAGGAACTGGTGCGCAAGCCCGCCAATCCTTCGCGGCGCGATCTTCAGGCGGTCAATGTTCTTCCCGGCAGCCATCTGACGCCGGGCGACATCGAGGAGCTGCGCACCATCATCGAGGATTTTGGCCTGGAGCCGACTTTTTTACCCGACATTGGCGGCTCGCTCGACGGCCATATTCCCGAGGATTTCACCCCGACCACCATAGGCGGCGTCGGCGTCGAGGATGTCGCGGCCATGGGCAACGCCGGCTGGACGCTCGCCATCGGCGCGCAAATGCGCGCCGCCGCTGAAGCGCTAACCGCCAAAACCGGCGTTCCCTACCGGCTGTTCGAGCGGCTGTGCGGGCTGGAGGCCAATGACGATTTCATCGCCTTCCTCACCGAGATTTCCGGGCGTCCGGCACCGGCCAAATATCGCCGCCAGCGCGGGCAACTGGTCGACGCCATGCTCGACGGACACTTCCACATTGGCGGCCGGAAACTCGCCATCGGCGCCGAACCCGACATGCTCTACGACATAGGCTCCTTCCTGCACGACATGGGGGCCCATATCGAGGCCGCCGTGACCACCACCCAGTCGCCGGTGCTGGAAAAACTCGAAACCGAAGAGGTCCTGATCGGCGATCTCGAAGACCTTGAAATCCGGGCGAAGGAAAAGGCCTGCGATCTGCTGATCACGCATTCGCATGGGCGGCAGGCGGCGGAACGTCTGGAAATTCCATTTCACCGCATGGGCATTCCCATGTTCGACCGCATCGGCGCCGGGCATAAATTGTCGGTCGGCTATCGGGGTTCGCGCGACCTGATCTTCGAAATCGCCAACCTGCTGATCGCCCATCGCGAGGCGCATCACCGGGTCACGCCTGAAACCTGGCGCAATCCCTGGGAGTCGCCTGATATCGAGGAGAATGGCGCCGCGCTTGCAACATCGGTTTCACATTAATCACGACGCGAAAGGGCCAGCCATGAAAGTCGCTTTTGCTACACAGGACCTGAAGAGGGTGGACGCCCATTTCGGCTGGGCCAAGCATGTCTCGATCTACGAGCTGGACGAGAAGGGTCACAGCCTGATCGAGACCATTACCTTCGACGGCGATCTCAAGGAAGACGGCAACGAGGACAAGCTCGGCCCGAAGATCGAGGCGGTGAAGGATTGCGCCATTCTCTATGTCGCGGCCATCGGCGGCTCCGGCGCGGCGCGCATCGTCGCCCATAATATTCACCCCATCAAGGTCGCGGAGCCCGAAAACATCGAGGATCTGCTGAACAAATTGCAGGCCATGCTCAACGGCAATCCGCCGCCCTTCATCCGCAAGGCGATGGGCAAGGGCAAGGAACGCGTGTTCGATTTCGAGGACTGAAAACCATGACTGAAGCCGCCCTGCTCGACGACGAATCCCTGGTCGCCACCAATCCCTTTCTCAAGACGCTGGTCTCGGTCTGGCGCGCCCAGGACGCCCACGGCGCCTGGGAAAATAAAAGCGACGTCAAGCTTTTGCGCGAATATATCGTCACCAAGGAAGAGCGGAAGAAAATTCCGATCATCGCCGATCCCGATCCCGAGACCATCTGGCGGGTGGAGCTGTTCTACAACGCCATCGCCCTGTCGATCGAGGCGGAATCCAAGGTGATGGTCTCGCCCATGCTGAAAATGAGCCATGAGGGTTTCGGTCGCATGGTGCTGATCGGCGGCCGGCTGATCGCCGTCAACAAGCAATTGCGCGACATCCATCGCTTCGGCTTCGAGACCTATGCCAAGCTCGCCGAAGAGGGCGAGAAGCAGGTCAAGGCCGGCGTCGACATGATCGCGCAAAT
>CAWDOR010000010.1:0-15716 GCA_963804045.1 uncultured Alphaproteobacteria bacterium | reverse complement strand
GCAGTGCAGTGAAAGCAGTGACAAAAAGTGAAAGCCAGTGCAGTGCAGTGAGCGCCAGCGCCCGGGGCAGGCGATCACCGTGCCGCTGCTTCCCAAGGCCGCCACCGAGCCGGTCAAGGTTTCGGCGCCGAGCGAAACGCCCGCCGAGGATGCCCAGCCGGAAGAACAGGCGCCCGAAGCGGAAGCCGCGACGGAAGCCCCGAGCGAAGCGCCCGAAAACGCCGAGGCCGCCGCCGAAGCGCCGGTTGAAACCGTCGAAGCCGAGAGCGTCGAAGCCCCGGTCGCGGAAGAAGCTGTCCCCGCCGCCGAAGAAGCGCCGGCGGAAGAAGCTTCGGTGGAAGAAGCGGCGGTCGCCGAGACCGCCGAAGCCCCAGCCGAAGAAACGACCGCTGAAGCGGCGACGGCTGAAGAAGCCGCGCCGGCCGCGCGGCCGAACCCGCAGAGCCGGTTCTCATCGAGATCTGGAAGCCGCAGCGCCAGCACCATGGCCGCCGCCCCGGCAATGAGCAGCCGCGCCGCCACGGCGGGCCGCGCCGGGGTCAGGGCGGGCAGCGTCCCGAAGGCGCCCAGGGTCAGTCCTCCGCGCCGGGCCAGGCGCCGGCGGAAGGCGCCCAGCGCCCGCGCCGCGAAAATGTCCGTCCCGAAGGCTACCAGCCGCGCGCCGAGGGCAAGCGCCGTTTCGAAGGCAAGTTCGACGGCAAGCGCCGCGAGGATTTCAAGCCGGGCGGCGAGCGCCCCCCGCATCAGGCCGAAAAACGCCCGCCGCGCGAGAAGAAGGCCGATCCAGATTCTCCCTTCGCCAAGCTGGCGGCGCTCAAGGCCGAGCTGGAAGCCAAGGGCAAGAAATAAGCGCGCGGGCGGTCCCCGGCGACAAATCGGTTCATTCGCGGCGGGCTTTCCGCCATAATCGCGCGCATGACCGACGCTCGCCAATCCGCCCCCGCCGCCGCCCGCAATCGCGATCCCATTCTCGACATTCTGCTTGGCGAGCTGCCGGCGGTGGGGCTGGTGCTGGAAATCGCCAGCGGCACGGGCGAGCACGCGCTTCATTTCGCCGGGCATCTGCCGAATCTGCGTTTTCAGCCTTCGGACCCCAAGCCCGAGGCCCGCGCCAGCATCGCCGCCTGGTGCGCCCATGCCGGCCTGGACAATGTCCTGCCGCCGCTGGCGCTGGACGCCGCCGCGCCCTGCTGGCCCGTCGAACGCGCCGAAGCCATTCTCTGCATCAACATGGTCCATATCTCGCCCTGGGCCGCGACCCTTGGCCTGTTCGCCGGCGCGCGAAAAATTCTCGGCGCGGGCGCGCCGCTGTTTCTCTATGGCGCCTATAAGCGCGGCGGCGCGCATACGGCGGAGAGCAATGTCGCCTTCGACGCCTGGCTCAAGGCGCAAGACCCTGCCTGGGGCCTGCGCGACCTCGAGGCCGTCGCGGCGCTGGCCGCCGAGGAAGGTTTCGCCGCGCCCAAGATTTATGAAATGCCCGCCAATAATCTCGGCTTGATTTTCCGCCGGATCGCCACGTGAGCGCCCGCGCCCTGGCGGTCCTGCTCGCCGCGCTCGCCGCCGTCCCGGCGCAGGCCAAAAACCTGCCGCCCGGCTTTGTCCGCCTCGCCGAGGTCGCCCCCTCGATCCGCCAGGACATGCGCTACGCCGGATCGCATAATTTCATGGGCCGGCGGGCGCCGGGCTATGGAAAAGCCCAATGCTGGCTGCGCCGCGAGGCCGCGCTGGCCCTCGCCGAGGTCCAGCGGGAAGTCTTGGCCAGGGACCAAAGCCTTGTGGTCTATGATTGCTACCGCCCGCAGCGCGCCGTCGAAGGCTTTTACCGCTGGGCGATGAACCCGCGCGATCAGGCCCGGCGCCGGGAATTCTACCCCGAAATCGAAAAATCCCGGCTGTTCGCTTTGGGCTATATCGCCCGCCAATCGAGCCACAGCACCGGACTGGCGGTCGATCTCGGCGTTGACGGCGTCGATTTCGGCACGTCCTTCGACTTTTTCGACCCGCGCTCCAACACCGCCAACACCAAAATTTCGCCGAAAGCCGCCGAGAACCGCCGCGCCCTGGTCGAACGCATGGCGCGCCACGGTTTCAAGAACCTGCCGGAGGAGTGGTGGCATTTTTCCTACGGCGACGCCGCGCCGGCCAAAAGTTTTGACGTGGAGATCCGATAGGCCGGTCAGGCCAGCAGCCGAGCCACGCAAGCGGCGACCGAGTCCCGCCATTGCGGCAAGGCCAGGCCATAGGCGCCAAAAAGCTTGCCATTGTCGAGCCGCGAATTGGCGGGCCGGCGCGCCGGCGTCGGATAAGCGGCGGTCGCGATTTTTTTCACCCGCACCGGCGCCCGCCCATGCTTTTCGGCTTCGGCGAACACGGCTTCGGCCAGCTCCGCCCAGCTCGCCTCGCCGGCGCCGGTCATGTTGAAAATACCGCGCAATTCCGGCGCGGGATCGGCGACGAGGCGGCGGGCGATCGCCAGCAGCGCATCGGCGATGTCGAGCGCGGAGGTCGGATTGCCCCGCTGGTCGGCGACCACGCCGATTTCCTCGCGCGTCTCGCCCAGCCGCAGCATGGTGCGCACGAAATTCTTGCCGAAGGGGCTGTAAACCCAGGCCGTGCGCAGGATCGCATGATCGGCGTGGCGCTCGGCGATTCTTTCCTCGCCCGCCAGCTTGGAGCGGCCATAGGCGCCGGTCGGTCCCGTCGGGTCATCCTCGCGATAGGGACGGTCGAGACAGCCGTCGAAGACATAATCGGTGGAGAGATGCAGCAGCGGCTTGCGCAATTCCGCCGCGATCTCAGCGACATAGCCGGCGCCGTCGCCATTGACGCGCATCGCGACTTCAGGCTCGCTCTCGGCTCTGTCCACTTCCGTATAGGCGGCGGCGTTGATAATGACGTCGCAAGTGTTGGCGCGCAGGGCGGCGAGCACGGCGTCGCGCACGGACAGATCGAGCCGGGGCCGGCCCAGCGCGATGATCTCGACATCGCCGGGCGCGCGCTCGATCAGCGCGGAAACGACCTGGCCGGTGAGGCCGGTGACGACAATGCGCAATTTGCTCATGGGACACCGTCTGGACAGCGGATCGAAAATCGCAGGCGCCCGTTTTGCGCAGCCAAGGCGAATCTGTCAATTGGCGCGGGATCTCAGGCTTTTTCCCTGAGAATCCGCCGGATGATCTTGCCGCTGGTGGTCAGCGGCAGGTCCGGCGCGAATTCGATTTCGCGCGGATATTCATGGGCCGAGAGCCGCGTCCGGGCAAAAGCCTGGATTTCCTTGGCCAGCTCCGGCGAGGGCGCGAAACCAGGTTTCAGCACGATAAAGGCCTTGACCAGCTCGCCGCGCAAGGCGTCGGGCTTGCCGACCGCCGCCGCATTGGCCACCGCCGGATGGCGCAACAAGCCGTCCTCGATCTCATTGGGGCCGATGCGATAGCCGGCCGAGGAAATCACATCGTCGTCGCGGCCCTGGAAAAACACATAGCCGTCGCGGTCGCGGCGCGCGCGGTCGCCGGTCAGCATCCACGCCCCCAGAAATTTTTGCGCGGTGGCCTCCGGCTTGTTCCAGTAATTCAGGAACATCACCGGATTGGGGCTGCGAATGGCGATCTCCCCGGTCTCCTCCTCCTCGCAGATCGTTCCATCGGAGCGGATCACCTGGGCGTCGTGACCGGGAACGGGCTTGCCAATGGCGCCGGGGCGGTTGACGCCCCAAAGCGCGGAGGAGGCCAGCACCAGATTGACCTCGGTCTGGCCATAGCTCTCATTGATGGTCAGGCCCAATTGCTCGCGGCCCCAGGCAAAGGTTTCCGCGCCCAAGGACTCGCCGCCGGTGTTCACCGTGCGCAGCGGAAAACCGAATTTCGCGCGGGGATTGGCGACCGAGCGCAACATGCGCAAGGCGGTGGGGGGGATATAGGCGTTGCGAACCCCGTGTTTCGCCATCAAGGCGAAAGCCGCTTCCGGGTCGAATTTGCGAAAGTGGCGGGCGATGACCGCGACGCCGAAATGCAGCGAGGGCAGCAGCACATTGAGGAGTCCGCCGGCCCAGGCCCAATCCGCCGGGGTCCACATCAGATCGCCCGGCTGCGGAAATGCGTCATGGGGCATTTGCACGCCGGGCAAATGGCCGAGCAGCACGCGATGGGCGTGCAGCGCGCCCTTGGCCTGGCCCGTGGTCCCCGAAGTGTAGATCATCAGCGCGGGATCGTCGGCGCGGGTTTCGACCGGGGTGAAATCCTCGGGCTGCGAGGCGATGGCGGCGAAAAAATCCTCGGCGCCCGGCGCGGCGCCGTCGAGGCACAGCACGGTCGCCAGCCCCGGCAGCTTTTCGCGGCCGATCTCCTCGATCTTGGCGAGACCGCCGGCGTCGCAGATCAAGCCGCGCGCGCCGGAGTTGTTGAGGCGGTACTCCAGCGCATCCACGCCGAACAGGCTGGCCAGCGGCAGGGCTATGGCGCCAAGTTTGTAAAGCGCGATATGGGCCGCGGCGACATGGCGCGACTGCGGCAGCAGCAAGGCGACAATGTCGCCGCGCCCGATCCCGCGCTTTCGCAGCGCGCTGGCGATGCGGTTGGAATGGGCGCGAAGCTCCCCATAGGTGAAGGGGTTCGGCCGGTCCTGCGCGTCGATTTCAATAATCGCGGGCCGTTCGGGCTGGGCCTGCGCCCAGAGGTCGCAGACATCGACGCCTATATTATAGAGCGGCGGAATCGCCCAAGCGAAGGATTTATAAGCCAGATCATAGGCCTCGTTCCCGCTCATGCTCTTGTCTCTCGCCGCCGCGCCTGTTGCCTGTAAACCATATTCATAAACTTTATCTTCACTCTTTCGCAAAAACCCTCGCGTCGATGGTATAAACGGCTATGGCGCGTATACCAGACAAGCGGCATACCATATCCAAAGGTAAGGCCGTCACACGCTCAACGACTTCCAGACCGCGTTCGGCCAGGACGGGGGCGGAAAATTTTACGCCGGGATTGGGACACAACATGAAGCCATCCGTCATTTTGGTGGGCGCCGACAAGGGCGGCGTGGGCAAGACCACCGTTTCGCGGGCTCTGCTCGACTACCTCGCCGCCAATAACGTGCTCACCCGCGCCTTCGACACCGAATTTCCGCGCGGCACGCTGAAGCGCTTCCACGGTCCGCTGACCGAGGTGGTCGACATCACCGAAACCGCCGACCAGATGCGCATTCTCGATACGCTCAATGCGGCGCAGGTCAAGGTCAGTGTCATCGACACCCGCGCCGGCGCGCTGGGCGTCACCCTGCGCGCGCTGCGCGACGTCGGCTTCCTCGACGCGGTCAAGGCCGGCGAATTCGGCTTCACCTTGCTGCATGTGCTCGGCCCGTCCATCGCCTCGCTGGACGAAATTCAGGAGACCGCGCCCTTCATCGACGGCGCCAATTATTTCCTGGTGAAGAACCATATCAACGCCACCACCTTCTTCGAGTGGGACCCGGTCACCAACCGCAAATATTTCGAGCGGGTCAATCCGGCCGGCGAAATCATCATCCCCAAACTCGACGAAATGGCTTACGAGCAGGTCGAAATCGCCGGCGTGCCCTTCTCCACCTTCGTCGCCAACAAGACCGCCAATGGCGATCCCGCCGATTCCTCCTTCGTGCTGCGCGGCTATGTGCGCACCTGGCAGGGCAAGATCGCCGAGGAGCTGAACCGCGTGCGCCTGCTCGATCTGCTCGCCGGACGGGAATGATCTCCATGCCTGCCGCGCGGGATTGGTCGGGACTGGACAGTCCGCCTGACGAGGCCCCGCGGCGGCTTCCCAAGACCTTTGCGTTCATCTGCTGCGCGCCTCACGGGCGCGTTGGCGTCAGCACCACCGCGCGGCTGCTGTCGGACTATTTCCTGGTGTCGCGCCGCGACTTTCTCGGCTTCGACACCGATCCCCACGAGCCCGATTACGCCCAGCGCTTCCCCAGCCGGGCGCAAAATGTCGACATAGGGTCGACACAGGGCCAGATCGCCATGATCGACCGGCTACTGGTCGCCGATGGCGAGGCCAAGATCGTCGATCTCTGGAGCCGCTCCTACGACCGGTTTTTCGCCCTGGTGCAGGAAATCGGCTTTGTCGAGGAAGCGCGTCTGCGGGGCATAGAGCCGGTGCTGCTGTTCCACGCCGACGCGTCCGAAGCCTCGGCCGCCGCCGCCTATCGGCTGGCCGGCGCCCTGCCCAGCGTCGAGACGCTTCTCACCTATAATGAGGGCGCGGCGGGTTTCGGCGCGCAGACCCAGGAAATTCTGGCGCTGCATCCGCCGCATCGCCGGCTGCGCGTCGCCGGCCTCGATCCCATGGTCGCCCGCGCCTTGCAGCCCATCGACCTCTCCCTGTCGTTTTTCCTGATGGACCCGCCGACCGACATGTCGCTGGTGGTGCGCGCCGGGCTGAAAAGCTGGCTGACGCCGATCTTTTCGCAATTCCGCGCGTTTGAAATGCGCCACGCGCTGGACGAGGCTTTTTATCTCGCCTGAGTTTTCCGCCCCAAATCACAGGATTTTTTCGGCCGCCTTGCGAGACATCAAGGCGGCCAATTCAATTTTCGCGTTAGTCATTGCATCGAAAATCCGCGCCAGAAAACAACAAGGCGAAGCGGCGCGACCAGGGCAAGGGAGCCGCTATTGTTTCAGATTCGCATTCACGGGCGGGGCGGACAGGGCGTGGTCACCGGCGCCGAAATGCTCTCCGTCGCCGCCTTTCTCGAGGGCCGCCACGCCCAGGCTTTTCCCAGTTTCGGTTCGGAGCGCACCGGCGCGCCTGTCGTCGCCTTCTGCCGCATCGATGACAAGGAAATCCGCTTGCGCGAGCCGATCCAGGATCCGGATTGCCTGATCCTCCAGGATCCGACGCTGTTGAAAGTGGTCGATGTCTTCGCCGGGCTGAAACCCAACGGCTATCTGCTGGTCAACACCGCCAAGACCTTCGACGACCTCCACCTGAGCGCGGCGGTCGCCAAACTGCCCAGGAGCCATGCGGTGATCGTGCCGGCGACCGAACTGGCGCTCAAGCACGTCAGGCGCCCCGCGCCCAACGCCGCCTTGCTCGGCGCTTTCGCCGCGCTGAGCGGGCTGGTGCGGCTTGAAAGCGTGTCGCGGGCGATCAACCGGGCCTTTCCCGGAAAAATCGGCGAGGCCAACGCCGCCGCCGCCCAGGAAGCTTACGATTTCGTCATGGCTCAGGAGCGCGCCGCCGGCGCCGCGTGAGGTTTTTCATGCTCAAGCAAATCGAGGGATCGCACGCCATGGCCGAGGCCATCGCCCTGTGCCGCCCGGAAGTGATCTGCGCCTATCCGATCACGCCGCAGACCCATATTGTCGAGGGGCTCGGCGATCTCGTCAAAACCGGCGAGCTGAAAAACTGCGAATTCATCAATGTCGAGAGCGAATTCGCCGCGCTTTCGGTCGCCATAGGCGCCTCGGCCGCCGGCGCCAGGGCCTATACCGCCACGGCCTCGCAGGGCCTGCTGTTCATGGCCGAGGCCGTCTATAACGCGGCGGGACTGGGCCTGCCCATCGTCATGACCCTTGGCAACAGGGCGATCGGCGCGCCGATAAACATCTGGAACGACCATTCCGACGCCATGTCGATGCGCGACGCCGGCTGGATTCAGCTGTTCGCCGAAACCAATCAGGAGGCGGTCGATCTGCACATCATCGCCTTCCGGCTGGCCGAGGAATTGTCCATGCCGGTCATGGTCTGCGTCGACGGTTTCATCCTGACGCATGCGGTGGAGCGCATCGACATTCCCGAGCAGGCGCAGGTGGACAGCTACCTGCCGCCCTACGATCCCGTGCAGGTGCTCGACCCGGAAAACCCCGCCTCGATCGGCGCCATGGTCGGCCCCGAGGCTTTTACCGAAGTCCGCTTCCTCGCCCATTACAAGCAGCGTCAGGCCCTGCGGCTGATCCCCGCCTTTTCCTCCGACCTCGCCGAAAAATTCGGCCGTCCCTGCGGCGGGCTGCTGCGCACCTATCTGACCGGGGACGCAGAGACCATCGTCGTCGCCATGGGTTCGGTCTGCGGCACGATCAAGGATGTCATCGACGAGCTGCGCGCCGAGGGGCAAAAAATCGGAGTGGTCTGCCTGGTCTCCTACCGGCCCTTCCCGGTCGAGGCGCTGCAAGACATTCTGGCGCCGGCGAAACATGTGGTGGTCGTCGAGAAAAGCATAGCGGTGGGCGTCGGCGGTCCCCTGGCCGACAATATCGATGGCGCCTTGCGCAATCTGGAAAAGCCGCCGCGCCTGCATTCGGCCATCGCCGGCCTCGGCGGTCGCCCGATCACCCGCGCCAGCTTGAAACAATTGTTCCATGACGCCGTCCACGCGCCCTGGGAAGGCCCGCATTTTCTCGATCTCAACGAGCGCGTGGTCGGGCGCGAAATCCATCGCGGCCGCAAAACCCGGCGCTCGGGATCGACCGCCGAGAATATTTTGCGCCAATTGGCGGCGTCGAGCGAATTGCCGGGGGAATGACGATGACCGACAGCGATTTCCTGCCCCCGGGCGAAGCCGAACACCGGCTGAAATTTTACCAGAAAGGCACGTTCACCGTCGGCAACCGGCTGGTTTCCGAGGCCGACCGTTCGGTGCAGGCCTCGCCCGAGCGCACCAATTCGCTGACCTCGGGCCATCGCGCCTGCCAGGGCTGCGGCGAGGCGCTGGGCGCGCGCTACGCCATGGACGCGGCCATGCGCGCCACGGGCAACGATCTGATCGCCGTCAACGCCACCGGCTGTCTCGAAGTTTTCACCACGCCATACCCCGAGACCTCCTGGCAATTGCCCTGGCTGCATTCGCTGTTCGGCAATGCCGCGGCGGTGGCCACCGGCGTGGCGGCGGCGATGCGTGTGAAGGGGAAAAACACCCGCGTCATCGCCCAGGGCGGCGACGGCGGCACCACCGACATCGGTTTCCAGTGCCTGTCCGGCATGTTCGAGCGCAACGATGACGTGCTCTATATTTGCTACGACAACGAGGGCTACATGAACACCGGCGTGCAGCGCTCCTCGGCCACGCCGCCGGCGGCGCGCACCGCCACCACGCCGGCGCTGGGCGCCGAGCCGGGCAATGTGTTCGGCACGGGCAAATTCCTGCCGAAAATCGCCATGGCCCATGGCATTCCCTATGTCGCCACCGCCACGGTCGCCGATCTGCGCGATCTCGAAGCCAAGGTGACCAGGGCCATGTCGATCCATGGCGCGCGCTATATCCAGATCGACGTGCCCTGCCCGCTGGGCTGGGGCGCGGCCTCCTGCGACACCATAAAACTGGCGCGGCTGGCGGTGGAGTCGGGCTTTTTCCCGATCTTCGAGGCCGAACACGGCCGCGTCACCCAGGCGCGAAAAATCCGCAAGCCCCGGCCGGTGCGCGACTATCTGATCTTGCAGAAACGCTACGCCCATTTGTTCCGCGACGGCGTCGACGATCCCCGCGTCGCCCGCCTGCAAGCCATGTGCGACGCCCATATCGCGGAATACGGCCTGCGCGCCGAAGACGACGAAGCCTGAGGAGCCCCTTATGGACCATGATTTCGCCGTAACCCTCGACGTCGGCACATCGCTCGCCAATCACACGGGCTCCTGGCGCACCGTGCGGCCCGTCTATGTGCATCGGCTGCCGCCCTGCAATTCGGCCTGTCCCGCCGGGGAAAACATCCAGGGCTGGCTGTCGCTGGCCGAGTCGGGCGATTACGAGGCGGCCTGGCGGCGCCTGACCGAGAACAATCCGCTGCCCGCGATCATGGGCCGGGTCTGCTATCATCCCTGCGAAACCGCCTGCAATCGCGCCGAAATCGACGCTTCCGTCGGCATTAATTCGGTCGAGCGTTTCCTCGGCGACATGGCCCTGGAAAAAGCCTGGGCTTTCGCCCCGCCAGAGACGAAATCCGGCAAAAAAGTCCTCGTCGTCGGCGCGGGCCCGGCGGGGCTTTCCGCCGCCTATCATCTGGCGCGGCTCGGCCATGTCGTCGAAATCCATGAGGCCGGCCCGGCGGCGGGCGGGATGATGCGTTTCGGCATTCCCAAATATCGCCTGCCCCGCGAGATTCTCGACGCGGAGGTGGCGCGCATCGCCGCGCTCGGCGTCGCCATCGAATATAATCGCAAAGTCAGCGACATCGCCGCGTCCACGAAGGATGGCGGCTTCGACGCCGCCTTTCTCGCGGTCGGCGCCCATATCGCCCGGCGCGCCTATATTCCCGCCGGCGAGGCCGCCAAAATCCTCGACGCCGTCCAGGTCTTGCGCTCCATGGAGGGCGCGGAAAAACCGCTGCTTGGGCGCCGCGTGGTTGTCTATGGCGGCGGCAACACCGCGCTCGACGTGGCGCGCACCGCCAAGCGCCTGGGGGCGGAAGAGGCGGTGATCGTCTATCGCCGCAACCGCGATAAAATGCCGGCGCATGATTTCGAGCTGGAAGAGGCGCTGGACGAAGGCGTGATGATGAAATGGCTTTCGACCATCAAACATGTCGAGGCCGGCGCGATCCAGGTCGAGAAAATGCGGCTCGACGACAAGGGTTTTCCCCAGCCAACCGGCGAATTCGAAACGCTGGAAGCCGATTCGGTGATTCTCGCCTTGGGCCAGGATGTCGATCTCTCCCTGCTCGATGGCGTCCCCGGCCTCCAGTTTAGGGACGGCGTGGTCCAGGTCGGCCCCAACATGATGACCGGGCGCCAGGCATTTTCGCCGGCGGCGACATGGCCCCCTCGGAGCGCACGGTGACGGTGGCGGTCGGCCACGGCAAGAAGGCGGCGCGCCACATTGACGCTTTCTTGCGCGGCGCGGTCTACACCCCTGCGCCCAAACATGAGCTGGCCAGTTTCAACAAGTTGAACGCCTGGTATTACGGCGAGGCGCCCAAGACGCTGCGGCCCATGCTGGAGGCGGCGCGCCGCTCGCACACATTCGACGAAGTGGTCCAGGGCCTCGACGAGAACAACGCGCTTTACGAGGCGCGACGCTGCCTGTCCTGCGGCAATTGTTTCGAATGCGATAATTGCTACGGCGTCTGCCCCGACAATGCCGTCATAAAACTCGGGCCGGGAAAGGGCTTCGAGTTCAACTATGATTTCTGCAAGGGCTGCGGCCTCTGCGCCAGCGAATGCCCCTGCGGCGCCATCGCCATGGCGCCCGAGGAGATTTGAGCGGGGCCGCGACAAGACCGGCCTCCGCCTCCGACAGTCCGCAAGCGGGAGCCCCTGACCCGAAGTCCCGTCACGCCGCGCGCAAGGTCGCGAGAAAGCCCGCGACCTTTTGTTTGAGCTCATTGCTTTGCTGGGAGAGCCGCGACGAGTTCTCCGCCACATTGGCGGATGCGGTCGTGGTCTGTCCCGCCGCGTCGGAAACGCTGGCGATGCTGGCGTCGATCCCCTGGGCGCCCAGGGCCGCCTGAGCGACATTATTGGCGATTTCGCTGGTCGCCGACGACTGTTGCTGCACCGCCGAGGCGATGCCGGAGGAGATCTCGTCGATCCGCCCGATGGTGGCGCCTATGTTGTCTATGGCCAGAACGGTGCTTCCGGTCGCCTCCTGCATGGCGGAAACCTGGGCGACAATGTCCTCGGTGGCGCGTTCGGTCTGATTCGCCAGCGTCTTCACCTCCGAGGCGACAACCGCGAAGCCCCGTCCGGCCTCCCCGGCGCGGGCCGCCTCTATGGTGGCGTTGAGGGCGAGCAGGTTGGTTTGCGCGGCTATGTCCTGAATGAGCCGAATCACATCGCCGATCCTGGTCGCGACATCCCTCAGCTCCTCGACCGCCCGGCGGGTGTCCTCGGCCTGACCGACGGCCTGCCGCGCAATATCCGCCGAGGCGTCCACCCGCTCGCCAATATGCGCGATGGACGCCGAAAGTTCTTCCGTCGCCGAGGCGACAGTCTGAACATTCGCGGCGGTCTGCCGCGTCGCGGCGGCAACATTTCCGGCCTGCCGGGTGGTGTTTTCCGCGGTGCGGCCGAGCTGCGACGAGGCCGTCAGCATTTCCTGGGCCGAGGCGGCGACGCTCTCCACCACCGCCGAGATCGAAAGCTCGAATTCGGAAGCGACGCGGGCCAGTTCGGCCTTGCGCTGCGTCTCGGCGGAAGCGTCGCGCGCCCGGCCTTCCGCGAGGATGGCGCTCATGCGCCGCGCATTGCCCTGGAACGCGCGCGCGATTTCGCCGAGCTCGTCGTCAAGCTCCAGCCCGTCGATTTGAACCGCGTCGTTTCCGGCCGCCGCCTGCTCCATTTGCTGGGCGATGCGGCGGATCGGCATGAGAATCTGTCCGATCATCATCACCAGATTGAGGCTGGCCACCGCCACCAGAACGACGCCGCTGCCGACAAGCTTGCCCAACAGGATGGGAAACACATCGCCGCCGGCGCGCATATGGACGACGCTCAGGCTTCCGATCGAGATCGTCAGCGCCGCGCCGACGATCGTGAACAGGAAGATGATCAGCATTTTCCCGGAAAGGGAGAACGACCTGTGCCGCTGGGAAACCGGAACGCCCTTGGAAATTCTCTCCAGATTGGCGCCCATGGCGATGAAAAACGGAACGGAAAACACGAAGATGATGGCGATTCCGATCAGCCAGCAGAGCAGATATTTGGTCGTCGTATCGAGAAAGCCCTTGCCGTAAAGGGCGGTGTTGGGGCCGATGACGCAATATAAGGCCATGGCGACCAGGAACAGCCGCGGCAGAGCCGAGAGACTTCGCCGCGCCGCCATGTTCCGTTCGGGCGAGGGCGCCGCCAGACAGGCTTTGACCCGCTTGAGATGACGGTCGACCAGGGCGATCATCCCGCCGGTATAGCCGACGACATAAATGGCGAGCACGGGCGTCAAGGCGATCTGGATCGTCTGCTCCAGGGTGCAGAGCTCGAAATACCAGATGCCCAGGAGCCACATGGCTGGCGGAACGAGAAAGGCCCCGACAACCCAGCCAAGAATGCTTTTCGCATAATGATCCGCGCTCATGTTCCCGCCCTCTCCATGGCCTCGCCCAACTCTTCGCGTCGACAGGTCTCGACCGACCCTGAGATTGCTGGGCGCCGCTTCGTTTTCGGCGGCGTTTCCCAATCCCGGCGGCGTGACCGGTTTCTCATGAGAAAGACCCGAGCAATCGGGTGCGAGACTTCTCAGGCCTGTTCGCGTCCCTTGAAAATGCGCCAGCCGAAAACGACTATCCAGCGCCACGCTTGCGCAAAACTTGCGTTTCCGCCTGCGGACCGCGCCGAAATCGCCGATTGCCCCAACAGATTCGGCATGGTTAATGCTTTGTTTAACTTGCGTCGTCCAAAATCGGGACGATGGGGCGAAACAGGCATGTTCGAGCGGATCAGGCAGTTTCTTGAGGATTTGGCAGGCGACGAACCCGCGGAGCGGGAGTTCGGCGACCATGACCTGCGCGTCGCCGCCGCCGCCCTGCTGGTCCATGTCGCCGAAGCCGACGGCCTGTTTCTCGAGAGCGAGCGCCGCGCGCTCCTGCTGTTGTTGCAGCAGCGCTTCAACATAGACGCGGAGCAGGCCGCCCGCCTGCTCGAGGCCGCGCGCAAGAGCGACCGCGAGGCCATCGATCTCTACGGTTTCACCTCCATCCTCAAGGAGGCCATGAGCCAGCCCGAGCGGCGCCGGCTGGTGGAGATGATGTGGACCATCGCCTATGCCGATGGCGAGACCCAGGAATTCGAGGAAAATGTCATCTGGCGGGTTTCCGAACTGCTCGGCGTGCCCTCGCGCGACCGCATCGCCCTGCGCCAGAAGGTGCGCGCCGACAGCGGCCTCGACCCCTCCGCCCCTGCCCCCTGGGACCTTCCCCCGCAAACCGAGGCCATCGGCACATGAGCGACGCGCGAAACATCATGCTCATCACCGGCGCCTCGGGCGGCATTGGCGCCGATCTGGCGCGCCACGCCGGGCGAAAAGGCCATGATTTGCTCCTGGTGGCGCGCAATGAGGCGGCGCTGAACGCGCTGGCCGATGAAATCGCCGCCTATCCAGGCAGAACCCTGCCGCGCCCGCTGGTTTACGCCTGCGATCTGGCCCAGCCGGGCGGCCCGGCTTCGGTCGAGGCTTTCGTCGCCCAATCCGGCGCGGCGGTGGAAATTCTGGTCAATAACGCCGGCTATGGCCAGTTCGGCCCGGCGGTCGAGGGCGATCTCGCCGAACAGCTCGGCATGATCGATCTCAACATCCGCGCCCTCACCGAACTCTCGCTGCGCTTTCTCAAGCCGCTGGCGGCGGCGAAAGGCCGGCTGCTCAATGTCGCCTCGGTCGCCGCCTATATGCCCGGTCCCGGCATGGCCATCTATTACGCCACCAAGGCCTATGTCCTGTCCTTCGGCGAGGCGCTGCACAAGGAGCTGGCCCCGCTCGGCGTCAGCGTCACCACGCTCTGCCCCGGCCCGGTGCCGACCGGTTTCGGCGACCGCGCCCGCTTCACCCAGACGCTGCGCTGGATGAAGCTCGTCGCCGTCGCCTCGCCCGAGGTCGCGGAAGCCGCCTATGACGCGACGATGGCGGGCAAGCGCGTCGTCATCCCCGGCCTTTTCGCCAAAATCATGGTGTGGAGCGCCTTCGTCACGCCGAAGGCGCTGCTGCTCGCCAGTGTCGCCGCCCTGCAATTGCGCCGCGCCAAAAAGGAGGGCGCTTGAGCATGAACTGCTGCGCCGGTCTTTATCTGCCGCCCCAAAAACCCGTGCTGATCGTGTTGCACGGCGAATATTCGACGCCCGGACGCATCGGCCGGCTGCTGCGCGAACTCGGCGCGCCCCTGGACATCCGCCGTCCGCGGTTCGGCGACGATCTGCCCAAAAACCTCGACGCCCATGCCGGCGCGGTGTTTTTCGGCGGGCCGATGAGCGTCAATGACGAGGAGGACTGGCTGAAGCGCGAAATCGACTGGATCGCCAAGCCGTTGAAGGAAAACAAGCCCTTTCTCGGCATCTGCCTGGGCGCGCAAATGCTGGCGCGGCAGCTCGGCCAGAAGGTGGACGCCCATCCCCTGGGCAAGGTCGAGGTCGGCTATTACCCGATCCGCCCGACCGCGCATGGCGAGGGCCTGTGCGAAAATCCCTTTCCCACCCGCGTCTATCAATGGCACGGCGAGGGATTCGAGCGCCCCAGCGGCGCGCTGCTGCTCGCCGAGGGCGAGGATTTCGAGGCCCAGGCGATCAAGGTGGGAGACAAGGCCTTCGGCCTGCAA
This sequence comes from uncultured Alphaproteobacteria bacterium, assembly GCA_963804045.1. GTDB lineage: Bacteria > Pseudomonadota > Alphaproteobacteria > Rhizobiales > Beijerinckiaceae > Rhodoblastus. The sequence continues at coordinate 514 of CAWDOR010000010.1, read as the reverse complement.
TTCCACCCCGACGTCACCTATGACATGATCTGCCGCTGGACCGTGCAGGCCCATGAGCGCATGAGCCAGCCGGGCGCGCAAAGCCGCCAGCGCCACATCGACGGCTGGTTCCAGCACGACCGCGCCATCGCCCGCTGGACCACGGAATTCTTGCGGCGCTGGCTCGGCGCCGGCGATTTTTCGGGCCGGATCGCGCCAGCGGAATAGGCTCTAGTTCGCCAGCACCAGCGCCCAGAACACGTGATATTTCGAGCGCGGATTGGCGACCGCCGCTATGCCCATCCGCTTCATGCCCGGCGCGAGCATGTTGGCGTTGTGCGGCGGCGACTGGCGCCAGCCGGAAAAGGCTTCTGCCACCGTATGATAGCCCGCCGAGACATTTTCCACGGCTTGAGATTTGGCGTAGCCGGCATGGTTCAGCCGCTCGGTCAGCGTGCCGCGCAGCTCGTGGCTGAGCTTGTCGGCGCGCGCCATGGCCTCGGCCTGGCGCTGGGCCTCCTCCATCAGGCCGGGA
>CAWDOR010000009.1:0-204006 GCA_963804045.1 uncultured Alphaproteobacteria bacterium | reverse complement strand
CACCGGGGAACCGCTTTTAGACCGATTTCGACGCGTCTGGCAACGCTTGCGCCTCGTCGCGCGGGATCGGGCGCGGGCGGCCCTGGTCGTCCACGGCGACAAAGGTGAAAACCGCGTCCGTGACCTTCTCCAGCACATTGGTGATGAAGCGGTTCACCCAGGCCTCCAGGTGGATTTTCATCGATGTGCGGCCGACGAACTCGACCTCGGCGAAGACATTGAGCACGTCGCCGACTTTGACGGGGCGAATGAAAGTCATCGTGTCCACCTTGATGGTGACGACGCGGCCGCGGGCGCGATCCACCCCGGCTATGCCGCCGGCGGCGTCCATTTGCGACAGAACCCAGCCGCCGAAAATATCGCCGTTTGCATTGGTGTCCGCGGGCATGGCGACGATTTTTATGGTCAAATCGCCGCGTGGGCCCTGCTGCTCAGCCGTTTCCATTGATGCCTCGCGAATTCAGCGCCGAGATTAAGCCATTCGAGCAAAAACCGCCATGCGCCCAGCGCATGACGGTTTTCAGACAAAGCTGGAAATCAGACGTCGAGATAGATTTTGGCGCCTTTTTCCAAAAACTCCGCGCTTTTTTCGGCCATGCCCTGATCGGCCATCGCCAAAGCCTCGGCGCGCAAATCCTGGGTGATTTTCATCGAGCAGAATTTCGGCCCGCACATGGAGCAGAAATGCGCCACCTTATGCGCCTCCTTGGGCAGGGTCTCGTCGTGGAATTTTTTCGCCGTATCGGGATCGACGCCGATATGGAACTGGTCCTGCCAGCGGAAATCGAACCGCGCCCTGGCCATGGCGTCGTCGCGCAGCCGCGCGCCGGGATGGCCCTTGGCCAAATCGGCGGCGTGGGCGGCGATGCGATAGGTGATGACGCCGGTCTTGACGTCGTCGCGGTCGGGCAGACCCAAATGTTCCTTGGGCGTGACATAGCAGAGCATGGCCGTCCCGAACCAGCCGATCATGGCCGCGCCGATCGCCGAGGTGATGTGATCGTAACCCGGCGCGATGTCGGTGGTCAGCGGTCCCAAAGTGTAGAAGGGGGCCTCGCCGCATTCGCGCAGCTGCTTGTCCATGTTCTCCTTGATCTTGTGCATCGGCACATGGCCGGGGCCTTCGATCATCACCTGGCAGCCCTTGTTCCAGGCGATTTTGGTCAGCTCGCCCAGTGTCTCCAGCTCGGCGAATTGCGCGGCGTCATTGGCGTCGGCGATGGAGCCGGGGCGCAAGCCGTCGCCGAGCGAGAAGGAGACGTCATATTTGCGCATGATGTCGCAAATCTCGTCGAACCTCTCATAGAGAAAGCTTTCCTTGTGTTTCGACAGGCACCAGCGCGCCATGATCGAGCCGCCGCGCGAGACAATGCCGGTCATGCGCGTGGCGGTCAGCGGCACATAGGCCAGACGCACGCCGGCGTGAATGGTGAAATAATCGACGCCCTGCTCGGCCTGCTCGATCAAAGTGTCCTTGAACACCTCCCAGTCGAGTTTCAGCGCGTCGCCGCCGACTTTTTCGAGAGCCTGATAGATCGGCACCGTGCCGATCGGCACCGGCGCATTGCGCAGGATCCAGTCGCGGATGTTGTGGATGTTGCGGCCGGTGGAGAGGTCCATGACCGTGTCGGCGCCCCAGCGGATCGACCAGACCATTTTTTCCACTTCCTCCGACACCGAGGAGGTCACGGCGCTGTTGCCGATATTGGAATTGATTTTGACGAGGAAATTGCGGCCGATGATGACCGGCTCAAGCTCGGTGTGGTTGATGTTGGCGGGGATGATGGCGCGGCCCGCCGCCACTTCGCTGCGGACGAATTCCGGCGTGACGAATTCGGGGATTTGCACGCCAAAGCTTTCGCCATCCTTCAAGCGCTCGGCGGCGCCGGCAAAAGCGGCGTCGCGGCCGAGATTTTCGCGATGGGCGACATAGATCATCTCTTCCGAAATGATGCCGGCGCGCGCCAATTCGAGCTGCGTCACCAGCGCGCCGTCGCGACCCCGGCGCAGCGGGCGCTTCGCCGGGCAGGGCTCGGCCAGCGCCTCGGCGGAGACATTGCCATTATCCTCGTCTTTTACGGCGCGGCCTTGATAGATTTCCAGGCCCTCGCGCTTCGCCAGCCAGGCTTCGCGAACCGGGGCGAGGCCTGCCGCGAGGTCGATGTGCGGCTCAAGCTCGGTATAGGGGCCGGAGGGGTCGTAAACGCGCAGGGGCGGCTCGCCCGAGGAGGGATCGAGCAGGATTTCGCGCACGGGCACACGCATGTCCGGAGCGCAGGCGGGGGAGAGATAGGCCTTGCGTGAGCCGGGCAGGGGGCCGGTGGTCACGGTCTCGGGATGGCGGGCGTTTTTCGAGTGAACATTCATCGCGCTCTCCCACGCTTGTTTGTCGCTCAGGCCGGGAGAGAACACGGAAAAACCGCTCGCCTCCCTGCGCTGGCATTATCCAGATCAGGTCAATGGGTGTGATCTCAGCCGCTCTTTTTTCAGAGAGCAGCACCCCATGGCTCGAATTTTCGAGCCTAGCAGGGGTGGGAGGGGGGTGCAAGCTTGGCGCTGTCGGCCTTGGGGCCCGAACTCGGGTTCCGGTCTCAGGCTCCGCTCGCGATGGAAAGGGCGCGTCCATGGCGCGAGATTTCGAGATCGGCGGCGAAGGCGTTGATGACGAAGACGTTCTCCAGTGGGTGGCGCTCACGCGACAGGAAGACCTCGCCAGGCGGCGCGGAAGCCTTGCAAAAAAGCGCCAATCGTTCACATTGCGGTCATGCGTTGCGTCATTTTATGGCAACCGCATTGCAGTCCAAGATCGCATCGCGGTCCAAAATCGCGTCGCAGTCAAAGACCGCATCGCAGGGACGAAAAACCAGGGAGTTGATTATGGGCATTGAAGATTTCGTCGAAAAGGCCGCTGGCGCTTTTGCCGCCGTGAAGGCGCTCGAAGCCGCCGACCCGAACGCCGGCGGGCTCGCGAAGGCCGCCGCTGTGGTCGCCGGTTTCGAAGGCGTGGGCGCGATCAAGGAGCATCTGGCGCAGAACGCTGAAACCGCCGAACAGGCCCCCGCTGAGGAAGCCGTCGCGCCGCCGGCCGACAATTCGCAGAACGGCTGACCCGGCCGAACCGAGATCAACGCGCTGCGGAAAGGGGAATTCTCTCCTTCTCGCAGCGTTTGCCGTAAATCGTCAAAAGCTCCTTGTCGCGCTCGCGTTCCGTGTTCTGGAGCAGGCCTTCAGGGGGCGTGCGGCGCGCAGTTGAAAGCTGCGGCGACGTCATTCGAATTGCGCTAGACTGGGTTCCGATTTGCAAAGGGCCATCCCATGCGCGCCAAGCCAAAATCGCTGCTGCTTCTCGTCTTCGCCGCCCTGCCGCTGCTGTCCGCTTGCGGCGATCACGAGGCGGATCAGGCCAAAGCCTTCGCCGATCTGCTGCAAAACCGGGTGCTGGAAAATCCCGGCGTCCACATTCCCATCCTCAGCGACGAGGAGCGCGAAAAAATCGGCCATTACGCCGAGGATTTCGCCGTGCTCAAGAGCTTCAAGGACGATCTCAACGCCGCCGGGGAAAAATTCGGCAAGTCGCTGAACCCCGTGCCTGCCAATATGTCGCCGCTCGATTTTCCCAAATACCGCGGCGATCTGATCGCCGCCCGCGATTTCTTCCCCAATGTCTCCGCCGAATTCCAAAGCGCCGAGGCCAAGGCCGAAGCGGCGCGCGGAAAATTGCATCAGCCTGATGCGGTCAAGGTCAAATATGACGCGGCCTTCGCGCAATTGGTGACGCGCCCGACAAAGGCCTTTCGCGACTTGGTCCCGCTGGTTCCCCCGGCTATAGAGAGCGAAATCCAGATCGCCGATTTCATCGACGCGCATAAAGCCGATCTGAAGTCGGTCGGCGGCAAGCTCGCGACCGCCAAGCCCGAATTGCGCAAGCAGCTGGAGGCGCTGTTCGCGATCTATCTGGAGCGCCAGGCCAAGGTTCAGACGGCGCGGCGGCAATTGGAGCTGGTTGTCGAGGGCCATTGAAGGCGACGCTTGACAAAATTCCGCTTGCATCTATTATTTCTGTCATGACAGAAATAACAATCAATTCAGGCAAGCTTCCCCCGGCGGTGGAAACCTTCGTGCTGCGCTGGGGCGATCTCGGCGGGCAATGGGGCGTCAACCGCTCGGTGGCGCAGATTCAGGCGCTGCTGTTCCTCTCGGAAAAGCCGCTGACGGCGGAAGACATCGCGGAGCAATTGGGCATGGCGCGCTCCAATGTCTCCAACAGCCTGCGCGAATTGCTGAACTGGAAGCTGATCAGCCGGGTTCCCGTGCTCGGCGACCGCCGCGACCATTATGTCGCCGAGACCGATCTGTGGCAGATGGCGCATAAGGTGGCGCAAGGACGCAAGGAGCGCGAGGTCGATCCCATGGTCGAAGCCATTCGCGCCGCCATGGCCGAGGCCGACGATCCGCGCATTAGCCCCGCCGTGCGCCAGCGCCTGACCGCCATGCATGATTTCGTCGATACGGTCGAGCGCTGGTACCAGCAAATGACCCAGTTGCCGCCGCATCAGATCATGGCGCTGATCCGCCTGGGCGCCAAGGTCGTGGGCCTGCTCAAATATGTCGGCGGCAAGGGACGGGTCAAATCCGACACGTAAAAAATTTTGGCCGTGTATTTCTCTTATTACAGAAATAACAAAATATACAGGAGTTAACGTCGATGCTTACCGCGACATCCTCCGTCAGGCCTCGGCAGCCGGTTCCGGCGCCGGATTTCGCCCTTGGCGATTTGCGTTTTCGCAGCCTTCTGGGCGCGGAAAACTGGGAGTTTTTGCCCAAATCCGTGCGCGCCCGCTTCGCCAAGAGGCTGGGGCCGGGCCAATCCGCAAGCTATCGCGGCGAAATCCTGTCCTGCCGCATGAGCCTGCTCGGCTGGCTGCTGGCGCAGGCCTGCCGCGTCATCGGCGCGCCGCTGCCGCTGAGCCGCGACACCGGCGTCGCGGCGGTCGTCACCGTCACCGAGGACGCCGCCGGCGGCGGCCAGGTCTGGACCCGGCTTTACGCGCGGCGCGGCGGTTTTCCGCAAGTGATCCACAGCGCCAAGCGTTTTTGCGGGCCGACGGGATTGGAGGAAATGCTCGGCGGCGGTTTTGGCATTGCGCTGAACATTGCCGCGACCTCGGAGGAACTCCGCTTCACCAGCGACCATTATTTTCTCCGCATCGGCGGCCTCCGGCTGCGGCTGCCCGGCTGGCTCTCGCCGGGAATGCTGCGCATCGACCATCGCGATCGCGGCGACGGCGCCTTCATCTTTTCGCTGGCGCTGGATCACCCGCTGTTCGGCGCGCTGATCGCGCAGGACGGCCAGTTTCACGACCAAGCCTGAAAGGAGCCGGCGATGACCGCGAATCTATGGACCCTGATTTTCTTGCAAATGGCGATGGGCGGATTCGACACGCTGTTTCATCACGAGGGAACCGAACGCCTCGCCTGGCGCCCGGAGCAGCAAAACGAACTCCGCCTGCACGGTTTTCGCAACCTGATCTACGCCCTGGTTTTTGTCACGCTGGGCTGGAGCGAGCCGCGCGGCGTCTGGGCCGTCGCGCTCATGGCTTTGCTCGCCGTCGAACTGGCGATCACGCTGGGCGATTTCGTCGAGGAGGACCGCACCCGCAAATTGCCGGCCTCCGAGCGGGTGCTGCACACATTGCTGACGCTGAATTACGGCGCGGTTCTGGCGCTGCTGCTGCCCTGGCTCATTGGCTTGAGCCTGAAGTCGACAAGGTTCGCCGCCAGCGATCACGGCTGGGCCGGCTGGTTCTGCCTGTTCGCGGCTTGCGGCGTCACCCTGTCGGGCCTGCGCGATCTCGCCGCCGCGCGGCGCTGTGCGCGGCTGCGCGCGGAAAACCCGGCGGCTCTGGCGCAGGGCCTGGCGTCGCGCTCCGTGCTGGTGACCGGCGGAACCGGCTTCATCGGCCGGCGTCTGGTCGCGGCCCTGGCCGGCGCCGGCCATGAGGTGACCGTGCTGTCGCGCAGCCGGAAAAACGCCTTGGCCCTGGCGGAGGCCGGGCCGGTGCGGGTGGTGACCTCGCTCGACGAGATCGGCGCCAAGACCCGGATCGACGCCATCGTCAATCTGGCGGGCGAGCCGATTTCCGACTCGCCCTGGACCCGCGCCAAGCGCTTTCGCATTTTACGCTCGCGGCTCTCGACGACCTATGCGCTGATGCGGCTGATCCGCAGGCTGGAGACGCGCCCCAGCGTGCTGGTCAGCGGCTCGGCCATCGGCTGGTATGGCCTGCGCGGCGACGAGGCCTTGGACGAGGATGCTGGGCCCGGCCCAAGATGTTTTTCGCAAAAAATCTGCGCGGCCTGGGAGCGCGCCGCGGAAAAAGCCGAGTCCCTGGGCTTGCGCGTCGTGCGGTTGCGCATCGGTCTGGTGCTCGATCGCGACGGCGGCATGATGGCGCGCATGCTCACGCCCTTCGAATTCGGCCTCGGCGGCCCCTTTGGCGGCGGCAGGCAGGTCATGAGCTGGATTCACCGCGACGATCTGGTGCGGCTGATCGTTCACTGCCTCGCCGATCCCGGCCTCGCCGGCCCGGTGAACGCAACGGCGCCGGCGCCTGTCGCCAATACGGATTTCGCCGCCGCCCTGGGTCGCGCCTTGCGCCGTCCAGCGCGCCTCGCCGTCCCCGCGCCCGCCTTGCGCCTGGCGCTGGGCGATTTCGCCGAGGAATTGCTGCTCGGCGGCCAGCGCGTCCTGCCGCGCGCCGCGCTGCAACGCGGTTTCGCCTTCCGCTATCCGACCCTCGATCTCGCCCTCGCGCAAATCGTCGGGGGCGAAGCTGAGGATCCCCAATTCCGCGCTGGCGAACAGAAACGGGCGCGCCTGAGCTTTCGTCCATAGATGCTGCGCGGCATGGGGGGCGCCATGAGGGCGTCGGCTTAAGCGCTGGCGTTTCGCGAGCCAGCGTCCAAACTCAAGGCAGCATCAGCACCGGCGTGCCGACGCGCACGCGGTCATAGAGGTCGATGACGTCCTCGTTGCGCATGCGGATGCAGCCGTGGGAGACCGCGCCGCCAATGGTGGCGCGCATTCTCCTGGTCGAACCGTGAATGGCGACGCCGGAGCGGTCGAGGGTGATGGCGCGCGCGCCCATGGGATTGTTGGCCGCGCCGCCGGGGACAAGATCGGGCAGGAACGGCTCCTCGGCCTTGACTTCCGGCGGCGGGGTCCAGGCCGGCCAGACATATTTGCCAGTGACTTCCGCGTTCCCCGACCATTCGTCGCCGGGTCGCGGCGCGCCAATGGGGTAGGCGAGCGCGCGCCCCTCGCCGAGCACCAGGAAAAGCCGGCGCCGTGTGGCGTCGATGACGATGGTTCCCGACGCCGCGGTCGTTGAATAGCGCACGAAATCCCTGGTCGCCGCCGGTTGCGGCGCCATCAGCAGGACAAGCAACAGGTTCAGGACCGGGAGCAGGCGCGGCATGGAAAAACTTTCTCCGACGGCGGGGAACAGGGGATGCATTCGCGAATCAGGTTGCGGCGGCGGAGGGTGCGACGCAATATCAATTCAACAAAAATTTGGGAGGCGCGCATGAAAACCTTCAGCCTGTCCGGACTTGCGATCCTGCCTCTCTTGAGCGCATCTCTTTTGTGCGTATCGGCCATTTCACCCGGCCGCGCCGGCGCCGAGCCGCTTTCCGGCGTGAAAAATATCGTGCTGCACACGCGCGCCGGCAAGGAGATTGTCATTGGCAAGGCGGCGTTCACGCCCGAAGGCGAACGATCCCGTTTCAAACTCAGTTTCGACGACAAGAAATTCAGCCAATATTTCCTCTCCATGCGTGAGTTCAAATGCGTCGAGGGCGAGGAAATCCTGTGCCATGTTCCCTATCCCTATCCCAACCCTCAAACAGTCTCGCCTGGTGATCTATCCTGGCTGGAGCACGCCCTGCTGTTTTTCTACAAGGAAAAAAGCGACTATGGCGCGAAAATGTCGCATGGGTTGATCTATACGCTGAAAATCACGGCGAATAGCTTGGTCGGGACGCCGCAAAGCATCGATCTCGACGAAATCGCCTCTCCCCCCGACGACAAGAGCCGGGCCTTTTTCACCGGGGACCATCGCTATGACATTGGGCCCGGCGCGCGCTGGATCGAAAGCTTGACGATCGGCGAACCTTGACGCCGCTCAAGGCGGTTCTTTTTCCCTTGAGGTACAAAAGCACGGTTGCAGCAAAGCGGCCAGAGGTCTTGAATCGCCATGAGCATCGTCGAAGCGCCGCGCATATTCAACGAAATCAATGTCGAAAAGGTCTGTTTCGTCATCGTCAAATCACGCGAATTGCTCGCCGAGGACGATGGCTTGAAGGGCGACGCCTCCAATGCCGCCGACGATGGCGAGCGGGCGATTCTCACCGACGCGGCCTACGCCCCGGTGCGCGCCGAACTGACGCAATTCGTCGAAGACTTCGACGAGGAGGAATTGGCGGCGCTTGTGGCGCTGCTCTGGGTGGGGCGCGGCGATTTCGAGCGCGAGGACTGGGACGAGGCCCTGACTCTGGCGCGCGACCGGCGGGAGGGGCCGACGGTGGACTATCTGCTCGGCGAGCCGCTACTGCCCGACTATCTCGAAGAGGGCTTGCAGGCCTTTGGTCTGACCTGCCGGGAGTTCGAGGAACGGAAATCTCCACTGGCGTGACGTTGGGCGCGTCTGGAAAGGACTTTCCACGATACCAAAAACAGCCAGCTTGTGATTATGAAAAGCAAGTGAAAACAAACTAGTATGATATGTATTGCGCTGCGGCTTCGCCTGTGCAAAATGCGTCGCAAATCACTTCATGAGGCGCCGATGAATTCTCGTCTGCTTTTTCCGCTTGGTCTTTGCGCCCTGCTGGGCGCTTGCGCCACCGTCCCGCCGACCGAACCGCATCGCGTCACGGCCATCGCCGGCGAAAAGGTCAGCGACAAGAATTTCGCCCGCGACGACGCGGCCTGCAAGGCCAATGCGCGATCGGTGACTGACGCCGAGGCCGCCGCCAACCAGGGACAAAGCAGCGTCCAGGCTCATTTCGATCATCTCTACGCCGATTGCATGGGCGGCAAGGGTTACGACATCGAAGAAATGCGCCGCCATGTTGGCTATTATTATGGCCCGGGTCCCTATTACTACGGTCCCGGCCCCTATTGGGGCCCCGGCTTCTATTACGGCGGCGGCTGGGGTCGCCGCTGGTAAGACCGCGCAGCCGGTTTATCCCTCGCGATTCGCGTGTCGTTGCGCCGCAGACCGGGGCGAGAGCCTCGGCGTTTGCTTTTCCAGCTTGTGCGCCAACGGCTTGCCGAGCCTTCACGCGACTATTCCGTCGCGTTTTTCTTCTCGGGGGCGAAAATGGCCTTCGCGCCTTTCATCTTGTCATGCTCGCCGCGAACAGCGAAGGCGACGGCGTCCAGAGCGGAATGCGCGCGTCGAAAGAGATCGACGATCTGATTAAATCGCTGCCGATTGGCCGGATCGTTTTCAGCGGATGAACCGATCGAATATTCGGCGAAGGCGAATGACAACTCAATCTGCGCGCGTTCTGTCGCGTTGACGCATTCGCGCCAATTCGTTGCAGGTGTCTCCAAGGACATTTTCTTTGTTCGCTCCGGTTCCAGTGCGTCGCATGAGAATGTGAAGACTAGCAAAACCGTATGTTCCGCACTTGGCATTCAACGCCAAGCTGTGGCACAAATTGCATGCGGCCTTCTTGGCGGCTTCATTGCGGCGCATCCACGAAACGAGCATCTCCAAATCGGACAGGGATTCGCGCCAAAATTGGGAACCGACGCCCAGCCAATGAACCGCGGCTCGCCAAACAGGCTCCAGGGCAGACCATGGCAATGGCGGATAACGCGAAGATCGCAGCCACTTCCCTGCTGAGCATGCCGGCCTTCCTGCGCCGGCGCGGTGTGGATTTCGTCGAACTCTGCGCCAGGGTGGGAATCGATCCTGCGCGCGCCGATTCCGGCGATGGTTTTATCTCCTTTGCCGCCTTTATGGCGCTGCTGAGGCTTGGCGCGCAGGAAACCGGCGATCCGGCCTTCGGTGTTCATTATGCGGAGGACGCGCAGCCGGTTCCCGTCGGCTTGTTTTATCATTTGACCGCAAGCGTGAAGACCTTGGGAGAGGCGATCGCCGCGCGCATCGATTACGCCGACGCGGTCGTCACCGGCTATCGCATGGCCTTCGCGGTCGAAGGCGACAAGGCGTCGTTGATCTGGCTCTTTCCCGACGATCTCGGCGACAAGACGCAATATGCGGAATATGCCGTCGTTTTCGTGGTGGAGCGGATTCGCAAGCTGGTCGATCGCGGCTGGGCGCCGCTCGAAGTCTGGTTCGACCATGCGCCAACGAAATCGCGCGACGAATGCGGCCGGATCTGTCAATGCCCCGTTCGTTTTGACATGCCCTCGACCCGGATCGTGTTCGACGCGGCCACATTGGCCTGGGAACTGCCCAACGCCAATAAACAATTGGCGGACTTGCTCAAAGCCGCCGTCGAGGCGACCGCGCCGCGCGAAAAAACGGATTCGGATTTTGTCGAAAAGGCCTATTCGGCGGCGGCGAAACTGCTTCGATCGGAATCGCTGAATATTGATGCGCTGGGCAAGGAGCTTGGCCTCTCCCGCCGGACTTTGCAGCGGCGTCTCGACGAAAACGCCACCTCGTTCCGCGCTCTGATGACGAATGTCCAGAAACGCATAGGGCATTATCTGCTGCTTCAAACCGATCTACCGATTACGGAGATCGCCTTGTCGCTGGGTTTTTCCGACTCAAGCAGTTTTTCCCGCGCCGCCAAAAATTGGTACGGCCAGACGCCCAGCGAATTGAGGGCGGAAAAGCGCAATCGGCTGGAAACCGCCGCGTCGAGCAATATTTGACCGGGCGGCGCTAAAGCCTCCGCCCGATCGCGCGAAACGCGGCCCTATCGGTTCAAATTCCGTCGCCGTCGGGCGTGACTTCGTCGGCGCTGCGCCGCTTCTCCAGGATCTTCATCAAATCGCCATAGAGGCCGCGAATCGTCGGGCGGAAGGCGGCGTCGGCGAGCCCGAGCGCCGCCGCGGTCCCGACCGAGGCGCCAAAGATCAGCGCGCCCAGGCCGATCGCCACGCCGCCGCCCAGCGCGGGCAGCAGTTTTTCCCGCGCGTCGGTCTTGAGCCGCGACCAGTCGAAACTTTCCGTTTCCGCGACGACAGGCTCGTCCTCGGCCCGGGTGAAATGGGAGTCCACCAGGCCAAAGGCGACGGTCTCATTGGTGATGCGGTCGATGAGAATGAAGCCGCCGAGATCGCGATTGTCCTTGTAGCGGCCAAGCGCCAGGGGTTTGTCGAAGCGCAATTGCGCGGAGGCGATTTCGTTCAGCCCCAGCGGCCGGCCGGGCCTGGGCTCGAAAGTGTGGATGTCCACGAGATTGCGCACCTTGACGATGCTGGCGTTGGCGGTGGCGGCGGCGAGCTTGACAATATAGGAGGCGCCCGCGTGCATGTCGGTTTCCGCCGTCCACAGCAGCCGCGCCTCGATCAGCGCGGACACGTCCGGCTGCTTGTCCACGGCGGCGAGAATATCGCCGCGCGAGACGTCGATCTCGTCGGCCAGCGTCAGCGTCACCGACTGGCCGGCTATGGCCTGGAGCAAATCGCCGTCCTGGGTGACGATGCGCGCCACCTTGCTGCGCCGGCCCGAGGGCAGCGCCACGATCTCGTCGCCGGGCTTGATCGCGCCGCTGGCGATCCAGCCGGAAAAGCCGCGAAAATCCAGATTGGGGCGGTTGACCCATTGCACCGGGAAGCGGAACGGGGCTTCCGCCAGTTCGGCGTTTCCAGCCTCGACATGTTCGAGATAGGGCAGCAGCGGTTCGCCCTGGAACCAGGGGGTTTTCTCCGACAGGGCGACGATATTGTCGCCGTTCAGCGCCGAAATTGGCAGCGCCGCGATGGAGCGGAAGCCGAGATCGCGCGCCATGTCGCGATAGGCGGCGAGGATCTCGTTGAAGCGCGCCTCGCTGTAATCTACCAGATCCATCTTGTTGATGGCCAGCACCACGTCGCGCACGCCGATCATCGAGACGATGAACGAATGGCGCCGCGTCTGCGGCAGAATGCCCTTGCGCGCGTCGATCAGGATGATCGCCAGATCGGCGGTGGAGGCGCCGGTCGCCATGTTGCGGGTATATTGCTCATGGCCGGGGGTGTCGGCGACGATGAAGGCGCGCCTGTCGGTCTTGAAATAGCGATAGGCGACATCGATGGTGATGCCCTGCTCGCGCTCGGCGGCGAGCCCGTCGACCAGCAGCGCGAAATCCAGCGCGCCGTTTTGCGTCCCGAATTTTTTCGAATCGCGGTCGAGCGCTTCGAGCTGATCCTCGGCGATCCCCTGGGAATCATAGAGCATGCGCCCGATCAGCGTCGATTTGCCATCGTCCACCGAGCCGCAGGTGATGAAGCGCAGCAGCGCCTTTTCCTCAGGTTTCGGCGCGGCGGCGGGCGCGGGAGAGGCGGTTTCGGCCAGAGCGTAACCCATGTCAGAAATAGCCTTCCTGCTTCTTCTGCTCCATCGAGGCGGAGCCGTCGTGATCGATGATGCGGCCCTCGCGCTCCGAGGTTTTGGATGCGTGCATTTCCGCGATGATTTCGGGCAGGGTGGCGGCCGTGCTCTCCACCGCGCCGGTCAGCGGATAGCAGCCGAGCGTGCGGAAGCGGACGCTCAGCTCCTCGACTTTTTCGCCGGGGCGCAAGGCCATGCGCTCGTCGTCACGCATGATCAGCGCGCCGTCGCGGCGCACCACCGGGCGTTTCTTGGCGAAATACAGCGGCACCACCGGAATGTTTTCCTTGGCGATATAGTCCCAGACATCGCTCTCGGTCCAATTGGACAGCGGGAAGACGCGGAAAGATTTGCCAGGGCGCTTGCGGGTATTATAGAGCCGCCAGGGTTCGGGCCGCTGGTTTTTCGGGTCCCAGCGATGTTCGGGCGAGCGCAGCGAGAACACGCGCTCTTTCGCCCGAGATTTTTCCTCGTCGCGGCGGGCGCCGCCGAAAGCCGCGTCGAACTTGTATTTGTCCAGCGCCTGTTTCAACCCTTGCGTCTTCATCACGTCGGTATGCAGCCGCGAGCCGGAGTCAAAGGGATTGACGCCGGCCTTGACGCCGTCTTCATTGATATGAACCAGCAGGTCGAGGCCCAATTCCTTGACGCGCTGGTCGCGGAACGCGATCATTTCCTGGAATTTCCAGGTTGTATCGACATGGAGCAGCGGAAAGGGCGGCTTCGACGGGTAAAAGGCCTTCAGCGCGAGGTGCAGCAGCACCGCCGAATCCTTGCCGATCGAATAGAGGAACACCGGGTTTTCGCATTCCGCCGCGACCTCGCGGAAAATGTGAATTGATTCCGCTTCGAGCTTTTGCAGATGGGTCAATTGCACGGTCATTGCGCCGCCTCCGAAACACGGGTCACGCGACCGTCGGCGGCGACATGCAGTCCGCATTCCTTCTTGTCTTCGCTCTCCCACCACCAGCGCCCGGCGCGCTCCGGCTCGCCCGGCTTGATGGCGCGGGTGCAGGGCGCGCAGCCGATGGAGACAAAGCCTTTTTCGTGCAGCCTATTCACAGGGACGTCATTGGCGCGCGTATAGGCGACCACGTCGTCGCGGCTGAAGTCGAGCAGCGGATTGGCCTTGAGCAGATTACGCTGGGCGTCCCATTCGACGAAACGCAGGTTTGAGCGATGGGCGTTCTGATCGCCGCGCAGGCCGGTGACCCAGACCCGGGCGCCGGCCAGGGCGCGGGCCAGCGGTTCGACTTTTCGCACTTCGCAGCAGGCCTTGCGCATCTCCAGCCCATAGTAAAAGCCGTTGATGCCCTGATCGCCGATCAGCGCCTCCAAGGCCTCCGCCTTGGGATAAAAGGCCTTGATGCGCAGCGCGTATTTTTCTTCGGTGGCCTGCCAGAGTTCATAGGTCTCGGGGAAGAGACGCCCGGTGTCGAGCGTGACCACCTCGAAATCGACCCCCGCCTCGGCGATGGCGTGGGTGACCGCCTGGTCCTCAATGCCGAGACTGGTGGTGAAGACAATGCGGCCGCCAACCAGCTCGCGCAGCAGGCGCAGGCGCCTGGGCAGATCGGCGCCGGCGAAAGCGGCGTTCAATTCGTCGATAGTTGCTTGCGGAATCTCTGACATTTCTTCGCTCAGCCGCGCGTGCGGCGTTCGAGGATTTTTTCGCCCTGCGCATAATCGCGCTGATAGGCGAGCGACATGCGCTTCAGCGCGTCGAGCCATTGCGCCACGGGCTGGCGCGCGGCATTGGCGTCGGGAATTTCCACCTCGTCGAAGCCGCAGGCCAGCGCTTGCGGGAATTGGTCGGAAAACAGCGGCCCGGTGGCGCGCAGCACGCCCTTGAAACCAAGACGGCGCAATTGCCGCGCCAGCGAAAAGCCGCGCCCGTCGGTCGCCGAGGGGAAGGTTACGGCGATCAGCGCCAGACGGTCGAAATAGGGCTCGATCTCCTCCGCCTTGAGATCGTTGGGAACCTGAACGCCCGATAGCGTCGGCTTTGCCGCGAGCAGGGCGGCGATCACGTCCCAAGAGTCCAGCGCGGCCTTGCCGGCGGCCTCGTCGAGGGTTTCAAAACGGGTGAAGGGATCGGGCTTGGCGCCGTTCCGGTCAAGCGGCAGCGGCATCGGCGATTTCCTTGAAGGCGGTCTTGAACGGCGCGAGGCCGATCCGGCGGTAGGTTTCGACAAAGGTCTCGCCGGGCTGGCGGCTGGACAGATAGACGCCGACGACACGGTCGAGGGCTTCGGGAACCAGATGTTCCGGCAGTCCCGGCCCCAAAAGTTCGCCCAGGGCGAAATGGTCGCCGGCGTCGCCGCCAATGGTGATCTGGTAGGATTCGATTCCCTTCTTCTCCAGCCCCAGAATGCCGATGTTGGCGACGTGATGATGGCCGCAGGCGTTGATGCAGCCGGACATCTTGATGTTGATCTCGCCAATCTCCTTCTGCTTCGCCGGATCGGCGAAATGGCGAGACAGAGTCTGCGCCAGCGGGATCGAACGGGCTGTGGCCAGGGCGCAATAATCCAGGCCGGGGCAGCAGATGATGTCGGTGATCAGCTCGGCATTGGCGGTCGCCAGGCCATGGGCCTTCAAGACGGCGAAAATTTCCGGCACATCGTCGCGCCGCACATGGGGCAGAACCAGATTCTGCTTGTGGCTGACATGCAGCTCGTCGAGGGAATATTTTTCGGCGAGATCGGCGACCACGCGCATCTGCGCGGCGGTCGCGTCGCCGGGCGTCGCGCCAATGCCTTTCAGCGAAAGCGTCAGCGCGGCATAGCCCTTGACCTTGTGGCGGAACAGATTGTGCTCGACGAACAGCGCCAGTTCGGCGTCAGCCGCCTGCGCCGCTTCGAGCTTGCGCGAGACCTCAGGCAGATCGGCGAAATCGGGCGCGGCGAAAGCGGTTTCGATGCGCGCGAATTCGCCGAGATCGGCGGCGCCCGAGCCGATCTCGGCGAATTCCGCCTCGACCAGCTCGCGGAAGGCTTCCAGGCCGATTTCATGGACCAGAATCTTGATGCGCGCCTTGTATTTATTGTCGCGGCGTCCTTCGAGATTATAGACGCGCAGGATGGCTTCGAGATAGGCCAGCAATTGCGCGCGCGGCAGAAAGTCGCGGACCACTTTGGCTTCCATCGGCGTGCGGCCGAGGCCGCCGCCGGCGAAAATCCGATAGCCGACTTCGCCGCTCTCGTCGCGCAGAATGCGCACGCCGACGTCATGGCCTCTGAGCATGGCGCGGTCGGTCTCCGAGGCGGTCACGGCGATCTTGAACTTGCGGCCCAGCCAATCAAATTCCGGGTGCAGGGTCGACCATTGCCTTATCCACTCGGCCGTGGGGCGCGGGTCTTCGATCTCGTCGAAAGCCGCGCCGGCGAAGGCGTCCGTGGTGGTGTTGCGGATGCAATTGCCGGAGGTCTGGATGGCGTGCATGTCGACATCGGCGAGCAGGCCGAGGATGGCCGGGACATCGCCCAATTTCGGCCAGTTGAACTGAATGTTCTGCCGCGTGGTGAAATGGCCGTAGCCGCGATCGAATTTTTCCGCGATCAGCGCGAGCTGGCGCAATTGCCTGGAGGACAGCGCGCCATAGGGAATGGCGACGCGCAGCATATAGGCGTGCAATTGCAGATAGACACCGTTCTTCAGCCGCAGCGGGCGAAATTCCTCCTCGGTCAGCGAACCGTCGAGGCGGCGCTTGATCTGGCTGGCGAATTGCGCCACGCGCTCGCGGACCACCTGCCGGTCGAATTGGTCATAGGCGTACATGGTGAACCTCAGATCTGGAAATCGGCCTGCTTGCCGAGATCGGGGCGGTGGCTTGGCCCCAGCGTGCGCAGCCTTTCCCGGTAATGGCGGGGAATCGGGACGCCGTCCTGGATTTCGACGTCGACCAGATAGGGATCGATCACCCGGCACAGCACCGTCTGCGAGGTGGCGTAATCCTCGAGCTTTTGCGCCGCGCTGTCGTTATGGGCGACGAAGGCGTCGCGCGGGTCGCGGGTCCAGCCGCTCACCGCGGCGAAAACCACGTCGCCCTCAACGAGATCGTTGGCGATCAGAATGACAGGCAAAGGCGGGCGCTTGACGGCGGCCATGAAGATCCTCGGGTTTTTCGGCTCCTGGATATAATAGGTCAGACGGCCTGACGTTTCAATTGATGGATTTGGAATGAAATTGCGAAATTAAGAACAGAAGTAGTAAAAAATTCTCCTGTTAAGGCGACGTGTTCCCTAATTTGGATAAATAATTCTATTTTGTGAATCTGTCCTGGCTGCGCCGGCGGCGCGGCGGCGGATTGGCCGTTCAGCCTGTCGCGCCTCTGTGCTAGAGCGGCCTGCGGAAATGGAGACGCGGATGGGTTCGGGCGGCAAGATTCTGGTGACCGGGGCGACGGGCTTTGTCGGCGCTGCCGTGGCGCGGGCCTTGATCGCCAGGGGCGAGCGAGTCGCGCTGTTGGCGCGGAAAAATTCGCCGCGCGGCAATGTCGAGGGTCTCGACGCCGAGGTCGTCATTGGCGATCTGCGCGATGCCGCCACGCTCGTCCCCGCGCTGGCCGGGGTGGAAAAACTCTATCATGTCGCCGCCGATTACCGGCTCTGGGCGCCCGATCCCCAGGACATCGTCGAGGCCAATCGCGCGGGCGTGAGCAATATCATGCAGGCGGCGCTGCGCGCCGGGGTGTCGCGCATCGTCTATACCTCCTCGGTGGCGACCCTGAAGCTCCAGGACGACGGCAAGCCGGTGGACGAGACCGCGCCCGCGACGCCGGAGCAGGCCATAGGCGCCTACAAGAAAAGCAAGACCATCGCCGAGCGTCTGGTGGAAAAAATGATCGCGGAGCAGGGCCTGCCGGCGGTGATCGTCAATCCCTCGACGCCCATCGGCCCGCGCGACATCAAGCCGACGCCGACCGGGCGCATCATCGTCGAAGCGGCCAGCGGAAAAATGCCGGCTTATGTCGATACCGGCCTCAATCTCGTCCATGTCGACGATGTCGCCGCTGGCCATCTCGCCGCCATGGACAGAGGCCGCATCGGCGAGCGCTATATTCTGGGCGGCCAGGACGTGGCGCTCGGGCAAATGCTGACCGACATCTGCGCGCTCGCCGGCCGCCGGCCGCCTTGGGGCAAGATCCCGCGCGCGCCGCTGTTTCCTCTGGCCTATGCCGCCGAGGCGGTCGCCAAGGTCACGGGGAAAGAGCCCTTTGTCACCGCCGACGCCCTGCGCATGGCGAAATACCGCATGTATTTTTCTTCCGCCAAGGCTCGGGACGAACTGGGTTTCACCGCGAGGCCCTACAAGGAGGCGCTGTCCGACGCGCTCGACTGGTTCAGGGAACAGGGCATGGTCAAGTGATCTCGCCAAATCTCACGATTTTGGCTGGCCTTCCGGTCCTGGCGATCTGGCTGGTTCTGGTGCTGGCGCGCGGCAAATTCTGGGCCTGTCTCGACACCGATGTCTCTCTCCCGCCCGAGCCGCAGATCTGGCCCGAGGTCGTCGCCATCGTGCCGGCGCGCGATGAGGCGGAGGTCATCGCGCAAAGCCTGGGAAGCTTGCTGGCGCAAGATTATCCCGGCGATTTCCGCATCGTGCTGGTGGATGACCAGAGCAGCGACGGCACGGCGGACATCGCCCGCGCGCTGCCCGCAGCCGACAGGCTCGCCGTGCTTTCCGGCGCGCAATTGCCAGAGGGCTGGGCGGGAAAACTCTGGGCGGTGGCGCAGGGCCTGGTTTTCGCTCGGCAAAATTTCGCCCCCAAATATGTTCTGCTCGCCGACGCCGATATTTTCCACGCGCCGGACAATTTGCGCGCTCTGGTCGCGCGGGCGGAAAGCGGCGGCTATGGGCTGGTCTCGCTGATGGCTCTGCTGCGCTGCGAGTTTTTCGCGGAAAAACTGCTGATCCCCGCCTTCGTCTATTTCTTCCAGATGCTCTACCCGTTCCGCTGGGTGCGCGATCCCGCGAAAAAAACCGCCGGCGCGGCGGGCGGCTGCATGCTGGCGCGCGCCGATTTGCTGGAAAAGGCCGGGGGCATTGAAAGCATCAAGGGCGCTTTGATCGACGATTGCGCTCTTGGCGCGCGCATGAAGGCGGTCGGCCCGGTGTTTTTGAGCCTCACCCGCCGCGTCGTCAGCTTGCGGCCCTATCCGCGCCTTCGCGACATCGGCCGGATGATTTCGCGCTCGGCCTATGCGCAGCTCGATTATTCCCCGTTGAAACTTTTCGGCGCCCTCGCCGGAATGATCTTCACATATTGCACGCCGGTCTGGCTGGCGCTGCGCGCGCCCGGCGACGCCGGCCTGTGCGGCGCCCTGGCGCTCGGCCTGATGACCGGCAGTTTCATGCCGATCAACCGTTTTTACGGGCTGAGCCGAGCGCGGGCTTTGCTATTGCCGCTTATCGCCGCGATTTATATGGTCTATACGCTGCAATCGGCGCTCGAGTTTTATCGCGGGCGCGGCGGCCTATGGAAGGGCAGGGCGCAGGCCCGCAACATGAGGGGCGCATGAGCGCGGAGAGCTTGGTCACGGCGGAAAGCCTGCGCTCGGGCAAAGGCGGCGGCGACGAGAATTTTCCCGTGGCCTCCTTGCTGATCGCCGCGCCTTTGCGTCCGGTGATCCTGGCCTTTTACGATTTCGTCCGCTCCGGTGACGATGTCGCCGACAATCCCGATCTGCCGCCGCAGCAGAAGCGCGCGCTGCTCGACCAGCTCGAGGACTCGCTGACCGGCAGGAGCGACGCCGAACCGCTCGGCGTCAAGCTCCGACAGAAACTTGGCGAGCGAAACCTCACGGATAAACACGCCCGCGATCTGCTCGACGCCTTCCGCCTCGATGTGGACAAGAACCGTTACGCCAATTGGGACGAGCTGATCGATTATTGCCGGCTCTCGGCCATGCCGGTCGGGCGTTTCATGCTCGATGTCCACGGCGAAAGCGGGGCGCTGTGGCCGGCCTCCGACGCTATTTGCGCCGCGCTGCAAATCAACAATCACTTGCAGGACTGCGCCAAGGATTTTGGCGCCCTGGACCGGGTCTATCTTCCGCAAGACGCGCTGGCTGCGGCCGGAGCGAGGATCGAGGATTTGGCGGCGGCGAAAAGCCCGGCCGCGCTGCTCGTCCTGCCTGCACGCGCTCGCGCGCAAGAACCGCGCGCTGCTTGAAGAAGGCGCGGGCCTGGCGGCGTCCGTCAAAAATTTTCGCATGGGGCTGGAGGTGGCGGTGATCGTCGCCCATGCGCGCAAAATCGCGGATAGGCTGATCGCCCGCGATCCGCTCTGTGAAAAGGTCAAACTGGGCAAGGCCGAAATGATTTTTGGGACTTTCGCCGCAGCCGGCGCCGAGGCTTTGGCGCGCATCGCCGGGAGGCGGGCATGAGCCTCGACCTCCACGTGGCGGAAGCGCGGAAAAAGGCGCGCAAAAGCTCATTTTATCGCGCCATGGCGATCCTGCCGCGTGAAAAACGCGACGCCATGTTCGAAATCTACGCCTTCTGTCGCGCCGTGGACGACATCGCCGACGAGGGCGGAACGAAAGAGGAGAAATGTGCGGGCCTCGCCTGCTGGCGCCGCGACATCAACGCGCTCTACGACGGCGGCCACGCCGGCCTCGCCGAGGGGTTGATAGAGCCGCTGCGCGAATTCAGCTTCGCCCGCGAGGATTTTCTCGCGGTGATCGACGGCATGCAGATGGATGTCGACGAGGACATCGTCGCGCCCGACGCCGCGACCCTGGACCTTTATTGCGACCGCGTCGCCAGCGCCGTCGGCCGGCTGTCGGTGCGGGTGTTCGGCCTGCCTGAGCAGGAAGGCGTCGATCTCGCTCATCATCTCGGCCGAGCCTTGCAGCTCACCAATATTCTGCGCGACATCGACGAAGACGCCGGCATCGGCCGGCTCTATCTGCCGCGCGAGAATTTTTCCGCCGCCGGCATAAAAAATCCGATGCCGGAAAGCGTTGTGGCTCTGCCCGATCTCGACGCCGTATGCCGCCCCTTGCTGGCCGAGGCCAAGAGCCATTTCGACAAGGCGGACGCGATCATGGCCGCGCAGCCGCGTGAAACCATTCGCGCGCCGAAAATCATGAGCCTCGCCTATGGCGCGATCTGGCGCCGCCTGTCCGCGCGAGGTTTTCGCGCGCCAAGACATAAAATCCGGACGCCCAAACTGGTGCTGTTTGGCGCCATTCTCCTTTACGGGATGTTCTGATGGCGCGGGTTCATGTCATTGGCGCCGGCCTCGCCGGCCTGTCGGCGGCGGTGGAGCTTTGCGACCGCGCCGAGATCGCGCTCTACGAGGCGGCGCCGCAGGCCGGCGGGCGCTGCCGCTCCTATTTCGACGCCGCGCTGAACATGAATATCGACAATGGCAATCATCTGCTGTTGTCGGGCAATGCGGCGGCGCTGGCCTATGCGACAAGGATCGGCGGTCTGGCCAAACTCGACGTGGCCGCCGAGGCCGTCTTCGATTTCTGCGATCTCGAGGCCAAAACCCGCTGGCGGCTGCGGCCCAACGCCGGAAGGCTGCCGTGGTGGATTCTGCGCCCGCCCGCCGCCTGCCCGGCACGGCGGGGCTGGATTATCTGGCGCTGGCCAAATTGCTGTTCGCCCGCCGCGACCAGACGCTGCGGCCCTTCCTTGGCGACGGCGACATGGCGCGGCGGCTGTGGGACCCGATTTTCGTCTCGGCTTTGAACACCGCGCCCGAGGAGGCCTCGGCCTTTCTCGCCTCGGCCATTGTCCGCGAAACCTTTGCGGCGGGCGGTGAAGCCTGCCGTCCTGTGGTGGCGGTGGAGGGGCTTTCCGCCGCATTCATCGATCCTGCGCTGGCGTTCTTGCGGACAAAAGGCGCGGAAATTTCCTTCGGCGCCAAATTACGCGGCCTGACTTTTGCGGAAAACCGCGTCGCCGCGCTGGATTTCGGCGGCGCGCCCGTGGTTCTCGGGCCTGACGACAAGGTGGTGCTGGCGGTGACCGCGCCGGTCGCCGCCGACCTGCTGCCGGGGCTTCAGGCGCCCGGCGAGTTCCGCTCCATCGTCAACGCCCATTTCGCCATTGCGCCGCCCAAGGACATGCCCTTGCTCACCGGCGTGATCGGCGGCTGGAGCGAATGGGTTTTCGCCTTCCCGGATCGGCTTTCGGTGACGATCAGCGCCGCCGAGCGGTTTTTATCTGTCACCCGCGAGGAACTGGCGACGAGGATCTGGGACGAAGTGCAGGCGGTAGCGAAAATCTCGGCGCCTTTGCCGGCCTGGCAGATCATCAAGGAAAAGCGCGCCACCTTTGCGGCGACGCCAGCCCAGGACGCCTTGCGCCCCGGCGCCGCGACCGGCTGGACCAATCTGGCGCTGGCCGGCGACTGGACGCGGACGGGGTTGCCGGCGACCATCGAAGGCGCGATCCGCTCGGGCGTGAGCGCGGCGCGGATCGTCGCTTGACGGGCCAAGAGCCGTTTGTTTTTTCGCTTGCGTCAAAAAAAATCCGCTTTGCCGCGTGTCCGGTTCGGCTAAAACTGCGGCCTCCGCCGTCCCCCCGAGGAATCCCCATGCCCGCAGCGCCCGCAAAAATTGGCGTTCTCACCATTTCCGACCGCGCCAGCGCCGGGGTTTACCAGGATATTTCCGGCCCGGCGATCCGCGACTGGCTGCGAAAGGCGCTCAACGTCGCCTTTGAACTGGACATGCGTGTGATTCCAGATGGTTTCGACTCCGTGCGCGACGCATTGATCGACATGGCCGACAACGCGGGCTGCTCGCTGGTGTTGACCACCGGCGGCACCGGTCCGGCCCCGCGCGACCTGACGCCCGAGGCGACGCTGGCCGCCGCGCATCGGGAATTGCCCGGCTTTGGCGAATTGATGCGCGCCAAGAGCCTGGAGCAGACCCCCACCGCCATCCTGTCGCGGCAAACCGCAGCCCATCGCGGCGCCTGTCTGATCGTCAATCTGCCGGGCAGTCCGCGCTCTATCGACCTCTGCCTGTCCGCCGTCTTTCCCGCCATTCCCTATTGCGTCGAACTGATCGGCGGCGCCTGGCTGGACACCAACCCGGAGGTCGTCAAGACCGTCCGGCCGAAAAAATAGCCATGACCTTGGCTGTGGCTGGAATACATCACTCCGGCCAAAGCGGCGATGAGGGGTTTTTTTCCTGCCAAAATTGCGCCAGACTTCGCGCCCGAAAAGCTAACGCCGCCGGTCCTTGAAAATGGACCGGCAGCGTCCGCTCCGACGGGAGCGGCGCCGGCCGATGCCGGCGGGCGCCTTTATTTCCGGCCAGCCGGAAATAAAGGCCAATGGCAAATGGTGAGGAATGGCGGCTCAGGCCCCGGAAAAAGCGTCCAGCGCCAAGGCCAGGCGGCTGGTGGAGATGACCGCGGCCTATCGGCCGATCGAAGGCGCGCCCGATGAATTCATCGCCGCCGACGGGCGCCCGCGCGGCCATTGGCTGGAGTTTTTCGACAAGCTGGCGGGTCTCGGCTCGGACGACATGGCCCGGCGCTTCGACGCCATCGAGCGCAATATTCGCGAGCAGGGCGTCTCCTATCGCGCCTATGGCGAGAATGTCGACCGACTCTGGCCGCTGAGCCACATGCCTTTGCTGATATCGGAGCGCGACTGGGCGGTGATCGAGGCCGGCGTCACCCAACGCGCCGAAATTTTCGATCATCTGCTCGCCGACCTCTATGGCAAGGGCGAACTGGTCAAGAATGGTTTTCTGCCCGCCGCGGCGGTGACCGGCAGTTCCGACTTTCTGCACCCCATGGTCGGCGTCAAGCCGCGTGGCGGGCGCTATGTCAATGTCTACGCCGCCGATCTTGGCCGCGGCCCGGACGGACAGTGGTGGGTGCTGAACGATCGTGTCCAGGCGCCCTCCGGCCTCGGCTACGCCCTGGAAAACCGTCTAAATCTGTCGCGCGCCTTCCAGGCCATCTACCGCGACATGAATGTCCGCCGGCTCGCTCCTTTCTTCCAGGCGTTTCGCGCCGGCCTGGCGTCGCTTGCCAGCCGCTCGGACCCGCGCATCTGCCTCTACACGCCCGGCCCCTATAGCGAGACCTATTACGAACAGGCCTATCTCGCCCGCTATCTCGGCTTCGTTCTGGTCGAGGGCGCCGATCTCGTCGCCCGCGACGGCCTCGCCCATGTGCGCACAATCGCTGGATTGAAGCGCGCCGATGTCATCTGGCGGCGCATCGACGCCGATTTCGCCGATCCGCTGGAGTTGAGGAGCGGCTCGCAGCTTGGCGTGCCCGGCCTGGTCGAGACCATTCGCCAGGGCAATGTCGCCGTGGCCAATGCGCTTGGCTCCGGCGTCGCCGAGACGCCCTCGCTGCTTGGCTTCATCCCGGCGCTGGCGGGGCGGCTGCTCGGCGAAAAGCTGCTGCTGCCCAATATCGCGACATGGTGGTGCGGCCAGGCCAGGGAGCGCGAACATGTGCTGTCGCGCTTGCAGGACATGACGGTCGCCCCGGCGTTCGGCGCGGCGCCGACGCGGTCTTTCCTCGGTCGCTCGGTGGTGGCCGGCGAATTGTCGGAAGGCCAGCGCGCCCGGCTCGCCGAGGCCATACGCGCGCGCGGCGCCGATTACATCGGCCAGGAAGTGGCGCGGCTGTCGACGACGCCCGTCTGGGTCGGCGATCGGCTGGAGCCGCGCCCCTTCGTGTTGCGCGTCTTCGCCGCGCTGGGGCCGGACGGCAAGTTCCATGTCATGCCCGGCGGCTTCTGCCGCATTTCCGACCGTCTGGATTCGCGCGCTGTGGCCATGGGCGCGGGGGTGCAGACCTCGGACGTCTGGATCGTCGCCAACAAGCCCGTGGAATATTCCTCGCTGCTGCCGCAAAGCGAGAGCGTCACGATCCGCCGGATCATGGGCAATCTGCCCAGCCGCGCCGCCGATAATCTGTTCTGGCTCGGCCGCTATCTGGAGCGCGCCGAGGCGACGCTGCGGCTGATCCGTTGCCTGGGCAAGCGCGTCGTCGAAAACGAGGACATGTCGCCGGAGGGCGCGGCCACCATGCAGCGGCTGCGCAAATTGCTCGCCGATTGGGGGGCGACGCCCGCCAAGCCGCAAATCGCCTTGACCTCGGAGGCTTTTCTCAACACGGCCCTGTTCAATCTCGACGAATATGGCTCGGCGGTCGCCCTGGCGCGCAACGCTCAGCGCACAGCCTCGGTCATCCGCGAGCGGCTCTCCGCCGACACCTGGGCGATCATCGTCGAATTGCTCAAAGGTCTTGAGGATTGCCGCCCGCCGCTCGACGAGCCGGAAATTCTGGAACAGGTCGATCTGGCGCTGCACGCCATCGCCAGTATTTCCGGCCTGGCGCAAGAAAACATGAACCGGGTGGCCGGCTGGCGCTTCCTCGAATTGGGGCGGCGCATCGAGCGCGCGGTGAACACCTGCCGCTTTGTCCGCACTTTCGGCATGGAGCAGGCGCGCGGCGCCGATTTCGACGTGCTGCTCGACCTGATCGACTCGCAGATCACCTATCGCTCGCGCTATCTGGTGGGCGTCGCCCCCTATCCGGTGCGCGACATGGCGGTGCTCGACGCCTATAACCCGCGCTCGGTCGCCTTCCAGACCGCGCGGCTGGCCGAGCATATCGCCACGCTGCCGCTGCTGCGCCAGGACGGCATGCTGGAGGAGCCCAATCGCATCGCCATCAATCTCGACGCCGATCTGCGCACCACCGCGGCCGCCGCGATCACCAGCGAATTCGTGCTGTCGGTGGAGCGCCGGCTGCTGGCCCTCGCCGACGCCGTGGGCGCCCGCTATTTCCTGCAGGGCGCCAACGCCGCCCATGCCGAAAAACAGGTGGGCCTCGCGTGATCTACGACATTCGCCACATCACCACTTACGATTACGAGGCGCCGGTATCCTATTCGCTTTGCGCGCTGCGGTTGCGCCCGACCAGCCGCGCCGGCCAGAAAGTGCTCTCGGTCGCCGTCGAACTCGACCCGCCGGCGGCGCGGCGCTTCCCGCGCACCTGCTTCTTCGGTAATTCCTTTGAAATCGTCCGCATCGACGACGAGCATCGCGCCCTCGAAGTGACGGCCACGGCGCGGATCGCCGTGGCGCGGCCTGAACCGCCGGCCGTCACCCCGCCCTGGGAGGAGGTGCGCGAGCAGGCCTTCGGCATTCACGATCTCGGGCCGCAATCGCCCGCGCATTTCATCTACGCCAGCCGCAGCGTCTCGCTCGACGAGCCGGTGGTCGCCTATGCGCGCGCGAGTTTTCCGCCGGAGCGTGAGATCCTCGACGGCGCCCGCGATCTGATGCGGCGCATCTGGGACGATTTCGACTACGATCCCAAGGCGACGCTGGTTTCGACGCCGCTCGGCGAGGCTTTCGTCAAGCGGCGCGGAGTTTGCCAGGATTTCGCCCATATCATGATCGCCGGCCTGCGCGGCCTCGGCTTGCCGGCGCGCTATGTCAGCGGCTATCTGCGCACCGTGCCGCCCGAGGGCAAGGAAAGGCTGGAGGGCGCCGACGCCACCCACGCCTGGGTCTCCGTCTGGTGCGGGCCCTTCGACGGCTGGGTGGGTCTCGATCCGACCAACAACATCCCGGTTGGCGACGATCACATCATTCTCGCCGAAGGCCGCGATTACGCCGATGTGGCGCCTATGGTCGGCGTGATCCTGTCCTCGGGCGAGCAGGATGTGACCGTGGCCGTGGATGTGATCCCCGTGGCGACCGAGGACGCGCCGCCGACTTTCAAGTGAGGATTTTGCAAGCGAGGGTTTCGCAAGCGAGGGTTTCGCGCCCGGCTCAGGTCAGGTTTTCCCTCGGGAAGCCCGGCGTCGCCCAGATTTCCCCCGACTTGGTCACGCCATAGGCCTCAGCCCCGAATTTTTGCAGCAGCTTGCGGCCCTCATCCGGCCCGACCACGGAAATCGTCGTGGACAGCGCGTCTGCGACCACGGCTTTTTGCGCGATCACTGTCACTGAGGAAAAATGCGCCGGCGAAAAGCCGCTGCGCGGGTCGAGAATATGGTGCCGAGAATAATCCTCCGACCAGGTGTAGGCATAGTCTCCCGCTGTCGCCATGCAGCCGGTGACCGGCGCCGTGCCTAAAATGGCGCCGGGCTGGCGCGGATGTTTGACCGCCACGGTCCAATCGCGGTTCTCCGCCTTGCGCCCCAGGGCCTCCATTTCGCCCGTATCGACGAAAGCCTGGCGCACGCCCATTTCGGCGAAAAGTCTGGCGACGCGGTCGGCGGCATAGCCGTGGGTCAGGCTGTTGAGCGTGATCCCCATGCCCTTGACCTCGAAAACAATGGCCTCGGCGTCGAACCGGATTTTTTTCTGGCCGATCAGCGCGCGCAGGGGCGCGGCCTCGGCCTCGCTCGGCCAGGCGCCGCGCTTGGCGAAACCGTCGTAGAAAATCCACAAGGGCTGGACGGTGACGTCGAAAGCCCCGGCGCTGGCCTCGTGCAGATCGGCGGCGACCGCGAGCATGTCGAGCAGCGCCGGATCGGGTTTGCGCAAAATCCCTTCCGCGTTGAGGCGGCGGATGTCGCTGCCTGCGGTCGAAAGCCCGGCGACGCGCTCGAGACGGCGGATCTCGGCGAAACCGGCGTCGAGAGCCGCCTCCGCCTCCTGGCGCTCCAGCCCGGCGACGGTGAGCGCCACGCTGGTGTCAAAGGCGAGGCCGACCCGGCGGAACACGGGCGTATCGGCCAAAGCCAGGCCGGGAGCGGCGCCCAAAAGCGCCAATTGCAGAACCTGCCGGCGATTGGTTTTCATTCCGCCGCCTCCATCTGTTTTTGCGCCCGCCGGGCCTTTTTCGCCTGGAGCACCAGCGGCACGCATTGTTTGGGATCGTCATGGATCACGACGCAGTCCATGCATTGAAAACATTCGGCATAGACGATCGCGCCGCCGCGCTCGATGGCGCCATAGCGGCATTTGACCCGGCACATCTGGCAGGGCGTTCCGCATTCGTTGCGGCGCGGAATCCAGGCCCAGCGCCGTACGAAACTCAGCGCCGAAAAACTCGCGCCGAGCGGGCAGAGATAGCGGCAGAAGAATTTGTAATGGAAGGCGCCAAGGATCAGCAGCGCCAGGGTATAGAGCACGAAAGGCGCGGAGCGCAGGAAGATCAGCGTGATCGAGGTTTTGAACGGCTCGACTTCCGCGACTTTTTCCGCCTGTCCCGAGAAGAACAGCGCCGTCAGCAGGATCGCCGCGAGCACGAGAAATTTTGGAACGCGCGACAGGCGCTCATAACGCTGCGGCAAAGCGAATTGCCGCAAGCGCAAGACACGCGCGATCTCGCCGACGAATTCCTGCAACGCGCCAAAGGGGCAGAGCCAGCCGCAAAAGGTTCCGCGCCCCCAAATGAACAAGGCGACGACGCCGAAAACCGTCACCATCAACGTTGGCGGGTCCCAGAGGAAGAACACAAATGTTCCCTCGCCCTTGATCGCCTTGATCAGTCCGAACAGCCAGACAATGGAGAGCTGCGCCTGGGCGATCCAGCCGACGAACGCCAGAGTGAAAGCCAGATAGGCGAGGCGAAAAATCTTGAAGGCGCGCGCCGAGCGGGTCAGAAATTTCTGCCGCGCCAGAGCGAAGGCCAGCACGATCAGGCCGGCGGAGAGAATGGAGATGTCGCGCGCCCGGCTCGCCCATATCGAGCCGAGCCCCAGCCCGGCGTCCTCCGGCGGCAAGTCGAAAAGCTCTTTCGGCAGGCCGTAGTCGAGCTTGAAATCCCGGGTGAATTTTTCCGGAAAGAGCTGGCCCTTTTCCCTGATGACGCGGATGAAGAATTGCGAGGGGCTGGCCGGGTCGAAAGCGGCTTCCGGCGCAATGCGCAGCACCGCGACATCGGCCTTGTCCAGAGCGAGGCCGGGGGTGGGCAGATCGAGCCGGTCGCGCCAGACGAAATCGCGCCAGGCCACCGGCGCCTCGGCCTGTCCGAGGCCGATCAGATTCTGGCGTGGCGCCGGGCACGAAGCTCTCGGGCATGAAGGTCCAGCGCCCCGCTGAAATCACCATCATCGCCGGGGCGCCGTCGAGTTGGCCCATCAATTTGCGCCAATTGAGCTCGCCGAGCAGATTTTTTCCGACCAGGGGCACATCGACTTCGGCGATATAGAGATCGGCGAAAACGCCGCCGGGGTCTTTCACGCCTGCGGGGTCGAGCCCCTCGGCCTCTCCGCCCTTGAAGGCCGCTTCGGCCTCGGCGTTGCTCAGGCGCAGATGGCGGATCAGCCCGCGCTCCAGCATTTGCGCGAATGTCAGGGACTCGAACACATTTGGCTTCACCTTGGCGGCGCGATTGGGATCGCGCCCCTTGGAAAAGCCGAGCCGGGCGCGGGCGACCTGCAAGGCGGAATTGACGATGGTTTCGTTGATGATGCGCACCGAGGCGGTGGCCTTGGCGACGCCATCGACTTCCGCCGCCACGCCGTTGCGGTTATGCGTGGTCTGCGCGCCGGGCGGGACGATCTTGATCGACTGGCGCAGCGACAGCCCCTCATATTGCTGGACGAATTCCTTGAGCGGCTCCGGGCCGAGGCCATCGACAAAGACCGGCTCGTGCTGCGACAGCACCCGCACGCTCAGGAAGGCGCCGCTGGGCCGCACCGCCACCAGAAGATTGACCGGCGTGCCGGAAAATCCGGGGATCGGCTCGAAATCGACGGATTCGAAGGCATAGGCGGCGAGTTCCTCGCCATTATAGCTCTGTTTGAAAATCGGCCAGACCGGCAGCGCCGGGTCGCGGTCGCCGACGGAATAGGGCTTGGGGAACAGCGCCTCCATGGCGGCGCGGTCCAGCGTCGAGGCCCGCGCGGTCTCCAACAGTCCGAAAACGCAGAAAGCCGCGATGCAGGCGCACACGACAAACCGCACGGCGTCGAGGCCGCGCAAAGCCTTTACTGGCATGTTTCTCTCCCGCAAACAGCTTGTGCGAGGCGAAAAGCATCGCCTATAGTACTTTTTCCCTATTGCGCGCAGCCGCCTCGACGCCATCGAGAAGCCAAGAAAAAGCAAAGGGAGGGGCGGGATGCGCAACCGGCATTTTCGGCCCAAGGGAGAGAGGAGCATGCCTTGCTGAAGGGCGACATCCAGGCCGAACGCAGCGAGGGCGTCATCATCGCGTCCAGCGGCGCCAGCGGGGCGGAACAGGCGGCGCGGGAGATCGCCAAGGCCGTGGCGAGCCAGCTCGCCGCCGGCGAGGCGCCGCGCGAGGCCCTGGCCGGGCTGGTCTGTTTCGTCTGCGCCTCCTATGACGCGGCGGCTTTCGCGAGGGAAATCGACGCGCTGCTGCCGGGCGTGGCGATTTTCGGCTGCACCACGGCAGGCGAACTGACGCTTGCCGGCTGGACCTCGCATTCGGTGGTGGCGCTGGGGTTTTTGCGCGAAAATTTCGCGCTTGTGCCGCGCATGGTCGAGGATCTCTCGAATTTTTCCGTCGAGGCCGGGCGCGCCGCCTTTGTCGAGGCCCGCGACGCGCTGATGGCCAGCGATCCCGCCATCGAGCCGGAACATTGCTTCGGCCTGCTGCTGATCGACGGTCTGTGCCGACGCGAGGAGGCGGTGATCTCGGCGCTTTATTCGGCGCTGGACGAAATCCCCGTGGTTGGCGGCTCCGCCGGCGACGGACTGAATTTCGACAAGACCTGGCTTTTCGCCGAGGGGCGCATCCATAGCGACGCCGCGCTGCTGCTGCTGTTCCACACCGATCTGCCGTTCGCGCCGTTCAAATGCGATTATTTCGAGCCCACCGAGCAGAAAATGGTGGTGACGGAAGTCGATACCGAGCGGCGCATGGTGCGCGAACTCAACGCCGAGCCGGCGGCCAGGGAATATGCGCGCAATATCGGCATTGTCGAAAGCAGCCTCGATCCCAGCTCTTTCGCCTCGCATCCGGTGCTGGTCGGGGTCGGCGGCCAATATTACGCGCGCTCGATCGGCCGGGTGAATCCCGATGGCTCCCTGACTTTCTTCTGCGCCATTGACGAGGGGCTGGTGCTGACCGTCGCCAAGCCGCGCGATCCCTACGAAAGCACACTGGCGCTGTTCGACCGGCTCGAAGAGGATTTGGGCGCGGTATCGCTGCATATCGGCTTCGACTGCGTGCTGCGCCGGCTCGACGCCGAGAGGCGGCAGATCGCGCATCGCCTGTCGGACCTTTATCGCAACCGCAAGGTGATCGGTTTCAACACTTATGGCGAGCAATATCGCTCCATGCATGTCAACCAGACTTTTACCGGCATAGCCTTGGGCTTTCGCGGGGCCAAGGGGGACAAGGCGCCATGACGCTGGCCGAGGTCGATGAGATCGCCGATCTCAAACGCCAGATCGCCAAATTGCAGAAAATCAACGGCGCGCTGATGTCGCGCGTCGAAAGGTCGGTGGACAGCCAGTTCAACGCCTTCTCGTTGTTCGAGACCGCCATAGCGCTCGATCATCAGGTGCGCCGCCGGACGCAGGAACTGCAGCAGGCCATGCGCTCGCTGGAAAAGGCCAAGCGGCAGGCCGAGGCCGCCAGCTCGTTGAAAACCACCTTTGTCACCTCGGTCGGCCACGATCTGCTGCAGCCGCTCAACGCGGCGCGGCTCGCGCTGTCGGCGCTGGGCGAAAATCCCGGCGCGCCCGAGGCGGGCGTGCTGGTCGAACAGGTCGATCGCTGTCTGGTGACGCTCGAAGACCTGATCCGCACCCTGCTCGACCTGTCTAAACTGGACGCCGGGGTGATGAAGCCGGACCTGCGCATTTTCGAACTGAACGAAGTGCTGGAGCCGCTGGAAAAGGATTTTTCCTATTTCGCCCGAAAACGCGGGCTCAAGCTGAAAATTTTTCCCTCCAAGCTTTATGTGAACTCCGATCCGTCGATGCTCAGGCGCATTTTGCAGAATCTTCTGGCCAATGCGCTGCGCTACACCGCCCATGGCGGCGTGCTGATCGGCGCCCGCAAACGCGGCGACCGGGTGCTGGTCCAGGTCTGCGACACCGGGCCGGGCATTCCCGAGGCCAAGCGCGAGGCGATTTTCCAGGAGTTCAAGCGCGCCCATAGCGATATTCCCGGCGAAACCGGCTTTGGCCTGGGGCTGGCCATCGTCCGCCGCTTCGCCCAGGCGCTCGATCATCCGGTGCGGCTGGCCTCCAATCTCGGGCGCGGCTCGACCTTTTCAGTGCGCCTGCCGCTGGCCGAGCCCGCCACGAAAAACCTGCCGGCGCCGCTGCCGCTGCTGCGGCTGTTCCACAGCCCCGTGGCGGGCGCCAAGGTGCTGCTGATCGAGAACGAGCCTTCGGTGAGCGAGGCCATGGTGCTGCTGCTGGAGCGCTGGGGCTGCGACGTCGCCGCTTCGTCCTCGGGCTCCGAGGCGCTGGAGCGGCTGGCCGCGCTGCCAACCGCGCCGCATATTGTCATCGCCGATCTGCATCTCAACAATGACGAGCGCGGCACCCAGGCGGTCAGGCAAGTGCGCGGGGCGCTGGGTTTCGACGTGCCGGCGCTGATCGTCACCGCCGACCATTCCGTCAAATCCGAGGAGGAAGTGCGCGCCGCCGGGCTGGAGATGCTGCGCAAGCCGGTGCGCCCCGCGGAACTGCGCTCGCTGCTGTCATTTCTGCTGACGTGAATCCCTCTGGCGGCCGGGCGCGCGCCTCGCAAAAATGGAAATAGGACTTATTGAGGGGGGAAATGCCCGGCGCTCGGTGATTTAATTGCGCTGTGTCATTTCCCGTCGAAACTTTTCGCTCAATAGAAAAGGCCGATTGGGTCGTGATCGCGCTTGACTTTATTCATCCTGACTTGGGTCAAGCCGAACAGTTCTAGCGGAGCAAACAGGCCATGAACGGCAAAACCATCCTAATTTCCGCCGCGCTGCTCGCCGGCTTGGGCGCCGGCGCGGCCCAGGCCGCCGACGCGATCGTCGGCGACCCCGTCGCCGGCGAAAAAATCTTCCATGTGTGCCGCCAGTGCCACCACATCGGTCGCGGCGCCACCAATTTCTACGGACCGGTGCTGAATGGCCTCATTGGCCGGCCCGCCGGTTCGATCAGCGGCTATAATTATTCCGAAGCCAACAAGCATTCCGGCAAGGTCTGGGACATTCCGACGCTGGAATCCTATCTGCGCCAGCCGCAGCATGACGTGCCCAAGACCTATATGACCTTCGCGGGCCTCAACAGCGAGAAGGACATAGCCGACGTCATCGCCTATATCGGCCAGTTCGACAGTTCTGGCGCCAAAAAGGGCGAATAAGCCGCCCCTTCACGCCAAGTTGCGCCGCCGGCCCCCAGAGCCCGGCGGCGTTTTTGTTTTGCCTCGCCGGCCAAGCGGCATTATGAGACGGCTCCAGGTTTGCGAAGGTGCATGATGAAAGAGCTGTTCTCCGGCGAAGACCATATTGTTCTGGCGCTCGACGACGTCTGCGTGAATATTTCCTGCGGACTGCATCCCTGGGAGCGCCATCCCGAGCGTCCGACCCGGCTGATGGTCTCGGTGCGGCTCTATGCGCCGCTGTCCACCGCTCGCGCCGACCAGATGCCGATCATCGATTACGATCGGGTGCGCAACCAGATTCTGGCGCTGGAGAAGGAAGGCCATATCGATCTTCTGGAAACCGTCGCCGACCGGGTCACCGACGCCTGTTTCATCGACAGCCGCGTCCTCGCCTGCCAGGTCTCGGTTCGCAAGCCCGACATTTACAACGAAAGCCGCGGCGCCGGCATAGACCTGTTCCGCACCCGCGCGCGCTGGAGCGCGGCGGCGTGAAAGCCGCGCTGATCACTGGTGCCTCCAGCCGATTGGCGGCGCCATTGGCGCGGTTTTACGCGCAAAAAGACTACGCCCTGCTTCTCCACCTGCGCCGGCCGCGAAAAACCGTGGACGCCCTGGTCGCGGACTTGCGCGAAAAGGGCGCGAGAATCGAAATTCTCATCGCCGATTTCTGCGAGCGTCCGGCGATCGAGGCCTTTTGCGCCGAGATGGCCGGGCCATTTGGCGTTCCTGACGTCATCGTCAACAACGCCTCGACCTTCCGCCATGATTTTCCCGGCGCCGGCGAAGCGGATTTCCTCGCCGAAAGCCTGTTGGTCCACACTTTCGCGCCCTTTCTGATCGTCGAAACCGCTTCGCGCGCCAAGGCGCCGGAACAGAAACTCACAATTTTCAACATTCTCGACCAGAAACTGCTGAACCCCAATCCCGATTATTACTCCTACACGCTGGGCAAGGCCGGGCTGCTGAGCCTGACGGAAATCTGGATCAAGGCGGCGCGGCCGGAGCTGCGCATGTTCGGGCTGCTGCCGGGGTTGATGTTCCCCTCGGGACCGCAGAGCGAAGCGCGTTTCGTCGAGGATGCGCAAAAGATCCCGACCGGCAAGGCTCTGCCGCCCGAAGATATTTGCGCGCTGATGGATTTCGTTCTCGATCACCCCGATCTCCCGGGCATGATCCTTCCGCTCGACGGCGGCGAACATCTTCTGGGGCGCCGCCGCGACGTCGCTTTTGAGTGACTTGGGCTTTCGAATGATCTGGCGCGTTTTGCCGAGACGGACCGCCCGTCGCGCTCAAATCCAGCCGTAGGGGTCGTCGATGGGCTTTTGCTCCAACGCGCGGACAAAGCCGCGAATGGCGCGAAACAGGATCCAAACGAAACCGCCGAGGAACAGGACGACGCAGCCGAGCGCCAGTACGATCATAAAGGCGGGAACAGCGGGCGTCGGCGAACCGTGCGGCGTCGTGGCCGCCAGAAACATCCAGAAAGGCCCCAGCAGGCCCCCGAGCACGGCGCCGAGGCCGATCCAGAAAGTGCGAATGGCCGAGACCATATGCGATGCGTAGATCGTGCCTTTGAGTTTCGGACGTTTCACATAGGCGAGGATGACGCCGATCAGGCCGGTGAATCCGGTCAGAAAATTGCCGAGAAAGCAGCCCCAGACGATCAGCGCCCAAAGGCGCTGGGTCGACAGGTCATCGCTCCGCGCTGGCGCCCTGTTAGGTTCGGGCAAATCTGACATGGACAAAACTTCCCAAGCTTCAATCGGCCGATATAATCGTCCCAGGCGGTTAAGAGAGCATGACGCGCGGCAAGAGCGAGCCCGCCAGGCTGGACTCCTCAACTGCGTCCGCGCCGCCGGCCGTTCAAGTCTGGCGCAAGGCTCGCCTGCGACGACTGAAGAGGAAACTTAGCCTCGATTTCGCGAAAGGCCCATCCGTGCAGAACCCTCAGCCCCTTCCCGCCGCCGCCGCGCAGGCGCTTGTTCTGTTCCAGAATGGTTGGCTGGCGGCAGCCCACGACCTCTGCCAATCACCCGAACTCGCCCATTCCGCCCCCGCGCGGGCGACGCTCGCTCAGATCTACGCCCAGCAGGCGGCGGAATAAGGCCGGGGCCGGACTTCCTCTTTTGGGGCCGATGGTCTAAGACGCCGGCCATGTCGATCAGCATCACCCAGGCCTTCACTTTCGAGGCCGCGCATCATTTGCCCCATGTGCCGGAAACCCACAGGTGCCGCCGGCTGCATGGCCATTCCTATCGCGTCGAATTGCGCATCGCCGGCGAGGTCGATCCGCACACCGGCTTTGTCGTCGATTTTTTCGATGTCGAAGCCGTGTTCCAGCCTGTGCTGGCCCAACTCGACCACCACCTGCTCAACGAAATCGAAGGGCTGGAAAATCCGACCGCAGAAAATATCGCCCTGTGGATTTTCAGGCGCGTCAAGCCTGCCCTGGCGCAGTTGGCCTCGGTAAAAGTCTTCGAGACGCCAATGTGCTGGGCGGAATATCAGGGCTGAGCCGGCGCGCGGGAAACCGCGCGCCGCCGTTCGGACGGGATCAGCCGCAGATCCAGACCCAATTGCCGAAGAAGGGATTCCAGCGCCAGCACGGGCCAATGCCATAGCCCCACCAACGGCCGTTGTAGAACCGTCCGCGACCGCCGCCGCCATGCCAGCCGCCATGGCCGCCGTGGAAACCGCCGCCGCCATGGAAACCGCCGCCGCCATGGAAACCGCCGCCGTGGAAGCCGCCGCCATGGCCGCCGCCGCCATGGCCGTGCGGACCAGCCAGCGCCTCGACGGGAAAGGCCAGAAGCGCGGTCGCAGCCACCGCGATCGTCAATTTGCGCAGCATTTTTTCCTCCTATGCACCGTCGAGGGGATACGTTCCGCCGTCGATGGCGAAACCACCTTGACGCTCTATTCTGCGCCTTCCGCGCAAGCTTGGCAATTTCGCAAAACCGCCTTCAGCTTCAACGCGGCTAGGAAGAAAAAGTTGCCCTATCGTTATCGAAATCCTTGGGGTCGTAGTCGCGCCGGGTCGAACAGAATTCGCAGGTGACGCCGATCTTGCCGTCGGCCCCGACCATGTTGGCGCGCTCCTCGGGGGTGAAGCGGCGCAGCATGTCCTCGACGCGGGCGTCGGAGCAGCGGCAGGCCTCGCGCACCGGATGGACGGCGAAAACCTTGACGCCGCGCTCGTTGAACAGCCGCCAGGCGAGATCGGCGCTGCTCAGGCCGGGGTCAAGCAATTCATGGTCCTCGACGGTCGCCGCCAGCAATTTGGCCTCCAGCCAGGCGTCGTCCTCGGAGAATTGCTGGACATCATGGCCGTCCGGCGCATCGCCGGGGTGAAAATCCGCCATGCGGCGGCGTTCCGGGGAATGCGGCAGAAATTGCGCCAGCAAGCCGCCGGCGCGCCATTGCGTCCCCTGGGGCGTCACGACCTGGCCGACCGCCAGGCGAACGAAAGAGGGAATTTGCTCGGACTGGGTGAAATAGCTCAACGCCGCCTGTTCCAACGCGCCGGCCTCGACCGGGGCCACGCCCTGATAGCGGGCGGAGTCCTGGCCTTGTTCGATGGTGAAGGCCAGATGACCCTTGCCGAGCAAGGCGGCGCTGTCGGGCACGGCGGCCAGTTTTTCGGCGTCGAAGCGGGCGAAGGCGCGCAACCGGTCCGGCGCGTCGAAATCCACCACCAGCAGATCGACCGCGCCATCGGTGCGGGTCTGGAGCTGGAAACGGCCTTCGCCCTTCAGCGTTGTGCCGAGCAGCACACAAAGCGCCGCCGCCTCGCCGAGCAGCCGCGCCACCGCCGGAGGATAGGCGTGGCGGGTCAGTATTTTATCGAGCGCAGGTCCGAGACGGGCGATGCGGCCGCGCATGTCCAAAGGTTCGACCGCGAAGGGCAGAACCATATCGTCGCCGACGATTTCCTGACTGGAAACGCCGTTCATCGGGCTTTCATCCCGGAAAACTCGGCTTCGAGGCACCAGGCCATCACGCCCTTTTGCGCATGAAGCCGGTTCTCCGCCTCGTCGAACACCAGGGATTGCGGGCCGTCGATGACCTCGTCGGTCACCTCCTCGCCGCGATGGGCCGGCAGGCAATGCATGAACACAGCGTCCTTGGCGGCGTGGCGCATCAGATTGGCGTTGACCTGATAGGGCGCGAGCAAAGCGTGGCGCAGCTTCTCGTCCTTGTCGCCCATGGACACCCAGCAATCCGTGAGGATGCAATCGGAGTCTTGCACCGCCTCATAGGGGTCGCGCAGCACATTGACCACGCCGCCCTGGGCGCGGGCCCAGGCGATCAGCTCGGGGCGCGGCGCCAGTTCCTCGGGCGAGGCGATGTCGAGCGTGAAGCCGAATTTGGCGGAAGCGTGAATCCAGGAGGTCAGCACATTGCAGGCGTCGCCGACCCAGGCGACGCGGGCGCCGGCGATGTCGCCGCGATGCTCCTCGAAGGTCATGATATCCGCCATGACTTGGCAGGGATGGGTCTTTTTCGTCAGTCCGTTGATGACCGGCACCGAGGCGTAGGCCGCCATTTCCTGCAAATGCTCATGGCTGAGAATGCGGATCATGATGGCGTCGACGAAGCGCGACAGCACCCGCGCCGTGTCGGCGATGGTTTCGCCGCGTCCAAGCTGCATTTCCGCGCCAGTGAGCATGAGGGTCTCGCCGCCCAACTCGCGCATGCCGACATCGAAGGAGACGCGGGTGCGGGTCGAGGGCTTGTCGAAAATCATCGCCAGCGTCCGGCCTTGCAGCGGCCGTTCCGCCGCCGGCCGCCCTTTTTGGCGCCGGCTTTTGATGTCTCGGGCCAGGTCGAGAATGGCGCGCAACTGGTCGCGGTTGAAATCCGCCAGATCGAGGAAGCACCGCCGGGATGAAGGGATGGTCAACGCACTCATACTCAAGCCTTTTCCTTGGCTTTCGCGATTTCGAATGTTTTGGCCGCCGCGCCGAGCCGGGCGACGCCCTCCTTGATTTCCGCGTCGCTGACGATCAGCGGCGGCAATATGCGGACGACATTGTCCGCCGCCGGTATGACGATCAGTTTGGCGGCGCGGGCTTCCGCCGCGAAATCGCCGTTGGGAACCTTGAGCTTCACGCCCTGCATCAGGCCCTCGCCGCGAATTTCGGCGATCACGTCGGGATGGGCGCTCGCCAGTCCGGCCAGAGCCTGGCGCAGCAACAGCCCTTTGCGCGCGACGTCGTCAAGGAAGCCAGGGGCCAGAAGCACGTCGAGCACGGCGTTGCCGCAGGCCATGGCCAGGGGGTTGCCGCCATAGGTGGTGCCATGCGTGCCCAGAGTCATGCCCTTGGCCGCCTCTTCGCTGGCCAGCACGGCGCCGAGCGGGAAGCCGCCGCCAATGCCCTTGGCGGAGGCCATGATGTCGGGCGCGACGCCATAAAGTTCATAGGCGAAGAATTTGCCGGTGCGGCCCATGCCGCATTGCACCTCATCGAAGCACAGCAGCAGCTTCTTCTCGTCGCACAAGCGCCGCAGGCCGCGAATGAATTCGTGCGATCCGGCGCGAATGCCGCCCTCGCCCTGGATTGGCTCGACCAGAATGGCGCCGGTCTGCGGCGTGAGCGCCCGCTCCACGGCGGCGAGATCGCCGAAAGGAACCTGGTCGAAACCCTCGACCTTGGGGCCGAAGCCTTCGATATATTTGGGATTTCCGCCGGCGGCTATGGTCGCCAGCGTCCGCCCGTGAAAGGCGCCCTCGAAAGTGATCATATGGAAGCGGTCGGGCTCGCCATTGGCGGAATTCCACTTGCGCGCCATTTTAATGGTCAGTTCCAGCGCCTCGGCGCCAGAATTGGTGAAGAACACGCGATCGGCGAAAGTGGCGTCGCATAGCCTTTGCGCCAGACGCTCGCCTTCGGGCATCTGGAACAGATTCGACGTGTGCCAGAGCTTTTGCGCCTGGCGCGTCAGGGCTTCGACCAGATGCGGATGGGTATAGCCGAGGCAGGCCACGGCGATGCCGCCGCCGAAATCGAGATATTTCTCGCCCTCGGTCGAGATCAGCCATGCGCCTTCGCCGCGCTCGAAAGCCAGGTCATAGCGCGCGTAAGTGGGCAGAAGCGCCGAAGTCACGTCGAATTCTCCTCCGGCGCCGGCGAAAAAGGCCTGAGCGCCGCCTGAAAATGAAAGCGCCGCCCCCGGGGACGGCGTCATTAAGGCTTTATTCTAGAAAATCCCGAGGCAAGGGTCAAATGTCGCGCCGCGGCTCTTTTGCCGCGCCCCCCGCAAAGGGCTGGGGAAAACCTTGCCAGGACGTTAACGACTCTTGCGCCGGATTCCCCGGGTGTTGTAGATTCCTCCTCGTCGACATCGACATTTTGTGCGGCGCGCGTCAAAGGCGCCGACTTCGTCAGTCCTCGTTGCGCAGGCCATGGCTCGCGGCGCGCTCTTTGCGCCGGGATCGGGTTGTTTCGTGCGAATTGGACCGAAGTTTATAATTTTGGAGGCCATTTATGTCCTGGACCGATGAACGCGTCGAGCAACTGAAAAAAATGTGGCTCGACGGTTTGAGCGCCAGTCAGATCGCCAATGAATTGGGTCATGGCGTCAGCCGCAATGCGGTGATTGGCAAGGTGCATCGTCTGGGCCTGTCCGGCCGCGTCAAGTCGCCCGCCCCCGCCGCCGCCCGTCCGCGCAAAACCGCCGAGGAGGCCCCGCGCGCCCATTCGGGGTCCGGGGGGCATGGCGTGAGCCACATGACCCATGGCGCTCTGGCCCTGGCCGCCGACGTCATGCCGGCTCCCGCGCCAGCCCCGCGCGTGGCGACCGCGGAAGTGGTCATTCCCATGTCCGAGCGCGTCACCATCATGGAATTGCGTGAGAGCATGTGCCGCTGGCCGCTCGGCGACCCGACCCATACGGATTTCCGCTATTGCGGCGCCAAAATGCAGATCGGCAACGGCCCCTATTGCCAGGCTCACGCCCGCATCGCCTATCAGCCGGCGCAGGACCGCCGCCGTGACCGCGAAAGGCGCGCCGCCCGGGGGTAAGCCAAAGGGGATCGTCAGCAGAAAAAAAGCGCCGCGACAGGCGCTTTTTTTGTGCGATGGCGGCGTCGGGACATGGCGGGCGGCGCCATTTGGCCAACCGAGCGGCGTCGAGGCTCCTCGCAGCTTGCAAATGCGGGGGCGGCGCATAGGCTGGGGGTGAAATTGGAAAAGCTGGACATGCGCTTCCTCGTCATGCCGTTTCATATCCTCGTGTCATCGGTCCGGGCTGTTGGCGCCATCGGCGCTTCCGCCGCCTTTTTCGCCTTCGCGGCGCCGGCCGCCGCCGATACGCTCGATCAGGTGAGGGCGCGCGGGTTCCTGGTCTGCGGCGTCAACAACGGCCTCGCCGGTTTCGGCCTTCCCGACGACCACGGGGTCTGGCGCGGCTTCGACATTGATTATTGCCGCGCCGTCGCCGCCGCCATTTTCGGCGATCCGGAAAAAATCAAGTTCACGCCCTTGTCGGGCAAGGACCGCTTTACCGCGCTGCAATCGGGCGAGATCGATCTGCTGTCGCGCAACACCACCTGGACGCAATCGCGCGAGGCCGGGCAGGGGCTGCTGTTCGTCGGCATCAATTATTTCGATGGCCAGGCCTTTTTGACGCGCAAGGCGCGCAGGTTGAAATCGGTGCGCGAACTCAAAGGCGCGAGCATTTGCGTGCAGCAGGGCACCACCACCGAGCTCAATCTCGCCGATTATTTCCGCAAGGCCGGTTTTACCGCGGAGACAGTGGTGTTCGCCGGCGGCGACGAGGCGCTGAAAGCCTATGAGGGCGGGCGCTGCGACGCCTATACCACCGACGGCTCCGGCCTTTATGCGCAAAGGCTGAAAATGACCGCGCCCGAAGACCATGAGGTTTTGCCCGAAACCATTTCGAAAGAACCCTTCGGCCCCGTCGTGCGCCAAGGCGACGACCGCTGG
Source organism: uncultured Alphaproteobacteria bacterium (assembly GCA_963804045.1). GTDB lineage: Bacteria > Pseudomonadota > Alphaproteobacteria > Rhizobiales > Beijerinckiaceae > Rhodoblastus. Next base: position 163,229 of record CAWDOR010000009.1, on the reverse strand, counting down.
TTCAATCTGGTCAAATGGACGCATTTCGCTCTGCTCGACGCCGAGGAGCTGGGCGTGACCTCGCAAAATGTCGAGAGCCTGCGCACATCCGACAATCCGGAGCTTCGCCGGCTGCTTGGCGCCGAGGGCGATTATGGCGTGGGGCTGGGCCTCTCCAGCGATTGGGTGGTGCGCATCGTCAAGGCTGTTGGCAATTACGGCGAGATTTTCGCACGCAATCTGGGCGACAAATCGCCGCTCAAGATTCCGCGCGGGCTGAATGCGTTGTGGCGCGACGGCGGGCTGCACTATGCCCCGCCGGTGCGCTGAGGCTTTTGCGGTGAAACGGCGGGTCTGGCTCCAGATTTTTCTGCTGCTGATTGTCGCCGCGCTGCTGGTCGCGGCCGTCGTCAACGCGCAAAACAATCTGGCGGCGCGCAATATTCCGACCTCCTTCGCCTTTTTGTCGCAGACAGCGGGCTTTGGGCTCAACCAGAGCGTCATCGCCTATTCGCCGCTCGACACTTATGGCCGCGCCTTGCTGGTCGGGCTGCTGAACACCTTGATCGTTTCGGCGCTCTCTTCGGTGCTGGCGACGGTTTTGGGCTTTGCGGTCGGCTTCGCCCGGCTGTCGCCGCATTGGGCGCTGTCGCGGCTCGGCGCGCTCTATGTCGAGACGCTGCGCAATATCCCGCTGCTGCTGCATCTGCTGTTCTGGTACGTCGCCATTCTCGCGCCGCTGCCGGGGCCGGAGCGGTCGCTGTCGCTGGCGGGCGCGCTGCTAAACAATCGCGGTCTCTATTTGCCCTGTCCCGGCCTGGGCTTTCCGGCTTTCGACGCGGCGCGCAACGCTTTCAACGTCGAGGGCGGCTTGCGGCTGGCGCCCGAGGCCGCGGCGATGATTTTCGCCCTGACTCTCTATACCGCCAGCTATGTCGCCGAAATCTTGCGCGCGGGCGTGCAGGCCGTGCCGCGCGGGCAGAGCGAGGCGGCGGCGGCCCTCGGCCTGTCCCTGTCGAAGACGCGGCGGCTGGTCATTCTGCCCCAGGCCTTGCGCGTGGCGCTGCCGCCGCTGATCAGCCAATATCTGGCGCTGACCAAAAACTCCTCGCTGGCGGCCTTCATTGGTTTCGCCGATCTGATGCAGGTTTCCGGCACCATCCTCAACCAGACCGGCGCGGCCTTGCAGACCATCGCCGTGGATATGGGGCTTTATCTCGGACTTTCGCTGCTGACGCTGGCGCTGATGCGCCGCGTCGAGCGCAGCTACGGGCGGGGCGCGGCATGAGCGCCTTTCTCCGCGCCGAATTTATCGTCGCTCGGCCGGCGCCGCCCGAAAAGAAGCCGGGCTGGGGCGAAAAACTGTTCGGCGACGGGCGCTCGACAGCGATCACCTTGGCCGTGCTGGCGCTGGCCGTTGTGGCGCTGCCGCCGATCTTGCGCTTCACGCTGATCGACGCGGTGTGGCGCGCGCCGGACGGCGCCCTGTGCCGGGCGCCGGGGGCGGGCGCCTGCTGGGCTTTCGTCGCCGCCAAGGCGCCGTTCTTTTTCTACGGCGCCTATCCGCCGGAGGCCTATTGGCGGGTCGATCTGACTTTTGCGCTCGCGGCGGGTTTGATTTTCTGGACGCTGCATCCGCGCCTGGGCGGCAAGGCCGTCGCGGCGGGCGCGCTGTTTCTCGGCTGGCCGGTCGCGGCCTTCGTGCTGCTGCATGGCGCGCCGGCGCTTGGGCTGGCTGTCGTGGGAACCAGTCTCTGGGGCGGGGCCATGGTGTCACTGCTGATGGCGCTGGCTGGCATGGCCTCAGCTCTGCCCGGCGGGATTTTGCTGGCCTTGGGCCGGCGCTCGCGCTTGCCGGCCTTGCGGCTGCTCTGCGCCGGATTGATCGAATTCGTGCGCGGCGCGCCGCTGATCGCGGTGCTGTTCATGGCCAACGTGCTGCTGCCTTTGTTCCTGCCGCCGGATTGGGCGCCGGATCGGCTGCTGCGGCCGATGTTCGGCATAGCCTTGTTCGCCTCGGCCTATATGGCGGAGGTGATGCGCGGCGGCTTTGCGGCGGTAGGGCCGGGGCAAAGCGAGGCGGCGGCCGCGCTCGGGCTGTCCTACCGACAGGAGCTGCGGCTGGTGGTGCTGCCGCAGGCGCTGACGGCGGTTGTGCCGGGGATTGTCAATAATTTCGTCGCGCTGTTCAAGGATACGACCCTGGTCGCCATTGTCGGCCTGTTCGATTTTCTCCACGCCATCGACACGGCGCGGCTCGATCCGGCCTGGGCCGGGCCGCATATCGCGCTGACCGGCTATATTTTCGCCGGCCTGTTTTACTTGAGTTTCTGCCTGGCCATGTCGACTTATGCGCGCCGGCTCGAAGGGCGTCTCGCGGTAAAATGACGCTGGCGCGCTGCGCCGCTTGCGCCTATCATGTCCTTGAAATTGCAGCGTCTGGAAATTCGAAAATTTATTCGTCGACAGGCCGTCGCCGCCCGAGAACCGCAGATTTCCCGAAAGGAGCGCATCATGCCTTCCGATCCCGCCGCACCGGCTTCCTCGCCGACGCCAGTTCCATCTCCGTCGCCAAGTCCTTCTCAGCCGTCAAGACCGCCCGTTCCCGTCAATGCCGATATTGTCGCGGGGGTGAAGCAGCAACTGGCCTTCCAGCGCAAATGGCAGAGAATTTCCGCAACCGCCCATGTCGGCAGCACCATTGCCATCCTGCTTCTGACAGCGGGCGCCACGCTGACGGCGGCGACGGCCAGTTTGCAGGGCTATGCGGCCTATCTCTCGGCGGCCGCCACGGTTCTGATCGGCCTGGAAAAGAGCCTGCTGTTTCGCGAGAAATGGAAATTCCACCTCGGCGTGGCGACGCGGCTGGCGGTCCTGCAGGCCAAGATCGAAGCCGGCGCCCTGGACGGGGATCAGGCGGTCGACGAATATACGGACATTCTCAACGCTTATGCGACCAGTCTGCCCATGGACGATGGCGCGGGACAGTGAGCAGGCTGGAGCCTTGCCGAGGACGGGCGCCGCGTCTATAAGCGCGGCAAGCCGAAACCTTGAGCAACAGGACCAGCGCAACATGGCGATTTAACGCACTTTCTCCATCATCAAGCCCGACGCCACCCGTCGCAATCTGACCGGCGCCATCAACGCCAAGATCGAGGCCGCCGGCCTGCGCATCGTCGCCCAGAAGCGCGTGCATATGACCCGCGCCCAGGCCGAGACCTTCTACGCCGTCCACAAGGAGCGTCCCTTCTTCGGCGAGCTGGTCGAGCAAATGTCGGCGGCCCCGGTCGTCGTGCAGGTGCTGGAAGGCGAAGACGCCATCAAGCGCTACCGCGACGTGATGGGGGCCACCAATCCCGAGAAGGCCGACGCCGGCACGATCCGCAAGGATTTCGCGCTGAACATGGGCGAAAACTCCGTTCATGGCTCCGACGCGCCGGAAACCGCCGCGCAGGAAATCGCGCAATTCTTCGCCGGCAACGAAATCGTCGGCTGAGCTTTTCAGCAATCCTATTCTGGGGGCCGGACATCAGTCCGGCCCCTTTTTTTTGCGCCGCGCGGATTCTGGCCAAAATCTGACACATTTTAGACATATTTGGCGCGCGCCGCAGCCGATGCCGCGGCGATCGGTCGAGTCGCGATTACATAGTCCGACAAGTTGGCAAGGCGTATGAAATTGGTATTCGTATAGTTGTCAGTCGAGCGATTATTTCACGATTATTGTTTTGTTTATTTGGCGAATATTTTGCCAATAATTGCGATTGTGCCCTAAGGATTCTATAAAAATACCAGCCTTTTTGGAGCCATATTCTTCGATCATAGTCATCTAATCGTCAATAGCGAAAGGATGATGTTTTGAAGCGGATTATCTGGACTGCTTTGAGTTTTGGAATTGTTTTTTCTGCGGTTTCTGCCCAGGCCCAGAGCTGGTCGGGCAAGGCCTCCTATTATTCCGGCCCCGGGCGCACCGCCAGCGGCGGTCACGTCGGCGCCCGCACGGCGGCGCATCGCACGCTCCCCTTCGGCACCAAGGTCAAGGTGACCAACCTGAACAATGGTCGTTCGACGGTCGTCACCATCAACGATCGCGGACCCTTTGTGCGCGGCCGCGTGATCGACGTCTCGGTTGGCGCCGCCAACGAGCTGGGCATGCGCCATTCGGGCGTCGCCAAGGTGCGCGTCTCCACGCTCTGAAGCCTGTCATCGCACTGCAATGCAAAACCCCGCCGGAGCGATCCGGCGGGGTTTTGTTTGCAGGAAGCGGAGAAGGCGATCAGTCGCGCTTGCGCAAATGGTCTTCGAGATAGAGCAGGGCGGCCTGGCGGTCATTGTCGCTGGCTTGCTTGAGGTCCTGGTCGTAGAGGCCGCGCACCCAGTCCTGGGTCTTGCTGGCCGCGCCTTCGCGGGCGAGCGTCATCCACATCAGCCCGCGGGCGCGCTGGACCGGCACGCCATCGCCGGAAAACAGCAGGTGTCCAAGCAGCGCCTGGGATTCGACATGGCCCTTTTCAGCGGCCAGATTGAGCCAGCGCGCCGCCTGCATATGGTCCCTGGCCAGACCGGCCGCGCCGTCCATATAGAGCCGCGCGAGATTATACTGGGCGTTGGCGTCGGAGAAACGGGTGGCGGCGAAGAGGAACATGCGCTGCGCTTCGTCGGGGTCGGGTCGCAGCTTGCCGCCAGCTATGCCGTTGAGATGGAAAATGCCCACGGCGACAAAGGCGCTGGCGACCACGGATTTTTCCCGCCAATTGGCGTTGTCCTCGTCGTAATTTTCGACGATGGCGTCAAAATATTGATAGGCCTTGAAGTCGTCGCGCGGCACGCCGTCGCCGTCCGCGTACATTTTGCCGAGCTTCCACTGCGCCAGGGATTCGCCGCCGGCGGCGGCATATTTCAGCGCCTCGACCGAGGAGGCGGGATTGCCGGCGCGATAGCTCTCCAGAGCCGATTGCAGCGCCTGCCGCGGGTCCTTGAAAATTTCCAGGGGCTGTGGGGCGACGGCGGCTTTTTCCGCGCCATCGAAAGCCAAGGCCGGGCCGGCGAGCCCCAAAACGCCCGCTCCAAGCAGCGGGCCGCCGATCCATGCGGCCAGAACCATACGCTTCAACGCGGCCATAGGCCCAATCCCCCCGGGATTCCCATCCCCAAGACGCAACCTACCCCCGTCGGTTCCGCGCCTTGGACCTAACCGCCTAGAAGCGGTGAGTTTATGGCTGAATCGCGGCGAAGCTTTCTCATTTCAAGGCCTGATTGTGATTGCCCCGCCGCTGTGGCGCCAGAGACACATTTTCGACGCCGCGACCTGAGCCGCGACGTCAAACTAGGATGAATGCATGCACAAATCGTCAATGCCCGCAGCCACGACAAAGGTCGCCCGCGCATGAGTTTATGCTTGGTCAGCTCAGCAGCTTCAGCGCCGCCTGCATCTTTTCAAGCCGGGCGACGGCGTCGGCGCGGCGCTCCTGATTTTCCGCGATCACCTCTTCGGGAGCGCGCCGCAGGAAATCGGCGTTGCCGAGCTTGGCGTCGATCTTGCCGATCTCTTTCTGCTCGGCGGCCACGCCTTTTTCCAGCCGGGCCCGTTCGGCGGCGAAATCGATCACCCCGGCCAGCGGCAGCGCCAGCACCGTGCCGCGCGACACGACCTGCACGGCTTGCGCCGGGGCCCTGTCCGCGAAGGAAATCTCGGAAAGCCGCGCCAGGCGCTTCAGAACATCGTCCCAGCGGCGGGCGCGAGCCTGATCCTCGGGCGAAGCCGCGACCAGCGCCAGCGGAATTTGCGCGCCGGCCGGCACATTCATCTCGGCGCGCACCGAGCGCACCTGCGACACCAGATCGACCACCCAGCCGATCTCGCTTTCGGCCTCGGCGTTTTCCAGCCCCTTGAGATCGGGCCACAGCGCCAGCGCCAACACGCTTTCGCGCGGGCTGCGCTCGCCGGCGATCGCCCAGAGCTCCTCGGTGATGAAGGGCATGAAGGGATGCAGCAGCTTGGTGGTCTGGTCGAGGACGAAGGCGATGGTTTCGCGCGTCTCCTGCTTGGCCGGGCCGTCCTCGCCTTGCAGCAGCGGCTTGGCCAGCTCCAGATGCCAGTCGCAGAAAATATTCCAGACGAAACGATAGGCCGCCTGCGCCGCCTCGTTGAACTTATAGGCGGTCAGCGCCGCCTCGATCTCGCGCACAGCACGCGCCGTCTCGCCGAGAATCCATTGGTTCAGAACGCCCTTGACCCTGGCGGGATCGTAACCCGTGCGGGCGAAACACTGGTTCATCTCGGCGAAGCGGGCGGCGTTCCAGAGCTTGGTCGCGAAATTGCGATAGCCTTTGGCGCGCTCGATGGAAAATTTGATGTCGCGGCCTTGCGCGGCCATGGCCGCCAGAGTGAAGCGCAGGGCGTCCGCGCCGAGCTGCGGAATGCCCTCGGGATAATCCTTCTTGGTCGCCGATGCGATTTTCGCCGCGGCATTCTTGTCGTTCAAGGCGTCGACGCGCTTGGCGGTGAGTTCGTCGAGTCCAATGCCATCGACAATGTCCAGGGGGTCGATGACATTGCCCTTGGACTTGGACATTTTCGCGCCGCTTTCGTCGCGGACCAGGGCGTGCAGATAGACGTGGCGGAAGGGAACCTTTTTCTGGAAATGCAGGCCGAACATCATCATTCGCGCCACCCAGAAGAAGATGATGTCGAAACCGGTGACCAGCACGTCTGTCGAATAGCGGCGGTCGAGATCGTTGGGCTCGTCCGGCCAGCCCAGCGTCGACATGGGCCACAGGCCCGAGGAGAACCAGGTGTCGAGCACGTCCTCGTCGCGCACCAGAAGATCGGCGCCCTTTTCGGCGTCATTGGCGATCTCCTCGGCTTGCGCGTCGGTGTAAATCTCGCGGCGCACCGCGTCGGCCAGCGCGTCGGCCAGCGCCTCCTCCTCGGTCTCGGCGACATAGACCGAACCCCAGGGCGCATACCAGGCGGGAATCTGGTGGCCCCACCAGAGCTGGCGGGAAATGCACCAGGGCTGGATATTCTCCAGCCAGTCGAAAAAGGTTTTTTCCCAGTTTTTCGGCACGAAAACCGTGTCGCCGTGACGCACGGCGGCCAGCGCGTCGGCGGCCAGCGCCTTGGCGTTGACATACCATTGATCGGTCAGCCAGGGCTCGATCACCACGCCGGAACGGTCGCCATGCGGCACCTGATGTTCGTGATTTTCCACCGTGGCGACCAGGCCGCGCGCCTCCATGGCGGCCAGCACCGCCTTGCGCGCCTCCTCGCGGGTCAGGCCATGCAGGCTGTCGAGCGATTCGGAGAGATCGTCATTCTCGATCACGCCCTCGAGAAAGGCCTCGTTCTCGCGCAGCAGAACGCGCGCCTCGGCGTCGAGAATATTGATCAGCGGCAGCTTGTGGCGCGCGCCGACCTCAAAATCGTTGAAATCATGCGCCGGGGTGATTTTCACCGCGCCCGAGCCCTTTTCCGGGTCGGAATAAGTGTCGGCGACAATGGGAATCAGCCGGCCGACCAGCGGCAGCAGCACTTTGCGGCCATGCAGATGGGCGTAGCGCTCATCCTCGGGATGCACCGCCACGGCGCTGTCGCCGAGCAGCGTCTCGGGACGGGTGGTGGCCACGACGATGAACTCTTCGGTGGCGCGGCCCTGGTCGTCGGCCAGCGGATATTTGAAGTGATAGAGCTGGCCCTTGACCGTCTGCGCGACGACCTCAATGTCGGAGACCGCCGTCAGCAGCTTGGGGTCCCAATTGACCAGGCGCTTGTCCTTGTAGATCAGCCCGGCGCGATAAAGCTCGACGAAAGCTTTCAGGACAGCCTTGGAGGAGCCGGGGTCCATGGTGAACCGCTCGCGCGACCAGTCGCAGGAGGCGCCCAGCCGCTTGAGCTGGTTGACGATGGCGCCGCCGGATTCGGCCTTCCACTCCCAGACCTTTTCCAGGAATTTCTCGCGGCCGAGCGTGCGGCGGTCGGGCTCCTTGGCGGCGGCGAGGCGGCGCTCCACCACCATTTGCGTGGCGATGCCCGCATGGTCGGTTCCCGGCTGCCAGAGCACATCCTTGCCGCGCATGCGCTCGAAGCGGCACAAAATATCCTGCAAGGTGTTGTTGAGCGCATGGCCCATATGCAGCGAGCCGGTGACGTTCGGCGGTGGAATGACGATCGTATAGGGCTTTCCGCTGGCGCGATCCGCGCGCCCGGCGCGAAATGCGCCGACCCGCTCCCATTCCGCGGCGATGCGGCTTTCAACGGCGGCGGGATCGAAAGTCTTTTCCATCATTTTGGCTTACCGGCTCGAGCTTTTGCTTTGGCGCAAAAAGCCCCAGCCGGCGGCGCAAGTCAACGGATTTGCCGTGGAAATCGCTCTAAGCGTTAGGTCCGCGCGCCACGCGCTCGATTTCGGCGCGCACCAGACGCTCCACCACATTGGGAAGATTGTCGTCGAGCCAGCTCTTGATGATCGGCCGCAGGATTTCGCGGGTCAGCCGCTCCACCATTTCGGGATCGCGCAACAAGGCCGATTCGGCCAGGGCCTCGAAAGCCGCGCCGATCTTGACGCCGCTGGTTTCCGAGAGCATGGCGGCTTCGATCCGGTCGAGACGCGCCGGCGGCAGAGCGAAGGGGCGGCTCGCGGGAGATTCGGTCTTGAGTTCGACCGTGGTTTCCGGCGCCGGCGCCGGCGCCGGCGCCGACTCGACCGCTGGCGCGGTGTCCGACGCAAGCATGCTGGCGGGCGTGGCCGCCACGACCGGCGCGGGAGTTGGCGTCTCGGGCGCGGCGATCGGCGTCGATATGGTCGGCGCGGGCATGGACGGCGGCGCGACATTGGCGCGGAACGCCGTCGACGCGGCATTGGCGAGGCTGAAATCGAAGCGCACGGTTGGCGCGGACTCTTTCGGCGCAGGATCGTTCTGCGCGAATTCTGGCGCGGGGGCGGGCGGCGGAGCGGCCTGCGCGGCGGTTTCCTCGAGCGAGGGCCGCAGCGCCGGCATGGCCGCATGCAATTCCTCGGTGAGTTGCGCTATGTCGATCGCTGAGCTCTCCGCCTGCAACTCGTCGGCGAGTTGCGCCATGTCGATCGCGGGCGTCGCAGGCGTCGCGAGCGCAGCGGGCGGCGCCGGCGGGTCGCGGCGCAAATAGTCGCGCAGCGGCGCGAGGCGCGTCGAATCGGCGGCGGGGAAGGGAAAAGGCGGCAGGCCAGGCGGCGGGCTGGGCGGCGCGACCGGAACAGGGGCTGCGGGAATGCGCGGCGCGGGCGCGGGAAAATCGGAAAGCGTCGCTGGCGCGGGCGTTTCGACGGCGCGGCTAGGCGCCGCGGCGACCGGAGCCGGCGTCGCGCGGCGGCTCAGCGGCAAGGCGTCGTCATCGGCGATCAGCTTGCGAATCGAGGCGAGAATATCCTCCATCGAAGGTTCGTGAGCCTTCTGTTCCGCTTTCAAATCGGCGTTCTGGGGGGCGTTGCTGGCGTTCATCTTTCCCGACGCATGCGCGATAAGGCCCGCGCAAGGCGCGGCGCTCGGATTCAAGCTCGATTAAAATGCGCTGAGCCGTTGTTCGGCGCAAGCCCGGAAAAGCTTTTGCTTATGCTTTTCCCGGTCTTTTTATTCTCGGGCGGTCAGTTGCCGTCGGCCGAGGTCGTGCCGATGAAACGGTTCTTGGTGCGCTGATAGTGATCCTCGGGATCGTAGATCGACACGCCAATGCCGAGATTTTCGGCCGAAAGCCTTCCGACCGCGCCCATGACCGCATAAGAGCCGACGACCCGGTCGTGCTGGGCGGTGACCAACTGGACGCGGGCGTTGAGCAAGTTCTGTTCGGCGGTGAGCACGTCGAATGTGGTGCGCTGGCCGACCAGCGCCTCCTCGCGAATGCCGTTGAGCGCGACTTCCGCCGCCTTGACGGCCGATTGATAGGCGACGATGGCGGCGCGGGCGGCCTGCAACTGGCCCCAGCTGCTGGCGATGGCGGCGCGGACCTGGATGCGCGACGAATCGACGGCGAGTCGCGCCTGACCCAATTGCTCCTTGGCCTGGCGGATGCCGGCATATTCCGCGCCGCCTTGATATAGCGGCACATTCAGCTGGCCCATGACCGAGGCGGTATTGGTGTTATAGCCGGGGATGCCGGAGGAATCGAGGCTGCGCTGCACCATGCCCTGCACGGCGACCGTCGGCAGCAGCGCCCCCTCGGCGATCTTGACCGCCGATTCGGCGGCGTCCGCCTGATGCATCGCGCCGACGATGGCCGGATGTTCCTCAAGGCCGGTCGAGATCGCCAGATCGACCGTCTTGGGCAGCAATTTTTCGATCGGCTGCGCCGGCGCCAATTGTTTCGGCGCGACGCCGATCTGGCGGCGGAAGCTGGCGACGCTGTTCTCCAGATTGGCCTGGGCCGAGGCGAAATCGGCGCGCGCGGCGGCCAGCGCCGCCTCGGCCTGGGCGACGTCGGTGCGGGTCAGTTCGCCAACCTGGAAACGGTCGCGGGTCTGGCGCAACTGGACTTCGAGCACCTTGACATTGTTGCGCTTGAGGCCGAGCACGGCGGTGTCGCGCAGCACGTCCATATAGGCGGTGGCGCCAGCCTGCAAAGTCGCCAACTCCGTCTGGCGCAGCGCCTCCCGTTGGGCTAGCACCGCCGATTCCGCCTGGCTGACGCCATTGGCGGTGCGATTGCCGTCGAACAGGGTCTGCGAAACCGTGGCGCCATAGGCGTTGGGGTTGGAGCTGTATTTCGCCGATTGGCCCAAGCCGAGCGCGTTGGCCACGGACATGCCCTGATGGCCGCCCTGGGCGGTGGCGGCGAGTTTGGGCAGCCAGCCGGCCTTGGCGGCCGGCACGCCTTCGTCGCGGGCGCGCAGCGCGGCGCGCTGCTGGTTGATGTCGGGATTATTTTCATAGGCGCGCGCCAGCGCGCTCGACATGGTCTCGGCGGACGCGGCGCCGGCCTGCGTCAGCGCCAGAAAGGCGACGCCAGCCAACAGACGCGAAAAGGATGCCCCAGCCAAACCCAACCCCCAAATTCCCGCATGCGGGCGCTTGCCAGCCGCCGCCTGGACGTCCAGCTATATGCGGACAATTGAATATAAAATCAACTGCCGCGTTTCATGGTCTACCCGCAGCGCCGAAAACGCCAGTGCCCATTGGCGAAGCGGAAGAGATTTCCTGTTACTGCGCCCAAAAGGCCACAGCGCCCGGCCTCAAAAGGCGAAGCTCGGCTGCGCCGCGAAGGCCGCCAGAACCGGCGCCGAGGCCGAGAACATGGCGCGCGGCGAGCTCTTGCCCTCGACCCGTGTGTAAATCATGGCGCGGCCGGTGCGCGATCCCGGCGCGTCGCCGACCAGGGCGACCAGTCGTCCGCCGTCCGAAAGCTGGCCGAGCAGCGTGTCGAACTGGCCGGCGCTGACGCCGTCCACCAGGATCAAATCGTAAGGGCCTTGCACGGAGGCGCCCTGGGCGAGCGGGCCGGAAAGCGATTTGGCGTTGGTCAGGCCGAGCCGGGCGAAATTGGCTTCCGCCTTGGCCGCCAAGGCCTCGTCCTCGTCCAGGCTGAACACGGAGCCCGCGAGGCCCGCGAGCAGCGCCGCGGCATAGCCCGAGGCGCCGGAAACGACCAGGACGCGGTCGGTCTTGCGCACATGGGCTTCTTTCAGCATGCGCGCGAGAATCAGCGGCGCGGTCAGTTCGCGCGGGCGGGCGCCGGTGACGGTGACGCCGGCGTCCGAATAGGCCAGCGAAACGAAGGCCGCGTCGACGAAAATCTCGCGGGGAACCTCCTTCATCCGGTCCTGCACGGCGAGATCGCTGACGTCGAACGTGCGAATCTGCCGCTCGACCATGGTTTCGCGCAAGGCGGCGAAAGCGTCGGCGGGCGTGGAAGGCGAGAGGTTTTCCTGCATCTGGACCGTTCCCAATGGCGCGCTGCGAAATTCGGCGCAGCCTGCAAAGCAGCGACTTTATAAGCGCGCCGAAAGCGCCTGTCCAGAATCCGCCTGTCCCGAGTTTGCGCACATGCGGCGATGCATTTAGCTTTGCCCGATAAAATTCTGGAGAACATCATGGAAGAAGCGCCGACCGAAGCTTTCGAACACGCCGAGCATGCGGAACACGCCGCTCATTCCGGCGATAATTTTCTCTCCCGGGTGTCGATGACCATCGCCATTCTCGCTGTCGTCGCGGCCACGGTGGGCAGTCTGGAGACGCTGGAGACGGCGCGCGCCTTTGGCGACAAGAATCACGCCGTGCTGCTGCAAAGCCGCGCCTCCGACGCCTGGGCCTTTTTTCAGGCCAAAAGCGTCAAGGAGGAGATTTACGCCCTGGCTGCCGATCAAGCTGGCGGCAAGCCGGATTATGCGCAGCGGGCGCGTCGCTATGACAGCGAAAAGCAGGAGATCGAAAAACAGGCGCGCGGACTGGAGGAGCAATCGGCGACGGCGCTGGAAACCGCCGAGATACACGAGCATCGCCACCACATGCTCACCATAGCCGTGACCCTGCTGCATGTCGCCATAGCCATCTCGACCATTTCCATCATCGTTCGCAGCCAGCGCTGGCCCTGGTACAGCGCCATCGGCCTCGGCCTGGCGGGAACGGCGGGCGCGATTTTCGCCTTCCTTTGAACTTTTGGGGCTCGCCTGCGCCAAAAGGCGCCTGTGGGTTACGGCGGCGATGAAATTGCTATAGGCTCAAGGCATTGGCGCGCTGTCGGGGGACCGGCGCGCCGGCGTCCGGCGAGACCGGACGGGGCGCCGGAGGAAAACCGGCCCAAAACCCAAAAGGGGTCGGAATGAGCCGAACCGTGTTCCAGTTGCATCTGGTCAAACCCTCGCATTACGACGACGACGGTTATGTGGTGCAATGGCTGCGTTCCGCCATTCCCTCCAATTCCCTGGCGGCCCTGCACGCCATCGCCCAGGACAGCGGTCGCCGCCAGGCGCTCGGCCCCGATGTGGCGCTGGAAATTTTCGTCTATGACGAGACCAACACCCGCATCCGCCCCGAAAAAATCGCCGCGCAAATCCGGGCGGCGGGTCATGGCCTCGTCTGTCTGACCGGCGTGCAATCCAATCAGTTTCCCCGCGCCCTGGATCTCGCCCGCCGTTTTCGAGCGGCCGGCGCGAATGTGGCCATTGGCGGCTTTCACGTGTCGGGCTGCCTGTCCATGTTGCCGGAGATGACGCCGGAGCTGCGCGAGGCGCAGGCGCTGGGAGTTAGCCTTTATGCCGGCGAGATCGAGGGGCGGTTCGACGATTTCCTCCGCGAAGCTTTTTCCGGGACGCTCAAGCCACTGTACAATTACCTCAACGACCTTCCGCATCTGGATGGGCGCCTTTTCCGTTGCTGCCGGCTTCGATCGTGGCGGGCACCAGCGGCGCGGTCACCAGTTTCGACGCCGGGCGCGGCTGCCCGTTCCAATGCTCCTTCTGCACCATCATCAATGTTCAGGGCCGCAAGTCGCGGCATCGCAGCGCCGACGACGTCGAGGCGATCATCCGCGCCAATCTCGCGCAGGGCGTCGATTCCTTTTTCATCACCGACGATAATTTCGCCCGCAACAGCAATTGGGAGGCGATTTTCGACCGGCTGATCCAGTTGCGCGAGCGCGAGGGCCTCTATCCGACCTTCATCATCCAGGTCGATACGCTCTGCCACCGGATTCCGCATTTCATCGAGAAGGCCGCGCGCGCCGGGGTCAAAAGGGTTTTCATCGGCCTGGAGAACATCAATCCCGCCAATTTGCTGGAAGCCAAGAAGAAGCAGAATCGCATCGCCGAATATCGCGAGATGCTGCTGGCGTGGAAACGGGCGCGCTGCTTCACCTATGCCGGCTATATCCTCGGCTTTCCCGCGGATACGCCGGAGAGCATCCGCCGCGACATCGCCATCATCCAGCGCGAACTGCCGCTCGACATTCTCGAATTCTTCTGCCTGACGCCGCTGCCCGGCTCCGAGGATCACCAGAAGCTCGCCGCCAAGGGCGCCTGGATGGACCCCGACCTCAACAAATACGATCTCGAACATGTGGTCGCCCGCCATCCGCTGATGACAAAAGAGCAATGGGAGGGGATCTATCGGGAGGCCTGGGATCTCTATTATTCGCCGGCGCATATGGAGACCGTCATGCGCCGCGCCGCCGCCACTAATATTTCCGCCGGCGCGGCGCTGTTTCTGCTCCTGTGGTTCTGGGGCTGCGTGAAGCTGGAAAAGGTCCATCCGCTGCAAGGCGGCTATTTGCGCCGCAAGGCGCGGCGCGACCGCCGGCCCGGATTGCCGCTGGAAAACCCATTGATTTTCTACCCCCGTTATGCCGCCGGGCTGGTTTACAAACACCTGCGTCTGGGCGGAATGGCGGCGCGGCTCGGCCTGCTACGGCTCTGGCTCAAGCGCCACAAGGCGGAGGCTGCCGCCTATATGGACCAGGCGCTGACGCCGGTGACTTCAGCCGATCTCGACCAACTCGAAATTTTCCATAATTCCGAGTCCTCGCGCATCGCCGGAGAGAAAGCCAAGAAAAAGGCTGGACGCAAAACCGCTTGAGCGCCTGACCGGTCTGGACGCAAAAAGGCCGGCGCCTTGGCGCCGGCCTGATCTCTTGGAAGGCGGGCGGGTTTATGCGCCGCCCTTCAAGCGCGTATTGCACTGGCTGTAATACTGGTCCCATTTCAGGCCGCCGAGGCTGCCAGCGGCTTTGTTGGCCTGATAACCCTTGCTGCAGGTCTTGCGGCGCGCGTCGCCTGGCTTGAGGCTGGCGAAAGACGGGTCCACCGCGGTGGGGAATGACGCCGCGCCGGCGGCGGCTGGGGCTACGGGAGCGGCGACGGCGGGCTTGGGCGGCGCAGCCGGCGCGGGCGCCGCCGCCGGCGGAGCGACCGGAGCCGTGGGCGCCGCAGCAGCAGCAGGCGCCACGGGAGCGGCGGCGGGGGCCGCCGGGGCGGCGGGCGCCGCGGCCGGCGCGGCGCCGCCGGCGTTCTGCGCCTTCATGTCCGCCGAGCATTTGGAATAGAATTGCAGATAGGTCAGGCCGCCGGTGGTGTTGGCGGCCTTGGCGGCCTGCCATTTGGCGGCGCATTGCTTGGTGACGCTCTCGGCATTCGCCGAGGCTGTTCCCAGGACGGCGAGCGCGACGGCGCCGAAAAGCGCGGAATTCAGGCGAATGGACATGGAGGCGTCTCCGAAATCCGGCCCGCGCTATGCGGCGCCGGGACTGGTCAAGCTTTGCGATTTTTTTCCTTTCGTCAATTGTCGGGAGCCATGACGAAAGGCGAAATCCTCGCGAGCAGGTCCGGTTTAGAGCTTCGCAGTTGAACGGCGGCTGAACGGGGCCAAAAAAACAGGACAGCGACGAATGTCGCTGTCCTGCCTGTTCCCGGTTTTTGAATTCCAGAAAAATCAGGAGATTTTCGCCGAAACGATCTTGTCCGGGTCCTTGACCGGCTCGCCGCGCTTGATCTTGTCGACATTTTCCATGCCTTCGATCACTTCGCCCCAGACCGTATATTGCTTGTCGAGGAAGCGGGCGTTGTCGAAGCAGATGAAGAATTGCGAATTGGCCGAATCCGGGCTGGCGGCGCGCGCCATCGAAGCCGTGCCGCGCACATGCGGGGCGGCGTTGAATTCCTGTTTGAGGTTCGGATATTTCGAGCCGCCGGTGCCCGTGCCGTGCGGGCAGCCGGTCTGGGCCATGAAGCCGTCGATCACCCGGTGGAAGACCACGCCGTCATAAAAGCCCTCGCCCACCAGCTTCTTGATATGGGCGACATGATTGGGCGCCAGGTCGGGGCGCATGCGGATCACCACCGTGCCCTTGGTGGTTTCCAGCGTCATCAGATTGCCTTCGTCGGACATTTTCGTTCCTTTCGGTTGGTTCGTGGGATTATTTCGCGTCTGCAGCGATTTTCATGCTGACGATCTTGTCGGGATTCGCAGGCGGCTCGCCGCGCTTGATCTTGTCGACAAACTCCATGCCGGAAACCACTTCGCCCCAGACCGTATATTTGCCGTCGAGGAAGGGCGCCGCGTCGAAGCAGATGAAGAATTGCGAATTGGCGGAATTCGGGCTGGAGGAGCGCGCCATGCCGAGCGTGCCGCGCTTGAACGGTTCGGATGAGAATTCGGCGGGAATGTTGGGCAGGTCGGAGCCGCCCGCGCCCGTGCCGGTGGGGTCGCCGGTCTGGGCCATGAAGCCCTCGATGACGCGGTGGAAGACAATGCCGTCGTAAAAGCCGCGCCGCACCAGCGCCTTGATCTGCGCGACATGCTTGGGCGCGAGGTCGGGACGCAGGCGGATGACCACGCGGCCGTCCTTGAGTTGCAGATAGAGCAGGTTTTCCGGATCCTCGGCGGCGCGCGCCGCGCCCGACAGCGCAAGGGCGGCCCCGGCGGCCAGCGCGAAAACGCGGGCGAACCGGCGGCGGTCGATGAACTTGCCGCTGATATGCGTCATGGTCTTACCTCTCACAGGATGAAAATCATTGCGCCGCCTTGCGGCGCAGGGCCTCCACCACCAGGGGCGGGGCGAAGGCGGTGACGTCGCCGCCCATCAGCGCCACTTGCCGCACCAAAGTGGCGGTGATGTGACGCACGTTCAAGCCGGCGGGAAGGAACACGGTCTGCACCTCCGGGGCCATCACGCCATTCATGCCGGCCATGGACATTTCATAATCGAGATCGGTTCCGTCGCGCAGGCCGCGCACGATCGCCTGGGCGCCATGTTCGCGCGCCGCCTCGACCGCCAGGCCCGAGAAAGTGACGACCGCCAATTCGCAATTTTTCGCCCGCGCGTCCTCGGCGCAGACTCGTTCCAGCAGGTCGGCGCGCTCCTCGGCGGAGAACAGCGGTTTCTTGCCGGGATGGACGCCAATGGCCACGACCAGCCGGTCGCACAGCCCCATGGCGGCGCGGATGACATCGACATGGCCATTGGTGACGGGATCGAAGGAGCCCGTGTAGAGCGCGACGCGGATCATGCCGCATTGCTAGCGGAGCGGGGCGGTTTGCGCAAGAACGCCGTCAGGCGCCTGCGCGGCGATTTCAGCTCGAACCTGGCCAGGGCGGGGTCTGGCTCGGGAAACAAACGAGGGGAAGGCCGCCCGGTCCCAGCGTCACGACAGGACCAGATGAATGGCGCGACGACGAACAATCGGACGGCTGTCCGGCGTGACCGATAATCCGACCGCCTGAGACGAAGCTCAGGAGGGGCGGAGCCGACCAATCCGTGCCCAGCAGGCTCACGCCATAAGCGTAAGGCATTTTCCTGTAAACGGCGTTGCTGTGCCAAGTTGTCACGATCCGCGTATCGATGGGCAGATCGTTTGCCGGGGCCAATCGTTCCACATCGCTGACAATCTGTCGCGCCAGGGCCAAATCCAGAACCTGTTGGACCGAGCGCCGGGCCAGCAACTGGGCGTCGTTGAGCAATTGCGTCAGAATCAGCAGGCCGAGGCAAATCGCGACGGCCGATTTGGGCTGAGCCACAGGCGCGCGCGCTTCCGCCCCGATCTCGAGGAGCAAAGCGGCGACGCCGGCGAAAAAGAAGCCGATCCCCGCCACGCTTCGTGGCGAGGGCCAATAAAATTCCATGAGCAGATTGGCAGGATTCGGCGCGCTCAGCAGCGCGGCGGCGAAGATGGCCCAGATCGCCCATTTCTTCCAGCCCGACGCCCGGACGGTAAACATCGATAGGCCCGCAACACACAGCAGCAGAAAACCGCAGGTGACAAAGGAGTTGGCCAGCGGCGCGAAAGGACTTGCTGCTGGAGACATGAGATGGAATGCGGTTTTCAGATAGGGATGCAAATTCGCCAGAACGAATCTGGCGCCCTGCGGTCGCGCCGGATATGCGGCAAAGCCCTCGAGGGTGAGCGCCTTCAACAGCATGTTGGTCAGGAAATACAGTGCGACCGCCATGGCGGTCGCCGCCGCCATGGTCAGAGCGGCGAAGTCGCCGCGCGGCGATTGCCGGCCAATGGCGCGCGAGACCCCCCAAACGGCCATGATCATGATGAGAATCTGGAGAAATGTCTGATAGGCGCCGTAGGCTAGGCCCAGGCAGATGGCCGACAGGGCGATCCTGGCGACGAGTCTCGTCTCCGACCGGGCGAAGCGGATCGCCAACGCGCCGAAACCAAAGGAAAGCGCATAGGATAGATAGGCTTCCTTGAACTGATAGAGATCGAGATTCAGGCAGAAGCTGGAAAACAGCAATGCGCCGAAGAATTTCGCCCAGGGATTTTCAATTTTGGCGAAAGCCGCCAGTTCCGACAGCAGGAACAACCAGGCGGCGATGAACAGCGTTCCTGAAATCGCAAGATAGGCGGGATAATCGACGCGAAGAAAATCCAGCAGGCGCGCAAACGCCGAGAATGTATAGCGGCCGTTCGCGGCCTGGTCCAAAGCCAGCGCCTTCAAGGGCCTCGCATCCATTCCAATCGACAGGTCGTCGGTTGAGAACAGGAAGTAATTCGGCGCGATCAAGGCAATGGAAACGAAGAGCACGGCGAAAAACAGGATCACCGCCAAAATCTGGTTCGGTGCGATTTCGGCGGGTGATCGTCTCCCGACGCCAATGGCGGGCAATTCGATGTTCTCTTGCGAATTGGTCATCGGTCCTCTCCAAGAGGCCGGTCCAAGAGGCCGGCGGATGCTCGCCCGGAAGGCGAGGTTCCGGCGCTGGGAAGCGTCCTGATCGCACCCGCCGTCTTTGCGTCCGGTCCAGACAAAATATCTGCTGGCGGAAGGGGTGGGATTCGAACCCACGGTAGGCTTTCACCTACGGCGGTTTTCAAGACCGCTGCCTTAAACCACTCGGCCACCCTTCCAAACTCAATAAACTCTAGGATTTCGCGCCACTTGCGGCCAGCGAAACCGCCGTGGCCGTGCCGTCTTTTGTGCCGACCCCGTGCTATGCGGCTCGGGAGAGATCATGAGCAAACCAAACTCTGCGGTTCCCTCGCGCATTCGTCGTCCAAAGGCAAGCCGAATTTGGCCGGGACGGGCGTCGGCGACCGTGTTGCGTCGCAACGGACGGTTAACCAAGCGGTTAAAATGCGCCCCTTCCAGGTAAGGTCTCGGAAACCTTTTCTGCCTTAACTGCGTTTCAAGCGCAGGCGGGACGGCGGTTTCGGTTTCGTCGCGCAGCAAAATTGGAGGAAGCGCGTGTGTGTCGGCCGAGGCTGGCGCGGCGCGAATCGAAAAATGAATGCGCGGACCAAAAAAGACTTCGCGTGTTCGGGTTACGAAGTCCTGCGGAAGGGCCAAGTAAAAACTGCAATTTTGTGGCCGGATTGCCTTGATTGCCTGATCGGCGCCGCAATTCGGTCGCATTTCACCGGGGTCTAGCCCCAAATTGTTGCCAATGTGCCACAAGGCGCCCCAGGAATTCGCTTCGCGGTGATTTTTTACTTGCGGAGAGGGAAATCTGAGGACATTTTGCCGGCGCGTTTCGCAAATCAAGACACGAGGCAATTATGCGTAAGGTTCTGCTTTCCACTATCGCTCTGGCGGCCCTGACCGGCTCGGCTCTCGCCGCCGACCTGCCGTCGCGCAAGGCGGCCCCCGCCTATCTCGCCCCGGTTTCGGCCTATTCCTGGACCGGTTTCTATGCCGGCGTCGAAGGCGGTCTCGATTTCCTCTCGGCGCATTATCGCGGCTTGGGCAACGGCAGCACCGCCACCGGCGGCCTGCTGGGCGGCGTGATCGGCTATAACTACGAACTGCCGAACAAGTTCGTGCTCGGCCTCGAAGCCGATGGCGGCGGCGTTCTCGGCGGTTCGCGCAACTATGCGCCGATCAACGGTTCGACCAACTCGACCTATTTCGCCGACATCCGCGGCCGTCTGGGCTATGCCGTCACCGACCGCGCCCTGGCCTATTTCGCCGGCGGCGTCGCTTTCGGCGACGTGGACACCAAGGTCCTCGGCGTCACCAACAACAGCGGCCGCACTGGCTACACGCTCGGCGGCGGCGTCGACTATGCCTTCACCCCGAACTGGATCGGTCGTCTCGAGTATCGCTACACCGATCTCGGCCGCGCCAACAACGGTCTGGTCGGCAAGTCCACCTTTGAGAACTCCAATGCGGTTCTCGTCGGTCTGCTCTACAAGTTCGGCGCTCCCGCCGCTTCGACGGTCGTCGCCAAGTACTGATTTTCGCCGCGCCGGGCCTGTCCCGGCGCGTCTGTCTTGGAAGCCCACCCGGAACGCTGTTCCGGGTGGGCTTTGCTTTTTGCCTCGCCCCGCCTAAAACTCCGGCCCATGACCGAACATAACCAAGACGCGCCGCGCATTTCCTTCGTTTCGCTGGGCTGCCCCAAGGCGCTGGTCGATTCCGAGCGCATTCTCACGCGCTTGCGCGCCGAGGGCTATGCGATCTCGCGCGCCCATCACGGCGCCGATGCGGTGATCGTCAACACCTGCGGCTTTCTCGACAGCGCCAAGGCGGAATCGCTGGCCGCCATAGGCGAGGCCCTGCGCGAAAACGGCAAGGTGATAGTCACCGGCTGCATGGGCGCCGATCCCGGCCCGATTCTCGAGGCTTTTCCCAATATTTCCGCGATCACCGGCCCGCAGGACTATGAGAGCGTGATGACGGCGGTCCACGCGGCGGCGGCGCCCTCGGCGAATCCCTTCGTCGATCTGCTGCCGGAACAGGGCATTAAGCTCACCCCGCGCCATTACGCCTATCTCAAGATTTCCGAGGGCTGCCACAACCGTTGCAGCTTCTGCATCATCCCGAAATTGCGCGGCGATCTGGTTTCACGGCCGGCCGGCGAGGTGCTGATCGAGGCGGAAAAGCTGGTCAGGGCAGGGGTCAAGGAACTGCTGGTGGTGTCGCAGGACACTTCCGCCTATGGCCAGGACCTGCGCTATGCCTCAAGCATGTTTCACGACCGCGAGGTCCGCGCCCGTTTCTTCGACCTGGCCAAGGAGCTGGGCGATCTCGGCGTCTGGACCCGGCTGCATTATGTCTATCCCTATCCCCATGTCGACGAGGTCATTCCGCTGATGGCCGAGGGCAAGATCCTGCCCTATCTCGACATTCCCTTTCAGCACGCCGCCCCGAACGTGTTGCGGGCGATGAAGCGTCCCGGCAATGTCGAAAAGACCTTTGAGCGCATTCAGGCCTGGCGGGAGATTTGCCCCGATCTGGCGATTCGCTCGACCTTCATCGTCGGCTTCCCCGGCGAGACCGACGAGGATTTTGAAATCCTGCTCGACTGGCTCGACGAGGCGAAACTCGACCGGGTCGGCGCCTTCAAATATGAGCCGGTCGCCGGCGCCGCCGCCAACGAGCTCGGCCTGCCGCAAGTCCCCGAAGAGGTGAAGCAAAGCCGCTGGAAACGCTTCATGGAGCGCCAGCAGAAGATTTCGGCGCAACGGCAGAAGGCCAAAGTCGGCAAACGCCTGCCGGTCATGATCGACAAGGTCGTTGCCGGCGGCGGGGAGGGGCGCACCAAGGCCGATGCGCCGGAAATCGACGGCAAGGTGTTTCTGTCCAGCCGCCGCCCCCTGCGCGTCGGCGACATCGTCACCGCCAAGATCGACCGCGCCGAGGCTTACGACCTCCACGGGGCCGTGGTTTAGGGAATCATCACCGTCGCCCCGGTGGTCGCGCGGCTTTCCAAAGCGCGATGGACCAGTTCGGCCTCGGCCAGCGGCCGGATCGAATGGACGGGTATTTTGACCGCGCCCGAGGCCACAGCCGCGAATAGCCGCGCCGCCATCTCGCGCATCCGGGCCTCATCGGCGATGAAGGCGAACAGCGAGGGCCGCGTGGCATAGAGCGCCTTGGGCGTCAGCAGCGCCATGTTGAAGGGCGGCACCGGGCCGGAGGCCGAACCGTAGCTCACAAAAGTTCCGAAAGGTTTCAGGCAGTCGAGCGAGGCCGGAAACGTATCCTTGCCGACGCCGTCATAGACGGCGTCGCAGAGTTTTCCCTCCGTCAGCTCTTTCACGCGGGCGGCGAAATCCTCCTGACGGTAGAGGACGATCTCATCGGCCCCAGCCTCGCGCGCCAGCCTGGCCTTGTC
The DNA here is from genome assembly GCA_963804045.1 of uncultured Alphaproteobacteria bacterium. GTDB lineage: Bacteria > Pseudomonadota > Alphaproteobacteria > Rhizobiales > Beijerinckiaceae > Rhodoblastus. Next base: position 141,223 of record CAWDOR010000009.1, on the reverse strand, counting down.
CTCGCTCCCCACCGTGCCGATGACGCGCGCCCCCAAAGCCTTGGCCCATTGGCAGAGGATCAGGCCGACGCCGCCCGCCGCCGCATGGACCAGAATCGTATCGCCTTTCCGCACTTTGTAACTGCGAAACAGCAGATATTCGGCGGTCAGCCCCTTGAGCATCATCGCCGCCGCCGTCTCATAGGGAATCTCGGCGGGCAGCGCGCATAAAAATTTGGCTTCGATGTTGCGGGCCTCGGCATAGGCGCCGATGGTCCCGGTATAGGCGACGCGGTCGCCGGGCCTGAATCCTTCCACGCCTGGGCCGACGGCGAGAACCTCGCCGGCGCCCTCGTTGCCGGGGATGAAAGGTTTGGACGGCGCGGGATAAAGCCCGGTGCGGAAATAGACGTCGATATAATTGACGCCGACCGCATGCTGGCAAATCTGGACCTCGCCAGGCCCGGGGGCGGGGAGGTCGACCTCCTCATAGCGCAAAACCTCGGGACCGCCGGTTTCGTGAACGCGAATCGCCTTGACCATGTGAGCCTCCATTCACAACGAATTTAGGCGCGGGCGTGGGCTTCGTCCATGCGGCGCCGGCGCAAGCGCGTTTTTGCGCGAAACCGTCGCTTTCCGCGTGAGCACGGCGGATTTTGCCGCTATGCTCGCGCTGAAGGTTCAGGATGTTTCATGTCGCAGCCCAAAATCTATCTGGCTGGCCCCGAGGTTTTTCTGCCCGACGCGGTTGAGGCGGGATTGCGCAAGAAGGGCCTGTGCCGGGAGTTCGGTTTTGTCGGGCTCTATCCCCTGGACAATGAAATCTCCGGCGCGGAAAGACGGGACGAGCGGATTTACGCCGCCAATCTGGCGCTGATCGCGCAAGCCGACGCGGCGATTTTCAATCTCACGCCCTTTCGCGGAATGGCGCCGATCCCGGCACGGCTTTTGAATTCGGGCATTGCGCGGCGCTGCAAAAACCCTGTTTCGCCTATAGCAACGATCCCCGGGACTATTTTGCCCGCGTTCGCGAGGAGCTTGGCGCCCATCCAACGGCGCAAGGCGGCTTTCGCGACGCGCAGGGACTGGAGATCGAAAATTTCGGCAATGCCGACAATCTCATGCTCGACGCCACGCTGAAAACCCAGGGGCGCGCCGTGCTGCGCGGCGAGGATTTGGCGGATATGAGCGATCTGACCCTGTTCATGGCCTGCCTGCGCCAGGCCCGGCTGCATTTCACTGTGTGAGGAAACGATGCAAACACGTCCGCTTGGCCGCACCGGCCAAAATGTCTCGGAAATCTGCCTGGGCACGATGACCTATGGCCAGCAGACCGACCAGGCCGACGCTTTCGCGCAAATGGATTACGCGCTGGAAAAGGGAATAAATTTTTTCGACACGGCGGAGCTTTATTCGATTCCGCCGCGCCCCGAGACACAAGGCGCGACCGAGACGATCATCGGCAATTGGTTCGCCGCGCGAAAAAACCGCGACAAGATCGTCCTGGCGACCAAGGTGGTGGGCCGCACGGCCATGCCCTGGTTTCGCAATGGCGAGACCGCGCGGCTCGACCGCAAGAATATTTTCTACGCCGTCGAGCGATCGCTGAAGCGTTTGCAGACCGATTACATCGACCTTTACCAGACCCACTGGCCCGACCGGCCCATGGCGCTGTTCGATGGGCTGTCCAATGCCTATGAGGATCGCGGCGGACCGGACGGCGTGAGTTTCGAGGAAACCGCCGGGGCCATGCGGGAACTGGTCCAGCAAGGAAAAATCCGCGCCTTCGGCCTGTCCAACGAGACGCCCTGGGGCGTGGCGCAGGCCTTGAAAGCCTCGGAGACGGGCGCCGGCCCGCGCCCGGTTTCGATCCAGAACGCCTATCATCTGCTCAACCGCCAGTTCGAGATCGGCCTGGCTGAATTCGCCTTCCGCGAACAGGTGGGCCTGCTGGCCTATTCGCCGCTCGCCCAGGGCTTCTTGACCGGCAAATATCTGCATGGGGCTCGTCCCGCCGGGGCGCGCAGCACCCTGTTCGACCGGGGACAGCGCTATCAAAAGCCGGGTGTGGACGAGGCCATCGAGGATTATCTGGCGCTGGCGGCGGCGTTCGGCCTGCATCCCGTGCATCTGGCGCTGGCTTTTGTCACTTCGCGCCCCTTCGTCACCGCCAATATCGTCGGCGCGACCAATCTGGAGCAGTTGAAACTCATCCTCGACGCGCCGCGCGAACTGCCGGCGGAGCTATTGCGCCGCATCGACGCCATTCACCAGTTGCGCGGCAATCCCGCGCCGTGATTTATTTAAGGCCCGCGCAACCATTCGCGCCTAGCCTGTCTTGTGGCGAATCGTGCAGAATTCGCGAAAACAACGGGATGGAGACCTGGAATGGCTGGATATTCTCGGGTTTTGAAACGGCAGGCGGGCGCGACGGCCAAGGAGCTGGCGGTGATCGCCGCCTTGATCTGTTTTTCGCTGATCTTAGCCTATGGCGCCTTTCGATACGGTTGGCGCGCGGTCGGCGTTCACATCGCGACGCGCTGACAGCAGGATTTTCGCCAGGCCGGCGCGAGGTCTTAATTGGCTGGAAAGGGGTGCAACCTTAGGTTGCTCAGGCGCGGATCGTCGCGGAGCAATGAGCAGGGAAGCAGCTATGAGCGCGATAATTGATTTTCTGAAACGCCACGCCGACGGGTCGCCGCGCGCGCTCGCCGTGGCCGCCATGCTGCTGTGCAGCGCGGCCTATTCCGTCTCCGGCGTCAACACCATCGATCCCGGCGTCGGCGGGGACATCGTCACGGTCCGCTAAAACCGAAACCGCCCTCAGGCGCCGCGCGCAAAAAAAAGCGCCCTTGCGCGGCGCGGCGCTTTTTGGCAAGCCTCGCTCTGGTCAGCTGCTCAAGGAGTTGGGTCTTGGACAAGAGCGAATTGCGGAAATTGCAGGAATTTCTGCGCCAGGCGTTTGGCGCGCCTGCCATCAAGGTCGGACTGGATCCGAAAAACGAGGACGCGGCGGTCGCCACCTATGGCGAGCGCGTTCTCGGGCCGATCGTCGTCGATGACGAGGATGGCGACCGCTCCTTCTCCTTCGCCATGAAAATCCCGGTCGAGCGCCCTGTGTTGCAGGAGTATCTGCGTCACCTGTTCGACAATGAGAATTTGACCGTGGCCGCGCGCGGCAAGAAGGTCGATTCCGTCGAACTCAACAATGGCGACGATTTTCTCGCGGTGATTTCCGCGGACGACCCCAAGGGCAAAAGTTTTACCCTGCAAATGGCGATCCTCGACATCGACCTCGAAGAGCTCTGAGCCGGGCCTCGGCGCGCTGGACCAAGCTACGGCGCGTCGGCATTAACCTCGCGACCCCTCAAAATTTTCGTGCCGGAACTTTCGCTGGCTCCGCTGCATTTCAGCTTGAGCGGGCCCATATGGAGATATGGGTGTTTAAGCCTTCGGCAATATTCCGCGCGCAGGCTTTGTTCAAAGGCGCTGCAAAAGACGCCGAGTTGGAGGTCGCGTAGGGGAGTCGGGCCATGTTCGGGTTGAACTGGAAGACTTTCGAGCGTTCGGGCGATTCGCTCTCCGCCGCTGGCGGCGGCGCGGGCGCGCCTGACAAAGGCCGCAGGCCGCGTATTGGTCTTGCGCTCGGCGCCGGTGCGGCGCGCGGCTGGTCGCATATTGGCGTGCTCCAGGAGCTGGAGGCGCGCAAAATTCCCATAGACGTGATCGCCGGCGCCTCGATCGGCGCGGTGGTTGGCGGCTGCTACGCCGCGGGAAAGCTCGACGAACTCGAAAAATTCGCGCGCTCGCTGACCAAGCGCCGGGTGTTCTCGCTGATGGACCTGTCCTTTTCCGGCGCCGGCATGATGTCGGGCGGCAAATTGCGCGACGAGCTGTCGCGCTCTCTGTCCGGCTTGCGCATCGAGGATCTGCCGTTGAGCTTTGGCGCGGTGGCGACCGAGATCGGCCTGGGTCACGAGGTCTGGCTGCGGCGCGGCGATCTGGTGCAGGCGATCCGCGCCTCCTATGCGCTGCCCGGCATTTTCGAGCCGGTGCGCATCGACAATCGCTGGCTGTTCGACGGCGCGCTGGTCAATCCCGTGCCGGTGACTCTGTGCCGGGCGCTGGGCGCGGAAATGGTGATCGCGGTCAATCTGATCGGCGACAGCGCCTTCCGCGGCGCGCTGATCGCCGATCACGGCGGCGGAACGGAAGAATTCGTCGCCGACGCCAAGGCCACGCTCCCTGGCGAAGGCGGGCAATTGCGCCGCCAGTTCGGCGCGGGGCCCAATGGCGCGCCGGGCATAGCCACCGCCATGCTTGACGCCTTCAATATCACCCAGGACCGCATCGCCCGTTCACGGTTGGCCGGCGATCCCCCGGATGTGCTCATCAAGGCGCGGCTGGCGCAGATCGGCTTTTTCGAATTCCATCGCGCCGACGAGTTGATCGCGCTCGGTCGCGAGTCGGCGCGCCGCGCGCTCGATGAGATCGCGGAAATGACCGCGATCGAAAAAAAGCTGCACTCTCCCGGTTGAGAGGGACGACGCCGGCCCAGAGGCCTAAAGCGGGCAGGCTTCGGCCGGCAAGGACCAGCGCGGGTCGGAGAGAAAGGACCGGTCGGTCAGAGTGGCGAGAAAGGCCGCGATGTCCGCCATCTCCGCATCGGACAAAGCCGTTGGCAGACCGTGGCGGCGGATGGCGTCGGGCAGGGCGGGCGCCTTGCCATCGTGGAAATAGGGCGCGGTCACCATCACATTGCGCAGGCTCGGCGTGCGGAAAAGCCCGGCGTCCGCGGTCCGTCCGGTCTCCTCCGCCAGACCGCGATCCGCGGGGGCGACCGGCTCCAGCGCGTGAAACGCGTCATCGGTGAAGTTTTGGCCGGAATGGCAGGCCGCGCAACCGCCCTTGCCCGTGAAAAGCGCTCGTCCCGCCTCCGCCTCCGCCGGCAGCGCCCGACCGGCCCTCGCGGCGTTGTCATAGGGAGAGTCGAAGGAGATCAGGCTGCGCTCGAAACTGGCGATAGCCTTGGTGACGGCGCTCAGGCCGATTTCGCCCTTGTTCTCCGGAAAGGCGGCGGCAAACAGCTTGACATAGCAGGCATTGGCGGCGAGCCGCCGCGCCAGTTCCGCCTCATGCCCCTTCATCGCCATTTCCACGGGGTTTTCGCCGAGCAAAGGCGTCAAAGCCTGATGTTCGAGATCGGGCGTCAGGCTCGCCCAGGTGAAATGGCGCAGCATCGCGACATTCTGTAATCCAGGAACATTGCGCCTGCCCGGATGATCGAGCGCGCCGGGATGGCTGCGGTTGCCATCGGCGAAGCCGCGATGCTGCTCATGGCAGGCGGCGCAGGCCATCGTGCCATTGATCGAAAGATCGGCCTCGTAAAACAGCCGCCGCCCCAGTTCGATCTTGAGCGGCGAAGAGGGATTGTCCTGCGGGTCGAGGACATTTTGCGCCGCCGCGCCGCCCATCGTCAGGGCGATGCAAAAGGCGGCCAAGTGCAAAGGTCGGAGCATGGTCGCGCCGGCGCGGTCAGGGCAGTTTGACGATGAGGACGCCAGTCTGCGCCTCGCCGCTCGCGGACAGTTGGACGAAATATTCGCCCTTCTGCAAGGGGTAATCCACCATTTTGCGGATTCCCGAACAGGCGGGGCCGCCGCCATGGCGAATGGATTCGACGGCCGCGCCATCTTTGACGACATCGACCCAAGAAGCGTTGCCAAGCGCGACGCGATAGGTTCCAGCTTCGGCGATGGCGATGCTGAGCAGGCCGCCATAAGCCACGCTGCCGCCAGGTTTCACGGGACGGATGGCGTAATTCACCTCGGGCGTGTGGAACAGCGTGAGTTTGACGGCGCCGCCGAGCTTGATCTCCGCCTTGCCCGCATCCTCGGGCCTGGTCGCCGCGGTCAAAGCGGTCGGCGCGGTCCAGGACGCCAATTCAGCCGGCAGCGGCGCCGCCTGGTCCGGACATTTCGACGCGGCGGGCGCCTCCTGGGCGCGAACGGGCGCGCCGACAGCCAGAGCGACCAGCAGAACAATGGCGTAGGGCGAACGGCGGGGCATTGCGCTTCTCCTGACTGCGCCTCTCCAAGCGAGTGCTTCTTCAAGACGACAAGCGGAAATGTGATTATCTCCATGGCGAGGTCAAGAGCAAATTACGCTGAGCATCAAGTCTGCTTAAAACATAAGCCAAATGCCCATCGGAATCGCATGGCGATATATATGTACTCAAAAAACATGTTGTAATTTTGCTACGGGGCCGCCTGAATCGCTATGCTCATGCAAAAACAGCATAATTTCATATTGCCACGTCACGGATGCGGCGTCTTAAATTTCGGCGACTGAAATTTGGCGGCAATAAATCCCTGCGTCAGGGGTCTGAGCCAATAGGCTAATACACGGCCACGTCGAGGACAGGTTCGCGAAGGCGCGCTGAAACCTGACGCTTGCCTTGCCGCCCGCGAAGGATTGGAGCATGAACATGGACAGAAAACTCGCTACCCTGGCGCTGGCTGGCGCGCTGGCCGCGCCTCAGGCGGCTCTGGCGGAAGATTCCGGCGTTTACAATCTCGGCGAAATCCATGTGATCGCGCCGCATGACAGCCAGGCCGCCGGCGTCGCGTCCAATGGCGCGCCGGCGCCCGCTTCCGCCGGCGTTCCCTTCCAGCCGACCACCACGCCGCCGATCGTCGGCGACACCATCTCCGCGAAGAAATTCGAGACTTTCGAAAAAGGCACGCTGGACAAGGCTGTGGAGCTCACGCCCGGCGTCGTCGCCGACGATCTCGCCGGCCCGCGCAACGAGCAAAATATTTTTGTTCATGGCTTCGACCGGTGGCGCGTGCCGATCATGCTCGACGGCGTGACCATCTATCTGCCCGCCGACAATCGCCTCGATTTTGGCCGCTTCCTCACCAGCAATCTCGCGGAAGTCCAGATCGCCAAGGGCTATGCTTCCGTGCTCGACGGTCCTGGCGGCCTGGGCGGCGACATCAATCTGGTGACCCGCAAGCCCGTCAAGGAGATCGAAGGCGAAATCGGTTCGGCGATCGATGTCGGCAAGACCGGCTATCTCGGCGAGCGCTCTTACGCGCGCGTCGGCACGAACCAGGGCTCCTATTACGTTCAGGCCTCGGGGGCCTGGAACAAGGCGGTGGGCTGGGATCTGCCCGATTCCTACACGCCCAATGCGCAGCAGGGCGCCGGCTTGCGCAATCATTCGGCGACGGCCGATCTCGATTTCAATTTCAAGGCCGGCTACACGCCCAACGCAACCGACGAATATTCGATCAATTTCCTGCATCAGGAAGGCCAAAAGGGCGAGCCCTTCAGCACGCAGCCGGCGGCGCCGACCACCAAATACTGGAGCTGGCCCTATTGGGACGTGCAGACCCTGGCCTTGCTGACGCAGACCCAGATCGATCCGACGCTTTACATCAAGACCAAAGTCTTCTGGGACCGGTTCGACAATTCCATCGACATGTTTTCCAACGCCGCAATGACGCTGCAAAACACCTCCTCCGCCGATTATTCCGAATATCATGACTGGAACGCCGGCGGTTCGATCGAGGTCGGCAAGCAGATCGTTCCCGAGGACACGCTGAAGGGATTGCTCTATTACCGTCACGACGTTCATAACGAAAACGACGCCTATTTCGTCAATCCGGTCACCGGCAAGCCCGCTGGCTGCACAGCCAATGTGGTCTGCTACAACGCGCCGCGCATCACCTCTTTCGAGGACACCTATTCGGTGGCGCTGGAAAACACCTATCACATCGGCAGGAGCATCGATTTCGTCCAGGGCGTCAGCTACGACTGGCGCAATATCCCGCAGGCGCGCGGCTTTAATTCGTCGACGGCGCCCTGGGGGATGATCAATTATCCCGACTCCCACCTCCAGGCGCCCAACGGTCAGGTCGCGGTGATCTGGCGCTATGACGACAAGAACAAGTTCACCGTCAGCTTCTCCGACCGCACGCGCTTCCCGACCCTGTTCGAGCTCTATAGCACGCGCTTCGGCACGTTCACCGGCAACCCCACCCTGGCGCCGGAGCGCGCCGCCAATACCCAGATCGGCTGGGAAGGTCTGGTCGGCCCGCGGCTGAAACTCTCGGCCGACGCCTATTTCAACTACATCACCGACGCCATCGAAAGCGTGTCGCTGCCCTCCGGCGCGTCGCAAGATCGCAACGTCGGCCTGGAGCGGGCCATTGGCGCCGATTTCAAGGGCGATTACGGCATACGCGACGATCTCGACATTGGCGGCCAAGTGTCGCTGATTCATCGCTGGCTCGCCCTGTCCACGCCGATCAGCCCCAATCCGGAACTGACCGGCGTTCCCGGCGCCTTCGCCTTCCTTTATGCGGTGTGGCGGCCACTGCCCGGCCTGTCGTTTTCGCCCAATCTCCAACTCGCCACCAGCCGCTGGAGCAGCAATGCCGCCAACACCGGCTATGTTCAGGAAGGCGGCTACGCCCTGCTGAATTTCAAGGCGGAATATAAGGTCACGCGGGAATTGAGCGTCTATGGCGGCGCGAAAAACCTGCTCGACAAGCTCTATGTCCTGACCGACGGTTATCCCGAACCGGGCCGCACCATCTATATCGGCGCGCGCTATACGTTCTGATCCGGGAAAGGGGCGCGCGGCTTAGCCGCGCCAGCGCCGAGGGACGAAACTCCATCCCTCGGCGAGTTCGACGTCGCGTTTTCAGCCACGGTTTCTCGTGTCGATGCGGACGAATAGCCCCACGCAAAAACCGCGCGGCGCTTTGGCGCCGCCGCGCTCCACAGGCGTCTCTCCCGTCGAAAAGCTCAGGCGGTGGCGATATATTCGCGCATGGCGCGATGTTCGTTTTCCATCGATTCCAGACGATGCTTGACCACGTCGCCGATGGAAACCACGCCGACCAGACGGCCCTGCTCCATCACCGGCATGTGGCGGAAGCGGCCTGAGGTCATCATTTCCATGACATGATCGACCGCGTCGCCAGGATTGGTGCTGATGACCTTGCTCGTCATATGTTTCGAAACGGGCTCCAGCAGCGCCGATTCGCCCGTGCGGCCCACGGCGCGGACAATGTCGCGCTCGGAAATAATGCCCAGCACCGCGCCCGAACCATCGGAAACGATCACGGCGCCAATGCCCTTTTCGGCAAGCAGGGCGGAAATTTCCTGCAGGGTGCGATGGGGTTGAATCGTGGCCACGTCATGGCCCTTGGCCGCGAGAATTAAAGCGACGGTCATTCCATTCCTCCTCATAAGGACGCGGACCCTCTTCGACCTCCAACGCGGCGAACCGGAAATGGTTCCGCACGTGGCGCGAGCCCGTCTTTGCCTTGGAGAATGAGGCTTTTTGCCCCCTCGCGCAAGCGTGCTGACGCGCGTTATGCCTTGCGTCTTTGGTCGAACAAGGGCGCCGCCAGCAGCCCGAGCAGGAAGCCGCCTATATGAGCCTCCCAGGCCACCGGGCCGTCGGAGAGGCCGGAGCTTTGCCCGGCGAGGCCGGTGAGCAGATTGATGCCGAACCAAAGGCCGACGAAGGACAGCGACTGGCGGTCGCGGAGCATTTCACCGATCGTCGCCAGCGGCGGCGGCGCCTGCGCGCTCCAATCGTCGCGGCGAAAGGCGCCAGGCTGGAAAACGAAGCGCGATGCGGCGCCAAAACAGGCGGAAATGGCGGCGGAAGCTCCGACCATCGGCTGAAGCGCGAAGGGATGTGCGATAAAAAACGCCGCGGCGCCGGCCAGGGCGCCGAGAAAATTCAGCGCCAGAAAACGCGCGGCGCCAAAACGCCGCGCCACCGGCGCGCCGAAAGCCGCCAGCCAGACCGAATTCAGGATCAGATGCGTCCAGGAGCCGTGGAGAAAGGCGTAGGCGACCGGGGTGATCCACAGCAGGCTGGAGGGCGCATAGGTGAGGAAAAACTGCGCCAACTCACCCTGGTCGGCGTTGGCCTCGGCGATGGCGTTCAGCGCCGCGGCTACGCCGGCGGGATCGTGGAGAAAAGCGAAGCGGCCGGGGACAAAGGCGAATGTCGCCAGCAATTGAATGTCGTCTCCGCCCGACAGCAGCAGAACCCGTCCCGTGTGAACCAGGAAAAGAATGACGATCAGCGCCAGAACCACGCCCGGCAGATTGAAGATTTTCTCGCGCAAAACATGTTCCCATTCATGGCCGATTGCGGCCCCGACGCGCCGCAATCGACTATGAATATCCTTTTTTTCGCAATGCTATCGCTAAAAACCGGCATCCATTTTTTAGCGCATGGCTTAATAAACGAAGGGGGAGAGCCTGGGCTCTCCCCCTGTCATGTGCGTCGGTGGGGCGTTAACCACGCCGCGCTGCCGCGCATTTCCGGCGCCTGGACCGTATTAACGATTTCTCGACCCCATCGTCTTCCCGAGCAAGAGAGTTCTTGGGGGAGAAATCGTCAGAAAACAGCGCCTTGTCTTTTTTATCGTCCGTTGCGTCACCCGGGTCGCTTACCGTTTTGGCCCCGTCCGATGAACAGACATTGCCAAAAACCTAATGGCTCGGCAACGTAAACCGGAAATTAAGCTTAATTTCCGCGCGGCATGGGTTGTGGTTCGCGCCTTTCTTCAACCCGGCGACGCCTTTGGCCCGCGCTTCGCACATTCAGTCGGGCGGGCAGGGCGCAGAGGCGTTTTCTGCACCGCTATCGGACGATGGCGACCCAGAAAAAGTCAAAGGCGTTAAAATGAGACAGGCGGCCACCCAGGAACTCTATTTCTACTGGAACCAGTTGCGCGGCGCGCGGCTGTCTCCGGAGCGGGAAGAGATCGATCCGACCGCGATCCGCCATATTCTCGCCGATACGATGATCCTGGAAGTGGACGACGAGCGGCAGTTTCCGATCCGCATCTCCGGTTCCCGCCTCAACGCGCTGTTTCTCGACGAGCAAAAGGGCTCGACCCTGGTCAGCCTGTTCGCGCCCGAAGACCGCGCCGCGGTCAGCGCCATGGCGCTGTCGGTGCTCGACGGCGCGCGCCCGATCGTCGCCGGTCTGACGGCGGAGGCCATGGATGGCGAGGACGCCAATCTGGAATTGCTGCTTTTGCCCTTGCGCCATCGCGGCAAAACCCATGCGCGGCTGCTGGCCTCGCTGACGCCGACGGCGATTCCGAGCTGGTTCGGCCTGCGTCCGGCGCGCTGCCTGCGCATCGTGGCCATGCGCTTCATCGACAATGGCCAGGGCGGCGTGGCGCTGCCTTTGTTGAAAAAGCCGGAGGACTCGCCGCTTAGGCCCGGCGATCTGGCGCGCCGCGACAAGAGCCGCCGCCTGTCGTTCTTTGTCATTCCCGGCGGCCGCAAGGACGATTGACGCCTTTGGTCTTGACGAATCCTTCGCATTATTCGCGCGGCCGTAAGATGGAGTTAACCACACCGGGCCTATAGTTCTCGCAATTGCAAGGACAAGCATCGGCAGGCTCATGACTCTCCACGCTCAATTCGCTGCCAAACCGCTGGAACGGCGGCGCCACGCGAGGGCCAAGCTGGCTCTGCTGGGTCGCTATATGCTCGAGGACCGCCGGGAGTTTCCCTGTCAGACCATCGACGTTTCCGTGGGCGGTCTGGCCGTGACGGCGCCGGTGCGCGGCGCCATAGGCGAGCGCGTCGTCGCCTATTTCGACGCGCTTGGCCGTATCGAAGGCACGATTGTCCGCCATCTGGAGTTTGGCTTCGTGCTGATGGCCAATATGCCTCAGACCAAGCGTGAAAAACTGGTCAACCAGATCACCTGGCTGGCCAATCGCAAGACGCTCGGCCTGCCGGAAGACCGCCGGCACGAGCGCATCGTGCCGAACAATGTCCAGACCACGATCCGTCTCGGCGACGGCACGCTGGTTCCCGCGCGGATCGTCGACATTTCCGTGTCCGGCGCGGCGGTGACCTGCACGGCGCATGCGCCAATGGGCGCGATGGTGCATATCGGTCGCCGCGCCGCGCGCGTGGTCCGCGTCTTCGACCACGGCATGGCCCTGGAATTCGCCCTGCCGCTGTCCTTCGACGTGTTCGACGAAAACGTCGTGCTCTAGGGTATCGGGACGCTCATCCGGATCAGTCGATTTTCTTCAGCCCGGCGAGGTAGCGCCTGGCGTTTTCGACATAATGGCGGGCGCTGCCGAGCAGCCTCTCCGCCTGCGCCGGGTCGATCTGCTTCTTCAGCCTGGCCGGCGCGCCGACGATCAGCGAATAATCGGGAAATTCCGCGCCCTCGGTGACCAGCGCATTGGCCCCGACAATGCAGAACCTGCCGATTTTGGCATTGTTCATGACGGTGGCTCCCATGCCGATCAGGCTGCCCTCGCCGATCGCACAGCCGTGCAGAATGACCTTGTGGCCCACGGTGACATCGGCGCCGATGGTCAGCGGACAGCCCATGTCGGTGTGCAGCACCGAACCGTCCTGAATATTGCTGCGCGCGCCTATGTCCAGCCACTCATTGTCGCCGCGCAGGGTCGCGCCGAACCAGATGTTGGCGTCCTCGTGCAGCCGCACCTTGCCGATCAGATTGGCGTCCGGGGCGACGAAATAACGGCCTTCCTCAGGAAGCTCCGGGGCGACGCCGTCGAGCGAATAGAGACTCATGCTTTTCTCCCTTGCGAGGCGCAGCATAATCGGCTCAAACGAAAGACGCCCCATTTTTTTATCGTTCCGGTTCGATGCGCCCTTTGTTGCTGCTTCTCGGCCTGTCGCCGATCCTGCTGGTTCTCGCGCTTTTCGCGGCGTGGCGGTTGTGGCCTTCGCCGCCGTCGCCGCAGACCGTGGACCTGACCATTGGCGGCCGACGCCTGCGTATCGCCGCAGCCTATCTGCGCGACGGCGCGCCGGAGCGCGACCGCGCCGATCTGGTGGCGCTCGCCCCGGATTTCGCCCCGGCGGGCGGCGATCCCCGCCGCATTCCCGGCGCGGGCGAGGCGGACAGGCCGGGCCGGGCGCAAATCTTCATCACTCTGACGCCAGCGACGTCCACAAGGTCGGGCGCGCCGGTCGATCGCTACGCTCCCTTTCTTGAGCCGGAGGTCCAGGTCGCCGAGGGCGGCTTGCTGCGCCGCCGCTTCGAGGAAAAATCGCCCTATGCCGGCGAGGATCTCTATCTCAGCGCGCCCGATGGCGAGGAATTCTCCGCCCGCTGCCAGCGCGTGCGCCTTCCCGCCGACGGTCTTCCGAACGTCTGCCTCACGCGCTTCATCGTCGAGGGTCTCGACGTGACCCTGCGTTTCGACCCGTTCTGGCTGCCAAACTGGACCAGCCTGCGCGCCAACGCCCTGCTGCTGGCGCGCGGGGCGCTGGCGCCCTGAACCGGCTTGTTTTCATGAAGCGTGGCGCGCCTTAAGTCTTTGTCAGGCATTCAACTCTAGATTGCAATTCTTCATTTAGGTTGCGCCGAAGTCCGGCGAGGCGATTTGGCGGATGCGATGAGACATTTCTGGATTCGTTTCCTGGACGACCAATCGGGCGCGACGCTGCTCGAATACGCTCTGCTCGCCGCGCTGCTGGCCGTGGTCGCGCTCGTGGGCGTGCAGGCGCTCGGTTCCAAGGTCAACGAGAATTTCGGCTATATTTCCAACAGCATGAACTGACGGCCGCCGCCGCGCGCCGAAAGCCGCGGCTCATGGCCTCAGCGATTGGATGTAGCCGACGAGATCGGCGATTTCCTCCCGCGTCAGGCTCATGTCCGGCATTTTCGGATGCGGATCGATGAGAAAGCTTTTGATCTCGTCGCCGCTCTTGCGCTTCGCCACGTCGAAAAAGCTCGCGACATCGGCGCTGGCCTGCTTCTGGTCGGCGGCGACCACATGGCAGGCGGCGCACCAGCGCCGGGCGATCTGCTCGCCCTTGACGAGATCGGCGGCGCGCGCCGAAGGCGCCAGCAGCAAAGCGGCAAGACAGAGCGCGTGGACATGACGATACATCAGGCGACTCCTTTTCGCGGGCATCATGCATCATGCGCCGCGAACCGACTTTCGCCCAGATCAAAAGCGCGGGGACCGCGCTGGTCGCGCCGGGAAAATTCTGTCGTATGGTGACGCCAGGCTTGCCGAATCGAAAAGGACTCCGCCATGCGTCTGCCTCTGAAAAAATGCGCCGAACTCGACGATCGGCAAAAGCCGCTCTACGACGACATGAAGGCGGGCATCGCCCAGAGCTTCAAAGGCTTCACGGCCATAGACAAGGATGGCGAGCTGATCGGTCCGTGGAATCCCTGGATCAGCTTCCCGCAATTCGGCGGTCCGGTGTGGAATTTGGTGAAGGCCATGGCCAGCGCGCCGAAACTGGCCCGGCCGCTGCGCGAGGTCGCGATTCTCGCCACCGGCGCCAAGTTCCACTCGGCCTATGAAATTTACGCCCATGTTCTGGTCGGCGAGGCCAAGGGCCTGTCCGACGACAAGATCGCCACTCTGGTGTCGGGGCAGCGCCCCGCCGATCTGACGCGCGAGGAATGCATTGTCTACGATCTCGCCACGGCGCTGGTCGCCGGTCCGCTGCCGGCGCCGCCCTACAAGCGCGCGGTCGACGCCTTCGGTCTCGACGCCACGGCCGAGCTGATCTATCTCGTTGGCCTTTATTGCATGGTCTCGACCACGCTCAACGGTTTCAACGTGCCTCTGCCGGAGGGCGAGGACTCCTGAGCCGTCTCATCGTCTAAAATCCGTCATGGGGCGGCGCTAGGGGACCGGCAGCAAAAAGGTCCGCTCATGCGCCGCCCGCAAGACCCGCAAGACCCGCAAAATCCCGTCACGGGCGCAAATCGCATGGTTCCGGCGTGATTGCGCGGCCGGCGTTGTGAAGAGTCCCGTTCGATGGATGGGTCTGGCTCTGGGCATGCTCGCCGCGACGCCGGCTTGCGCCTATCGCCCCTTCGACGGCACGGACGCCGCCGTGCCCGACTTCCGCGAATTGGAGGTCGAGTTTCAGCCCTTCGGCTTTTTGCGCGGCGGCGGCGAGAGAAGCCTGATCGCGCCGCAGGCTGTGGTCAATTACGGACTGGCCCCCGATCTCGAGGTGACGACGCAGGGGCAGCTCGACGCCTCGCTCGGCGGCGCGGGCGCCAGCCTGCAAGCGACGGGCGTCGGCGGCAAATATGTGTTTCGCGAAGGCGTCCTCCAGGACAAGCCGGGGGTCAGCCTCGCCACCGAACTATTGGCGCTGACGCCGGGCCTCGGCGCCGACCGGGGCTTTGGCGTCAGCCTCGCCGGCCTGGCCTCGCAGCGATACGATTGGGGGACGCTGCACCTGACCCTCCAGCCGGAACTGACCCGCGATCGTCATGCCGACCTGTTCGTCGGCGCGATTGTCGAGGGCCCGGCGGACTGGCCGGTTCGGCCGGTCGCGGAACTTTTCTACGAGGATGAGATCGCCAAAATGCGTCAGGCCTCGATGCTGCTCGGCCTGATCTATCAGCTCAGCGATAAATTGGCCTTCGATCTCGCGGCGCGCGCCGCCCTGGTCAAGGCTACGCCCGCCTTCGAGATTCGCGCCGGTTTTACCCTGGGCGTTCCCACCGCGCCCGACAGGGTCGAGCCGGCTTCCCGGCGCTGATGGCGTAAAAGGCTCAAGGCGCCGGCTGGCGCGCCAGGACCTCGACGTCGCGGTCCTGGCCCGAGGCGACCTTGAAGGTCGCCTGATAGGTCTGGTTGTCGTGGCGGGCTATGGCGATATATTCGCCTTCCGCCAGCACCAGCGAGGGGAAGGCGCCGATCATTTCGCGAATGACGTCGCCGCCCGGCGTCAGGATCGAGAAGGACGTGTTGGCCAGCGCCTCGCCGCCGGGACTATTGACCAGCTTCAGCGTCATGGTCGCGGCGCGGTGGCGCAGCAGTCCCCGCGTCAGCTTGCCCGCCTGCACGCGCAGATCGGCATAGATCACCGAATTGGTGGCGTTGCTGGCCGCGCCCGCGACATCCAGCAGTTTCGACGCCAGATGATAGCCGCCCTCCGGCAGGCAGGTCGGCTCGCCGGCCTTGAGATTGGACAGGATCAGCTTGGCTTCGGGGTCGTTGGCGGCCGGCAGATAGACGAGAATATTCAGTTTCTGCGGGGGGATCGCCGCGTCGCCGATCACGCCGGACACTTGCAGGCCCCCGGCGTTCAGCGTCAGCCGGCCCGAAACCGCCGAGCCATTGACGCTGATCTGCTTGGCGGCGCCGGCGAGGCCGCAGGCGGCGTGGACGATGTAATCGCCATCGTCGAGCGAAAACACCGGCGTGGAATTGCTGGATTCCGCCACCAGCGCATGGCCGCCGTCGGCGTCGGTCTGGGCGGAGAACACCCGCCAGGACAGGCCCGCGCGAATCGGCTGGGAATCGCCGGGCGCGTAGGTCGCGCTGAGGCTCACCGGCGCGGCGGCGAAGGCCGGGGCGGCTGAAAGCAGCGACAGGGACAGCGCCCAAAGAGACAGCGCGAGGCGCGGCAGGATCATCATGTCAGCCCTTTTTCGCGACAATGGCCGTTTTGCTTCGGTTTACAAAGCGGCATTTTTGCGGCCATCTGGCCGAAAGGAGAGTCTGGAATGAACGAGACGCTGAAATTGCTCGCCCGCCGCCGTTCCGCGCCGCCGGTGATGATGACAGGGCCGGGGCCGGACGAGGCCGAATTGGCGCAGATTCTCTCTCTCGCCGCCCGCGTCCCCGATCACGGCAAGCTCGCGCCCTGGCGCTTCATTGTGTTTTCTGGCGAGGGCCGCGCCCGCGCCGGCGCGCTCTGCGTCGAAATTTTTTCCGCGCGCAACGCCGAGGCCGGCGAGGAGCGGCTGGCCGCCGAGCGCAACCGCTTTTCCCGCGCGCCGCTGGTGGTGGCGGTGGTGTCGCGCGCCGCGCCTCATGTCAAAATACCGCTGTGGGAGCAGGAAATGTCGGCGGGTGCGGTCTGCATGAACCTGACCGTCGCCGCCACGGCGCTGGGTTATCGCACCGCCTGGTTGACCGAATGGATCGCCTATGATCGCGAGTTTCTGACCCGCCTGGGTTTGGCCGCGCATGAGAAAATCGCCGGCTTCATCCATATCGGCCGGATCGAGGCCGAGATCGACGACCGCGCCCGTCCGGATGTCGCCGCTTTGACCATGCGCTTCTGACGGCGCTCAATAATCGCCGCTGCCGACCAGCGGATGAATGCCGCCGAGCGACTTGTCCTTTTTGGCGTGAGTCGCGCGGGCGGCCCGGGCTTTCGCCTTGACCTCATGCAGCGGCGCAGCTTGCGCGGCCATGCCGGCTTTGACGATCGGCAGGGCCGAGGCGGGCGCGCCCGTCAGCGCGCAAATCAGGGGAACGGCCAATAAAATACGCATGGACCAAACTCCTTTGCGGGGCGACGCCCGGAGGAAGCGGCGGAAAGCTTATACCGGAAACGTCCCAGCGTCACGCGGCGACCGGCGCCTCGACCGGGCGCGCGGAGCGCCAGGCCAGCAGCAAGCCGCAGAAAGCCGCGCCGGTCAGCGCCGTGCACAAGGGCAGACCGAGATTGAGGCTCTTGCTGTCGGCCAGCAGGTCGCCAAGCGCGGTCCCGGCGGTGCGGGCGACGCAGACCACCAGCCAATAGCCGGCGACCGGCGCCAGCGGCGCGCGGCGAAAAGCCAGCAGCGCCAGCGCCAGCGCGAGGGAAAGCCCGAGCGAGGCGGGGCCCTGGCCGTAAAGATGGGCGAAATAATCGCCCGCCGCGGTGCCGAACACGCCCGCCGCCAGCATGGTCAGCCAATATGCGCCATCGGTCGCGGGCAAGCCCTTGGCCGTCTCGCCGATTTTCCGCGCGGCGCGCCAGGCCAGAGCCGCGATCGTCAAGGCGAGCAGCAGCGACAGCAGGCCGCGATCGATGGCGAGGCCGCGCCGACCGCCGAGATAATCCGCGATATTGGTGGCGCCGGTGCGAAGGATGATGATGCAGGCCCAATACCAGCCCTCATGCGCCAGCTTGTCGCGGCCTTCGGCGAAATAAACGGCGGCGAACAGCGCGATCAGGATCGGCAGACCGCCGAGCAGGCCGAGTCCACTGTTATGGGCGTAGAGATCGCCCATATTTGTGCCAAACACGCTGGCCAGCGCAATGCCGGCCCAATAACGCGCATCGACCGGGGGAACATGTTAAATCCGCATGGCCGGCTCCCTTATCGCATCGCCAGGCCGAGGAAGCCGCGCAGCTCCGCGCGCGCCTCGTTCATTTCCTGCTTGTATTGCGGGTTCTGCGCCATGATCGCGTGGATCGTGTAGGCGAGACGCTTGCTGGCCTCGAGATCGGAGCGGTAATGCACGCCGCAGACCAGCCGATCGAAACCGTAGGAACTCGGCGCGGGCGAGGATTTCGTCGCGTTTTTCCGGGACCAGTTCGACCAGCGTCAGTCCCAGCAGATAGCCCGAGGTCGCGTGACCCGAAGGGTAGGAATCGTCGAGCGCCTTGGTCTTGCAGACGGGATGCAGCGTCTTGTCGAGATTATAGGGGCGAACGCGATGAAAGGCCTGTTTCGCCGGGGTGGAGTTTATGCCCTCGTCATTGCGCACCCGCTTGGCGAAAGCCGCCAGTTTCGGCAGGTTCTGCTCGTTGAAGCCCTCGCCGAAAACCGTCTTGTACAGAAAGACGTTCTCGTTCCGCTCGTCCCAGATCGCCTGATCGGCTTGCGCCTGGGTGCGGGCGCCCTCAAGGGCGTGCAATTCCGCCAACTCCGCCTTGGTGGTCTGCGAATCCGCCGAGGGCGGCGACGCCATGATCTCGGCGCCGTGGGTTTGCTCCGGCAAGACGAAGATCGCCTCCTTGGCGAAAGCCGGCGCGGCGGCGAGGAGCGCCGCGAGGGCGAAGGAAGCGAGTTCTTGCGGTCATGCGGGATCCCCGTCGAGAAGCCGGCGCGGCGCGCCTTTGCCACCTTCAAAACCCGAATATTGTGTCAGGCGGATTACAATCCGCCCCGCGTCCGTGTGGCAAAAAAGTGACTCGGATCAGCCGATTGGCCGGGACTGGTCCGAGTAAAAAAACCGTCAAGCCTCCGTTGCGGAAGCGTCATTCTGGCAATTTAGGCAAAGCCCCCAGGTTCATTCCGCAATCGCGCGGAACGTTTCGTTCGCCTGAGGGGGCATTATGCGTCATTCGTCCTTTGTCGCCGCGTCGCTGTTCGCCGGCGTCTCCTTTCTCGCCCTGGCCGCTGGCCTCAGCGAAGCTCGCGCCCAGACCAATATCGGCTCGGTCAATATTGACACCGTGCGCGCGCCCAAGCCGCATCGCGTCGCCAAAAAGCCGGTTCATCCCGTTCACGCCACGCGCCGCGCGCCGGCCCCGGCCCACCGCGTGGCCCATGTGGTCCATGCGCCCGCCGCGCCGGCCGCGCCGGCGGTCAATATCGCCAGCGACGCCGCCATCGGCAACAACGCTCCGACCGGCTCGGCGCCGGCTCTGTCCACGGCGCAGCAATCGCTGAACGCCTCGCAGCCGGCTTCGGTGGTCTCGCGCAAGATCATTGAGGACGTCGTCCCCGCCGCCGGCGATTACAATGAAACCGCCAAGCTCACCCCGAACTTCCTGTCGAACAATCCCAACGGCGCCCTGGGCGATTCCAAGGGCGCCTGGCGCGGCTTCCAGGACGGCCAGTTCAACATCACCTTCGACGGCATTCCCTTCGGCGACATGAACGATCCGACCCATCATTCCGCCGCCTATTTCCCCTCGGCCTTCCTCGGCCAGGTCAATATCGACCGCGGCCCCGGCGCGGCCTCGCAGGCCGGCTACGCCACCTTCGGCGGCACCATGGGCCTGCACTCGCTGGCGCTTTCCGACACATTCGGCGGCAGCGTCGGCGCCAGCTTCGGCACCTGGAACACCTCGACCGAATTCGTCACGGTGCAGTCGGGCTATAACAAGGAATATCAGACCCGCGCCCTGTTCCAATATGAGCACGCCTTCACCGACGGCCAGTACGATTACGGCCATTACAATCAGAACAATTTCCTCGCCAAAATCGAAAAGCAGTTCGGCGACGTCACCGCGACCTTCTTCGCCACCTATGGCACGGAGGAATATATCAATGTCGGCGCGCCGACCTGGTCGCAATGGCAGACCTATGGCAAGGATTACGGCGCGATCAACAACAACCCGAAATCGGTGCTCTATTACGGCTATAACAACTCGGAAAAACAGACCGATATGGAATATATCGATCTGAAGGGCGAGTTTTACGGCTTCAAGGTCGACAACAAGGTCTATACCTATTCCTACTGGTATCCGAACCTGCAGAATAACGGCATCAGCACCTCCATCGAAGGCAACGCCTCGACCGCCAATGGCGGCACCATCACCACGGTGAAAATCCCCAATTCCACTGGAACCTCAACCAAGGTCAATCTGGTCGGCATCACCAATGGCGACGTCATCGGCTATCTCAAGGACAATAATTACCGTGTCTGGGGCGACACGCTCGACATCAAACACGACCTCGGCAAGGATTGGTACAAGGGCGAGCTGCGCTTCGGCCTCTGGGTCGAACATGGCGACAACGGCCGTGTCCAGGAATATTACGACTATACCAAGGGCGAGACTTTCACCCAGCTCGGCAACGGCCTCCAGGAAAGCTTCAAGCTCAACCTGGAATCGCACATCACCAATGTGCAGCCCTATGTCGAATATGAGTGGAAGCCGACCGACAAGCTGAGCATCACCCCCGGCTACAAGTTCGAGAGCTTCACCCGCGAACATGACGCGGCCGTCAACCAGACCACGCTGGCGCCGCTCTATTTCACCACCACCTATTCGACCAATCTGCCGTTCCTGACGGTGCGCTACAAGGTCAGCGACGAATTGACGGTCTATGGCCAGGCTTCGCAGGGCTATCTGGCGCCCACGGTCTCCGCCTATTACGTGTTCAACCCGCTGCAAAACAATATCCAGGCGCAGCAGACCACCAATTACCAGATTGGCGCGGTCTACAAGACCCAGGACATCACCGCCGACTTCGCCCTCTATCAGCAGCGCGCCACCAATTTCCCGATCGTCACAACCCTGACCAACGGGTTGCAAATCTACCAGAACGGCGGCACGGCGCAGTATCGCGGCGCCGAATTCCAGGGAACCTGGGCCTTCGGACGCAAGATCAATCTGGAAGGCCTGGCTTTGACCGGCGCCTATGGCCTGTCCAACGCCCATTACACCCAGGGGCAATTCACTGGCCTCGCGGTCGGCGACGCGCCGAGCTTCACCCTCGCCGCCGGCCTGATCTATGACGACAAGCGCTTCTTCGGCTCGCTGATCCAGCGGTTCTATGGCGAATATTGGGGCTCCAACGGCGAAAAGCAGCAAACGGCGACAACCAACAGCCAGCTGAACAAGATCCCCGGCTGGAACAGCACCGATTTCGTTCTCGGCTATCGTTACAAGCTGCCCGAAGGCTTCGCTTCCGGCTATGGCAAGCAGATCGAATTCAAACTCGGCGTGCAGAACATATTCGACCACCGCGCGATCACGGAAATCACCGGCGATCCCACCGGCAACGCGTCCATCAACAATACGACCCTGACCTACCAGTTCCAGCAGGGCCGCTACATCTACGGCCAGATCAAATACGACTTCTGATCCTCCGCGATACCCACGGGACGCGGCGCTCGTCGCCGCGTCCCTTCGCATTTCTGTCACCCGCGAGGACTAAGAGCAGCCCATGGACTCCGTCACCATATCCCCGATCGAATATTTTCAGCAGGCCGGTCCGGTCGGCAAAACCGTCATTCTCATCCTGCTGCTGGCGTCGATCTGGTGCTGGGCGCTGATCATCGAAGGCGTGGTCAATGTCTTCCGCTTCGGCGCGGGTTTGACCGCCTGGCGCGAAGGCAAAACCACGGCCTTGTTCGATCCGATCCTCGCCGCCGGCCGCGACGGGTTTATGCGCGCCAAAGGTCTTGACGCCGGAGAGACGCGGCATCGCACGGTCGAAGCCATGAACCGCAGCGCCAAGCAGATTATCGCCCGGCTCGACGGTGGCCTCGCCAATCTCGCGGTGATCGCTTCGGTGGCGCCCTTTGTCGGCCTGTTCGGCACGGTCTGGGGCATCATGGCCAGCTTTTCCGCCATAGCCCAGGCCAAGGACACGTCGCTGGCCGTGGTCGCGCCCGGCATCGCCGAGGCTTTGGCCACCACCGCCATCGGCCTGGCCGCCGCCATTCCCGCCGCCATAGGCTATAACCGCCTGGGCTCGGCCATGACCGCCAAGGCGGACGAATTGGCGGGCCAGATCGAGGAGCGGGCGCTGGACCTCGTCGCGCCCCATCCGGAAAACCTGCTCAAGGAGGCGGCATAATGGCTTTCGCCAGCGGTTCCTCACGCGGCGGGTTGCACCGGCCGCTCGCCGACATCAATGTGACGCCGCTGGTCGATGTCATGCTGGTGCTGCTGATCGTGTTCATGGTCACCGCGCCCATGCTGGCGCAGGGGCTGAAGGTCGACCTGCCCCAGGCCAAGAGCGCTCAGCAGTTCAATCCCAAGGAGCCCATCGTCATCTCCGTCACCGGCGACGGCAAGGTGGCGCTCGGCCAGGACGAAATGGCGCCCGAGGACGTGGTCGCCGCCATTCTCGTCAAGGCTGACGGCGACAAGGCCCGTCTGGTGCAAATACGGGCCGACAAGGGCGCGAGCTATGGCGCCATCGTCACCGTGATCGACGAATTGGCCAGCAATGGCCTCGTGCATCTGGCGCTGGTCTCCGACAAGAAGGCGGCGGGCCTCGCCCCCAAGCCGGTCGACGCCAAGCCGGTGGACGCCGCCGCCACAGCCGCGATACCCTCGGCTCAGGTCGCGCGATAATGCTCGGCGACCGGTTTGTGCGCCCGGGCGCTTTCGTCGTCGCGGCGGCGGTTCACGCTGCGGTGCTGGTCGGCGTCGGCCTGCCGCAGCCTAGCCTCGCCGGCTCTGACGATGGCATCCAGATCGCCGTGACCCAGTCCGGCGACGCTTCGGCCGAGGATATGCAGGCGCCCAACGACGAGGAGATCGCCCAGCAGGCGGCCCAGGCGGCGCAAAAGCCCGAGGAAAAGAAGGAAGAACAGAAAAAGGAGCGGCCGGAAGTGGTCGCCGCCGAAGCGCCCAAGCGCGAGGTCGAGGAGTCCGAGGCCATCGCCCGGCGCGTCGAAGAGGTGAAGGAAATGCAGCTCCAGGAAAAGCAGGACCGCGACAAGCAGCAGGCGGTCGCCTCCGATGCGGCGGAAGCGCAGGAGGAGCACAGCGCCCGGCGCGGCGTCGCCGAGGGCGCGCAACGCTCGGGCGTGTCGCGCGCCGCCTACGCCGCCCGCGTCCTCTCGGAAATCCGCCGCCGCCAATTGCATCCGGCGCGCTCCGGCGTGGTGCGGGTGGCCTTTTCCATCGGCGAGGGCGGCGGCGTTTCCGCCTCGGTCGCCGAGTCCTCGGGCGACGGCGGACTGGATTCCATGGCCTTACGCATCTTGCGGGCCTGCCATCCCGGCCCGCCCCCCGGCGGCCATTTTGCCGGCACGGTGGCGATCCGCTTTCATTGAGCGGCCAGGAAAACGCCAATGGTGAAAAGCCGCAGGCTTGGCGGCGCGAGGCGCTGGGCGCGACTTGCGGCGCTACTTGCCGTAACGAAGGTTTAGATTGAGCCCGGCGCCCGTTGGGGTCGGAGGAAAGGGCGCCGCCGCGCGGACGGACGCCAGAGCGGCGGCGTCAAGTGCTGGCCATCCGCTCGACTTGACGATGCGCGCCCGCAGCAGACGGCCGGAAAAGTCGACGTCGAAGTTGATCACACCCAACGCATTGGGGCGACCGGTCGCGCCTTCCGGCGCGCGGAGATGCGATAACACCATGCCATAAACAATGGACAGATAGGTCGAAGGCGCTTTTCCCGCGGCGGCGGCCGTATATTTTGACGCCGGCGCAAAACTGAAATCGGGCATGGCGGCGAAGGCCGCCATCGGATCTTGCGCCGCATTTTGCTGTGTCTGCGGCTGCTGCGCCGCTTTCGCCGGCTCCGACGTGTCGGCGTTCCGCAATTTCGCGGCTTCGACGGGATCGCCGTCGTCACGATGATCCATCGGTTGTGGCGCCGAGGCTTCGGTCGGTTTGGCGGCGGCGGTATTTTCCGGGGCCTGCGCCGATCCGTCAGCCGGCTTTAGCTTGACAGGATCGGCGCCCGGCGTCGCCTTCGGGGCATGCGACGCCTCATCCTCGGCGTCTTTCATGAGTTTTTCGTCATTTGGCGCGCGTGGCGCATCCGTGGCGATGTTCTCGTCGAGAGTCGGTTGCTTTTGCGGCTGTTCGCTCTTGCTCTCGGGCTTGGGTTCTGGCGGGTCCGGCTGCTGTTGCGGCGGCGGTTCGACGATCACCTCGACAGGGATTTCCTGTTCCTGGGGCGCCGGGTCGTGCGATCGCTCAAGATAGATGACAAGCGAAATCGGGATGGCATGCAAAAGAAAACAAATCAGGAGAACGAGGGCAAATCGGCTTTTTGCGGCCGATATCGAGGCCTGTGGCCGCTCGAACAGACGTTCGCCGGGTGGCGCTGCCAAAGTCATGCTCTATCCCCACCACCAGGCGGCGGAAATCATCGCGGCTTCGCCGGCGACAATGGCGGCGAAGACCGAGCGGCGGAAGATGAAAAACGCCGCTGCCGCGACGACAAAGGCCGTCGCGCGCGCAAAAATCGGCACGACGGCGATTTCGCGCGCCGGGACGGTGACGATCTTGAGCACCACGCCGACGAGCAAAGCCGTGGCGACGCTGCGCACCAGCAGGAAGGCTTCAGACTCCTCGTCGATCTTGTGGGCGACGACCACCGACAGCCAGCGCCAGATCTCGCTCGGCAAAAACCCGAGCAGCGCCACAGCGAGCCAGGGCGAGAACGCCGGATCGAAATTCATCGGGCTCCAATTCATCGGGCCCTCCTGCGCGCGACATAACCGGCGAGCCAGGCTCCGCCGCCGCCGACCAGCGCCAGCGCCGGCAGATCGAAGCCGCCGCCGACAAAGGCTTGCGTGAGCGGGCCGAGCGCGGCGCCAGCCGCGATGGCCAGCCAGTCGGCGCCGGAGCGCGCCGAACGCGCCGTAGCCGCAAGGAAATAGATTGGCGACAGCATCATCAGTCCCGCCGCCAGCGGCGCAGGCACGGCCGCCGTCAGCCAATAGCCGAGCCCGCTGGTCAGCGTGGTCAGGGTGATGCAGGTGAGGGCGAAACCGAAGAAGAACGGCAGGCGCCGTTCCTTCTCCATGTCCGGCAGGCGGCGCAGCGATTCCGCCCAGACGGTGACGGCGATGAAATGGGCGGCGAACACCAGCGTCAGCCGCGACGTTTTTTCGCGCCGCAGCAGCGGCAGGACTGACAGGCACATGGGCAGCAGCCGCACCGAGGACAGGCTTACGGCGAAGGCTATGGCAGGGGCGGCGGTCTTGGCGGCCAGGGCGCCGAAGAACAGCACCTGTCCCGGTCCCGCCCAGATCAGCGCGGTCGCCAGCATGGCGGCGCCGGGCGGCATGCCGGCGGCGCGGGCCAGCGCCCCGGTGCTCATCAGCGAAAGCGCGACGTAATAGGCCGGGCCGCTCAAGGCCTGCCGGACGCCGGAGAAAAACCAGCGCCTTATGTCAGCCTCGGGCATGGGCTCAGATTTCCGCGAGACGCTCCAGCTTCGCCACGTCGAGCAGGCGGACGCCGTCGGGCACGATGACGATGGTTTTTTCCCGGGCCATGCGGGTCATCATCCGGCTGACCGTTTCGACGGTGAGGCCAAGATAATCGCCAATGTCGAGCCGGGTCATGGGCAGCGGCACATGGACGGAGACGCCGTGAATGCGGGCGTAGCGGTCGCGCATGCCGACCAGGAAGGCGGCGATTTTTTCCTCCGCCGTGCGCCGTCCCAGCACCACCATCTGCTCCTGCGCCAGCGCCAGTTCATGCGAGGCCATGGACATCAGCCGACGCAGCAGGCGCGGCTTGTCGTCGAGCAGGTCGTTGAAGCCATTGCGCGAAAACTGGCAAAGCTTGACAGGGGTCAAGGCGTCGGCGGTGCAGGCGTGGGCGGGCTCGAAATCCAGGCCGAGGAAATCGCCGGGCATGGCGAAGCCGATGACCTGACGGCGGCCGTCAGGCAGCAATTTCGACAGGCGCAGGGCGCCGGAGGTGAGATTATAAACAAAGCCGGCGTCGCGGCCCTGTTCGAAAATCGTGGATTTGGCGGGATAGGCCTGGGTGCGGCCGATACGCTCGAGCGCGTCGAATTCGTCGGGCTCCATCGCGCTGCAGACGCTCTGGCTCTTGATCTCGCAATCCGCGCAATCGAGGCCGGGAGTCGGGGCGGTCTTGTGCGCGCCACAGGAGATGATGCGGGTATTGGCGTCCAGCCGGCCGAAAACCGTATCGACCAAGGCTTTTTCGACCAGAGTTTCCAAAATCGGCTCCTGGAAATCGACGCCTTGCGCCGCAAACGGACTCTCTTATGCAAGTGAACTGTATCACGCAAAATCACGGGCACAAAGTTTTTGATCTTCGTCAACGACAAAACAGGCAAACGGCGCCATTCGACTTGAATCCCGGCATTGCCAAGGGCAGGCGTAGCGCGATGCGATCTTGCGCCGCCAACGCCTCCGTAAAATTACGGAGGCGCGCGTTCGCCTTGCTTGCTCTTGCCCCAAACCAAGCTTAAGTCTGGAAACGCCCAAAAGGGGATCAGCGGCATGGATGGGACGGCAAGCGTGACGCGCCGGTTCGAGCGGATCAGTTTCCTGTCCTCCGGCGCCCCCGAGGCCGAGGAGGCGCGCGCCCGGCTGGTCGGGCGCTATGGCGACGCGCCCGCCAGCGAAGCGGATGTGGTGGTGGCGCTCGGCGGCGACGGCCTGATGCTGCAAACCCTGCATCGGTTCATGGGCCGTGGCGTGCCGATCTATGGCATCAATCGCGGCTCGGTCGGTTTCCTGATGAACGAATTCCGCGAAACCGGCCTGCGCAAGCGGCTGGCCCAGGCGCGCAGCACCATCGTCCACCCACTGAAAATGACCGCCGTGACTCGCCGCGGCGGCATAGCCGAGGCCCGTGCGATCAACGAAGTCTCGCTGCTGCGCGAAAAAGCGCAGGCCGCGAAATTGCGCATTCTCGTCGATAACAGGGCGCGGCTGGAGGAATTGATCGCCGATGGCGTGCTGATCGCCACCCCGGCCGGCTCGACCGCCTATAATCTTTCCGCGGGCGGCCCGATCCTGCCGATCGAGGCGCCGCTGATGGCGCTCACCGCGATTTCGGCCTTCCGTCCGCGCCATTGGCGCGGCGCCTTGCTGTCCAACGCCGCCGAGGTCACCATAGAGGTGCTGGAGGCGGACAAGCGCCCGGTGGCGGCGGTGGCCGACCACACCGAGATTCGCGACGTGCTGCGCGTGACCGTGGCCATGGACCAGTCCACCGGCCTGGAGCTGCTGCACGATCCCGGCCATTCCATGGAAGAGCGCATTTTGCGCGAACAATTCAGGCATTGATCATGAGCGATGGACCTGTGTTGCGCGATCTCGAGGAGACCGTGCTGGCTTGCGACAAATACAGCTATTCCAGTGTGACCTATGAAAAGCGTCGCGCCGACGGCCGTTTCGAGCCGCATTTGCGCAGCCTGTTCCGCCGCCCCGACGCCGTGGTGGTGCTGCCCTACGATTCGTCGCGCGGAAAACTGCTTTTGACCCGCCAATTCCGGCTGGGCGCCCATATGAACGACCAGACTCCCGGCTTGCTCGAAGCCTGCGCCGGCACGCTCGATCCGGACGAGGCGCCGGAGGCCTGCATGCGCCGCGAGGCGCTGGAGGAGATCGGCCTGGAGGTCGGCGCGGCCCGCTTCCTGTTCGAGGCTTTCGTCAGCCCCGCCGCGACCACGGAAAAACTCTATTTCTTCGTCGCGCCCTATGGGCCGCAGGCGCGGGTCGCCGCCGGGGGCGGGCTGGAGGAGGAGGGCGAGGAGATCGAGGTGATCGAGGCCGATTTCGTCGAAACCCTGGCCCAGGCCGAACGCGGCGAAATCCGCGACGCCAAGACTTTGACCTTGCTTTATTGGCTCAAGGCCTCGGGGCTGATGGACGCGTAATCGCTTCGATGGCTTGCCGCGTCGATCCAGTTAACGTGGACACTGGCCGCGTATAGAGGGGGTCGCGCGCTTGAGGCGACGGCAATGAGTGGAATTCCGCAAGCGTCGGCGGCAAGGACTGTTTGGCGCCAAATTGCAGACATTTCCAGTGATTTGCGCTTCGCGGCATTCGTCGAGCGGCGCGAACGAGACGCGGTCCTGTCAGTCACTCTCGCTCAATTCTGGTCGGGTCGATTTTCAACGTCAGGATTGCCAATTCCATCGCCAATGTGAGCGCCGTTCGCGGGTCCAGAACGTCTTTCACTCCATGGAAGGCCCCACTGGTCACCATTCCCGTGATTGTCGGCCACCAACGTGGCTCAACAACCACAATTTCGGGCGGAGCCAAAGCGCCATCTCCCACACGGCCAGAAAGACATTTCTTCGCAAATGGCCATAAATTTTCCAGTAATTTTACGGGGGCTAGATGCGGCCAGTGTTCCCTGGGCACTGAAGGCATGCCATCCGAGCCGCTTTTAATCGCACTGGTCACATGATCCCACATGCTCGCCGTATCGGGCATTTCTGATCAATTCAGCCCCGCGGCGACAGCACCACCAATTGCCCATTCCCACAATCTTGCGCTGATCTCCGTTGCTGGTCTTCCTTTCAGAAAAATCATCTCCTTCAACGGCTCGCCGAAAATGAAGCGCTCGCCGCGAGGCCCACGAACAAGAAACAAGCCGTCGACCAAGGAATCTTCTTTCAGATTGTCCATGCGAAAGGCCGAATTTTGGACTAGAAGCGCGCGCTGAGCTGCGAATCCCGCAATAACACCGCAGGCTGCGACATAGGTTTCGGCATGAAGACGCCCGTTTACGGTCAACACCTTGGGAAGATGAATTGCGAGATTGCCATAGGCAAAGTTGCAGCCAATGAAATTCTTGGCGTCATTTGCCCACGGCATAGCTGCGCTTGGTCGGGTCGACATCTAAGCTATTTCCTTGCGGGCAAAAATATTCTGGAGGCAATCGCGTAGGTTTGTGAGGTCTCCAACGGCACGGAGGTTTACGGTCAATCCGGCCCCGCCAACAAGGCAAAAAATACGAATTGGCAAGGCGCGTTCGACGTTCCAACCAGAACGGGGTGACCGGAGCGCAACTCGGCGGGTTTTCGTCCTGGCGCCGTTTTCTTTTGCCAGGGCGAATCGCCTTACGCCGCGATCAATTCCGCCTCAATCGCGCTGAGATCGACGACCAGGCCGCTGTCCTCGACATGGGGCGTGGCCATCCGTTCGACCAGCGGCTCGCGGCTGGCGAAGAGATCGCCTGATACGGCAGGCTGGGCCTGGATGCGGGCGACGCCGCGCCGGCCTTTTTCGCGGGCGGCGTCGAGTTCGAAGCGGCGCAGCAGCGAGACCAGGGCGCTCAATTTGCCGGCGTCGCTGTCCAGGCATTTGGCCAGCACCGCCTGAATCACCGGCAGGCGCAGCGCGCCCTCTCCGGCCTCGTCGTCGCCTTGCCTGTCGCGGGCCAAAGCGGCCAGTGCGGCGCGAAAGGCGGGCAGCAGATGGGGGGGCAGGCCGGCCTTGGCGAAAACGGCGGCGAAAGCCTCGGCTTGCGGCTCGCGGATCAACCCCGCGACGCGGCGGGCGCTGAAACCGGTGAGTTCGACCAGGGCGGCCTCGAACAGCCCGGTCTGGCCGCAGAGCAGGGCGCGCAGGGCGATTCCCGGGGTCAACTGTCCCGTGGTGCGCAGATAGGCGGCGAGCGCGGCGGTTTCCTCGGAATAGTCGGCGCAGGAGGCGGCGATGATCATGGTGGCGCGGTCGCGGGCGTCCTGAGCGATGCGCTCGCCGCGCGCCTCGCTCAGCCAGTTGCGCGAAATGGCGAGATCGGCGAGCTGGCGGGCGGTGGCGGCGGCCAGCCCGGCGCGCACCGTGGTCGGCAGCCAGGCGCGGCCGAGCAGCGCCTCGCGCAATTCGGCGTCCTCGCCGAAACGCTCGACCAGACGGCGCAGGGCGAAATCGGGCGTCTGCGCGGATTCGTTGACCGCCAGCGCGATGGCCGCCTCGCGGGCGCCGATTTCGGCGATGCTGGCGGCGACGGAGGGGGCGAGGTCGGCGCGCAAGGCGATGGCGGCCTGGGCGGCGCTGTCGCCAATGGCGGCGCAATCGATCAATTCGCCGTCGGTGAGCAGCGGCGAGCGCGCCAGCACCAGCGAGGAAATATCCGACTGGTCGCTGGCCAGGCCATGGACGATGGCGGCGGGCGCATCGGGGGTCGAAGCGAAACATTCGGCCAGCGCCCGGCGCACGAGGGGCGAGGGATCGTCGAGCAAAGCATAGAGCGCGCCCTCCGCCTCGGCGCGTTCCTCCGGCGCCATTTCGCTGTATAGATAGGCGCGGGCCAGGGCGGCGACGCCGTCGGCGCGAGCCGCGGCGGAAGCGCCCTGCGACCATTGAACGAATTTGCGGACGATCATGCGCGAACCTGACTGCGGAAATAGGGCGCGGGGCGCCGTTTGGTTAACAGATCATCTGAAATCAAGGTAAACAGCGGTTTAACGCCGAAGGGCCAATTCGGAGAATTTCATGCGCAAGCTCATCCTGATGCGGGCCGGCGACGAATTGGCGCTGCGCGCCGGTCTTTTTGGCGAGGCCGAGGCCTTTGTCGTCGATCTCCAGCACACGCCGGCGGAAACGGCGGCGGATCTGCTCAAAATCGCGTCCGCGCTGGGCCGGCGCAGCCTGGCCCGCATTCATCCGCTGGCTTCGGGACGCGCCGATTCCGATCTCGACGCCATCATGCGCTGGGCGCCCTATGGGGTGATTTTGCCGCAAGCCGGCGGCGGGAGCGACGCGCAGCATCTCGGCGCCAAACTGGCGGTGCGCGAGGCGGAAAACGGTCTCGACGACGGCGTCACCAGAATATTCGCCAGCGCCGCCGATCTGCCCATGGCGATTTTCAAATTGGGCTCTCTGGCCGGGGCGACGCGGCGGCTGGCGGGGCTGATCTGGGACGCCGGGGCGCTGGCTGAAGCCTGGGGGTGGCGGCGGATTCGCCGGTGCTGGAGCCGGCGCGGGCGAAGCTGGTCTATGCGGCGGCGGCGGCGGGCGTTCCCGCCTATACGCGGCTCGCCCGCTCCCGGGACTGGGCGGATGCGGCGCGCGACGGCTTTGTCGGCGCGCTCATCGCGACGGACTTGCCCGCGTGACAATCAGTCCAGCGCGGCGCGGATTTTCGCGGCGTGTCGTTCGAGCGCCGCCGCATCGGCCATCGCGCCGGCATGGGCGCGCAGCGGCACGCCCTCCCAGCGTGGGATCACATGGAAATGCAGATGGAACACCGTCTGCCCGCCCGCCGCCTCGTTGAACTGGTGAATGACGATTCCCTCGGCCTCGACGCCTTTTTGCACCGCCTTGGCGATTTTTTGCACCCGCAAGATCAAGTCAGACAAAGCTTCCGGGGGAATGTCGAGCATGTTGCGCGCTGGCGTCTTGGACAGCACGAGGACATGGCCGTCGGCGCGCGGCATGACATCCATGAAGGCGAGGGTCTTGTCATCCTCGAACAGTTTTACGCAAGGGATTTCGCCGCGAATGATTTTGGCGAAAATATTGTTGGGATCGTAAGCGGCGGTCATGGGTCCCTCTTTTTTCTCGCGGAACCTGCCTCAGGCGCGGCGGTGCGGTCAAGCGTCAGTTTGCGTGCGGCGGCGGCCGTGAACCCGTTGGAGGCCGACCTGGCTTTGGAATTTCGTCGGCGGATAAAGTCAGTTCGATTGTTTGCGCCGAAGTCGCTTCGGGCGCGCTTGGAACTGCCAGGATAGAAGCTGCGGCCCCAAAAGCGTCGGGCGCGTTGGGATTTGCCGACCCCGGCGCACGGGCGCGTTCGACGATCGGGCGCAGGGCCAGAAAGCCTAGCCAATTGACCAAGACATCAAAGGGTGTGGCAAGAACGATCAGCAGGCGAGCCGCCTTCCGCATCCCGATCAGCATGGTCAACTCCTCCCAATAAATTCAAGAACCGAATTGTCCCAATTGGTGGCGATGATAGTGGCAAACGCCCGCGCCGTCATCACGCCTTCCTGAAGGGCGCGTGCCCGGCATATTCGGCGATGACCTCATCCACGGCTTCCGCCTCGCGGGCGAAAAAATCCTCCGCAGCGGCGGCGAGGCGAGGGTCGGCGAATTCATGGGCCGAAAATGTCGCCACCGGCTCGTAGCCGCGCGCCAGCTTGTGCTCGCCCTGAGCCCCGGCTTCGACCCGCTTCAGGCCGCGCGAAAGGGCGAAATCCACCGCCTGATAATAGCACAGCTCGAAATGCAGGAAGGGATGGTCTTCGATACAGCCCCAATTGCGGCCATAGAGCGCGTCGTCGCCGATCAGATTGAGCGCGCCGGCGATTGGGCGACCGTCGCGCCGCGCCAGAATCAGCAGGATGCGCTCGGCGAGCTTTTCGCCGATTTCGGAGAAGAAGGCGCGGGTGAGATAGGGCCGGCCCCATTTGCGCGCGCCGGTGTCCATGTAAAAAGCGAAAAACGCATCCCAATGCTCCTCGCGCAGGTCGACGCCGGTGAGTTGCTCCACCTCGATTCCGGCGGAGAGCGCCTGCTCGCGCTCCTTGCGGATCGCCTTGCGCTTGCGCGAGGCCAGCGCGCCCATGAATTCGTCGAAATCGGCATAGCCGCGATTGAAGAAATGGAATTGCTGCCCCTGTCTCGGGATCAATCCGGCGACGCGCAAAAAATCCTGGTCGGCGCTTTCGGTGAAATTGACGTGCAGCGATGACGCGCCGAGTTTCTCGCCCAATTCCCGCAGGCCGTCGAGCAGGGCCTCGCGGGCGCCCTCGGGCGCATCGGCGGCGACCAGCAGGCGGCGCCCGTTCGCCGGCGTGAAGGGCACGGCGCAAAGCAGCTTTGGATAATAACGTCCCCCCGCGCGCGCAAAAGCCTCGGCCAGGACCTGGTCGAAGACATATTCGCCGAGCGAATGGCTTTTGAGATAGGCCGGGGCGCAGGCGACCAGCTTTTCGCCCGCCTCGATCAGCACATGGACGGGCGCCCAACCGGTTCGTCCGCCGACGCAGCCCGTGGTTTCCAGCGCGGAGAGGAAGGCGTGGGTGAGAAAGGGATTGAATCTTTCTCCGCCGCCCTCTGCCGAGGGTGGATTGACTTGGGCGGGATTGGCCAGGGCGTCCCAATGTTGCGGCGCGACCTCGGCGAGCGAGGTGGCGATGCGAAGGCGAAAGGCGGTCATGGCCGCAGTGTGGCGTCTGGATCGGCGCCGGTCCAGTCGCTTTATTGGGCGTGAAAAATCACGCCGCCGCCTGGTTGCTCTCGTCGGCGGTGACGCGGTTACGGCCGCTGGTCTTGGAGAGATAGAGCGCCTTGTCGGCGCGCTTGAACAGCAGGTCGGAGTTCTCGCCGCCATGCGATTCGCCGACGCCGATCGACACGGTGATCGGCAGCGAACGCGCGCCTTTTTCGATGAGGAAGGGCGCCGCCGCCACCGCCGCGCGGACGCGCTCGGCGACCAGCTTGGCGATGGAAAGCTTGGTGTCGGGCATGACGATGACGAATTCCTCGCCGCCGAACCGGCACATCAGATCGGCGGTGCGCACCGCGCGTTTCACCCGCGCGGCAAAGCCTTTCAACACCTCGTCGCCGACATCGTGGCCATAGGTGTCGTTGACCCGCTTGAAATGATCGATGTCGAGGATCATGGCGGAGATAGGCCGGCCCTTTTGCGCCGCCTGCTCCATCAGCGCGCCGAGATGGGTTTCGAGATAGCGGCGGTTGTTGAGGCCGGTCAGCGGGTCCACCACCGCCATTTCCATGGCGGCCTGGACATTGGAGCGCAGGCTGTCGGCATAGCGCTTGCGGCGCACCTGGGTGCGGACACGGGCGATGATCTCGTTCTTGTCGATCGGGCGGACCAGATAGTCGTTGACGCCGAGGTCGAGGCCGCGCAGCACGCGCTGGCGGTCTTCCAGATCGGCCAGCAGCAGCAGCGGCGTGTGGCGGGTGCGGTCGAGCGAGCGCAACTGGCTGCACAGCCGCAAACCGTCGTAATCGGCGAGACCCAGGCTGACGATGATCAGTTCGTAAGGGGTTTCGGCGGCGCGAAACAACGCTTCGGCGGCGTCGCCTTCGGTTTCCACCTCATAGCGGTCGCGCAGCGCGGCGGTGACTTTTTCGTTGGAATTGGCGCGGTCGTCCACGACGAGAATCTTGCCGCCGAGGCCTTCGTCGAGCCTGTGGCGGACCGCGCCGGTGACGCCAAGATTGACCGAGGTTTCGGCGCGGTTGCGCAATTCGTCGATCGCCGATTTCAGCCTTGCCAGCGAGCGCACGCGGGCCAGCAGGGCGATTTCGTCGATGGGCTTGGTGAGGAAGTCGTCGGCGCCGGCGTCCAGCCCCTTGACGCGGTCGGAGACCTGATCGAGCGCGGTGACCATGACGACAGGCAGATGCAGGGTCGCCGGATTGCTCTTGAGCTTGCGGCAGACCTCGAACCCGTCCATGCCCGGCATCATCACGTCGAGCAGCACCAGATCGCAATCGCCGCGCTCGCAGATTTTCAACGCCTCATAGCCGTTGGTGGCGGTGACCACGTCGAAATATTCGGCGGTCAGCCGGGCTTCGAGCAGCTTGATGTTGGGAATGACGTCGTCGACGACAAGAATGCGCGCGGTCATGACGTTAGGCCCTTCTTCTTGTTTGACCGGAGAGCATTATTTTCAATCCCCGATGAATTTGCGCACGGTTTCGAGAAACTTGACCACCGAGATCGGCTTGGACAGATAGGCCTCGCAGCCGCCCTGGAGGATTTTTTCCTCGTCGCCCTTCATGGCGAAAGCGGTGATCGCCACCACGGGAATATGGGCCAGGGCGGGATCGTCCTTGAGCCATTGCGTGACCTGGAGGCCGGACACTTCGGGCAGTTGAATGTCCATCAGGATGAGATTGGGCATATGGCCGCGCGCCAGCGACACGGCCTCAACGCCGTTCTTGGTCTGGATCGTCTGGTAGCCATGGGCTTCCAGCAGATCGTTGAAGAGCTTCATATTCAACTCGTTGTCTTCAACGATGAGGACTTTTTTCGCCATATTCGTTCCGCTTCGGGGCTGGCCCGATCCGAGAAACCCGCGGACAAGCTAAGGGATAGAAATTTACGAATTGAAAATTTGCCAAGTTTGGCGCTAGGAATTTATTCAAATCCATAGAACGGCAGGAAAAATCGTGGTTCTCGGAGCGCCCCGTCCCCCCAGGCTCAATCGTCAATCGGCGGAGGACATGGCTGTCGCCGCGCTCGGCTTTTTCGCGGCGGACGATGAGCGCCTGTCGCGCTTCGTCGCGCTTTCCGGCCTCGATCTCGGGCATTTGCGCGCCGCGGCGGCGCAGCCGGGGTTCCTTGAGGGCGTGATGGCCTATCTGGCCTCCGACGAAGCGCTGCTGCTGCAATTCGCCGCGGAGGCGGGCGAGAAGCCGGAGGCGGTCGCC
Source organism: uncultured Alphaproteobacteria bacterium (assembly GCA_963804045.1). Taxonomy (GTDB): domain Bacteria; phylum Pseudomonadota; class Alphaproteobacteria; order Rhizobiales; family Beijerinckiaceae; genus Rhodoblastus. The sequence continues at coordinate 105,707 of CAWDOR010000009.1, read as the reverse complement.
GCCGCCTGCTCGCTGCTGGCGGGGCCGGGCGGTGACTGATTTTTTGCGTGGCGGAACTGGCGGTCTCCGCCAATCCCGTCTAAAACGGCACAAATTTCAGGCGCCCGCAGGCTGAATTGCGAAACATCGCGAAATCGGGAAAAATCATGGTCAAGATTGTCTTCGTCAACGCTTCCGGAGAGAAACGCGAGCTGGAGGCCCAGCCGGGCCAGACGGCGATGGAAGTCGCGCGCAACGCCGGCGTCGATGAAATTCTCGCCGAATGCGGCGGCGCCTGCGCCTGCGCCACCTGCCATGTCTATGTCGCGCCGGAATGGTTCGACAAATTGCCCAAGGCCGAGCCGATGGAGAGCGACATGCTCGATTTCGCCGTCGAGCCCCGGCCGACCTCGCGGCTGTGCTGCCAGATCAAAATCACCGAGGCGCTGGACGGCCTGGTGCTGGAGCTGCCCGAAAGTCAGGGCTAACTCTTGTCCGGCTTGTCGCCGCCGATCAGGAAGGGCGCGACATCGGCGATTCCAGGCGGCTTTTCCGCGTAAAACGGCATGGGCCGGCACACCGCCATGGCGGAAATGCCGATGCGCGCGGTCAGCAAGCCATTGAGCACGCCCTCGCCGAGCCGCGCCGAGATGCGCGCCGCCACGCCATGGCCGACGACCTGCTGGACCAGACTGTCGCCGAGAGCCATGGTTCCGGTCAGCGCCAGATGGGCGCCGACGGCGCGGGCGAGCCGGAAGGCGCCGAGCAGGCCGGGACGCCCGCCATAGATTTCCGCGATGCGGCGGATCAGGCGCAGAGCCTGGGCCGCGACGAAAATCACATCGAACACCGCGCGCGGGGCGAGCGTCGCCACCAACGAGACATTGCGCGCGGCCTGGGCGGTTTCGCGGCGCGCGGCGGCGTCCAGCGCCGGCATCAAGGCTTTCTCGGCGATTTCCACGCGCGCCTTGCCGTCGATGATTTCCGCGCTCAGCTCGTCCAGGCGGCGCCGCGCCCCGGCGGTTTCCGGCTTATGCGCATAAAGCGCCGCCAGCTCGGCGATTTTTTCCTTCGCCGCCGCGCCGTCGTCGGCCTCATGGGCCAGAGCCAGCGCTCGATGCAGCCGGGCGATGGCGCGCTGGCGGTAAATCGCCACGATTTCTCTTGCGACAAGAGCGACAATGGCCAACAACGCCAGCGCCGCCAGGCCGACGCCGATCCAGCCCAGCGCCGCCGATTTGGCGAACAGCTCTTCCACCAGCGCGTCGAGCCAGAGGCCGAAGGCGAAGCTCGCCAGCGCGCCCAGCGCCGCGCCCAAAAGGCCGCCCCAGGACCAGACGCGCCGGCCGGGGAAAAAACCGACGCTTTGCGCCGCCTCGGCGGCGCGCTCGGCGGGATCGGCGATGTCGCCACAGGCGACCTCTTGCGCGTAAAAATCCGGCGCGGGCTCGAGTTCGAGATTTTCCGCCCGGTCCAGCCGGAAGGCGCGCGGGCGCGGTTTTGGCGTCTCGCTCATTTCAGCCGGTCTCCGAACAGGAATTGGCAGGCGCGGTCGAGCCGGATCTGCGGCGCCGGCGCATTCTCGCCGACCACAGGCGGGCGGAAGCGCAGGAAGCGATAATCAGCCTCATGCTCCGGGCGCGCCAGCGCGTCGCCGCGAAAAACCTGCTTGGCGTTGACCGGCAATTGTCCTGGGAAAACGGCTGCTTCGGTCTCGCCGTCAAAGCTCTGGCCATCGAGGGTTTCGCCGGCCAGGGGCGTGCCGACAATGGCGTCGAGCGTGTCGCGCCCCTGACGCACGGCGGCCTCCCGGGTGGCGCGCACGGCGGAGAGCGCGATGACATCGACCTCGGCGCCGAGACTTGCGAACGCGCTATGGCGCGCTCGGTCAGAACACGGAGAATCGCTTCGAGCCGGTCGTGACTCAGATGATGCAGATGATCGGCCTTGGTCGCGGCGACCAGAATTTTGTCGATGCGCGGGCGGAACAGCGTGTTCAGCACGTTGTTTCGGCCGACGCGAAAAGCGGCGAGCACTTCGTTCAGGCCGCGTTGCAGGTCGCGCATCGCCTCTGGCCCCGAATTGAGCGCGGAGAGCGCGTCCACCAGCACGATCTGCCGGTCGAGCCGGGCGAAATGATCGCGAAAGAACGGTTTGACCACATGCGCCTTATAGGCCTCGTAGCGGCGCTCCATCATCGCCGCCAACGTCCCCGGTTCGGCGATGAAATCGTCGGGCAGAGGCAGCGGCGCGAAGGTCAGAGCCGGCGAGCCCTCGAGATCCCCCGGCATCAAAAAACGTCCTGGCGGCAGGGTGGAGAGGGCGTAAGCATCGCCGCGCGCGGCGCGCAAATAGGCGGTGAATTTTTCCGCCGCCTTGCGCGCGACGCCTTCGTCCTCGGGGCCAGCGGGCGCCAGCGTCAGGGCGAAGCCGCGCCACTCCGCCGCGAAAGGCGCGCGGGCGGCGGAAGCGCTGGCCTCGAAGGTCTCGCGCGACCAGGTCGCATAAGTTTTGTCCAGCAGCGGCAGGTCGAGCAGCCATTCACCGGGATAATCGACAATGTCGATGGTCAGCGCCGCCGGGCCCGCGAAAAAGCCTTCGCGGCGTTCGAAATCGAGCCGCAGCCGCAGTTGCGAAATCTGACGCGTCGATTGCGGCCAATGGCGCTCCGGCCCGGTCAGGGCGGCGAGATGGTCCTCATAGGCGAAGCGCGGCACATGATCGTCGGGCTGCGGCTCCAGCCGTCCGCCGACGATCCGCCCCTCCTCGGCGACGCGAAAGGCGGGCAGGGCGTTTTTTTCGGTCTTGCCGAGCAAGGTGAGCTGGCGGGCGAGCGCGGTGATGAACACGGTCTTTCCCGCCCGCGACAGGCCGGTGACACCGAGCCGCAGGTTTTTTCCGCCGCGCGCGAGCTCCGCGAGATTGGCGGCGCTGTTGCGTGTTTCCGCGATCAGCGATTCGAAAAAGGACAAGGCCGGCTCCGCTTCATCCGCTCAACATAAGCGTCGCCGCCGGAAAAAACAGGATCAGGTCAGATAGGCGCGCAAAATTCCGCCGCCCCAGCGCAAATCCCGCCAGGGCGCCTCCACATCGAAAATCGCCAGGGCGGCGGGCGGATAGAAGCGATGCAGCCGGTCCAGCGCTTCGGGATCGCCCGAACCGCCAAACAGCGCGGCGAATTCGGCTATGGCGGGGTTATGGCCAACCAGCAGCACCGAACTGGCGCTTTCCGGGAGATCGCGCAGCAGCGCCATCAGCTCGCCGCGCTCGGCCTGATAGATCGCCGGCTCCATGCGAATTTCAGGCGCCGCGCCGCTGGCGCCGAGCGCCAGCTCCAAGGTCTCCTGAGTGCGCGCCGAACTGGAGCAAAGCGCCAGATCGACGCTTTCGCCGCGCACCGCCAAAGCGCCGCCGACATGGGCGGCGGCCTCGCGCCCGGCATGGGTCAGCGGGCGCTCATGGTCGCGGTTCCGGCCGGTCGGGATGGCCTCGGCGTGGCGGAGCAGGAAGAGACGATGCATGCCTGTAGCGTTTTCAAGCGAAGTGGCTGCCGGTTCGCGTCAAGAAAACGCGTAAATGCAGAAAGATAGAACCCGTTCGGTGAACCGGAGTTCACCGAACGGGTTCCAGACTAGCATTTTTTCATGCGGTCGCGCCAAGGGAGAAAAACGCAGCGCTGCTATTCACCGGCCGTTTCCGGTCGATATTCCAGGAGGTCGCCGGGCTGGCAGTCCAGCTCGGCGCAGATTTTCTCCAGCGTGTCGAAACGCACGCCCTTGACCTTGCCGGATTTCAGCAGCGACAGATTTTGTTCCGCGATGCCGATGCGCGCGGCGAGATCGCGCGAGCGAATCTTGCGCTTGGCGAGCATGACGTCGAGATTGACGATGATGGGCATGGGTCACACGATCTGCGCATGTTCGTCGGCGAGCTCCGCCGCGGTCTTGAATATATAAGCCAGCGAGAACAGGAAGGTCACGAAGATCGCATCGAGCAGATCGTTGGGCTGGAAGAATGGCATGTGGCGCCCGGCCGTGTCGCGGCCGGCGGTCATCAGGTGGAAAACCGCAGGTCGTTGCGCCACCGAAAAAATCAGGGTGGCCGCGCCGACCGCGGCGAGGCGGCGCAAATCCACCGCCGCCGAAACCGTGAAGATTTCGCCTTGGAGATAGCGCGAAAACAGCCGCCAAAGCGTTAGCGCGACAGCGGCGGTCAAGGCCCAGGCCGCCAATTCCAGGCCGAAGGCGGCAAAATAATTGAAATCGGCCAAAGGCGCGGGCTCGGCCCCGGAAATTCGGCCATAGGCGAGGGTGGCCCTGGAGCGGTCGCCCCAGAAATTGACGACGAGATAGAGAATCCAGCCCGACCAGACGATGGCGGCGAAGCGGATCAGTTGGCATAGCCAGCCGATCTTCTTGCGCAAGAGCTGGGCGATGATCGAGGGCGCCGGTCCGGCGGGAAGGGGGCTATCGATATCCTCGCTCATGATTTTTTCTCCTCGGCAATTTGTTGGACAAAATCCCGCCATTGCACGGCGACCGTCGTTCCATAGGCGCGCTCGAAGGCCGCGCCGAATTTTTCGCCGGCGAAGAGCGAGTTCAGCAGGCGCGCGAAGGCGGCGCGGTCCTTGTCGCGCAGATAATCGACGAACATCCCGGCCTGGCGGTAGGCCATATGGGCGGTGCGATAGGGATCGGGGTCGGACCAGTATTTTGCGGCGGGCAGGCTGAACTGGCCGAAAAGGCCGGCCTGGCCAGGCGTCTCGATGGTCTGGCCCGCGCGAATGGCGGCGCGCGCTTCCGCCGGCGGGACTTTTTGCGCGCCGCCGCCTCCAGACGCCGCCACCGCCAGACCCTCGGTAAACCAAGCGGGAACGCTCAACGCGCTCAAGACTGAAAGGTGGCTGAACATATGGGCGTGCGACAGCTCATGGGTCAAATAGATTTCGACCTCTTCCGGCGCGGAGCCCGCCAGGCGAGGAGACAGCGACACGCGGTCATTAAAAGTCACGCCGCTCGGCTTCGTGCTGCCGCGCCCATTGGCTTGGGCGTAATGGGCCTCGTCGGCATAGGCGACCACGGTTACTGGCGCGCCAAAGGGCCTGCCCTGGAAAGCTTCGATTCGCGACCGGTCGCGCGCCAAAGTTTTGCCCACTTCGGCGGCGAGTTTTTCCGCGCCCGGCTCGTAGCGGATGGCGCAGTCTTCAGGCAGGCAGGGCAGGTTTTTGGGGTTGTGCAACAGCGCTGAAGCCGGGCCGCAACCGGCGAGCGGCGCTAAAACGGCAAGGATGAGAAGCAACGGTCGGGAGCGGCGTGGCGACATCGTCTGGGGTCTCGATTTGCGACAGACATATATTGACACACGAAAAATTTAATGTCAAACATGAAAAAATAAGAAGTTAACATGGTGATTTTCATGAAAAATATGTTTCGCCCCGTCGCCCTCGGGGCCTTGCTGCTTCTGCTTGGCGGCTGCTGGCATGTGCCGGTTTCCGCCATGTGGCGGCTGCGCAAGGTCGATCTGTTGACGGTCGATCCCCAGGGGATAAGAGGCGCCGTGCGCGCGCCGGATTGGCTGGAGGTCCCGCCAGGGCACATCCACCTCAAAATTGTCAGTCACGAGGGCGAAGCCGATGAAAAGGAAACGGCGTTCGACCTGATCGCGCAGGAATCGTCCAGCCCGCCGAGCGTTCTGGCGGGCGAGGCCCTGAGCGGAACTCATTTCGCCGTTTTGCGCCTCAGCGCCGCCGACGCCGCGCGCCTGCGCGAAATCCAGGCGCGGGGGAGCGCGGCCAAGGCGGCGGGCGAGCATCACAAGGGGCGGCTGTCGCTCACCGCCGAACCCTGCCGGCGCATCGATCCGCCGCCGGGTCCGGTGCGCGTCGATCTCTATCTGTCGCTGAGCGAGAAGGAGGAATTTTTCAAAGTCTATGACGATGTCGATTTGCGCGAGCTGATCAAGCCGGGCGAATCGCTGGAGGCGGCCTATCCGCTTTGCGGCAAGACGGCGAAACGCGCCGACTGAAACCGCGTGGATCGCCGCGCCCGGAGCCTGCGGCCGCGCCCCCGTGGAAAACACAGGGCAGCCATATCGCCGCCGTAAAGTTTCGTCTTTAGTTCGCGGGCCGGATCGGTTAACGCAGACGCGGAGAACAGGCGCCTGGGCGCCGCCGGCGGCACATGCGGGGGGATGAGATGAAATCGTCGATTTGGACGCTGGCCTTGGGCGCTGGCTTGGCCGTTGGTTTGGGCGCCGGCGCCGCGGTGGCGCAATATGCGCCGCCCACGCTGACCGACCCGATGACGATGACGCCGCCGCCGGTCGGGGGTGGGGTCGGGAGCGTCGCGCCCTCGATCAAAATGCCGACGCCGACCAAGGGGCGGGGCAAGGACGCCGCGCGGATCTGCGGCAATGGAGAGTCTTCGGCGCAGCCCGAAAAGCGTGTCGCCGCCTGCACCGACCTGATCGATTCTGGCAATTGGCAGGGCAAGGAGGCCGCCGCCGTCTATGCGAATCGTTGCGTCGGTTATTTCCAACTGGGCCAGAACGACAAGGCCTTGTCCGATTGCGATGTCGCGGCCAAGCTCGATCCGCAGAGCGCGGTGGCCTATCAGTATCGCGCCGAAATTCGCCAGAAGCGTCACGAACCGGATCTGGCGCTGACCGATTACGATAAGGCGGTGGAGCTTGGCGCCGATAGCGCCGCGATTTTCACCGATCGCGCCAATCTGCTGCTGTCCCGGGGCGAGACCGACAAGGCGCTCGCCGATTACGACAAGGCGGTCGCGCTCGACAGCCATAGCGTTTCCTATCTGGCCAATCGCGGCAACGCCTGGCTCGCCAAAGGCGACGCGCAAAAGGCCCTGGCCGATTTCGACAAGGCGGTCGAACTGGCGCCGAAGAATTCGATCGCGCTGATGGGGCGCGGCGTCGCGGGCATGGCCCTTGGCGACAAGGCCAAGGCCGCCGCCGATTTCAAGCAGGCGTTGGCTCTGGCGCCTGCCGACGCCTATGCGGCCCTTTGGCTGTTTCTCGCCGAGGGCGGCGACGCTGCGGCAAAGGCGAAGTTGAAGGGCGAATTGCCCAAGGCGGACGCGGTCTCCTGGCCCTGGCCGCTGGCGCGGCATTATCTCGGGGACATCGCCGAGGCCGATGCGCTCGCCGCCGCCAAGGCGCCCGGTGAAAAATGCGAGGCGCAGCTTTATCTCGGCGAGGCGCGGGTGCTGGACAAGAGCAGGGACGAGGCCACGCCCTATTTCCGCCAGGCCGTGGAGATTTGTCCCAAGGATTTCCTCGAATATTTCGCCGCCAGCGTCGAGCTGAAGAAGGCGGAAGCCGCGCCCGCCGAGAAAAAATAAATAGATAGAGGCGCGGCCCGGGCCGCGCCTCTATCGCGTCAATTCCCGCATCGCCGCCTCAAGGCCTTCGAGCGTCAGCGGATACATGCGATTCTCCATGATCTGTTGGATCATGCCGATCGACTGGGTATAGGTCCAATGCGATTTGGGCGTCGGATTGAGCCAGACCGCATGAGGCCAGCAGGTCAACGTCCGCTCCAGCCAGACTTTTCCCGCCTCCTCGTTGTGATGCTCGACCGAGCCGCCCTCCATGAGGATTTCATAAGGACTCATGGCGGCGTCGCCGACCAGGATCAGTTTGTAATCATGGGGAAAGGTGTGCAGCAGGTCCCAGGTGGACAGGCGCTCGGCATGACGGCGCTGATTGCTTTTCCACACGCCCTCATAGAGGCAATTGTGGAAATAATAATGTTCGAGATGCTTGAATTCGCTGCGGGCGGCGGCGAACAGCTGCTCGACCTGAGCCACATGCCAGTCCATTGAGCCGCCAATATCGAGCAGCAGCAGCACCTTGACGGCGTTGCGCCGCTCGGGCCGCAGGCGCAGGTCGAGAAAACCCTGGCGCGCCGTGGCGTTGATGGTGCCATCGAGATCGAGCTCCTCAGCCGCGCCGCTGCGCGCGAGCTTGCGCAGGCGGCGCAACGCCAGCTTCATGTTGCGCGGTCCGAGGGTCTCGTCGCCGTCCAAATCCTTGAATTCGCGCTTGTCCCAGACTTTGACCGCACGGAAATTGCGGTTGCCGTCCTGGCCGATGCGAATCCCCTCGGGATGATAGCCATAGGCGCCGAAGGGCGAGGTTCCCGCCGTTCCGATCCACTTATTGCCGCCCTGGTGGCGCTCTTTCTGTTCTTCGAGGCGTTTTTTCAGCGTCTCCATGAGCTTGTCCCAGCCCAGCGCCTCGATTTGCGCCTTTTCGTCCTCGGTGAGGAATTTTTCCGCCAGTTTTTTCAGCCAGTCGGCGGGAATTTCGGCTGATTGCGTCAGGTCAGCGGCGCTGTCCAACCCCTTGAACACCGCGCCGAACACGCGGTCGAACTTGTCGATGTTGCGCTCGTCCTTCACCAGGGTCGCGCGGGCGAGGAAATAAAAATCCTCGACCGACTTGTCGGCGAGATCGGCGGCCAACGCCTGGCACAGGGTGAGATATTCGCGCAACGAGACCGGAAGCTGCGCCTCGCGCAGCGCGGTGAAGAACTGGATCAGCATGGATCGAGAGTGCCATGTCCTGTTACGGCCGTCACGGCAAAAAAAAGCCGACGATGGCGAACCATCGTCGGCGATTGGATCAGCTGAAAGCTAAACCCTTGAGGTCAAGACCTCAGTACTTGGCGGCGACAGCCTTGGGGGCTTCCGGGTTCCACAGCGGAACGATGAAGTTCGCCCAAATGCGCGAGTCTTCCTTGCCGTAGCCGGTCTGAACCAGGTCGTGGCTGTACTTCAACTGCACTTCGAGGCCGCCGAAGGAATAGCCGACCAAGGCGCCAAGCGCGAACTGGCTATAGGTGACGCTGCCGGTGCCAACCTTAGTCGCGGTCAGGTCGGTCGAACCGAAGCCAATCAGGCCGACTTCCCACTTGCCGATCTTCTTGGTGGCGGTCAGATCGTAGTTGAACCAAGCCGGGTTGTACGCGCCGCCGTGGTTCCAGCTGCTGCTGCTGCCGTAGATCAAGGTGGCGCTGAGGTCATAACCGTCCTTCAAATAGGAGAAGGCGACAACCTGCTGGAAGGAAGCCGCGCCTTCACCGATGCCGGTGGTGGTGGAGGGCAGATAGACGCCTTCCTGGATGCCGGCGTTGAAGCCGTTGCCGAAGTTCCACTTGACCTGGGCGTCGAGGAGCGAGTTACCAAAGCCGCGGGCGCTGCCGGCGCCACCATGGACACCGACGAGGATGGCCGGACCTGCGACGGTGGTGTCGAGGATCACGCGGCCGCCGAGGATGGTCCAGGGGGTCGACCAGATCAACCAGGCCGGAACCGCAGCGGTCACGTCGGTGTTGCCGCGCACGCCATAGGTCAGGATGGTGATGTCATAGACGCCTTCCGGCAGCGGGGCGCCGAGGGCGAGACCCGTGGACACGCCGGGCGTGAGGATCGAGGTAGCCTGGGCGGCGCCGGTGACGGCGACCATGCCGAGAGCGCCCATGGCGGCGCCAACGAGTTTAGCCTTAATGTTCATTTTGAATACCCCTCCCGAGGGCTTCAGGTGTTTGCCTAAAAGTTCATGTTCTCCCGGTTGCTTTCGGCTGAGCCGCGTTTAGCGCTTCCAGGAGCATCCGAGATCTTCACCATAGTCGAAGCCTCCGACGGGTAGAAGGCCGAATGGCCGTTTCCAGACCCGTTTGTGTCATTCCGTAGGCGGCAGTTGCGCAAATGTCACAATTTTTAAATGCACTGCATCATAAAAAGCGGCGCAGCAGCCGCGCGAGCGATGAAAGCCGTGCCAAAACAGGAGGGCGGGGCGGCGCGCGCATTTAGATTTCATCAATAAACGCATGATCGAAGAGCGATTCGACTCGCTTGCTCCCTTGCTGTGGCGGCGCCACATTGGCGGGAGGGCTTCTGGGCGGGCGCGCCTTTGGCGACGGGAAGGCCTGTGGCGAGCGACGGAGGACGGATGAGCTTTCAATCTTCGCGAAATTATATTGTCACACGCGACCTTCGGGTCGCGGTCAACGCCGCGCTGGCGCTGGAGCGGCCGCTGCTGGTCAAGGGCGAGCCGGGCACGGGCAAGACGGTGCTGGCCGAGGAGGTGGCGGCGAGCCTGGGGGCGCGGCTGCTGACCTGGCATATCAAATCCACCACCAAGGCCCAGCAGGGACTCTATGAATATGACGCCGTGTCGCGCCTGCGCGATTCGCAGCTCGGCGACGCCAAAGTCGGCGACATCGGCCATTACATCAAGCGCGGCAAGCTCTGGGAGGCCTTCGCGGCGGAAGAGCGCGCGGTGCTGCTGATCGACGAGATCGACAAGGCCGACATCGAATTTCCCAACGACCTGCTGCTCGAACTCGATCGCATGGAATTCCATGTCTATGAGACCGGCGAAACGATTCGCGCCAAGCGCCGTCCGATGGTGATCATCACTTCCAATAATGAGAAGGAGCTGCCCGACGCCTTCCTGCGCCGCTGCTTCTTCCATTACATCCAATTTCCGGACCGGGAGACCATGGAGGCCATTGTCGCCGCGCATTTCCCCGATCTGAAGAAAAAGCTGGTCGAGGAGGCGTTGCGACTGTTCTTCCAGATGCGCGAGGTTCCCGGTCTGAAGAAGAAGCCCTCGACCTCGGAACTGCTGGACTGGCTCAAGCTGCTGCTGGTCGAGGACATCACCCCCGAGCAATTGCGCGAATCCGACCAGTCGAAACTGATTCCGCCCCTGCATGGCGCGCTGCTCAAGAATGAGCAGGACGTGCACATGTTCGAGCGCCTCGCTTTCTTGCACCGGCGCGAAAGGCGCTGAGAGGTTTTTGCCGGCGCAATCGCATTGTCACAATCCCAGCGCAAAAAAAACGGGGGCTTTTATATGGGGCGGCGCCGTCCCATATAAGCTTGGCTTTTGGGAGCTTTGGACATGAAGTCTGCATCGATCAAAATTCTCGCCTGCGCCTTGGCTTTCGCTGGCCTGTCGGCGGGCGCCCGCGCCGATGACGGTCCGGACCTTATCTTCCGCAAGTCCACAGTGTTCAAACTGCTGACGCCTAATGACAAGCTGGCGACTTACGCCATCGACGATCCTCTGGTGGCGGGCGTGGCCTGTTATTACACGGTTCCCGAAAAGGGCGGCGTCGCCGGCATGTTCGGCGTCGCCGAGCAGACCTCCGACGTCTCGCTGGCTTGCCGGCAATATGGACCGATCAAGTTCAGCGGCAAATCCGCCCAGGGCGATGTCGTGTTCCGCGAGGGCCGCTCGCTGTTGTTCAAGAAGATGCAGATCGTGCGCGGCTGCGACGCCAAGCGCAACGTTCTGGTTTACATGGTCTATACAGACAAGCTGATCGAAGGCTCGCCGAAAAACTCGACATCGACCGTCGCGCTCCAGCCCTGGGCGCCGAGGCCCCGCCCAAATGTGGGGATTTTATCGGCAATTGATCCAGGGGCGATCCGGCGCGGACGAAACCGCTGGCGCGTCTCCCGCCTTGCGGTTGCATTGGGTTAACCATCCGTTTGCTATTTGTTAACAAAACGATAATTCCATTGACCCAGCGTAAAAAGTTTTGTTTCTTAAAAAAATAATAAAAATGGGATGGGTGGTTCATGATCCGCGATCTGTTTGGTCGCGCGTCGCGTCTGAGTTTTCAGTCACGCCGCGTAAGGGCGAATAATATTTTCTTCAACACGCTGGCGCCGCGCCGTGCGGGCGCGCTGCTGTTTCTGTTCGCCGCTCTGGTTGGCGCCAGCTCGGCTCAAGCGCAGAGCGTGGCGTCGATCGCCGCCGGGGCGCACGGCGAAGTCTGCGACCTCCATCCCCAGGATTGTCTCGCGGCGCGCCAGACGCTGTCCGAGCGCATGGCGCAAGACTCGCCAAAAATGGATCGGCCCAAACTGGCCCAGGCGGCCGATGCGCCGGCCCGTCCGTCGGGCGCCGTGCCCTTCGGCGGCCTGGCCAAGGCGGCGGGGCGCGAGGAAGACGCCCTGCGTTTCGGCATGATCGCGCCGCTGAGCGGTCCCAACAAGGATTTCGGCGCCGAATTGCGCCTGGGCGCCTCGACCGCCTTCGCCGTCGCCAATGACGCTGGCGGCGTCGCCGGCCATCCGCTGCGCCTGGTCGCCGCCGACGATGGCTACGATCCCGCGCGCACGCCCGACATCGCCAAAACGCTGTTCGAAAAAGACAAGGTCATTGGCTTTCTCAGCAATTTCGGCTCGGCCACTTCGGCGGCGATCCTGCCTTACGTGCTCGAACACAAGCTGGTGTTCTTCGGCGCCTATTCCGGCGCGCCGGCGCTGCGCAAGGAGCCGCCGGACCGCTATGTCTTCAACTATCGGGCCTCCTACGCCGAGGAAACCGAGGCCATCGCCCGCTATCTCGTGCGCGTGCGGCGGCTGCACCCCTCGCAAATCGCTGTCTTCACCCAGGACGACGCCTTTGGCGACGCGGGCTTTATCGGCGTGGAAAAGGCCTTGCGCGCCATGAACGAGGACGACGGGCGTTTGGTGCTGCGGCTGCGCTACGCGCGCAACTCCATCGACGTGGCCGGCGCCATCGCCGAGTTGCACAAGAACCACGACATTGTCACGTCATCGACCAAGAAAATACGCGAGCGGGTCGCCGTGGCGGTTCCCGTCGCCGCGGCGACGGGCGACGCGGCGGCGGGCGCTCCGGCCAAGCCGGCGACCAGGACTGTCTATCGCGAGCGCGAAAAGACCGTGACGGTGAAAAGCAGTCAGCCCGGCGTCAAGGCGGTGATCATGGTCGCCACCTATCGCGCGGCCGCCAAATTCATCGAAAAGGCGCGCGAGCTTTATCCCGACATGATCTTCACCAATGTTTCGGCGGTCGGCGCCAATAATCTGGCGGACGAACTGAAACTTCTCGGGCCGGCTTTCGCCAAGGATGTGATCGTCACCCAGGTCACGCCAGACCCGGCGGGTTATTCCTCGCTGGCGCTGGAATATCGCACGGCGCTGGGCAAATATTTCCCGGGCGAACACGCCGATTACGTGTCGTTCGAATCCTACATCAACGCCAAGATCCTGATCGAGGGCTTGAAGCGCGCCGCGGCGCCGATCGACGCGGAATCCATTGTCGCCGGTCTCGAAGGTCTGCACGGCCTCGATATCGGCCTGGGCGTCCCGGTCAGTCTCAGCGCCAGCGAACATCAGGCGGCGCACCGGGTTTGGGGCATGCAGCTCGACCAGAACGCGACCTATCAGGCGCTCGATCTGGAATAGACCGGACGCGACAAGGCCGCCGGCCCTTTCCGGGGCGCGACGGTCTTATTCCCCGCAGCTGATGAAAACGTCGTCCTCGCCGATGGTTCGGCTGGGCGTTTCGCGCAGAGCGGTGACGCGAATCGCGCCGGTCACTTCATTGGCGCGACCGAAGGCCTTGGCGGCGGCGTGGCCATGGGCCTCGCACCAGGCGTCAGCGACGATTCTGGCGCATTCCTCGCCAGTCTTGATGCATTCGTTGACGCCATAGCCGTCGGCGGCGCTGACAATGAAACTATTGGCGCCCTTGTCGGTGATTTCCGCATGGGCCTGGGAGTGCAGCATGGCCAGCACGAACAAGCCGCCCAGCAGCGGAATCACGATGTGCGGCAGGAAATCATGTTCGAATTCGCGAAATTTCATCGCCTCGGCTCACCGGCTGGCGCGGCTTCGGTTCATGCCGCGAGATCAGCAGAATGTTTGCGCCGGGAGCGTGAAAGAAGCGTTAATTTTTGCTGTCGGGTTGGCGCGGATGCAGCTTTGCCAAGGATTTTGGCCAAGGATTTTGGCCAGATTTTTCAGGTTCCGCAAAAAGTCTCGCGCACGATTTCCTCGGGCTGCGGCGGCGACTGCAAGTCCTCGTCGCCCGGATTGAGCTGGAACGGGTTTTTCAAGGCGGCGCAGAGCCGGTTGAAAGGCCCCATGTCGCCCTGACGCGCGGCGGCCAGCGCCTGCTCGACGCGATGGTTGCGGGCGATGAGTTTTGGATTTTTTGCGCGCATCGCGGCAAGCGCCGCCTGTGGGTCGCCTTTGCCCAGAGCCGCGCGCCAGAGACCGAGGAAGGCCTGCGTTTCCAGACGCCCCTGCGCGCCGCAAAGGTCCCAGAAGCGTTGCTCGTCGGCGCCTGCGGCCAGATCGCTCAGACGCAGGAAGAAATTGGTGAAATCGGCCTTGGTCGCCTCCAGCGCGGTCCACAGCGCGGCGATGACCGGCTCATTGTCCGGATCGTTGGCCATCAATCCGAGCTTGTCCTCCAGCTCCCGGGCCAGCGCCGCGCCATAAAGCGGCTGGAAGTTCTCCATCGCCTGCTGCGCCAGACGCAGGGCCGTCGCGTCATCGGCGTCGAACAGCGGCAGCAAGGTCTCCGCCAGCCGCGCCAGATTCCATTGCGCCATGCCCGGCTGGCGGTTGTACGCATAGCGGCCGGAGCCGTCGATGGAGGAATAGACCCGGCGACGGTCGAAATCATCCATGAAGGCGCAGGGGCCGAAATCTATGGTCTCGCCTGACACCGCCATATTGTCGCTGTTCATCACGCCATGGATGAAGCCGACCGCCATCCATTGGGCGATCAGTTTCGCCTGCCGCGCCACGACGGCGCGATAGAAGGCCAGATAGGGGTTTTCCTCCGTCGCCAGTTCGGGGTCGTGGCGGCGGATGGCGGCGTCGGCCAAGGCCCGCACCATGATGGGCCCCTTGTCCTCGGCGGCGTCGCGGCCGGCGGCGAATTGAAAGGTGCCGACGCGGATATGGCTGCGGGCGATGCGGGTCAGCACCGCGCCATGATGGATCGTGTCGCGATAGACCTGGCCGCCGGTGGCGGTCACCGCCAGCGAACGGGTGGTGGGAATGCCCAAGCCCGCCATAGCCTCGGAGACGATATATTCGCGCAGCATGGCCGACAGCGTGGCGCGTCCGTCGCCGCGTCGGGCGAAAGGCGTGGGGCCCGACCCCTTCAGATGAACGTCATAGGCCAATCCGTCCGGCGCGACGATTTCGCCGACAATCGCCGCGCGGCCATCGCCCATGGACGGGTTCCACTGGCCGAATTGGTGGCCGGAATAGGCCAGCGCGATATTCTTGCGGTTTTTTGGCGGCTCGCCGCCCGAAAGCAGGGCCAGCAGTTCAGGCGTGTCGGCGCCTTCGGGCAGGCCGAGGGCGCGGGCGAGGTCGTGGTTATAGGCGACCCATTGCGGCGCCGGGGCCGGAGAGGGCTCCGCCGGCGCGTAAAAATCCGCCGGAAGATTGAAATAGAAGCTCTCGCCAAAGGGAATTTCCGCGTCCATGCCGCCTCCTGACTTGCCATAACTGGCCCCGATGGCAAAAGGTTGCAAGCATCGGGCCGGGGTTAAGCCGAAGTTAAAGCGGTGCGGGAGGCGCCGGCGCCAGATCGGGAAAGACGGATCGGAGCGCGAACAAACCATGCGCGAATCGGAGATTGGCGTCAGCGCGTTGGAGAATATGAAAAAAGTCTTTTTCGCCCTGGCGCGCGCGCCGTATCGGAATGGGAAAATCCGGGTGAAACGGGAACGAACCATGCGCGAATCGGCTATCGCATGAAAAACGCGCGCGAAATTCATGCGGGTTAACGAAAACATGCCATTAATCTTTGATTAAGCGCCAGAAATGGGAAATTCGGATCAGGCCGCGAACAAAAGGCGCGCGAATCGGCGATGGCGATCTGGAAATAGGCGAAGCGCGCGGCGCCAGCGCGAGCCCATTGAAATTCGCGGCGAATGCGGCGACATTGGCCGCATGACCCAAGAGCGCAAGACCCTGTTGTGGTTGCAGGCCGGCTCCTGCGGCGGCTGCACCATGGCCGCGCTCGAATCCGGCGCCGCCGGACTGTTCGCCGAGTTGCAGGCTTTCGGCGTCGACCTGCTTTGGCATCCCAGCGTCAGCGAGGAGACCGGCGACGAGGTTTTGGCGATTCTCGACCGCATCGAAAGCGGCGCGCAAAGGCTGGATATTCTCTGCGTCGAGGGCTCGATCCTCAGAGGCCCGCATGGCACCGGTCGCTTCAACCGCCTGTCGGGCACGACCAAAACCCTGCTCGATCTCAGCCGCAGCCTCGCCGCCAAGGCTGACTATTGCGTCGCGGTTGGAACCTGCGCCGCCTATGGCGGCATTCCCGCCGCCGACTCCGACCCCACCGACGCCTGCGGCCTGCATTATGACGGGTCGGAGGCCGGCGGGGCGCTGGGCCCGGATTACCGCTCCAAAGCCGGCCTGCCCGTCGTCAATATCGCCGGCTGCGCGCCGCACCCCGGTTGGATCGTCGAGACGCTCGCCGCGCTGGCCGCCGGCGATCTCGGCGCCGAAGAGCTGGACGCGCTGGGACGGCCCTTGTTTTTCGCCGGTCATCTCGCGCATCACGGCTGTTCGCGCAACGAGTTTTACGAATTCAAGGCTTCGGCGCGGGTTCTGTCCGAGCGCGGCTGCATGATGGAGCATTTGGGCTGCAAGGCGACCCAGGCCATCGGCGATTGCAACCAGCGCGCCTGGAACGGTGGCGGCTCCTGCACTCATGCCGGCTTCGCCTGCATTTCCTGCACCTCGCCGGGCTTCGAGGCGGCGCGCAACACCCATGTCACCCCCAAAATCGCCGGCATTCCCGTGGGCCTGCCGCTCGACATGCCCAAGGCCTGGTTCATGACGCTGGCGGCTTTGTCGAAATCGGCGACGCCGAGCCGGGTGCGGATCAACGCCGAGGCCGACCGGATCGTGGAAAATCCCAGGAGACACAAGTGAGCCGGAAAAAATGACGCGGGTGATCGTCGGTCCCTTCAACCGCGTCGAAGGCGATCTGGAGCTGACCCTCGACATGGAGGCGGGCCGGGTCGCCGAGGCGCGGGTCGCCACCACGCTTTATCGCGGCTTCGAGCAGATCCTGCTGGGACGTCCGGCGGGCGACGCCCTGACGATTGCGCCGCGCATTTGCGGCATATGCTCGGTTTCGCAGAGCCTGGCGGCGGCGGCGGCGCTGCGCGGGCTGATCGGCGTGCAGCCGCCGCGCAATGGCGAGCTGGCGACCAATCTCGCCCATGCCGCCGAGAATCTCGCCGATCACCTCAGCCATTTCTATCTGTTCTTCATGCCCGACTTCGCCCGCGCCGAATATGCGGAGCGTCCCGGCCAGGACCAGATCGCCGCCCGGTTCAAGGCGGTAGAGGGCGCGGCCTCCGGTGAAATGCTGCCGGCGCGCGCCAGGCTGTTGCACATCATGGGACTGATCGCCGGAAAATGGCCGCATTCCCTGGCCTTTCAACCCGGCGGCGTCACCCGCGCGCTCGATCTCGGCGGCAAAATGCGGCTGATCGCCATTTTGAGCGAATTCCGCGCCTTCTGCGAGAAAACCCTGTTCGGCGCGCCTCTTGAACAGGTCGCCGCGCTGGAGACCCCGGAGCAGCTTGACGCCTATGCGCAGCAACAGGGCGATTTCCCCGCTTTTCTGCGGCTGGCGGGCGATCTGCGCCTGCATGAACTCGGCCGCTGCGCCCTGCCGCTGCTGAGTTTCGGGGCCTATCACAGCGAAGCGGGCGCGCTGTTTCCAGCGGGCGTGGTCGATCCTTCCGGCGCCTCTCTGTCGCTGGGCGCCATTGGCGAACAGACGGGTTTTTCCTATTTCGCCGAGACTTCCGCCGATCCGGCGCGGGCCGAGACTTTGCCCGACATGGACAGGCCGAACGCCTATTCCTTCGCCAAGGCGCCGCGGCTCGACGGCAGGCCCGCCGAAACCGGCGCGGTGGCGCGGCAGGCGGTCGCGGGGCAAAAACTGATCCAGGCGTTGCTGGCCCGCGATGGCGGCACAAATGTGCTGGCCCGCGTCGTGGCGCGCGTCATGGAGATCGCATTGGTGACCCTGGCTGCTGAAGACTGGGCGCGCGCCCTTCGCGTCAACGAAAGTTTCAGCGAGACGCCGCCGCCCGCAGTCCAGGGCGCGGCGGTCGGCATGGTGGAGGCGGCGCGCGGCGCGCTCGGCCATTGGCTCGGCGTGGAAAAGGGCGTGATCCGCGCCTATCAGATCGTCGCGCCGACCACCTGGAATTTTTCGCCGCGCGACGACAACAATGTGCCCGGACCGCTGGAACAGGCGCTGGTCGGCGTCGAGACTGGGACGCTGGGCGCCAAGGCGGCGGCGATCCAACATGTGGTGCGCAGCTTCGACCCCTGCATGGTCTGCACGGCGCATTGAGAAAGGCGGGACGGACGCTCTGCAAACCTATGGTTAAGGCGCTTTTTACCTTAAACAAAATCTTCGCCGATGGCGGTTTTTTCCTTAAATTCTTGAAACCATTTCCCTCTTAATTTGCGCCAGCAAAGCTTTTGCTTTTTTTGTTGTATGGAGCGTGAACATGAAGTTCAAATCCGCCGCCGCCTCCACCATGGTGCTTTTGGCCGGCCTGTCCCTTTCCTCGCCCTGCTATGCTTTTGCTGGCGCAGTCGCCCGCGTCCTGGCGCATGCCGTCCTGCGCGGCGCTCTTCATCAACATGTCGCCCACGGTCTCATCGCCGGCGCCATTGGCTCGCGGATTGGGGCTGGCGGCAGAACCGGCGTCGGGGCGGTCTTGTTCGGCTCCGAGCCCTATGAAGCGCAATATGGCTACTTCGCTCCGCAAAACCCGCCGCCATCCGCCTATGCCCTGTCCGCGCGTCCGCAAAGCGACTCGGCCATCGCCCTGGAAGAGCAATATACGCTGGCCCATGCCCATAATCCCGCCGGTCCGCCGCTGGCGATCGTCAACCGCCCGCCTGATTTCCAACCCCAGCGCGGCGTCGTCGCGCGCTATTGAAAGCACGCTTTCGCGCGGAATGTAAATTATGTTAACATCCCTCCGGGCGCAACCCGGAGGGTTTCATGGTTTCGGTCATTCTTGGCTACGGACCGGTCGGGCGCGAGCTTGCCCGCCAGTTTTCCGAGCGCGGCGAAGTGTATCGCGTCGTGCAGCGTCATGGGCCGCAAGACTTGCCGCCGGGCGGCGAGTTTCGCGCCGCCGACGTCCGCGACGCGCAAGCTTTGCGCGCCGCCTGCGCGGGGGCCAGGGCGCTGATCTGTGCGCTCGGCTTTCCCTACGACTCCCGCCTTTGGGCGCAAGCCTGGCCGGCGGCCATGGCCAATATGCTCGATGTCTGCGCGGAAACGCGCGCGCGCTTCGTCTTCGCCGACAATCTCTATATGTACGGCCCGCAAACCGCGCCGTTGAGCGAAGATATGCCGCTGACCGATTACGGCCGCAAGCCGGCTCTGCGCGCAAAAATCACTCGGCTCTGGCAGGAGGCTCATGGCGCCGGACGTGTCGAGGCGGTCGCGGTGCGCGCCTCCGATTTCTACGGCGCCAATGCCGCGACATCCGTGCTCTGGGAATTGGGGGTCAAAAGGCTGGCGGCGGGGCGGTCGGCCCTGGTCCC
This sequence comes from uncultured Alphaproteobacteria bacterium, assembly GCA_963804045.1. Classification (GTDB taxonomy): domain Bacteria; phylum Pseudomonadota; class Alphaproteobacteria; order Rhizobiales; family Beijerinckiaceae; genus Rhodoblastus. The sequence continues at coordinate 86,310 of CAWDOR010000009.1, read as the reverse complement.
TTACTGCCCAGACCATCCGCACGATTATACTTATATCGCCGATTTCGCCCGTGCGCTGCGCGATCTGCGCGATGCGCCGACCGAATGTTATGGCCAGGCCTGGCATGTTCCCAATGCGCCAACCCGGTCTTTGCGCGATTTGCTCAGCGAGGCGGCCGCTCTGTTGGGCGTCGCGCCGCGAGTCAATATCCTGCCCAGACCGATCGCGGGCCTCGTCGGCCTGATCAATCGACCGCTTTACGAATTGCGTGAAATGTCATTCCAGACGGACCGGCCCTATCTGGTGGACAGCGGCAAATTCACCCGCCGTTTCGGCTGGCGGACGACGCCTTTCGCCGAGGGGCTGGCGGCTCTGGCCGAGGCGGCGCGGCGCTGACGAATTTTTTGCGGGGCGCCAAGCAAGTTCCTCGCCGGCGCCAGCGCGCTTTCCAGTTTTCAGGGCGCCGCAGGGTCGAGATATCAGGCGCAGACGACTGATAATAAATAGAAAATGCCAAATTGCCGCAGTTGGCGCCCTTCTTGCCATATTTGACGTAACCGCGTGGGGGCGAGGCTCCCGGCGCGCGGGCGCGTCTTCGGAAAAAAGCTCCGCCGGCGCCGCCCCAGCAAAAACCAGGGCAGGGAGGGCGCTCGATGTCGGGAACCGAAACCTTTTATGATGTGATTCGCCGGCAGGGGATCACGCGGCGCAATTTCACCAAATTCTGTTCGCTGACCGCCGCCAGCATGGGTCTGGGCGCGACCGGCGCGGCTGATGTCGCCCAGGCGCTGGAGACCCAGCCGCGCGTGCCGGTGATCTGGATGCACGGTCTCGAATGCACCTGCTGCTCGGAAAGCTTCATTCGCTCGGCGCATCCCCTCGTGAAGGATGTCGTGCTGTCGATGATCTCGCTTGACTATGACGACACCATCATGGCCGCCGCCGGCCATCAGGCCGAGGCGATCCTCGAGGAGACCAAGGAGAAATACAAGGGCAAGTATATTCTCGCGGTCGAGGGCAATCCGCCGCTCAACGAAGGCGGCATGTTCTGCATCGACGGCGGCAAGCCCTTCGTCGAGAAGCTGAAATGGATGGCGGAAGACGCCATGGCGATCATCGCCTGGGGCGCCTGCGCCTCCTGGGGCTGCGTCCAGGCCGCCAAGCCCAATCCGACCCAGGCCACGCCGATCGACAAGGTGATCAAGGACAAGCCGATCATCAAGGTGCCGGGATGCCCGCCCATCGCCGAGGTCATGACCGGCGTGGTCACCTATATCACCACTTTCGGCAAGCTGCCCTCGCTCGACCGCCAGGGCCGCCCGCAAATGTTCTATTCGCAGCGCATCCACGACAAATGCTATCGCCGCCCGCATTTCGACGCGGGGCAATTCGTCGAGGAATGGGACGACGAAAACGCCAAAAAGGGCTTCTGCCTCTACAAGATGGGCTGCAAGGGTCCGACCACCTATAACGCCTGCTCCACCGTGCGCTGGAACGACGGCGTCTCCTTCCCGATCCAGTCCGGACACGGTTGCATCGGCTGTTCGGAAGACGGGTTCTGGGACAAGGGGCCGTTCTACCAGCGCCTGTCCAACATCAACCAGTTTGGCGTTGAGGCCAATGCCGACAAGGTCGGCCTGGCCGCGGCGGGAGTCGTCGGCGTCGCCGTCGCCGCCCATGCCGCCGTGACCGCCGTCAGCCGGCTGACCGTCAAGCACGACCACAAGGCGCCGGAAGAAGTCTGACGCGCCTGTTTCGTCGATAAAACCAATTCCAATCCTGAGGAAACGCAGCCATGACCGTCCAGACCCCGAACGGTTTCAACCTCGACACTTCCGGCAAGCGCATTGTCGTCGATCCGGTGACGCGCATTGAAGGCCATATGCGTGTCGAGGTGAATGTCGACTCCAACAATGTCATCCGCAACGCGGTGTCCACGGGCACCATGTGGCGCGGCATCGAAGTCATTCTCAAGAACCGCGATCCGCGCGACGCCTGGGCTTTTACCGAGCGGATCTGCGGCGTCTGCACCGGCACCCACGCGCTGACCTCGGTGCGCGCGGTCGAAGACGCGCTGCAAATCAAGATTCCGGAAAACGCCAACAGCATCCGCAACATCATGCAGCTGGCGCTTCAGGTCCACGATCACATCGTGCATTTCTACCATCTGCATGCGCTCGACTGGGTGGATGTGGTCTCGGCGCTTTCGGCCGATCCCAAGGCGACTTCGGCGCTGGCGCAGTCGATCTCCTCCTGGCCTTTGTCCTCGCCCGGCTATTTCAAGGATTTGCAGACTCGGCTGAAGAAATTCGTCGAGTCCGGCCAGCTCGGCCCGTTCAAGAACGGCTATTGGGGCAGCAAGGCCTATCGGCTGCCGGCGGAGGCCAATCTGATGGCGGTCGCCCATTATCTTGAAGCGCTCGACTTCCAGAAGGACATCGTCAAGATCCACACCATCTTCGGCGGCAAGAATCCGCATCCGAACTGGCTGGTGGGCGGCGTGCCCTGTCCGATCAATGTCGATGGCATTGGCGGCGTCGGCGCGATCAACATGGAGCGGCTGAACTTCGTCAAGGAGATCATCGACCGCTCGATCGAATTCAACAATCTGGTCTATCTGCCCGATGTCGCGGCCATCGGCTCCTTTTACAAGGACTGGCTCTATGGCGGGGGCCTGTCGGGCAAGAGCGTGCTCGCCTATGGCGATATTCCCGAACACGCCAATGATTATACGGCGGCCAATCTCAGCTTGCCGCAGGGCGCGATCATCAACGGCAATCTCAAGGAGATCTTCCCGGTCAATCACAGGGATCCCGAGGAAATCCAGGAATTCGTCACCCACAGCTGGTACAAGTATCCCGACGAGACCAAGGGCCTGCATCCCTGGGATGGCGTGACCGAGCCGCATTACGAGCTCGGCCCCAACGCCAAGGGGACCAAGACCAATATCGAGAACCTCGACGAGGGCGGCAAATACAGCTGGATCAAGTCGCCGCGCTGGAAGGGCAACGCCATGGAAGTCGGCCCGCTCGCCCGCTGGGTGGTCGGCTACGCCCAGGGCAAGTCGGAGTTCAAGGACCCCGTCGACAAGCTGCTCAAGGACCTGGGTCTGCCGCTGCCGGCGTTGTTCTCGACGCTGGGACGCACGGCGGCCCGCGCGCTGGAAAGCCAGTGGGCCGGGTACAAGATGCTGCATTTCTATGAAAAGCTGGTCGCCAATATCAAGGCCGGCGACAGTTCGACCGCCAATGTGGAGAAATGGGACCCCAAGACCTGGCCGGCGGAAGTCAAGGGCGTCGGCTTCACCGAGGCGCCGCGCGGCGCGCTGGCCCATTGGATCAAGATCAAGGACGGCAAGATCGACAATTACCAGGCGGTGGTGCCCACCACCTGGAACGGTTCGCCGCGCGACCCGAAGGGCAATATCGGCGCCTTCGAGGCCTCGCTGATGGACACGCCCATGGCCGATCCCGCGCAGCCCATCGAAATCCTGCGCACCCTGCACAGCTTCGATCCCTGCCTCGCCTGCTCGACCCACGTCATGAGCGAGGACGGCCAGGAAATGGCGAAGGTCACGGTGCGCTGAACCAACGACTGGCGCGGGGAAAAATCCCGCGCCCCCATTCCGCCGCGAGGCGGCAAGAGCCAAATTTATGGGAGGTCGTAATGACTGAATTGACGCATGTCGCCGACATCGACGACTCGCATGGCGAAAAGGTCGTCGCCCGCCGCACGGTCTATGTCTATCAGGCTCCGGTGCGCATCTGGCATTGGGTCAACGCGCTGTGCATGGTGACCCTGTTCGTCACGGGTTATCTGATCGCCACGCCGCCGGGTTCGCTCTCCGGCGAGGCCAGCGCCCATTTCCAGATGGGCTATATTCGCTTCGCTCATTTCGCCGCCGGGCAGACCATGGCGGTGTTTTTCCTGATGCGCATTCTCTGGGCTTTTGTCGGCAACGCCAATTCCAAGCAGATTTTCTATATTCCGTTTTGGCACGGGCATTTCTGGAGGGGCGTGCTGCATGAAATCCGCTGGTACGCCTTTCTGGAAAAATATCCCAAGCAATATGTTGGGCATAATCCACTGGCGCATACGATGATGTTCGCCGTGTTCACGCTGGGCACAGCCTTCATGATCTGCACGGGCATGGCGCTGTATTCCGAGGGCGCGGGACATGCTTCGACGTTCTACACGCTGTTCGGCTGGGTGTTCTCGATCTTCCCCAATAGCCAGGACGTGCACACGTTCCACCATTTGGGCATGTGGGCGCTGGTGCTGTTCACCATCGTCCATATTTACGCGGCGGTGCGCGAGGACATCATGTCGCGCCAGAGCATGATCTCGTCAATGATCTCCGGCGAGCGCCAGTTCCGTGACGAGGTGTGAGATGGAAGCCAAGAAAATCCTTGTTCTCGGCATTGGCAATATCCTCTGGGCGGACGAGGGCTTCGGCGTCCGCGCCCTGGAAATGTTCAACCTGCTTTACCGCGTCCCGGAAAATGTCAGCCTGCTCGACGGCGGCACCCAGGGGCTCTACCTCGTGCAATTCGTCCAGGAGGCCGACTATTTGCTGGTCTTCGACGCCATAGATTACGGACTGGAGCCGGGGATGCTGAAGCTGATCCAGGGCGACGAAGTGCCCAAATTCACCGGCGCGAAAAAAATGAGCCTGCATCAGACCGGTTTTCAGGAAGTGCTGTCGGCGGCCGATCTGCTCGGCGGCTATCCGGAAAAACTGGCGCTGATCGGCTGCCAGCCGGAGGATCTGGAGAACTGGGGCGGCCGACTGACCGACCCGGTGCGTGCCCAGTTGGTCCGGTCCGCCGAAGTCGCGGCGACCGTGCTGGAGCAATGGGGCGCGCCCTGCTTCCGCCGCGCGCCGGGCGAAACTGTCGCGCCGCTGCTCGCCAATGATATTGACCACGCCAGCTATGAAAGACCTATGGCGGCGGGATGACTCCTCCCACGACGGCTCGCTCCGCGACTCGTTGTGCATTGGCGGCGCGGCTCCTTTGGAGCCGCGCCGCCCCTTTGTTTCTCGGGATGCGGGTTGACCCGCTCGCGCCGAGGGGCCAATTTCAATTTCCCCGATGGGGTCTGGAGCCAAAAATGTGCCTGGGCGTGCCGATGACCGTGATTGAGGGCGACGATGTCACCGCGCTTTGCGCGCGGGGCGACGAGCGCCGCCGCGTCTCGGTGCTGCTGATCGGCCGCCAGCCCGTCGGCGCGCAATTGCTTGTGCATATAGACAGCGCGGTGCGCGTGCTCGATGCGGAAGAAGCGACGCTGATCGAGAAAGCTTTGCAGGGACTGGAAGCGGCGTTGCGCGGTGAGGATTTCGAGTCCGCCTTCGCCGATCTGATCGACCGCGAACCGCAATTGCCGGAACATTTGCGCTGAAAAGGCTGGAAAGCAGCTTTCCTTTGATATAAAAAATCTTTCCATCTTGGCGACGTCACGTTGGTGAAAGGCCAGGCATTTAAAGCTCTTGATGCTTGGCGCGCTTCTTGCGGAAGCGAGGCAAAACGAGGAAACGTCAATGGATCATGCCCTGTTGAATGCGCTGGTCACGCGCCACGGCCTGCCGACGGTCGACGAAGCTTCCATAGAGGGCTTTTTCGCGTCCGGCGGCGATTGCCAACATGCTTTGCTGTTCTTTTCCGGCGCCGGGGCGCCGCGCCCGGAAGCGTCCGACGTCGCGGTGCTGTTTCCGGAATTGCTGAAGGTTTTCGCGGGCAGGGTTCGCGGCGCGCTGGTCGCGCCGGAGGCGGAGGCGGCGCTGAAGAGCCGCTTTCAGGTCTTTGTCTTGCCCTCGATCGCCGTGACCCGTGACGGCCAGCCGGTCGGCGTCCTGCCGAAAATCCTCGATTGGGCGGAATATCTGGAAAAAATCGCGGCGATGCTGGCGCCCGAGGCGCCGGTTCTGGCGGGACCGCAGGGTCCGAAAACCCAATTTTCCCGCACGCAAAACGCATAAGACAGGGAGAGCGACATGAAAGCCGGATTCTGGGTCGCGCCGGAAGGCGCCGATGAGGCCATGACCGTGTTGCGCATCGGCGCGGGCGAAGAAATGACGGCGGGACGGCGTCTGTCGCTGCTGGCCACCGGCGAGGGCGAGGCTTTGGCCAAGGCCTGTCCCCGCGTGCGCGAAATGCTGCCGCATATCGTCGCGGCGCTCGAAACGCAAAAGGCGGCGACGCCCGGCCAATTGTTCGACCTCACGGAGTTTTCCGACGACGAGAAACGGTTGATTTCCGAAGCCATCGGCGATGGCGAAGTCGCCGGCGTGGTGGCTCTCCCCGACGGCGTCGGCGCCCAGATTCAGGAAGCCAATATGGCCGGCCTGTGGCGGGTGCGCTTCACCGATCCGGAAGGCAAGCTGTTCGCCGATTATCTCGAAGTCTCCAGCCTGCCGGAAATCGTCAAGCGCGCCGCTTTGAACACCTGCAAGCCCTTGTCTTATGGCGCGGCGCCCGAAGGGGCGATGAATGTCATGCCGCTTCTGCAGGAAATTGGCGCCCGTTCGCAGGCTTACCAGTCTGGCGACAAGAGCCACACCATCACCTTCTCGCTGCTGCCGATGAATCCGGTGGACATGGGCTTCCTGCAAAAGACCCTCGGCGCCGGCGCGGTCAAGCTGATTTCCAAGGGCTATGGCTCCTGCCGCGTGCAATCGACGGCGACGCTGCATGTCTGGTCGGTGCAATATTTCAACGCCTCCGACGAGATCGTGCTGGACACGCTGGAAATCGGCGCGCCGCCGGCGGCGGCCTGCGCGGCCGACGAGGATTTCGCCGACAGCGCCACGCGTCTGCGCGAGATCGAAGAGGCCTATTTCTCGTGAACGGCTTCGAACATTTCGGCAAGCCCGAGGGACTCGACGACCAGGCGAAAATGGAATGCGGCGTCTGCTGGCATGTTTACGATCCAGCCGAGGGCGATCCGGTCTGGCAGATCGCGCCAGGCACGCCCTTTTCCGCTCTGCCCGACGATTGGCGCTGCCCCAATTGCGACGCCGCGCAATCGCGTTTCATGCGGCTGGAGAAAAATGACTGAGATCGACAGCGAAGCATCGGAACTGGCCGCGCGGCTCGAAGAGCATTTCCGCGATATCTACATCCGTTGCATGAAGGACGTGCCGATCTGCAACGAGGCCTTGGACGTGGCGGCGGTGGGCTTCCGCCGCTTCGGCGATTTTTCGCTGGGTATCGTGCTGACGCCCTGGTTCATGAATATTGTCGCCGCGCCGCGCGCAGGCGCTGCCAAGGTCGAGGAGCGGCCAGGCGCGACAAAAACCCTGGCGCTGCCGGCGGGCAATATCGATTTTCTCGCCACCGATCTCGACGGTTTCGACCGGCTGCTGTTCGCCTCCCTGTTCTCGCCCATGCAGGATTTCGTCGATCACGCGGCGGCGCTGGCCACCGCGCAAAACGCCATGGAGGCGGTGATGCATGCGCCGCCGGCATTGCGGAAAGGTGCGCCGCCACCGGCTCCCGCGCCCGAACCCAAAGCGCCGGGAGAGCCTGCCGCCCTGGATCGCCGCGCCTTTTTCCGTCTCGGGCGGCGCGCATGAGTCTCCTCGGCGCGCCCCTGCGTTTGAAGGTTTTGGCGCGCAATGGCCGCGTTCTCGGCGTGGATGTGGAGTCCCCGCGCGTCGATCCCAGCGCGGTTTTTCGCGGCAAGACTCCTCAAGCCGCGGCGGAACTGGCGGCAAAACTGTTTTCGCTCTGCCCGGCGGCGCAATCGGCGGCCGTGAAGCTGGCCGGCGGCGTCGGCTGCGATCCCTGGCGTCAGTCTGTCGAACTGCTCAGCGAGCGTCTGGCGGAAATGCTGCGCGCCAGCCTGCTCGATTGGCCCTCCGAGCCGCCGCCGAAAGGCGATCTGGTTATTTTTCGCGAAATCCTGCTGCTGCTTCGGTTGATCGGCCATAATCCCGCGCCCGATCTCGCGCAAACGCTGCGCGAATTGGCGCAAAAACTCGGGCTCGGCTCCGCAACCGGCCTTTTCGCCCGACAAAAGGCCGAAGGCGCGGCGGAAGACGCGGCGATGAAATTCGATCCCCGCCGCGCCGACTTTTTGTCTCGGGAAGACGACCTCGCCGTGGTCGCGGCGATGGCGGAGTCACAAGTTTTTTCGCGCGCGCCCGCTCTGCCCGGGCGTCGCGTCGAAACGGGACTTGCGGCCAGGCGGGGGCTGGCGACAGGCGGATTGGCGGCGCGGCTGGAGGCGCGCGAGGCGGATATAGCGGAGACCCTGGCGCAACTCGCGGTTCTGCTCGACGGCGGCCAGCCGCCTCCGGGGCTGACGGCCTCGGGCATCGTCGGCGAGATCAAATATGGCGTGGTGGAATGCGCGCGCGGGCGGCTCTATCATGCTTGCAAACTTGATATGGAAGGCAGGATCGTCGATTATCGCATTGTCGCGCCGACCGAATGGAATTTTCACACCGACGGCCCGTTCGTTCGCGCCTTGCTCGGCGCCGAGATCGGCGCGGGCGCCACGGCCAAGCGGCGGGTGGAGCGGCTGGCATTCGTTTACGACCCCTGCATCAAATCCGAGGCCGAAATCCGGGAGACGGCCGATGCATGAGATGTCGCTGACCGAAGGCGCGGTCGAAATCCTCGTCGAAGAGGCCCGCAAGCAGGGTTTTGCGCGCGTCAAAACTGTGTGGCTGGAGATTGGCGCTCTGTCTGGCGTCGAGCCGGAGGCGATGACATTTTGCTTCGACGTGGTGGCGCGCGGCACTCTGGCCGAGGGCGCGACGCTCGAAATCGTCAGGACGCCCGGACAGGGCTATTGCCTCGATTGCGAAAAAACCGTGGCGCTGGCCGAACGTTTTGGCCAGTGCCCCGAATGTGGAAATTACCACGTGCAAATGACCGGCGGCGACGAAATGCGCGTGAAGGAATTGGAGGTCGAGTGATGTGCACGGTTTGCGGATGCGGAACGGCGACAGTCGAAGGCGAAAAGCACGAACATAAGCATAGTCATGCCCACGGCCATGCGCACAAGCATGGCGATCACGAGCATAGCCATGAGCATGACCACGATCACGCCCATGGCCACGACCATAGCCATGATCATGGCCACCATCATCATGACCACGATCACCACCACAATCACGATCATGACCACGCGCATGATCATGGTCACGCCGACCATGATCATGTTCACGCGAAAGACGGCGCGGTGGATTACGGCGCGGGCCTGGCCGGCGTCCATGTGCCCGGCATGAGCCAGGAGCGCATCGTCCAGATCGAGCGCGACATTCTGGCGAAAAACCGCTCCTATGCCGACGAGAACCGCGCGGCTCTCGCGCAAAAAGGCGTGCTGGCGCTGAATTTCGTCTCCAGCCCAGGTTCGGGCAAGACCACGCTGCTGGTGCGCGCCATCGACGACCTGAAGGCCAATATTCCGATCGCGGTGATCGAAGGCGACCAGCAGACTTCCAACGACGCCGAGCGCATTCGCGCCACCGGCGTCAAGGCTTTGCAGGTCAATACCGGCAAAGGCTGTCATCTTGACGCCAATATGGTCGGCCATGCGCTGGAGACGCTGGAGATTGCCGACAATTCGCTGCTGTTCATCGAGAATGTAGGCAATCTCGTCTGCCCGCGGCTTTCGATCTCGGCGAGGCGCATAAGGTGGTGCTGCTCTCCACCACCGAGGGCGAGGACAAGCCGGCGAAATATCCCGACATGTTCGCCGCCGCCGATCTGATGATCCTCAACAAATCCGACCTGCTGCCGCATCTCGATTTCGACGTCGGCGCCTGTCTCGCCCATGCCTTGCGCGTCAACCCGCGCCTGCAGACCTTGGTGGTTTCGGCGCGCACGGGCGAGGGGCTGGGCGCCTTTTACGCCTGGATCGAGGCGCGCGCGGCTTTGGCGAGACGGGGATAGAATGACGTTCGCGGTCCGCCCGGCGAAGGAGAAAGCGACGCGCCTGCGTCTGCGCCTGCGCGGCGCGGTGCAGGGCGTCGGCTTCCGCCCCTTCGCTTTCGGCCTCGCGGCGCGCTTTGGCTTGAGCGGCTTTGTGCGCAACGATGCGCAGGGCGTGCTCATCGAAGTCGAGGGCGCCGCGACCGCGAAATTTGTCGCGGCGTTGCGCGAAGAATTGCCGCCGCTGGCCCGGCTGAGTCCGTCGAGGTCGAAGAGGTTTCGCTCTGTGGCGGAGCGGAGTTTTTGATCGAGACCACGCAGGGCGGCAAGGCGCAAACCCGCATTCCCGCCGACGCCGCGACCTGCGAAAACTGCCTCGACGATCTCTACGACGCCAAAAGCCGTTTCCACCTCTATCCCTTTGTCAATTGCACCCATTGCGGCCCGCGCTACACCCTGACCCGCGCTCTGCCCTATGACCGCGCCCAGACTTCGATGGCGCGCTTTCCAATGTGCGAAGATTGCGGCCGCGATTACGCCGACCCGAGCAATCGGCGCTTCCATGCCGAGCCCATCGCCTGCCCGAAATGCGGGCCGCGCCTGTCGCATGCGCCGACGCAAATCGTCGCCGCGTTGCGCGCCGGAAAAATCGTCGCGCTCAAGGGGATCGGCGGCTTCCATCTGCTCTGCGACGCGCGCGACGGCGCGACCGTCGCCGAACTGCGGCGCCGCAAGGACCGCGAAGCCAAGCCTTTTGCGGTGATGCTGGCCAACGAGGCCTCGGTCGCCCTGTTCGCCAAGCCGATCGAAGCGGAATTGAAGCTGCTGCGCACGCCCGCGCATCCCATTGTGCTGATCGACTCGCGCGACAATCTGCCCGAAACGGTTGCGCCCGACATGTCGCGTCTCGGCGTGATGCTGGCCTATGCGCCGGTTCATCATCTGCTGTTTCAGGCGGCCGGCGCAGCGCGTGGGCAAAAATGCGATTTCGCCCTGGTCGCGACCTCGGCCAATCCCGGCGGCGAGCCGCTGATCACCGACAATGCCGAAGCGCGCCATAAGCTGGCGAACATCGCCGATCTGATTGTCGCCCACGATCGCGACATTGTCGTGCGCGCCGACGACTGCGTCATGCATATTGTCGATGGGGCGCCCGCCTTTCTGCGGCGCGGGCGCGGCTTCGTCCCCGAGCCCATCGACCTTGGCGACGACGGCCCCAGCGTGCTGGCCTGCGGCGGCCATCTGAAGGCGACGCTGACCCTGACGCGGGGTCGAGAAGCCTTTGTCTGCCAGCATATTGGCGATCTCTCCGACGCCGAGACCTTTCGTTTTTATGAGGAAAGCGCGGCGCATCTGCTGCGCCTGCTCGATGTCGCGCCGGAGGCGGTCGCCTGCGATCTCCACCCCGATTATCTCTCGACGCGCTTCGCCGAGAATTTCGGCGTTCCGGTTTTTCGTTTCCAGCATCACGCCGCCCATGTCGCGGCCATAGGCGCCGAGCATGGCGCGAGCCAAAATCTTCTGGGCGCGGCGCTGGACGGCACGGGCCTGGGCGATGACGGCACGGTTTGGGGCGGCGAATTCTTGCGGCTTGACGGCGCGGGAGGTTTTGCCCGCCAGGGCGCGCTGGCGCCGCTGCCGCTGTGGGGCGGCGACCGCGCTGCGCGCGAACCCTGGCGCATGGGGGTGTCAGCCTTCGCCGCGCTCGGGCGTCTGGATGAGGCCGCCAAATTTTTCAAAGAGGTTCCGCAAGCGGCGGCGGCCAGCAAGATCCTGCGTGGCGCCCAACCCGTGACCACCAGCCTCGGCCGGTTGTTCGACGCCGCCGCCGCGCTGCTCGGCTTCGCGCGACGGCAGGAGTTCGAGGGCCAGGCGGCCATGCGTCTGGAGGCCTTGGTCCGCGCGCCCCGAACGCTTGCAAAGGGTTATGTCTGGGGCGACGGCAGGCTGGATTTCGCGCCGCTGCTCGCCCATTTCATCGATGCATGTCCAGACCCGCGCGAGGGCGCCGAACTGCTGCACGGAACCTTGATCGCGGGCCTCGCCGAGGCGCTGGTCGCGCTGTCGCAACCGGGCGAAAACATCGCGCTGGGCGGCGGCTGCATGATGAACCGGATTCTGTCGGAAGGTCTCGCCGCGCGTTTGCGCGACAACAACCGCGCGCCGCTCCTGGCGCGTAAACTGCCGCCCAACGACGGCGGCCTGTCGCTCGGGCAGGCGTTTTTGGCGCGCGCGGCGTTGAAGAACAGGTGAGGGAGAGAGCAAAATGTGTCTGGCGATACCGGTCCAGGTGACCGAGCTGCTTGACGGCGGCATGGCCAAAGTCAGCCTCGACGGCGTGCAAAAGGCGATTTCCTTGGCGCTGGTCGAGGATGTCCAGGTGGGCGACTACGTCATCCTCCACGTCGGCTATGCGCTCAACAAGCTCGACCCCGAAGAGGCGCAGAAAACCCTGGAGCTGCTGGCGGAAGCCGGCGCGTTTCAGGAGGCGACGCCATGAAATATGTCGATGAATATCGCGACGGCAAACTCGCCCAGGGCATAGCGGCGACCATAGCTCGCGAAGCCAGGCCCGGCCAGGCCTATCGTTTCATGGAGTTCTGCGGCGGCCATACCCACGCCATCGCCCGCTACGGTCTCGAAGACCTGCTGCCGGAAAATCTGCGCATGATCCATGGTCCCGGCTGTCCGGTCTGCGTGCTGCCGGTCGGCCGCATGAACGACGCCATCAAGCTCGCCCAGGAGCCCGGCGTGACGCTGTGCACCTATGCCGACCTGATGCGGGTGCCCGGCTCCGAGGCCATGAGCCTGATCAAGGCCAAGGCGGCCGGCGCCGACATCCGCATGGTCTATTCGACGCTGGACGCCCTGCGCATCGCGCAGGAGGAGCCGGCGCGCAAAGTGGTGTTCTTCGCCATAGGTTTCGAGACCACCACGCCGCCGACGGCCATGGCGATCTTGCAGGCGCAAAAACTCGGGCTGAAGAACTTCTTCGTTTTCTGCAATCACGTGCTGACCCCCGCGGCCATCCAGGCCATTGTCGGCGCCCCGAAAATGCGAGCAAAGTGCCGCTCGACGGCTTTGTCGGCCCGGCCCATGTTTCCACGGTGATCGGCACAAGGCCGTACGAATATTTCGCCGAAAAATATGCCAAGCCAGTGGTGATCGCCGGTTTCGAACCGCTCGACGTCATCCAGGCGATCCTGATGCTGGTGCGTCAGGTCAACGAGGGTCGCGCGGTGGTCGAGAATGAATATATCCGCGCCGTGACCCAGGACGGCAATTTGAAGGCGCAAGCGATCGTCGACAGCGTTTTCGAGGTCCGCGACACGTTTGAATGGCGCGGCCTCGGCTATGTCCCCGACAGCGCGCTGAAAATCCGTGAAGCCTTTTCGGAATTCGACGCCGAGAAAGTCTTCAAAGTCCATACCGTCGCGGCAAAGGACAATCCGGCCTGCGAATGCGGCGCGATATTGCGCGGCGAAAAACGCCCGGTGGATTGCAAGTTGTTCGGCACGGTCTGCACGCCGGAAACGCCGATGGGCTCCTGCATGGTCTCTTCCGAAGGCTCCTGCGCCGCGCATTGGACCTATGGCCGTTTCCGCGATGCCTCAAACGAAAGGAAAGCGTCATGAGCGCGCCGCGCCTGCGCATTCGCAAACTCGACATCAAGAACGGCAAGGTCGATCTGTCGCACGGCTCCGGCGGCCGCGCCATGGCGCAACTGATCTCGGAGATTTTCGCCGCCCATTTCGCCAACGATCTTCTCGCTCAGGGCAACGATCAGGCGGTGTTTGCCGCGCCGCCTGGACGTCTCGCCATGACCACCGACGGCTATGTGGTCTCGCCCTTGTTTTTCCCCGGCGGCGACATAGGCTCGCTGGCGGTGCACGGCACGGTCAACGATCTCGCCATGGCTGGCGCCCGTCCCTTGCATCTCTCCGCCAGTTTCATTCTCGAAGAGGGGTTTCCACTCGCCGATCTCGAGCGCATCGCGCAAAGCATGGGCGCGGCGGCGCGCGAGGCTGGCGTCAAAATCGTCACCGGCGACACCAAGGTGGTTGAGCGCGGCAAGGCCGATGGCGTGTTCATTTCCACTACCGGCATAGGCGTGCTGCCCGACGGTCTGGAGCTGTCCGGCGACCGGGCGAAACCCGGCGACGTCATCCTGGTGTCGGGCACGATTGGCGATCATGGCGTGGCCATCATGTCGAGCCGCGAGAACCTGGAGTTCGAGACGCAGATTCTCTCCGACTCCGCGTCGCTCAATGGCTTGGTCGCCGAGATGGTCGCGGCCTGCGGCCCGAGCTTGAAACTGCTGCGCGATCCCACCCGCGGCGGCTTGGCGGCGACGCTCAATGAGATCGCCCATCAGTCGCGCGTGGGCATTCGCATCGTCGAGGATGAGTTGCCGGTGAAGCCGGAAGTGGCGGCGGCCTGCGAACTCCTGGGCCTCGATCCGCTCAATGTCGCCAATGAGGGCAAGCTGCTGGCCTTTGTCGCGGTCGAGGCGGCGGAAGAGCTTTTGCGCGTCATGCGCGCCCATCCGCTCGGCCGTGACGCGGCGATCATCGGCCAAGCGGTCGAAGACCCGAATTTCTTCGTGCAGATGCGCACCAGTTTCGGCGGCGGGCGCATTGTCGATTGGCTGTCCGGCGAGCAATTGCCGCGTATCTGTTGAGGGCGAAAACATGGCGTTTGGCGCCGTTCTCATTATCGACGACGAATTGCGCTCCCGCGAATCTCTTCAGCGGGTGTTGTCGGAAGAATTCGACGTGCTTTGCGCCAGCAACGCGCGCGAGGCGGAGGCCATTTTGGCCGGCGATCTGGTGCAGGCGATCCTGTGCGACCAGCGCATGCCCGGGGAGTCTGGCGTAGATTTCCTGCGCCGGGTGCGCGAGCTCTGGCCCGATCCGGTGCGCATGATCATTTCCGGGTTTTCGGAATCGGAAGACATTATCGCCGGCGTCAACGAGGCCGGCATCTATCAATATATCACCAAGCCCTGGCGCCCGGAAAAGCTGCTGGAGACGGTGCGCGACGCCGTGCGTCTCTATCATTTGCAAAAAGAACCGGGCGGGGGCGGCGCGGACTCAAAACCTTCGCATGGCGCGCTCAACCGCATGGTCAGCGAGCGCCGGCGCGAACAGCGCAAAATGTTCGAATTCGACCGCATCGTCCATGCCCCCGACGGTCCCATGGTCGAGACGCTGACTTTGGCGCGCAAGGCGGCGGGCTATGACATTTCCGCCTTGATCACCGGGGCCTCGGGCGCTGGCAAGGAACTGCTCGCCCGCGCCATTCACTTTGGCTCCTGGCGCGGCGAAAAGCCCTTCATTGTCGAAAACTGCGGCGCGTTGCCCGACGAATTGCTGGAAAGCGAATTGTTCGGCTGCAAGAAGGGCGCCTATACCGGCGCCTATCAGGACCGCATCGGCCTGTTCGAACTGGCCGATGGCGGCACGATTTTTCTCGACGAAATCGGCGAGACCTCGCCGGCCTTCCAGGTCAAGCTGTTGCGCGTGCTGCAGGAGCGCGAGATCCGTCCGCTCGGCGCGACTCGCTCGCGAAAAATCGACGTGCGCGTCATCTCCGCCACCAATCGCGATCTCGAAACCGAAGTGGAGCAGGGCCGTTTTCGCCGCGATCTGTTCTATCGCCTCAACGCCTTCCCCATCCATCTCCCGGCGCTGGCCGACCGGCGCAGCGACATTCCGCTGCTGGCGTCGAGCATTTTGGCCGAGGTCAATCGCGCCTTCCGCCGCAAAATTCCCGGCTTCGCGCCGGAGACGCTGCGCCGGCTCTGCGCTTACAACTGGCCCGGCAATGTCCGTGAATTGCACAATGAAATCCAGCGCATGGTGGTGATGTCGGAAGAGGACGCGGCGCTCGCCGCGCATCTTCTGTCGCCGCGAATCGCCTATGCCGGCGTCAGGCCGGCGGGGGGCAATGGCCATGACGGCGCCGCGACCCTGAAGGATCAGGTCGAAATTCTCGAGCGCGCGGCCATCGCCAAGACCCTGGCCGATTGCGCCGGCAATATCAGCCATGCCGCCGAAAAGCTCGGCCTGTCGCGTGTGGGGCTGCGTGCGAAAATCGACCGCTACGATCTGCGCAGGGATGTGAGTCATGACGCCTGATCGCTCCACGCGCCCTGAAAATATTCTGGCGCTGGCCGGGGCCGGCGAGGGCGGTGAATTGTCCGACGGCCAGGAATCCGTCTGGCAGGAAGTCGTCAAAAGGGTCGATGAAGTCTATTCCGACCTTTTGCGCTATGAATCCGATCTCGAACACAAGAACGCCGAGCTGGAGGAGGCGCAAAGCTTCATTTCCAGCGTCATCGCCTCGGTGTCGGACATTCTCGCGGTCTGCGACGACGACGGCAAGATTCTCCAGGCCAATCCGGCTTTTGTCGCGCTGGTCGGGCGCGGCGAGGAAACGCTTGTTGGCGCGCCGCTGCTCGATTTGATCGTCGAGGAGGACCGCCCGCTGGCGCGGCCCTGCCTGCATTGCGGGGGCAAGGCGCGCTCGGGCGGCCGGGCTTCCGATTGCGAATTGCGGTTTTTGACCGCCAACGGTCCCTCGGAGCTGATGGCGATCAATTTTTCCGGCCGCTTCGACCATGCCGGGCGCTGCGTCGGCGCCGTGCTGACGGGACGCCCCATCGGCGAATTGCGCCGGGCTTATCAGGCTCTTCACAGCGCCCATCTCGATTTGCAGCAGGCGCAGAAGAAGCTGATCGAACAGGAGAAAATGGCGAGCCTGGGCCGTCTGGTCGCCGGCGTCGCCCATGAACTGAACAATCCCATCAGCTTCGTTTACGGCAACATCCATGTGCTCGACCGCTACAGAAAAAATCTCGGCGAGTATTTTCGCGAGAGCGCCAAGCTCGAAGATGAGACCGGCGCCGAATTGCGCGACAAATATCGCATCGGCGCCATTCTCGCCGATCTGACGCCGCTGATCGACGGCACGCTGGAGGGCGCGCAGCGCATCAGCGAAATCGTCAAGAACCTGCGGCGATTGTCATTCAACCGCGACCATGAGGCGCAGCGCATCGAGGTCGAGCGCATCGTCGCGGTCGCCGCGCAATGGGCGGCGCGCTCGAAAAAGAACAATGCGCATATCGACATAGACGTGGCGCCGGGTCTGGCGGTCTGGGGCAATGAGGGCCAGATCCACCAGATCGTCGTCAATCTCATCGACAACGCGCTGGACGCGGTGCGCGGCGTGAAGGACGGGCGCGTCTGGGTGCGGGCGCGGACGATGAGCGGCGAGATCGAGCTGATTGTCGAGGACAATGGCCACGGCATCGCCGACGCCGCCCTGGACAAGATGTTCGAGCCGTTTTTCACCACCAAGACCGTGGGCGAGGGCACGGGCCTGGGCCTGTGGATTTCCTATTCCATCGCCAGGGAGCATGGCGGCGACATTGCTGCGGCCAACCGCCCCGGCGGCGGCGCGATTTTCACGCTGCGGCTGCCGGTCGGCGGATGAAGAATGCTTGCCCTTGACCGCGTTTTGGTTTGAATCGACCAGTTGTCGAATCCTCCGGAACGCCCTCCTTGACCTTTTTCGCCACTTTCGCCCATCCTCAGGCCTGGCTCAGCCTGTTGACGCTGACCGCGCTGGAAATCGTGCTGGGCGTGGACAATCTCGTCTTCGTCGCCCTCGCGGTCGAGGGCCTGCCAAGGGAAAAACAGGCATTGGCCGCGCGGCTGGGCCTCGTCCTGGCGGTCATTTTCCGGCTGGCGCTGCTTGGCTCGCTGTTCTGGCTGACCCGGCTGACGGCGCCCTGGTTCACTTTGTTCAACCATGGGTTTTCCGGGCGCGACCTGATTCTCGCGGCGGGCGGGCTGTTCCTGCTCTACAAGGCGACCTCGGAAATTCACGAGGAAATCCACCCCGACGAACTGGAGGCCCTGCGCCAGTCGGGCCGCAGGGGGCTGGCCTGGGTGATCGTGCAGATCGGCCTGCTCGATATTGTCTTTTCCTTCGACAGCGTGCTCACCGCGCTGGGCGTCGCCGACGATCTCGCCGTCATGGCGGCGGCGGTGATTGTCGCGGTGCTCTTGATGATCTGGGCCTCAGGGCCGCTCAGCCGCTTCATCCAGGCCCATCCGACGGTCAAAATGCTGGCTTTGAGCTTTTTGCTGCTGATCGGCATGACCCTGATCGCCGACGGTTTTGGCTACCCCGTGCCAAAGGGTTTTATTTATGGCGCCATCGGCTTCTCGCTGCTGGTCGAGGGGCTCAACCAATGGGCGCGGCGGGCCCGGCGGGGGCCCGAATAAAGTTCTTGGCTGCGGAGAAAGCCCGCGCTATAAGGACCGGACGTGGCGCGCGACCGAAAGGTCCCGCGCCCGCTTACTTTCAGCTTGCCGCCAGCCGCGATCTCCATGGGAAATGCGGGCGGCGGCGACAAACGAACAGAGCCGGAACCCAAATGGCCAATCCGTTCAATTTCCTTCAGGACGTGCGTTCCGAAGCCAATAAGGTGACCTGGCCGTCGCGGCGCGAGACGCTGATCACCACGGCCATGGTCGCGCTGATGGTGGTGCTGGCCTCGTTCTTTTTCCTTTCGGTCGATCAGATCATTCGCGTCGCCGTGCGCATCATTCTCGGCTTCGGCGGCCAATAAGGCTCGGGATTTAGATAGATGACCAAACGCTGGTATATTGTTCACGCCTATTCGAATTTCGAGAAAAAGGTCGCCGAGGCCATCCGCGAAGGCGCGGCGCAGCGCGGCCTGAGCGATAAATTCGAGGAAATCCTGGTGCCGACCGAACAGGTCGTGGAAGTGCGCCGCGGCCGCAAATTCAACGCCGAGCGCAAATTCTTCCCCGGCTATGTCCTGGTCAAATGCGACCTGACCGACCATGTGTTCAATCTCATCAAGAACACTGCCAAGGTCACGGGCTTCCTGGGACAGGACAACAAGCCTTTCCCGATTCCCGAACATGAGGCGCTGCGGATCAAGGGCCAGGTCGCCGAGGGCGTCGATCGTCCCAAGACCACTGTCAGCTTCGAGGTCGGCGAGAAGGTCCGCGTCAACGACGGCCCCTTCGCCTCTTTCGAGGGACTGGTGGAAGAGGTGGACGAAAGCCGCTCGCGCGTCAAAGTGGCGGTGTCGATCTTCGGCCGCGCCACGCCGGTCGAGCTGGAATATGGGCAGGTCGACAAGCTCTAAGCTTGTCGACAAATCCCAAGTTTTCGACAGGCTTAGAGCTTGTCGACAAAGTCCAAAGCCCTCGGCAGAGGTAAATCCCCGTTGAAATAGCGGGGTAACACCCGAAAACTTCCATTGGCGCCATTCTCTCCTCCGTACGCGCAAAAAAAGCGCGAGGGAGGAAAGAATGAGCGCCAAAACTATTTTGATGATCGTCGGCGATTTCGTCGAGGATTACGAAGTCATGGTCCCCTTCCAGACGCTGCTGGCGGTCGGCCACAAGGTCCATGCCGTCTGCCCCGGCAAGGCGGCGGGCGATTCGATCGCCACGGCCATCCATGATTTCGAGGGCCAGCAGACCTATAGCGAAAAGCGCGGCCATAATTTCGCGCTCAACGCCACCTATGCGGACGTCAAGCTGGAGAGCTACGACGCCCTGGTGATCCCGGGCGGACGCGCGCCGGAATATTTGCGGCTCGACGCCTCGGTGCTGGCGATGGTCAGGCATTTCTTCGACGCCAACAAGCCGGTCGCGGCCATCTGCCATGGCGCGCAATTGCTCGCGCCCGCCGGAGTGCTCCAGGGCCGCCGCGTGTCGGCCTATCCCGCCTGCCGCCCGGAAGTGGAGCTGGCTGGCGCTGTTTTTGCCGATATCGCCATAGACGCCGCCGTAACCGACGGTAATCTCGTCACCGCCCCGGCCTGGCCGGCGCATCCCGCCTGGCTGCGACAATTTCTGGGACTGGTCGGCCTCGGGATTGGCGAAACGGGTCTCGCCAAGGCGGCTTGAAGTCCGTCACGCGGAATTGATCGGCGCGGGTTTGCCAAAGCCCGCGCCTTTAGCGCATATTCCCGAAAAGTGTGTGCGGTTTTCGGGCAAGAATATGCGACAAAACAAAAGACTAGCGCCTGTTCGGTGAGCCGGAGATCGCCGAACGGGCTGTAGCTATTTTGCTGCGGCGATGCGGAGGCGCTCATGTGTCAATTGTTCATCAAGGCCGATCCGG
Source organism: uncultured Alphaproteobacteria bacterium (assembly GCA_963804045.1). GTDB lineage: Bacteria > Pseudomonadota > Alphaproteobacteria > Rhizobiales > Beijerinckiaceae > Rhodoblastus. The sequence continues at coordinate 66,270 of CAWDOR010000009.1, read as the reverse complement.
CCCTGTGGCGCAGCAAATTGCGTTCGGTGCGGCTGCATGGCTACGCCACCAGCATCCGTCTGGAAAACATCTACTGGCGCCTGCTGGAGGAAATCGCCGCTCGCGATTCGCTCAGCCTCAGTGAAATCCTCGCCCGGCTCTATGAGGAGCTTCAGGAGGCCCAGGGCGAGGTGGAAAATTTCGCCTCTTTCCTGCGCGTCTGCTGCGCCCGCTACCTGATGCTGCAACTGGCCGGCGACATCCCCGTCGATCTCGCGCGCTCCATCGCCAGTCTCGACGCCGGCGCGATTCTGGCGCGGGAAAAGGTGCGGCTGGGTGGGGCGGGGCCGGACGAAGTCGCAGAGGCGCCGCCAGGGCGCGGCAGGGCATTGTCGCTGGTGGCGACGCGCATCGGCTGAAACGCCGTCTCACTTCTTGAAGCTTGTCTGTTCCTTCTTGGAGAAATTCGACATATCGCCCTCGCGCGCCGCCTTGGCGCGCCAGGCCTTGCGAATCTTGTCGGATTTCAGTTCCGGCGCCAGCCAGGAGGGCAGGCGCTCCATCCTGTCGCTGCCACAGGCCGGACACAGCGCGGTTTCCTCGGCGCGCATCAGCAGTTCCGAATCTGTCTCGCAGGCGGCGCAATGGTAGGAATAGAGCGGCATGTCGGTCCCCGATGGCTTTGCTTAAAAACTAAGCAAGTTTGGGGCCAATTCATCCGGTCTGCGACGACACGCTCCTGAACCGCCAGACGCTCAGGGCGAGAAAAATTCCGCCGATCGCCACCATGGCCAAAAAACGCGGCCAGACCAGATCGAAACCGGCGCCGCGATACAAAATGGCCTGGGCCACCGCGACAAAATGGGTGGAGGGCGACAATTGCATGATGTTGCGCAGCAGCGGCGGCATGGATTCCAGCGGGGTATTGCCGCCTGACAGCAGGTTCAGCGGCACGGCGACCAGCAGATAGAGCAGGCCAAGTTGCGGCATGGTGCGGGCGATGGTGGCGAGAAACACGCCGATCGAGGTGGCGAAGAACAGATACAAGGCCGCGCCGCACAGGAACAAAGGCACGGAGCCGGCGATGGGGATAGCCAGCAGGCGCTGGACGACGAAAACAAGCGACAGGCCCACCGCGCCGACGATGATCAGGCTATTGGCCCAGATTTTGGAGAAGGCGATTTCGAAAGGCGTCACCGGCATGACCAGCAGATGCTCGACCGTGCCATGCTCGCGCTCGCGCACCACCGCCGCGCCGGCGAGAATGATCGCCAGCATGGTGACCGAGGAGATGATGCCCATGACGCTGGTGAACCAGGCGGTGACCAGATTGGGATTGAAGCGGATACGCACGGTCTGGCTGATTTTTTCGGGCGCCGGATGGTCCTGGCGGGTCTGGAATTTGGCCAGTTCGTCGGAGAGGATCTGCGCGGCGTAGCCGGAGCCGATCCCGGCCTGGACCATGGCGGTGGCGTCGACATTGAGTTGCAGGACGGGGCGCCTGCCGCCCGAAAAATCGCGTTGGAAATTGGGGGGGATGTCGAGGATGAACGTATAGGCGCCGACATCCATCAGCCGGTCGATTTCTCCCTGCGAGACATAATGCGCCGGCAGGAAATAGGGCGGCAGGAAGGCGCGCCCGAGCCGGCCCGAAAGTTCGGAATTATCCTCGTCGGCTATGGCGATCGCCGCATTGTGCAGCTCCTGGGAATTGCTCTGCGCCTGGGCGATGATCGCCAGCGAGAAGGAATAGATCACCAGGCCGAGCAGCACCCAATCGCGGAAGAAGCTGCGCAGCTCCTTGGTTCCCAGCCAGAAGATGTTCTTCAATGTCTGCATTATTTTTCCTGTTTGCGCAGCAGGATCAGGCTCAAGCCCACCAGAGCCGGGAAAAATAGCGCCAGTTTCGCCAGATGGCCGGAAAGATCGGCGAAACCCAGGCCCTTGGTGAAGGCGCCGACGCAAATCGGCAGGAAATAGGTCATGGGAAACACCTCGCCCATGTAACGGCCGAAGCCGGTGATCGAGGCCGCCGGCGTCGACATGCCCGCAAACATGCTGGCCGGCAGGATGGTCAGAATGGCCGTGCCGAACAAGGCGGCGATCTGGGTGTTGGTGAAGGCGGAAATCACCATGCCATAACCGGTCGAGGCGGCGACATAAACCAAGGCGCCCAGCGCCAATATGGCGAAGCCGCCCTTGAGCGGCACGTCGAAAATATAGAGCGCCATCAGATACATGATGATGAAATCGACGAAGGCCAGGGCAATATAGGGCAATTGCTTGCCGAGCAGGAACTCCAGCCGCGTCACCGGGGTCACATAGAGATTGGTGATGGAGCCCAGCTCCTTTTCGCGGACGATGGCTAGCGCCATCAGAATCGCGGGGATCAACGCCAGTTGCAGGGCTATGGCGCCGGGGACCATGGCGTAGATGGAGTCGAAATCCTGATTGTAGCGGAAGCGCGTCTCGATATTGGCCGGCGCCGCCGGGGCCGCGGCAAAGCCGTGGATCGCTGGATCGTTGACGAATTGTTGGTGGACGGCGGTCAGATAGCCGTGGATGGTTTCGGCGCGGAACGGCATGGCCCCGTCGATCGAGACGGAAACCTCGGTCGGCTCGCCTTTCCTGATGTCGCGGCCAAAACCTGGCGGGATCTCGATGGCGGCGCTGACCTTGCCGCCGATCAGCCGCTCGTCGAGGTCGCGATCGTCACGGATCGGCGGTTGCTCGAGAAAATAGGAGGAGCCGCGCACTTCGCTCAAATAGGCGCGGCTGTAGAAGGAATTGTCGCGGTCGAAGGCGGCGAAAGTCAGCGAATCCACATCCGTGGTGATGCCGAAACCGAGCACCAGCAGCAGCACGGCGGGGCCGAAGATCGCATAGGACAGCCGAATCGGATCGCGCGACAATTCCAGCACTTCGCGGATCGTATAGGCCATCATCCGCCGCAGGCTGAAGGCCGGATTCTTTTGCGGCGCCGTGCTGGCGATGGGCGCGGCCGCCGCGGTCTGAGGCCGCGCCGCGCCGGCCTCTTCGAGATAGGAGATAAAGGCGTCTTCGAGATTTTCGACTCCTCTGGCGGCGACCAGTTCGGCGGGCGTTCCCGTCGCCAGCACTTTTCCTGAATCCATCAGCGAGATGCGGTCGCAGCGCGCCGCCTCATTCATGAAATGCGTCGACATGAAAATGGTCACGCCCTGGTTGCGCGACAATTCGACCAGCTGCGCCCAGAATTCGTCGCGCGCCACGGGATCGACGCCCGAGGTCGGCTCGTCGAGGATCAGCAGATCCGGCTCATGGACCAGGGCCACGGCCAGCGACAGGCGCTGGCGCAGGCCGAGCGGCAGATCGGCGGCCAGCGCGTTTTTGTGGTCCTCGAGGCCGAAACGGGTCAATAATTCGCCGATCCGCGCCTTGCCTTGCGCCGGGGAGAGGGCGAACAGCCGGGCGTGCAGATCGAGATTCTGCTGCACCGTCAATTCGGCATAGAGCGAAAAGCCCTGCGACATATAGCCGACGCGCCGGCGCGCCGACATGCCCCCGGCCTCGACGCTTGCGCCGAACAGCAAAGCCTCGCCGCCGCTGGCTTCGAGCAGGCCGGTGAGCATTTTCATCACCGTGGTCTTGCCGCAGCCATTGGAGCCGAGAAAGCCGAAAATCTCGCCCCTGTCGATGTCGAGATCGACATGATCGACCGCGACGAAATCGCCGAATTTTTTCGTCAGCCCCCGCGCCGAAATCACCGGGGCGCCGCCATCGTCGCGGCGGGGCGGAATCTCCAGTTTTTTCCGCGCGCCGTCCTCCGGCAGCAGCGCGACAAAGGCGTCCTCAATGCTGGAGGTTCCGGTGCGCGCCTTGATTTCTCCGGGCGCGCCGGTCGCCAAAATCCGCCCGTCGTTCATGACGATCAAAAAGTCGAAACGCTCGGCCTCCTCCATATAGGCGGTGGCGACGATCACGCTCATCTCTTTTACCTCGCCGCCGGCGCCCCGCGCGGTCTTTGTCGCTGTTTGCGGCGCGCCGCTGCCGCGGCGCCCGGTCTTTGTCGCTGTTTGCGGCGCGCCGCTGCCGCGGCGCGCCGTGCGCCGCATATTGTCCACCAGCTCCCAGAACTGCCGGCGCGACAGCGGATCGACGCCGGTGGTCGGCTCGTCGAGGATCAACAGTTCGGGATCGTGGATCAAGGCGCAGCACAGGCCGAGTTTTTGTTTCATGCCGCCGGACAATTGCGAACATAATCTCTTGGCGAAAGGCGCGAGGCCAATGTCGCGCATCAGCCCGGCGACGCGGGCCGCGCCTTCCCCCGCGCTCTGGCCGTAAAGCCTGGAAAAGAAGGAGATATTTTCCTCGACCGTCAGGTCGGGATAGAGGTTCTTGCCCAGGCCCTGCGGCATATAGGCGATGCGCGGGCAGATTTCCCTGCGCCAGGCGCCGGAGTCGATATCGCCCTCCAAAACCTCGACGCCGCCGTCCTGGAGCGCCTTGGCCCCGGCGATCAGGGCGAGCAAAGTCGATTTTCCCACGCCATCGGGACCGACCAGCCCGACCATGCAGCCGGAGGGAATGTCGAGCGACAGGCCCTCCAGCGCCCTGACCTTGCCATAGGCGTGGCGCAGATCGCGCAGCCGGACCGCCGCGCTAGCGCTCATTTGCCGGCGCCCTTCAGCGCCTCCGGCCACTCGGCCTTGTCGTCGAGTTTGACATAGGCGACGCCGGGCAAGCCGCTGCGCACCTCGTCGGCATGGTCTCGCGCCCTGTCGGGGTCGATCTTGACCCGCACCCGGAACATCAGCCGGTCGCGGTCATTCTTGGTTTCGACCATTTTGGGGGTGAATTGCGCCTGATCCGCGAGAAAACTGACCTTCGCCGGGATGATCCGGTCGGGATAGGCGTCGAGCGCGATGCGCGCGTCAGCGCCGACCTTCACCTTGTCGGCCTGAAGCGTCGGCAGATAGACGTCCATATAGACATAGCCGGTGTCGAGCATGGTGAACACCTTGCCGCCGACGGCTAAAACTTCGCCGAGATTGGCGAGCCGGTACTGGATGCGGCCGTCGCGCGGCGCGACCAGCGTGTTGTCGGCGATATTCACGCGCACCAGTTCGGCGTCGTGGCGGGCGGCGGTCAGCGCCTTCTGGGTCTCGGCGACCCGATGTTCGGCGGCGGTCTGCGCCGCATGGGCGGAATCGTCGGCCTGTCGGCGCTGGTCTTGGAGCTCGTGGGTGGCCCAGCCGTCCTTGACCAGTTTTTCGGTGCGCGCCAGCTCCTGATCGGCTAGTTTCGCCGAGGTCTGGGTCTGGACCAGCGTCGCCTGGGCCTCTTCCACGGCGCGCTGCGCCTGTTCGACCTGGGCCTCGTCGCGTTGCAGACTCTGGGCGAGGTCGCGGGTGTCCATCACCGCCACCACCTGGCCCGCGGCGACGCGATCGCCTTCGTCGGCGCGCAATTCGAGGATGCGGCCGGCGAATTTGCTGGCTATGTCGATCGGATCGGCCTCCAGCCGGCCATTGCCCGTGGCGATCCAGGCCGGCAGCGCGGGGATGCGATGCGCCTGCCAGATGAGAATACCGGCGCCGCCGCCAACCAGCAGCAGGATCAGCGCCCGCCGCGTCCAGACCGTCGCCAGCCCGGCCGGGTGATGTTCGATCACCTGATGGGCTTGGGGAACCACGGTCAGATTGGCCGTCGCCGCCGCAGGCGCCTCGGTTTTGACGGTGGGGCTGGAATCCTGTTCAGTCATTGGGGCCTCGAAGCTAATCGATTCAATCTAAACCCAGAACCGGGGCAAGACTTTGATCTGGCGCTAGGGCTTGCGCGCAAAAAGAAATGGGGCGGCAGCATGACAGATATGCGGGGTCTGGTGGAGGAAATCGTCGCGGACATGCGCGCTCAGTCCGATCGCGGCGAGGTCGCCAGCTATATTCCCGAGCTGGCTGGCGTCGATCCGCGCCGCTTCGGCCTGGCGGTCGCCTTGCCCGACGGCGAACTGGTCGCGGCCGGCGATTGCGACGAGGCGTTTTCCATTCAGAGCATTTCCAAGGTCTTTGCCCTGACGTTGGCGCTAGGCAAGCTCGGCGACCAGGTCTGGACCCGAGTTCGGGCGCGAGCCCTCGGGCAATCCCTTCAATTCCATCGTGCAATTGGAGGCGGAATCGGGCCGCCCGCGCAATCCTTTCATCAACGCCGGGGCCATCGCCGTCACCGACATGCTGCTGTCGCGCCGCCAGCCGCGCGAGGTTCTGGCCGAAATACTGGGCTTCATCCGCATGGCCGCCGAGGATGAGACGATCTTCATCGACAAGGCCGTCGCGGACTCGGAGAAGGGACACGGCTTTCGCAACATAGCGCTGGCCAATTTCATGAAAAGCTTTGGCCGGCTGGAGTCTCCGGTCGATCATGTGCTCGGCGCCTATTTTCACCATTGCGCCATAGCCATGTCATGCCGCCAGCTGGCGCTGGCCGGGCGTTTCCTCGCCCATTCCGGGCGCCTCATGCCCAAGGGCGCGCGGCTGGTGTCGGGCGAGCGGGCGCGGCGCGTCAATGCGCTGATGCTGACCTGCGGCTTTTACGACGCCTCCGGCGATTTCGCATTTCGCGTGGGCCTGCCGGGCAAGAGCGGGGTGGGCGGCGGCATATTGGCCTCGGCGCCGGGGAAGGCGTCCATCGCGGTGTGGTCGCCGGGCCTGGACGGCGCCGGCAATTCCAAACTCGGCGCCCTGGCTCTGGAAAAACTGGCGCATGGGATGCGCTGGTCGATTTTTGGCGGATGAGGCGCAGCGGCCCCGCCATGGACCCGGCGGACCCCGTGTGCTAAACGCCTGTCCGGATTTCATTTGCCGCAATGCCGCCGTGATCGCCTGTTGTTGTCGACGGGGCGTTTGGCCGGCTTTTTTCGGAGACATGGATGCGCACGCTGTTTTTGCAGGCCCCTTCCTTCGACGGTTTCGACGGCGGCGCCGGCTCGCGCTATCAGGCCAAGCGCGAAATCGCCTCCTTCTGGTATCCGACCTGGCTGGCCCAGCCCGCCGCTTTGGTCGAGAACTCCAAACTGATCGACGCCCCGCCGCACAAGACCAGCCTCGCGGAAGTGGTGGCGCAAGCCAAGGATTTCGACCTAGTGGTGGTCCACACCTCCGTTCCCTCCTTCGCCTCCGACGTCAAATGCATCGAGGCGCTCAAAGCCGCCAATCCCGCGCTGAAAGTGGGGCTGATCGGCGCCAAGGTGGCGGTGGACGCCGATGGCAGTCTCAAGGCGGCGCCTTGCGTCGACTTCGCCGCCCGCAATGAATTCGATTTCACCATCAAGGATGTCGCCGACGGCAAGCCCTGGCCGGAAATCCTGGGCTTGAGCTATCGCGACGCGGCCGGAAACATCGTCCATAACGGCGAGCGTCCGATCCTCGAAAACATGGACGATTTGCCCTTCGTCGCGCCGATCTACAAGCGCGACCTGAAGATCGAGAATTATTTCATCGGCTATCTCAAGCATCCCTATATTTCGATCTACACCGGACGCGGCTGCAAGTCGCGCTGCACTTTTTGCCTTTGGCCGCAGACCGTTGGCGGTCATCGCTACCGCACCCGCAGCGTCGCCCATGTGATCGAGGAGATCAAATGGTGCCAGGCGAACTTCCCGCAGGTGCAGGAATATTTCTTCGACGACGACACTTTTACCGACGATCTTCCTCGCGCCGAGGCTATTGCGAAGGAACTGGGCAAGCTCGGCGTGACCTGGTCCTGCAACGCCAAGGCCAATGTGCCCCGCGCCTCGCTGGAAGTGCTGAAGGCCAATGGCTTGCGCCTGCTGCTGGTCGGCTATGAATCCGGAAATCAGCAGATCCTGATCAATATCAAGAAGGGCATGCGCGTCGAAGTGGCGAAGCAATTCGCCAAGGACTGTCACGAATTGGGCATCGCCGTTCACGGCACTTTCATCATGGGCCTGCCCGGCGAGACCCGCGAGACCATCAAGGAAACCATTCAATTCGCCAAGGACGTCAATCCGCACACTCTTCAGGTGTCGCTGGCCGCGCCCTATCCCGGCACCTTCCTCTATAATCAGGCGATTGAGAACGGCTGGCTCGATAGCGCCAACGCCGAACTGGTCGATGAAAACGGCGTGCAGATCGCGCCGCTGCATTACCCCGATCTCAGCCACAAGGAAATTTTCGACGCGGTCGAGACCTTTTACCGCCAGTTCTATTTCCGCCCGCGGAAGATCGCGTCCATCGTCAATGAAATGGTCCGCGACCGCCAGATGCTGAAGCGTCGCCTGCGCGAGGGCGTCGAGTTCTTCCAGTTTCTGCGCGAGCGCAAGCAGGGCGCGGCCTCGGCCTGAGACCGCGCCGCAAATCTTACTGTTGAGACGGCGCGAAGACCCTGAGCCTATGGCCGTCGGGGTCTAGCGCGACAAAGGTGGTTCCGAAACTCATCTCGGTCACCTCTTGCGCGATCTTTAGCCCGCGCGTCGCCCAATCGGCGTGAGCGGCGTTCACGGCTGCGGCGTCGCCGACGGCGAAGGCGATTTCCCCGGCGCCTGGCGCGCCTATCGCTGGCGGCGCGACCGTCTCGCGGGCCCACAGGCCGAGCATGACCCCTTCGCGCAGCGGCAACATGGCGAACCCATCGCTCTGATCGACAATCGGCGCGCCCGTGAGATCGCTATAAAAGCTGGCGCTGGCGCGAGGCGAAGCGACATAGAGCAGGATGAAATTGAATTGCGCGGACATTTTGTTTTCTCCAGTCAGCCTTGTTCGGCTGACTGGAGACTACCGCCGCCCGCTGTCAGATTTTGTCAGCAGCATCGCGGGCGGAGCCGTGGCGACGCCCTCCTGCTCGCGCCATTGCCGGGTGAGCGTGCGGCGTCGGCGCGGATATTTTTCCTCAAGCGTCAGCCAGTCGATGATCCGGTCGAGGCGAAAATGGCGGAAGTCGCCGCGCAATTCGCAATAGGCGGCGAGCATGCGCTTGTCGTCGAAAAAGCCCAGGGCGATGGGCCAGATGCGCCGATCGGTGACGGTTCCGGCGGCGTCGGCATAGGCGATCAGGGCGACGCGCTCCTCGCGCATGGCGCGGCGGGCTTGGCCCAGGTCCATCGCCGCGCCGCATCTCGGCGTCATCAACGGCGACTCCTCGGCGCGCGCGGCGAGATCGGCGGGCAGAACCGCGGCGATCTTGGCCAGGGCCTCGGTCGCCGCCAAGGCCAGTTCGGCGTCGCCCTGCGCCGCCACCCAGCGCAGGCCGAGCGTCAGCGCCTCGGCTTCGGAATCGTTCAGCATCAACGGGGGCAACAGAAAACCCGGACGCAGGATAAAGCCGATCCCGGCCTCGCCATCGATGCGCGCGCCTTGTGCGGACAGCGTCTGAATGTCGCGATAGACGGTGCGCAAGGAAACGCCGAGCTCCCTGGCGAGCTTCCGGCCGCTCACCGGCTGGCGATGGCGGCGCAGCATTTGCAGAAGGTCGAGCAGGCGGGCGGAGCGGGACATTTTTCGAGGCTAGCGCGGTTCCACGCGCTTGTCAGCGGCCAGCCCGCATGGAAAGCCGGCGTCGCCGGCCGCAAAGTCATTGAAACGTCACGAGGCCCCGGCTATAGGCGGACATTCCCTTGAGGAGCCGCCCATGATCCGCCGTTTGCCCGCCGCACTTTTGTTGTTATCCTTCGCCTTCGCGCCGGCTTTCGCCGAAGACGCGAAACCCGCCGCTCCCGCCGCTCCGCCCGTCAGCGCCGAGCCGCAGACCACCACAGCCGATTACGGCGACTGGGTGCTGCGCTGCCAGCATGTCAACGACGCCGGCAAGTCGCGGAAAATTTGCGAAATCGTCGAGAGCTTCCAGAGCGGCGAGCAGCAGAAGCAGACTGTGGCGCAGGTGGCGCTGGGCCGGGTCGCCAAGACCGATCCGATGCATGTCACCGTCCATTTGATCCCCAATGTCTCCTTCCCCTCGGTGGTCAAGCTCGCGCTGGGCGACAAGGATCCCAAGCCGATGGAGCTGGCCTGGCGGCGCTGCGCGCCGATCGGCTGTTTCGCCGATCTCGCCTTGACCGAAGCCCAGGTCAAGGCGCTGCACGCCCAGACCGATCCCGGCTCGATCGAATTTACCGATTCCGTCGGACGTCCGGTCAAATTCGCCGTGTCTTTCCGTGGACTCGCCCAGGCTTTGGACGCGCTCGACAAGGAATGACCCGTTTCTGGGAAAGGAACGGCGCCGCTTGACATGCATAAAACGCGGCGCCGTAATCATATTTTGCGAGATTTGCGATGCGTCATTGGTTTCTGCCGCTGGGCGCGGCCCTCGCCCTGGCTTCCGCGCCCGCCCGCGCCGCCGGTCCAATTCAGCCGTTCCAGGTCGATAATTGGCGGGGCGGCGGCTTCACCAACAACCAGACCGGCCAGTTCGACCATTGCGCCATGGGCGCGACCTATCAAAATGGCGTGACGCTGCATGTCTCGATCATGGGCTCGGGACAATGGCTGCTCGGCCTCACCAACCAGGCCTGGAACTTGGCGCCCGGCCGCGCTGTGCCGCTGGAGATCACTTTCGACGGCCAGGGCCCCGTGCGTGTCTATGCCCAGCCGCGCACGCCCAAACAATATGTGATCGTCATGCCCTCCAATGGCGCGGTGATAACCGCCTTCCGCCATGTGCGGCTGATGCAGATTTACGCCAACGGCCATTTGCTCGGCTTCAATCTGACCAATTCCAACCGTCTGTTCGCCGCGCTGGAAAGCTGCGTGCGCAGCCAGGGCGCTTCGATCGATGGCGGCGTCGCTCCGGCGCAGCAATTCGTGGCCCCGACGCCGTCGCGGCGCGCGCCGCCGCGCGCCGCCGCGCTCAATCCGGAGGCCAAGGCCGAGCGCGACAAAATGCTCGCCCAGGGCGGCGCCGAATATCGCGGCTGCATCGAAACGCAAATGCGCGCCCTGGTTCCTTTCTCCAATGAAAGCGCCGAGATCCTGTCGCAGGTGATTCTGACCAAATGCCAGGATTCGGAGAACAAATTCGTCAGCCTGGGCATGGCCCTGTTCAACAAGCCCCGCGCCGAGGTCCAGGCGGTGATCGACAAGCAATTGGCAAAGCAAAAGGCCGGCCTTGTCGCGGCCATCGTCAGTTTTCGCGCCGACCGCGCGCGTGGCGCGCCGCGCAACGCCCCCGGCCCACAACCCGTGCAGCGTCCCGATCCGGGACGCGACCAGATTTAAAAGCTTAATCTGCGGTTAACGCCTCCAGCCCCGGGCAAGGCTGGCGGTCTCTGATGGGCGCAACTCTCCCGGAGCGCCCCGATGTCCCAGCCCCATCTGTTTGTCGCCACGCCCTGTTATGGCGGCATGGTCAGCCAGCGCTACATGATTTCCGCCATAGGCCTGCTCAGGCTCGGCGAACAGCTCGGCTTCCGCGTCACCATCGACCTGCTCGGCTATGAATCCTTGATCACCAGGGGGCGCAATCTGCTGGTCAGCCGCTGCCTCGACGATTACAGCGCCACCCATTTGATGTTCATCGACGCCGACATTGGCTTCGATCCGGCGCAGGTCGCGCGCATGCTGGCCTTCGACCAGGACGTGGTCGCCGGCATGTATCCGCTGAAGCTGCTGGACTGGAACAGCGGGATGCACCGCGCCGTGGCCGGCGAGGCCGTGGAAACCGCGCCGCTGCGCTATGTCGGCGCGCCGTGCGAGGGCGCCGAGGCCGCGTCGCATGACGGTTTTGTCAGCGGGACCTATGCCGGAACCGGCTTCATGCTCATCAAGCGCGGGGTTTTGGAGGCGATGATGGCCGCCTATCCGCACCTGCGCTATGCGGCTTCGCATGTCGCTGCCCAGCCCAGCCTCAGCCCGCATCAATATGCCCTGTTCGACTGCATGATCGAACCGGAAACCGGAGTCTATCTCTCCGAGGACTATACTTTTTGCCGTCGCTGGCGCGACATCGGCGGCAAGATCTGGCTGGATACGCGCGGCGCGCTGATTCATATCGGCCAGCACGAATTTTCCGGCGCGCCCGCCGTGCGCGCGCTGGACGCCGCCGTCCCCGCGTCAACGGCAAAGGGTTTTTCACGGGCGGCGTAACGCCCCGCAAAACGAAAGCGACTGAACCCGGCGCATTTTTCTGGCTTTTTGCGCGTCAGGGCGCGAGCATGAGCGAGCTTTTTTGAGTCGAATCATGTCCCTTGCCCAGGCGCCGCGCCAAACCTTCGCCGATCTGTTCACGCCCAAACTGGTCTCGGTCTGGCGCGAGGGTTATGGCGCTGCGCAATTGCGCGCCGATTTTCTCGCCGGGCTGACCGTGGCCATTGTCGCCCTGCCGCTGTCCATGGCGATCGCCATCGCCTCGGGCGCGACGCCGCAGGCGGGGCTGATCGCCTCGGCGATTGGCGGGATCGTCGTCTCGGGCCTTGGCGGCAGCCGCTTCCAGATTGGCGGGCCCGCCGGCGCCTTCATCGTCCTTGTCGCCGCGACAATAGAAAAATTCGGCTATTCCGGCTTTCTCGCGGCCACGCTGCTGTCCGGCGTCATGCTGCTCGCCATCGGCTATTTGCGGCTGGGCACCTATATCAAATATATTCCCCATTCCGTCGCCGTTGGCTTCACCGCGGCCATCGGGCTGATTATTTTCACCAGCCAGCTCCATGAGCTGTTCGGTCTGCGTCTCGCGCACGAACCGGCGGCTTTCCTGCCTAAGGTTCAAGCGCTCTGGGCGGTGCGCGACAGCCTCAATCCCAAGGCGCTGAGCATGGCTGTGGCCTGCCTCGGCTTCATCGTCGCCTTGCGCATTTTCGCGCCGCGCTTTCCCGGCCTGCTGGCGGCGGTGGCCCTGTCGGCGGCGGCGACATGGCTCTTCAACATTCCCATCGAAACCCTGGGCTCGCGCTTCGGCGAGTTGCCGCGCGCTCTGCCGACGCCGGCTTTGCCCCATGTGGCGCTGGCCGATTGGTGGCGGCTCGCCCCCGCCGCCTTGGCCATCGCCGTGCTCGGCGGCATCGAATCCCTGCTGTCGGCGGTGGTGGCCGACGGCATGAGCGGCCGGCGTCACCGCTCGAACTGCGAGCTGGCGGCGCAGGGCTGGGCCAATATCGCCTCGGCGCTGTTCGGCGGTCTGTGCGTGACCGGGGCGATTGCGCGCACGGCGACCAATATTCGCGCCGGCGCGCATGGGCCGGTCGCGGGCATTCTTCACGCCCTGCTGCTGCTGGTTTTCATGCTGGTGGCGGCGCCGCTGGCCTATGATATTCCGCTGGCGGCGCTCGCCGCCGTGTTGACGCTGGTGTCCTGGAACATGATCGAGCGCGAGCAGATCGCGACGATTTTGCGGACTGACCGGGCCGAGGCGCTGATCTTTCTGGTCACGGCGGGGCTGACGGTGTTCGAGGACATTATCATTGGCATAGCCGCCGGCGTGACCCTGGGTTCGCTGATCTTCATGCATCGCATGGCGCAAATGGTCGAGGTCGAAACCAGCGAGACCCTGCTCGACGAGGATCGCGCCGATGGCGCGGAAGCCGGTTCGGCTGGCTCAGACCCTGATTTCCTGGTGTTTTCCATCGCCGGTCCCTTCTTTTTCGGCGCCGTTAATTCCGTGGCGGCGGCGCTGGACCAGATCGGCCGGCGGCCAAAGACCTTCGTGCTCGACCTCTCAAGAGTGCCGCTGGCCGACGGCGCCGCCGCCCATGCCTTGCATGGCTTCATCGATCGGGAGAAAAAGCGCGGCGTCCGCGTGCTGCTCGCCGGCGCTTCGCGCGGCGTGCATCGCACCCTGGTCGCGCATGGCGTCAATAGCCGGCTCGTGCATTTCAGCGTCGATGTCGCGGACGCCCGGAATTTTTGCGCCAGCCATTTGCCGGAGCGCGCCACGGCAGAAAGCTGAGCGCGTTCGAGCAACCCACTTCGACCTTCAGCGCCAGCAAATCATCGGCGCGGCTGAGGCCAAGATTGAGCGCGGAGCCGGGTCGTCCGCGCCGCCTCGTCGAGCAAACGGAAACCGGAACATACGGTCGGCGAGGCGACGACCGCCGGCGGAGCGTCGGCGTCATCAAGCGCGCATAGGCCGCCGTCGCCCGCTCGCGCGGCGGGCTTCACCGTAAAATTCCAAATCCGGCTTCAAAATCTCGCAGGGCTGGATGGCTCATGGATCGGCCCTATATATTGTGGGCGTTCTTGTCTTGTCCTGGCGAAAATGCACAATGTCGCGGCCTGACGGACCGTCCTGGCGATTCGTCCCTCCCGGAGATTTTTCTCGCCATGCGCTGTCCCTATTGCGGCAGTCTCGATACGCAAGTGAAGGATTCTCGGCCCACCGACGATTCCGGCGCCATCCGTCGGCGGCGCGTCTGCCCGGATTGCGGCGGCCGCTTCACCACTTTCGAGCGCGTCCAGCTCCGCGAGCTGACAGTCATCAAGAAATCCGGGCGGCGCGCGCCCTTCGACCGCGAAAAGCTGGCGCGCTCGGTGCAAATCGCGCTGCGCAAGCGCCCGGTGGACCCCGAGCGGGTCGATCGCATGATCAACGGGCTGGTGCGCCAGCTCGAAAGCCAGGGCGAGCCCGAGGTGACGGCGGAAGCCATTGGCGAAATGGTGATCCAGGGCCTGAAAAACCTCGACGAAGTCGCCTATGTGCGTTTTGCCTCGGTCTATCGCAATTTCCGCGAGGCGCGCGATTTCGCGCCGCTGCTCGACGAAATCGCCGACGAGGCGAAAAAGGAAGAACAGGGCGGCTGATATGGCGATCTCGCCCGACGATTTGCGATTTTTCCGCGCCGCCCTGGCCCTGGGCCGGCGCGAACTCGGCGCCTGCGCGCCCAATCCCGCCGTCGGCGCCCTGGCGGTCAAGGACGGCGTCATTGTCGGGCGCGGCTGGACTCAGGCGGGCGGTCGCCCGCACGCCGAGCCGCTGGCGCTGGCCCAGGCGGGAGAAGCCGCGCGCGGCGCGACGCTTTATGTGACGCTGGAGCCTTGCGCCCATCACGGCAAGACGCCGCCCTGCGCTGACGCCATTATCGCCGCCGGCGTGGCGCGGGTGGTTGGCGGGCTGACCGATCCCGATCCGCGCACGGCAGGGCAAGGTTTTGGCCGCTTGCGCGCCGCCGGCGTCGAGGTCGAGACCGATGTGCTGCCGCTGGAATGCCGCCGCGCCCATCGCGGCCATATTCTGCGTGTGACCGAAAACCGCCCGATGGTGACGCTGAAACTGGCGCGCACGGCGGACGGCTTCGCGGCCGGCGCCGAACATGACCGCCGCCTCGCGATCACCGGCCTGGCCGCCAATCTGCGCACCCATATGCAGCGCGCCTTGCACGAGGCGATCATGGTCGGCGTCGGCACAATTCTCGGCGACGACCCGATGATGACCGTGCGCCTGCCGGGCGTCACGCGCCAGCCGCTTCGTGTCGTGCTCGACGCAAGGCTCGACCTGCCGCCCTTGTCGCGGGTCGCCGCCAGCGCCAGGGAGTTTCCGACCCTGGTCCTTTGCGGTCCTGGCGCCGATCCGGCCCGCCGCGCCGCCTTGGAAAATTTGGGGGTCGAAATCGCCGAATGCCCGGTTGAAGGCGGCCGTCTCGCCCTGCGCGCTGCGCTCGGGATTTTGGCGGCGCGCGGTTTGACGCGGGTGTTTTCCGAGGGCGGGCCGCGCGTCGGCGCCGGACTGATCGCGGCCGGACTGGCCGATGAAATCCTGCTCTACACCGCGCCAAAGCCTTTGGGACGCGGCGGCGTCGAAGCCTTGTCCGCGGCGGCGCGCGAAAAAATCGCCGACACGAGCGCCTATGCCCTGGTGGAACAAGGCTTGCTCGGCGCCGACAGCTACAGCTTTTACGAGAGACTCTGAAATGTTCACCGGCCTGATCACCGATATCGGAACCTTGTTGAGCGTCGAGCCGCGCGGCGCGCTCAAAAGGTTGAAGCTCGCCTCGCATTATCCGGCCGACAGCCTCGTGCTGGGCGCTTCCGTCGCCCATAATGGCGTGTGCATGACCCTGGTGGGTTTTGGGGCGCGTCGGGAAGGCGACGATTTTGTCTCATGGCATGAAGTGGACGCCGCCGCCGAGACGCTGGCCGTGACCACCGCCGGCGACTGGAAGCCCGGAGATCGCATCAATCTCGAACGCGCGCTGCGGATCGGAGACGAATTGGGCGGACATATGGTTTCAGGCCATGTCGATGGCGTGGCGACCATTGTGGGTCGAAAGGATTTCGACGGCATGGCGCATTTCGACATCGAGGCCCCCAAAACTCTGGCGAAATTCGTCGCCGAAAAGGGCTCGGTCGCGTTGGACGGGACCTCGCTGACGGTCAACAAGGTTTCGGGGACGACGTTCACCATCCTGCTGATCCCGCATACGCTGGAAAAAACCAATTTCGGCGGACGCAAGGCAGGCGACAGGATCAATCTGGAAGTGGACACCATGGCCCGCTACGCGGCCCGCCTGACCGAAGCCGCGGCGGAATAGGGCAGGGGGCGGCGGTTTCTCGCCGTTCCTATCTGCTCGCGTTTTGCCTCAAGTGAGATGAGAAAGTTTTTCGTAACCTGATATTTACATTATAAATAATTGAAATAAATCGAAAAAGGTTGTTAATGTGAAATCTGAGGAATGCGTCGAGTCCGGCAACGTCACTTCAACGCATTGCGGATCATGGTGAAACCGGCGAAGGCGAGGGCGGCGTTGATCAGAATGAATGTCGCGCCCATGGACAGATCATTGGCGTTCATCGTTTTGGCGGACATGAAGAGACCAAATATGGCGCAACCGCCGGGGACCAGCAGCAGGAAGGCGCCGACGACAAACAGGATGAAATTGCCGCAGCCGTCGATAAACGACCTGTTGCTGGGGGGATAATAGTCGGGAAGGCTGGGCCGCTCGCGTGGCGTTTGGTCGTCATCGCTCATTCTCGTCTCCCGGCGCCCCTCGCGGCGCGATCAAGTTCATTTCAGCACCGAACGCAAAAGGGCGAAGCCGGCGAAAACGAGCGCCGCGCAAATCGCCAGAAAGACGACGCCGCTGCCGCTGATGGTGGCGTTCTTGCCGGCCGCCGCGAGGGACAACAGCGCGCAGCCGCCAGGCACGATCAGCAGCGCCAGGCCCACCAGAAAAAGGATGGTGTTGCCGATCGTGGCGAGGCACCCCGGCGGCGGGTCGTCGCCTTCAGCCATGACCGCCTCCCGCCGGGTCCATTTCCGCACGAATGCCGTCAATCCGGCCATTGCGATAGAACAGATTATAAGTATCGAAGGGGATGATCCGCCCCTCTTCAGTGACGAAATGGATGCAGCTGCGCTTGACATTGGCGAGACAAAAATTCTGCGCGTCCAAAAATTCGATGATATTGACGCGAAAAACGTTTTCGTAGCTCAGCCCCTGGGGAACCGGAACTTCGGGCAGGCAGCAGAGCAGCGCCGAAATGCGCTCGACCATGGAATCCGGCCCGGTCGAAAGCGAAAACAGCTCGAACAGCCTTTTTTGCAATTCCGGATATTTCTCGAAAGTGATGGCGTTGGGCGCGGCCTCGAGCAGATCGTCCTGGGAAAAGATCGAGGTCACCGGCTGGACTTTTTGCCCGTTGCGCAAGCCATAGCCGATGCAGATCGCGCCGGGATTGCAGGGCAGGGGAATCAGGTCCTTCTCGCCAAATATTTTTGATTTGCCGGTGATGTCGCGGCGAATGTCGGTCAGCAGCGCGCGGTCGCCGGGCTTGTAATCGGTGGCTCGTCCGGCGTCCTGCACCGGCTGGAAGGTGACGCCGCGCACGCAGCCCCAGGTCAGCGCGTGATCGATAATCTCGGCGCATTCATCGTCATTGACGCCCTTTTCCACCACGCAGACGAGCGTGGTGGAAATCCTGTGCCTTTCGAGATTTTCCAAAGCTTTTTGGCGGATGCGCGTCAGATCGGCGCCGCGAATTTTCTTCAGCGCTTCCGGCCGCAGCGAATCGAATTGCAAGTAAACTTCGGTCCCCACGCGGAATTCGGCGAGTTCAGCGACGAAATCCGGGTCCTGGGCGAGACGCAGACCATTGGTGTTGATCATCACATGGCGGATCGGCTTGCTCTTGGCCATGCGCAAGATTTCAAAAAATTGCGGGTGGAGCGTCGGCTCGCCGCCGGAAATCTGCACCACATCCGGCTGGCCCTCCGCCTCGACCAGGGCGTCGAACATGCGCTCGACCACAGCCAGCGACCGATGCAGCGTCTTTTGCGGCGAGGAACTCGGCGAAACAGACCGGGCAGGTCAACTCGCAGGCCTCGTTGATCTCGACAATGGCGAGGCAGCTATGCTGCTCATGGTCCGGGCACAACCCACAATCATAGGGGCAGCCATATTGGGTTCGCCCTTGAAATTTCAGCGGGATGTCGCCGGGTTTGAGAAAGTCGCGCTGCCAGCGGAAATATCTGGAATCGCTGGACACATGGGCGAGGCGCACGCCGTGGTCCGGACAGCGCTTCTCATAGAAGACATCGTCGCCCTCAATGCGGATCTTGGCTGGGACGAGTTTGTGGCAGAGATCGCAGAGCGAAGTGGTCTGGCCGTAGAAAATATAGGGCCGGCTCTTACGCGGGTCGGGGCTGAGCAATTTCGACGTCCTTGTCCGTGCCAATCATGAAAACGGCATAGGCGACCAGGGCCGCCGACAACAGATGAAACAGGGTCAGCGGCCCGAGCAGCGGCGCATAGGGCTTGAAAAACTCCCAGAGGAATCGCTGAAGACCATAAAAACCAACCGCCAGATAAAAGCCGTTGCGTGCGACAAAGGCAAGGTTGCGCGACAAGGCGAAAAAATAGAGAGCCGCGAAAGCCAGCATCGACAGGCTTTCATAGAGCTGCACGGGATGGCGGGGAATGCCGTCGCCGAAATCATGGCCCCAGGGCAGCGCGGTGGGCACGCCATAGGTGAAATCGTCCATTCCCGCGAGAAAGCAGCCGATGCGCCCGACAGCGACGCCCACCGCGAAAGGCGCCGCCAGCCGCGCCCCGGTGCGCTCATGCAGGCCATGCGCATATTTGAACAGCTCCACGGCGAGAATGCCGCCAGCCAGCGCGCCTTCGACGGAGCGCGCCAGTTCATGCGCGCCGAGCAGCCAGAGATTCAGCGTGCCCAGGCCATAGGCGCCGACAGCCGCGCCAAACAGCAGGGCGGCGTAATAGGGAAATTTTTGCCGCGCCGCCACGGGCAGGCTCAAGCCGAAGCGGCGCGAGACAAAGCGCAAGGTCCCCGCCGCCGCCAGCCAGGCGAAAATATCGAACTGGCTGTGCAGCCAGAAACCTTGCGATCCGACGTCAGTCATGACGCTTGGTATCATAAAGCCGCTCGCGTTGGGAAATCGGCAAATGCGGGGAGAGTTCGGGGACTGGAGCGTCAGGCGCTCCAGTCTCCGAATTTCCCTGGCGGAAGGGCGCGCCTCAACCCTGCGGGGGCTGGCCGCCGGGGGTCAGCTTGTCGATCAGGCCTGGCAGCGCCTGGGCGAGCAATTGCGACATTTGCGTGGGATCGATTCCCGCCTGCTGCGCCAATTCGGCGATCTTGCCCTGGCCAAGCACCGCATTGATCTGATCGGCGGAAAGTGGATGATTGTCGCCGCCGCCGGTCCAGCTGTCCACGGCGGCGCCATGGCCGGCGCTGCGGAACTGGTCGAGCAGCGAGCCCAGCCCGCCCGAAACCGCCGTGCCGGCGGCCGCGCCGGCCAGCGCGCCGCCGATCGGGCTGTTGGCGACGCCGCTCAGGGCATTGCCGACCCCACCCAAAAATCCGCCGCCCGCCTGGCCGGCGCCCGAGGCCGCGCCGCCGAGCGCGCCGCCCAGAGCAGAGGTCAGGCCGCCGAGCAGCCCGCCGCCGGAAGCCGGCGCGGCCGCGTCGGCGGCGGGGGCGTCCTCATGCTTGCCGCCGAACATATGGCCGAGAATCAGCGCGCCTGCGGCGATCATCAGGGGCTTGGCGAGATTGCCGCCGGGAACGGAGTCGTTGACGGCGTCTTCAAAGAAACCCATTGTCCCCTCCTGAGGGAATAGCCGCCCATGCGACGGCGCTCTATTTTGCTCTGCCGCAAATGTCGCGCAAGTGACGTTTTGCTCTTTTATTGAAGCTTAAGCGGGATCAATTTCGCGTGACGGGCGTTATTGACCCAAACCACAGGAGGCGCCGCCATGAGTTATTTGACCTGGATCATCCTCGGCCTGATCGCCGGCTTCGTCGGCAGCAAGCTGGTCAACAAGACCGGGCAGGGCATGCTGATGGACATCGTGCTCGGCGTCGTCGGCGCGGTGGTCGGCGGCTTGATCTCCGCGCAACTCGGCATGGGCGGCGTCACCGGCATCAATCTGTATTCGATCGTCATTTCCATCGGCGGCGCGGTGATCGTCCTGTTGATCTATCGCCAGATCACCGGGCGCAGCCAGCTTTAAAAGTTGCGCGGCGGCGCGGCGCGCTCTATGCACTCGGACCCCGGCCAAAACATCGAGGATGTTTTGGCCCCTGAAATCAGGAAGGTCCGATGGCGGAGCCCAGCCGCGCCCCACAAACTGTCGAATCCGTTGATGGCGCGCATTTTCTCATCGTCGAGGCGCGTTTCTACGACGCCATTGGCGCGCTGCAACTCGAAGGCGCGATAGAAGCGCTGCGCCGGGCCGACGCCCGCTGGACGGTCGTTTCCGCCCCAGGCGCGCTGGAAATCCCCGCCGCCGCCGCCATCCTGCTCGACGCCGCCGAAAAAGCTGGAACGCCCTATGCTGGCGTCATCGCGCTGGGCTGCGTCATACGTGGCGAAACCTATCATTTCGAGATCGTCGCCGGCGAAAGCGCCCGCGCGCTGATGGATCTGTCGGTCGCCCGTCAGCTTCCCCTCGGCAATGGCGTTCTCACCACCGAGACCGAAGAACAGGCGATCGAGCGCGCCGACCGGCGCAAGCTGGACAAGGGCGGCGACGCCGCCCGCGCCGCCTTGGCCATGTATCGCCTCAAACAGGGAGCGCATTGAAAAAATGGCCGCCGAAAACCGCTCCGCCGCGCGACTCGCCGCTTGCCAGGCGCTCTATCAGATGGAGGTCTCCGGCAAGGGACTGAAGGAAATCCTCAGCGAGTTCGAGACCTTCTGGATCGGCGCCGAGGTTGAGGGCGAGCAATACAAGCCGGCGGAAATCGCCTTTTTCCGCGCGATCGTCACCGGTGTGCTGGAAGATCAGACGACGATCGATCGCGCCGTGGACACCATTCTCGCCGATGGATGGCCTTTGCGCCGCATCGAGGCGCTGATGCGCGCCATTTTGCGCGCCGGCGCCTATGAGTTGCTGAAGCGCAAGGATATTCCGGCGCGGGTGGCGATCAAGGAATATGTCGATGTCGCCGGCGCTTTTTTCGAGCGCGAGGAGGCGGGCATGATCAACGCCGTGCTCGACGCCCTGGCGCGCAAGGCGCGGGAGGCGGAGTTTTCGGCCTAAGTCGTGAAGGTTCTCATGAACGAACAGGACCTTATCGCCCGCTATTTCGCGCCGCTGGCCGGGCCCGAGGGGCTTGGCCTGAAGGATGACGCGGCGCTGCTGACGCCGCCGGCCGGCTGCGATCTGGTGTTCACCGCCGACGCCCTGGTCGCCGGCAAGCATTTTTTCGCGGAAGACCCCCCAGACGCCATCGCCGCCAAGGCCCTCGCCGTCAATCTCTCCGATCTCGCCGCCAAGGGCGCGATACCATTGGGGTTTCTGCTGTCGCTGGCCCTGCCGCCGGATTGCGGCGGCGAGGCTTTTCTCGCGCCCTTCGCCCAAGGACTCGGCGAGGCCGCCAGAGCCGCGGACTTGTCGCTTTATGGCGGCGACACCGTGGCGACTTCCGGACCCTTGACCCTGTCGATCACGGCGATCGGCGCGGTCCCTTCGGGCCGCATGGTGCGCCGCGCCGGGGCTCGGCGTGGCGATCTGATCTTCGTCTCCGGAGCGATAGGCGACGCGGCGCTCGGTCTGGCGTTGCGCCGCGCCGAATGCGCGGGCGCGAAGCCGCCGGCCTGGGCGCAACACATCGATCGCGCCCCATTGCTGTCGCGCTATCTGCGTCCGCTTCCGCGCCTGGCGCTCGCCAAGGCGCTGCGCAGTTGCGCCAGCGCCGCCATGGACGTGTCCGACGGGCTGATCGGCGATTTGCGCGCCCTGATGCGCGCCAGCGATCTTGCCGCGCAAGTCGAGCTGGCGCGCATCCCCTTGTCCCCGCCCGCTCGCGCCGCGCTGGCCGTCGCGCCGGAATTGTTTGAGACCCTGCTGACCGGCGGCGACGATTATGAAATCCTCTGCGCCGTGCCGCTCGACAATGCGGCGCGCTTCCAGGCGCTGGCGGAGGAGGCCGGCGTCCCCGTGACGCGAATCGGTCAGACCGGCGAGGGCGAGGCGTTGCTGATGGCGGACGGAGCGCTTCCAGGCTTCGCCACGGACCGGTTCAGCCATTTCTGACCGTTTTTCACCCCCAAATTGGGGCCGCCGCCGGTCATTTTTGATCTCGATCAACCAAAACCGACTTTATTACGATCATTCCCTCGGTCATGCCGCATTGCCCATAAAGCGGCTTTGTGGAACATTCGGCGCCGAACCGCGAAGATAATTCGGAATCCGTTTCCAGGGGCGACGGAGCGATCCGGTGTTTTGCGATAAGCGGTCATAAAAGGGGCAGGAAGTATGGCAATCTGGCTGATTATTTTGGGCGGCCTGCTATCGGTCGTCTACGGCGCCGTAACCGTCAAGGGGTTGCTGGCGGCGGACGCCGGCTCGGCGCGCATGCAGGAAATTTCCGACGCGGTCGCCGAGGGCGCGCAGGCCTATCTCAAACGCCAATACATCACGATTGGCATCGTCGGCGTCGTCATTTTCGCCGTGCTGTTCTTCCTGCTCGGCGGCAAGACCGCCGTCGGCTTCCTGATCGGCGCCATTCTCTCGGGCGCGGCGGGCTTCATCGGCATGAACGTCTCGGTGCGCGCCAATGTGCGCACGGCGCAGGCCGCGACCAAGTCGCTGGCGGGCGGCCTCGACATCGCCTTCAAGGCGGGCGCGGTCACGGGATTGCTGGTGGCAGGCCTGGCCCTGCTCGGCGTCGCCGTCTATTTCTATGTGCTGACTGGCCCGCTCGGCCTCAAGGTCGGCGATCGCGAGACCGTTGACGCCTTGGTGGCGCTCGGCTTCGGGGCTTCGCTGATCTCGATCTTCGCCCGTCTCGGCGGCGGCATTTTCACCAAGGGCGCCGACGTCGGCGCCGATCTGGTCGGCAAGGTCGAAGCCGGCATTCCCGAGGACGACCCACGCAATCCCGCCACCATCGCCGATAACGTCGGCGACAATGTCGGCGACTGCGCGGGCATGGCGGCCGATCTGTTCGAGACCTATGCGGTGACGGTGGTCGCCACCATGGTGCTCGCCTCGATCTTCTTCGCCGGCAAGGACATCCTGACCTCGGCGATGATCTACCCGCTGGCGATCTGCGCCACCTGCATCGTCACCTCGATCGCCGGCACCTATTTCGTCAAGCTGGGCGCCAATAATTCGATCATGGGCGCGCTCTATAAGGGCCTGATCGCCACCGGCGCCCTGTCGGTCGTCGGTCTGGCGATCGCCACCCAGTTCGTCATCGGCTGGGGCTCGATCGGCGAAGTCGCGGGCCATGCGGTCACCGGCGCCAATCTGTTCGTCTGTGGCCTGGTCGGCCTCGCGGTGACCGGCGCCATCGTCTGGATCACCGAATATTACACCGGCACGGGCAAGCGCCCGGTGGTGTCCATCGCCCAGGCCTCGGTCACCGGCCACGGCACCAATGTCATCCAGGGCCTCGCGGTCTCGCTGGAATCGACGGCGCTGCCGGCCCTGGTCATCGTCGCCGGCATCATCTCCACCTACCAGCTCGCCGGCCTGTTCGGCACGGCGATCGCGGTGACCACAATGCTCGGCCTCGCCGGCATGATCGTCGCGCTCGACGCCTTCGGCCCGGTCACCGACAACGCCGGCGGCATCGCCGAAATGGCGGGTCTGCCCAAGGAGGTGCGGCAAAGCACCGACGCGCTCGACGCCGTCGGCAACACCACCAAGGCGGTGACCAAGGGCTACGCCATCGGTTCGGCCGGCCTCGGCGCCCTGGTGCTGTTCGCCGCCTATACCAATGACCTCCGGACCTTCATCGATCAGGGCCTGCCCTATTTCAAGGATGTCGGAAAGGTCGATTTCGATCTCTCCAACCCCTATGTGGTGGCGGGCCTGATCTTCGGCGGCTTGATCCCCTATCTGTTCGGCGGCATCGCCATGACGGCGGTGGGTCGCGCGGCCGGTTCGGTGGTCGAGGAAGTGCGCCGGCAGTTCAAGGAAAAGCCGGGCATCATGGACGGCACGGAGCGTCCCGACTATGGGCGCGCCGTGGACATGCTGACCAAGGCGGCGATCAAGGAGATGATCATCCCCTCGCTGCTGCCGGTGCTGTCGCCTTTGGTGGTCTATTTCGGCGTGCTGCTGATCTCCGGTTCCAAGGCCTCGGCCTTCGCCGCGCTCGGCGCCTCGCTGCTTGGCGTGATCGTCAACGGCTTGTTTGTCGCGATTTCCATGACCTCGGGCGGCGGCGCCTGGGACAACGCCAAAAAATCCTTCGAAGACGGCTTCGTCGACAAGGATGGCGTCACACACCTCAAGGGCTCGGACGCGCACAAGGCCTCGGTCACCGGCGACACCGTCGGCGACCCCTACAAGGACACCGCCGGCCCGGCGGTCAATCCCGCGATCAAGATCACCAATATCGTCGCGCTGCTGCTGCTTGCCATCCTGGCGCATCAGGGGTTGTAAAAATCCGAAGGCCGGGCGCGAGCCCGGCCTTCCAACATCTTGCGAGCCCGCCGTTTCCCGGCGGGTTTTTCATGTCACGCCTTCGGAAAAAAACGTTCCTGGATGCGCGCGCCATAAGCGACAATATTGGGCGCGCTTTCCGCCTCGTCGCGCAGCGGGCTATCGAAAACCGGGCAAAGCGCGGCGAGCGCAAATGCGCCGAGCGTGGCGTCGGCGCCGGTCGGTTGCTCCCCGAACAAAAACGGCTTTTCACCCAGCAAGGTTGCGATCGTCTGGATCGCGCGCCGCCCAATTTCCGCGTGCTCACCGGCGCTGTGGCGGGAAAGCCCCTGTCCCCAAGCGTCGCGCTTGACATTTCCGCGCGCCCGCCAGCGGATGAGCGACCGGATCGGCGCGGGAATTCCGTCGAAGAAATGCGCCGGCCCTTTGCGAAAATTGCGGTCATCCAGCCAGCGGTCGCCGAGGACGAGCCAGTAAACATGGTCCTCGCACATTTTCTCCACCGCCCAGCCCACCGCCTTCTGTTCGGCGCTCAGTCCGGCGTCGAAGTCGAACCCGTATTTTTTCTCGATATGCAGGCGGATCAGCGTGCTATCGGCAATTTTCTCGCCGGCGTCGTCAATATAGGGCAGCTTGCCCTTGGGCGCCTTGAAATAGCCGCCCCGGTCTTCGGAAAACTCCAGTCCCGCCAGTTTCAGCAGGATCATCGCCTTGGTGACGAAGGGACTGCCGTCGGGCAGGCCGAAATAGGGGCCAAATATATAAAGCGTGATCATTCTTCCTCCCGCAACATTGTTGGACCCGGTCCGCCAGCCCGAGGCAAGGCTGGCATTATAGGCAGAATATGGCGTCTTGCTAACGAACGGGGCCAGAAAGCGCCAGCCCGAGGGAACAGGCCATGTCCACGAATACTCTCGCCGTCGCGCTTGATGCGACCCTGAATATCGAAACCGCCGCGCCGCTGCCGGTGCGGGTCAAGGAGAGCGACGACCGACTGAGCGGCCTGTCGGCGGAAGATTTTTCCTATGCAGGCCGTCCCGCCGCGCTGGTGCTGGCCTTCATCTCGCCCCATGTCGACGTCGCCCAGGTCGCCGCGCGTCTGAAAAACCTGGCGGGTTCGGCGCCGTTGCTGGCGGTCTCGACCGCGGGCGAGCTCTGCTCGGCTTCTTCAGGCCTCTACCGCCCCACCGGCGACCGCTGGTCGAGCCTGAGCGTGCAGATTTTCCCGCCCGACCTGTTCGAGGCAGTCTCCATCCATCGCGTTCCCCTGCACAACGCCGATCTGGCCGCCGGCGCGCCGACCCTGGCCCACGAGGCGCGCGTCGAGAAAATCGCCGCCGGTCTGAACGGGATCGCGCCGTCCTTCGCCATCGAGGCCAACAGGGTTTTCGCCCTGACCCTGGTCGATGGCGTGTCGGCCTCCGAGAATTTTCTCATGGAGGCCGTTTATCGCACGGGCCGCTTCCCCTGCCTGTTCGTCGGCGGTTCGGCCGGCGGCAAGTTCGACTTTAAGGAGACTTTTGTTTTCGATGGCCAGCCTCTGCATGGCCAGGCGGTGGTCGCCTTCATTCGCATGGCCGAGGGACGCCGTTACGGCGTGTTCAAGAGCCAGAATTTCGCCAAGACCGGAAAAAGCTTCACCATCATCGACGCCAGCCCTGAAACCCGCGTGGCCCGCGCCGCCCTGACCGCTAATGGCGCCGATGTCATTCCCTTCGTCGAAGCCCTGGCGCAGGGCCTGGGATGCAAGGCGCAAGACGTGCCAGGCCGGCTCGCCGGCCATACGTTCGGCGTCGAGATCGATGGCGAGATTTTCGTCCGCTCGGTGGCGGGAATCGACCTGGAAAAGGGCG
The DNA here is from genome assembly GCA_963804045.1 of uncultured Alphaproteobacteria bacterium. Taxonomy (GTDB): domain Bacteria; phylum Pseudomonadota; class Alphaproteobacteria; order Rhizobiales; family Beijerinckiaceae; genus Rhodoblastus. Next base: position 39,657 of record CAWDOR010000009.1, on the reverse strand, counting down.
CCATCAGCTTCTTTTGCGACATTAATCCCGGCGACGAATTGCTGCTGCTCAAGGCGACGGATTTTGCCGGCCAGACAAGCTCCGACTATCAGGCCTTCTTGCGCGGCAAGCCCGAGCCGCTCGGTCTGATCCTCAATGATTGCATCCTGCGCCGACTTAACAATGGGCCGGCGCTCGATCGGATCAACAATCTCTGGAAGGCGCCGGCCGCGGGATTCTCGACCTTCGGCGAACTTTTCGGCATCAACGTCAACGAGACGCTGAGCGCCATCGTCTTTTTCGCCGACCGGAGCGGCTATCGCGACGAATTCCTCGACGCCTTCCCGGTCCATTACGCCCGCTTCGTCAATTACTTCACGAAGAGCGCGTTGAAACAGGCGCATATGCTCAATCGCTTCCGCTCGGCGATCATCACGCGCATGGCCGGACAGCTCGATTTCGTCGATCAGATCGAAACCGAACTGGAAAAGACCGGCGAAATGCGCGAGGCCATGGAGCGGGTGCGCGCGGCGATCTGCAATGGCGCAGACGGAGGCGACGCCGGCCATGACGACAGCGCGGCGCGGCTGAGCACGCAGTTCAAGAATCTGGCCGATTCCATGTCAGGCTTGCGCAATGTGTTGCGCACCGTCGACAATATCGCCGGACAAACCAATCTTCTGGCGTTGAACGCCACGATCGAGGCGGCGCGCGCCGGAGACGCCGGGCGCGGTTTTTCCGTGGTGGCGTCGGAAGTGAAAAAGCTCGCCACCGACACCAAGTCGACCCTGGCGCAGACCCACGGCTCGATCGGCGGCATGGAGCAGTCCCTCTCCCAGCTTGGCGCGATCATTGACGCCACGCATGGAAAGTTCGAGGCGCAGCAGGTGCGCGCCCGCGCCACCATCGAACAGGTGGAATCGCTGTTCTCGCAATCCGGCCTGATCGATCGCACGCTCGACGGTCTGGGCCAACTGGCGGCCAAGCAGCGCGGCGTCGCCAGCGAGATCCAGCGCGAAATCGCGCAATTGCGTCAGATGGAGTAGGGCGAGAGCAGAGCCGGGGCGGCGGTGGGTTCGGCGGTCAGGGCGACGCGGCCGTTTTCGACCCGCGCCGCGCCGGAGGCGACCAGTTTCAGCGCCAGCGGATAGATCCTGTGCTCCTGTTCGAGAACACGGGCCCCTAAAATGTCAGGCGTGTCGTCGGCGCGCACGGCCACTGCCGCCTGGGCGACAATTGGCCCGGAATCCATGTCCGGGACGACGAAATGCACGGTGGCCCCATGGATCTTGACGCCATCGGCCAGAGCCCGCTCATGGGTGTGCAGCCCCTTGTACGCGGGCAGCAGGGCCGGGTGGATGTTCAGCATGCGCCCGCGCCAGTTCTCGACGAACCAGGGCGTCAGCAGGCGCATGAAGCCGGCCAGACACACCAGCTCTATCCCATGCGCCACAAGCACGGCCTGCATTGCGCGCTCAAAATCCTCGCGTCGCCCGCCGAAGCTCCTGTGATCGACCACAGCCGTTTCTATGCCCTCGGCCTTGGCGAAATCGAGGCCGGCGGCGTCGGGAACATTCGACAGGACCAGCGCGATTTCAGCCGGAAAATCGGCCTTCGTGGCGGCGGCGACCAGCGAACGCATGTTGGAGCCGCGTCCGGAAATCAGAATGGCCGTGCGTTTGCGGCTCACAGCGCCAGTTTTCCTTCATAGACGACGCGTTCGCCGGAAGCCGGAACGACTGCGCCGAGACGCACCGGGTTTTCGCCCGCGTGGCGCAAGGCCTCTTCGACCTCTTCCGCCTTGCCGGCGGCGCCTATGACGATCATGCCAATTCCGCAATTGAAGGTGCGCAGCATTTCGCGCTCGGCGACCCCGCCTTCGGCCGCCAGCCAGCGGAACACCGGCAGCACCGGCACGGACGAGAGATCGATGGTCACGCCCAGGCCGTCAGGCAGCACGCGCGGAATATTTTCCGGATAGCCGCCGCCGGTGATATGGGCCAGCGCCTTGATCGCCGAGGTCTGGCGCAGCGCCTGGAGCAGCGGCTTGACGTAAATGCGGGTCGGCTCAAGCAAGGCCTCGGCCAGCGTTTTGCCATCGACGAAGGGAGCGGGCGCGTCCCAGCCCAGCCCGGCGCGGGCGACAATCTTGCGCACCAGCGAATAGCCGTTGGAATGGACGCCGGAGGAACGCAGACCGAACACCAGATCGCCCGCCTGCACATTGCCGCGTGGCAAAAGGTCGCCGCGCTCGGCGGCGCCGACGGCGAAACCGGCGAGATCATAGTCTTCGCCGTCGTAGAGGCCAGGCATTTCCGCGGTTTCGCCGCCGATCAGCGCCGCGCCGGCTTCCAGGCAGCCGGCGGCTATCCCCTTGACGATCTGCGCGCCGACCTCTGGCACGAGCTTGCCGGTGGCGTAATAATCGAGGAAGAACAAAGGCTCGGCGCCCTGAACGACAAGATCGTTGACGCACATGGCGACGAGATCGATGCCGACCGTGTGGTGAATGCCGGATTCGATGGCGATCTTGACCTTGGTGCCCACGCCATCATTGGCCGCGACCAGGATCGGATCGGTAAAACCGGCGGCCTTGAGGTCGAACAAGCCGCCAAAGCCGCCGATTTCGGCGTCGGCGCCGCGCCGGCGGGTGGCGCGCACCAGCGGTTTGATCAGATCGACCATGCGCGTTCCGGCGTCGATGTCGACGCCAGCCTGGGCATAGGTCAATCCTGCGGGCTTGTCGCCGGCCTGGGTCATGCGGAGTTCCTCTGCTTTTGGCGCCTGCTCTAGCCGCTTGGGGCGAAGCTGGCAAGGCGGGGTTGGGACATTTGGCCGCCGGCCCTTGCGGCGCCGGGCGGCGCGCCGCATATTCAGGCGCAAGCCGCCTTTCCTCCCTCACCCGCTTCGCGCGCGAGGGGGAGCCAGGCAGCGGTCGCGATTGTTGGATTTCCGCCTTATGTCCCGCGCCTGGTTTGCCTTTCTGCCCAATCTGATCAGTCTGGCGCGGCTGGTGCTGGTTCCCGCGGCCGTCGACATGATCGTGGCGCGCAACTGGTCGGGGGCGCTGGCGATTTTCCTCATCGCCGGCATTTCCGACGCCCTCGACGGCTGGATCGCCAGGCGTTACGACCTGCGCTCGGAACTGGGCGCCTATCTCGACGCGCTCGCCGACAAGGCGCTGTTGGTCGCCAATTACATCACGCTGGCGGCGGTCGGCCTGGTCCCTTTCGGCCTGGTGTTGCTGGTGGTGTCGCGCGATCTGATGATCGTCGGCGCGGTGCTGCTGGTGCTGGGTGATGGACATGCCCATGCGGATCAAGCCGCACTTCCTCTCCAAGGCCAATACGGCGGCGCAGATCGCCTTTGTGGTCATGCTGCTCGGCTCGCTCGCCTTCGGTTTTCCCCAGGCGCCATGGTTTGTCCCCGGCGTCGCTCTGGTCGCGGCATTGACGCTGGCCTCGCTCGCGGCCTATTTCAAGCGCTGGGTCAAGCATATGACGGCGTGACGCCGCAAAGGACGGTCGGATGCGGATAGAATGGCAGATCGCTTTCTGGCTGCTGATGCTGGCGCTGATGGCGTTCGGCCTCTATGTTTTCGCCAGCGTGCTCGCCCCCTTCATCGCCGCGCTGGTGCTCGGCTATGTGCTCGATCCCGTCGCCGGCAAGCTGCAACGACTGGGCTTGAGCCGTTTCCTGGCGACCATGGTGATCCTGCTGGTCTTCGTCATCCTGCTGAGCATCGTCATTCTAGTGCTCGGCCCGATTCTCGGCCGGCAATTGGTCGGATTCGCCGAGAGCCTGCCGGTCTATGCGTCAAAATTGCAAGTTCTGGTCAATGACGAAGCCGGGGCGTTGTTGCAGAAATATGGCGGCGACTGGTTGCAGCGATTTGGCCTCGACAGCGCCAACGCCAATGAATCCATCCAGAAGTCCCTGGGCAATTTCGTCGGCCAGGGCGTGCAATGGTTCGGCAATTTCCTGAAAGGCATCTGGGCGGGCGGCCAGGCGCTGGTTGGCGTCGTCACGCTCGTCGTCATCACCCCGGTCGTCACCTTCTATCTGCTGCTCGACTGGGGCCAGCTGGTCAGCACCCTGCGCAGCCTGGTGCCGCCGCGCTATCGCCCGACCGTGTTCGAACTGGCCGACGAAATCGACCGTGCGCTTTCGGGCTTTCTGCGCGGACAATCGCTGGTCTGCCTGTTTCTCGGCCTGTGGTATGGCATAGGCTTGACGCTGGTAGGGCTGAATTTCGGCTTTCTCATTGGACTCTCCGCCGGTCTGCTCAGCTTCATTCCCTATGTCGGCTCGCTGACGGCTCTGGTGTTTTCCGCCGTGGTCGCCATTGTCCAGGGCTGGCCGGGCCTCGGCCTGTTCGGCCTCGCCATGGCGGTGGTGATCACCGGCCTCACGCTCGAAGGCAATATTATCACGCCGAAACTGGTCGGCGGCTCGGTCGGCCTGCATCCGGTCTGGCTGATGTTCGCGTTGCTTGCCTTCGCCAGCCTGGTCGGATTCGCCGGCATGATCCTCGCCGTGCCCGTGGCGGCGGCTGCGGGCGTTTTGGTCCGCTTCGCGGCGCGGCGCTACAAGAGCAGCGCTTTGTTCCACGGCATGGAACTCGATCAGACATGAACGGCCAATTGCCGCTCGACCTGCATTTGAACCCGCGCTTCGGCGCGGAGGATTTCCTCGAAGACGCCTCCAACGCCCAGGCCCTGGCATTGGTGCGGCTGTGGCCCGACTGGCCGCGCAACATGCTGCTGCTCACCGGCCCCGCCGGCGCCGGCAAAAGCCATCTGGGCGCGATCTGGGCGGCCCGCGCCGGCGCCCGGATTTTTGCGGGAAGCGAACTGGACCCGAAGAGCCCGCCGGTGCTGGCCCAGGAAAAAGCGCTGCTGATCGAGGACGCCGAACAGGCGCCGGAAAAGGAATTGTTCCACCTGATCAATCTTTTCGCGGAAAGCGGCGTGGCGCTGATGCTGACCGCTCAAGCGCCGCCCGACCTCTGGGGCCTCAAAACCGCCGATCTGCTGTCGCGGCTGAGGCGCATGACACATGCCGAGATCGTCGCGCCCGACGAAAACTTCTTGCGCGCGATTCTTTTCAAACTGTTCGACGATCGGCAGATTCGCGTCGAGGCGACCATGGTGGATTATCTCTCCGCGCGCATGGAGCGCTCCTTCGCCGCCGCCGCGCGACTGGTCGCGGCGTTGGATCGTGAGGGCCTTGCCCGCGGCCGTCCCGTCACCCGGGCGCTGGCGGGCGAATTGTTCCGAGTTCCATCCAGACATTCTCGCCGAAGACAGCGATTTCGACGAAAATGATGGGGATCATTGACGCTTTTGTCCTGAGGGTCGAAAGTTGTCGCCACAATTTCGCAATTCGCCTTGATGATGGGGGGCTGAAAATTCATGACCGAGGCCAGCGTCCCTGTGATTGTCGATTCTCTGTATGCGGACCCCTCGCTTTCCGACGAGAACCTGCGCCATTCGCCCAAGCGTTTCATCAATCGCGAATTGTCCTGGCTGGAGTTCAACCGCCGCGTCCTGCTGGAAGCCTCCAACGCCGCGCATCCGCTGCTGGAGCGGGTGCGTTTCGTCTCGATTTCCGCCAATAATCTCGACGAATTCTTCATGGTTCGGGTCGCCGGTCTGCGCGGGCAGTTGCGCAGCGGCGTCGAAACCCTCTCCGACGACGGGCTGACGCCCGCCGAGCAATTGCCGTTGATCAACGCCAGGGTCAGCCTGCTCGCCCGCGAACAGACCCGGCGCTGGCTGCAATTGCAGGAGGAACTGGCCGGCGAGCACATCGCCATCGTCACGCCCGACGACCTCAGCAAAAGCGAAAGGCTGTGGCTGGACGATTATTTTTTCCAGCATGTCTTCCCGATTCTGACGCCGCTGGCCGTCGATCCGGCCCATCCCTTCCCCTTCATTCCCAATCTCGGTCTGTCCCTGGCGCTGGAGCTCGAGGAAAGCCATAGCCATGAGCGGATGAAGGCGCTGGTGCGCGTGCCGCAGAATATCGAGCGTTTCGTCCGCCTGCCGGAGAGCGCCGCCGGCGGCTTCCGCCTGGTCTCGATGGAAAACCTGATCCTCACCCATATCCAGAAGCTTTTCCCCGGCTACGCCATCAAAGGCCAGGGCCTGTTCCGCATCGTCCGCGACAGCGATCTCGAAGTCGAGGAAGAGGCCGAAGATTCTGGTGCGGCTGTTCGAAACAGCGCTCAAGCGCCGTCGGCGCGGCTCGGTGATCCGCCTGGAGACCGACGCCCATATGCCCGGCGATCTCCGCGCCTTTGTCGCCGAGGAGCTGGACGTCGAGCCCGAGGAGGTGATCGCGCTCGACGGCATGCTGGCGCTCAAGGACCTGTCGGAAGTGGTGGGCCTGCCGCGCCCCGAGCTGAAATTCGTCCCCTATACGCCGCGTTATCCCGAGCGCGTTCGCGAAAACGGCGGCGATATTTTTCTGGCGATGAAACAGAAGGATCTGGTGGTTCACCACCCCTATGAGAGTTTCGACGCGGTGGTGCAGTTCCTGGTTCAGGCGGCGCGCGATCCCAATGTCGTCGCCATCAAGCAGACGCTTTACCGCACCTCCGCCGACAGTCCGATCGTGCGCGCCCTGATCGAGGCGGCTGAGGCCGGCAAATCGGTCACCGCTCTGGTCGAGCTGAAAGCGCGCTTCGACGAGGAGGCCAATATCCGCTGGGCGCGCGATCTCGAGCGCGCCGGCGCGCAGGTGGTGTTCGGCTTCATCGAGTTGAAGACTCACGCAAAATTGTCGCTGGTGGTGCGCCGCGAAGGCGGCGGCCTCGCCACCTATTGCCATGTCGGCACCGGCAATTACCACCCGATCACCGCGAAAATCTACACCGACGTCTCGCTGTTCACCGCCGACCCGGCGATTGGCCGCGATATCAGCCGCATCTTCAACTATATCACCGGCTATGCCGAGCCGGTCGGCCTGGAGCGCATGGCGGTCTCGCCGATTTCGCTGAAAAAGAGATTGCTGGAACATGTCGCCGAGGAAATCGCCCACGCCAAGGCCGGGCGTCCCGCGGCGATCTGGGGCAAATGCAATGCTTTGGTCGATCCCGAAATGATCGACGCCTTTTACGACGCCAGCCAGTGCGGGGTCTCCATCGATCTGGTGGTGCGCGGCATCTGCTGCCTGCGCCCCGGCGTGCCTGGCCTCTCCGAAAATATCCGCGTCAAGTCGGTGATCGGGCGTTTTCTGGAGCACACCCGCATCTATGCCTTCGGCTGCGGCCATGGCCTGCCGCACAAGAAGGCGGCGGTCTATATTTCCAGCGCCGATCTGATGCAGCGCAATCTCGACCGCCGGGTCGAGACGCTGATCCCCATCACCAATCCGACCACGCATGAGCAGGTGCTGGACCAAATTCTGGTCGCCAACATGCTCGACAACCAGCAATCCTATCGCGTCCTGCCAGACGGCTCGTCGGTGCATATCGAAAAGCCGCCCCAGGACGAGCCCTTCAATCTGCACAAATATTTCATGACCAACCCTTCGCTGTCGGGGCGCGGCAAGAGCTTGCGCGAGTCCAGCCCAAAACCTTTGTTCAAGAAGGGCGAGCGGAGCTGACATGGTGAAGGCTCAGGGACGGCTTCCGGGCGCCAAGCCGGTGGCCATTGTCGATATCGGCTCAAATTCGGTGCGGCTCGTCGCTTACGAGGGCCTCAGCCGCTCGCCTTCGCCAATTTTCAACGAAAAGGCGCTGTGCGGCCTGGGCAAGGGGGTGGCCACCACCGGCGCCCTGGCCGCCGACAGCGTCGACAAGGCGCTCTCCGCCTTGCGCCGCTTCAAGCAGCTTTGCCAGATCATGGAGATCGACGACGTCAGGCCGATCGCCACGGCCGCCGCGCGCGACGCCGCCAATGGTCCGGAATTTCTCGCCGCCGCCGGCGAGGCTGTGGGCCGGCCGATCGAGCTGATTTCGGGCGTGCGCGAGGCCGAGCTTTCCGCGCTGGGGGTGATCTCCACCTTTCATGAGGCCGATGGCGTGGTCGGCGATCTCGGCGGCGGCTCGCTGGAGCTGGTCGATGTGAAAAACGGCGCGGCGGGGCAGGGCGTGTCGCTGAAGCTCGGCTCGCTGGCGCTGATGGACGCATCCGGGCGCTCGCCCAAAACGGCGGCGAAAATCGCCCGCGACGCCCTGGCCCAGGCCGCGCCACTCGAGGGGCTCAAGGGCCGCACTTTTTACGCTGTTGGCGGCACCTGGCGGTCCCTGGCCAAATTGCACATGCGCCAGCGCAGCTATCCGCTGGAGGTGATGCATGGCTATGTGATTCCGGCCCGCGACGCGCTGGATTTCGCCGCCCTCGTCGAGCGCGTCGACAGCGAGGCGCTGGTCTCGGTCGGCGTGGTCTCCGCGCAGAGGCGGCCGTCGCTGGCCTATGGCGCGGTGGCGCTGGAGGAGATCATTCGCCGCGGCAAGCCCTCGCGCGTGGTCATTTCCATCGGCGGCCTGCGCGAGGGCCTGCTTTACGACCGGCTCGACGCGGCGACGCGGGCGCGCGATCCGCTGCTGGAGGCGGCGCGCGCCTATAATTTGCTGCGCTCGCGCTCGCCCCGTCATGGCGAGGATATGATCCTCTGGACGGACCAGTTTTTCGTCGCCAGCGCCCTCAACGAGACGGCGGAGGAGAAACGTTTGCGTCACGCCGCCTGCCTGTTCGGCGACATAGGCTGGCGCACCTCGCCCGACCATCGCGCCGTGCTGGCGCTGGACCTGCTGGCCAATACGCCGACCATGGGTCTGGATCACGCCGGCCGCGCCTATCTCGGCATGGCCGTGGCCTATCGCCACATCGGCCTCGACGAGGACGTCAATCCGCTGATCCGCAGCCTGGCCACGCCCCGGCTGATGGACCGCGCCCGCATTCTCGGCGCGCTTCAGCGCGTCGCCTATATTGTCTCGGCCTCCATGCCCGGCGTGCTGCCCAGGGTGAAACTGACCTGTCCCAAGGGCCGGTTGCTGCTGACCCTGCCGCCCGACCTCGCCGATCTCGCCGGCGACAGGGTCTATGGCAGGCTCAAGCAATTGGGCCGCCTGCTCGGCCGCGCGCCGGCGATAGACATCGGCGGATGAAGCCGCGCGAAAATCTGCCACCGCGCGATCTGGCGCTGGCGGTGCTGATCGCCTTTTTGTGGGGAACGAGCTTCATCGCCACCAAGGCGGCGGTGACGGAAGCGCCGCCGCTGACGGTGACGGCGCTACGCTTCATTTTCGCGGCTTTTCCGGCGGTTCTGTTCACGCCCAGGCCGAAAGCGCCCTTCGCCGTGCTCGCGGGCTATGGCCTGTGCATCGGGCTCGGCCAATTCGGGCTGATGTTCACCGCGCTCGCCCAGGGCATGCCGGCGGGCCTGGCCTCGCTGGTGATGCAGATCCAGTCGGTTTTCACCATCGCCATGGCTTGGCTGTTGTTCGGCCAGAAGCCGCGCGCCGCGCAGATTTTGGGCGCGACCATCGCGCTATCTGGCGTGGCGCTGATCGGTTTTTCGCGGGGCGGTTCCGTGCCTGCGCTTCCCTTTGTCGCCGTGGTCGCGGCGGCGTTGTTCTGGGCTGCCGGCAATCTGTTTTCGATCCGCGCCGGGCGCGTCAATACCTTCAGCTTCATCGTCTGGTCGAGTCTGTTCTCGCCGCTGCCGCTGCTGGCCCTGTCCTGGCTGCTGGAAGACCATGACGCTGTCATCCGCGCGCTGACCCACCCCAGCCTGACGGTCTGGGGCGGCGCGGCTTTTCTCGCCTATGGCGCGACCATGGTGGGTTTCGGCCTGTGGTCCTGGCTGCTCAGCCGCCATCCCGTCGGTCAGGTCGCGCCCTTTTCGCTGCTGGTCCCGGTGTTCGGCCTGTCCAGCGCGGCGCTGGTGTTCGGCGAGCGCCTCGACGCCCTGGCCATCGCCGGCATTGTCACGGTTTTGGCGGGATTGGCGACAGCGGTGTTCTCCCGGCGGTAGCGTTGCTGCGCTAATGCTGATTTCCCGCGCGTTGCGAGGCGATGGACGCCTTCAGCGCCTCCAGCCCGACGGCGCCGACCAGCACCTTGTCGCCGACGACAAATGTTGGCGTGCCCGAGATGTGAAGGGCGGCGGCGAGCCTGGCGCTTTCTTGCAGTGTGGCGCGCGTTTCGTCGCTTGCCATATCCTGTTCGAGGCGGCCGCGATCGAGTCCCAGATCTTGAGCGACCGCCAGCGCCTTGTCCAGGCTCACGGGCTCGCGCGACGCCAGGAGTTTTTCGTGAAACGCCTGGTATTTGCCTCCCTGAGCGTCCTGCATCCGCACCGCCGCCGCCACTTTGGCCAGATCGACGGAGCGCGGGCCGAGGACCGGGAACTCCTTCAGCACGACCCGCAGCTTCTTGTCGCCGGCGAGCAGCGTCAGCATGTCCGCGACGGCGCGTTTGCAGTAGCCACAATTATAGTCGAAGAACTCGACTAGGGTGACGTCGCCGGAGGCGTCGCCGAGCACCGTCTGATGCGACGAGCGGAACAAAACGTCGGCATTGGCGGCGATGAGGGAAGCCCGGTCCTGCGCCAGCTTTTGCCCGGTTTCGCCAGCGGGCGCGGCTGTCGGCGCGGCGCCGTTTCTGCGCGCCGCCAGGGCGAGCACCAGGCCGCGCAGCGATTCCGGATGGCGCGCGACATAATCCATGACGATCCGCCCGACCTCGTCGGGATGATCGCGCAGATAGGCGGCGACAATGGCCTCAATTGCCTGGGCCTCAATTGCCTGGGCCTCGATTGCCTGGGCCCCGATCTCCTGCCGGGAGCTTTGCTGGGCGACTCCTGGGCCAGCGGCCAGCATTGCTGCGGTCAAGAGCAGGACCGTCCAGTCTTTTCGCGCGGCGTTTTTCCTTTGATGGCGCACGTCATGCTCCCCGTTGGGCCAAGAGTATCCAGCGAAGTGGTTGCCGGTTCGCGTTGAGAAAATGCGTAAAAACAAAAACACGCCTGTTCCGCGCATGGCAGTTCACCGAATAGGCTTGTCACCGAATTCCTCCCGGATTGGCTCCGGGCAGTCCTCGTCCGCCGCCAGGAAAACGTCCTCCAGGAAAACGTCCGCCCCAGCCTGGGCGTCCGAAACCCGGGCGGCCGAAGAACAGCCCGGGCGGCCCGATGACGCCCGCGCCGGGTTGAACGCGCACGCAGCTCCTGTGAGCGGCGTTGGCGCGTGTGCCGGGCTGGCAGAGCATGCAGGTCGAGGGCGCCTCGGGATCGAAAATATAGGCGGGCCCCAGCCCGGCGCAATTCGCGCGCGGCGGGCGGCGAGGGGAGTGTTCGCGACTTGGCGGCGGTTCGCGGCGCGGCGACGCCACACAGGCGTCGCCGTCGTCATTGGCGATCCGTCCACGCGGGCAGCGCAGGCAGCGCGCGGCGTCGCGCGGCGACTGGATATAGCGCGGCCCGCGCGACGAGCAATCGACGGGCGGCCGGCGCAAAATCCGGGGCGGCGGCGGGGTGGCGCCGGCGCAACTCTTGCCGTCGCGACCGACCTGGCTGCTCAGGCAGCAGGACTGGTCGGGCATCGGCCGGTAGCCGTTGGCGCAAACGCGCGGGGGAACGGTCACGCTCTTGCATTGCGTGCGGTTGTTCGGATCGACGGGCGCGGCGCAGCATTGGCCGCTGGTGGTGACATTGCCGGGCAGGCAGCAGGAGCCGTCGCCGACCGGGATTTTTCCGGCCGCACAACACAGGGGGCCGACATGAATGGGGATGCGTGGCCCGCATTGCCCCAGGTTCGCGCCAGTCGGGCTCTGGCCGATCGGACAACACAGGCCCGTGCTTGTCGCCTGGCTGGCCAGGCAGCAGCTATTGCCGGCGACGACATAGCCAGAGGGGCAGCAGGACGGGTTATTGGCGCCGATTTGGCAGTTGGGCGGCGTCGGCGGGGTCGAGGTCGGACATTGACCGTTGATCAGCGCGCTGGCGCAGCAGGCGCTTTGGCCGGCGCCATTGTTGTAGACCTGGGCGGAGGGGCAGCAGAAATTGCTCGGACCGATCGCGGTCTGGCCGCTCGGACAGCCGGCGCCGGAACAGACGGCGCTGGCCGCCGTGGCGGCTATTCCCGGAGGCGGGCAGCATTGGCCGCCGACCAGAACATTCGGACGGGCGCAAGTCGGGCCGCAGGCATTGGCGTCGCGGCGCCAGACTTGATTGGCTGGGCAGGGCGTGTTTCCCGGTCCGCAAATCTCCCAGGGCTTGCAACCCGGCGGGTTGTTTTGGCCGGGCGGAACCGACGGCGTTCCCGGAGGCGCGGCGGGAGGCTTGGGCGGCGGCAAATGTTTCGACGGCGGGATTTCCGCCGGCATTGGTTGCGGCGGCGGCAGCTCCGGGCGGCCGAAACGCGGCGCCGGTCCGGGTTCGCAGGCGCGGCGGATGTCCACGTCGCCCAGATGACCGCGCGTCGCCGGATCGGGCGCGGCATTGGCGTAATCGATGAAATAGCTGACCAGCGGCGGCTCCCGGTCGCGAAGAATGCGCCAGACGGGATTGCCTTGCAGCCCGTCCACATGGGTCTCGCCGCCGCGCGCCAGCCGCGCCGCGAGTTTCGTGTCGCCGCTGTCGCGCAATTGCTCGCCCGTGCTCCACAGGAAGCCGTCGCAGGCGCCGCGGTCGATGCGTCCGCTGGCGAAATAGCCATAGCCGATGGCGACGCCGCCATTGGCGTTGCGGAAAGTTTCAGGGAAGCCGATGGCGTAGGGGTCGGGCGCCTGTTGCCAGATCGGCCTGCCATCCTCGGTCCTGCCGACGGCGGCATAGCGCAGCACGCGGCCAATCGCAGGTCGCGCCAGAGCCTCGAAATCGAAAGCGCCGGTCGGCGCGGCGCGCTCGGCCAGATAGATGCGTCCTTCGGCGTCAAAGGTGATTTTGGCGATCTCGGTCGGGCCATTCGACGGCGGCGGTGCGATTTCGAGCCGAGCGTCCGCACCGAAACCTCCTTCCGCGCTCAATTCCACCGACCAGACCTGCAAGCCCTCGGCCACGGCGTAATAAAGTCTGCGGTCATGGACGGCGAGCCCATAGATCAGCCGTTCCGGCGGCGCATAGCCCCAGCTTGGCGGCTCGGCGCTGTCGAATGCGGGCCCGGTCACATCGAGCGGCGGCGGGGCTAACAAGGGTTTGGCCGCCAGACCGAGCGCGGCGCGTCCGGCGACGCCATGGTCGTAGGTTCCGAGGTCGGCGCCTTGGCTGTCGAGGCGGTGGATCAGCCCGGTCTCGCGATCGGCGACGAACAGCATTTTGCTGTCGGAATCATAGGCCATGCCGCCGAGCGCGGCGCCGGAATTTTCGCGCCCATTGGTCGCGATATTGGCGAACAGCCGCACCGCCCCGCTCGCGCCGTCAACGCGCCAGATCGAGCCTGGGCCGCCCTTTGGCCCCCACAGGCCCGGCATGAACGCCGCGCCCGGCGCTCCGGCGCGGATATGGACGGGCGCGCCGGCCGCTCCTGGCGCGACAATCGGCAGACCATAGGCCGAAGTCGCGGCGGCAAAGACATTGGGCGGGTCGGCGTTGTCGAAGGCGACGCCAAAGACCTGGCCGATCAGCGCCGCCTTGACGGTAAAATTCTTAGGTGCGCCGACCAGTTGCGCCTGCGGCGGTCCGCCCATGCGCCTGAGATCGACGATGCGCAGCGAAGGGCCGTTGAGGTCGATGAATGTTTTGGCTGCGGGGTCGTCGCCAGGCGCGATCCGCGCCGGAGGCGGCGCGCCGGAAAAGCCTGTCACGGCGGCGTCGCCCACAGCGGTCACGCCGGGCTTGACGGTCACGCCGGTCCGGCTCTGCGCCGCGAGATCCTTGGCGGAGCCGAACAGCGCCAGCAAAGCCAAGGCGACACCAAAGCCAGTCCGGAGCGCGCGCCGGAGGCGGCTCTGGAGCGGGTCGGGTGTTTTTCGCGCACGCGCCATGTTCGCCTACTGAGTCTGCCGCGGCGGGTCACAGCCGCCCGAAACCGGGTCTGGCGTGGTTCCGGCCGGGCAGCATTTGCCGCAGGTGGTCAATTGCATCGGATTGCAGCAGGAGCCGTCGAAGGCCATGCCTTCGCTCGGGTCGGCGCAGGGGGTGACGCAATTGCCGGCGCCGCTGAGCCGGACCTGCCCGGCGGGACAGGCGGGCGGCGGGCACATGCCGCCAAAGGATTCCGGGTTGAAATTGGCGACCTGATTGGCCGTGCCGTCGCAGATGCAGACGGAAACGCCATTGACCGTGGCGCCGGAGGGGTCCGGATGGGTTCCCGAGGGACAGTCGCAGGAAAACACATAGAATTGCGAGCCTATGGCCTGGAAGCCATTGTTCTCGATCCAGGGCATGCTTTCCGTCCAGGTGGGGACCATGGGCTTGGGGCAGAAGCAGTAGAACACCGGGGCGCAATGGCCATTGCCGTCGGAGCCGGAGCCGCCGCCGGTCACCAGCGTCCCGGCCGAGGCGCTTGAGACGGTCACCGGGACATAGCCGGCGATATTGGAGCCGTTTTGTCCCGCGAGAAGGGTTGGGGTCTGATTGCCGCCCAGGCAGCCGGGATCGGCGTCGGCGAAATTGGCGCATTGCGTCAGGGATTGCGAACAATTGGCCACGATCGGCGGCGGCGCGGCGCAACCGCAGGGACTGCCTAGCAGGGCGTCGCCGGCGCAGAGAAAATCCTGCAGGCAGGAGCCGAAATCCGAGCCGAGCTGGTCAAGGCTTTGTTCGACGCTGCAGGCGCATTGCGCCACGGCGATAGGGCTGGCGACATCGGCCAAAGCGGAGGACAGCTGGCTCATCAGATCCTGGCCGACGGTCGAGCCGGTCGCCTGTTGCAGCGTATTGGCGACCGAATTGGCGTTGTCGGTCGCCGTGTTGATCTGCTGGACCAGATTGTTGACGTCGCCGCAAAAGCCGCCGACCGCGCCCTGGCCGGCTTCGGCGGCGACGCCGCCCAGGACGGCGGTCACCGCTATGGAGGCCCCGCATCCGGCGCCGGTGGCGCAGGCGGCATCGCAAGCGTCGGAGCCTATGGCGTTCAGCGTGTTGGAAATGGCGTTGATGACGTCGTCAATGCTGCATCCGGCGCGCGCCGGAACCGCCTGCGTGACGAAAACCAGCCCCCAAACGAATATCTGGAACGCCCAAACGGGTGCGGCGCCGCCTCGCGCCGCATTGCGCAAGTTCCTGATCATCGACGTCCGCCGGAATGTCGTCCGCTCTCGCAGAGAACGATACGCATCCAAGTGTTCCACTATACGCGGGATGGCCAAAACAGGCAAGGATTTCAGAGGCGAACAACGGTCCTTCCACCGTCGCGTCTGGATTCTGGTCCAACCGAACGCGCGCGACCCAGGCAAAAACCGCCGCCTGAACATGGGCGGGATCGACCGGCTTCTGTTCCTGCCGGATTTCAGGGCGGCGGGCGCCTAAGATAGCGGCAAAATTGTCGGACGACACCAGCGCGCCGGCCAAAAGTCCACCGGACTCCTTAGCCCGTAATTTGCTTGCATTGAGCGACGGGCGCCGGGCAAAGCGCTTTTTGCTGTTGGTCCTTTTTCCCGATAGGTCGGAAAATGGGCCGCCGGCATTATTTTGGCGGGGAGGCCATGACGGAGCCGGACGATCAGCAGCCTGAAGCGGGCGACGAACCCGTCGCCTTGCCGCCCCACGCGGAAAACGAATTAGAAACCGGCGTCGCGCGCGGAAACAAGAAAAAGCTGGAAAAGCCCCGGCGCCACCGTCCCGTGCGCCGCGCGCCGCCGCCGCGTCTCGAAGGGTTCTTCGACTCGCCGCAGCGCAATCTGGTCGGCGGCCTGCTGTTCATCCTGCTGGTCGCCGCCTTGGCGACGCTGGCCTATATGTCGCAGGGCTGGAGCTTGCGCGACGCCTTCTACATGGTGATCGTCACGCTTTACACCGTCGGCTATGAGGAGGTGCGGCCGATCAACAACGGCTTCCTCTACGCGGTCACCGTCGCCTTGATCCTGCTTGGCTGCACCGCGATGATCTTCCTCACCGGCGTGGTGGTGCAGTTTTTCACCCTCAACCAGATCAGCAAAATCGCGGGGCTCAAGAAAATGCAGCAGCTTATCGAGCATCTGGATGGCCACGTCATCGTTTGCGGCTTCGGCCGCGTCGGCATGGTGCTGGCCAGGGCGCTGCGGCGCTCCAACGCCGCCTTTGTCGTCATCGACGAGAGCGAGGCGCGGCTCGCCGAGGCCCGCGCCGAGGGCTATCTCTGCCTGTGCGGCGATCCGACCGGCGAGGACATGCTGAACGCCGCCGGCGTCAGGCGCGCCCATGCCCTGGCGAGCTGCCTGGGCAATGATTCCCTCAACATTGTCGTCACCTTGAGCGCGCGCGCCCTCAATCCAGACCTGCTGATCATCGCGCGCGGCGACAAGCCGAGCACGGAAAGCAAATTGATGCTGGCCGGCGCCGATCGCGTGGTGCTGCCCGAGTATATCGGCGGCGAGCGCATCGCCGAACTTTTCCTCCACCGGGAATCGGCGCGGATGATGGATTTGCTGGAGAAATCCACCGGCTTTCAGCGCGTGCTGCGCAATTTCGGCATGGATTTGCAGGCCAATATCATCGCGCCGCGCAGCCCGGCGGCGCGCATGACCGTCGGCGCGCTGGAGCGCCAGGCCAAGGGCGCGTTTTTCGTCGTGCAGATCAATCGCGCCGATGGCGACGTGCACAGCAGCCCCGACGAAAACGAGGTTTTGAACGAGGGCGATTCCGTGCTGACGCTCGGCCGTCCGGACCGCGCCGTCTCCGTCGGCGCGCTGTTCGAGCCGCGCCAGCACGGCGGCGCCCGCAATATTTGATTGACTTCGGAAACTA
Organism: uncultured Alphaproteobacteria bacterium; assembly: GCA_963804045.1. Lineage (GTDB taxonomy): Bacteria > Pseudomonadota > Alphaproteobacteria > Rhizobiales > Beijerinckiaceae > Rhodoblastus. The sequence continues at coordinate 22,839 of CAWDOR010000009.1, read as the reverse complement.
CGGGCGGCCCGCCGACAATTAAGACTAATTCCCGATAAATAATGCGTTTTATCGAATTGGAGTTAAACTTTCCGCAATCCGATATTGCGGAGTTTTTACATGAATTTTCTTCACCAGCCCGACGTCTTTTTGCGGCAGGGCGAAACCGCCGCGGGCCAGACGGATTTCGATGTCGTCGTCATCGGCGCCGGCTTCGCCGGGGCCATGGCGGCGCTGATCCTCGCGCGCCGGGGCTGGCGGACGGCGGTGGTCGATCCCTATGAGACTTATCCCGATGACTTTCGCTGCGAAAAGCTGAGCCGCGAACAGATCGAGCTTCTTCACGCGCTGGGCGCCGCCGATGTTCTGCGCGGACCCGACCTGCTTGGCGCCGACGACGAGACCATGGCCGCATTCGGCCTGCGCTACGATCGGATGGTCAACGCGGTGCGCGCCCATTGGCCAGAGACTGTGCGGTTCATTCACGACAAGGTCGCGCGGATCGAAGGCCATGCGCGCGGCGCGGTCGTGACCCTGGCCGGCGGCCCCAGGCTGGCCGCCCGTCTCGCCGTGCTCGCCACGGGACCCGGCGAAAAACTTCGCGCCGATCTCGGCTTGCGCAAGACCATCCTGTCGCCGAACCATTCCGTCTGCCTCGGTTTCACCTTGCAGGCGCCCGAGGGCGAGAAATTCGACTTCGCCAGCTTGATTCACGCCAGCGAAACAGCGGGCGACGGCGTCGGCTATGTCGGCCTGTTCCCTATGGCCCAGGATGCGCCGGATCGGATGCGCGTCAACCTGTTCCTTTACGATGCGCCAAAAAGCGCGCGCGTCAAAGAATTTCGCGACGATCCGGCCAAGGCGTTGCGCGCGATCATGCCGGGCCTGGCCCCGCGGTTGCGGGGCGCGAAAGCCAGCGGCCCCGCGGAAATGCGCGTCGCCGAACTGATGAAGATCGACAAGCCGGAGCGGGACGGACTGGTGCTGATCAGCGACGCCCGCCGCAACGCCTGTCCGGCGACGGGCATGGGTTTTACCCGCATCCTCACCGACCTCGCCTGCCTGAGCGCGCATATCGGCGACTGGCTGACCGAGGCGGGAGACGACGTCTCGGCGGAAAAGATCGCGGCTTTCTACGCCGATCCAAAAATCGCCGCCGTGGACGCGCGGATTCACAGCGTCAGTTTCGAGGGCCGCCGCAACGCCTTGAGCCGCTCGCCGCTCGGCCTGCTGCGCCATTGGCGGCGGCGGCGCCATGCGCGCGCCTCGGTGACGCCAGCGCGGCCTCTGACGCAATTGGGGCGCGGCGACGCGGTGATCGTGCGCTCCGCCAGCGAAATTCTGTCGAGCCTGTCGGTCGACGGCGCGACCGGGGGCCTGCCCTTCACGCCGGAAATGGCGGCTTTCATTGGCCGCCGGTTCAAAATCCGTCGCCGCGCCGAGGGGTTCTGTCTCGAAGGCAAGGATCATCTGTGCGATCTGCGCGGGGCGCTGTTTCTCGAGAACACGCGCTGCGACGGCTCGGCCCATGACTCCTGCCGGCGCGATTGCCTGCTGTTCTGGAACGAGGCCTGGCTGCGTCCCGCCGGGGAGCCGGGACCGCGCCTCGATCCCGCGCGCGAGGCCGAGGCCTTCGACCGCTTGCGCGCCTTGGCCACGCGGTCCAGCGACGGGCTTTACGCCTGTCAATCGACGGTTCTGGCCAAAGTGGCGACGCCCAAGGCTCCCGAAAACCTGTTCGGCCTGATCCGGGACTGGCGGCGCGGCCAGATGACCCTGCCGGAATTGCGCGCGGTGGTTTTTCGCAAATACGTCAACAGGCTGCGAAAGCCGCTGAACCTGCCGCAATTCGGCCTGATCGTCGGATCCCCGGGGAAAAAAGCCAAGGGCGACCTCGGTCTGCGAGCCGGCGACTGGGTTCGCGTCAAACCCTTGGAGGCGATCCGCCCGACGCTCGGCCCCAGATCGCGCAACGCGGGTCTGACCTTCGAACCGGAAATGCGCGCCTATTGCGGCGAAACGCATCAGGTTCATCAAGTGGTTGAGCGGATCATCCTCGAAGAAACCGGCAAAATGGCGCCGGTGACCCGGACGGTGACGCTCAAGGGCCTGCATTGCAAGGGACTTTGCGCCCGCGGTTGTCCGCGCGCCGCGACCTTTTTCTGGCGCGAAGCCTGGCTGGAGCGGGTCGAGGCGCCGGCGGGCGGGAGCTGAAACGGAGCGGATTGCAAGTTTCAACGGGCTGGCTACAATCCTCTTGGCGACTCTAGGGAGGCCAGATCATGAAAAAACTCATTCTCGCGACCACTGTCCTGATGTTTGCGATGGGCGGCGCCTACGCTCAGTCAACCTGCGAAGCCCAGGCGGTGGGCAAGGACGGCAAGCCCCTGGCGGGCGCGGCGAAGACCAGCTTTGTCAAGAAGTGCAACAAGACTTCCTGCGAATCCAAGGCCGTCGGCAGCAATGGCAAGCCCTTGGCCGGCGCGGCGAAGAACAGCTTTATGAAGAAGTGCCAGTCGGGCGCCTGAACCGACGTTCGGTTCTGTTCGATGGCTTTGGAAGGGACGCCGGCGTCCCTTCCAAATCGGCCGCGCGGATTCGCGGACTCCGCGAGCGCGCGGGACAGGCGGTCGTCACGCGTTCGGCGTTTTGCGTCGCGCCGGAATTTTCGTTTTACGGGGCTTCACCGGCCGCGTCGCGCGGAGTTTTTGGTAATGGCGCTTCGCCGCCGCCGCGCCGTAAATCCGCTCCAGCCGCCTGACGGTAAAATGCCCCCAGGCGATGTTGTTGAAGTGGTTAGTGAAAATCGCGTTCAACGCCGCTCCGCCGACGGCGCCGATCAGTGGCGCGGCGCTCACGGCGGCGCGCTCCCAAACCGTGACGCCATAGCGCGTCGTTACTTCGGCGGCGAAGGCGTTCAGCGCCGGGGCCGCCGCCGCCGCGCCGCCGCGCTCCAGCATCAGCGACGAGGCCTCGCTCGCCAGTTTGCTGAGCAGGGCGCGCGAGGCGAAATAGCCGACTTCCGCCTCGCCCATGCCCACGCCATCCTCGCCGGTCCCGAAGGCGAAGACCGCAACACAGGCCAGCCGCGCCTCCAACTGGGTTAAATCCTCGCCCATGTGTCGCGCGATGTCGGCGATGGAGCGCAGCATCAACAGTGTGGTCAGCGGCAGTTCGAAGGGCAAGGCGGCCAGACCGATCAGCCCCGACAGCCCGCCGCTCAAGCCCGCCAGAGCCGAGGCCAGGCGCGGCGTCGGCGGGCGTTTTCGCTCGGTGTCCAGCGATTTTACGGCCAGATCGAGGGCTCCCAGCGCCGCGCGCTCAATGGCGAGGTCCAGACCTTTGGCCAGAGGTCCGGGCAGGCGCGAAAGCAGCTTGCGCGCCGGCTCTCCAGCGCGGCGGCCGATTTTGGCGGCGAGGCCTTCGCCCTCCAGCAGCTCCACCGCCCGCGCCAGCGCCGCCAAATCGGCGGCCGCCCAGATTTTGGCGGGCGCGGCGCGCTTCATCCGGCGCGCAGCAGGGGACGCAAGCCGTTGACGCTGGCGAGAATGGCCGAGCCATTGGAGATCAGCGCGGTCGCCGAGGGCGTGATCAGCCCGCCGGGCAAGGCGAGCGCCAGCGCCAGCGTATTGAGGCCGATGACGACGCCGTAATTCTGCTTGATCAGCCCCATGGCGCCGCGCGAGATTTCAACCGCCTCGACCAGTTTCCACAGAGAATCCTCCATCAGCACGACGTCGGCGGATTCATGGGTGACCTCGGCGCCATGTTTCATGGCGACGCCGACATCGGCGAAGCTCAGCGCGGGGGAATCGTTGATGCCGTCGCCGACCATGCACACCACCTTGCCCTCGGCCTGAAGGTCCTTGATGGCCTGGGCCTTGTCACCGGGAAGCAGGTCGGCGAAATGATCGGAGAGTCCGAGCTTGCGCGACACGGCGCGGGCGACGACGCCATTGTCGCCGGTAAGCATGATGGTGTTCTTCACGCCCGCCGCGTGCAGCCGCGAGATAACCGCGCGGCTTTCCGGCCTGATCTGGTCGGCATAGGGGATGAGGCCGGCGAGTTTGCCGTCGGCGGCGACGTAGAGGCATGAATAGCCTTGGCTTTCCATATCCGCGCGGTCGCGGATCGCCTGTTTGAAATCGATGCCGCTCTCGCGGAAAAACCGCTCATTGCCGACATGGATGTAATGGCCGTCGACCTGGCCCTCGACGCCGCGTCCCAGATGATAGGTCGGCTCGTCGCACAGGGGCGCCTCGACTTCGATCTCCACGGCGCGGCGGCGCAGGGCCTCGGCCACCGGATGCTGCAAGCGGCTCTCCGCCGCCGCAGACAGGCCGAGCAGCCGGCGCGCGTCAATTTTCTGCTGATAGGGAATGATGTCGCGCACGGCGGGATGGCCGACGGTCAGCGTCCCCGTCTTGTCGAAGACGACGGTGTCGACCTCGGCCAGCTTTTCCATGTGCCTTCCGCTCTTGATGATGATGCCGGAGCGGGCGGCGCGGGTCATGGAGGACAAAACGGCGGTGGGCGCGGCGACGCGAATGCCGGTGCCGTAATCGACGATCACCAGATTGAGGAAGCGGTTGAAATCGGCGGTCAGCGCCGCCGAGCCGACCGCCAGCGCCAGGGTCGGGTTGACCAGTTTGTCGGCGAGTTTTTCCGCGTGATTCTGCATGCGCGTGTCGCCGACCGGCGCGGAATCGATCAGCCGCACGATCTGGCCGGCGGTGGTGTCGGCGCCGACGCGGGTGGCGCGAATGGTGATCTGGCCCTCGCGCAAGACCGTGGCGGCGAAGGCGGCCTCGCCGGGACCGCGATGCACCGGCAGGCCCTCGCCGGTGATGGTTTTCTGGTCGATCGAGGCGGATCCCTCGAGAATCTCGCCATCGACGGGAATCATTTCGCCGGGATAGACCACGACGCAATCCTCGACGCGCAATTCCCTGGCGAGCACGGAGCCGATTTCGCCGTCGCGCAAGACCCAGGCGCGCTTGTTCTCGAATTCCAGTAATTCGCCGATGGCGCGTTTCGAGCCGGCGGCGGTGAGGTCGCGAATCCAGTCGCCGAGCTTGATCAGCCAGACGATCAAGCCGCCGGCGACCTGATTGTGCTGGGTGAGCGAGGCGGCGATGGCCAGCGTGTCGAGGAAATCGACATTGAGCCGCTTTTCGCGCCGCCACACGCCGAAAGCGCGCCGGGCGATGGGAAAGCTGTTCCAGGCCATCAGCGGAATATTGGCCGCGAGCAGCGCCGGATTGCCGGTCATCGCCAGCGCCAGCGACAGGGTCGGCAGCACCAGGGGAATGCGTGGGCGGGTGCGCTCCTCGGCGAGCATTTCGCCGGCGGGATGGGGAAGTTCTTCCGCGGGCGCAGCCACCGCGACCATCATGCGCAGATCGGCAAGCGACATCAATTTGAGGCGGCCGATCAGCAAGCGAAGCGTCGGCTCCATCGCGGGATCGAAATGCACGACCAGCGACGCGCAATCATAGTTGACGCGGACATCGACAATGCCGGATTGCGCCCGCAAAAACGCCACGGCCTTCTCGGTCAGGGCGCGGTCGGCGCAGAGCCGGCGCGCCGCCAGACGCACGCGCCCGCGCATGAAATGGCGGATGGCGATTTCCATTCGCGAAAATCCTTTTTCGCGCTCAGGCTGGAACGGCGGCCGCGGACTGTTCGTCGCGCATGAGCTGGTGCTGGTGGAGTTGCACCATGTGATTGACGCTGAACACCGCCAGCGTCAGCCAAACCGGCGTCGCCGCGGCGATGCCGACCTCGAACATCGTGCCGCCGACGATCAGCGCGGCCAGCACGATCTTCAGATCGATGTAATTGTCGGTGTGGCGTTTGATGGATGCGTCGAGCTTCATGAAGAAATCGACGATGATTCGGGCGGTGTGCGAATGCTCGGCCAGAAACTCCGCTTCGCGGCCGATATTGTCGGCGAGCTTGTCGATTTCGGTTTCCGGCGGCTTGAAATCCTCGCCGAGATGGGCGCCGAGCCGGGCGTGAACCGCGTCGCGGGTCGCCGCGCTATATTTCATCACCAGGCTGCCGGTCTCCGCGTTGACGGCGACGCTGTCCACGCCCGGCGTCGCGCGAAATGTCTCGGCGATCGCTTGCAGAGCCTTGGCGTCGCCCTTGGCGGTGGGGATTTTCAGCCGCACACGCCCGAGCGTGTGATGCGCGACATGAAGCTTGTGCCGCGCAGGTTTTGTTTTCGCCGCTTTTGTCTGGGCCGCGACAGCGCTCATTGCAGCTTCACGCCTTCATGGGCGGTTTCATGATGTTCTTCGACATGATCCTCGGCGTGAACTTCCGCCATCAGGTCGTGAACATGCTCCTGGGCTTCGGCGAAGGCTTCCTTGGTCTTCTGGCCCAGGCGATAGGCGCCCTTGACGGTGTTCTTGAACAGCGGGCGCAGCGCGGCGCCGAGCTTGGGCGCATATTTGGGCGCCGCCATGGCGGCCACGCCGAGGATCAGGCCGGGCAGCAACGCGGCTTCGACCACGGCCACGCCAATGCCGACCACGCCGACAGTGGCGACGGTGGCGGCCAGATCGGCGTCAGCGGCATTTTCCTCAGCTTCGGCCGGGGCGCCTTCGAGATGCAGCTCATGCGTCTCCTCGACCGCCTCGGGAGCTGCTTCCACATGGGGCTTCTTGGCGGGGGACTTGACCATGATCGAATTCCTCGAAATGAGACGTGACGCAATGTGCCTATGCGCAAATTGACTATGCGCAATCTCGCACGTGCGAAGGCCCCACGCAACCGGCGTGGCTCACCTTGCGGCCGATTAAGTCTTGGGATTGTGACAGAGGTATTACAGGCAGGCGCGGCTCGGTCGCCTTGGTCGCTGACAACGGTCTTTTGAAGGGCGGATGCGCCCGGGCGACTGGCGACTAGCTTTCCATGGAGTGCAAAGCAGGCTTCCGTATTTAGGCGCCGAACATCGGCCCCATGGCGCGAAAATCCGGCAAAGCCTATCGATTCAAGGGAGGCCTGGCTTGAATTCGCGATTGGCGCGGCTCTTGCTCATGCTGTATGATGATTTTGTATCTTCATCATATCCAGCAGCAAGGGGAAACTCATGGCGGTTGCGCGGTTCAATCGGGCGGGCTCGGGTCCATCGGCGCGACGCGCTCTCGCACGCCCTATTCCGTCGGCCGCGGGGATTGGAGACGCCCGATGACCGTCGTCGCCTCGGCGCCCGTGTCGCGTCAGCGGCCCGATGCGCGCATCGTCGCGCTCTTCGCCGGCTTGGCGCTGGCGAATGTTCTGGCCTGGATCTGGGCCTATGCGCTGTTTTCCGACCGCCCGGCGCTGCTTGGCACGGCGCTGCTCGCCTGGGTATTCGGTCTGCGCCATGCGGTGGACGCCGATCATATCGCAGCGATCGACAATGTCGTGCGCAAGCTGATGCAACAGGGCGATAAGCCGCGCACGGCCGGACTGTTCTTTTCGCTCGGCCATTCGACTGTGGTGATTCTCGCGGCGGTGCTGCTGGCCTTCGCCGCGAGTGCGATGAAGGACAGGGTGAGCGATTTCAAGACCATCGGCGGTGTGATTGGGACCGCTGTTTCCGCCGCCTTTCTGCTGCTGATCGCCGCCGCAAATCTGGTCATTCTGTTCGGCGTCTGGCGCACCTTCCGCGCGGTGCGCGAAGGCGGCGGCCTCGACCATGAAAGCCTGGACATTCTGCTCTCCGGTCGCGGTTTTCTTTCCCGCCTGTTCCGGCCGATGTTCGCCGTGGTCACCAAAGCCTGGCATATGTATCCGCTGGGCTTTCTGTTCGGCCTTGGCTTCGACACGGCGACCGAGATCGGCCTGTTGAGCATTTCGGCGGCGGAGGCGGCCAAGGGCATGTCGCCTTGGCAGACCCTGGTTTTTCCGGCCTTGTTCACGGCGGGTATGGCTCTGGTCGACACCGCCGACAGCGCCTTGATGGTCGGCGCCTACGGCTGGGCCTTCGCCAATCCGGTTCGAAAACTTTGGTACAACCTTACGATCACCGCGGCTTCCGTCGCCGTCGCGGTGTTCATCGGCGGCGCCGAGGCGCTGGGGCTGATCGCCGAGCGGCTGGAGCTGACTGGCGGGTTCTGGGATCTGGTCGGCGGGCTCAACGACAGCCTCGCCAATTTCGGCTTTGTCGTCATCGGCCTGTTCGTTCTCGCTTGGATCGTTTCCATGGCGATCTACAAAGCGAGGGATTACGACAGCCTGCCGGTGGGGCCGGCGGCTTGAACAGAGGCTATTCCTCGCCGCCTTCGGCCTCGTGATATTCGAGCGTCACGACGCGGTTATTCTCCACCGTCAGCGCCAGACGGCCATGCTTGAGTTGCAGCGCCTTGGCCCCGAACAATTCGCGCCGCCAGCCGCGCAGCGCCCCGACATCGGCGGAATCGTCACAAGCCAGGGCCTCGAGATCGTCCGTGGTGGCGATCATCTTGGCGGCCACGCCTTCCTTTTCCGCGACCTGCCGCAGCAAGACCTTCAGCAGCTCCACGGTGGCGCCGCCGCCGCCGTTGCGGCGGTCGCGGTCGATGCGCGGCAGCGTCTTGGGGTCGCGCGCGAGGCCGCGCTCCACCGCCGCCAGAATTTCGGCGCCGGCGCGCGAGCGCTCCATGCCGCGCGGAAAGGCGCGCAGATTGCCCAGAGCGTCGGCCGTGCGCGGCGCCGCCAGGGCGACTTCGGTCAGAATATCGTCCTTGAGCACCCGCGAGCGCGGCACGTCGCGGCTCTGCGCCTCATGCTCGCGCCAGTGCGCCAGCTCCATCAGCACAGCGAGATCGCGCGGTTTCTTCGCCCGATGGGCGTAGCGCTCCCAAGCGCGGTCGGGCCGCATTTCATAAGTGTCGCGATTGGTCAGCGTGGCCATTTCGTCCGCCAGCCAATGCAGCCGGCCGCTCTTGGCCAGCCGGTCTCGCAAAATTCTGTAGATGTCGCGCAAATGGGTGACGTCGGCGATGGCGTAATCGATCTGCGCCTCGGACAGCGGCCGGCGCGACCAGTCGGTGAAGCGCGAGCTCTTGTCCAGCGTCACCTTGCACAGGCTCTGCGCCAGCTCGCCATAGGCGATCTGGTCGCCATAGCCGCAGACCATGGCGGCGACCTGGGTGTCGAACAAAGGCGCGGGAATCAGTTTGGCGAGATTCCAGACGATTTCCAGATCCTGTCGCGCCGCGTGAAAGACTTTTGTGACTTTCTCATCGGCCATCAGATCGAAAAAAGGCTGGAGATCCAAGCCTTCGGCCAGCGCGTCAATGGCGACCGCCTTAGTCTCGCAGGCCATCTGGATCAGGCAGACTTTCGGCCAGAAAGTCGTCTCGCGGAGGAACTCGGTGTCCACCGTCACGAAATCATATTGGGCGAATTCGCGGCACAAGGCCGCCAGTTCGCCGGAATCGGTCACAAGGCTCATGAAATCTTCATAATCCAAGCCTCGGTCGCAAGCTAGTGGCGGTTGAGCGAATTGGTTCTTATAAAAACGGATAGAACAGCACCCGGATTTCTTGGTTTTCGCCTTCCTTTCGCCCGCAGCCGGCGCCAGTGTCGACCGTCCGAGGAGTTCTTTCCATGCAAATGACCGGCAACGCCATTCTCATCACTGGCGGCGGCACAGGAATTGGCCGCGGCCTCGCCGAAGCCTTTTTCGCACGGGGAAACAAGGTGATCATCGCCGGGCGGCGGCGGGAAAAACTCGACGCGCTTGTCGCCAGCCATCCCGGGATGCAGGCGCTGACGGTGGACATGCGCGACCCCGTTTCGATCGCCGCCCTGGCCAAACAGGCGCTGAGAATTTTTCCGGACCTTAATGTGCTCGTCAATAATGCGGGGATCATGCAGAGCGAAAATTTGCAGGATCCCGCCAGCCTGGACAAAGCCGAGGCGATGGTCGCCACCAATCTGCTGGGCCCGATCCGGCTGACCCTGGCGCTGCTGCCGCATCTCGCCCGGCAGAAACAGGCCGCAGTGCTCAATGTCAGCTCGGGATTGGCTTTCCTGCCGCTGGCCACCACCCCGACCTATTGCGCCACGAAGGCGGCGCTGCACAGTTGGAGCCAGTCGCTGCGCTGGCAGCTTCGCGCCACGTCGGTCAAAGTGCATGAAATCGCGCCGCCTTATGTCCAGACCGACTTGACCAGCCCGCGCCAGGCGAGCGATCCCAACGCCATGCCGCTGGAAGAGTTCATCGCGGAGACCGAGGGGCTGCTGGAGGCCGATCCCGACGCCCATGAAATTCTCACCCAGCGCGTTCTGCCGTTGCGCCGGGCCGAGGCGAGCGGCGGCTATGACGCCTTTTTCGCCCAGTTCAACGGCATGATGGAGGCGGCGGGCCACGGCGGCGAATAGGCGCCAGCGCCTCCGGCCTTGCATGGCCGGAGGTTTTTCCGCTACAGGCTAGGCCAATTCCGCTCATCGTCGCCCTCCGGCGGCGGCCAGCCTGTTGGACTCCCCATGCACGCCTATCGCACCCATACCTGCGGCGAACTCCGCGACACCCATATCGGCCAGACGGTCAGGCTTTCCGGCTGGTGCCATCGTATCCGCGACCATGGCGGCGTGCTGTTCATCGATCTGCGCGATCATTACGGCATGACCCAATGCGTGGTCGATCCCGATTCCCCCGCCTTCAAGCTGGCCGAAACGTTTCGTGCGGAATGGGTGGTGCGACTTGATGGCGAGGTGCGCCGCCGTCCGACCGTTGAGGGCAAAAGCACCGACAATGACGATATGGCCACCGGCAAGATCGAAATCTATGTCCGCGACGCCGAAGTGCTGGGCTCGGCGGGCGAATTGCCGCTGCCGGTGTTCGGCGATCAGGACTATCCCGAGGAAACGCGCCTGAAATACCGCTTCCTCGACCTGCGCCGCGAACGCCTGCACAATAACATCATGCTACGCGGAAAAGTCGTCGATTCCATGCGCACACGCATGAAGGAAGCGGGCTTCAACGAATTCCAGACGCCGATCCTCACGGCCTCCTCGCCCGAAGGCGCCCGCGACTTCCTGGTGCCCTCGCGCATCCATCCCGGCAAATTCTACGCCCTGCCGCAGGCCCCGCAGCAATACAAGCAACTTTTGATGATGGCCGGCTTCGATCGCTATTTCCAGATCGCGCCCTGTTTCCGCGACGAGGACCCGCGCGCCGACCGCCTGCCCGGCGAATTCTATCAGCTCGACCTGGAAATGAGCTTTATTACCCAGGAAGATGTGTTCGCGGCGATGGAGCCGGTTATCACCGGAATTTTCGAGCAATTCGGCAAAGGCAGGCCGGTCACCAAAAGCTGGCCGCGCATCCCCTATGCCGAGGCCATGCGCAAATATGGCTCCGATAAGCCCGACCTGCGCAATCCCATTGTCATGCAGGACGTCTCCGAACATTTCCGCGGCTCGGGCTTCAAGATTTTCGCCCGCCTGCTGGAAACGGCCAAAAACGAGGTCTGGGCGATCCCGGCGTCCTCGGGGGGGCAGCGCACTTTCGCCGACCGCATGAATTCCTGGGCGCAAGGCGAGGGCCAGCCGGGTCTCGGCTATATCCTGTTCTTCGACCGCGCCAAGGACGAGACCAGCCTCAAGGAAAACCCCAACGCCAGCGGCGTCGGCGGGCGTGGGCCGCTCGCCAACAATATCGGTCCGGAACGCGTCGAGGCGATCCGCGTCCAATTGGGTCTCAACGCGGGCGACGCCGCCTTTTTCGTCGCCGGCGATCCGGAAAAATTCGCCAAATTCGCGGGTCTCGCGCGCACCAAGGTCGGCGAGGACTTGAATCTGATCGACAAGGAGCGCTTCGAACTGGCCTGGATCGTCGATTTCCCCATGTATGAATACAATGAGGACGAGAAGAAGATCGACTTCGGCCACAACCCCTTCTCCATGCCGCAAGGGGGGCTTGAGGCGTTGAACACGCAAGACCCGCTGACCATCAAGGCGTTTCAATACGACATCGCCTGCAACGGCTTCGAGATCGCCTCGGGCGGCATCCGCAACCACCGGCCGGACAGCATGGTCAAGGCTTTCGAGATCGCCGGCTATGGCGAGGACACGGTGGTCGAGCGTTTCGGCGGCATGTATCGGGCTTTCCAATATGGCGCGCCGCCCCATGGCGGCATGGCCGCGGGCGTCGACCGCATCATCATGCTGCTGGCGGGCGAACAGAACCTGCGCGAAGTCGCGCTGTTCCCGATGAACCAGCGCGCCGAGGATATTCTGATGGGCGCCCCCGCGCCCGCGACTCCCAGGCAGATGCGCGAGTTGCATTTGCGTGTGAATGTTCAGGATAAGGCCTGAGAAACTAAGGCCAGAGGCATCGGCGCCGTCGGCAAACAGCCGGCGGCGCCGCATTCGTTTTCAACTCAGTAAATCGTCTGCGTTTAATCTCTTGTATTTCTTCCAAAGCGCCCTATATTAGGGAAGTCGAAACGCGGCCTGCACCAATGATTTCCTTTCGAAATTACTCTGCATCGCGATGAAAAAATCCAGCTCAACGATGCGAAATCGACTGCCGGCGTTCGCGCTTGCAAGCATTTACAGCGTATTTCTCGAAAGGGGTTTCCATGTCTCAGGGAACCGTAAAGTGGTTTAATTCCGAAAAAGGCTTCGGCTTCATCACCCCGGATGGCGGTGGCCAGGACGCCTTCGTCCACATCAGCGCCGTCGAACGCGCCGGCCTCCACCAGTTGCGCGAAGGCGACAAAGTCTCCTTCGAACTGGTTGCGGATCGCAAGAGCGGCAAGATGTCGGCTGAAAAGCTCGAAATAGTCGCCTAACTCTCGCGCCAGCGGGCTTTCGGTCGACCACGGATGTACTGGCGATCCGGCCCGCGACGTCTTCGGCGCGATACAGGCGCCAGCAAAGCCCTGCGCCTGAAAAGGCTGCGGGGCTTTTCTTTGCGGCGCGGGCTGGGGCCTATTGTCGCTTCGCCGAAGCGGAACAGAGGTGAACCTATGGCTTTCAAGACAAATTCGCTTCGCTATCTCGGCGGCATCTCCGGGCAGGGCGAGGTGAAGCTCAAGGGAAAAACGCTTGCGCCGGTGCAGTTCGATCTCGACGGCTATTTCCAGCCGGCGGTCGGCGTCACCGGGAGCGGCGAAATTCAGGCGCCGCAGGCGACGCTCGAGGCGCTGTTCGGCCGCGACGACCTGGAGTTGCTGACCGATGGCGGCCTCTTGCTGGCGTTGCGCTTTCCCAACGCGAAATCGCCGCCCTCCAGCGGCTGCATGGGTGTCGAAGTCAAGGGGCCGTCGTCGATCGGTCCCAATGACTGGCGCCAATAGCATCAAGGATAGGAGACAGCGTGGCGCAGGCCTTTCCGCCGCTCGGCCAGGAGTTCGAGCCTTTCCTCTATTCCGTCCTTGGCGAAGAGAGCAACGGCATGCCGCTGACAATGATTTCGGCGCTCGCCCGCTCGGGCGCCGATCCCTGGAAGGAAGCGGCGCGCATCGCCAGATTGCCGAAGTCGGCCGCCATGGAGCTCTTGGCGCGCATGATACCGGATCGCAGCGGCGCCGAAGCCGCCACCATCGCCAAAAGCCTCGTTCTTCTGCTTCCCGCCTCGCGGCCAAGCCAAAACATTCCGCTGGTCGGCGTCAAAATCGCAGCCCCGCGCTGGAACCCACTGATCCTGGTCATTGTGGCGCTGTTGTTTGGCCTGGCCGTGGTTTCCGTTTTCGCCACGGGGCCGCATGGCGCTGGCGAACCAACCCAGCCGCCGGCGGTTGAAAAATCCAGTGCGCCATGAAAACCGGCGCGGTCATGCGCGCGAGTACGGCGCGCATCGTCCGGCCCAGGATAAGTTCGCTTAGCCGCCAGCGGCCATAGGCGCCCATGGCCAGGTAATCGGCGGCGGAATCCGATCACGGCATTGCGCCCGATGCGCATATGCAACCCTTTTGATTCCGGTATTGTCCGTCATTGTCCCTCACCCTGGGCAGGGCGTATAAATTTCATTGCCTTTTAATTTCCGCGGGGCGCTGCCTAAACTAGCGGCGCCAGCTCTTCCCCCGCGCGCCATTATCACACGCAGATCGCGCAATACGCCGCCCTGAGCGACGGCGCCTTTTGGGCGCGCGCGCTCGGCGACGCGCGCCGCGCCGAATCTTACGCCGTGGCGGCGCGCGAAGCGGCGGCGACGCTCGATCAATATTTCGAGCCGGTGGCCGGCGTCTATCTGACCCCGCTTCCCGATCCCCAGCTCAAACCGACTCCGACGCTGCGGCTCGATTTCGCCGTGCTGCTCGGCGTGGTCCAGGCGGCGCGCAGCAAGGCCCGCACAGCCCCGCCGATCCCAGGGCCCTGGCGACCCTGGTCGAGCTCGAAAAAGTCTTCGAGCGCGCCTATCCGATCAATCGCGATCGTCCCCCGGAATGCGGAATCGCCCAGGGACGCTATGACGGCGACGTCTATTTTACCGGCGGCGCCTTTTATTTCTCGACGCTCGGCGCGGCCGAGTTTTACTACCGCTTCGTTACTGCCGCGGCCGGCGGCGACCCCATCGCTCTGTCGCTTTATAATCGCGACATTCTCGCGGGCTGGCTTGGCGAAGAGGCGTTCAGGCTGGGCGAGGAGGAATTGAGGCCGGAGTTTCGCTTAGCCCTGGCGCGGGCGTTGATCGGATGCGGCGATGCGGTCATGGCGCACGGTACGCCGCTTCGCGCCCGAGACAGGCGAATTGGCGGAGCAATTCTCGCAGATCGACGGCGCGCCGGTCTCGGCGCTGAACCTCACCTGGAGCTGCGCCTCCTTCATCATCGCTGTCGCCTGCCGCAGGGAGGCCCTGCATCGGCTAGGCCGGTGACGCGAGGGTCGCCCCGCGCTTTGTCCCAGCCCTGCGGACCCTGGACGATTGCGCCGCCGAACCGGAGGCTGGACGTCATGGCGCCGAAACTTAGCCACTGCGGCCGCAGGCGGCGGCCAAAACCAAAATCCCCGGCGCTTTGGCCGGGGATGTTTTGTCTGACCCATTGAGAATATTGGTGAGCGCGTTGGGATTCGAACCCAAGACCCTCTGATTAAAAGCTAGGGGGTAAAGGATTTCGACGGCATTAACTGAAACCTAACTATCCATTAGGTTTGATTGGCTTGTATCGGGTTTTCACGGTATCCCTTCCGGCATAATCGACGCGGCGGTTCCACCGAAACTGCCCACAGACTGCCCAAGGATTCCCGATGGCCGGCCGCCTCACACGAACAGACGTCGCCCGCGCCATCGCCGCCGGCGCCACGGTCGAACTGCGGGATGCAGGGGCCAAGGGCCTCATCCTGCGTGTCTGGGGCAAGGACAAGTGGGCGTGGGCGCTGCGGCGCCAGCTTCATGGCCGCATGTATCGCTTGGACCTCGGGACGGTCTGGAGCCTCGACGAGGCCCGCGGGATCGCCGCCGCTGCCGACGGCATCATCCGGTCAGGCCAGATCCCCTTCGACGTGTCCGACGACGGCAAGCGATCCGAGCCGCCGCGCTGGTATCAGGACAAGCTGCGCGCCAAGCTCGGCCAGACGCCGCTCTCAAAGGAGACGCCAAGGGCGCCGAAGGAGACGCCGAAACCTCAGTCGATGCGTTGGGAGGACGCCGTCGAGGAATATCTGGCCGAAGTTAGCCGCACCCGGCGCTCGTCGACCGTGGTCGCATATCGGTCCTGCCTGTCGATCGGCGAGATGCAGCGGTTCCGCGGGCGCATGGTCCGCGACATCACCCGCCAGGAAATCGCTGAGGTCGTCAGGGAGATTTACGCCCGCGCCGAGCGCCAAGCCGAGACGACCGTCGTCGCCGTCAGGCGTCTGTACTCTTATTTGGGGTCGGATGACATGAATGGCCGCACAGGCGTCGAGGACGGGCGCATGGTGGGCCTTAAGGCAAGGGAGCGGACTTCGTCCGAGACGACCCCGAAAAGTGGCTCACAGCACGTCCCGGAAGGTCGCGAGATAGGGTCCATCATGCTCGCGCTTCGTGACCGGGCCTCCGACATACCGGAGCGAGATCGGCTGGCGCTGGAGCTGCTGGTCTATTCCGCCCAGCGGCGCCGGATGGTCGCCTCGGCCCGCTGCGACGACTTCGAATTCCTGCCGGACGGGTCGGCGATCTGGTCGATTCCGCCGATCCACCGCAAGACGGCGGCGATGATCCAGAGGACGACCGGCCAGGACGTAGGGGAGCATCGGATCCCGCTGCCGCCGTCGGCAGGCGTCGTGGTCCGGCGCGCGCGCAATCTCGCCGGTGGCCGAAAGCACCTATTCCCGGCCGTCAGGGACCGCCGAGAGGGGGTCCGCAGCATGCATATGAGCGGCGAGACCCTGACGCATACCCTCGCCGATATGGGATGCATCCTGTCTCCCCACGACATCAGGCGTGCGCTGGCGACGACCTACCTCGTCGGGGTCCGCAAGCTCACGAAGTCTAAGGCGAATCCGCTGGCCAAGGAGATCCTTGACCATTCCGAGGGGAACGCCGCCGATGTCACGAATACGCACTACCTGCTCGACAGCGACCTTCATAGGAAGTGGGAGACCATGCGCGGTTGGGTCGCCTGGGTCGATAAGGTCTACCGAGAGGAAGTTGCGCGGAAGCTGTATGAGGAGCTGGCCGACCTTGAGTAGGATGTGCGGTGACGTGTTTTTATCGCCACATCTACGACACTAAATGTGCCATGGGGCCGAATTGGTCACCCATGACAAAAGCCTCCTTGTTGATGCAAGGAGGCTCCGGCGCGAATTAGAAAGTCGCAAGGGGGTCAGGACAGGAAGTCGGCCACCGAGCTGACAAAGGCCGCCGCTTGCGGGAGGCAGAGGCCGTTGCCATAGGCCTTCAGCATTCGGGTGCGGCGGGGGTCTTTTTCTTGCGTGAGGGGCGAGGTGAAGGCATTGGACAGCAGTCCGCCCATTCCTTCGGGATGCCCATAAGCCAACGGCTGTGACAGGGATTTAGCCGGCCGCCATTTGCCATCCCGGCAGAAGAGCCAGTCAGCATGACCCCATTCGCCGTTAGTCGGGCCGGGCCGTCCGACGTCGTCCAGCTCAACAGAAATGCCGCGTCTGAAAGGCAGTTCGTAACCTTCCCCTGTCTCGGGTCTGGACTCTACTGAGCGGCAGTTCTGCGCTGAGGATGTAGGCGTCGGCCAGCTCGCCAGATTTGACCCTTCCAGCAAGTTCGGATGGCGACCTTCCGAGAATTCCAGCGACCTCACCTTGTCGTTCGCCAGAGGAGTTCCCCATCCCGCCAACGACGTCGTGTCCACCAGAGTTATCCCGGAATGATGCGCGCTGTCCGGCGAGCGAGAGGCTCCTGCATTCATCGCGTTGCGCGCGTCCCCCACGGTCGCCGTTGGCCAGTGCGCCAGCGGAGCCTCGTCCCGTAGCTTGTATTTCCCCGCCGTCCCCGGCCTGATCTCCATCACTCCGCCCTCCGGGTCCGCACGCTGACGGCGTCCTCCTGGAGGACGCCGTCAGCGTTTCGGAATCCCCACTCAACAGATCGGTCGATTGCGGTCCAATAGAGCCGCTGGCGGATGTGCGGCGCCCCGTAGCCCGCAGCGCATATATCTTGCGCCCCTGCGGCGTAACCCTCTTTTTCGAGGTCAAAGAGAACATCGTCGAGCCAAGACAACCCGTCCTTGCTCGCGACCTGCTCTCCAAAAACAAGTCCGAGGTCTGCACTCGCGAATGAGCCTGGCGACATGGGGCCAGAGGTGGCGGGGGTCGTTTTTACCGAGTCCTTTCCGAGCCTGCGCTGAAAGGCTGGCAAGGGCAGCTGGCGGACCAGATAGGATAGTCATCGGTGAAGCCAGCAGCGCGAACCGCGGCTGACCAAAGTCCGACACCAGCAAAAAGGTGAACTTGCGTGTAGCCCTGAAGGTCTGATGCAACGACATCGACGATGCTCCTGGTGTTGACAATTCCGGGGGCGATAAGCCCCTAGCGATGAGTTCCCGCAGCCAAGCGGCCGCATTGATGTCGAATTCGTTGTAATAGGCGAAGGCCATTACGCCACCGCCCTGCGGATCGGCGACACCCACGACGCCGGCAGCTGCCGCCAGTGGACGACCCTATTGCGCATGCCGGGTTCGACGAGCGAGTTGGCCCACGTCTGGAAGCGGTCCAATTCGAACGGCAGCAGCATTTCGCAGTCGAAGGTAATTGGCGCCGTCGGTTCCGACGACCATGGCCGGATGCTCGTCCTTGCGGACCTCCCGATACAGGCCGCGCCGAAAGAGGTCGGTGTTGCGGTCTTGGATGTCGCGCCGGAAGCCTTCCGCCGGCGTCATGACCCTCGGACCGGCGAGATCGCGCTCGTCGGGTCCGTCCTGCTCTTCCACGCGGGCGAATAGTCCCGGCCGTCCTGCGGGCCTCGCCGGGGGCGTCGTGACCACCGGAGCGGGCGCCGGCAGGGGTTCGGTCGCGGGCCGGTGGCGCGCCGGGAAGCGGCCGGGCGGACCGTCGAGGGGACCACGGTGGGTTCCTTGGGGGGTTCCTTGGCGGCGTAGGGGGTCGGGGACGACGGCGATGCGTGTATGGCGGCTTCAAGGCTGGCGAGGTCGTCCATGCCGTCGGGACGCGGCCCATCGAGCAGCGGCGCCTTGAACAGCTGCGGGTGCGTCACGGCGCGGCGGACTTCGGTCGTGAAGCCATCGGCCCACGCCCTGATGCGCGCGGCGTCATATTCCGTCGCCCCGCTGCCGTCCGACAAGGAGTTGATGCCGAGGGCCGCCTTGGCGTCGTCATACGTGCGGCCGGCGTACTTCAAGACAGCGAAGGCACCAGCGCGGCTATTCGCCGAGATCGGGACGAGGCGCTGGAGCCGTTCGATCGCGGCGCTGGCGTCGGCCGACGAGACGACGTCGCCGATGGTCAGTCGGCTGGCGCCGGCGCGGGTGAGGAGGCTCTCTACGAGCAAGAGCTGTGCGCTGCTGGCTTCACGCGGCATGTGCGGATTCCTTCTGTTCGATCTGGATGAAAAACCGGGTGTTCGACGCCGGCATCCACTCGCGGGAGCCGGCGACGACGGCGAAGCAGCGGTCGTAGCCTTCACGGCCTAAGCAGTGGCTGACATCGGAAATGTTCATCAGGAGGCGATCCGCCAAATCGGCCATTTCGCAGTGCTTGAGGCCGTCCCTGAGCATGGGACCGAGGCGGCGACAGGAGACGATGCGCGCCATCACGCGACCCTCCCGACATTGGACTGATGGCGCGAGCAATCCACGCCGACTCCTGCTTTGTGCCGGCTGGAAGGTGCACCAGCCGGTGATGATGAGGAGGACCATGTCCATCAGAGCCTCCTGTCGATCAGGATGGAAGCGATGTCGTGGAAGTGCTGCGCCATCATGGCCACATCGGAGAGGGCGTTGTGGTGGCCGGTGCGCGGCGCCGTGCCGAGCCTCGCCGAGATCGCGTTGGCCGAAGCCGACTTGCCAGGCCACGCCTGCTTGCTCATGAGGCGGGTGTCCAAGAACCTCCAACCCCTCTCGGCGCCCTTAGGGAGCAACCGCTGCAAGATCGGCAAGTCGAAGCTGAACAGGTTCTGGCCGACGAGGATTTCTTCGTCTTGCTCTTGTCCATCAGCTTGATGACGGCAGCGGCCGCATCGTCGATGGAGATCCCTTCCGCCGCGATCTCATTGGTGATTTCTGCGGATCACCGTGGTCACCGCCGGGATCGAGCGACCCGGATTGACGATGCTATAGAATGTGTCCAGATCTCCGCGCTCGTCGATGGAAACGAGGCCGATGCTGACCGGTAGATCGCGGGCGGTGCTGAGTCCGGGTTGTCTCGAAGTCAATGACGACGAAGCCGCCCTCCAGAGCCTCGATGATGAGGTCCAAATTGGGGAGCTTGTCAACGCCGACGACTTTGGACGGCTTGCCGGTATGCTTGACTTTCAGGGCTTCGAGATCGGAGTCGGTCCACGATGAATCGGTGACGTGGAATTTCTTATGCAGCTCGTCGGCGACCTTCGCCCACGACACGCTGCCGGCGCGCTCGGTGACTGAGACGTAATACTCGCTTCCAACGCGGTTCTCGCGGTCCCCAAGGACCTGCTGCTTGAGGTGCGCTTCGCGGGTCGCCAGCGTCTTGCTGGCTTGCCTGACCAGCGCGAGTTCGTCGCTCGCGGAGAGGGAGTTGTTCATCAGCAGCGCGTTTCTGCTGACTTCGTTGATGATGCTGCGAATGTCCATGTTTCTGCACTCACGTTTTGAGGTGGGTGCGCTACCACGATGCCCCCTAGCGCGCGCTGAGACGCCAAGGAAACAGTCCGCTTGCCAGGCAATCAGGGCGTTTCGGCCTCCTTCACGTCATACAGGACATCCGCCGCGGCCTTTCCGGCTTCGGCAATCGCGGACATATCGAGCCGGTGCTTTTCCACGCGTTCTCCGAATGTCCGCCTAATGAAATCGACGGACTTTTCGACGAAATCCCGCGAAGGGTCGCGCTTGCGCAGGACAACCCATCCGAGCGCAGCGCGGGAGACGCGCATGTCCCGAGCCAGCGGGGACTTCCAGTCGTCGCCGTAGAGCCGCTGGCCCATTTCCGACAGAGCATCGACGAAGCGATTCTTGGCTTTTTCGTCCACATTTCCCCCTTCTGTCGCGTGTCATGTGATGACATGTGACAATATAGGCAGAGATTCGTGACTTTAGCAAGCCCCATGTGTCGCCATTTTGTTAAGACTAACACATTGATAATAAAATTATTTTGTTCGCAAACTGTTCACTTGTGTCTGTCTTAAGCTGGTCGCAGCATCTGCCACATAAAAGCAGGATGGCTGCTTCGAAACCGACAAGGACCGCAGATATGACCCTCAACGATCTCATCGCCGCCAATATCGCGAGGATCCTCGCGCTGGTCGCGGGCTACTTTCTCCACACCGAACGCGCCATACGCTGGGCGCACCCGGTAGGTAAGTTCGACTGCGCCGGCCGCTGGTATCCGCTCGGCGATGAGAACGCCGACGACTACACGGTCAACATCCGCTCGCCGAGCCGCGCTTATCCCCTCCCGTACAACAAAGCCGCCCGGTCGCTGCCGCACTGTCTCGCGCTGGCCGACGCGGTGCCGGAATTCGTCCTGTCCGAGGCGCGCAAGACCATTGGTTTCAAGCTCTACGAATCCGGCGAGAACACCGCTGACATCGGCCGCAAGGCGTTCAACCGCGCCGTCGCGATCCTCAAGGCCACCGACCCGGCGTGGTTGGCCGTGAAAGCAGCCAAGAATGCCGCGAAGGCTGAGAAAGCCGCCGCCAAGGACCGCACCGACGCCGAGAACCTCCGCCTCGCCGCCGAGCAGGTCGCCACCGCCAAGGCCGCAGCCGAGGCCGACCGCAAGATGCGCAAGGACGGCGAAGAGGAAGTCCGGGCGCTCGGGGAATTCAACCTCTTGTCCGACCTCGCCGCCTACATCGACACACAGAGAGGACCGCCCGTGTACCAGCAGCAGACCTCCACCGAACACCACCTGGGCGCTTACAGCCGCATCGTCAGCGAACTCCTCGCCGACATCGAGGACGGCGAATTCGCCCGCGCTGACTTCAAGGCGGGATGCCTTTCGTCCACTTCGGGCAGCTGATCTGGGGCGCGGAAATCGATGAAAACATCGACCCGGACCGCGCCAGCTGCACGGCGGTCGCGCTTGCAGTGCTCGCCGCCGCAGGACTTCGCGTTCCCGGCTGGTATGTCGGCCTGATCTCGACGGCGCGCGGCGCCCGAATACGCTGGCAAGTCGGTCCCCGCCTACGTCGCCCGTGCGCGATTTCGACGTCAGGTTCCCCGAGTTCCGCGGCATCGGTCTCCGACCGTCCTTGACAGCTGCCGGATACAGCCAGCGGCTCTCAAGGGCGGTCAGCCGACCCAACCCGACAAACCACAGAAAGGCGCAACATGGACAAGCAGATCGAACGGCTCAAGGCGGCGATGAATGTGTACAACGCCGCCGTGAACGCCGGCTACGTTCACAACGACGACAACGCCGCCGACAGGGCGAACGACGCGCGGGCGAACGCCTTCGTCGCCGCACTCTCCGCCGTCAAGGTAACCCGGGACGCCGCCGTCTGGTTGCTGTCCGAACTCATGCAGGGGAGACTGACGTGAAGATCGAAATCGAAAAGACCGCTTTGGAGGAAGCCGCCGAAGAGCTCGTTATCGCGCTCGGCAAGCTCGTCAAACACACGCTCTCCGTTGTCGAATTCAACGGCTCCGGGAAGCGGTTAGGCGAGGCGAAGATGAGCGCAGAAGCGCTCGAATTCGTTATCAGGAGCGCTTGCGACGTCTCCTGCCTCGACAACGTGACGATCCCGATGCGGGTCGCGCTGGATGTCGGTAATCTCCCCGGTGCGCTGTTCGACGACGGGTGGACCGTCGAACTGTCCCACGAAAATTACGAAAGGATCGACCTATCACGCGGGGCAAGGTGGCGAGCGAGACCCCCAGGACTCGGGCGCGACGATCCGCCAGCTCCGGGCCGATTTAGTTCAAGAGTCCAAAGACCGCCACGCTGTTGGTGGTTGCGACGAATACCTTTCCGTCGGCGATCACCGGCACGATGTTCTTGTTGCCGGCGCCGAATTGGTCGCGCCCATTCGACGCCTGGTTGCTGTTATACAGCTCGGTCGCAAGATTCGCCGCCGGATAGGCGTGAAGCACGGCAGGCGAGGTGTTTTCGTACGCCCAGACGATCGCATTGTCCGTGCCATTGGCGGAGACGACGGGGAAGGTTCCCGGATACGTGAAATGCGTGGAGCTCTGCGACGTGGGCGCGCCCGAGAGCAGCGCGTTCGTCAACGAAAACGCCATCAACGGACCTCCTTGAGGGCCGTAGTAGATGGCGGAGCCGAAAATAGGGGTAGGGCTCGCCGAATCCCATTGCCCA
>CAWDOR010000008.1:0-122925 GCA_963804045.1 uncultured Alphaproteobacteria bacterium | reverse complement strand
TATCTGGTCTACGACAGTATTGCTCGCCTATACCGATCCGGAAGTGGCCTGGGTGGGCGTCACCGAGACCGAAGCCAAGGCCAAGGGCCTGAATTTCGGCAAGGCGGTCTTCCCCTGGGCGGCCTCGGGCCGGGCGCTGTCGCTGGGCCGCGACGAGGGCCTGACCAAGGCGATCTTCGACGAGGACAGCAAAAAGCTGATCGGCTGCGGCATTGTCGGCCCCGGCGCCGGCGACCTGATCGCGGAAGCGGCGCTGGCGATCGAAATGGGCGCCGAAGCCGAGGACATAGGCCTAACCATCCACCCGCATCCGACGCTGTCGGAAACGATTGGGCTGGCGGCCGAGCTTTACGAGGGCACGATCACCGATCTGATCGCGCCGAAGAAGCGGAAGTAAGGGGGAAGCCGGGCCGCGCGAGCGGCCCGGAGCCGTCATTGGATCACCGTGACATAGGCCAAAACGTGGATCGCTTCGTCGCTCGCGCGCCTCGCGATTGTCCCTTTTGCCGCTTCTTAATTCCCCTCGTCCTGAGGAGCGCCCGCAGGGCGCGTCTCGAAGGACGATGGACTCGTTGGACTCGCTCTGTCCGCGCGCAGGCGCCTCAACAACAGGAGCATGGTTCGAGACGCGCCGCCAGAGGCGGCGCTCCTCACCATGAGGGGGGGAGGCGGAAAGCGCCTATTTATTTTTGGAGCGCCAGGACAGCTTTGCGAGCGCCGTATAGTCCCGGTCGATCAAAGCCCGTTTCTTTGCGCGCGACCAGCCTTTGATGCGCCGCTCAGCCGCAACAGCTTCGTCGACCTGACTATAATGCTCGCTATAGACGAGCCTCACGGGGCGACGACGAAAAGTGTAGCAAAGCGGGTCGAGGCCTTGCTCATGTTCGCTCGTGCCTCGTTCAGGATCACGCCGCGTCAAACCCGTGTAACAATAACCGTCTGGACATCTGAGGATATAGATAAAGGTGCTGGTCACGGATAAATAGCACCTGAACTGATCGACAATTATCGGCAAAACCAAACGGGCCGCTTGCGCGGCCCGATGTTTCTTGCCCGCCCCTCAGGGCTTGGCCAGCCTGTATTCGATGCGGCGGTTGCGGAAGCGGCCGTCGAGCGTGTCGTTGCTGGCGACGGGATCGGCGTCGCCGTAGCCTTTGGCGACGAGGGTTTCGCCTGAAACTCCGGCCTCGGTCAACGCGGCGCGCACCGCGTCGGCGCGGCGTTGCGACAGGGCGAGATTGGCTTCGGCATTGCCGGTGTTGTCGGTGTAGCCGGCGATTTCGATCGTCGTTCCCGCCGGCAATTGCTTGAACTGGGCGGCGGCGGCGCGCAGCAGCTCCAGATTCTGTTCGGGGATTTCGGCGCTGCCGCTAGCGAAATTGATAATCGACAGGTTGAGCGCGGCGATCAGATCGGCGGCGCCGAAGCCGGGCTTGAGCGCCGCCAGCGCGGCGGCGGTTCCGGCGTTGGCGTGGGCGGCGACCTCGCCCAAATGGTCCGACAGGGAGCCGATTTTCACCTCGCCGCCGAGCAGCCCGGCCAGTGTCGCCCGCAGGCGCGACAGTTCATCCTCGCCGACCCCGCCCAGATGAATCGCCCCGCCGTCGAACAGCGCGGTGAGTCCGGGGACTTTCAGCGCGGCGAGGATTTCCGCGATTTTCGCCAGCCAGGGCGCCGGAGCGCGATGCGGGTCAACGGCGATATCGCCCTTGATCGCCTCGGCGCCGAACGCCGACTTGAGCGCGTCGAGCAGCGTTGTGCGGCTCTGCTGGTCGGCGACGGCGCCGGAAACCTGCGCCGTTCCGTCTTTCCTGGCGTTGAATTCGAAGCTCGCCGCCGTCATGGCGACGGGCGCGGGCGCAGGCTGTACGGCGGGCGCCGCAGCCGCCATGGGCTTGGCGGGCGCCGCCGCGACGGCGGGTCCGGGCGCCGGCGCGACCGCCTTGTCCTCGCCAGCGAAAAGATGGGTCAGCAAACCGACGACGGCCACCAGCGCCAGCACGCCGCCGCCGCCTTCATACCACCCTTGAGACTTGCTCGCGGCGGCGCCGGACGTCGCCACTGGACGGTCCGCGCCACTGAGGAAGCTGGCGATTTCGGGCGAGGGCGCGGCGGCAACCCCGCCGCCGGGGGTCAGCAGGCCCACCAGTTTCGGCGTGGCGAAGGCCGCCGCCGCCGTAACCGCCGGCGCGCCGAGACCGAGGCGGTCGCCAAGGCCTTTAAGCGTCGAGGCGTCGAAAACCTGCCCGAGCTGCGTCGGGTTGAGCGACAGGGCGTCGGGACGGCCGAGCCAATTGGCCAGGTCCGCGCCGAGGCCGGCCAATTCGATCCGCTCGACAAATCCGGGGAAGCCGCCGGCGCCGCCAAGAATTGCCTGTAACAGGCCGCGCGCGACGGGCCCCGCATCCGCGCCGAGGGCGCATTTGCCCGCCATTTCGTCAATCAATAAATCGAACAGCGCCACGTCGAATCCTCCCGATGATCAATGCCGCCTTTTTACTCATTCCCGGCGAGTCTGGCGACTCTTTACGACGCGGCCAAAACAAAACGGGCCGCTTGCGCGGCCCGTTTCAATCTATTGGTTATTTGCCGCTGAGGCTGGCCTTGGCCCTTGACCACCAGCCGGAGCGCTTGGGCGCCGTGGGATCGGCGGCGGTGATCACCGGCAGTTCCGGCTGGCTGGGCGCCGGAGCTGGTTTTTCCTCCGCCGGCGCGGCGGCTTCCGCCGGCGGCGCGGCCACAGGCGTTTCGGCAACCGTCACAGCCGTTTCCGGCGCGGGCGTTTCCGCGACCGCGACAGGCGCCTCAACGGTCTGGGCGACCGGCGCCGGCGGCTCGACAACGGCCTCGGGAGCCGCAGGCGGCGTTCCATCGGCTGCCGCAACTTCAGCGACGGGCGCTTCAGATGGAGCGGCAAAACCTTCCGACTGCGGCTCAATCGTTTCCGGAGCGGAGCTCACGACCGAAAACTCGCCGCCTTCGGCCAGGCTCTCGCCCTCTTCGCTCGGGCGCCAGTCGCCGGCGACATCGGACAATTCGCCGCCGCGGCCGCGACCGCGCCGGCGCCAACGGCCACGGCCGCGGCGTCCGCCCTCGCCGTTTTCGCCCGCGTCGCGCGGCGTCCGGCCCTCGGCGTCGCCGCCCTCTTCATTTTCGACCAGCTTGTTCAGATCGCCGCCGATTTCGGCCATGACCCCCAAGCCCTCGTCGGAGGGCTGCGGCGCATTGGCCTCGATGCCGCCGTCGCGGTCGAAACCGCGCCCACGGCCGCGACGGCGGCGGCGGCGGCGGCGGCTCTCGGCCTCGCTGGCGGTTTCGCCCTCGCCACCCTCTTCACCCTCGCTCTCGACGGCTTCGGCTTCGACCTCTTCGTCGAATTCCGCTTCGGTTTCGGCCTCGCCGATCGGCTCGGGATCCTCGACCGGGCGGCGCGGATCGAAGCGGCGCACGGGATCGGCGGGTTCGCCGCGCTCCAGGGCGTGAAAGGCGCCGCCGGTCAGGCTGTCGTCGGCCTCGACCGTCACCGCCACGCCGAAACGCTCCTCGATCAGGCGAAGAAGAGCGCGCTTCTGGTTGAGGATGTAAAGGGCGATGTCGGTGCGGGTGCGCAGGATGACATTATGGGTCGAGCTCTTGATCAGCGCGTCCTCGAGCACGCGCATCACATGGACGGCGACCGAGGAGGTGCTGCGCACCGTGCCGGCGCCGGCGCAATGCGGGCAGATCACGGAAGAACCTTCGAGCACGCCGGTGCGGATGCGCTGGCGCGACATTTCCATCAGGCCGAAATGCGAGATGCGGCCGACCTGGATGCGGGCGCGGTCGTCTTTCAGCGCCTCCTTCAGCCGGCGCTCGACGGCGCGATTGTTGCGGCTCTCCTCCATGTCGATGAAATCGATCACGATCAGGCCGGCGAGATCGCGCAGGCGCAGCTGGCGGGCGACCTCGTCGGAGGCCTCCAGATTGGTGCGCAGCGCCGTGTCTTCGATATTGTGTTCGCGGGTCGAGCGGCCCGAGTTGACGTCGATGGCGACCAGAGCTTCGGTCTGGTTGATGACCAGATAGCCGCCCGATTTCAGCGTCACCTGATTGTGGAACAGCGCGTCGAGCTGCAATTCCGCGCCCCATTTGGCGAAGATCGGCTGGGGATCGCGGTAGTTGATGACGTTTTTCACATGGCTGGGCATCGGCAGCCGCATGAAATCGCGCGCCTCGCGATAGCCGGTCTCGCCGGCGACCACGACTTCGTCGATCTCCTTGCTGTAGAGATCGCGAATCGCGCGCTTGATCAGCGAGCCCTCCTCATAAACAAGGGCCGGAGCGCTGGAGGAGAGCGTGAGTTCGCGCACCTGCTCCCACATGCGCATCAGATATTCGAAATCGCGCTGCACTTCCTGCTTGGTGCGCGAGGCGCCGGCCGTGCGCAGGATGACGCCCATGCCTTCGGGCACCTCCAGCTCGCCGGCGATTTCTTTGAGGCGCTTGCGGTCGCCGGTGTCGGTGATCTTGCGCGAAATGCCGCCGCCGCGCGCGGTGTTGGGCATCAGCACCGAATAGCGGCCGGCGAGCGACAGATAGGTGGTCAGCGCCGCGCCCTTGTTGCCGCGTTCTTCCTTGACGACCTGGATCAGCAGCACCTGGCGGCGCTTGATGACTTCCTGAATCTTGTATTGGCGGCGCAGGCGGGGGGCGCGATAGGGCGTCTCGTCCATGGCGTCGCCGCCAAGCTGCTCGACCTGCTCCTCTTCTTCCCCCTCGGCCTCGCCGTCAGCCTGTTCGTTCTGCTCGTTCTGTCCGGATTCGCCCGGCTCGCCTTCCGGCGAAGGCTGGCGGGCCTCGATCGGCTCGGCTTCGAAAGCCGTTTCGCCGGAGGCGGCGGACGCGGCTTCAGGGGCCGTTTCGGCGACCGGTTCGGCGGTTTCGCCATGCGCCGGGGCAAAACCGGCCTCGGCCTGGGCTTGCGGCTGCTCGCTCTCCTCGACCACCGCGAAACCCTCGGGGTCGCGGGTCAGGGTGTGATGTTCGGCTTCGGTCTGCGCGGCCTGCTCGACAGGCGCGAACTCGACCGGCGGCGGTTCCGGCAAATCCTGCGGATAAACCTCGACCAGGGCCTGTTCGGCATGGGGCGCGGCCAAGGTCGCGGAGTCGACCGGCTCGGCAAAATTCTCGGCCGGCGCCTCGCCCGCGTCGGCGTAGGCCTCGCCGGACTCGGCGCCGTTGAAGGACTCGGCGCCATTGAAGGACTCCGCTCCGTTGAAGGACTCGGCGCCCTCCTCCTCGGTCGCCTCGCCGGTGACGCGCTCGTCGTCATGGTTGCGGCGCTTTTCCGACCCGCGCCGGCGACGGCTGCGGCGACGGCTGTTGTCCTCGTCCTCTTCCTCGCGATGGGCGCGGGATTCCTCTTCCAGCAGCGCCAGGCGGTCGGAATGGGGAATCTGGTAATAGTCCGGATGGATTTCGGAGAAGGCGAGGAAACCGTGGCGGTTGCCGCCATATTCGACGAAGGCGGCTTGCAGCGAGGGTTCGACCCGCGTCACTTTCGCCAGATAGATATTGCCGCGCAGCTGTTTCTTCGAGGCGGATTCGAAATCGAACTCTTCGAACTCTATTGCCCCTGAGCACCACCACCCGCGTTTCCTCGGGGTGGGAGGCGTCGATCAACATTTTGTTGGCCATTGCAAACTCTTGACTTCATGACGCCGCACAGGGTCCTGGCCGCTTGCCTTGCGCCGCCGACGGGGGTCTTGCCGCCCTTTTCGGCCGCGCGCGCGGTCCCGCGCCAAAGCTGGCGCGTCATGAGATGGATTGTGGAGGGATGGGTGAAATTGAAGAAAGCCGAGGCAAAACAGGTTGAAACCGGAATGCCTGGCTTGATGAACGGACGCGCGCGCCGCCCAGCACGTGCGAAAGCCGGGCGCGAATCTGCGCTCATGCCTTCTCCCGATGCTGTCTTCGTGCGGAAAATTGTCCCGCGCCGAAGGTCTGGCGTAGCCACGTTCAAACCTTTGTCTGTCCGCGCCTCGCGGCTTCGGACCCTTGTTCGGCGCCGCGCCTCGCGGCGGCGGCTGGTTCTGTCTCGCGCGCCTCGCGGCGGCGGAAATTCGAGCAAACGCTTCGGGACTTCGACACTGCGAGCCGGCGCATCCGCCGCTCGCGCGCGCTTCGATCCCGCCGCCCGTGGCGCCCGCTTGTCGGGCTGGCGCATTCGTGCGGGAAACTCGCTCGGACAACCGGGCGCGAACTCTCGCCACGCCTGTCCGAACATCTCTATTAGACGAACCGAACCCGCTTTGGCAAGTTTCCCGCCAGCGTTGCGAAAATATCACAGCTTCAAGACCGATCCGCGTTAATTCTTGTTAACCCTTCCGTGATCTGACTCATAGGGGCGCAAGATTGGGCGAAGCATGACGGGATGGCGGACCAAGGCGAAAGCGATCGTGGCGGCGACGGTTCTGGGCGGCGTGCTTGTCGCCGCCTGCGCGGCCCGGGCCGAGATCGTCGCGACGTCGGCGCGCAGCGAGCCCGGCGAGCGCGAGGCGAAGCTGGTCTTCGCCCTGTCGGCCTGTGTCGACTTCCAAGCCTATGTGCTCGATTTGCCGGCCCGCGCCATTGTCGATCTGCCGGAGATCAATTTCCAGATCGACGCGCAACAGGGTCGCCCCACCCCGGCGGCCCCGAGGCGAAAAAGCCGCGCCGCGAGCAAAACAACCGCGCCGCCACCGGCCGAGGCGCCCGGGCTTTCCTATCGCTTTGGCCGGCTGTCGCCGGGAAAGTCGCGCATTGTCGTCGATCTCGCCCATCCCGTGGCGCTGTCGGTCGCCTGCGCCGTCAAGGCCGGAGGCGGCGAGCTGACCCTCAGCCTCAAGGCCGTGGACGAAGCCGGTTTCCGCGCCGCCGCCCGCGCCGGCGCCGAAAGGCAGGCGCAAAACCAGCCGCCCGCGCCGCCACTCGCGCCCGCAAATCCGGCTGACGCCGCGGCCAAGCCGGTCATCGTGCTCGATCCCGGCCATGGCGGCGTCGATTCCGGAACCCTGGGGCGCGGCGGCGTGGTGGAAAAGCAGGTGGTGCTGGAATTCGCCAAGGCTTTAGGCGAGAAACTCCGCGCAAGCGGACGATATCGCGTGGAATTTACGCGCGAGGACGACTCCTTCATCCCACTCCAGGAGCGCTCGCGTCTGGCGCAAAGGCTCGGCGCGGCGCTGTTCGTCTCGCTGCATGCCGACGCCCTGCCCGGCCGCGACGACTCGGTCGCCGGCGCCACCGTCTATACCGTGTCTGAGCGCGCCTCCGACAGGGAAGCGGCGCGCATCGCCGAACATGAGAACAAGGCCGATTCGGCGGCGGGCCAGGAGGCGACGGACCCCAATGGCGAGGTCAGCGACATTCTCGCCGATCTCACCCGCCGCGAAACCCGCGCCTATTCCAGCGTTTTCGCCAAATATTTGAGCGAACGCTGGAAAATCGCGGCGCGGCTGAACAAGAATCCGCGCCGTTCCGCCGGCTTTGTCGTGCTCAAGGCCCCCGATGTGCCCTCGGCGCTGCTCGAGCTGGGCTATCTCTCCAATGCGCAGGACGCCGCCGACCTGACTTCGCCGCAATGGCGGGACAAGGCGGCGACCCAGGCCGTTGAGGCGATCGACGATTTTTTCGCCGCAAAGCGGCCGGCGGCGCAAAGCCCTCGACATTAGCGCCTGTTGCCGCGAAACCGCGCGCCGCCGCCCTTGAAAGGCCACAAAGGAACGCGACATCTCTGCCAAGAGAGACAATTTTCACATGACCTTGCGCGCGCGGCGGTGCTATAGCGCAGGGGCTGAGATTGATTCCGGCTTGCGTCCAGGCGGGTAGCCCGGCGCTTCAAAATACAGAGGGGTTTCGATGCGCCTGATCGCCCGCTTTTTCGCCTTTCTGTTCGCGGCGGGCGCGATCGTTTTCGTCGTCGGCGCCCTGGCCGTCGGCGCCGTGGTCTATATTTATTCCAAGGACCTGCCCGACCATACCCAACTGAAGAATTACGAGCCGCCGGTGATGACCCGCGTTCATGCGGCGGACGGCTCGCTGATCGCCGAATACGCCCATGAGCGCCGGCTCTATCTGCCCGCCAACGCCATTCCGCCGCTGGTCAAACAGGCTTTCATTTCGGCCGAGGACAAGAATTTTTACAGCCATCACGGCATCGACCCCGAAGGCGTCGCCCGCGCCGTTCTGGTGCTGTTCAAGGGCGACAAGCACATGCAGGGCGCCTCGACCATCACCCAGCAGGTGGCGAAGAATTTCCTGCTCACCAACGAACGCTCCCTGGACCGCAAAATTCCTGAAGCGCTGCTCGCGCTGCGCATCGAGGAAACCTATTCCAAGGAGCGGATTCTCGAGCTCTATCTGAACAAGATCAATCTCGGCTTTGGCTACGGCATCGCCGCCGCCGCGCTGAATTATTTCGACAAGTCGGTGCAGGAATTGTCGCTGGCCGAGGTCGCCTATCTCGCGGGCCTGCCCAAGGCGCCGAACAATTACAATCCCTGGCGCAATCACGACGCCGCCGTGGACCGCCGCAATTACGTCATCAACCGCATGGTGGACAACGGCTATGTGTCGCGCGCCGACGGCGACGCCGCCAAGGCCGAGCCCCTGGTGGTCACGTCGCGCAGCGTCTCGGCGAACAGTTTCGCCGCCGGCTTTTTCGCCGAGGAGGTGCGCCGCGAGCTGAACGACCGCTATGGCGACAAGAAGCTCTATGAGGGCGGCCTGTCGGTGCGCACCACGCTCGATCCGAAAATGCAGTTGATGGCGCGCAAGGCCCTGGTCGATGGGCTGGTGCGTTTCGACGAGGCCCATGGCTATCGCGGCGCCTACAAGCAGGTGACGCTTGGCAATGACTGGGGCCAGGCCGTTGGCGAAATCCCGGCGCTCGGCGATGTCGCGCCCTGGCGGCTCGCCGTGGTGCTCGATGTCAATGACGCCGGCCTGCGCGTCGGCTTGCAGCCGCCCCATGAAAAATCCGGCGAAATCGCGGGACAACGCGAGACCGCGACCCTGTCCGCCGACAGCGCCCGCTTCGTGCGCAAACGGCTGAAACAGGCTTTCGCCGTCGGCGACGTGATTTTCGTCGAGCCGGTCGAAGGCCGCCCCGGCCAGGTGCGGCTGCGCCAAATTCCCGAAATTTCCGGCGCCATTGTCGCCATGGACCCGTTCACCGGCCGCGTCTTCGCCATGGTCGGCGGCTTTTCCTTCGACCAGTCCTCCTTCAACCGCGCCACCCAGGCGCAGCGCCAGCCGGGCTCGTCGTTCAAGCCCTTCGTCTATGCCACGGCGCTGGACAATGGCTATACGCCCTCCTCCATCCTGCTCGACGAGCCCATCGAGATCGCCCAGCCCGACGGCTCGGTCTGGCGCCCGGAGAATTTCGAGGAAGGCCATTACGGACCGCATACGCTGCGCTATGGCATCGAGCATTCCAAGAATCTGATGACCGTGCGGCTGGCCAAGGACATTGGCATGCCCCTGATCGTCGAGACCGCCAAACGTTTCGGCATCTACGACAATATGCTTCCCGTCTTGTCGATGGCGCTGGGCGCGGGCGAGACCACGGTGATGCGCATGGTCACCGCCTATTCGATCCTCGCCAATGGCGGCAAGCAGATCAAGGCGACGCTGATCGACCGCATCCAGGACCGCTGGGGCCACACCATCTATCGCCATGACGAGCGCGACTGCCTGGGTTGCGACGCGCCGAAATTCGATCCGGGCAACGAGCCCAAGCTGGTGGACAAGGCCGAGCAGGTGCTCGATCCGCTGACCGCCTATCAGATGACCTCGATCATGGAAGGCGTGATCCAGCGCGGCACCGGCGTCAGCATCAGCGAACTCGGCCGCCATCTCGCCGGCAAGACCGGCACCACCAATGACGCGAAAGACCTGTGGTTCGTCGGCTATTCGCCCGATCTCGCCGTCGGCGTCTATCTCGGCTACGACAAGCCGCGCTCGCTCGGCGATTCCGCGCAGGCCGCGACCTATGCGGCGCCGATTTTCCGCGATTTCATGAAAATGGCGCTGGCGGGCAAGCCGGACACCCCCTTCCGCGTGCCGCCGGGCATAAAACTGATTTCCGTGGACGTCCATTCCGGCACGCGCTCATCCGGCGCGGGCTCGATTCTCGAAGCCTTCAAGCCCGGCACGGCGCCGCCGGATTCCTATAGCGCGCCAAGCGGCGGCGGCGCGGCCCCGGCCCCGGCCGGGGGCAATCTGCCGGCCAATGACGCGCAGGTCGGCAATGGCGCGGGCGGGTTGTATTAGCTTTAGCTCTATTCGCTTTAGCTCTATTCGCTTTAGCTCTATTCGCTTTACTTGCGCGACCGCCGCCTCTATCAGTCACCTTCCTTTTTTAAAACCGTGGGAATCGCAGCATGCGCGCGGAAGCCGTGTCGCTCATCGAGCAGATCAAGCAGTCGGTCGGGCTGCTGAGGAGGCATCTTTGACGTTGAGAATTCAACGCGCCGCCTCGCCGAACTGAACGCCAAAGCCGAAGACCCCACCCTCTGGAACGACGCCGAGGCCGCGCAAAAACTGATGCGCGAGCGCACCGATCTCGAGGAGCGCCTCGGCTCCTTGAAGAAATTCGACGGCGAACTCGAAGACGCGGTGACGCTGATCGAACTCGGCGAGATGGAAGGCGACGAGTCCGCGCAGGACGAGGGCGTCGCCCAGCTCAAGGCCTTGAAGGCCGAGGCCGAGCGCCGTCAGGTCGAGGCCTTGCTGTCGGGCGAGCTCGACGGCGCCGACACCTATATCGAAGTCCATTCCGGCGCCGGCGGCACCGAAAGCTGCGACTGGGCGCGCATGTTGCTGCGCATGTACACGCGCTGGGCCGAACGCCATAAATTCAAGGTCGATCTGATCGAGGAGACCTCGGGCGACGAGGCGGGCATCAAATCGGCGACTTTGCTGGTCAAGGGCCATAACGCCCATGGCTGGGCCAAGACCGAATCCGGCGTGCACCGGCTGGTGCGCATCTCGCCCTTCAATTCCAATGCGCGGCGCCACACCAGCTTCGCTTCCGCCTGGGTCTATCCCGTCATCGACGACAAGATCGACATTCAGGTCAATGAAAGCGACTGCCGCATCGACACCTATCGCGCCCAGGGCGCGGGCGGCCAGCACATCAACACCACGGATTCCGCGGTGCGCATCACCCATATTCCCTCGGGGATCGTGGTGGCCTGCCAGATGGAGCGCTCGCAGCACAAGAATCGCGCGACAGCCTGGAACATGCTGCGCGCCAGACTCTATGAGCAGGAAATCGAACGCCGCGAAGCCGAGGCCAACAAGATCAACGCCACCAAGACCGAGATCGGCTGGGGCCACCAGATCCGCTCTTATGTCCTGCAGCCCTATCAGATGGTGAAAGACCTGCGCACCGGCGTGGTCTCCGGCACGCCCGACGAGGTGCTGGACGGCGATCTCGACGCCTTCATGGAGGCGGCGCTGGCCCAGCGCGTCCATGGCGGCGGGCCGGAGAGCGTCGAGGACGTGGATTAAACTGGCGGGCGCCTGTGACCGCCTATGCAAAAACGCGTCGGAACTTTCGGGTTCCGGCGCGTTTTTATTTTCAGCCGATCTTGCCGATCCAGATGCGGCAGGCGCAATCCCTGGATATGGCGCCATCGACGAAGCGGCAGCTCTCGGGCGCCTCGAAAAGCTTGCAGGCGCCGCAATTATGGCCCTCGGCCGCCTCGGTCTTATAGCCGACGGAGGCCTTGGAAACCTTGATCATCGCCTTGGCGCCGGTTACGGCCAGCATTGACGCCGAACCGGCGGCGACGCCGGCAACCAACAGGCTCCGCCGCGAAATCGGGACGGAAGTGGGTCGGGTGAGTTTTTTCATGACGGTCTCGCTCGCCACGCCAGCGATGGGAGATACGACGCGCGTGGACGAAACAGCACATACCCGCGTGCAGAGCGGGACGTTGACCCAAATCAAACTATTCTCTTCCTGGAATGCGCAGCCGGCCCCCCGGTCTGGCGGCAAGGCGGCGGAATAGCGCGGAAACCGGGCGAATTGGACGTCCCCGCGCGTCTTGCGACCTATCGCCGCGGCAGCGGGCACGAGCCCGGAGCGGCGCAGGGCGCAGGGCTCGCCAGTGTGGTCGCGCCGACCGTGTTGGAGGGGGCCTGCGCCGCGCCGGCGATCAAAGGCGCCACCCGCCAGCTATAGGCGGCGGTCGCGCTCAAGCCGCTGTCGGCGAAACTGAGGCCGGACACATCGGCCAAGGGGGCGAAAACCCCGTCAGCGCCGGCGCGCGAGACGCGATAGGCCTCGGCGCCGGGCGCGGCGGTCCAGGCCAGCGAGGCGCCGCTGTCGGAAATATCGTTGACGACAAGGGCGAAATTTCCAGAAGCATCGCCCGCGAGCGGCGTCGCGACGGTCAAGGCGTCGATCATCGCCTTGATCGCGGCGATCTGCTTGCCATTTTTAGTCACGTAATGATCGTCAAAGGTTACGTAACCCCACCAG
The DNA here is from genome assembly GCA_963804045.1 of uncultured Alphaproteobacteria bacterium. Lineage (GTDB taxonomy): Bacteria > Pseudomonadota > Alphaproteobacteria > Rhizobiales > Beijerinckiaceae > Rhodoblastus. The sequence continues at coordinate 110,417 of CAWDOR010000008.1, read as the reverse complement.
TCCCAGCAACCCTTCGGATTGAAGGGCAGCATCAGGCTGGCGGTGGTCTGCGGATAGAGCACGACGATGTGGTTGCTGTCGGCCCAGCGGTTGTAGCCGGCCTGTTCGTAGAACAGATTGCCTATGGTCTCGGCGTTCTGCTCGCAGCCATGCAGCGCGACATGGAGGCGGCAGGCGGCGCCGGCCTCGCAATCGGCGGGGACATAGACATAGCCCTTGTCGGCGAGGCTGAGCGCCGAGGGAATGTCGGCGCCGGTATAGGCCGATTGCGCGAAGCTCTCGATCTTGCCGCTCAAGGCGCCTGTCACGGGCGGATTGAGCGCGCCATAGATCTGCTGGAGCAGCGCGCCGGCCTGATCGTAGCCGCATTGGTCGATATAGGGCGCCTGGTTGGCTGGGCAGGAATTGAGCTTTTTCTCGCCCTGGAGATTGACGACGAAGGAATGGCCCGCGCCCAGCGCGCTCTGATAAAACAGGTTCGTCGCGCTATCATAGCGGCGATAGAAGGCCTGGGTGGCGTCGACAACCGATTTGGCCACGACGGCGTCGTTGAAACCGTGGAACAGATAGATTTTTTGTCGGGCGAGATTGGCCAACGCGTCTATGGCGCCGCTGGCGGCGTTGCTGTCCGCCTCCTTGAACAGCGGCGCCAGATCGCCCGGCGGGCCGGACATGCAGGGCCCGGTGGCGGCGAAAATCGGGCCGACGCCGCCGCTGGCGAGATTGTCCATCAAGGTGGTCCGCGAACAATAATAGGGCCCGCCGGCGACCACGCCGACGCCCGTTATGATCGACGACCAGGCGACGCCGAATTGCACGGCCATGAAGGCGCCCGAGGAAATGCCGGAAATCGAGGTCTCGGCGATGGGCGCGTTATAGGCTTTGAGTTTTGTCAGCTCCTGCGCCCCGGCGGGAGCGTGCAGCCAGAGCACGGTCAGGAGAAAGGCGAATTTTGGCAAGGAGCGGCGCATGGGGGCCTCGCAAACCATTTGTGAAAACAGCGGTCTTGAACAGATTACACGATTGAAGGACAAAAACGCGACGGCATTGTTACGCGAGCAACTCGGCCAGAGTCTCGCCCGTCGCGCCCCGCGCCAGCGGCAGGACTTTTGTCGGCTTCGCCCGCGAAACAATTTCAGCGCGCATGGCGGCGAAGGGAACTTCACCGCCCTCGCCCTGGCTGACGACAATGGCGGCGATTTCGATCTTGCGGGCGCGCAAGACTTCCACGGCCGTCAGCGTATGGCTGATCGTGCCGAGATAATCGCCGACCACGAGCACTACGGGGGCGCCGCAGGCGAAAATCCAGTCGAGCACGGTGTTTTCCTCGTCGAGCGGGACCATGACGCCGCCGACGCCCTCGATCAGCGCCACCTCCGCGTCGGTTTGCAGGAATTTCGCCGAGAAATCGAACAAGGCGGCGCAATCTACCGCCCTGCCCTCGGCTTGGGCCGCCATATTGGGCGCGAGCGGCGCGGCGAAGCGCCAGGGCGAAATCTCCTCTACCGTCCCCGCGCCCAGCGCGGCGAGAATTTCGCCGGTGTCGCTATCGGCGATTTTGTCCTTGTCGAAACCGGAAATAAGCGGTTTGGTCGCGGCGACCGTCTTTCCCAGCGCCTTGGCCTGCCGGATCAGCGCGCAAGTCGTAAAAGTCTTGCCAATGCCGGTGCCGGTCGAGGTGATGAAAAACTTCCGCACAGTCGCTCCCGATGGAAAACCTGCTCGAACATCTCTGGCTGCCTTATACGCAAATGCGGGGCGTCCGTCCTCCCCTGGAGGCGGTCGAGACGCGCGGCTCGATCGTCAAACTCGCCGACGGCCGCGAGCTGATCGACGGAATCGCCTCCTGGTGGACGGCCTGTCATGGCTATAACCATCCGCATATTTTGGACGCGATGCGGGCGCAGCTCGAAAAAATGCCGCATGTGATGTTCGGCGGCCTCGTGCATGAGCCAGCGGTGCGGCTGGCGGCGGGGCTCGCGGCAAAGGCGCCGGGCGATCTGTCAAAAGTGTTTTTTGTCGACAGCGGCTCGGTGGCGGTCGAAGTCGCGATGAAAATGGCCGTGCAATATTGGCTCAATCGCGGTTTCGCGCACAAGAGCCGCATGGTGTCGTTTCGCCATGGCTATCACGGCGACACCATGGCTTGCATGGCGGTCTGCGACCCCGATGAATCCATGCATGCCTTGTTCAAGGATTATTTGCCGAAGCAGTTTCTGGCGGAACTTCCCGTGGACGAAGCGCGCGCAAAAGAATTTGACGCGCTGCTGGCGCTGGAGAAGGAAAAAATCGCCGCCGTGCTGATCGAGCCGCTGGTCCAGGGCGCCGGCGGCATGAAAATGCACGACGCCGCGACCCTGCGCCGGGTCGCCGAGATTTGCCGGAAACACGGAATTTTGCTGATCGCCGATGAGATTTTTGTCGGTTTTGGCCGAACGGGAACGTTTTTCGCCTGCGAACAAGCGGAAATCGTCCCGGATATTCTCTGCGTCGGCAAGGGGCTGACCGGCGGGGCGCTGACGCTGGCGGCGACCCTCGCCCGGCCCCATGTGTTCGAGGCTTTTCTCTCCGACGATCCGGCCAAGGCGCTCATGCATGGGCCGACCTATATGGCCAATCCCCTGGCCTGCGCCGCGGCCAACGCCTCGCTCGATCTTTTTGAGACCGAGCCGCGCCTCAAGCAGGTCGCGGTGATCGAGGCGCAATTGCGCGAGGGCCTGGAGCCGTGCCGCGACCTGCCTGGCGTTTTGGATGTGCGCGTCAAGGGCGCGATTGGCGCGGTGCAGTTGCAAAGGCTGGACGCGCCAAAACTGCGGCATGAATTCGCCCAAAGGGGTTTTTGGATTCGCCCCTTTGGCGACATTGTCTATCTGACGCCGGCCTTCACGATCCCGAGGGATCAGCTGGCGGCGCTGACTTGCGCCGTCTGTTCATTGCTGTCCAGATCGTAATGGGCGCTGCGCTCCTGGATCTCCTCGACGCGCAGGCCCAGACGCTCGATCAGCTCGCGATCCAGCGCCGCGTCATTGTTGGAGGTGGTCAGCAGCTTTTCGCCATAAAAGATCGAATTGGCGCCGGCCATGAAGCACATGGCCTGGGCCTCGGCGCTCATCTCGCTGCGGCCCGCCGACAGGCGCACCCGCGATTTCGGCATGGTGATGCGCGCGACCGCGATCATGCGGATCATGTCGAAGGCGTCGACCGGCGGGCGGCCTTCCAGCGGGGTGCCGCGCACCGCCACCAAAGCATTGACCGGCACGCTCTCGGGATGGGGGTTCATTTTGGAGAGTTCGCGGATCAGCGACGCCCGGTCGAATTCCTTCTCCCCCATGCCGATAATGCCGCCGCAGCAGATGTTGATGCCTTCGGCGCGGACGCGGGCGAGCGTGTCCAGCCGGTCCTGATAGGTGCGGGTGGAGATGATCTCGCCGTAGAACTCGGGCGAGGTGTCAAGATTGTGATTATAGGCGGTCAGTCCGGCCTCGGCGAGGCGCTTGGCCTGATGCGGCTGGAGCATGCCGAGCGTCACGCAGGCCTCCATGCCCAGATCGCGGACGCCCTTGACCATATCGACCACGCAATCGAATTCCGCGCCGTCGCGCACCGAGCGCCAGGCGGCGCCCATGCAGAAGCGGGTGGCGCCGGCCTCTTTCGCCACTTTGGCGCGGTCGAGGACATAATCGACGTCGAGCGCGGTTTCCTTGGCCATGCCCGTCTTTTTGGAAAAATGCGCGCTCTGCGGGCAATAATTGCAATCCTCGGCGCAGCCGCCTGTTTTGATCGACAACAGGCTGGCGAGCTGGATGGTCGAGTTGTGATATTGGCGATGGACCGTTTGCGCGCGATGGACGAGATCGAGCAGCGGCAGAGCGAACAAGGCTTCGATCTCTTCCTGCGTCCAATCGTGACGAATGGCGGCTTTTTCGGTGAAATTCGGCTGGATGGTCATGAGGCTCTCGTGACTTTTTCGTGAAGCTCTCTTATCAGACTGCGGGCAAATGGCAAAAATCGATCCCTATGCGGCTTTCTGCGCGCAACGCGCCGCGCAAAGCCGGCTGAGAAGCCTGCGCAGCGCTGTTTTGGCGCCGCAGGGGCGAATTTTGCGCGACGGCCGGGTGCTGATCAATTTCGCCGCGAACGATTATCTCGGCCTGAGCCAGCATCCCCTGCTGATCGCGGCCAGCGTCGATTATGCGCAAAAATATGGCGCGGGCGTCGCCGCCTCGCGGCTGGTGACCGGCGACCACCCGGCTTTTGCTCAACTGGAGCAGAAGATCGCCGGGGCCAAGCGGCAGGAGAGCGCGCTGGTGCTGGCCGCCGGCTATCAGACCAATTTTTCCGCGCTGGCGGCGCTCGCCGACGCCGAGATGATCGGCCGTCCGGTGACGGTGCTGGCCGACCGTCTCGCGCATCACTCGCTGTTGCAGGGCGCGCAGGCCTCGGGCGCGCGGCTGATGCGCTTTCAGCACAATGATTGCGACCATTTGGAAAGTCTTTTGCGGGCGAGGACGGCGAAAAACGAGTTTTGCGTCGTCGTCACCGAGAGCGTGTTCGGCATGGATGGCGATCTCGCCGATCTCGCGCGGATCGGCGCGCTGGCGCGAGATTTCGACGCGCTGCTTTATGTCGACGAGGCCCATGCCACCGGCGTTTTCGGCGCGCGCGGCTTTGGGCTTTGCGAGGATTTCGCCGATTGCGTCGATGTCGCCATGGGTACATTCGGCAAGGCTTTGGGCGGCTTCGGCTCCTATCTCGCCCTGCCCTCGGTCTATCGCGAATTTCTGGTCAATCGCTGCGGCGGGCTGATCTACAGCACGGGCCTGCCGCCCGCCGTGCTCGGCGCCATCGGCGCGGCGCTGGACCTCGTGCCGCAAATGGCCGGGGAACGCGAAGCCTTGTTGCGCCGCGCCGCGTTTCTACGGGCGAAATTGCGCGGCGCCGGGCTGGATTGCGGCGCCAGCGCCAGCCAGATCGTTCCCGTGCTGATCGGCGGCGAGGCGGAGACTCTGGCGCTGGCGGCGGCGCTGGAACAACGCGGCTTTCTGGTCGCGGCGATCCGCCCGCCGACCGTGCCCAATGGGTCGAGCCGGCTGCGGATTTCCCTCTCCGCCGCCCATTCCGATGGCGATGTCGCCGCGCTGGCCGAGGCTTTGCTGGAACTGGCGGCGAAATGAGGCTCTATTTGGTTCATGGCTGGGGGTTCGGCCCGGACTGTTTTGACGCGCTGGCGGCGCGCCTGGAGAAATTTTCGATAGCGCGCGCCGATCTCGGCTTTTTTGGCGAGGCGAAAATTCCCCAATTCGCACCCGGCGATGTGCTGATCGGCCATTCCCTCGGGTTTTTATGGGGACTGAGCCAGAACCGCGCCTGGGCCGGCGCGGTGGCGATCAACGGCTTTGCCCGCTTTACCCTGGACGATCAGGGGCGCGGCTGTGTGCGCGCGAGCGAATTGCGCGCCTTGCGCAAATTTTTGGCGCGCGACGCGCAGGCTTGCGTGGCGGATTTTCGCGCCCGTCATGGCGGCGGACCGGCGCGAGGCGTGGCGCGGGCCGAGGCTCTGGCGACGGGGCTCGACCTGCTCGAAACCGGCGACGCCGCGCCAGGGCTCACCGGACTGCCGATTCTTTCGCTCGCGGCGCAGGACGATCCGCTGGTTCCGCTGGACGCCGCGCGGGAATTGGCGCAAACGGGCGACGAATTGGCCGTGAGCGCCACCGGCGGCCATGGGCTGCCCTGGACCGCGCCGGATTTTTGCGCGGAAAACATCATGGATTTTTTGAGCCGAAATGCACAGTGAGGGCGAAAGAATTGTCGCCGCCTTCGACGCGGCCGCCGACAGCTATGACGCGCGGTCCCATGTCCAGCGCGACATAGCGCGCGCCCTCGTCGCTCGCGTCCGCGCGGAAAAACCCGCCAAAATTCTCGATCTCGGCGCCGGGGCCGGCCATGTCACGGGCTTCGCGCGGGAAAAATGGCCGGACGCCGAGTTGACCGCGCTCGACGCGGCCCCAAAAATGCTGGCGCGGCTCAGGGAAAAATATCCGGATGTGCGGAGCTTGCGCGCCGACGCCGCCAGTTTCGACACGCCCGAGCGTTACGATCTGATCCTCTCGAGCATGATGCTGCATTGGCTGCCCGATCCGCGCGGCGCGCTGGAAGGCTGGCTGAAGCTGCTGGCGCCCGGCGGCGCGCTGCATGTGGCGCTGCCGGTGGCGGGAAGCCTGGGCGAATGGCGGGCGCTATTGGCGGCGGCGGGGCTCGCCGACTCGCTTTGGGCGTTTCCTGCGGAAAATTTCGCTCAAGGCCTGGCGGCTTGCGAGATCGTCGCCTTCCCCACGGCCTATGACAGCGCGCAAGCCTTCGCCCAAAGCCTGAAAAAGACCGGCGCGCATCGCGCCCGACCGGGTCTTCGTCCCCTGCCCGCCGGCGCGCTGCGCAAGGTTTTGACGCGACAAAGCGGAGCTTTTACCGCGACGTTTCGCGTGGCTTTTCTGACCGCGCCGTAAAAGCCAGCAGCGCCCGCGACAGCCGGGCCTCGGGCGCGGCGCCGGACGTATAGCGGAATTGAAACGCGCCGAAGCCGGGCTGCTGCGGGAATTTTTCGCGCAGCACATGATCGGCGCGCCGCGCGATCGCCGGGGCCGGGTCGATCCAGTGCACCGGCCAGGGGGCGAGGCGGACGAAGGCCTCGCGCAGCAGCGGATAATGGGTGCAGGCCAGCACCACGCAATCGGTGCGCCGCCCGTCCGCCTCGACGAAACAGGGGGCGATTTCCCGCGCCACCGCTTCATCATCCGGTTGAATGTCATGCATGAAGGCTTCGGCCAAGCCGGCGAGATTTTGCGCGCCGACCAGGGCGACGTCGCAATGTCCGGCGAATTTCTCGATGAGGTCGCGGGTATAGTCGCGGCTGACCGTGCCCGGCGTGGCGAGGATCGAAATCCGCCGCGTCGCGGAAAATTCCGCCGCCGGCTTGATCGCGGGAACCGTGCCGACAAAGGGGATGTCAGGCCATTTTTCCCGCAGATGCGGCAGCACCAGGGTCGAGGCGGTGTTGCAGGCGATCACCGCCGCGTCCGGCTTTTCTTCGCCAATCAGCGCGCCCATGGCGTCCATCACCAGCGCCACCACCTGCGCTTCGCTTTTCGGCCCATAGGGAAAGCCGAGATCGTCGGCGGCATAGAGAAAATCGGCGTCGGGCCGCTGGCGCGTCAGCGCGCGCAGCACCGTGAGGCCGCCGAGGCCGGAATCGAACACCAGGATTTTGGGCGGGCGGGCGAGCGGGACGGACATGATGGTCCGCTTTAGCGCGATTTGGTTAAAATCGGCAAACGCCCGCTCAGCCTTTGGGCCCTTGCGGAAATTCCGGCGCGTCGGACTCGAGCTTCACCCAGGGCTGGCGCGACTGCGTCCAGATTTGCAGGCTGATGCGCCGTAAGACCCGGGTGTCGTCCAGCGTGCCCGCGCGCAGTACGAACATGCCGGGCCGGGTGAGATTATGGCTGCCCATTTGCGAGCCGCAGACGGGGCAGAAATAGCGCCGCAAAATATTGCCGCTGTCGCCGAAATCCTCGTAAAGCTTCATTTCGCCGGAGAGCGTCACATCCTCTTCCGGCGCGATGAGATTAATGGAGAAGGCCGAACCCGAGCTTTTCTGGCAATGGCTGCAATGGCAGACATTAAGCCGCTCCGGAAGTTTCTTCAGGCTGTAGCGCACCGCCCCGCACAGGCAGCCGCCCGAAATCTCCTGGTCCATTTGCTCTTCTTGCATGGTCTTCTCCTTGACCTTGCCCCCGGGCTCCTGTAGGAAGCCGCTTCTTTCCCGCCGAACTCTGGCCTGCGGGAAGAATTTTCGCACCCGCGACCGCTCCCGTCCAGCATGACCTCCTGAGGTCATGCGGAAAAAAAGACGGTGAGTCGTCTGTCGGCCTCTTTCTCCGGATTTTTCGGGATCGAGAGGCAGAGGAGGGCGCGATCTCCGCCGGCGTTGAAAAACGCCGAATGCGCGAGGATCGCTTTCGACGCCATGCCGCATCCGCGGCGTGCGAAAGGTCTTCGCGTTTTTGAATAGTCGAGGATCTGATGACAAAACGTTCGGAAGCCAAGTATAAAATCGACCGCCGCATGGGCCAGAACATCTGGGGCCGCCCGAAGAGCCCGGTCAACAAGCGCGAATATGGCCCGGGACAGCACGGCCAGCGCCGCAAGGGCAAGATGTCCGACTTCGGCACCCAGCTGAAGGCCAAGCAGAAGCTCAAGGGCTATTACGGCAATATTTCGGAAAAGCAGTTCCGCAAATATTACGCCGAGGCGATCCGCATGAAGGGCGACTCCTCGGACAATCTGATCGGCCTGCTGGAGCGTCGCCTCGACGCCGTGGTCTATCGCGCCAAATTCGTGCCGACCGTGTTCGCCGCGCGCCAGTTCGTCAACCATGGCCATGTCAAGGTCAACGGCCGCCGCGTCAACATCGCCTCCTATCTGGTGAAGCCCGGCGACCTGATCGAGGTCAAGGAAGCCTCGCGCCAGCTGGTGATCGTGCTGGAAGCGGTCGGTCTCGCCGAGCGTGACGTGCCCGATTATTTCGAGGTCGATCACTCCAAGATGACCGCCAAGATGACCCGCGTGCCGCTGCCGACTGAAGTGCCCTATCCCGTGCAGATGGAGCCGAACCTGGTCATCGAATTCTATTCGCGCTGATTTTTTCAGAGCCTGTGGAGATTTTGGAAAGGCCGCCTTCGGGCGGCTTTTTTCTTGGGCCGCCGGGATTTGCTTGGGTCACCCGGATTTTCTTGGGCCGCCGGGATTTTGACCCAAGTCAACGACGGCGCCGCGCCGCTGCGACAGTCTTGCCCATCGTCTTGGGAGGCGAATATGTCTAGATTGGCGGCTTTGCTTTGGGTCATGGGCGGCACGGTGCTTGCCGGCGCGCTTGTGGTTGTGGTTCTGATGATGCCCAGCCTTCAGGGGCAGGCGATGAAATTCATTCCGATCGCGGCGATCGTCGGCTATGCGCTCGGCATTCCGGTGGCCGTGATCGCCGCCAAGTCCATCACCCATAATATGGGCTGACGGCAAGGCGCGCATCGTCGCGCCTATGACGCGACGGCAGGAATAGTCCACGCTCCGAAGATTTGGCGGACGGAGTTTTTATTCGTTCAAGCCGGAACGAGAATCAGGACGTGGATGCGGTGACGGTCAGATTTTAGCGAAAAGCCCGGCCAGACGCATCAATCCCTCTGGCCAGGGACCGTGACCGCTCTCGGCGTTGATATGGCCGGCGTCGCCCGCGTCGGCCAGGTCCAGCGCCCAAACGTCAGCGAGCCGTTCGGCGTATGCCCAATCGGCGAAAGGATCGCTGCGGCTGGCGACAAGAACGCCGGGAACTTGAAGCGCCGCTTGCGGCGCTTTTTCTTTGAAACCGGGGTCGATCGGACCCTCGCGCAAGCCGGGCGCGTCCAGATCGGGCGGCGCCACCAGAAACGCCGCCTTGACCTTGTCGCCCTCATGCGCGGCCAGCGCCTGAGCCGCCGCCAGCGCCCCGAGGCTGTGGCCGATCAAGGCCACCGGCCGCGAGGAAGCCTCGATCTCGCGCAAGATATTGGCGACCCAGAGATCGCGCTTCGGGGCGTCCCAATCCTCCTGCGCGACCATGCGCGCGGTCGACAGTTTTTGACCCCAGCGGCGCTGCCAATGATCTGGGCCCGAGCCGCCAAGGCCGGGAATGATGAGAAGGTCGAGATCGGAAATGCGCATGGGGCTTATTTAGCGCAAGCGGAGCCAAAGAAAAGCAGGCCGCGCCACGAAAAAAAAGAGCCGCGCGACGAAAAAAGAAAATTCAGGCCAGAAAGCCTTTGTCATCGCGAGCGCCCTCCGGCATAGACGCCGATGATGACGGCGGATGGCAAGACCAAGCGAAAAAACTGGCGGTGGCTGGCCTTCGGCCCGGGCTTGCTGGTGATGCTCGCCGACACCGACGCCGGCAATATCGTCGCCGCCGCCCAGGCCGGGGCGGTGACGCGCTATGCCCTGCTGCCGCTGGTGCTGGCGCTGGCGCCGGCGCTTTATCTGATCCAGGAGCTGGCGGCGCGGCTCGGCCTGCGCACCGGACTCGGTTTCGGCGCCGCCTTGCGCCGGCATTTCGGCCTGAAATGGGCGGGACTGGCGCTGGCCGGCCTGGTCGTGGGGGCGCTGGCGACGCTGGTGACGGAATTTTCCGGCCTGGCGGGCATTGGCGAACTGTTTGGCGTGTCGCGCGAAATCTCGCTGCCCGCCGTCTCGCTGCTGCTGCTGTTCGTCGCGGTGAGCGGCGCCTATCGCCGGATCGAACTGGCGGCGCTGACGCTGGCCTTTTGCGAAATCGCCTTTCTGTTCGTCGCCTTCCGCGCCCGCCCGCAAGGCGCCGATCTCGCGCGGGATTTTTCCCTGCCTTTCGCCTCGCGCGATCTGGCCTTTCTCGGCGCGGCGATTGTCGGCGCGGTGTTCAATCCCTGGATGATTTTTTATCAGCAAAGGGCGGTGGCGCGCCAGAAACTCGGGCGCGCCGATCTGGCCGCCGTGCGGCTCGACACGGCCGCCGGCGCGCTGCTGACGCAGATTCTCACCGCCGCGGTGCTGGTCGCGGCGGCCGCGACATTCTCCACAGGCGCGGGGCTCGACAGCGTCGCCGCCGTGGCGCGCGCGCTGTCGGCGGCGCTGGGGCCCGAAACCGGCAAAATCCTGTTCGGCCTGGGCGTCTGCGGCGCCTCGCTCGCCGCCGCCATCGTCGCGGCGCTGGCGCTGTCCTGGGGGGTCAGCGAGATCCTGTCGCCCCATCGCGCCCATGCGGGCCTGTTCGACAGTTGGACGGCGCTGGGCCTCTATGCCCTGGGCGTGGCGGGCTCCGCGACTTTCGTGCGCCTCTCGGGCGATCTGGTGCGGCTCAATCTTCAGGCCCAGGTGGTCAATGCCGCGCTGTTTCCGGTGACGGTGGCGCTGCTGATCGCGCTCGCGGCAAAAATCCTCCCCGCGGACGCGCGGCTGCGCGGCGCATGGCTGGCGCTCACGGCGGTTTTGGCCGCCATCCTGGCGCTGATCGGTCTGGCCGGCGCGGTTTCCGGCTTCTGGATCGGCTCACCGTGACCGTTTGGAGCCTTGCCAGCGGCGCGCGCTGGACTAGTCTAGAAAAAATCTGGTCCATCCTCGGGAGCGATTCGATGCGCAATAAATTCATGTTTTTTCTCAGCGCCGGCCTGATCGCCGTACTCGCCGCCGCTCCCGCGCTGGCCAGAGGCGGCCAGGGTCCTGAAAACGCCAAGGTCGCCCAGTTGATCCACCTGATGGACAAGGACAAGAACGGCGTCGTCAGCAAGGACGAATTCATGCGCTTCATGTCCGCCGAATTCGACCGCGTCGACGCCAATCGCAGCGGCGCCTTGAGCGAGAGCGAATTGTCGCGTTCGGTGCTGGCGCGGCGCAATGGCCGCGCCGAACTGGCCACGGTCAAGGGCCTGATCCGGCAAATGGACCGCAATCAAACCGGCGAAGTCGAAAAGGACGAGTTCCTGGCCTTCGTCTCCGAGGAATTCGACCGGCTCGACGTCGACCGCTCGGGAACCCTGACCGGCGGGGAGCTGTCCAATTCGGTCTTCGTCCATCCCCAGGCGAAACATCCCGGCGGCACACATAAATAGGCGTGATCGTCAGTCATGAGCGCGAGCTTGCCGACGCCTTCGCCGGCGCCTTGGCGCTGGCGCGGCGGGGCGAGGACGAATCGGCGCGCGACGGTTTTTTGCGCGTGCTCAGTCTCGACCCCGCGCATTTTCAGGCGCTGACCGAGCTGGGCGGCCTGCTTTTCGCCGGAGGACGGCGGGGCGCGGCGAAAATCGCCTATGAACGGGCGGTGGGCCTGCATCCGAAAAACCCGGTCGGGCGGGTCAATCTCGGCAATCTGCTATTCGAGGATGGCGATTTTTTGGGCGCGGAAGCGCAGTATCGCGCCGCGCTTGAGGCCGACCCGGATTTTTACCCCGCGCATCAAGGTCTCGCGCGGATTCTTTACTTTTTCGCGCGGGACGAAGACGCTGAGCTTCATGCGCGCAAGGGGTTTGTCGGCCATGCGGCGGCGGGCCGCGCCTGTCGCGGTCCCCAGCCCGGCGTCGCCATTCTGCTGCTGATTTCCGCGCGTCTCGGCAATATGGCGACGCAGCGCTGGCTCGACGACAAGACTTTCGCGATCGCCTCCATTTACGCCGAATTTTTCGATCCGGCGGCGCCGCTGCCCGAGCATCGCCTTCTGGTCAACGCCATTGGCGACGCCGATCTCTGCGCCGGCGAGTTGTCGCGCGCCTGCGCGATCGCGGCGCGTTCGACGGCGCCGGTCCTCAATGCGCCACAGCGCGTGCAAAAAACCGGGCGGGCGGACAACGACCGCAGGCTGGCGCGGATCCCCGGCCTGCGCACGGCGGGCGCGCGGCTCATCGCGCGTGAAAAATTATTGGCCGATGCCGAGCTGGTCTTTCCGCTATTGCTCCGCGCGCCAGGCTTTCATACCGGCCTGCATTTTGTCGAGGTCGCCGCGCGATGCGATCTCGCCGCCGCCCTGGAAAAACTGCCGGGCGAAAATCTCTATGCGCTCGACCGGCTCGACGCGCGCGGACCCGATGGGTTTTTCCGCAAATATCGCGTGATGTTCGTCGATGGCGCGCTTTTTCCGTTGCATATGGCGGCGTCGCGCCATTGGCTGGTGCATTATTTCTCCTCCGACATGGCGGAAAACGCCGCCTTGCGCGAGGAGGAGCGGCGATTTCTGCAGGACATGCGCGGCGCGCTCGGGCCGACGGCTTGCGCGACGCTTCAGGCGATCCAGGCCGAACTGGGCCTGGACTATGGCGAGTCGATTTCGGCCTGGCGCCGGACGGAACGCTGCTGCTGTTCGAGGCCAATGCCGCGATGAATGTTTTCCCCCCCGACCCCGATCCGATCTGGGATTACCGCCGCCCCGCCGTCGAGGCGATTTTAGGCGCGGCGCGCGACATGGCGCTGCGGCGGGCGCGACGCTAGCCGAATTTATCGCGCCAGCTCGACAAGGCGCCGGGGAAATCCAGCTTTTTCGCGGCATGGACGCCGCGCGCTATGGCGCGAGCCAGCGCATCCGCGGCAGCCGCGCCGAGCCGGGTCAGCTCCAGCGGGCCGACGGCGCCCGGCGCGCGGCCGGTGGCGGCGGCAAACACCACGTCGCCGTCCATGGGCGCGTGAACCGGGCGCAGCGCCCGGGCGAGGCCGTCCTGGGCCATGATCGCCATGCGCTTGGCTTGCGCCTTGGTCAGTTCGGCGTCGGTGGCGACAATGGCGATGGTGGTGTTGCGCGGTTCGCCGCCCTTCATGCGGATTTTCAGCGAGGAAGCGTCGAATTCGGCGGGCCAGCCGAGGCCGCCGAATTCGCCGTCGCGCTCATAGGGCGCCGCCCAGAAATGCGGGCCGTCGCCAACGGTCGCCTGGCCCACGGCGTTGACCGCGACCAGGGCGCCGACGATGAAGCCATCGGATGTGCGCGCGGAAGCCGAGCCCAGCCCGCCCTTGAGATCGGCCAGCGTCGCGCCGTAACCGGCGCCATGCGCGCCCAGGGCGAAATCGCCCGCCGCCGCCCGCGCCGCTTCGGCGCCCAGGCGCCAGTAAAAGGGCTCGGACCAAAAACTCTTGTCGCCGCCATTGGCGAGGTCGAACAGGATGGCGCCCGGCGCGATCGGGGCCAGCTGTCCCGCGACCTCGATCCCCCTGCCCCGCGCGCGCAGCTCGGAAATCACCCCGCCCATGGCGTCGAGGCCGAACACCGAGCCGCCGGACAGCACGAGAGCGTCGACACGCTCGACGGTCATGTCGGTCTCCAACAGAGAGACGTCGCGCAGGCCCGGCGCGCCGCCGGAGACCGCGATGGACGCGACGGCGGGCGCGTCGAAAACCGCCACGGTGACGCCGGTGGCGACCTTCGCGTCTTCGGCGGAGCCGACCAGCAGGCCGGGAACATCGGTGATGAGATTGCGCATCGGCAAAGGGGCTCGCGTAATGTTTTCCTATTCTGCGCGTATGGCGTAAGAAGGCCAAGAGGCGAAAGGCGACTCCATGACCAGTCAGGTGACTCTATCGGCGGCTTTATTGGCGGGACTGCTGTCCTTCCTGTCGCCTTGCGTGCTGCCGCTGGTGCCGCCCTATCTGACCTTCATCGCCGGTTCGGGCCTGGAGGAGCTGGTGGAGGGCGGCGAGCGCCGCGCCCGGCGCGACACCACCATAGCCGCGCTGCTGTTCGTTTCCGGCTTTTCCACGGTCTTTGTGCTGCTCGGCGCCACCGCCTCGGCGCTGGGCCAGACCGTGCGCGAAAACCTGCCGCTGCTTTCGGCGCTGGCCGGCGTGGCGATCATCGGCATGGGCCTGCACTTTCTCGGCCTGTTCAAACTCAGCCTGCTCTATCGGGAAAAGCGGCTGAGCGTGGAAAAGCCCATCGGCCTGTGGGGCGCCTATGTGATGGGGCTGGCCTTCGCTTTCGGCTGGACGCCCTGCATCGGGCCGATTCTCGCCGCCATTCTCGCCGTCGCCTCTTCCGAAGCCACGGTCGCCCATGGCGCCTTTCTGCTCGCGGTCTATTCGCTGGGGCTGGGCATTCCCTTCATCGTCGCGGCCCTGGCGATGGAGCCCTTCATCCGCTTCCTGCGCCGGTTCAAGGCGCATTTCGGCAAGGTCGAACGCATTGTCGGCGCGCTGCTGGTGGTGACCGGCGTGCTGTTCCTGACCGGCGGCATCCAGAATGTCTCCTTCTGGCTGATCGAGACCTTTCCGGGCCTGGCCAACTTGGGTTAGAGGTGGAAATCGCAGGCTTGGCGGCGGCGGGCGATGAACGAAAGCGGCTCGCAGCGGACTTAGGACATGAAGGTCCGGTCGGAGCGAGTCGCGCACTCAGCGGACGTTCTGATCGTTAAATAAAACCGTTTTTTTGGAGAAATCATCTGGGATTGGCTTTAAGGGTGAGGCGCCTTTTCGCGGAATGACATTAATAGCTCGACGAGCCTGTGGTGAATGTCTTGTCCTTGCTCGAAATAATCATAACCGTAGCTGTATGTTACCTGGGTTTTGTCACTCAAATTGAACGCGGATTTACAGGATGGGTATGGGAACTTGTGCGTCAAGCCCAGGTCGCACTCAATAAAAATCATTGGGTTGGGCTCATCGCATACTTGAAGAACTTCATTGCCGCCGAGCCCTTCCCCTTCGTATTTCTTGCATCCGTTCGTCATGATTTCATATTTGTCGCGGGAAATATACTTAATAGCATTGGGTGGCATTGGTCGAGTATTATTTTCTTTTTCTTTATTTTCCATGCTCTTTAGCTTTTCGGCGAAAGCAAATGCATTGTCCAATTGCTGCTCCTGCGCGATGAAATTCCGCCCATATTCAACAAGCACGTGTATCTCGCGATGCCAGCCCGTGCCAGTCCCCCAAGTTGCTGCTTCGGCCGGGTTGGTTGTTGCAGGCGCGATGTCCGGGAGTATGGCGCTGAACCCGAAAGCGGCATGGTCGCGGTCCTTGTCGTAGTTTTGTACCCACATCCGATAATTTGCCGCGGGAAGGTGATATCGTTCGCTGCCAAACAGAACGTCGGTGTATCCTTGAGACTGCGCCAGTGTAACGACGCATTCGTCTGCACATGCGATTGCATTGACGAACGCGATAGCTGCGATCTTGCGGAGTCTCGTATTTGCCATACGGATTTCTCGCGGCTGGTTTTGTCGCCAGTCTGTGACTGACTGGCTGGGCCTCATTATCAGCTAGCGGTGATGATGAGGCCGCCAGCATGACGCAAGTCTAGACGCAGAACCTTAAACGACCGCTATCCGCCCAGGCCCCCCTTGCGTGGCCATTTCGGCAAACTTCCGCAATCCGCCGTTTTGCGGCATTGATTATCGCCCCAGGCGTCACATTCTATTCGCTGGCGTGGGACCGCCGGCCCAAAGCCTTGCTTTAGATCATGGCGGATTTTTCCGCGTCGCGCTTGAGTGCGGCGTCCGGCTCTCGCCTCGCCCGGGGGCCGGCGAGAGGAGTTGCGCCATGAAATCATTCGCCCTCGCCATTTCCGTCAGCCTGCTCGCATTGTCGCCCGCGCTCGCCGGGGCGCGCGACGAGCCGATCCAGCCCATTCCCGCCGCCAAGCCCGGCAATCCCGCCTTGGTCGAGCTTGGCGAAAAATTGTTTTTCGACCCGCGCCTGTCGAAATCCGGCTTCATTTCCTGCAACTCCTGCCACAATCTGAGCATGGGCGGGTCGGACAATCTCAAGACCTCCATTGGCGACCATTGGCACGAGGGGCCGATCAATTCGCCGACCGTGCTCAATTCCAGCCTGAATGTGGCGCAATTCTGGGACGGCCGCGCCGCCAATCTCAAGGAGCAGGCCGGCGGCCCCATCGCCAATCCCGGCGAAATGGCCTTTTCCCATGTGCTGACCGTCGAAGTGCTCGACTCGATTCCCGCCTACAAGGCGGAATTCGAGAAAGCTTTTGGCGCGCCGGGGGTGGACATCGACAAGGTCAAGACCGCCATCGCCGCTTTCGAGGAGACGCTGGTCACGCCCAATTCGCGTTTCGACCAATGGCTCAACGGCGACGACAAGGCTTTGAGCGCGACTGAACTGGCCGGCTATAAATTGTTCAAGGAGAGCGGCTGCGTCGCCTGCCACAACGGGCCGGCGGTCGGCGGCGCCTCCTTCCAGAAAATGGGCGTGGTCGAGCCCTACAAGACCAGCAACCCCGCCCAGGGGCGCGTCGCCGTCACCGGCAAGGACGCCGACCGGCTGAACTTCAAAGTGCCGACCCTGCGCAATGTCGAGCGCACCTATCCCTATTTCCACGATGGCGGCGCGGCGACGCTGACCGAGGCCGTGGAGACCATGGGCAAGCTGCAACTGGGCAAGGTGTTTTCGCCCGAGGAAAACGCCGAGATCGTGGCTTTCCTGAAAACCCTGACCGGGGACCAGCCGCATATCCAGCTGCCGATCCTGCCGGCCTCGACCGACGCGACCCCGAGGCCGCAGCCGTTCTGAGGTTTTTAGAGCCGCAACAGCCCGTCGGCGTCATCGGCCGGCGGGCGCGAAACCGCCGCGTGGCATGAGCGATGCGCCGGCGAGATTGACAAATTGTCCGCGCTGACAAGACTCGTCGCCCGGCAGGAGAATCCTCGGCATGCGCTGGACCCATTATGTCGCGTATTTTTTCGGCGGCGCTTTTCTCGTCAACGCCATTCCCCATTTCGTCAGCGGCGTGACCGGGCATCCTTTCCAAAGTCCCTTCGCCACCCCGCCGGGCGAGGGCCTGTCCTCGGCCGAGGTCAACGTGCTCTGGAGCGCCTCGAATTTGGTCTTTGCCTATGTGCTGCTTTGCCGCGTCGGAAACTTTGAATTGCGCCGCGCCCGGCACGTTCTGGTCGCGGGCGCCGGGGGGCTGCTCATGGCGCTCCTGGCGGCCCATGCTTTTGGCAGGTTTTACGGCGGGCTGTGACGGCCGGCGGGCTGAACTGGCCCGCCTTCAGCCGAACCTGTTGTTCCTGGGGAAATTCTTGGGCGGCAGGCGGCCGGCGTCGGCGCGCGACCCCAGCCATTCGGCCAGCGCCTCCTTGCCCACATTATAGACCCGGCCGGAGGAATTGGTCCAGGCGAGGCCCTCGTCAAGCACGAAGGTCTTGATGTCGCAGAGGCCGCCGTCCTTGTAGCGTTGCAGGCGCACGCCCTTGCCTCGGGTCATCTCCGGGATTTCCGCCACGGCGAAGCACAGCAGCTTGCGGTTCTCGCCAATGGCGGCCACCGTGTCGCCCTCGACGGCGGCGATGAAGCGCGCCTTGGCGGGCGCCTCGACATTGAGCAGCATCTTGCCTTTTCGCGTATTGGCGATCATGTCGTCCTCGCTCGCGACGAAGCCGCGCCCGTCGCTGGCCGCGACAAGCCTTTTCGCCCCGGGCTTGTGAACGAAAACGGCGGCTATGTCCTCGCCATCCTCGATTTCCGCCAGCAGGCGGATCGGCTCGCCGGCGCCGCGCCCGCCCGGCAGTTTCGAGGCTTCCACGGTGAAAATCTTGCCGTCGGTGGACAGGACCATGATTTTCGAGGTGGTCTCGGCGAAAAACGACACTTGCAGCTTGTCGTCGCCCTTGAATTGCAGATTGGCGAGGTCCGACACCTGGCCTTTCAGCGAGCGAATCCAGCCTTTTTGCGTCACCACCACGGTGATCGGCTCGCGCTCGACCAGGACGTCGGCGAGGTCGAAATTGGCGGCCTCGCTCGGCGGCGCCTCGAATGTGGTGCGGCGCTTGCCCAGAGCGGTCAGCGGGCCCCATTTCTTCTTGATTTCGCGGATTTGCGCGCGGATCGCCGCCCATTGGCGCGGCGCCTCGGCGACCAGCAGCTCCAGCTCGATCTTTTCCCTGGTCAGCTTGGCGTGCTCGTCGCGCAATTGCATTTCTTCCAGGCGGCGCAAGCTGCGCAGCCGCGTGTCGAGAATGTAATTGGCCTGATTGTCGGTCAGCGCGAATTTGGCCTTGAGCACGTCCTTGGGCTCGTCCTCCTCGCGGATGATGCGGATGACCTCGTCGAGATTGAGGAAGGCGACGATCATGCCGGCCAGCACTTCCAGCCGCCGCTCGATCTCGCTCAAGCGATGGTTGGTGCGGCGCAGCAGCACGTCGCGGCGATGGTCGAGCCATTGCCGCAAGGCCTCGGGCAGCGACAGCACCTTGGGCGTCACGCCATCGACCAGCACGTTCATGTTGACGGAGAAGCGGCTTTCCAGCTCGCTCATGCGGAACAGGCTTTCCATCATCACATGCGGATCGACGGTTCTCGCCCGGGGCTCCAGCACGATGCGGACGTCGTCGGCGGATTTGTCGCGGACATCGGCGAGCAGCGGCAGTTTTTTCTCATTGACCAGCTCGGCCAGTTTTTCGATCAGCCGCGATTTCTGCACGCCATAGGGAATTTCGCTGACGACCACGTTCCAGACGCCGCGCGCGCCCTCTTCCTTGACCCAGCGCGAGCGGATGCGGAACGAGCCGCGCCCGGTGGCGTAGGTCTCGAGAATCGACTCGCGGGAATCGACGACAATGCCGCCGGTTGGGAAATCCGGCCCCTGGACGAAGGTGCAGAGATCGAGCGCGGTGGCGGCCGGATTGGAGATCAGATAGAGCGCGGCGTCGAGCAGTTCGGCGACATTATGCGGGGGGATCGAGGTGGCCATGCCCACGGCGATGCCCTGCGCGCCATTGGCGAGCAGGCTGGGGAAGGCCGCCGGCAGCACCTTGGGCTCCTGCTGGTCGCCGGAATAATTGTCGCGGAAATCGACGGCGTCCTCGTCAATGCCTTCGAGCAGGGCGCGGGCGACCTCGGTCATGCGCGCTTCGGTGTAGCGATAGGCGGCGGCGCCGTCGCCGTCGATATTGCCGAAATTGCCCTGGCCGTCGACCAGGGGGAAGCGCGAGGAGAAATCCTGGGCGAGACGCACCAGCGCGTCATAGATCGCCTGGTCGCCGTGGGGATGGAAGGAGCCCATGACGTCGCCGACGATTTTCGCGCATTTCTTGAAGGGCGCGCCGGGGTCGAGGCGGAGAATATGCATGCCATAGAGAATGCGGCGATGCACGGGCTTCAGCCCGTCGCGCGCGTCCGGCAGCGCCCGGTCGGTGATGGTCGACAGCGCATAGGCGAGATAGCGCTCCTCGAGCGCGTCGCGCAGATTGACCGATTGATTGACTTCGCCTGCGGGCGGAACATGTGCTCTGGCCATGCGCTCCCCTTAGTGCAGACAGCGATTCGGTTCAAGTTCGCTTTCCGTTCCGCTTAAATTTTGAGCGAAATTTTAGCCATTGGTCACTAGCCTCCCAACTGACGCGGCGTTAGAAAGCCAACCTCTTCGCAAATGCGAAGGCGATTTGAACATGCGTTTCCACCGGCTTCACAAAATGGACGCCTGAACTCGTCTATGTGCGGCCGGTGCTGGAATTGCCGCCGAGGATCCGATGAAAATTTCGAAAAAATTTGCGCCCGTCTTGATTTTGCTGGGCGTCGGCGCCCTCTCCGGGCTGGCCTTCCTGTCCTCGCAGGGCGCGGCGACGGCGGAAACCGCCAATGCCCAGGCCGCGCCGAAGTCCGAGACCCACGCGGAAGCTGCGGCCGAACAAAATTGCGAGGACCGCGAAGTCGCGATCGACGAGGGCTATGCCCTGTCGCGCAAGGAAACGCGCCGCGTCTGCCATTGACGGCGCCGGCCAGAGAAAAAAAGCGGCCCGCCTGGGCCGCTTTTTTTTTGCGCGGACATCCAGGCGCTCGATGCCAACGAAACCGCCGCCGCCACGCGATTCGGTCGCGGCTCCCTCGGCGCCGCTCCGTTTCGCGACATCGCGAAACATGGCGAAAACGCTCGGTCCAGCGCATGAAGCCGCGTTTTCTCGCCGGGGCCGCGGGTCGCTCGGAATGCGACGAAATTTCCACGCTCTAATGCTCTTGGCGCACTAGAAAATTTTTAAAACTTTGTTAAGATTACAACCCTGAGTAGATTTTTTGACTTTTCAACCGCAACACGGGCCTGCGGGAACTGGTTCCGTGACCCCGCGAGGATGTGAGTTTTCTCGTCTCGCGCCGTGACGAAACTGGCGCGGGGCGGGTTCGCAGGGCCGCGCCTTTCGGTTCATGCGGCGTCGACGCCTGAGTTGCCGATGTCGCGGGCAGAGCCTGCCGTATCGGTTGGTCATAGAATTTTTGTCTTTGTTTTCGGAGCGCCCATGTATCGATCGACAGCTCTGCCGAGATATTTCTTCGACCTGGTCGCTTATGTGAAAAACAGCGACAGTGATCGTTTCAGGCACAGGATTTCGCTGGCGGCGGCCATGTTTCTGCGCTTCGAACGGCAGCTTCGGGTGTGTCTCGCGCTCGCCCGGCCGAGCCTTTTTCCGCTCGCGCGGCGGCAGCCGCAGCTTTTCGTCAAATATCTGAAACGCAATTATCTCGCGCTCAACCTTTCCGTCGATTTGCGCGCCGGGCTGCTGGTCGATCACTACCGGCTGCTGGAAGAACTGTTGGACCGGCGGACCGTGGCTGGCCTGCTGGCGCCGGGCCCGATCCTCTGGGAGCATCGCGGCGACGAGGGCCTGCACCAGATCGCGCTGCAATTCTCCGAAACGCCCTATCACGAAGGCGAACTCAGCCTCTGTTACCGCCTGGCCGGCGAGCCGATCTACTGGCTCGGATTCAGCCTGCTGCGCGGCGCCCGCCTGGGGCTCGATCTCGACCGCGCCGCTTTCGTCAGCCGGATTCAGCTTTGGTCGACCTATCCCGTGGTCAAGAGAGCGGCGCATGACGCTCATGGGGTGTTCCCGCTCTACGCCATGTTCGCCGCGCTCAAGGGCCTCGCCGAGGCCTGGCGCCTCGACGGCGTGATTGGCGTGGACGCCGCCAGCCAGGCCAGCAGCCAGGAAAAGCTCTATTCCGCCGAGCGCGCCTATGATGATCTGTTCGCCAGCCTGGGCGCCGTGCGGGTCGAAACCGCCTTTTGCCCGGCGCGCCTCCGCAGGCGTGGCGAGGCCTTCGCCCGCATGTTCCTGCTGCCTTCGCGCCAGAGCGAGGCGGAGGCCGAAGCCAAAAAGCCCTGCCATGGCAGCGCCCGCCAGCGCAGCCTGTTCCGGCGGGACATTCGCGAAAAGGCGCTGATCTCGGCGTGCGCCCTGCTTTCCGCACGATTCCGGGCGGCGCCAGCAAGACCGCGGCAGGTCGCCGAGGCGGCGGTTTCGCGCTGAAACCGCCCGCTCCTTGGCGCGGGCGGTTTCAGCGCGCCTTGCGGCCGGCGACCAAGCCTGCGCGCGAATCCGGGACTTTCAACCCGCGCGGGGCGAAAATGTCGCGTTCGAGAAAATAGCCGGTGAGGCGGAAGCCGTCGCATATCTCGTCCGGCGCCACGGCGCCGCCCGGGGCTTCGCGTAAAAATCCTGGCAGCGGCAGCAATTTGGCAGCCCAGGGCGCGCCCGCCTCGCGGCTCACCGCGCGGGCGCTTTTCGGCGAGACATAGATCAGATCGTCGCGCTGGCCCGTCGCCGCGCAGGACTCCAGATCGAGGCCAAAGCCCAATTCGGCGAGCATGGCCAGCTCGAAACGCACGAACAGGCCGGGGGCCGAGGCTTCGCCGAGATTGGCGAGCAGCGCGCCGGCCATGTCGTAAAGGCCGGGATGCGGATCGCGCTCGGGCAGCAGGCGCAGCAGCGCCGCCAGCCAATTGACGCCATGCAGGGCGAAAGCGTCGTCGAGCAGCGCATGGGTGCGCAGCAGCGCCGGCTCAACCGCGAAAGCGCCGATGTGCTCCTCCAGCCGCGCCCGCCAGACCGCCGCGACCTCATTGCCGGCTTGCAGCACCGGTTGCATGGTTTTCGAGCGCCCCGAGCGCACCACGCCGAAATGGCGGCCGTGGCCGCGCGTCATCAATTCCAGGATGACGCTGGATTCGCCGTGTTTTTTCACGCCTAGAATCAGGCCGCGTTCAGACCATTCCATGTTGGGCTTTTAGCACGGAACGCGAAGCGGCGAGCGGCGCCGTCACTTCTTCGGGAAATCCAGGCCCATCATGCGGTAGCGTTCGGGGTCGTCGCCCCAGTTCTCGCGGACTTTCACGAACAGGAACAGATGGACCTTCTGTTCCGCCGCCTCCATGATTTCCTTGCGCGCGGCGGAGCCTATGGCCTTGATGGTCTGGCCGCCCTCGCCGATGACGATTTTCTTCTGGCCCTCGCGGGTCACGTAAATTGTCTGCTCGACCCGCGCCGAGCCGTCGGGCTGGTCCTTCCACAATTCGGTTTCGACCGTGGACTGGTAGGGCAGTTCGTCGTGCAGCCGCTCGAACAGTTTTTCGCGGGTGATTTCCGAGGCCAGGGAGCGCAGCGGCGCGTCGGAAATCTGGTCCTCGGGATAGAGCCAGGGCCCCTGCGGCATGAATGCGGCGAGCTTGCGCAGAAAAGTCTCGACGCCATGGCCTTTGAGCGCGGAGATCATGAAGGTCTCGACGAATTCGGCTTTCGAATTGAGATCGGCGGCGAGTCCCAGAAGTTTTTCGTGCGGGATGGTGTCGATCTTGTTGAGCACCAGGATTTTCTTCGCCTTGAGCTCGGGCAGCCGGGCGAAGATCGCTTCGGCCTCCTCGTCAAAACCCTTTTTGGCGTCGATCAGCAGGCAGACCACATCGGCGTCGCCGGCGCCGCCCCAGGCCGAACTGACCATGGCGCGGTCGAGCCGGCGCTTGGGCGCGAAAATCCCGGGCGTGTCGACGAAGATCACCTGGGTCGCGCCGTCGATGGCGATGCCGCGCACCAGGGCGCGCGTGGTCTGCACCTTGCGCGAGACGATGGAGACCTTGGCGCCGACCAATTGGTTCAAAAGCGTCGATTTGCCGGCATTGGGCGCGCCGATCAGGGCGGCGAAGCCGCAATGGGTGGATTCGCTCATGATTGCTCCATCTCCACGCCCTCGCGCGCCAGAAAATTCTGCGCCCCGGCCTGTTCGGCGGCGCGTTTCGACCCGCCCTGCGCCGTCAGCGGCGCGAAGCCGGGGATCGCCACTTCGATGATGAAGGAGGGCGCGTGATCCGGGCCGGAACGCCCGGCCAGCCTGTAGACCGGCGGCGTCAAGCCGCGCGCCTGCGCCCATTCCTGCAACATGGTTTTCGGATCGCGCAAGGGCCTGGACGGGTTGCGCATCTTCTCGCCGAAAAACCTGACCACCAGGGCCTGCGCCGCACCGTAGCCGCCGTCGAGATAGACCGCGCCGAGAATGGACTCGCAGATATCGCCGAGCAGCGCCGATTTCTTCTTGCCGCCGCTGGAGACCTCGCCCTCGCCGAGCCGCAGAAATTCGCCGGCGCCCCAGTCGCGGGCGACATCGGCGCAGGAATCCTTGCGCACCAAAGCGGCGAGCCGGCGCGACAATTCGCCCTCCTCGGCCTCGGGAAAATTTTCGAAGAGCATGGCGGCGACAGCCAGGCCGAGCACGCGGTCGCCCAAAAACTCCAGCCGCTGATAAGACTCGGCGCGGCGCTGGGCGGTTTGCGACCCTTGCGCGACAGGCAGCGCGCTGACATGGGTCAGGGCGCGCCGCAACAGGTCGCCGTCGCGGAAGGCGTAGCCGATCCGCTCCTCCAAGGGGCCGAGGTCGTCGGCCGTCACGCCGGCGCTCATCGCACCGGGCGGAACATGCGCTGAAGGCGCAGGGTCCAGGGCCAGCGCCAGAATTCATAGGCCGCCGCGCCCTCGCCGACCGAGAAGAAGGTCACTTCGGCGCGGCCCTCGATATTGTCGAAGGGCACATAGCCGACGCCGCCCTGGTCCGGCGGCACGCGGGAATCAGTGGAATTGTCGCGATTGTCGCCCATCATGAAATAATGGTTGGGCGGCACGACGAAGGGCCCGGCATTGTCGTTGAAACCGTCGTCGCCCTGGATTTCGACGATGGTGTGCTGGACGCCGCCCGGCAGGGTTTCCCTGTAGGTCGGCACGGGGCCGAAATGGCCGTAGAGATCTTCCGTTTGCGCCTTTTCGATCGGCTCGCGCGGCACTTCCTGGTCGTCGATGAACAGGCGGCCGTGCTTCATTTCGATTTTTTCGCCGGGCAGGCCGACGATCCGCTTGATGTAATCGGTCTCATTGTCGCGCGGCAGCTTGAACACCACGACATCGCCGCGCTTGGGCGGCGTCGAGAGGATGCGGCCCTCGAACAGCGGCGCGCCAAAAGGGATGGAATAGCGCGAATAGCCATAGGCGTATTTCGACACGAACAGATAATCGCCGATTTCCAGGGTCGGGATCATCGAGCCCGAGGGAATGTTGAAGGGCTGGAACAGGAAGGTGCGCACCACCAGGGCGATGGCCAGCGCCTGGAGAATGACGATAATGGTCTCGCCAAGACCCTCGGGTTCGGCTTTTTTGGCGGCGCTCGGCCCGGATTTGCTCATGGTCTGGCTCATTGGAATTCCTATGGTCGGCGGTTTTGCGGGTTTTCCCCGGCAAAGGCAAGCGCGCCGCGATGAAATTCAGCGCGCCTCGATGGTGACTTCGATGATCGCTTCAATGATCACCTGGGCTTGGGCATAGGGATATTCGTCGGTCAAGGTCACGTGGATATGGGGCGTCGTCCCCGCCGGCGCCAGAGCGGCGAGCCGCGCCGCGGCGCCGCCCTTCAGCTCCAGGCTGGGCTTGCCATGGGCGTCGTTGACCACGCCAATGTCCTTGAAGCCGACCCCCTGCCCCAGCCCCGTGCCCAGGGCCTTGGCGCAGGCCTCCTTCGCCGCGAAGCGCTTGGCGTAGGTCGCCGCGCGACGCGCCCGCGCGTCGGCCTTGGCGCGCTCGATCTCGGTGAAACAGCGTTGGGCGAAGCGGTCGCCATATTTCTCCAGCGTCCGCTCGATGCGCCTGATGTCGCAGAGGTCGATCCCCAGGCCGAGGATCACGCGCGCCGTCCTCTTTCGCCAAGCCCCAAGGCTATGGCGGCGATCATTTGCCTCACGCTGGCTTCGAGGCCGATGAACACGGCCTCGCCGACGAGGAAATGGCCAATATTGAGTTCGACGATTTCCGGCAGGGCGGCGAGGGTCCGCGCCGTGTCGAAATCCAGCCCGTGTCCGCCATGGCATTCGAGGCCAAGTTCGCCTGTGGCCGCGGCGGCGGCGCGCAGCCGCAGAAATTCGGCCTCCGCGCGGGCTGTCTCGCCCAGCGCCAGGGCGTTGCACCAGGCGCCCGTGTGCAGCTCGACCACCGGCGCCGCGATCTCGGCGGCGGTGCGCAAGGCCTCCAGCGAGGGCTCGACAAACAGCGACACGCGAATGCCGGCGCGGGTCAATTGATCGACGAAGGGGATCAGATGCTTCTTGCCGCCGATGACGTCGAGCCCGCCTTCGGTGGTGCGCTCGGTGCGCTTTTCCGGCACCAGGCAGCAGGCGTGCGGCTTGATGCGCAAGGCGATGTCGAGCATTTGCTCGGTCGCGGCCATTTCGAAATTCAGCGGCGCCTTCAGGCTTTTGAGCCTGAGCATGTCGTCATCGACAATATGGCGCCGGTCCTCGCGCAAATGCGCGGTGATCCCGTCGGCGCCGGCGGCCAGCGCCAGCTCGGCCGCGCGGACCGGATCGGGCGCGAAGCCGCCGCGAGCGTTGCGCAGGGTGGCGACATGATCGACATTGACGCCCAGCCGAATTTTGCCCGTTTCGCGCACTTAGTGCGACCAGGGTCCGGTGCGAAAGGCGTTCAGCCGGGCGATATTGGTCTCGGCGTTGTCGGTTGGCTGCAACTGCCGCGCCGCCTCGATCAGAGCGCTGGACCGGCCGCCGCGGGCGAAGCTTTCGGCGAGATCGGCGAGAATCGAGCGCAATTCCGCGCTTTCGATCTGGAAAAACGAGCGGTAGAGCCGATGCGCGTCATTGAGCAGCGCGGCGCGATCGGCGCTCAAGCCGTCGGGACCGGCGTCCTCGTCCGCCACCAGGAAACTCGACGGCGGCGCCTTGAGCACGGCGCAGAGCTTCTGCAACTGGCGGGCGCTCAACCGCTTCTCGCCCTCCTCGAAAGCGCGAATCGTCTCGCCGTCAATTCCGAGCGCCGCCGAAACGGCGTCGCGGCCAAGGCCAAGCGCCTCGCGCCGCCTCTGGATGCGCGCTCCGATTTCGCGGTCGATCTGGTTCCCCATGCTCAGCAGCCCTTGGTTCATTCATGAACGGTCCAGAGTCACATGATCGGAAACGGTCAATCTGGCAATATGACTTCGGACAGGAGATCGTGCCAAATGTCACGTTTCCATGCAATCCCTATCATTCGCAACCGCAGCGCGACGACCGACTCTTTGAAATAGCGTAAATGGCTTACATTAAATGCCGCAGCGGCGCCACGGCCATTTTTTCGCGGCCGTCCGCGGCGGCCCCGCCGCGCTTGCCGGAACGCCCCGCGCGCGCATAAACTCGGCGAATCGCGCCGGAGCCGAAGGGCGGCTCCGGCGCTTTTCGGAAACATTGCGATGAGCCGCCTGATCTTTCTGCTGAACGGTCCCAATCTCAACCTGCTCGGCCAGCGCGAGCCGCATATTTACGGGGTCGAGACGCTCGAAGACGTCAAGGCGGCGGCGCAGGCCACGGCCGCCGAACTGGGGCTGGAGCTGGATTTCCGCCAGACCAATCGCGAATATGAGCTGCTTGACTGGGTGCAGGAGGCGCGCGGCAAGGCGGCGGCGATCGTCATCAATCCCGCCGGCTACACCCATACCTCCGTCGCGCTGCTCGACGCGCTGTCGGCCTATGAGGGGCCGGTGATCGAGGTGCATATCTCCAACATCCACAAGCGCGAGGAATTCCGCAGCCATTCCTACGTGTCGCGCCGCGCCGACGGGGTGATCGCCGGCTGCGGGACGCAGGGCTACGCCCTCGCCCTGCGGCGGATCGCCGCGCTGCTTGAAGACCAGCGCTGACGCCGGCGCGGATGCGCATCCCCCCGTCCCTGTTCAAATATGTGCTGGGCCGGCACATTCTCAACGGCTACGCCGTGGCGCTGGGCGTGCTGTCGGTCGGGCTGGTTTTCGCCGCCTTGCAGGGATTCGCCGGGGCCATGGCCGCCGCCTCCGGCGCGCTCTGCGTCTCCATCGGCGACAATCCGGCGCCGCTTTCGGCCAAATTGCGCATCCTGCCGCTGGCCTGGGGCTGCGCCGTCGCCGCCTCGCTGGCCATGGCGCTGGCCGACGGCCATTTGGCGCTGGAGGGGCTGGCGCTGGTCGCCGTCGGTTTCGCCGCCGGCATGGTCAACGCCTGGGGCCGCTGGGCCATCCCGCTCTCGGTGCTCGGCCTCATGGCTTTCGTCTTCACCATGGGCGCGCCGGGGGACAAGCTGATTTTTACCCGGCAGCTGGCGCTGGGCGGCGCGCTCTACATGCCCATCGCCTTCGGCCTGACCCGGCTGTCCGACGCCTCGGGACGGCGGGTGGTGCTGGCCGAACTGATCCGCGAATTCGCCGCGCTGCTGCGGCGCATGGGCGATTTTTACACGCCCGGCGCCGACGAGGGCGAGGCCTGCCTGCGCGTGGTCGAGCAGCAGGCGAGCTTTTCCGATCATTTGCAGGCGGCGCGCAGCCTGTCCGTCCACGCCAGCGACCGGGAGTCCGGCGTGCGGCTGATCGCGGCGCTGGCGGTGCTGCTCGAAGCCTTCGACGGCATGGTCTCGACCATGGCCGACCACGCGCCGCTGCGGCTCGCCGGCGCCAATAGCGCCCTCGCCGCGCGGGTCGAGGCCTTGCTGCGGCAAATGGCCGAGGATCTCGACGCTCTGTCGCTCGACCTGCTGGTTCCCGGACGCGAGCCGGCCTTTCCCGATCACGCGCCGGCGCTGGAGGCCCTGGACGCCGAAATCGCCGGGCTCGATCCCAGGGGCGACCCGAACCTGCTGCGCGCCGCGCGCATGACCCGCGTCCGGCTTGCCTGGGTGTTGCGGCATTTGCAACGCATTCCCCAGGTGGTCGCCAGTCCCGACGAGGCGCAAAAGGCGCTCTCCGGGCTGGACCTGGGCAAATTCGCGCCGCCGCTGCGCGTGTCGCTGAAACCGCTGATCGCCGAATGGCGCTGGACGTCGCCTATCCTGCGCCACGCCCTGCGGCTCACGGCGGCGCTGGCCTGCGGCTTCGCGCTGATCGTCTTCGCGCCCGGCCTGCGCCATGGCAACTGGATCCTGCTGACCATAGCGGTGATCATGCGCGCCAGCTACAGCGCCACCAATCAGCGCCGCGACCAGCGGCTGTTCGGCTCTGTGGTCGGCTGCGGCATAGCCGCCGCGCTGCTGTGGATCGATTCCAAGCCGGTGCTGCTGTTCGCCCAGCTTTCGGCGGTGGGAATCGCCCATTCCTTCGTCCGGGTCAATTACCGCATCACCTCGGTCGCGGCGACGGTGATGGCGCTGCTCGGCCTGCATCTGATCGACCCCGGCGAAGCCTCGCCGGTGCTGGCGCGCCTGGTCGACACGGTCGTCGGCGCCGCCCTGGCCTTTCTGTTCAATTTCCTGCTGCCCAATTACGAGCGCCAGGGCGCGGCCAAGCTGTCGCAGGCGTTTTTGCGGCAATTGTCGACCTATGCCGACAGGGTTTTGCGCTGGGAGATTTCCGTCCAGGATTATCGGCTGGCGCGCAAGGCGCTGATCGAAAGCTTTTCGGCGCTGGGCGAATCGGCGCAGCTCGCCCGCCACAATCCCGGCGCGGAGGAAAAATTCTGGCCGGGCTACAGCCGGCTGATCGCCCAGGCCTATTTCGCCGCCGCGCAGATCGTCACCATCAGGCTGCTGATCCGCAACCGCCGCGACGAACTGGATGAGACGCATTGCGCCGCCCTGCTGGACACGACCCGCGCCGCCGTGCTGGCGCAGCTCAACCCCCGCTGCGCCGAGCCGCCGGCGGCCTCCGCCCTGCGCCCCGACGAGGACGACGCCTTCGCCGCCCTGGCGCAGCGATGCGCCGAAGCCGTGGCCGAGGCGCGCAGCCTGCGTCTGATCGCGGCGGAGAACTGGCACGGGTGAGTCGCGCGGCCCCTAAAGCGCTCTAGCCGATCACCCTTGTCACCCGATTGACCATGGGCAGGGCGCGCAGCCGCGCGAGGATGTCGTTCAGATGTTTCAGGTCGAAGACCTGAAGCTCCAGGGTCATTTCGCGGAAATCCGGAGAAATCTTGTTGAATTTGACGTCGTCGATATTGCCGCCGGTCTCGCCTATGGCGCCGGCCACGGCGCCGAGGCTGCCGGGCTCGTTGATGGCGGCGACGACGATTTTCGCGGGGAACAGTTCGGGGGCGCCCTCCATGTCCCAGCGCACGTCGAGCCAGCGTTCGGTCTGATCGTCGAATTCGGCCAGCGCCGGCGACTGGATGGGATAGATGGTGACGCCCTTGCCGGGGGTGACGATGCCGACGATGCGGTCGCCGGGCACGGCGCCGCCATTGGGGGCGAAGCTCACCGGCAGGTCGCCGCGCAACCCCCGGATCGGCAGGGCGTTGGCGGCGCCCGGCGCCTTGAACTGCACGCCCGCCGCCTTGGGCATGGTGAACCAGCCGGGATCGTTGCGATTGGGCGCGGCCGCCTTGCGCTCCTCCTTGAAATCCGGATGGACCGCCTTGACCACATCGCCGGAGAACATTTCGCCGCGCCCCACCGCCGCCAGCACGTCGTCTATGGCGGCGCGGGCGAGGCGCGGCAGGGCCTGCTTGAGTTTTTCGTCGGAAAAAGCTTTTCCCGCGCGTTCAAAAGCGCGCAGCACGATCTGGCGCCCCAGGCCGGCGTATTGGGCGCGCACGGCGTCGCGGGTGGCGCGGCGAATGGCGGCGCGGGCCTTGCCGGTGACGGCTATGCTCTCCCAGGCGGCCGGCGGGGTCTGTCCCTCGGCGCGGACGATCTCGACCTCGTCGCCATTGGCCAGCGGCGCCAGCAGCGGCGCCAGCCGGCCGTTGATCTTGGCGCCCACCGCCGAATTGCCGACGCTGGTGTGCACGGCATAGGCGAAATCGATCGGCGTAGCGCCGCGCGGCAGCGCGATCAGCCGGCCTTTTGGCGTGAAACAGAACACCTGGTCGTGGAACAGCTCCAGGCGCGTATGCTCCAGAAACTCCTCCGGGCTGTCGCCATCGGCGAGCATGTCTATGGTGCGCTTGAGCCATTGATAGGCGTTGCTCTCGTGCGAGAGGACCGGCGCCGGGGCGCTGCGGCCGTCCTTGTAGAGCGCATGGGCGGCGATGCCGTGGCGGGCGATGTCATGCATGGCGCGGGTGCGCACCTGCAATTCGACGCGCTGGCGGCCGGGCCCGACCACGGTGGTGTGGATCGAGCGGTAATCGTTGTTTTTCGGGGTGGAGATGTAGTCCTTGAAGCGGCCGGGAACCATCGGCCACTTGGTGTGGACCACGCCTATGGTGCGATAGCAGTCCTCGACCTCGGCGACCACGACGCGGAAGCCGAAAATATCGGAGAGCTGCTCGAAGGCGATGGATTTGCGCTCCATTTTCGCCCAGACCGAATAGGGCTGCTTCTGCCGCCCGCGCACCTCCGCCTGGATGCCGCGCTTGAAAAGCTCCTGCGACAGTTCGCCCTCGATGGCGCCGATCAGCTCGCTGTTTTCGGCGCGCAGATCGTTGAGCCTTGCCGAGACCATGGCGAAGGCCTCGGGGTTGAGATGCTGGAAGGAGAGATTTTCCAGCTCGTCGCGGACGCTCTGCATGCCCATGCGCCCGGCGAGCGGCGCGTAGATGTCCAGCGTCTCCTGGGCGATGCGGGCGCGCTTGTCGGGCTTGACGTGATGCAGGGTGCGCATGTTGTGCAGGCGGTCGGCGAGCTTGACCAGCAGGACGCGCACATCCTCGGCGATGGCCAGCAGCAATTTGCGGAAATTCTCCGCCTGCGCCGCTTTTTTCGACACGAGGTCGAGCTTTTTCAGCTTGGTCAGGCCCTCGACCAGCGCGCCGATTTCGGGGCCGAACAAAGTGTCGATCTCGGCGCGGGTGGCGTCGGTGTCCTCGATGGTGTCATGCAGCACGGCGGCGACGATGGTGGCGTCGTCGAGCTTCATCTCGGTGAGGATCGCCGCCACTTCCAGCGGATGGGTGAAATAGGGATCGCCGGAGGCGCGGGTCTGCGCGCCATGGGCGCGCATCGCGTAGACATAGGCGCGGTTGAGCAGGTCCTCGTCGGTGTTCGGATTATATTTGCGAACGCGTTCGACGAGTTCGTACTGCCGCAGCATGGATTGCAGACTCTCCGGAAACGCCCGAAACGAAGCGGGCGGGAGATGGTAACGCCCGGCGGCGCGCAGGCAAGAAAAAAGCGGAGAGTTTTTCGCTCTCCGCTTTTTTAAACGATGATCGCCCGATTATTCGGAATCGTCGTCGGTCTCGACCGGCGGCACCAGGCCTTCCAGGCCGCGCAGCAAATCTTCCTCGGTCATGCGGTCGAACTGCACGTCGCCTTGGAGGTCGCTGGTCGGCGTGACCAGAGCGGGCACGACTTCGGCTTCCGGCTCGTCCACCTCGACATGCTTTTGCAGCGAGTGGATGAAATCTTCCTTCAGATCTTCCGGGGCAATGGTGGAATTGGCGATTTCGCGCAGGGCGACCACCGGATTCTTGTCATTGTCGCGCGGCACGCTGATCTGCGCGCCCGACGAAATCATGCGGGCGCGGTGGCTCGCCAGCAGGACCAGATCAAACCTGTTATCGACCTTGTCGATGCAGTCTTCTACCGTGACGCGCGCCATCGGCCGATGCTCCTCGCAAATTATTCATGGGACATTCAGCGTCTGTTACAGAATTTGTCAGCGTGAGGCAAGGTTGATCGTGCAAATTCGCCAGAATGGGACATGAGCCGCCGTCGCCGCCGGCGGCGCATCGCCTCAGATTCGGCGCCGTAGCGACAGCAAGAGCGACAACCCGACGGTTGTTACGCTTTTTCGGTTTCTCATCATGGTTTTAGCTAAAATGTGGCGAAAACTCGAATTTTAACGTTTAACCATGGCTTGAAAAACGAAGAAACTCTGGAACGATTGCTGCTATTTAGGGTTCATCTGAACAAAGTGATTTGACCCGCGGTCCTTGCGGCGCCAGATTACAACCAGAAGGCGATATGACGTCGCATCCGCCGGGAAGGCGCCCGGAAAAACTTCGAGGGAAAAAGTCCTGAGGCCCTTGCGGCAATTTGCTTTTATCCCATTTTGACATTAGTCAACGTCTCAGATTGACCACGGCGCCCCCAAGAGGCCGACCACGGCCAAGACTGGAAGAATAGGAAACGGAAACTCATAATGGCTGATCAGGAACGCATCGCCCTGTTTATTGACGGCGCCAATCTTTATGCGACAGCGAAATCTCTGGGCTTCGATATCGACTACAAGCGCCTGCTCAAGGAATTCCAGGGCAAGGGCCGCTTGCTGCGCGCCTTCTATTACACCGCTCTGGTCGAGGACCAGGAATATTCGTCGATCCGTCCGCTGATCGACTGGCTGGACTACAATGGCTATGCCGTCGTCACCAAGCCGGCCAAGGAGTTCGTCGACGCGCTCGGCCGTCGCAAGGTCAAGGGCAACATGGACATTGAGCTGGCCGTGGACGCCATGGAAATGGCCGATCACATCGACCATATGGTGCTGTTTTCCGGCGACGGCGACTTCCGTTCGCTGGTCGAGGCCGTGCAGCGCAAGGGCGTGCGCGTCTCCGTGCTGTCCACCATCACCACCCAGCCGCCGATGGTCGCCGATGAATTGCGCCGGCAAGCCGACGAATTCGTCGATCTCGTCCATCTCGCCAACAAGATCGGCCGCGATCCGGCCGAGCGCACCGACCGGTTGCAGCGCTTCCAGGAGCGCCGTCCGGCCGCGCCGATCCCGACTCATCCGCACGAGGAAACCGCGGAAGATTGATTTGCCGGCCTCTCCTCGGCAAATTTACAATTTGCCGGCCTATCCGGACGAATCCACAACAATGACGGCGGCGGGCGAGTTGAAGCGATGAATTGCGCTTCTTTCCCCGCCCCGCAGAAAGACTGCGATCTTTGTCCGCGCCTCCAGGCGTTTCGCGACGACAACCGCCGCGCCCTGCCCTCGGGCTTCAACGGTCCCGTGCCCAGCTTCGGCCCGCTTGACGCGCCGCTGCTGATTTTGGGACTGGCCCCCGGCCTGCATGGGGCCAATTTCACTGGACGCCCCTTCACCGGCGATTATGCCGGCGACTTGCTCTACGCCACATTGCTGCGATTCGGTCTGGCCAAGGGCGCCTATGGCGGCAATCCGAGCGATGGTTTGCAACTAAATCATTGCAGAATTGCAAACTCCGTCCGTTGCGTTCCGCCGCAGAACAAGCCGACAAGTCATGAAGTTGCAACCTGCAGGCGATTTCTGGTCGAGGAAATTGGTTCAATGGCGAACTTGCGCGCCATTCTCTGTCTCGGCCGCATTTCCCATGACAGCGCGGTGAAAACGCTGGGTCTTAAAGCCCGGGCGGCGCCGTTTGGCCATGGCGCGGCGCATGCCGTTCCCGGCGGGCTGACGCTCTACGACAGCTATCATTGCTCGCGCTACAACACCAATACCGGCGTGCTCACCACGCCCATGTTCGAGTCCGTTTTCGCCCGGATCAAGCGCGATCTGAAGCTCTGAGCCTCAATTGGCCTCGGCGACCTTCTGGCGCAGGTCGGCCTGGAACAGGCTGGGGCCGCCCTCGCCCAGCAAAGCGCGGTAAATGTGCAGGTTTTCCGTCACCCGCTGCACGTAATTGCGCGTTTCGGTGAAGGGAATGCGCTCGATCCAGTCGACGGGATCGACCTGGGGATTGCGCGGATCGCCATAGGCCGAAATCCAGTCGGCGACATTGCCGCCGCCGGCGTTATAGGCGGCGAAGGCGAGGATATGCGAACCCTTGTATTCGTCGAGCAGCTCGCCGAGATGAAAGGCGCCGAGACGGGCGTTGAAGGCGGGATCGCGGCGCAGCCGCGCCTCGTCATAGGCGACGCCGGCGCGTTTGGCGGCGCCGCGCGCGGTCGGCTCCATCATCTGCATCAGGCCCATGGCGCCGACGCCGGAGCGCGCGGTGGCGTCAAAGGCGCTTTCCTGCCGGGCTATGGCCAGAACCAGGCTTTTGGGGGCGGAATGCGCCAGCGGAACGAAATCCGGAGCGCCCTTCACCGGCCAGGTCAATTCGGTGAGCTTGACGCCGCGCCGCAGCGCCGCCTTCCCCGCGAGCAGGTCGAGATGGGCGTCGTCCTGCGCCGCCAGCACCTGGCCCAGCGCCGCCATCTGCTCGGGCGGCAGTTGCGTGCTGGCCTCCAGCGCCAATTGCCGGGCGGCGTCCTTTTCGCCCAGGGCGAACAGCAATTCGGCGGCGCGCACCGGCGCGACGCGGCTGTCGCCCAGCGCCGGCTCCGGCGCTGGCGCCGTCAGCAGCGGCCCGTCGCCGAGACGGGCGCGAGCCATCTGGCCGTAAAAAGTTTCGCCCTCGCGGGCGGCCCGGGCGAACAGGAAACGCGCCTCGCCGCCGCGCGCCTCTTCGGTCCGCCCGCGCCAATAGGCCGCGCGGGCGGCGCTGGCCGGCGTATGGGCGATTTTCGCCATGGATTCGAAATGCGGCGCGGCCAATGCCGCGTCGTCGAGGAAGCGCAGCGCGATCCAGCCGGCGTGGAATTCCGCCTCCAGACGCGCCTCTTCGCCCGAAGCCGCATGGCCCGCCGCGATCTTGTAGGCGCGAGAATAATCGTGGGAGTTGAGCAGCTTGCGCGCAAGCAGGCGGCGTTCGACCCACCAGTCGTCCGGGCTCTGCGCGGCTTCCGCCTCGCGGGGGACGGCGAGCAGGAGGGCGACGGCTTCGTCGATCTTTTCCGCCTTGCGCAGGCTGTGAATGCGCTCGAACAGCAGCGCCGGATCGTTGCGCAACGCGCCCGCGACCTTGTCAGCCGCCTTGGGCCAGGCGGCGCCATTGGCGAGATCGGCCTCGGCGCGGAACAGAACCGCGCCATCCTTGCCGGCGAGAACGGCGGCGCGGGCGGCGGCGCCCTTCTGCTCGCGCAGCATCAGCCGTCCCAAGCGGAAAATATGGTCCTGCGCCGTCAAGGCCGAGCCAAAATGCTTTAAAAGCTTCTTTTCCAGCGCTGCGGTCAGGTCGCAGTCGCGCCACAAGCGGCGGGCGACTTCGGTCGATTGCGCGGGATCGTCGCCATGCAGCAGCGCCTGCGCCAGTTCGCCGGCCGCGCCGATGGGCGGATAGGCGGCGAGATAAGCGGCGGCGCGCTGCGGATCGGCGTTTTCGGCGCCGGCCATTTCCTCGGCGAAGCGGCGCAGGGCGGCGGAGGGCCAGTCGGCATGGGCGTCGAGAAAGGCGCGAATGCGGGTCAGGCCGGCCTCGGCCGGATGCGAGCGGACAAAAACCCACTCCACCGCGGCGCGCGCCAGAGCGTCATTGGTGGTCAGCGCGGCGTCGCCGGAAGCGCCCTCGCCCTCATGGTAATAGCGCAGCGCTTCGGCGACGCCCGTGAGATCGTGGCCGGCGGGCATGGGCGGCGGGGCCTTGGCGCGTCCAGCTTGCGTCTGCGCTTCGGCTCCGATTGCGGACTCGGGCTCGGCGGCGGCCGTTTCGGCGCTGCTATCCGGCGCGGGAGCGAAAGCGGCCGGCGCCGGGCGCGGCGCATGGCGCAGCGGCGCGACCAGGAGCGGCGCCGTCGCGCCGGTCAGAAAAACCCCCAGGGCCGTCGATGTCAGTCGCCAGTTCCGATTCATTCGCAAATTTTAAAATCCGCCGATGTTGCGCTGGGTCCAGCCTGTGCCGTCGCGGTTAACAAAGCCTGAATTTCAAGGACCGTCGCTTGCGACCGGTCCGTCTCGCGCGTCGCCTTCGCCCTGTGGCCATGAACGGCGGACAGGCAAAGAACCCCTTTTCGTCTGGACGCGCAGGGGCTATGAGAAGTCCCTTAAACCGAGAAAGTGGCGCCGATGCGGCGGCCCGACGATTGGATGCGATCATGAGCAAGGCGAGCAAGCTGCGGGGATGGATGACGGCTCTGGTGACCCCGTTCAAGAACGGCGCCGTTGACGAAGCCGCCTTTCGCGCCCTGATCGACTGGCAGATCGCCGAGGGCATTCATGGTTTCGTTCCCGTCGGCACCACGGGCGAAAGCCCAACCCTGTCGCATGAAGAGCACAAGAAGGTGGTGGAGATCGCACTGGCCGAGACCGCCGGGCGCGCGCCGGTGATCGCCGGCGCCGGCTCCAACAACACCGCCGAGGCCGTGGACCTCGCCCGCCATGCGGAAAAGGCCGGGGCCGACGCCGTTCTGGTGGTCACGCCCTATTACAACAAGCCCAGCCAGGAAGGTCTGTTCCGCCATTTCCAGGCGATCGACCAGGCCATTGGCATTCCCATCGTCATTTACAATATTCCGCCGCGCTCGGTGATCGACATGTCCGTCGAGACGATGAAGCGCTGCTTTGGCGAGCTGCGCAACATTGTCGGCGTCAAGGACGCCACCGGCAATGTCGGCCGCATTTCGCTGCAACGCCAGGCGCTGGGCCCTGAGTTCCTGCAATTCTCCGGCGATGACATCACCGCTTTGTCCTGCATCGCCGCCGGCGCGGTGGGCTGCATTTCCGTGGTCTCCAATGTCGCCCCCGGCCTGTGCGCCCAGTTGCAGAACGCCGCCGACGCGGGCGATTTCGCCAAGGCGCTGGCGATCCAGGACAAGCTTGTGCCTTTGCACGCCGCGACCTTCATCGAGCCCGGCGTCGCCGGGGCCAAGGCGGGCCTCAGCCTGCTCGGCCGGTTCGACGACGAGGTGCGGCTGCCGCTGGTCCCCGCCACCGACAAGGCCCGCGCGGCGATTCGCGAGGCGATGGTCTTCGCCGGACTCTTGACGGCTTGAGCCCAGGGCTTCCATGTATGAACCGGCGGCCTTTCGCGTCGAAGCGCGTGCGGAGCTTCTCGAAGCGATCCGCGCCTGGCCGCTCGGCTTGCTGGTGACCTCCTGCGACCAAGGGCCCGGAGATCCGGGGCCAGGCGCCGATCTGGTCCCCTTTGTCGTAAGCGCGGACGGCGAGAGGCTTCAGGCCCATGTCGCCCGCGCCAACCCGCTCGGCGCCCGCCTTGTCGCGCCCGAAAAGGTTCTCGTGGTCTTTCTTGGGCCGCAGGCTTACGTCAGCCCCTCCCATTACCCCTCGAAACAGCGAGATGGCCGGGTCGTTCCAACCTGGAATTATGCGATGATCCAGGTTGAGGGCGTGGCGCGCCTGCGGGCCGAACCGGAGTGGATCGCCGCGCAGCTGGACGCGCTCACGGCGCAACAGGAAAAGCATCGCCCGGCGCCCTGGGCGCGCGGCGATGCGCCCGAGGATTTCATTGCGGCGCGATTAAAGGCTATCGTCGGCGTGGAAATCGAAATCGGCGGGCTCGTCGGCAAATATAAATTGTCGCAGAACCGCTCCGCCGAGGATCGCCAGGGCGTCATCGCCGGGCTTTCCGGCGAAGCCGACGCGGGGGCGCAAGCCGTGGCGGCTTTGATGCGCGGCAGGGAGGCCGGGAAAAACATTGGCTGAGAAACCGCACGGCAATTTCAAGATCGTCGCCGACAATCGCAAGGCCCGCTACCACTATGAGATCGGCGAAGCCTTCGAGGCGGGCCTGGTGCTGACCGGCACCGAGGTCAAGAGTCTGCGCACCGGACGCAGCACCATCGCCGAATCCTACGCCAGCGTCGACAACAATGGCGAAATCTGGCTGATCAACGCCAATATTCCCGAATATCATTCGGGCAACCGCTTCAATCACGAGCCGAAGCGGCACCGCAAGCTTTTGCTCAAGCAGCGCGAAATCGCCAAGCTGTCGCAGGGCGTGGCCCGCGAGGGCATGACCATTGTGCCGCTTAAACTTTTTTTCAATGACAAGGGCCGGGCCAAACTCGAAATCGCCCTTGCGCGCGGCAAGCAAATTCACGACAAGCGCGAGACGGAAAAACAGCGCGACTGGAATCGCGAAAAAAGCCGGCTGCTCAAGCAGCGCGACTAACGCTTTCGTTTCCGACCCGTAAGGAAACGAAGGTCGACACGATGAACCCTTGGGGAGGGGGAACGATGGAAGGCCAGCTGCGCAGCCATTTTTTCGCCGCCG
The DNA here is from genome assembly GCA_963804045.1 of uncultured Alphaproteobacteria bacterium. GTDB lineage: Bacteria > Pseudomonadota > Alphaproteobacteria > Rhizobiales > Beijerinckiaceae > Rhodoblastus. Next base: position 71,743 of record CAWDOR010000008.1, on the reverse strand, counting down.
CCGACGGTCTTCAACTCCATGCGCTCACATTGGGCGAAAAGAGCGAAAAAATCCCCGTGGTCTGCCTGCCCGGCCTGACCCGGCCGGCGCGCGATTTCATCTTTCTCGCCTATCATCTGCACAGCCAGTCGGGCCGGCAGGTGATTTCGCTGGATTACCGCGGTCGCGGCGGCTCGGACTGGGATCCCGACTGGACGCATTACGCCCTGCCCGTCGAACATGGCGATCTGCTGCTGGTGCTCGAAAAGCTTGAAGTCCAGAGCGCCATTTTCATCGGCCTGTCGCGCGGCGGCTTGCACGCCATCACGCTGGCCGCCACGCAGAAGGACCGGGTCGCCGCCCTGGTGCTCAACGACATCGGGCCGCAGATCGATCCGCTGGGACTGCTGAACATCAAGAATTACATCGGCCGCCTGCCGCTGCTGCGCAATCTCGACGAGGCCGCCGCCCATTACAAGCGGGTCATGGGCCCGAACTTCCCCGCCATCGCCGACGAGGACTGGCGCTTCTACGCCAGCAATTCGCTGAATTTCACCCCGGAACGCATGCGCCTGTCCTACGATCCGCAATTGGCGCGGACCATGGAGACATTCGATCCGGAAGCGCCGCTGCCCGATCTCTGGCCGGCTTTCGAAACCATCGAGGCGCCGATCCTGGCGCTGCGCGGCGAAAATTCCGATATTCTATCGGCGGAGATTCACGCGCGAATGGCGGCGCGCAATCCGCGCTGCCATTTGCATCTTGTCCCGGGACAGGGCCATGCGCCCTTGCTGCTCGACGCGCCGACCCTGCATCGGATCGACGCATTTGTCCGCGAGAACGTGGCTTAAGCCTCGCGCGCGCCGGAAAACGGCGTCGAGCCGAGCGGCGATTTGAAGGCGCCATTGAGCGCATCGCCGGCGGCCGCGACCTCGAAACCGATCGAGAAATTTCCCACAGGCGTCGGAATTTGCGCGGAAAACTCGGCGGAGTCGCCTGTCACTTGGAGATTGTCGAGGGGGACTTCGCCGAGCGGCGAGATCATTGCGCCGGTTCCGCCGGCGTCGATGCGCAGCGAAGGAGTCTGCACGCCAAACGGCGTTTCCAGCGTCAATTTCCAGGTTCCGACAATGCTCATGGGGAGTCCTTCCAATCCGCCGGCGCGGGAACGCGACTCGGCGGCGCGATCATAATGTGAGGAAAACCGAAGGGCCAGAGCGACGATCAGCGCCCGGCGATGCGATTGCAGGATTGGCCGGCGCCGTTGAACTCGTAGCGGTCGCCGCAGGCGAAGGCGACCGGCGGCTGATGGCTGCGCTCGAACAGATCGTAGCCTTCCTTGAGATTATGCCAGAAGGGCGACCAGTCCTGGCGCGGCGCGCCATCGTCGAGGAAGGCGAGCAGAGCATTGCCGGCGCCCGCTTCGCGCGCGATGGCCTGTTCGGTCATGCGGAAGGGGAAAATATGCACCGGCACTTCCTTCTGGCCATTGGCCAGGGCCGAGGCGACATAGCGATAGATGTCGTCGATGCCGGCATTGGTCATGGCGAAGCAGCCGACCGATTTGCAATCGCCGTGGACCATGATCTTGCTGCCATAATAGCCGTGGCGGCGATCGTAGGCGTTGGGATAGCCGATGTCGAAGGCCAGATGATAGGCCGAATGCGGATTCAACTGCTTGGCGGAGACGGCGTAAAAACCTTCAGGCGACTGGTAATCGGCATAGGCCTGTTTCGGCCCGAGACGGCCCGACCATTTGCAGATCGGATAATTCTTGTAGAGGGCGTAACGGTCGCCCTTCTTCATCCACAACTCAAGCAATCCCTCGCGCTTGAAAATGCGGACATAGACCTGCGCGCCCTTCTTGAAGCCGTTTTCCGGCTGGGGAATGGCGGGCGCAGCCTCTGGCTGGGGCGTCAGCGCCGCGCTGGCGCCGCCGACCGAAGCCGACATGGCGGCCAAGGCTCCGGCAATGCCGGGCAAGGCGCCGCCCTGCGCTTCGGCTGGCTGCTCGCTCGGCGCGGCGACGGGCGTGGACGCGACCGCGACCAGGCCGCCGAGCTGGGGGGCCAGAGAGGCGAGAACGGTCGGACGGCGCGGCGGCATGGGCACGCCATCGACGGGAACCGCGCCCGCCGGCGCGGTTTCGGCGACCGTCTCGGCCGGCGCCGGCTGGGGGCCATCCGCATTCTCGACGCTTTGCAGCGACCAGTCGGCGCTCGCGGCGGCGCGACGCAATTCCATCGGCGGCGCGGCGGGATCGGCCTCGGCGAACAGGGAGCGCGTCTCTTCCTGGGCGCGGGCCTCTTCCCGGGGGCGCAATTCTTCCCGGGGGCGCAATTCTTGGGCGGCCTCGGCGGCGATCGGAGCCGGAGCGGCTTGCGCGCCGCCAAGATCGATGACGGCGGCGGATTGCGGCGCGGCTTCCGACAGCTGCTGCGCCGGGGCGTTTTCCTGCCGGCTCGCGGCCTCATAGGAAAGCCACGCGCCAAGGCACAGCGTCCCGACCGAAGCCGACGCCAGCAGCATAAAGCGCGCCCATTTCCTGTGGATCACGAGCAAAGCCTCCTATAGGCGGATAGTTCCATAGCGGAATTTATCCGAGAGGAAAAGCCATCCGACTCAACTAGAGCACAGCGGCGTTAATTCCCGATTAAGCATGTCCGACGCGCGATTCCGCGCCTTGGCCTGAATCAAAGCGCCTTCGCGGCGGCCGGCCCCGACCGCGTTTTTTCGCCGCGCGTGATATTTTCGCCACGAACAACCATCTGTTTTTCAGGGAATTCCGATCAGCTTATGGCTTTGCAGGCTGAGCCGCCATTGCGGATGAGCCAGACAATAGGCGACGGCTTCAGCGGTGTTTTCCTCGCGCGCCGGCCCATCCATCGGCTGGAGATAGAAATGCGCGAAAGCCAGGGCCGCAAATGTTTCGGGCGGCGCCTCGGGCTGGGGATAGACCAGCTTCAGCTCCTGTCCGGAAAATACGTTCAGCGCGACGCCGGCCTTGGGGCTGACGCAAAGCCAGTCGATCCCCGACGGCGGCGCCACCGTGCCATTGCTCTCCACGGCGATGAAAAAACCGCGCGCCCGCACCGCCGCCAGCAAGGGCGCGTCGAGTTGCAGCAAGGGCTCGCCGCCGGTGAAGACGACAAAGCGGTGTTCCGCGCCCTGCCCCCAGACGTCCGCGATTTTTTCGGCCAAAGCCTCGGCGGAAACGAATTTGCCGCCGTTTTCGCCGTCGGTCCCGATGAAATCCGTGTCGCAGAACCGGCAATCCGCCGCGTCGCGATCCTGCTCGCGACCGCTCCACAGGTTGCAGCCGGCGAAGCGGCAGAACACCGCCGCCCGTCCCGCCTGACCGCCCTCGCCCTGGAGGGTGAGGAAGATTTCCTTGACGCTGTAGCTCATGTCACACGTCCGCGGGGAAAGCCCCGGCGAACACGGTCCTGGCCAGTTCGCGCCGGGCGTTGGGCTTTTCCAGCGCCTGCTTGTCCGCCGGCAAGCTGGCGGGATCGCCGCGCTTGCCGAGGGCGATCACCGCCTCCAGCTTCAATCCCTCCGGCGCCTTGACCGCCGCGCGGGTCTTGTCGCGGTCGAAGCCGCCCATGGCCCGGGTCGACCAGCCGAGCAAGGCAGCCTGGAACGCCAGGCTCGCCCAGGCCGCGCCCGCGTCGAACGAGGCCGCGCCCGACACGATCGGCTGGTCCTGGCCCGGCGGGGTGAATTGCGCCTTGCTGGCGACCACGATCAGCGCCGAAGCCTCGCCCGCCCAGACCTGGTTGACATCCAGCAGCGAGGCGACCAGGGCGTCGAATTCGGGCGTTCCCTTTTTCGCATAGGCGAAGCGCCAGGGTTGGGAGTTATAGCTCGAGGGCGCATAGCGCGCCGCCTCGAACAGGGCGAACAGCACCGCGTCCGGAACGGGCTCGCCCGTCATGGCGCGCGACGACCAGCGTTGCAGAAACAGCGCCGAAACCGGCGTTTCGGCGGCGCGGCCGCCGGCTTCGGACACAAGAGCGACGAGGGAGGCGTCGGGCAGACTCATTGAAAACTCCTCGGGAAGCGGATCTGGCCGCAACTTTGTCCGCCCCGGCCAAAGGTTCAAGGGCAAAAACAAAAATTACGCCTTGCGCGGGCGCCAAAACGCCAAGCTTTGGGCTATCGTCGCCATATCTTTGCAACGGAGCCTGCCCGTGAACGCGCTTTTCGTCGGCCATTCCTATATTGACATGACCATGATCGCGGACGCCATGCCCACCGGCGACGACAAGATGGTGGCCAAGGATTTCGCCGTCTCCTTCGGCGGCAATGCGGTCACCGCCGCCTTCGCCTGCGCCAAGCTCGGCGTTTCCACGGATTTGCTGACCACCATGTCCGACGACTGGCTCGGGCAGATGTTCACCAATATGGCGCATCAATATGGCGTGTCGATCTATCCGCGCAAGGTGGCGCGCTGCTCGCTGTCCTTCGTGCTGCCGCACGCCGGCAAGCGCGCCATCCTGCGCGCCCGCGACAACGCCTATCTGCGGCCCTTCATGAAGCTCGACGTCTCCTGCTACAAGGCGCTGCATCTCGACGGCCATCAGGCCGACGCCTCGCTTTATTACGCCAAGGCTTTTCGCGAGGCGGGCCTGCTCACCTCGCTCGACGGCGGCGCGGTGCGCGCCAACACCGAGGAGGTGCTGCGCTTCACCGATGTCGCCGCCGTCGCCGAGGCGTTTTGCGCGCAGCTCAAGCTGACGCCGGCCGAGACTCTGGCCTATCTCCATGCGCGCGGCGTGAAGATCGCCGCCGTGACCGAGGGCGAGCGCGGCCTGCTGTGGAGCGAGAATGGCGGGCCGGCGCAGCGCCTGCCGGCATTGAACGTGCCCGCCGAAAAAGTCATCGACACTTCCGGCGCCGGCGACGTGTTTCACGGCGCCTATCTCGCCTCATATCTGCGCTCGCCCTCCTCGCCCTGGGCGGTGCATTTCGATTACGCCCGCGCCGCCTCGGCCTTCAAGGTCCAGCATCTCGGCAATGAGGCGGGCCTGCCGAGCGAAGAGGATATTTCCGACACGCGCCGGGAATTCGGCGGCGCCTGAGCCTCCGCCGCAAGGAAAATCGCCATGAAACTGTCGCGAAGGAATTTTCTGGCCTGCGGCGCCGCGGCGGCCGCGCTTTCGCGCGCTCAAACCGGGCGGGCCGAACCGGCCTGCGCCAACGCGCTTCAGGACCAGGACTTTGACGTCACCCAGCCGCCCAATATCGATTTCGTCAAGGCGCGGCTGCGCCATTACCATTGCGCCCGCTATGACGCCGACGTCCGGGCCGTGCTGGCGGAGGCCTCGGATTGGGTCGGGGCGCGGGCGCCGCAGGTGAAAAGGCCGGCGCTGGTTTTCGACATTGACGAAACTTCGCTGTCCAATTGGGAGCGCATCGACAAGGACGATTTCGGCTATATTCCCAACGGCGCCTGCGATCTCAGCCAGGCGGGCCAGGCCTGCGGCGATCTCGACTGGCAGAAGAGCGGCAAGGCGCCGGCCATCGCGCCAACGCTCGGCCTGTTCAACCAGGCCGCCAAGACCGGCGCCATCCCCGTGTTTTTCATCACCGGCCGCTATGAGGGCGCGGAGGCGCGCGGCTGGACCGAGGCCAATCTGAGCAAGGCCGGTTATGGCGGCTGGGCGCGGCTCTATATGCGCGATCCCGCCAGCCGGAGCCAGCCTTCGGTCTCGATCCACAAAACGGCGGCGCGCGCCGACATCGAGCGCCAGGGTTTTGTCATTATCGCCAATATTGGCGATCAACTCAGCGATCTCGCCGGCGGCCACGCCGAACGGACCTTCAAAGTCCCAAACCCCTTTTATTTCATTCGCTGAGCGCGCGGAAACCGACCGTCGTCGCCTGTATTCCGTTTTTCGAACTCAAGGTTAAATCTTAGTACAACCGTAAGTTGTTTACTGATAAATTATTAGCCGCCGGGCGATTCGTCGTCGCGTCGATCTTTTTCGACCAGTCGCCACGGCCTTGGCGCGCATCCGCAAGCCTTGGATTGTCGCACCCCAAGGGGAAAAGCATGGCTGTCGCAAAAAAACTTCCGCAACTGACAGTTGTCACCATGGTGATGATCCTTGCGGGTTTCGCCGTTCTCACATCTTTCGCCGGCGCGGGCGCCGCGCTCTATCAATTCGACGCCGCGCTGCATGGCGCCCGCCAAAGCGAGCTGCGCCACGAGGTCGAAGCCGTGGCGTCGCTGGCCCACGGCCTGGCCAACAGCGAGACGTCGAAGGACTTGGCGACCGCGCGGCTGGTCGAGCTTCTGCGTCCGTCGCGTTTTGGCGACCATGGCTATTATTTCATTCAGGATCTCAAGGGAACCGCGCTGTTGATGCCGACCAAAACGGATCTGGAAGGCAAGGACATCACCGACCTCAAGGATGCGACCGGGCGTCATTTCTTCCAGGACATGCTGGCCCTGGCCAAGAACGGCCAGAGCGGCGTTGTGGACTATGTCTGGCCCAAGCCCGGCGAAAGCGAGCCCAAGGACAAAGCCTCCTTTGTCGCGCCGATCCCGGAACTCGGCCTACTTATCGGCACAGGCGCCTATACCGACGACATACGCGGCGAGGTGCTCGGCATTTTCTGGAAGTTCAGCCTGATCGTCGCGCCCTTGCTCGTCGCGATGCTGGTCCTCTCCGTGCTCATCGGTCGAAACATTTCGCGGCGGCTCCGCCAGGCGACCATCGCCATGGAGCGGCTCGCCGCCGGCGATTTCGACGTCGCCCTGCCCGGTCTCGACCGCAAGGACGAGATCGGCGGCATCGTCCGCGCCGTCGACGGCTTCAAACACAAGCTGATCGAAAGCGCGCGCAGGGAGGAAGCGCAGCGCGACAGCCAGCGCCGCGCCGCCGCCGAGGCGCGCCGCGCCGACATGCTCGCCCTCGCCCAGCATTTTGAGGCGGCGGTCGGCGCCGTGGTCGCGGGCGTCGCCAGTTCGGCCCAGGAAATGGAGGCCATCGCCCGCTCGCTGGTCGATGACGCGCGCCGCGCCGGCGAACAGGCGACTCTCGGCGCCGAGGCCGCCGCGACGACCTCGCAAAACATCCAGTCGGTCGCCGCCGCGACCGAGGAATTGTCGCATTCGGCGGTGGAGATCGGCCAGAACACGTCTCAGTCGCAGAAAATCTCGCTCGCCGCCGCCACCGTCGCCGAAAAGACCCATGCGCGCATGAGCGAGCTCGACGAGTCCATCCAGCATATCGACGGGATCGCGGCGATGATTTCCGGAATCGCCGAGCAGACCAACATGCTCGCGCTCAACGCCACCATTGAGGCGGCGCGGGCCGGCGAAGCCGGTCGCGGCTTCGCCGTGGTCGCCTCGGAGGTCAAGACCCTGGCCGATCAGACGCAAAAGGCCACGGCGGATATTTCCGCCAAGATCGCCAATATCCGCAAGGCTTCGCATGAGGCGAGCGATTGCATCCGCGAGATGAGCGGCGCCACCCACGAGGTCAGCGAACTCTCCTCTTCGATTGGCGGCGCCATCGACATGCAGGGCCAGGCGACGCGCGACATCGCCCAGAGCATCCACGACACTTCGCAGCTTGCCGGCAATCTCGCCAGGGTCGTCGAGGAGGTGCGCGAGGCCTCGCGGCACACCGGCGTCGCCGCCGAGGAAACGCTGATGGCGGTTTCGCAACTGGCGGAACAGGCGGAAATGCTGCGCGTCGAATGCGACGGCTTTCTCGCCAAGGTGCGCGCGGCCTGAGCTCGCCGGCTTGTCGGCGGCTCAGCCCGCCCAGGCGAGCTTGCCGCCCGACGTCGGGGCCTGGACCCCGGTGGTGCCCGGAAAAGTCAGCGGCAGGCCTTTGGCCGAACGCACCGCCAGATAGGCGAAAGCCTGGGCTTCTATGGCCTGGGAGTCCCAGCCAAAATCCTCGGCGCGGCGCACCGGACAGGGCGCGCCGGCTTGCAAGGCGGCGACCAGCGCGGGATTGCGGGCGCCGCCGCCGCAGAGCACGATCATCGCGGGCGGCGCCGGCACAAAAGCCAGCGCCGAGAGAATGCCCAGGGCGGTAAAGGCGCAAAGCGTCGCCGCCGCGTCCTCCAGCGACAGATGGGCGACCGGCGCCGCGTCAAAAGCGTTGCGGTCCAGGGATTTCGGCGGCTTTTGCGCGAAATAGGGATTTCGCGCCAGCGCCGCCAGCGCCGCCGCGTCGACCTTGCCGGCCAGGGCCGCCGCGCCATTCTCGTCCATCGCCCGGCCCGTGCGCGAGAGCATGAGATCGTCGAGCAAAGCATTGCCCGGCCCGACGTCGCAGGCCAGAGGCTCCTCGCCCGGCGGGCAAAAAGTGACATTGGCGACGCCGCCAATATTGACGAAGAGCAAGGGCGCGGCCACGCCGGAGCTTTCCGCCAGCGCCGCGTGATAGACCGGGACCAGCGGCGCCCCCTGCCCGCCGTTTTCGAGATCGGCGGCGCGCAAGTCATAGACCACGTCTATGCCCGCCTGCCGCGCGAGCAAGGCGCCGTCGCCCAATTGCACGGTCAAGCCTTTTTCCGGACGATGCAGCACGGTCTGGCCGTGAAAGCCGATCAGATCGATCGCCGCGGGCGAGATTTTTTCGGCCTCGAGAAATTTTTCAACGGCCTCGATATGGCGCGCCGTGACCAAAGCCTCGGCCGCCGCGACCGGACCGGGGCGCTGGTCGCGCCGCGTCAGCCCGCGCGCCGCCTCGACCGCCGCGCGCAAGACGGCGCGGTCGGCGGCGGAAAAGGCGAAACTGGCGCAAGCGCCGAATTTCAACGTCTTGCGGCCATCGGTCTCGACCAAAGCGAGATCGACGCCGTCCATGGAGGTGCCGGTCATGGCGCCGAGCGCGCGAAAGATTTTCGGCATGGACTTCCCCTTGGACGATTTGGCCCCCATGTTTAACATCCGAACAAAATCCTGGCGAGGGAAGTCCAAATGATCGAGCTTTTTTACTGGCCGACGCCCAATGGCCACAAGATCACGATGTTTCTCGAGGAGGCCGGGCTGCCCTATGAAATCCAACCGGTGAACATAGGCGCCGGCGACCAGTTCAAGCCGGATTTTCTCGCCATCGCCCCCAACAACCGCATGCCCGCCATTATCGACCACGCGCCGGCCGACGGCGGCGCGCCGCTGTCGCTGTTCGAATCCGGCGCCATTCTCGAATATCTCGGCGAAAAGACCGGAAAATTCCTGCCGAAAAGCCAGCGCGAAAAATTCGGCGTGCTGCAATGGCTCTATTGGCAGATGGGCGGCCTTGGGCCCATGGCCGGGCAGAACCACCATTTCGCCATTTACGCGCCGGAAAAGCTGCCCTACGCCATCGACCGCTATGTCAAGGAGACCAACCGCCTCTATGGCGTGCTCGACGGCCAATTGGGCAAGACCGGGGCCTTCATTGCCGGCGATTATTCCATCGCCGACATGGCCGCCTATCCCTGGATCGTGCCGTGGAAGAACCAGGGCCAGAAATCTCGACGACTTCCCACATCTGCGCCGCTGGTTCGACACGATCCGGGCGCGCCCCGCCGTGCAGCGCGCCTATGAGCTCGGGCCGAAATATCGGCCGGAAACCACGATGAGCGAAGAAGACAAGAAGGTCTTGTTCGGCCAGACGGCGGCGTCTCTCAAACGCTAGGGCGTTGGTTTTAGCGCATCGTCTTGCCCGAAAAGTCTGCAACTTTTCGGGACGATGGGTTTGGTTTGGCGCATCATCTTGCCCGAAAAGTCTGCAACTTTTCGGGACGATGCGCTAGGCCGCGCGGCGCGTCGCATCCGCCGAGACGAGGAAGGCGTCGATATGGCGGCTGAGCGTGGTGGAGAGCCGCGCCAGTTCTCCGGCCACGGCGCCGACCTCGTCCGCCGATTGCGCGGTGTCCTCGGTCGAGCGATGCACCTGGTCGGCATTGGCGGCGACCGCGTTCGATCCCTGCGAGGCCACGGCGATGGAGCGGGCGATTTCCTCGGTCGCCGCGCCCTGCTGCGCGACCGCCGAGGCTATGGCCACGGAGATCGCGTCCACATGGCCGATGGCCTGCGCGATCTCCTCGATGGCGCGGCTCGCCTCATGCGCGGCCTCCTGCACAGCCTGGACTTGACCGCGAATGTCGCCCGTGGCGGAAGCCGTCTGATTGGCGAGAATCTTCACTTCATTGGCGACCACCGCAAAACCGCGCCCGGCCTCGCCGGCGCCCGCCGCCTCGATCGTGGCGTTGAGCGCCAGCAGATTGGTCTTGTCGGCGATATCGACGATCAGCCCGACGACGCCGGCTATGGCGTCGCTGGCGCCGCGCATGCGTCCGACCACATTGCGCAGCACATCGGCGCCGCGCACCGCCTGAGCCGAGGTTTCCGCCGCCGATCGCACCTGTCCGCCGACCTCGCGCACCGTCGCGGTCAATTGCTCCGCCGCCGCGGCCAGCGTCTGCACCGAAGAGGCGGCGAGGCGCGAGGCCTCCGTGACGTCGCCCGCCAGCCGCCGGCCGCCGGTCGCGTTATTGTCCAGCGCCCGCGCCGTGCCCTCCATGCGCGCCACGGCCTGGCCGACCTCGCGCATCACCGTGTCCACGCCCTGGCGGAAGGCGGCGACGGCGCGATCCGCCTCGTCCTTGCGCCGCACCGCCGCCTCGGCCTCGCGGCGCTCGGCGTCGCGCTTGCCGCGCTCGGAGATCAAGGCGCCGCGCCAGCCTTCCAGCGCGCGCGCCAGCGGGCCCAATTCGTCGGCCCTTTGCTGATCCGGCACAGGCTCGTCGGTGGCGCCGGCGCCAAGTTTCTTCACGCTGGTCTCGATGCGCGACAGCGGCGCCAGGATCGAACGGCGCACGCGCCAGGCGACGAAGCCGAACAGGCCGATGGCGACGACGACCCCGCCGGCGACCAAAACTTGCAGCCGCGCCGCCACGCTCGCCGCTTCGGCCTCGAGCGCCGCATGTTCGCCGTCGATCAGCTTGATCAGCTCCAGCACCGCCGCATGATGGCGCTCATAGGCCGGGGCCATGTCGAGAAAGGCCTTTTGCGCGGTCGCCGCCTCGTCGCGCGCCAGCGCCGGAAACATCTCCTTTTCGGCGAGATCGAAGATTTTCTCCGCCTCGTCATGAACCGGACCGTCGAGCAGGCGGCGCGCCTCGGGCGACAGGGCGGCGCCCCGCCAGAATGTGTAGCGCTCCTCGAATCCCTGCCTTTGCTCGGAAAAGGTCTTGTGCAGCGTCTCGCGCGCCCGCCCGCTCATGGCGTCGACCGCCTGCGACAAAGTGAGATAGGGCTCGACGACAAACAGCGCCGGCGGCTCGGCGTCATTGGAGAGGACGAAATTATCGGCGAGCCGCTGATAGACGGGGCCGCCAATGCGCAATTGCGAAAAAGCGTAATAGCCGCCACCCATGACAAAAAAGATCGTCGCCATGGCCATAGCCACCAGCAAGGCCAACCGTCCGCCGATCGAATTGAATGCGCCCGCCGCCATTTCACCACTCCCAAAAAACAGCAAGATCTGCTCGAATGCGCCGGAGGCTAGGCGTCAATGCTTGCGCCTGGCTGACCGGCATTGGCTTTTTTCGATATAATTCAGAATGTTGGCCGGCATGCAGTTTGCGGAAACTACGGATATGACAAACAAGACGGCAAGCGTTGATTTCCAGCCAATTTGGCGGCGCGCGGCGCTGCGCAAGGGCGGCGACGAGGCTTTGCGCGCGCTCTTGCCGCCGGCGCCCGACCGCGCCGCGCTGGTCGCGACGCCAGACGACCGCTTTCTCGCGGAAATGACCAGGCGGATTTTCTGCGCCGGATTTGTCTGGCGCGTGATCGAGACGAAATGGCCCGGTTTCGAGGCGGCTTTCGAGGGGTTCGACATTGCCCGGCTGAATTTCGAGCCGGATGAATTCTGGGAAAGGCTGGCGCGCGACGCGCGCATTGTCCGCCATGCCGGCAAAATCGCCGCCGTGCGCGCCAATGCCGGCTTTGTCGCGCGGATCGCGGCGGACAAGGGCGGGTTCGGGCGCTTCCTCGCCGATTGGCCTGGCGATGACGAAATCGGCCTGCTGGCCTATCTCGGCAAGCATGGCGCGCGGCTCGGCGGCGCGACCGGGCAAATTTTTCTGCGCCATGTCGGCTTCGACTGCTTCATCCTGTCGCGGGATGTGGTGTCCACCCTGCGCGAGGCGGGGCTCGAGCTTTCGGAAAAAGCGACGTCCAAGGGCGACCTGACGCGCATACAGGCCGTCTTCACCCAATGGCGGGAGGAGACCGGCCTGCCCTATAATCAGCTCTCGCGGGTCTGCGCCATGTCCTCGGGCGAGAATTATTCCGCCGAGACCATTCTGGCCCGCATGCACGGGGACGAGTGATGTTTTATCCGACCGACCGGCGCGACCGCGCGCGGCTGCCTCACGACCCCATCAAGGCCATGGTGGCGCCCAGGCCGATCGGCTGGATTTCCACGCGTTCGCGCCAAGGCGCGATCAATCTGGCGCCCTATAGTTTCTTCAACGCCGTCGGCGGCGCCCCGCCGCTGCTGGCCTTTTCCAGCGAAGGCGCGAAGGATAGCGCCGCCTTCGCCGAAGAGAGCGGCGAATTCGTCTGGAACATGGCGACATTCGAGTTGCGCGAAGCGATGAACGCCAGCTCCGCGTCGCTGCCGCGCGGCCAAAACGAATTTTTATACGCGGGATTGGAGATGGCGAATTGCGTGCTGGTCAAGGCTCCGCGCGTAAAAACCAGCCCGTGCGGGCTGGAATGCAAGGTGACGCAGATTTTCCGCCTGAAAGACGTTGAGGGCGCCGAAACCGGGGCGATCCTGACCATCGGACAGGTGGTCGGCGTTCACATCGCCGACGCCCTTATTCGCGACGGCAGGTTCGATCTCTCGGCCGCCAATCCGCTGATGCGCTGCGGCTATGCGGCGGATTACGCCGTGATTGGCGAGATGTTCGAAATGGCGCGGCCCGGCTGATCACTTGCCGAAAATCCTGTCCATCAGCACGTGCTCGCAGGCCTTGAAGCCGAGATACATGGCCAAGGCGAAATAGCCGGAGACCAGCAGGCCTCCGAGCTGGACCAGCGCGCCTTCCATGATCGCCATGACGCCGTGCTCGCCGAGAAAACGGAAATTGGCGGCGAGCTGGACGAAAATATTATAGGAGGCCAAGGCCCCGAGCGCGGAAAACAGACCCATCAGCAGCAGGGTCGTGCTCCAGTGATAGGTGACGATCCCGTGAAATATTCTGCTCATCGCGCGCCGGGCTCCAATGAAACTGCACCCATCGGGAGGCTATAACAAAAGGCGCGCGCCTTCACCCCCCGATCACGCTGGTGATCGCCTGGCCGCCGCGATTGATGGTAAATTTCCACACATAGGGCTTGGTCGCGGAGGCGCGGTCGAGATCGCGGGTGGCTGCGATCTTGTCGCCATTCACCGCGAGGATGACGTCGCCCTTCTGGAAGCCGACCATGGCCGCCACCGAATTTTCGGCCACATCGATCACAGCCACGCCCTCATGGGCGTTGGCCAGCGAAAATTCCTCGATGGTCGCCGGGGAAATATTGACCACGGTGGCGCCGGCGAAAGGCGAGCCGCCCTTGAGCGTGATTTTTTCGCGCGGCGGTTTTTCCGGCGCGGCGGTCAGCGCCAGCGGCACGATGAGCGCCTTGCCGTCGCGGCGCACCGAGAGCGAGGCCGTTCCGCCAATGGTTTTCGCGCCCAATCTGTAGCCGACGCCGCCGGGATCGGCGACCTCCTGGCCGTCGATGGCGACGATGACATCGCCCTGTTGCAGCCCGCCTTCCGCCGCCGGGCCATGGGGATCGACCTCGGCGACCAAGGCGCCGGAGGGCCGGTCGAGGCGCAAGCTTTCGGCGAGTTCGCGCGACAGGCCCTGCAATGTCGCGCCGAGCCAGGGGCGGCGCACTTCCTTGCCGCCATTCCTCGCGGCGGCGACGACATTCTTGACCATATTGACGGGAATGGCGAAGCCAATGCCGACCGAGCCGCCCGATTGCGAGAAAATCGCCGAGTTGACGCCAATCAGCCGCCCCTGCATGTCGACCAGCGCGCCGCCGGAATTGCCGGGATTGACCGCCGCGTCGGTCTGGATGAAGAAGCCGTAATCGCTGATGCCGATCTGGGTCCGCGCCAGCGCCGAGACAATGCCCTGGGTGACCGTCTGGCCGACGCCGAAGGGATCGCCTATGGCCAGCGTCAAATCGCCGACTTCGAGCGCGTCGCTGTCGCCCATTTCCAGCACCGGAAAGTTTTTCTCGTCGCTGTCTATGCGCAAAATGGCGAGATCGGAGCGCGGATCGCGCAAAACGATCTGGGCGGGGAATTCGCGGCGGTCGGCCAGCGCCACTTTGACGCTGGTCATGCCCTCGATGACATGGTGATTGGTGACCACCAGGCCGGACGAATCGACGATCACGCCGGAGCCCAGCGATTGCGTGGTGTGATTGCCGGGCTGCTGGCCGAAAAAGCGCTGAAACACGGGATCGTCGAACAGAGGATTGCGCGGCTGGCGCTCGACCCGCTGGGCATAGACATTGACCACCGCCGGCGCCGCCTTTTTGACGATGGGCGCGAAGCTCAAGGTGATCTCGGGCTTGGCCGCCGGCGGCTGTTTTAGAGGCTCGGCGGCGAGCGGCCAGGCAGCGAAAGCGGACAAAGCCGCGGCGACAGTCAGCAAAGCGGCGGCGAAAATCTTGCGGATCATGCGAATCCCCTTCCCTGCCCCGGAATATAGGCTTCGCCGCGCGGCCAAAAAAGGGCGGCCGGCGCCGTCCGGGGCCAATCAAGGATGGAAGAGGATGTTGGTGCGGGTTGAAAAGCGCCCCCCGGGCGGCGGCGGCGCGTGAAGGGCGGCCAATATGCTGAGCGCCGCCGCGTCGAGCCATTCATTGCCCGAAGAACGGGTGATGGACGAAGAAATCACCCGCCCCGACGGGCCGATCAGGAAGGCGACGCCAACCGAGCCGCCGATGCGCGCGGCGCGCGCCGCGCTCGGATAAAATTTCCTGCGGCTCAGTTCGGTGAGAACCAGCCGGGCATAACTCGCCCGCTGCGCCCCAAGGCTTGGCGCCCAGCCCGCCTCTTCGCCCGGCATGACCCCCTGCGAGTTCGAAACCTGAATTCGACGCGTCTTCCGCATGAAGCGGCGCAAGCGGGGCCAGAGACAAGACAACGGCGAACATCTTGCGAATCATCGAAAACCCTTCGCCGCGAAAAAATATCGCCGTCGCGGCCAAAACCGGCCGCGCCTGCTCAATTCAGATGGAACTTGATCGTGGTGGTGGTGGAGAATTGGCCGCCGGGGGGCGGCGGGGCGTGGATGGCGCTCATGATGACGCGCGCGGCGCCGTCCAGCGCGGCATTGCCCGAGGAGCTGGTGATCGACTGGCTGACGACCCGGCCCGAGGCGCCGATGGTGAAGGCGACGCCGACGGAGCCGCCCTCGCCCGCCGCCCGCGCCGCCGCCGGGAAGAATTTGTGGCGGTTGAGCTCGGCGATGATCAGCCCGGCGTAATTGGCGCGAGACGCGCCGCTGGCCTGGGCCGAACCTTCCGCCGCGCCGCGCCGCGCCGCCTGGCGCGCTTCCTGCGCCTTGCGCCGGCGCTCGGCGGCTTCGCGTTTTTTTTCCGCGATGCGCCGCAATTCAGCCGGAGAAGGCTCGTCGTCCTCTTCCTCGACCACCGGCTTGGGTTTCGGCTTGACGATCGGTTTGGGCTTGGCGACCGGCAGCGGCGGGGCCTGCGGGGCGATCTGCTCCGGCGGCGGCGCGGTCAGTTCGGCCTGTTGCGGCGGCGGCGGAGGGGGCGGCGGCGGTTCGGGCTGCGGCTTGATCTCCTCCTGCGCCATTTGATCCTGCGGCGCGTCGCCAAGCGGAACCAGCGAAACTTCCAGGGATTCGAGCGAGGGCGGCGGCTCGACATTGGCGCGGACGGCGAACAGCAGCGCGCCATGGGCGGCGAGAATCGCCGCCAGCGCCAAGGGCCGCAGCCAGACGGGCCGCAGCGCCGGCGCGGCCTGCGGCTCGGACTCGGCGCAAGCGGCGGCGCTCACGGCTTCAGCTCCGGCGCGCGCGTGCTGGGATCGGTGACAATCGCCAGATGAACCACGCCATTATGCGCCAGCTCGTCCATGACGGCGACGATCTGGCCGAAGGCGACCTCCTTGTCGCCGCGCAGGTGGACGACACGGGTGAGATCGTCGCCCAGCGCCAGTTTTACGCGCGCGACGAGATCGGCGCGCTCCACCTGCTCGGCCCCCAGCGCCACCTTGCCGTCGCGGTCGATGGCGACGACCACGGGCTCCTTGGGATCGAGCGGTTTCGCCGCCTGGGCCTGCGGCAGATCGACTTTTACGCCGGTGGCGAGCAGCGGCGCGGTGACCATGAAAATGATCAGCAGCACCAGCATGACGTCGACCAGCGGCGTCACATTGATGTCGGCCTGGGGGCGGAAAAAGCCAGCACGGCCATTGGTTTGTTGCGGCGCTCCGGCCATGACCTCAAACTCCTCAGGCGGCGCGGGTGAGATCGGCGGCGCGGTCGGCGGCGCGATGCACCAGCTTTTGCCCCAGGCTGGAAAAGGCCGCGCCGAGCCGGTTATAGGCGATGGAGGCGGGAATGGCGGCGGCCAGCCCATAGGCCGTGGCGGCGAGCGCCTCGGCTATGCCCGGCGCGACCACGGCCAGCGAGGTGTCGCGCGCCGCGGCTATGCCGACGAAGCTGGCCATGATCCCCCAGACCGTGCCGAACAGGCCGACGAAGGGCGACACCGAGGAAATCACCGCGAGATTGGCCAGCCCGCCTTCGGCCTGCATCAGCACTTCGACATGGGCGCGGGTCAGCTTTTCGGCGACGCGGCCGCGCCGTTCGGACACGGTCTCGCCGGCGATGCGGATTTTCGCCTCATCGGCGCCTTGGGCGTCGGCCTCGGCGAGCAGCGGCGCCTGGGGGTCGCGCAGCGCGCCCGACAGGCGTTTCAGGCCGAACACGGCCTCGACGATCAGCAGCCAGCACCAGACCGAGGCCAGGGCCAGCACGGCCATCACCGATTTGCCGACCAGCCCCGCCTGGAGGAAGAGCGCGAGGGGCGAAAGCGTCAGGGAATCCATTGCATGTCCTCATTGGACGGTCCGCGTGGCGGATTTCCGTCGATTTGGGTCAAAGACTAGCCCCGGCGGCTGGCCTTGGCCAGCGCGCCGGGACGGGAAAAACTCCCGAGCTCAGCCAGCGGCGGTAGCAGACGGAGCCAGGCCAAGGAAGCGGTTCAGGCCGGGAATTCTGGGGAAAATCCAGCGTTCCAGCGCGAGAACCAGCAGCAGCGAGGCGCCGAGCAGGGGCAGCACGAGACCGAGGAGGACGATGGTCGCGGCCAGCCCCCAGCCGGGCAGGCCTTGCGCGGCGCGCGCCGGGGCGCCGATTTTGCCCTTGGGGCGGCGCGACAGCCACATCACAAAACCGCTGACCACGGTGGCGATCAGGCCCAGGCCGGTAAACACGCCCAAGGCCTGATTGAACCAGCCGAACATCTGGCCCTCGTGAATGGCGATCCCGTAGCCGATGAGGCGGTCGAGGAAGGGACGATCCGCGAATTTCTCGTCGGCGACCATTTCGCCCGCGGCGTTGAAGCGCACAGTTTCGCGCAAGGGGCGCTTTTGCGCGTCTGAGCGCGCCGTCCACAACGGGTTCGATGCGTTGGGCGCCGAAATCAGCGCGGGAAAAGCCAAATTCAGCGCCGAAGCCTTGGGGACGATGCGGTCGAGCTGGTCATATTGCTCCGGCGTCAGGCTGACGCCCAGGCGCCGCGACGCCCATGCGCCGCCGCCATGCCTGTGTCCCGCATGTTCGCCGCCGTGTTCGCCTCCATGGTCTCCGCCCTGCGCCAGCAGCGCGGCTTTTTCGCCGGCGCTGCCCGTCGTCCAGTCCTGCTGGATGGCGACGCTGGAGCCAAGCTGGCGCGCCGCCTTGAACATCGCGCCCCAGTTCGACGCCCAGGGCAATCCGGTGATCAGCAGGAACAGCGTGAAGGCGGCGACCCAGAAACCGGCGACCGCGTGCAAATCCTTCCACCAGGCGCGGCCCGGCAGGTTTACGCGCGGATAGAGCAGACCGCCCAGCCCGGCGCCCTCGCGCGGCCACCACAGGTAAACGCCGGTGACGATCATGACGATGGCCCAGCAGGCGGCGAGTTCGACCAGCATCGAGCCGGGCGTTCCCAGCAACAGCTCGCCATGCAGCAGGAACAGGATGCGGGTGAAGCGCGAGGCTTCCGGCGCGACATCGAGCGCTTGCAGGCTTTGCGGATGGACATAGACGCGAAACAGCTCGCCCCCGCGCCGCACCAGCACCCGCGCAGCGCTGTTGGGCGCTGGGGCAGTTCATAGGCGTTGAAAGAGGAGTTGGCCACGGCGGCCAGCGCCGCCTTGACCTGGGCCGAAGGCGGCGCGAGCGGCCCGGAAATGTCGAGCGAGTCATAGGCGCGGTCGGCCCAGGCGTCGATCTGCGGCTTGAACAGATAGATCGGCCCGGTGATGGACAGCCAGAGCACGAAAGGCAGGCAGAACAATCCGGCGTAGAAATGCCAGCGCCAGACGGTCGCATAGGACAGGCGCAGTTTTTTCGCGCTTGGCGCTTCGTTTTGCATTTGTGAGGTCATCGCGTCCTCGTGAAAGCTGGAGGACGGACGGGCGCGCCCGTCCGTCGATGGAGACGACGAGCGCTCAGTAATCGTAGCGGAGTTCGGCGAAGCCAGTGAGTTGCGGATAGGGATGCGGGCTGACGAAATATTTGCAGTCCGTCATATTGTCGACGCCCAGCGACGCCGTCCATTGCCTGTCGATCTTGTAGGAGGCCTTCAGGTCGAGCACCATATATTCGCTGATCGCGCCGTAATTATTGATGATCATGCTCGAAAAGGCGGCGCCCGGCGTGACGCTCAGCGACGGCAGGCTGGTGAGCGCGCCCGAGGAATAGCGGAAGCCGGCCGACAGCGCCCATTTGCTGGTCGGATGATAGGTCAGGGCGATGCGCGCGCGCCATTTGGGAATGCGCGGCCATTGCGCGCCGACCAGCAGCGGCGAGGCCGGATCCGAGGTGAGCTTGCTGTCGGCGTAGGTCACGCTGCCGTCGATATCCAGGCCCTGAACCATCCAGTTGCGGCTCGCCAGCCCCGCCTCGACGCCCATGATCCAGACATTGCCGACATTGAGCGTCTCGGTGACGACCGGCGTGGACGCGTAATTGGACTCCGAGAAGATCGCGTTGGAACGGTCCTCGCGGAAGCCGGTCAGACGCGCCAGCGCGCCGGGGGCGAAGGCGTATTCCGCTGTCAGATCATAGGATCGGACGTGTTCCGGTTTGAGGCTGGGATCGGGAATGACGGTGGCGCTGCTGTTGCTGATCGACTGGTAGAGCTCGGTAACCGTCGGATAGCGATAGGCCTCGCCGAAGGAGGCGCGCAGCAGCAGATCGTTCTTCGCCTGCCAGGCCAACGCCGCCTTGGGTGAGAAGGAGGACAGCGATTGATTGCCGGGCAGCGCATAGCTGGTCGGCGCCGGCAGGATATAGCCGTTCAGCGCCTGCCAGAATTCCTCGCGTCCGCCCAGGGTCAGCTTCCATTTGGGCTGGAAGCTCCAGACATCCTGGAGATAGAGCGCCTCGGTGTTGGTGCGGCCGCCGGAGCCGCTGGCCACGGTTCCATTGGGCTGCGAATCCCAGCCCGACGAGCCGGTCGCCGAGGTGGTTCCGGTATTGAAGACGGTCTGCTCGAGGAAATAAGTGTCGAAGTGGCCGCCGAAGGAGACTTCGTGCTTGCCCAGCGCGTCGGCGTCCGGCCGCCAGACGCCGCGCAGATCGGCGGTGCGCCAGCCGGTGTTGTCGAGCTGGGTGTTCTGGCCCTGCGTGTCGTAGCCGTAATAAAGCGCCGACAGGCTGCGGTCCCGCAGATAGTCGTAGGTGCTGAAGCTGGCGTCGATGTCGAAGGGGCCTTTGGTGTCGCTCTTCAGGTCGAAGCCTTGCATCAGGTGCAGGGCAGAGGCCGTGGAGGGATCGAGGCCGGAGAGTTTGTAATAGGTCCCGTTGATGTTCACATAGTTGGAGGAACTGGAGTTCGAGACATTGTAAACCGGCGCGCCGGTCGCCGTGTTGGTGATGTAGCTCTGGGTCGAGGTGTTGGATTGCAGGCCCCAGAGTCCCGCGACATAGCTGGCGTGCAATGTCGGCGTGATGTCGTAGGTCAGCTTGATCTTGCCCATGTCCTGAGTCGAATGGTCGATGCTATAGGCGCCCAGGACATAGCGCGACAGGCCGGTGGTCGGATCTATGTCCTGGAAATAGCCGGTGACCTTGGGCGCTTTGGCGGCCACGGCGGCGCCGACTTCAGCCGCGGTATAGCCGCCGCCGCTGGGCTGCGTGGTCTTGTTGTAGAGCGGCGTGTCATCGGTGTCGAAACTCATGGGATGGCCGAAGGCGTCGAGATGATCCCAGGACAGCCACCAATGCAGATCGCCGAATTTGTCGCCCATGGCGATGCTGATGTCGCCGCCGGGATTGCTCTGGCGCGTCCCATAGAGGTTGAAATCCTCCAGCGTGCCGCGAATGGCGAAATGATATTCAAACGTGTTGGGCATGCGCGTGGTCAGGGTCATCACGCCGCCCATGGAATTGCCGGGATAGAGCGCCGAGAACGGTCCATAGATCATGTCGACGCGCTGCAATTCCGGCAAGGAGACCATGTCCCAGCGCGGCGGCCAGGAATAGCTGTTGCCCAGCAGGTTGGAGAGCAGCAGGCTGTCGGCGTAGACAAGCGATTCCGCGCTGGAGACCGTGCCGGTCGTGCGGGTCGCGAGAATGCCGTTGCGGTCGCCGAGATAGCGTTCGCGCACTTCGATGGAGGGCATGTATTTCACCGCCTCCATCACATCCATGGCGTTGACCTTCTCCTGAATCTGGGTCGGCGTCAGCGTCGAGATGGTCGCCGGCACATTGTCGGGCACGGCGCTGGGCGGCAAGGGCTCGCCCTGCGCGCCGCCGACGCCCCAGCCCGGATTTTGCGCGGGGGCGGCGCTTTGGCGCGGCGCGGCGACGCGATCGGCGCTGACATCGATTTCGGGCAGCGCGTCCTGGGCGCGGGCGGCGTGAATCTGCGCCGTCGCGGCGAGCGCATAGGTGAGGGCGAGCGCGCTGACGCGGCGCGACAAGGAACGACGAAACATGAAAAACTCCCCAGCCGAATTTTTTCGGCGAACACGTGAAGACAAACGGCCTGGAGCGGCTCAGCCGCAGGCCCTATTCATCGGTTCAGGAGTGAAGCGGCGGCGCCCTTGCCTGGGCGCGGGCGCGGACAGCGCCGTAAGTCAGCCGCTCCGCGCGGACAATCCAAACCGCGAGGCTGACGGCGACGGGATGATCGATCGAGGAAAAATCCGGCGGCGGCGGGGCGGCGCCGAAAGCGACGAAGCCACAGAGCGTGCAGCAATCATGCGCGGCATGGCCCGGCGCCGGGGTTTGCTCAGGATGGTCTAAACCGCCAAGCGTATCGCAAATCGGGGCGAAGCCAGCGGCGCCGGTGGAGACGCGCGCCATGGACAGGGCCGAAAACGCCGGCGCCGCGATCAGCGCCA
Organism: uncultured Alphaproteobacteria bacterium; assembly: GCA_963804045.1. Lineage (GTDB taxonomy): Bacteria > Pseudomonadota > Alphaproteobacteria > Rhizobiales > Beijerinckiaceae > Rhodoblastus. Next base: position 50,138 of record CAWDOR010000008.1, on the reverse strand, counting down.
GCAGCGCGATCACGAAAAGCGGCAGAAATCGGGTCCGGGCGCGGGGCAAATTTTTCTCCAAATCCTAACAATTCGTTAACATCGACGACCAGACAAGTCGATGATCCGCGCTTGTCTTTTGTCAAACCTCCGCCTGATTTGCCGGGACTGCGGCAAAAAAGTGACAAAGATCGGCGGGAGCATTGGGTTCGGCGCAAATCCGGCCGCGCCGCCGAGGCGAGGCCCGACCTGCGCGAAAATATTCGGGCGCAAAAAGGCCGGCGGGAGGCGCCGGCCTTTGCTGTTGGGAACGCGTTCAGAACTTGACGGTCACGCCGCCATAGACGGTGCGGCCTTGCGCCGCGAGCGGCTGGCCCCAGGTCATTATTTTTCCCGCGTCGTAGTCGCCAATGTCTATGCCGCCGAGCGGCTCGTAATAGAGCTTGTCGGCCAGGTTCTCGACGCCGAGATCGAAGCGCAGGTTCTGGTATTCATAGGAGGCGCGCAGGTTCATCACGGCGAAGCCGGGCGTGGACGGCTCCAGGCGCAGCGTTTCGACATTGGTCTTGGCGGCGACCGCCCGGACTTCGAAGGCCGTGGTCAGCCGGCCGCCGCCGAGCATGATCGCGTCGTCCAGCGCGAGCTTCGCGTTGAACGGCATCATGTGATAGAGATAATAGCCATCGAGGCGCCGCCCGTAGGTATAGCCGACGACGCCGGAAATCGAGACATCGCCGATATCCTTGCTTTGATAGACGAGCGCGCGGCCCGACAGGTCGAAGCCGGCGAGCTGGGCGTCGTGATTGGCGAACTGCAGAATATTGCCGACGCCCATCATGCTCGCGCCCAGATTATTGACGTCGATATAATTCTGAACATAGGAATAATAGGGCGTCAGCTTGACGTTCCAGGCCTTGCCGGTCGGGTCGCCCCACTGGCCCGTGAACGAAATCGTGTGCGCGGTTTCCGGCTTCAGATTGAGATTGCCGACATAGCCGTTGCCGTCGCCGAACCAGCCGATCATCGCGGAGGCCATGGGGTTGGTCGACCAGGCGAAGAGTTCGTAGATGCTCGGGGCGCGCTGCTTGAGCGTATAGCCGAACTCATAGGCCGCGGCGGCGCTCGGCGTGTAGCGCGCGAGCGCCGTGACGTCGAAATTGACGAAGGTCTTGGCGTGATCCTGGGCGTTGAAGGCCGTGGCGTCCTCGACAAAGCCATCGCCGGGCACATTGTTGTAGCCCTGGACCTTGCCGGTGTTCATCCACACCGTATCGTTGCGCAGGCCGAGCTGGGTGGACCATTCCTTCGACCAGCGGCGCTCCCATTCGACATAGGTGGAGAGCACGTTGCGCTGGCCATTGTTGACGTTGGTATAGGTTCCGCAGCACATCCAGCCGGGCATGGTGTTGGGCATGCCCATCATCGTGGTCGGCGACGGCCACCATTCATTGAGCCGCTGCATGTGCAACTCGTTGCCGACGCGCAGCAGATCGTCCTTGGCGACGTCGATCTCGGCCTTGACCTTGTAGCCGAAGTCCTGGCCGTTGACATACATGGGCATGCCGTCCTGCGGCGTGGCGTCGACGCCGCCATTCTTCTCGGCCAGGAAGTTCATGTAATGCTGGGTGATGCGGTAATAGGCGCTGGCCTCCAGCCGGCCCCAGGCGAAGCCGCCCTTGTAGGACAGGTCGAAAATATTGGCGTTGTTCCCCATCATGTCCATCCACTGATTGGGGAAGCCCTGAACGGGGATCGCCTGATGGGCGTAGCGGAAGGATATGAGCTGATCGTCGTTGCGGTAGGACAGCGTCGCCGCATGATTATCGGCGTTGTAACGCGACGCGGCGACCGCGCCGAAGCCGCCGCCGGCCCTGTAATTATCGGATTTGCTCCAGGCGCCGTCATATTGCAGGCTGAAATGCTCGGTCGCCATGCTCACATGGCCGGCGACGCCGAAACCGTCGCCATTGGAGCGGAAGGAGCCCGACATGGAGCCGGACACCAGCACGCCCGGACCGAAGGGGCCGGTCGCGCCAGGGCCGGCGGGACCGGCGGCGGCGAAGACCGGCGCGCGCGGCGTCACCAGGATCGAGCCGCCGATGGCGTCGCCGCCCTTGCTGACGGGGACATTGGCCGTGAACACCTCGACCACGCCAATGGCGGCGGGATCGATATAGGACAGCGCCGGATTCATGTGGTTGGCGCAAGACGCGGTGATCGGCACGCCGCCGAGCACGATGGTGTTGCGATCGTCGTTGAAGCCATGAATGACCGGCAGGCTGGAGACGCCGCCGCCGGTGTAGAAGCTCAGGCCGGGGGTGTTGCTCAGAACCTGCGCCGCGTCATTGCCGCGCGCGGTGAAATTGGCGATGTCCTGCGGCGTCACCGTGGTCGCGCCCGAGGCGGCGGGGCTGGCGGGGCTGGCGCTGGAGCTCGAACTCGAGCTCGAGCCGAGGCCCGCGGCATAGACATTGACGTCGGGCAGCGGGCCCGCCGCCTGCTGCGCATAAGCGGCAAAGGGCGCGAAAGCGACGCCAGCCGCCAAAAGGTGCGAAAATTTGGTCATGGTTTCCCCCTGCTTTCGATTGTCAGGCTCTCAGCCGCGATTTGGGAAAACACCAAAATCGCGGACGGACAAAGGAAGACGCCCGCGCCGAAGCGCGAGCGTCCAGATGATCAGAACTTGACGGTCACGCCGCCATAGAGTGTGCGGCCCATGGCGGCGAGCGGCTGGTCCCACATCGAAACGGGCCTGCCCGCCGACCGCCAGTCGGCTATGTCTATGCCGCCGAGAGGCTCGAAATAGCGCTTGTCGGCGATGTTATCGAGGCCCAGGTCGAAGCGCAGATTCTTGTATTCATAGGACGCGCGCAGGCCCATCACCGCATAGGCGGGCGTGGACGGCTCGTTGCGGAGGGTTTCGACATTGGTCTTGGCGGCGGCCGCCTTGACTTCGAAAGCCGTGGTCAGCCTGCCATCGCCGACCGCGATCGCGTCCTCCAGCGCCACTTTGCCGTTGAACGGCATCATGTGATAGAGGTAATAGCCGTCGATCCGCCGCCCGTAATTATAGCCGGCGAGGCCGGAAATCGAGACATCGCCGATCTCCTTGTCCTGCAAGATCAAGGCGCGTCCCGAAAAGTCGAAGCCCGCGAGCTGCGCGTCGTGATTGGCGAATTGCAGCAAATTGTTGGTCGCGCTCGTGCTCAGCACGTTAACGTCGATATAATTCTCCACATAGGAATAGTAGGGCGTCAGCTTGACGTTCCAGTTCTTCCCGGTCGGATCGCTCCATTGTCCGGTCAGCGAGATCGTGTGCGCGGTTTCCGGCTTGAGGTTGAGATTGCCGACATAGCCATTGCCGTCGCCAAACCAGCCGATCATGTCGGACGCCATCGCACCCTTTGACCAGGCGTAGAGTTCGTAAATGCTCGGCGCGCGCTGCTTGAGCGTATAGCCGAACTCATAACCGGCATTGGCGCTCGGCGTGTAACGCGCCAAGGCGGTGACGTCGAAATCGACGAAGGTCTTGGCGTGATCTTGCGCGTTGAACGCCGCCGAATCCGCGCCATAGCCGCCTTTGCTGGCCAGCGTCGATGTATTGTAGCCTTGGACGTCGCCGGCGTTCATCCACACCGTGTCGTTGCGCAGGCCGAGCAAGGTCGACCATTCCCTGTTCCAGCGGCGCTCCCATTCGACATAGGTGCTGAGCACGTCGCGCTGGCCGTTGTTGACGTTGACGAATGTATTGCAGCACATCATGTTCGGCATCGGCGGCGATCCCATCATCATGCTGGCCGGCGCCGGCCACCATTCGTTGAGCCGCTGAAGGTGCAATTCGTTGCCGACGCGGACCAAATCGTCCTTGCCGGCGCCGATTTCAGCCTTGATCTTGTAACCGTAATCCTGATCGTTGACATACATCGGCATGCCGCTTTGCGGCGTCGTGACGGCGTTCACGCGATCCGGCAGGAAGTTCATGTAGTGCTGGGTGATGTGGTAATAGGCGTTGGCCTCAAGTTTGCCCCAGCCATAGCCGCCCTTGTACGAGAGATCGTAGGTATTGGCGTTGTTCCCAAGCATATCCATGAATTGATTGGCGAAGCCCTGATAGGGGATGTACTGGTAAGCGTAACGGAAGGCGAGAGTTTGGCCGTCGTTCTGATAGGCGAGCGTCGCCGCATGGTTGGTCGCCTCATATTCGGTCGAGCGCACCAGGGCGCCGCCGCCGGCGTGATAATCGCCGGATTTGGCCCAGGCGCCGTCATAGGTCAGGCTGAAATGCTCGGTCGCGACATTGGCGTGGCCCGACAGGCTGAAGCCGCCGCCATTGCTGCGGAACGAGCTGGAAATCGAGCCGGAGGCGATCACGCCGGGGCCGAAGGGGCCGGTCGCCCCGGGAGTGGCGAAGACCGGCGCGCGCGGCGTGACCAGGATCGCCCCGCCGATGGCGTCGCCGCCCTTGCTGACCGGGACATTGGCCGTGAACACCTCGACCAGGCCGATGGCGGCGGGATCGATGTAGGACAAGGGCGGATTCATGTGATTGGCGCAGGCGGCGGTGATCGGCACGCCGCCGAGCACGATGGTGTTGCGGTCGTCGTTGAAGCCGTGAATTGACGGCAGGCTGGAGACGCCGCCGGCGCTGTAGAAAGTCACGCCGGGCGTATTGCTCAGCGCCTGCGCGGCGTCGCTGCTGCGCGGCGTGAAATTGGCGATGTCCTTCGCCGTGACCGTGGTTGCGCCAGGCGTGGCGGGCGCGCCAGCACCGGCGGCGCCGGCGGCGTAAACATTGACGTCAGGCAGCGGACCCGCCGCCTGCTGCGCATAAGCGGCGCAGGGCAGCAGCGAGACGCCCGCGAGAAGCAGGGTGGTGATGCGTGTCATGATCTTGGACTTTCAAACTCGGGATTCCGGGACGGCGGCGCGTTTTTGACGCGCGGGCCGAAACTTCGTGGCGGACTCATGCCGTTGCGCCAGCTTTAGCTTGGCAGGCGCGGAAGTCAGCCGGCAGCAGGAGGGGCGCGGGCCTGGGCCGTTTCCAGGCGCAAGGCGGGCGCGAGCCGAGACGGGGCCGAAGTCCAGACCACCGGCCGCGCCGGCGCCGGATGAAATTCGAGCTTCGGCGTGTCGAAAGCGACCGCCGCCGCGCCGGAAAACACGAATTCGCAGAGATCGCAACAGGCGCCGGGCGAATGCGGCGCGTTTTTTTGAGTTCCGTTCCGCGCTGTGTTCGCATGGGCTTGCGCATGAAACGCGCAGGACCCTGCGGCGGTTGCGGCGCCAGTTTGCGCCCGACCGATGGCCAGACTCGACCCGACCGGCGCGTAGAGCTGCGCCAGCAGAGCCAGAAGAAAGACCAAGGGGACCGCGAGGGTCCGACGCCAAGCCACGACAAAGCCTCCAATTGTGAACAAGCGGTTAACAGGCGTCTCGGCGCATGTCCTTGCCAAAAGTCAATGAGCCGCACGGCCGGGAAAAATCTCATCGGCTGTGACAAATTTGCGTCAGCCGCCGGCGGCCGCTGACCCGGGCGTGCGATCATTTGCCGCCGATCAGCGCCCGCAATTTGACCAGCGCCGCGCCGCGATCGCCGCCATAGACAAGTTGTCCGCGCATAAAACCCTGGGCGTCGAACAGATAGATCAGCGCGCTATGCTCCAGCGTATAGCCGCTGCTGGTGGGGATCTTGCGGTAATAGACCGCAAGCGTTTTCGCGGCGGCGGCGACCTCCGCGTCGCTGCCCGTCAGCCCGACCAGCCGGGGCGAGAAATAGCCGAGATAGTCCCTCAACTTTTCCGGCGTGTCGCGCGCGGGGTCGAGGGTGACGAAATAGACGCGGAAATCCCGGCCCTCTTCGCCGAGGTCGGCCAGCCAATCCGAAATTTCGCGCATGGTCGTCGGACAGACCACCGGACAATTGGTGAAGCCGAAGAACATGGCGAACGGTCGTCCACGTAATGAGGCGAGCTCGACTCGGCCGCCGTCGAGCCCGTGGAGGCTGAAACCCGGTGCGGGCGCTTGCGCCGAGGGCGGCGGACCGGCGGCGACCAGCAGCCAGACTCCGAACAGCACGACAAATGACAGGCCAGCCAGACTGGCGAGCGAAAAGGCGGCGCGGCGGCGCGCCGCTTTTGCCGGCGCGCCAGTCTGGTCAGCGATCGTGACGGGCATGTCCCTCGGCTTCCGTGGCGAATTCGACCTCGGTCTTGCCGGCGTGTTCGAAAGTCAGCGTCCCCTTGAAGCGGACGCCGGCGACGATCGGCTGTTTCAGGCCCAGCAGCATCAGATGATAGGAGCCCGGCTTCAGCTCGACCTCGCCTCCGGCGGGAATCTCCAATCCCGTAGGCAATTCGCGCATTTTCATCACGCCGTCGGCCATGGACATTTCATGGATTTCGACGCGAGCGGCGTTTTCCGCCGTGGCGGCGATCAACCGGTCCGCGCTCTTGCCGGCATTGTCGATCGCCAGATAGCCCGCGCCGACATCGGCGCCCTTGGGCGTGGGGTTGGCCCAGGGATGATGAACGACGAGATCGCCGATCTTGTATTCATGCGCCAGAACAGGGCCGGAAAGGCCCAACGCCAGCGCCAGGACAGCGAGACGTTTCATCGGAGGCTCCTCTTGTTTGTCGGCGGTTCTCAGGCGGCGGCTTGCGCGCCGCTGGCGATGCGCCGCAGGCCCGCGACGTCGCGGATGAACACGCTTTCGCGGCTGGCCGGGGCGATCAGGCCGCGTTTCCTCAGCGCGACGAAATTGCGGCACACGGTTTCCAGGGCCAGACCGAGATAATCGGCGATCTCCTGCCGATTCACGGGAAAGTCGAGCCGTTTCGACAGATCGAAAGCCTCGCCCATCATTTCCAGCAGGAAACTCGCGAGCCGTTCCTGCGCCGTCTTGCGGCCGAGCAGTGTGGCCAGATCGCGCAGCCTGTGGATTTCGGCGAGCATGACATCCGCCGAAGGGGAGGACTCCAGCGCTCTCGCGGTCGATGGCTGCAAGGCGATGGCCGAGCAATCGTGGCGGCTTTCGCCGGCCAGGCCGACAATGCGACCGGGACCGGCGATGTCGAGAATTTGCCGGCGGCCGTCGGGGAGGCCGCGCAGCACCATGACGGCTCCGCTTTCGACGACAAACGCCTGGCGGGCGACGTCGCCTTCGACGAACAAATATTCATGGGCGCTCAGGGAGAGCGGCGCGGGCCGCAAGAGTTTGGCGAGGCGGCGCGGCGGGAGGACAGGCGCGAGCGCAGCCGCGACTGGCTGGCAGGCGCCGAGTGGCGGAAAAATGGCTTCCATGACGAAACCTTTGCAATTCTGGGGAATGACGCCCGGCGCATGGGTCGGGCGAACGGCCTGGAGACGAGCCTCGGCGCCATTGTCTTTTCGCCTGTGCGAAAAAAGGCGGGCTCTTGAAAGACTCAGGCCTGGGGAGGACCGCGCGACTGCGGCGCGTGAACAAAGGCTTTCGCGGCGGAGGTCGGCTGGGCGACGATCGCCAGCCGGGCCGAAAGCCGCGCGGGCGCGCAGACCACGGGCGGCGCGGCCGGAGCGCCAGGCGCGGCGGTCAGCAGGCAGGCGTCGCAGATCGCTTGGGCGTGGCCGGATGTGGGCGCGCCGGAGCCATTTTCGCCGGACGCGCAGAGCGGAATCTGGCCGCCGTCCTGAAGGACCAGCGCCGCCAGTTCCGCGCCGGGCGAAACGGCGGCGCGCTGATGATGGGCGAAGCCGAGCGCCAGCATGGCCACGGCGTAAAGTGCCGCGACCAGCGCCTTCCCTCGAGATTTGCGCAAAAGCTCCATCATTGACCAATGTCAACCGCTTCCCGCGGCGCTTGTCAATTGTCCTGAGTCAATTCAGTCGGCGCCCGCCTTCGGAGCGTGGTGATTTGGCGCGCAAAATGCGTAACGCCGGTCGGACCCGCGCTTTGGTCGGGTTTCCAACATGGAAAATGACAGGAGCCGATCTTGCCTTTACTTCAGGAAAGCCGAGTCCCCCTGGCTTTGGCTGTGGCCAAACCAACCGGCCTGGCCGATTTAGGCGCACCTTTGACCGATGACGCCGTGGTCAAAAAGGCGCGCGCGCATGAGCATGCGCAGCATTTGGCCGACGGCGCCATCGGTCGCCGCTTTCAGGATATTCGCGCGATAGGGATCAAGACGGCCGAGGCCGGCGTCCCTTCCGCCAAATTTTTCATCCAGTTCGAGGTTTTCGGCGACAATACGGCGGCGCCGGCCGGCGCGGGCGGCTTCGAAGCCATTCTCTTCGCCGGCGCTCGGCGATTGGCCACGCTGGCGTCGAGCGGGATGTTCCTGCCCTACGCCAATTTCTGGTACGCGAACCGCTTTGTCTTCGATGTGTCCATCGCGGATTTCGATCAAGCCGACCGCCTGGAGTTCATCGCCAGGCCGGAACAGGTCCGGGCGCTTTGAGCGCGGCCTCGGCCTGGCCTTTGTCACGCCGAGGCGAGACCCAAGGGAGCGAAGCGCCATGAGCTATCCCCTCGTCAAACGCATATCGCATCGGATGCTCGGGCCAATGTTGCGGATGATGCTGAGCGAGCAAATCTATTTCGATCTGACCCTCGAGGAGGGCCGGACCCTGTCGCGCGCCTTCACCGCCCTCGCCCATGACTGGCGACGCAACGACGCCATTTATCTGAGCCCGGTCGGAGCCGACATCGAGTTTTCCGCCGCCGTCGCCCAGGACGGACTTCAAGTGGCGACGGCCGCAGGACTCCGGCATTTGAACTGGGACGATGTGACCGAATTGGCGGAACGCCTCGCCGTGGCGTGAGCGCGCGCGCAAGGCATGGCCTGAGCGCTGAATTTTTATCGTGGAGGGAAATGGTGGGAGAGGTAGGACTCGAACCTACGAAGGCATAGCCAGGGGATTTACAGTCCCCCCCCTTTGCCGCTCGGGACACTCTCCCATCGCCGACATAAGCCGGCATCGCCGACCTAAGACAGCATCGCCGAGCGAGCCCGGCGCGCCGGCTTGCGCCGGTGACGAAAAAGCCCCGTGAGCCGGGGCCGTTTCGTGGGGGGCCTTATGCGCATATCGCGGATTTATGTCAACTGCTAAAAAGCTGCCGGGCGCGTGGACAAAAACGCCTCGCCATGACAGGACAGCGGCATGAAAAAATCCGGGAAACCGCCAGTGGCCGGCGGCAAGAATTTTCAGCCCAGGGACAAGGACCGGCGGCCATCTGGCCCGATGCGCGACAGGCCCGAGCACGGCAGGTCCGGGCGCGACAGGCCGCAGGCTTCGCCGCGCCCCGCCGTCAGCGGCGACGCGCCCGCCTTCCGCCGCCCCTCCGCCGAACTGGCGGTGCTCCACGGCTATCACGCCGTGCGCGAGGCCTTGCGCGCCAAAAGGCGCAAATGCCTCGACCTGTTCGCCAGCCCCGCCGCCGCCGAAAAGCTCGGCGAGGAGATCGCCGCCTCGGGAGTCGCCGTCCATATTGTCCCGCCGGAGGCCCTCGACGCGCGGCTCGGCCGCGATTGCGTGCATCAGGGCGCGATGCTGGAGGCGCGCCCCCTGCCGGCGCTCGACATCGCCGATATCGAAGTCAAATCCGGGCTGGTGCTGGCGCTGGACCAGATCACCGATCCTCATAATGTCGGCGCGATCCTGCGCAGCGCCGCGGCCTTCGCCGTGGACGCGGTTGTTGTCACCGAGCGCAACGCCCCGGATTTTTCCGGCGTGCTCGCCAAGACGGCGTCCGGCGGACTCGAACATGTTCCCTTGATCGAAGTGGTCAATCTCGCCCGCGCCCTCGACCAGCTCGGCGAGGCCGGATTTTTGCGCGTCGGTCTCGATTCGGAAGGGCCGGCGAGCCTGGAGGACACGGTGCTCCAGGCGCCGGTGGTTCTGGTCCTCGGGGCCGAGGGCAAGGGCCTGCGCCGGCTCAGCCGGGAGAAATGCGACGTGCTGGCGCGGCTCGACATGCCCGGCGCGATCAAGAGCCTGAACGTCTCCAACGCCTGCGCCGTGGCGCTGTCTCTGGCGCGCGCCGCGTTGAAGGCGAAAGGCTGATTTTGCCGCCGGTTGCCGCCCCAGCGCGCGCCGTTCGGCCAAGCACATTCTTTTTCGAAAACCCTTCAACTTTTCGGGAATATGCTTTAGCAGAGAGCCCGCGCCGGATTAGCACAGCGGTAGTGCAGCGGTTTTGTAAACCGAAGGTCGGGGGTTCGATCCCCTCATCCGGCACCATTTTCTCATCCCAAAACGTCCTTCGCCCGGTGACGATCACGCGCTTTTTTGCGATCCGAGCCGGGAGCTTCGCCGCGCTTGCCGTGCGCTGGCGCCGGGGCTAGTCTCCGCTTGGCTGAAACTGCGGCCGGCGAGGCGGATATGAGTAAGTTTCCAAAAGACATTTTCACCGAAAACGACGCTATCGACCCGCATACGCTCGACCATCTCGGGCCGCTGAGCGGCATGGCCGGCCTGTGGCGCGGCCGGCGCGGCGAGGATGTCGCGCCCAAGGCGGAGGGGCCTGAGACCAGCGTCTTCACCGATCATGTCGAGTTGCAGCCGATCGATCCGCAATCCAATGGTCCGCAATTTTTTTACGGGTTGCGCTACCACCAGCAGGTGCTCAAGCGCGGCGAGGACGGGGCCTTTCACGATCAGGTCGGCTATTGGCTGTGGGAGCCGGCCACCGAGACCGTTATGCTCACCCTGACCATCCCGCGCGGACAGACCGCCTTGGCCGTCGGCAAGGCCAGCGCCGACGCGAAAACATTCGAGCTGGTGGCCAAGCGCGGCGAGACCGTCAATGGCATTTGCTCGAACCCCTTCCTCGAACACGCCTTTCGCACAGAGGAATTCCGCATCAAGGTGACCAAGCATGAGGACGGGACCTGGTCCTATGACCAGACCACTTTTCTCAAGCTTCGCGGCCAGGAAGCGCTTTTCGAGCACAGAGACCACAACCGGCTGAAGCGGGTCGGCAAGCCCACGCCCAACCGCGCGGCGCTGATCGCCGACGCTGAGGCCGAGCTGAAGGCGAAGAAAAAGAAAAAGGCGGCCTCCAGGAAGAAGGCCGCCTCCAAGAAGAGCTAGGTTTTGTCGCTTAAAACCCGTAGGCGGCGGCGAATTCCGGGTCCTTGGCGGCGACCTGCTTGGCGCAGTCCACCATGACCTTGGCCTGTTTCCAGGTGGCGTCGTCCTGCATCTTGCCGTCGATCATGGCGACGCCGGAGCCGTCGGGCATGGCTTCGAGGATTTTCTTGGCGAAGGCCACTTCCTTGGGGTCGGGCGAAAACACGCGCTTGGCGATGGCGACCTGATTGGGATGCAGCGACCAGGCGCCGGCGCAGCCCATCAGGAAGGCGTTGCGGAACTGCACTTCGCAAGCGGCGAGATCGGCGATGTCGCCGAAGGGGCCGTAGAAAGACTTGATGCCGGCGCTCTGGCAGGCGTCGACCATTTTGGCCACGGTGTAATGCCAGAGGTCCTGCTGATAGCTGACGCGCGGCGTGTCGCCTTCGGCGTCGGCCAGCACCTTGTATTCGGGATGGCCGCCGCCGACGCGGGTGGTTTTCATCGCGCGCGAAGCCGCGAGATCGGCCGGGCCGAGGCTCATGCCATGCATGCGCGGCGAGGCCAGCGCGATGCTCTCGACATTTTTCACGCCTTCGGCGGTTTCCAGAATGGCGTGGATCATGATCGGCTTTTTCACGCCATGGCGGGCTTCGAGCTGGGCCAGCAATTGGTCGAGATAGTGAATGTCCCAGGGGCCCTCGACCTTGGGCAGCATGATCACGTCCAGCTTGTCGCCCACAGCGGCGACGATTTCGCTGACATCGTCGAGCAGCCAGGGCGAGTTCAGGCAGTTCACCCGGGTCCACAGGCCGGTGGAGCCGAAATCATGGGCGCTCGCCAGTTCAATAAAACCTTTGCGCGCGGCTTCCTTGGCGTCGGCGGGAATGGCGTCCTCGAGATTGCCGAGGATGACATCGACCGTCGGGATGATCTCGCCGATCTTGGCGCGCACCTTTTCCAGATGCGGCGGGATGAAATGGATCATGCGCTCGACGCGCACCGGCAATTCGCGAAAAGGCTCCGGCGCGCCAATGGCGAGCGGCTTGAAGAAATTGCGCGGGCTTTTTTCGGTCATGGCTCGGTCTCCATCGAATTGCCAGCCTCCTAGGGGAAAAGCGTGTTTGGCGCAATTGCAATTCGGTCGGGGCCGGCTCAAACTCCGGCCATGGCCGCGCTCGACGATCTCCCCATCGAACTTTTGACTCCCGAGGAAATGGGGCGCGCCGACGCCGCGACCATTGCGGCGGGCGTTCCCGGCTATGCGCTGATGCTCAAGGCGGGAAAAAATGTCGCCGCTGTCGCCGCCGAGTTTTTGCGCGCCCAGGGCGGGCAAAAAGTCGCGGTGTTCTGCGGGCCCGGCAATAATGGCGGAGATGGTTACGTAGCCGCGCGCCTCCTGCGCGACATGGGTTTCGCCGTCGAACTCGGCGCGCTCGGCGATCCCCGCTTTTTGCGCGGCGACGCCAGACAGGCTTTTGCCGACTGGCCGGGCGAAACCGTCGCGGTGGAGGAAGTGGACCCGACAAAGGCCGATCTGGTCATCGACGCTTTGTTCGGCGCGGGCCTGTCGCGTCCGCTCGATGGACGGGCTTTGGCCACGGTCGAGCGGATCAATGCGGCGGCGAAACCGGTCTTGGCCGTGGATGTGCCCTCCGGCCTCGACGGCGCCACGGGGTCCATTGGTTCCGGCTGTATCCAGGCGACGGCCACAGTGACCTTTTTCCGCCTGAAACCCGGTCACTTGCTGCTGCCTGGGCGGCTGGCCTGCGGCGCGCTGCATCTGACCCAGATCGGCATTGAACCAGACGTGCTGGCCGAGATCGCCCCCAAGACTTTCTTGAACGCCCCCGCCCTGTGGCGGGCGCAGAAACCGGCCTTGCGCATTGACGGGCATAAATATGGGCGGGGCCATCTGCTGGTCGCCTCGGGGCCGGCTTGCCGCACCGGCGCGGCGCGGCTCGCCGCCCGCGCCGGCTTGCGCGTCGGCGCCGGTCTCGTAACCATGGTCAGCCCCCCTGAGGCTCTGGCGGTCAACGCCGCCCAGCTCACCGCCATCATGCTGCGCGCCGCCGACAGCGCCGGCGACTGGCGCGAAATTTTGAGCGACCGCCGTTTCAACGCCTGCGTTTTCGGCCCGGCTTTCGGGACGGGAGCGAAAACCCGGGACATAGCCGAAAGCCTGCTCGCCGCCGCCACGCCCGAGCGCCCGCTGGGCCTGGTGCTCGACGCCGACGCCTTAACCGCATTTTCAGGGGAGTCCGCTAATCTGGCGATCGCGATCCAGGCCAGCGCGGCGCACGTGGTTCTGACGCCACATGAAGGCGAATTTTTACGTCTTTTCAATCATAACACTACTTTTCTTGAAGTGTTGAATGAGGATGAGGCGCCCAGATCATCCTCTGCCGGCGATACATGCGAGCAATCATCTGTTCCAACAATCAAAATCGATCGCGCCCGCGCCGCCGCGACCGCGACCGGCGCCGTGATCGTGCTCAAGGGGCCAGATACGGTGGTCGCGGCGCCCGACGGGCGCGCCGCCATAGCCGCCAATGCGCCGCCGACGCTGGCCACAGCCGGCTCCGGCGACGTGCTGGCCGGGCTGATTGGCGGGCTTTTAGCGCAGAACATGCCGGCTTTCGAGGCGGCCTGCTGCGCCGTCTGGCTGCATGGCGAGGCCGCCAATGTTTTTGGCGTCGGCCTGATCGCCGAGGATTTGCCGGAACTTTTGCCAAAGGTTCTGGCGGCGCTGGCCGCCCTATAAGGCTCCAACAGAGCAAAACCAGGAGGAAACCGATGTCAGAAGCCAGGATCGCGCAGAAAGCGCCCTACCCCGTCGAAGTCGAGGCGGGAAAAACCTACTATTGGTGCGCCTGCGGCCTGTCGGCCCAACAGCCCTTCTGCGACGGCTCGCATAAGGACTCGACCTTCGCGCCGACCGCCTATACGGCGGAAAAATCCGGAACCGCCTATTTCTGCGGCTGCAAACATTCCGGCAAGGGCGCGCTTTGCGACGGGTCGCACAGCAAGCTGTGACGGGACGCGACATCGCGGCGCGGGTTCAATTTCGCGCGCCGTCAATCCGCGGCAAGGCGGCGGAGCCGGCCGGATCCACACCCGACGTCAGAGTATACGTCCTGCGGTTGAACCAGGGCAGGCCGAACGCGCCCGCGTGCAATTCGATGGCGATCCGGGTTTTTCCGGGGACGACCCGGAGATAATCGGCATAGCTGAGCTGGATTGGGTCGGAACCCCTGATATCGCCGACATCGGCCCTGGGCCAGGTCGGCGCCGTCTCGATTTCGATCTCGGCCTGATAGGCGATGGGATCGGTAACTTCGCGCTTGGCCAGAATGGTGAAGCTCACGTTTCGCGACGGGCCGTGGTCGCAGCGGGCGTTGATCTCGATCATGGCGGGCATGCAGCACAACAACATCAGAGCCAGGAAAGACAGGCGGCCGCCCCAGCTCCAGCCAATATCGCCAAGGGGCCTCCCGAGGAGCCGCGCGAGCAGGATGGCGCAAATCGCCGCCGGCGGCGACGCGAGGATCGCCAGGCCGCGCAGACCAAGCCAGAGCGGCGCGGGCGAGACCTCCTCGAGCGTCGCCATCGTCAGGAGAGCCAGGCCGAAAAAGACCGTCGCGGCGCTGGCGCCGACGACGTCGAACGGGCGGTCGAAGGCCGAAAGGGCCTCAACCTCGGGCGACCGGCTCTTCGGAGCTTGTGACGGAGCGAGTGACGCCATGCGCTGCGGAAATTCACTGGAGGAAGGTTTTGGTCGTATCCTTTGTGCGATTCATTTTGCGCCAAAACCCTTAATTCCGCCTTGTCGTCATATCCAACGCCGAGCGCCCTGAGCCCGCGGGAGGCGGAAAAGCGCATCCGCCCCATTTTTTTGCTGCGTTTCCCGACGCGCATTGCTATAGAGCGCCCCTTACACAGCGCGCGGGCGTGGCGGAACTGGTAGACGCGCCGGATTTAGGTTCCGGTGGTGAAAATCGTGGGGGTTCGAGTCCCTCCGCCCGCACCAGCGCCAAGAACTCAAAAATGGGTTCAGGAATTCGAAAAATGGGTTTTAAAAACCCGAGTCGCAAGGTTTCGACCGCCCGGAAGACGCGCGGCGGAAAAATTTGAGAAGGTTTGGACAGATGCAGGCTACGGAAACGCTCTCGCAGGGGCTGAAGCGCGAATATCAGGTGGTGCTCCCGGCGGGAGAGCTGGCGGAGAAGCTCAACAGCCAGATCGCCGGCCTCAAGGACAAGGTGCGCATCAACGGCTTCCGTCCGGGCAAGGTCCCGACCAGCCATCTCAAGCGCGTCTATGGCAAGTCGATCATGGGCGACGTCGTCCAGGAAGCGGTCAATGACGCCCAGGCCAAGATTCTCGAGGACAACAAGCTGCGCCTCGCCGGCCAGCCCAAGCTGAACTTCCCCGAAGACCGCGAAGAGATGGAAAAGGTGCTGGAAGCCGAAGGCGACCTGAAATTCTCCATCGCCTTCGAGATCCTGCCGACTTTCGAGGTCGGCTCCTTCGAAGACCTCGAGATCGAGCGCCTGGTCGCCGAAGTTCCGGAAGACGAAGTCGAGGAGAGCATCAAGCGCCTCGTCGACCGCAACCGCGCCTATAACGCGCGCGAAGAGGGCGCCGCCGCCGAAAAGGGCGACAAGCTGACCATAGATTTCGTCGGCAAGATCGGCGACGAGGCTTTTGAAGGCGGCTCGGCCGAGGGGACCGATCTGGTGCTCGGCTCCGATTCCTTCATCCCCGGCTTCGAGGACCAGTTGATCGGCGCCAAGACCGGCGAACAGCGCAAGGTCACCGTCACCTTCCCCGCCGAATATCAGGCCGCCCATCTCGCGGGCAAGGAAGCCGTGTTCGACGTCACCGTGAAATCGGTCGCCGCCCCGGGCGAACAGGCCGTGGACGACGAATTCGCCAAGGGTTTCGGCTTCGAGGACGCCGGCAAGCTGCGCGAAGCCGTCAAGGACCGCATCAAGGGCGATTTCGACAAGGCCTCGCGCGACAAGCTGAAGCGCGCCTTGCTCGACGCGCTCGACAAGCGATTCGCCTTCGACCTGCCGGAAGATCTGGTCGAGCAGGAATTCCAGGGCATCTGGAATCAGGTCCAGGCCGAACAGCGCGCCACCGGCAAGTCTTTTGAGGACGAAGGCACGACGGAAGAGGCGCAGCGCGCCGATTACCGCCGCATCGCCGAGCGCCGCGTGCGCCTTGGCCTTGTCGTCGCCGAAGTCGGCGAAAAGGCCGGCGTCAAGGTCGCCGACGACGAAGTGACGCGCGGCATTGTCGAACAGGCCCGCCAGTTCCCCGGCCAGGAAAAGCTGCTGTGGGACTATTATCAGAAGAATCCCCAGGCGCTGGCCCAGATTCGCGCCCCGATCTTCGAGGACAAGGTCATCGACCACATCGTCTCCCAGGCCAAGGTCACCGACAAGACCGTCGCCAAGGAAGAGCTGTTCAAGCCGCTCGAGGACGACAAGGCCTGATTTTTCAGTCCTTCCGCCAAAACCATCGCCCCGGACTCGGTCGGCCCGAGTCCGGGGCTTTTTGTCGCTCCAGCGCCTGCGTAAAAACAGGAACGTGCGATTTCAAACCACGTCAGCGCGCGGACGCGTTTCCTTTTGGCTTGACGTTCAGTCATCTGAAACATCTGGCAAAGCGGCGGAAATTTAGGCTTTTTTCAACTCCGGCGCGTTAGTTTGCCCGGATGCGCCGGTTGCGTCGCGATTCGATTCGCGGCGAGGAGCCAGAGCCGGCCCCGAATTTGCATTGTCGCCAGAGGGCGCGACCATTGCCTCGGGGCGAAAGCGCATTATGTTGGTTAATGGACCGCGCCAGCCGGCGCGGAAAAGGGAATGCGGCGGGATCACAGGCCCGGCGTGACGGACAAAAGGATGATCCATGCGCGATCCGATTGAAACCTATAGCCAATATCTCATCCCGCAGGTCATCGAGAACACGCCGCGCGGCGAGCGTGGCTTTGATATTTATTCCCGCCTGCTGCGCGAACGCATCGTTTTCCTCACCGGCCCGGTCGAGGATGGCATGGCCTCGGTGATCATCGCGCAATTGCTGTTTCTCGAAGCGGAGAATCCCAAGAAGGAAATCTCCATGTACATCAACTCGCCCGGCGGCGTGGTGACGGCGGGCATGGCGATCTACGACACCATGCAGTTCATCAAGCCCAAGGTGTCCACGCTTTGCGTCGGACAGGCGGCGTCGATGGGCTCGCTGCTGCTGTGCGGCGGCGAGGCCGGCATGCGCTTCGCCCTGCCCAACGCCCGAATCATGGTGCATCAGCCCTCCGGCGGCTTCCAGGGCCAGGCCTCCGACATTCTCCGCCACGCCGAAGACATCATGAAGGTCAAGAAGCGCCTCAACGATGTCTACGTGAAGCACACCGGCCAGGATTACGAGACGATCGAGAAGACCCTCGACCGCGATCATTTCATGTCCGCCGAGGAAGCCAAGGATTTCGGCCTGATCGACCAGGTGCTGAGCAAGCGCCCCGAAGAGGCCGCCGAAGAAAAGAAGTAAGGAGTTTCGGGCTTCCGGGGAAATCCGGAGGCCCGGAATTGCCGCATCTGCGGCAAAGCTTGTCATTGGCGTCATTCGGCTTAAATTGAGTCGAGAATGCGAATGATCCCGGAGCGCCCCTGGGCGTGTGGAACGCCGAACCGGCGGCGGGAATTGGACGCGGCGGCTGGCCGCCGCGTCCCGGCAAACGGCCGGTCGTAACAAAATCGGCCGTCAAGGAGATTTAAATGAGCAAGGTTGGCGCCAGCGACTCGAAGAATACGCTCTATTGCTCGTTCTGCGGCAAGAGCCAGCACGAGGTGCGCAAGCTGATCGCCGGACCGACGGTGTTCATCTGCGACGAATGCGTCGAATTGTGCATGGACATCATCCGCGAGGAGAACAAGTCTTCGCTGGTCAAGACCCGCGACGGCATTCCCACGCCGAAGGAAATCTGCAAGGTTCTCGACGATTACGTCATCGGCCAGTTCTCGGCCAAGCGCGTGCTCTCGGTCGCCGTGCACAATCACTACAAGCGGCTGAACCACGCCAGCAAGCATTCCGACGTCGAACTCGCCAAGTCCAACATCCTGCTCGCCGGCCCCACCGGCTCGGGCAAGACCCTGCTGGCGCAGACGCTGGCGCGCATTCTCGACGTGCCCTTCACCATGGCCGACGCCACCACGCTGACCGAGGCCGGCTATGTCGGCGAGGACGTGGAAAACATCATCCTCAAGCTGTTGCAGGCCTCGGATTACAATGTCGAGCGCGCCCAGCGCGGCATTGTCTATATCGACGAAATCGACAAGATTTCCCGCAAGTCGGACAATCCGTCGATCACCCGCGACGTCTCCGGCGAAGGCGTGCAGCAGGCGCTTTTGAAGATCATGGAAGGCACCGTCGCCTCCGTGCCTCCGCAGGGCGGCCGCAAGCATCCCCAGCAGGAATTCCTGCAGGTGGACACCACCAATATCCTGTTCATCTGCGGCGGCGCCTTCGCCGGCCTGGACAAGATCATCTCCAACCGCGGCAACAAGACCTCGATCGGCTTTCAGGCCCGCGTGGAAGGCCCGGACGAGCGCCGCTCGGGCGAAATCTTCCGCCAGGTCGAGCCCGAGGACTTGCTGAAATTCGGCCTGATTCCCGAATTCGTCGGCCGTCTGCCGGTGATCGCGACGCTGGAGGACCTCGACGAGGAAGCGCTGAAGCGCATTCTCACCGAGCCGAAAAACGCCCTGGTCAAGCAATATCAGCGCCTGTTCGAGATGGAGAATGTCGAACTGAGCTTCCAGGACGAGGCGCTCAATGTCGTCGCCCGCAAGGCCATCGACCGCAAGACCGGTGCGCGCGGCCTGCGCTCGATCATGGAGGGCATCCTGCTCGACACCATGTATGATCTGCCCGGAACTCGAGGGCGTGGAACAAGTGGTGATCGGCCCGGAAGTGGTCGATGGCAAGGCCAAGCCGCTCTATATTTATGCGGAGCGCGCCGAAAAAAGCGGCGCGAGCGCCTGAGCTTCGGGCGCCGGAGGCCCGACCCCGCGCTGAAAAGCGGCGCGGGCTTGCGGTGTGAAAGCTTCGGTGGGAAATCATCCAAACATGCTTGAATATGGGGCGGAGACGCCCCATTTTCCTTGAAACAACCCAATGCCGCGCAAGGCCAGGATGGATCGCGCGGCGCATGGGGCGGAGCCGACGGCGCTGGCGACAGGCCGCAAGCTGCGTCTCGTGGGCGGTCCGGTCCTTGCTTTGAAAGAAGGCGCGGTCCCGCCAGGACAGACAGGAAAACAACATGACCAGCACCAAGCGTGAACTGCCCCCGGCCGGCGTCAAGGAAGCCTTCCCCGTCCTGCCGCTGCGCGACATTGTCGTCTTCCCGCATATGATCGTGCCGCTGTTCGTCGGCCGCGAGAAAAGCATTCGCGCCCTGGAAGAGGTGATGAAGGCGGATAAATATATCCTGCTCGCCACCCAGATGAACGCCGCCGACGACGATCCCAAGCCCGAGGCGATCTTCTCCGCCGGCGTGCTGGCCAGCGTGCTGCAATTGCTCAAGCTTCCCGACGGCACCGTCAAGGTTCTGGTCGAGGGCGTGACTCGCGCCAAGGTCGGCGATTACAGCCGCACCGACGAATATTACGAGGCCGAGGCGCAGGTGACGCCCGAGGACGATGTCGACGCCGTCGAGGCCGAGGCTCTGGCCCGTTCCGTCGCCTCGGAATTCGAAGGCTATGTGAAGCTCAATAAAAAAGTCTCGCCGGAAGTGGTTTCGGCGGTGGCGCAGATCGAGGACCCGAGCAAGCTGGCCGACACCGTCGCCTCGCATCTCTCGGTCAAGATCGGCGACCGCCAGTCGGTGCTGGAAATGACTTCGGTGGTCAAGCGCCTGGAAAAATGCCTGGCGCTGATGGAAAGCGAAATCTCGGTTCTCCAGGTCGAGAAGCGCATTCGCACGCGCGTCAAAAGGCAGATGGAGAAGACCCAGCGCGAATATTATCTGAATGAGCAGATGAAGGCCATTCAGAAGGAGCTGGGCGACGAGGACGGCAAGGACGATCTGTTCGAGCTGGAAGAGAAGATCAAGAAGACCAAGCTCTCCAAGGAGGCCCGCGACAAGGCGGTGGCCGAGTTGAAGAAGCTGCGGCAGATGTCGCCCATGTCGGCGGAAGCCACGGTGGTGCGCAATTATCTCGACTGGCTGCTGTCGATTCCGTGGGGCAAGCGCTCCAAGATCAAGAAGGATTCGAATTCGGCCCAGGACCTGCTCGACGCCGAGCATTACGGGCTGGACAAGGTCAAGGAGCGCATTGTCGAATATCTGGCGGTGCAGAGCCGCGCCAACAAGCTGACCGGCCCGATCCTGTGCCTGGTCGGCCCGCCCGGCGTCGGCAAGACCTCGCTGGGCAAGTCCATCGCCAAGGCGACCGGACGCGAATTCGTGCGCATGTCGCTGGGCGGCGTGCGCGATGAGGCCGAGATTCGCGGCCATCGCCGCACCTATATCGGCTCCATGCCCGGCAAGCTGATTCAGTCGATGCGCAAGGCTAAGACCAACAACCCGCTGTTCCTGCTCGATGAAATCGACAAGATGGGCCAGGATTTCCGCGGCGACCCCTCTTCGGCGCTGCTGGAGGTGCTCGACCCCGAGCAGAACAGCACCTTCAACGATCATTACCTCGAGGTCGATTACGACCTGTCGAACGTGATGTTCGTGACCACGGCCAATACGCTGAACATCCCCGCGCCCTTGATGGACCGCATGGAGATCATCCGCATCGCCGGCTATACCGAGGACGAGAAGAAGGTCATCGCGCGCAAGCATCTGATTCCCGCCGCGACGGCCAAGCACGGCCTCGGCGCCGAGGAATGGATCATCGAGGACGAGGCCCTGACCAAGCTGGTGCGCCGCTACACCCGCGAGGCCGGCGTGCGTAACCTCGAGCGCGAAATTTCCAATCTGGCGCGCAAGGCGGTGAAGGAAATTCTGCTGTCCAAGCCGAAAAAGGCGCAGATCGTCTTCACCGAGGACAATATCGAGACCTATCTCGGCGTGCCCCGCTATCGCTATGGCGAGGCGGAATCCGAGGATCAGGTCGGCGTGGTCACCGGTCTGGCCTGGACCGAGGTGGGCGGCGAATTGCTGACCATCGAAGGCGTGATGATGCCCGGCAAGGGCCGCATGACCGTCACCGGCAATCTGCGCGACGTGATGAAGGAATCGATCTCGGCCGCGGCGTCTTACGTGCGCTCGCGGGCGGTGGATTTCGGCATCGAGCCGCCCGTGTTCGAGAAGCGCGACATCCATGTCCACGTGCCCGAGGGCGCGACGCCCAAGGACGGCCCCTCGGCCGGCGTGGCCATGGCGACCGCGATCGTCTCGATCATGACCGGCATTCCCGTGCATCGCGACATCGCCATGACCGGCGAGATCACCCTGCGCGGCCGGGTGCTGCCGATCGGCGGCTTGAAGGAAAAGCTGCTGGCGGCGCTGCGCGGCGGGTTGAAAAAGGTTCTGATCCCCGAGGATAACGCCAAGGATCTGGTGGATATTCCCGATTCGGTGAAGAACAATCTGGAGATCGTGCCGGTGTCCAGGATGGAAGAGGTTTTGAAACATGCGCTGCTGCGCATGCCCGAGCCGATCACCTGGGAAGAAGGCGTGGTCAAGGCGGAAGCCGCGACGGGCGACGAGGACGGCGCCGGCGTCGTCGCGCATTAATAAAACAGGTCCAAATCGCTGAAAAAAGGGCCGGAGCGGCTGCGCTCCGGCCCGTTTTCATGCGTTTGGCCGATGCTGCGCCGCAAAAGCACGGTTTTCCTGGTTTTTTTTCGCGGTTCGCGCGCGGAGTCCCTTGCTTTGTCGCGGATTCGCGGAAAGAGTAGGCCCATCGACCAGCCACGATTCGAGCTGAGCGCCAGACCGGCTTCGGCTTGGATGCGCAGGCTTGTATATAGCGGTCGATTGTTCTTGCCATCCGGGCGCGGTTTGCCGGAAACGCGGCGGCCCGGACGAAAATCAGGACGCGATTGAAGCGCGCCGAAACGACAGGAGTTTCACATGACCAACAAAGCCGAACTGATCGACGCTGTTGCGGAAGCCACCGAATCCTCCAAGGCCGCCGCCGGCGCCGCGCTCGACGCGGTGATCGACGCCATTTCCGCGGCTCTGGCCAAGGGTGAAGAAGTCCGCCTCGTCGGCTTCGGCACCTTCTCGGTCAAGGCTCGCGCCGCCGGCAAGGGCCGCAACCCCGCCACCGGCGAAGAGATCAGAGATTCCCGCGTCCAAGAGCGTCCGCTTCAAGCCCGGCGCGCAGCTGAAGAGCGAAGTGAACAAATAAGTTCAGGACGGCGTTGAAACGCATGGATTGAATCGCGTCTGACGCGATGAGACGAAAGCCCGGCGGATGCGATTCGCCGGGCTTTTGCTTTTCTCGCGTCCAATCTTGTCAGCGCGCGCGGCGCGGCTTATGAGCTAGGGCAAGGTTTCGCGGGCGCCGGCGCCTCGCGGCAAAACCGGGCGGTTAGCTCAGTTGGTAGAGCATCTCGTTTACACCGAGAGGGTCGGCGGTTCGAGCCCGTCACCGCCCACCAGATCCCGCAAATTCCAATGGATCATTCATATTTGGTGTGAGACATTCGCACATCGGGCAACCCGGAGGCCGTCGCTCCAGCCATGTCGATTCGCAATTTTTTCAAGTCCGCCGGCGCGGGCTTCGGTCTGGGTCTGGCCCTGCTGGCGGCGGACGCCGTCCAGGCGGCGCCGATGAGCTTTCGCCTCGAGCCGCTGTCGGTCGCCGGCGCCTGCCGCGCCGGGCGCTGCCCGCAGGCCATTGTCGCCGAGGGTCAGATCGTCAATTCGACGCCGGGCGAATTTCTGCAATTCCTGCGCGAAAACGCGGTGAACGCCGATCTGCGCACCGTGGTCTTCCTGCATTCCGAGGGCGGCTATGTCGTCGCCTCGATGGAGCTGGGGCAGATTTTTCGCCGAATCGGCGCCGCCACTGTGGTGGCGCGCCCGTCCGGCGGCGAGGGCCATTTCCTCTCCGCCAATTGCCTGTCGGCCTGCGTCTACGCGTTTATGGGCGGCAGAAAAAGGGTGGCTCCGCGCGGCAGCGCGCTCGGCATCCATCGCATGTTCGCCAATCAGGAACAGGGCTCCTGGCTCGAATCGCGCGTCGTGCGCCGCTATGACGACGGCGCCATGGCGGCGCATCTGATGGCCTATACGGCGCGCATGGGCGTGTCGCGCGAGGTGATCCGCGCCGCCGAGCATATTTCCTCCTCCGCCCTGCATCTGGTGACTTCCGAGGAAATGGCGCGCTGGAACCTGGCCAGCCGGGTTTTTTAGCTTTCGACAGGATTTCGCCAAATCGTCATTTTTCCCGTGGGGACGCTTGACTTGAAGCCCGCCTTCGCTTAATTCGCAGGCCTCCGCACGACGCAAGTCTTTCACGATTTGCACGGCGACGCGGGGGAGTAGCTCAGTTGGTTAGAGCGCCGGCCTGTCACGCCGGAGGTCGCGGGTTCAAGTCCCGTCTCTCTCGCCATTTTCTCCAGAAAATGTCGTCCAGGCTTCACGCAAGCCGCCTAGCCTGTCCGCTTTCGGCGGAGGCGCGGATGAGCGATATCGGACAAGGCGTTTTCCCCGATCCCCTGCGACAGGGCTACGAAGCCTTTCTCACCGGCGATTTTCGCCGCGAGCGCGACACATTCTGCGAATTGGCCGCCAAGGGCCAGCATCCCCACAGCATGGTGATCGGCTGCTGCGATTCGCGGGTCATGCCCGAGGAAATTTTCGCCGCCGCGCCCGGCGAGATTTTCGACCTGCGCAATGTCGCCAATCTCGTGCCGGCCTATGCGCCCGACCAGGCGCATGTCTCGGTCTGGGCGGCGGTCGAATACGCCATAGAGACGCTCAAGGTCCGGCGCATCGTGATTCTCGGCCACGCCCGCTGCGGCGGCGTGCGCGCCTTCGCCGCCGGCGCCCACAAGGGCGAGAGCGCGCTGTCCGGCTGGATCGGTCTCATCGCCCCGGCGGCGGAACGGATGGAACCCAAAGGGACCGATGCGGATTATGCCGAGAGGCTGGCGCGGGCGTCCCTGATTCACAGTCTGGACAATCTGCGCGGCCATCCCGAAATCGCCCGGCTGGAAGGCGCGGGCGCCCTGACGCTCCATGCGGCTTATTTCGACATCGAATCGGCGCGGCTGCTGATCCTGGACGAGACCGGCGGCCAATTCGTCCCGCTTTCCGGGGAAAGCCATGCGGCGGCGCTGAATGCCGCGACCGGGGCCGGCGGCTGATTTCGCCGCATTGCGAAGAACCGGCTTTCGGCGCGATTCGCGTCCGCCGGCGCGGCGCGAACGGGGGGCGCGGGCGAGCCGTTTTCCCCGCGTAAACCGCAGGCGAAGCTTCAATTTATTGACTTTTCAAGACAATTCAAACGCCAAGCGGCGCCGGCGCGTCGAACGGCTCGTGCCTTCGTCTAAGCACGCGGTTTGATCTTGCGCCGCAAACGCGCCTGCTATACGGACACAGGACGTCCCGGCGGCGATGCTGGCCAGTTCATGGCCGACGCCCCGCTGGCGACGAGGCGTCACTCCGCCAGCGTCACGCTTGCCGGAGACGGGCGCCGCAACCGGAGGCCAGACAAACGCATGTCGCTTCTCAACGATTATCTGCCGCTGGTGATTTTCATCGCCCTTTCGGCGGTGATATCAGGGGCTCTGCTCGTCGCCCCCTTCCTGCTGGCCTTCAAGGCGCCCGACGCGGAGAAGCTCTCCGCCTATGAATGCGGCTTCAACGCCTTCGACGACGCCCGCATGAAATTCGACGTGCGCTTCTATCTGGTGTCGCTGCTGTTCATCATCTTCGATCTGGAAGTGGCCTTCCTCTTCCCCTGGGCCGTGGCCTTCCGCAAGATCGGCGTGTTCGGCTTCTGGTCGATGATGCTCTTCCTGGGCGTGCTGACCGTCGGCTTCGTTTACGAATGGAAAAAGGGAGCCCTGGAATGGGATTGAGCCAGAACTCCTCGAACCAGACCCGCCAGACCCTGATCGCCCCGGCGCCGCGCGGCATTCTCGATCCGCGCACCGGCAAGCCGATCGGCGCCGACGATCCGACCTTCAAGGCGATCAATGACGAGTTGGCCGACAAGGGTTTTCTGGTCACCGCCACCGACGAGCTCATCACCTGGGCGCGCACGGGATCGCTGATGTGGATGACTTTCGGTCTGGCCTGCTGCGCCGTGGAAATGATGCAGGCGGCCATGCCGCGCTATGACGTCGAGCGCTTCGGCTTCGCCCCGCGCGCCAGCCCGCGCCAGTCCGACGTGATGATCGTCGCGGGCACGCTGACCAACAAGATGGCCCCGGCGCTGCGCAAGGTCTATGACCAGATGCCCGAGCCGCGCTATGTGATCTCCATGGGCTCCTGCGCCAATGGCGGCGGCTATTATCACTATTCCTATTCGGTGGTGCGCGGCTGCGACCGCATCGTGCCCGTGGATATTTATGTGCCGGGCTGCCCGCCTTCGGCCGAGGCGCTGATCTACGGAATCATGCTGCTCCAGCGCAAGATCCGCCGCACCGGCACGATCGAACGCTGATCGGCGTTTTTGAAAATCCGCCCCTTTGGGGCTGAGGGATTGAGACATGACGGAAACCACGGCTCCGATCGATCACGCCGCCGCGCTGCGGGCGCAATTGCAGGCCCTGTCCGACAAGATCCAGGCCGGTCTGGGCGAGGCGCTGCTTGGCGCCGAGATCGCCTATGACGAATTGACCGTCCAGATCGATCCCGCCAAATGGATCGAGGGCCTGACTTTTCTGCGCGACAACGGCTTCATCTGCTTCATCGACATCACCGCCGTCGATTGGCCGGCGCGGGAAAAGCGGTTCGATCTCGTCGCCCATCTGCTCGACCCCAAGGCCAATCTGCGCATTCGCGCCAAGACCCAGGCCGACGATGTGACGCCCATGCCTTCGGCGGTCGGCGTCTGGCCGGCGGCCGACTGGTTCGAGCGCGAGACCTATGACATGTATGGCGTGCTGTTCTCCGGCCATCCGGACCTGCGCCGCATGCTCACCGACTATGGCTTCGACGGGCATCCACTGCGAAAAGACTTCCCGATGACCGGCTATGTCGAAGCGCGCTATGACGACGCCCAGAAGCGCGTGGTCTATGAGCCGGTGAAGCTCAATCAGGAATATCGCTCCTTCGATTTCCTTTCGCCCTGGGAGGCCGCGCAATACGACCTGCCCGGCGACGAGAAAGCCAGCAAGGCCTGATCATGCGCCTTTCCGCCTTCCTCCCGACTTTCCTGACGGCGCTCGCCCTTTCCGGCGCGGCGTGGAGCCAGGATTTTCTCGGCGAGAAATATGCGGAAAAGCTGAAAAGCTACGACGCCGGCGCGGTGAGCGCCGCCCAGGCCTATGCCGCCAGCCTCGATCTGCGCGCGCTGGTGCAAAAAAGCGCGCCCTATGCCGCGCAGCAGATCAATCAGCGCATCCACCTGGCCAATCCCGCCTTGAGCGACGATCAGGCCTCGGCCTTTGTCGATCATTTCGTCCACGCCCTGCTGTCGCAGGACGTCGATGCGGTCGAACGCGCCTCGGTGCTGACGCTGCTGGAGACGCTGGACAAGGACGAGCTGGCGGCCCTGCGCGCTTTCCAGCAGACGCCGACCGGCGCCCGCGTGGTGCGCAAACTGCCGCTGCTGGTCGGGCGCCTGAACGAAAACATGCGTTTGATGAAAGATTATGTGATCCCGCACGCGCTCAACGCAGCGCGGGATGAGATGCTGAAACAAGGCGTCGAGGTGAAAATCTGATGGGCGAGACGCGAATGTCCGGACCGACGGCGCGCGCGCGCTTGAACCGGCTCCTGCTGGTGCTGGCGGCGCTGCTTTGCCTGGGCGCCGCGCCGGTTCTGGCGCTCGACAGCCAGCCCGACCAGTTCGAACAGAAGCTGCGGACCTATGACCCGGCGGCGGTGACGGCGGCGCAGAATTACGCCAGGACGTTCAACATGCGCGGCATGCTGGAAAAAAGCATTCCCGCTTTGACCCAGGCCGTGACCCAGCAGATCAAGGGCAAAAACCCCAATATCAACGAGGCGCAGGCGAAGGAATTCGTCGATACCTTCCTGCGCAGCGCCTTCGTCGATCAGGCGCCGGTGCTGGAGCAGGCGACCATCCTGCTGATGCTGGATATTTTCAGCAAGGATGAGCTGACAGCGTTAAATCAATTTTATTCCTCGCCTGTTGGCGCCGGTATTTTACAGAAAATGCCGGCGATGATGGGGCGGATGCCCGAGGTCATGCAATTGGTGCAGACCTATGTGCTGCCGCGCGCGCTTGAAACGGCCCGCGCGCATATGCAGAAGAATGGCGTCGATGTGAAAATCTAGGGCCTGTTCCCGAAAAGCTCCAGGCTTTTCGGATCGGGCCGGGCGGTAAAACAAGGTGTTGGAGCCTTTTCAGCTTTCTTGGAAATGCTGAAAAGGCGAAGAAGCGGCGAGAAGCAAATGTCGGAACAGAATATGCGCAACTTCTCGATCAATTTCGGCCCGCAGCATCCGGCGGCCCATGGCGTGCTGCGCCTGGTGCTGGAGCTGGACGGCGAAGTGGTCGAGCGCGTCGATCCGCATATCGGCCTGCTGCATCGCGGCACCGAAAAGCTGATGGAAGCCCGCACCTATTTGCAGGACGTGCCCTATTTCGACCGGCTCGATTATTGCGCGCCGATGAATCAGGAACACGCCTTCTGCATGGGCATCGAAAAGCTGCTCGGCGTCGAGGTTCCCCGCCGCGCGCAACTGATCCGCGTGCTTTATTGCGAGATCGGCCGGCTGCTGTCGCATATTCTCAACGTCACCACACAGGCCATGGACGTCGGCGCCCTCACCCCGCCGGTCTGGGGTTTCGAAGAGCGCGAAAAGCTGATGGTGTTTTATGAGCGGGCCTCTGGCGCGCGCATGCACGCCAATTATTTCCGCCCCGGCGGCGTCGCCCGCGACCTGCCGCCGAAGCTGATCGAAGACATTGGCGCCTGGCTCGACCCGTTCGTAAAACTTTGCGACGATCTCGAAAGCCTGTTCGTCGAGAACCGCATTTTCAAGCAGCGCAATGTCGATATTGGCGTCGTCACCGCCGAGCAATGCTGGGCCTGGGGCTTTTCCGGCCCGGTGCTGCGCGGCTCCGGCGTCGCCTGGGATCTGCGCCGCGCGCAGCCCTATGAATGCTACGAGGAAATGGAATTCGACATTCCCGTCGGCCAGCATGGCGACTGCTACGACCGCCAGGTGGTGCGGCTCGAGGAAATGCGGCAATCGGTGCGGATCATGCGGCAATGCGTGGACAAGCTGTCCATGGCCAGCAATCAGGGCCCGGTGCTGACGCCCAACCACAAGATCACCCCGCCGCGCCGCGCGGAAATGAAAGGCTCGATGGAGAGCCTGATCCATCATTTCAAACTGTTCACCGAGGGTTTTCACGTGCCCGCCGGCGAGGTCTATGCCGCCGTCGAGGCGCCCAAGGGCGAATTCGGCGTCTATCTGGTCTCCGACGGCTCGGACAAGCCCTATAAGTGCAAGATTCGCGCGCCGGGCTTCGCCCATTTGCAGGGCATGGATTTCCTCTGCCGCAACCACATGCTCGCCGACGTCTCCGCCATTTTGGGCGCGCAGGACATCGTCTTCGGGGAGGTGGACCGGTGACGGTGTTCGAATCGCTGCGCAAGAACGCGCATTTTCTTCTGAGCGGACTGGGCTCCGCTCTCGTCATCCTGCTGGTCTGGCGCGCCGTCGACGGGGCGCCGCTGATCCAGCCGCAATCCGATCTCGGCATTGTCTTGGGCGCATTGATCGTCGCCGGCTTTGTCGTCTTTCAGGACATGCGCAACTCCAACGGGAAGCCGCAAGCATGAGCGTCCGCCGCCTCGCCGAAATTCAGCCCGAGAGCTTTGAGTTCACGCCGGAAAACCTGGCGTGGCTGGACAAGACCATCGCCAAATATCCCAAGGGACGCCAGGCCTCGGCCGTGATCCCGGCCCTGTGGCAGGCGCAGAAGCAGCATGACTACTGGCTGCCGCGAGCGGCCATCGAGAAGGTCGCGGACCTGCTCGGCATGCCCTATATCCGCGTGCTCGAAGTCGCCACATTCTACACCATGTTCAATCTGGCGCCGGTCGGCAAATTTTTCGTCCAGCTCTGCGGCACCACGCCCTGCATGTTGCGCGGTTCGGACGCGCTGATCGAGGTCTGCGAAAAGCGCATCGGCGCGCAGAGCCATGTGACCGCCGACGGGCTGTTCTCCTGGCTTGAGGTCGAGTGCCTGGGCGCCTGCTGCAATGCGCCGATGGTGCAGATCAACGACGATTATTACGAGGATCTGGACGCCGAGTCCTTCGCCAGATTGCTCGACGATCTCTCGGCGGGGCGCAGCCCGCATATCGGCCCGCAAAATGGCCGCCTGCGCTCGGAGCCGCTGGGCGGCCTGACCAGCCTGACCGAATTTTATGGCGCCGACGGCAAGTCCGGCCCCCTGAGCGACGCCGCTGCCAGCCAGCAGCCCGCGCACCCGAACAAGTAAGGAGACGCGAATGCTTCAGGACAAGGATCGCATCTTCCAGAATCTTTACGGCTATGGCGACTGGGGCCTGGAAGGCGCGAAGAAACGCGGCGCCTGGGACGGCACCAAGGGCCTGCTGGAAAAGGGCAAGGACTGGATCATCTCGGAGATGAAGGCCTCGGGCCTGCGCGGGCGCGGCGGCGCCGGCTTCCCGACCGGCCTGAAATGGTCGTTCATGCCCAAGGCGGACCCGGCGCGTCCCTCCTATCTGGTGGTCAACGCCGACGAATCCGAGCCGGGCACCTGCAAGGACCGCGAGATCCTGCGCAACGACCCGCATCTGCTGGTCGAAGGCTGCCTGATCGCCGGCTTCGCCATGGAGGCCTGCGCCGCCTATATCTATGTGCGCGGCGAGTTCATCTGGGAGCGCGAGCGCCTGCAGGCCGCCGTGGATCAGGCCTATGAGGCCAAGCTGATCGGCCCCGACAATATTCACGGCTATCCTTTCGAGGTCGTGGTTCACCACGGCGCCGGCGCCTATATCTGCGGCGAGGAGACCGCGCTGATCGAGTCGCTCGAAGGCAAAAAGGGCATGCCGCGCCTCAAGCCGCCCTTCCCCGCCAATATGGGGCTCTATGGCTGCCCGACCACCGTCAACAATGTCGAATCCATCGCCGTGGCGCCGACCATTTTGCGGCGCGGCGCGGCCTGGTTCGCCGGCTTCGGCGCCAAGAACAACGCGGGCACAAAACTGTTCTCGATATCGGGCCATGTGAACAAGCCGTGCAATGTCGAGGAGGCCATGTCGATCCCGTTCCGCGAGCTGATCGACAAGCACGCGGGCGGCGTCCGCGGCGGCTGGGACAATCTGCTGGCGGTCATCCCCGGCGGCTCCTCGGTGCGCTGCGTGCCCGCCGCGCAGATCATCGACACGCCCATGGATTTCGACAGCCTCTCGGCGTTGAAATCGGGCCTCGGCACGGCGGCGGTGATAGTCATGGACAAGAGCACGGACATCATCCGCGCCATCGCCCGCCTGTCGCATTTCTACAAGCATGAGAGCTGCGGCCAGTGCACGCCCTGCCGCGAAGGCACCGGCTGGATGTATCGGGTGATGCAGCGCATGGTCGAAGGCCGCGCGCAGAAGAGCGAAATCGACATGCTGTTCGACGTGTCCAAGCAGATCGAGGGTCACACCATCTGCGCGCTGGGCGATGCGGCGGCCTGGCCAATTCAGGGTCTGATCAATCATTTCCGCCCAGTGATCGAGGCGCGGATCGACAGCTACACCGCCCGCGCCGACAAGGACGCGGCGAAACTGGCGGCGCAATAAGGTTTGGATTTTGGGGCGGCGTCGCGCGAGCGGCCGCCAGGGGAAAGCAAAATGGCGAAAATCATCGTCGATGGCGTCGAAATAGATGTCCCGCCGGAATATACCCTGCTCCAGGCGGCGGAAGCGGCGGGCAAGGAAATTCCGCGCTTCTGTTTCCATGAGCGCCTGTCGGTCGCCGGCAATTGCCGCATGTGCCTGGTGGAAGTGAAGGGCGGCCCGCCCAAGCCCACCGCCTCCTGCGCCATGGCGGTCAAGGATCTGCGCCCCGGCCCCAATGGCGAGCCGCCGGTGATGCTGACCAATTCGCCCATGGTGAAAAAAGCGCGCGAAGGCGTGATGGAGTTCCTGCTCATCAACCATCCGCTGGATTGCCCGATCTGCGACCAGGGCGGCGAATGCGATCTCCAGGACCAGGCCCTGGCTTTCGGCCGCGACAAGTCGCGCTATACCGAGAGCAAGCACGCGGTCGAGAACAAATATATCGGCCCGCTGGTCAAGACCGAGATGACCCGCTGCATCCATTGCACGCGCTGC
Source organism: uncultured Alphaproteobacteria bacterium (assembly GCA_963804045.1). Taxonomy (GTDB): domain Bacteria; phylum Pseudomonadota; class Alphaproteobacteria; order Rhizobiales; family Beijerinckiaceae; genus Rhodoblastus. The sequence continues at coordinate 18,641 of CAWDOR010000008.1, read as the reverse complement.
GTCCGCTTCACCGCCGAGATCTGCGGCACCTCCGACATGGGCCTGATCGGCCGCGGCGAGGATTCGGAGATCACCACCTATCTCGAAAGCGCGATGCGCTCCGAGCTTCAGGGCAATGTCACCGACCTCTGCCCGGTCGGCGCCCTGCTGCCGCGCCCGCAGAATTTTCGCGCCCGCCCGTGGGAATATTCCAAAACCCCCGGCGTCGATGTGACCGACGCGCTCGGCTCGAACATTCGCGTCGACACGCGCGGCCGCGAGGTCATGCGCATCCTGCCGCGTCTCAATGAGGCGGTGAACGAGGAATGGATTTCCGACAAGGCCCGGCAGATCGTCGACGGCCTGAAAGTCCAGCGCCTCGACCGTCCCTTTGTGCGCGTCGACGGCAAGCTCAAGCCCGCGAGCTGGGCCGAAGCCTTCGCCGCCATCGCCGCCAAGGCCAAAGCGGCCAAGCCGGAGAAGATCGGCTTCATCGCCGGCGACCTCGCCTCGGTCGAAGACCTGTTCGCCGCCAAGGCCTTGGCTGAAAAGCTGGGGACGAAAAACATCGACGCCCGCCAGGATGGTTCGAAAATCGACCCGAAACTGGGGCGCGCCGCCTATCTGTTCAACGCCACGGTCGAAGGCGTCGATTCCGCCGACGCCTTGCTGATCGTCGGCTCAAATCCGCGCTGGGAAGCGCCTGTGCTCAACGCCCGCATCCGCCGGCGCTGGCTCAAGGGCGGCTTCGCCATCGGCGTGATCGGCGAACAGCTCGACCTGACCTATCCCTATGAATTCCTGGGCGCTGGCCCGGAGGCTTTGGCCAAAGTGGCGCAAGGCGAAGGTTTCGGCGAGCTTCTCGCCAAGGCCGAGCGCCCGCTGATCCTGGTCGGCGCCGGCGCGCTGGCCCGCGAGGATGGCGCCGCTGTTTCCGCGCTGGCCGCCAAATTGGGAGCGCCCAAAGGCGACTGGACCGGTTTCTCCGTGCTGCACAGCGCCGCCTCGCGCGTCGGCGCGCTGGACATTGGCTTCGTTCCCGGCGCCGGCGGTCTCGACGCCGAGGCCCAGGCCAAGGCGGGCGCGCTCGACCTGCTGTTCCTGGTCGGCGCCGATGAAATCGCCATCGAACCCGGCGCTTTCACCGTCTATATCGGCTCGCATGGCGACCGCGGCGCGCATCGCGCCGACGTCATCCTGCCCGGCGCCGCCTATACTGAAAAATCCGGCACTTACGTGAACACCGAGGGTCGCGTGCAAATGGCCGACCGCGCCGCTTTCCCGCCGGGCGACGCCCGCGAGGATTGGGCGATCTTCCGCGCGCTGTCGGGCGCGCTGGACAAGGTGCTGCCCTTCGACTCGCTGGCGCAATTGCGCGCCCAGCTTTATGCCCAGGTTCCGCATCTGGCGAAGATCGACCAGATCGAGAAGGCAGACGGCGCCGCCCTCGCCAGCCTCCCCGGCGGCGAACTGGGCCAAGGCGCTTTCGTCTCGCCGATCAAAGATTTCTATCTCACCAACCCCATCGCCCGCGCCTCCAAGACCATGGCCGAATGCTCGGCTTTGGCCAAGGGCGGCGCCCTGGCCCAAGCGGCGGAATGAGGACAGACATGGACCTCCTGCTCTCCCTTCTCCTCATCCTCGTCAAAAGCCTGGCGTTGCTGGTGATCGGCCTGGTCGCCGTCGCCTATTACATTCTGGTGGACAGAAAGGTCTGGGCCGCCGTGCAATTGCGCAAGGGCCCGAATGTGGTCGGCCCCTGGGGCCTGTGGCAAAGCTTCGCCGACATGTTCAAGTTCCTGTTCAAGGAACCGATCATTCCCGACGGCGCCAACAAGGGCGTGTTCCTGATCGCGCCATTCATCACCGCGACCCTGGCGCTGGCCGCCTGGGCGGTGATTCCGGTCAGCGACGGCTGGGCCATCGCCAATCTCAATGTCGGCGTGCTCTATATTTTCGCCATTTCGTCGCTGGGCGTCTATGGAATCATCATGGGCGGCTGGGCGTCGAATTCGAAATATCCCTTCCTCTCGGCGCTGCGCTCGGCCGCGCAAATGGTGTCCTACGAGGTCTCCATCGGCTTCGTCATCATCACCGTGCTGCTCTGCGTGGGCTCGCTGAACCTTAATGACATCGTCCACGCGCAGGACACCCATCTGGGGATTTTCGGCTGGTACTGGCTGCCGCTGTTCCCGATGTTCGTGATCTTCTTCATCTCGGCGCTGGCGGAAACCAACCGCCCGCCTTTCGATCTGGTCGAAGCGGAATCCGAGCTGGTCGCCGGCTTCATGGTCGAATATTCGGCCTCGCAATATCTGCTGTTCATGCTCGGCGAATATGTGGCGATCATCACCATGTGCTCGCTGCTGACCGTGCTGTTCTTCGGCGGCTGGCTGCCGCCCTTCAATATCGCCCCCTTCACCTGGATTCCCGGGGTGATCTGGTTCGTGCTGAAGGTGAGCTGGTTCTTCTTCCTGTTCGCCATGGTCAAGGCCTTCGTGCCGCGCTATCGCTACGACCAGCTCATGCGCCTGGGCTGGAAGGTGTTTCTGCCGATTTCGCTCGTCGCGGTGGTGGTCGTCGCCGGCGTACTCGAATTCATCGGCAAAGTCGCGCAGTGAGGATGTCGTCCATGCCAATCGCCGCCGCCGTCAAATCGCTGTTTCTGAAGGAATTCGTCGGGGCCTTCGTCCTGTCGATGCGCTATTTCTTCAAGCCCAAGGCGACCTTGAACTATCCGCATGAGAAGAACCCGCAATCGCCGCGCTATCGCGGCGAGCATGCGCTGCGCCGCTATCCCAATGGCGAGGAGCGCTGCATCGCCTGCAAGCTCTGCGAAGCCATCTGCCCGGCGCAGGCCATCACCATCGAGGCGGCGCCGCGCGGCAATGACGGCACGCGCCGCACCACGCGTTACGACATCGACATGACCAAATGCATCTATTGCGGCTTCTGCCAGGAGGCCTGCCCGGTGGACGCCATTGTCGAGGGGCCCAACGCCGAATTCGCGACGGAAACCCGCGAGGAACTGTTCTACGACAAGCAGCGCCTGCTGGATAATGGCGCGGTCTGGGAGCGCGAAATCGCCCGCAATATCGCGGCGGACGCGCCCTACAGGTAAGACGCTTCGCTCAACGGCGAAGTTTTGGACATTCAGGCCGCTCGACAGGGCGGCGAAACAAAACGGCCCCGACGCGGGCGCACAGGTGGACCATGGTAGCCACGTTTTTCTTCTATCTGTTCTCGGCGGTCACCATCGCCTCGGCGGTGATGGTGATTTCGGCGCGCAATCCCGTGCATTCCGTGCTGTTCCTGATCCTGGCCTTCGTCAACGCCGCCGGGCTGTTCCTGCTCGCGGGGGCTGAGTTCCTGGCCATGCTGCTGGTGGTGGTTTACGTCGGCGCGGTGGCGGTGCTGTTCCTGTTCGTGGTGATGATGCTCGACGTCGATTTCGCCGAATTGAAACAGGGCTTTTACCGCTATCTGCCGCTTGGCGGCTTGATCGGCCTGATCGTGCTGGCCGAACTGGTGTTCGTCGTCGGCGGCTGGAGCGTGGCGCCGCAGGCCGCGCTGGCGACCCCGACGCCCGGCCATTTGAGCAATACGGCCGCGCTCGGCCAGGTGCTCTACACCCAATACGTCTATCTGTTCCAGGCGGCGGGCTTCGTCCTGCTGACCGCCATGATCGGCGCCATCGTGCTGACCCTGCATCACCGGCCGAACGTCAAGCGCCAGAATATCGCGGCGCAGAACGCGCGCACCCGCGCCACGGCCATCGAAAACAAGAAAGCGCCCTCGCGGGCTGGCGTTTAAGGAGCGGCAAATGGTCATCGGTCTCGAACATTATCTGATCGTCGCCGCGATCCTGTTCACTCTGGGCGTCGCCGGCATCATCCTCAACCGCAAGAACGTCATCGTCATCATGATGTCGATCGAGCTGATCCTGCTGGCGGTGAACCTGAATCTGGTGGCGTTTTCCGCGCGATTGCACGATCTGACCGGTCAGATTTTCGCGCTGTTCATTCTGACCGTGGCCGCCGCCGAGGCCGCCATCGGCCTGGCCATTCTGGTCACCTATTTCCGCAATCGCCGCACCATCGCGGTTGAAGACATCCATATGATGAAGGGCTGAGCGACTATGTATCCTGCCATTGTCTTTCTCCCCCTTCTCGGCTTTCTGATCGCCGGCCTGCTCGGCAAGAAGATCGGCGACCGCGCCTCGGAAGCCGTCACCACCACGCTGCTGTTCGTCTCCTGCCTGCTGTCGTGGAAGACCTTCCTGTCGGTCGGCCTGCATGACGGCGCCTTTTCCGCGCCGGTGATCTCCGACTGGATCGTCTCCGGCGATCTCAAGGTCAATTGGGCCTTGCGCGTGGACACGCTGACCTCGGTGATGCTGATCGTCGTCACCACGGTCTCGGCTCTCGTCCATCTCTATTCCATCGGCTATATGGCCGACGACCCCTCGCGTCCGCGCTTCTTCGCCTATCTGTCGCTGTTCACCTTCGCCATGCTGATGCTGGTGACCGCCGACAATCTGGCGCAAATGTTCTTCGGCTGGGAAGGCGTCGGTCTCGCCTCCTATCTGCTGATCGGCTTCTGGTACGAGAAGCCCTCCGCCAATGCGGCGGCCATCAAGGCTTTCGTCGTCAACCGCGTCGGCGATTTCGGCTTCGCGCTGGGCATTTTCCTGGTGTTCGTGCTGACCAAGTCGATTTCCTTCGACGCGATTTTCGCCGCCGCGCCGGGCCTCGCCCATCACGAAGTCCATGTGTTCGGAACCTATTGGGACGCCTGGACGCTGGCCTGCCTGCTGCTGTTCATGGGCGCCATGGGCAAGTCGGCGCAGTTCCTGCTGCACACCTGGCTGCCCGACGCGATGGAAGGCCCGACCCCGGTTTCGGCGCTGATCCATGCCGCGACCATGGTCACCGCCGGCGTGTTCATGGTGGCGCGCCTGTCGCCGCTGTTCGAACAATCGGCCGTGGCGCTGACGGTGGTCACCGTGGTCGGCGCCACCACCGCCTTTTTCGCCGCCACCGTCGGCCTGGTGCAGAACGACATCAAGCGCGTCATCGCCTATTCCACCTGTTCGCAGCTCGGCTACATGTTCGTCGGCCTGGGCACAGGAGGCTATGCGCTGGGCATTTTCCACCTGTTCACCCACGCCTTCTTCAAGGCGCTGCTGTTTTTGGGCGCCGGCTCGGTGATCCACGCCATGCATCACGAGCAGGACATGCGCAACATGGGCGCGCTGTGGAAGAAGATTCCGATCACCTTCGCCTGCATGACCATCGGCACGCTGGCGCTGACCGGCGTCGGCATTCCCCATACCGACATTGGCTTCGCCGGCTATTTCTCCAAGGACGCGATCATCGAGGCGGCCTATGCGGCCGGCGAGCATAGCGGCGCGGGTTTCTACGCCTTCGTGCTGCTGGTGGTCGCCGCCGGCTTCACCTCCTTCTACAGCTGGCGCCTGGTGTTCATGACCTTCTTCGGCAAGGCCAAATGGGCTGCGGTGGATCACGCCGACGCCCATGCCGTCGCCGATGCGCACGCCCATGACCATGACGCGCCGGCGGAAGAAGAGGCGACGCATGAGGACCACGCTCATGACGATCATGCCCATGACGATCTTGCCCACCACGCGCTCGACCCGCATGAATCGCCTCTGACCATGATGATCCCGCTGTTCGTGCTGTCGATTGGCGCGGTGGCCGCGGGCTTCGTCTTCAAGAGCCCCTTCATCGGCCATGGCGTCGAGGAATTCTGGCGCGGGGCGGTGGTCACCGGCGGCGCGCACAACCACATCCTCGAGCAGATGGAGGAGATCCCGCATTGGGTCGGCCTCCTGCCCTTCGCGATGATGCTGGGCGGCTTCGTCGTCGCCTTCGTGTTCTACATGATGGCGCCGTCGATCCCGGTGGCGCTGGCGGAGAAATTCCCCGGCCTGTACCAGTTCCTGCTCAACAAATGGTATTTCGACGAGCTCTATGACAGGATCTTCGTCCAGCCGGCCTTCAAGCTCGGGCGTCTCTTCTGGAAGGGCGGCGATGGCGCGATCATCGACCGGCTCGGCCCGGATGGCATAGCCGCCCGCGTGCTCGACGGCGCCGGCCTGGCGTCGCGGCTGCAGACCGGCTTCATCTACAACTACGCTTTCGCGATGCTGCTTGGCCTGGCCGCGCTCATCACCTATGGACTGTTCTACCTCGTCGGGGGCCACTGATGTTCGGTTTCGGCATTCTCTCGGGCCTGACCTTCCTGCCGCTGGTCGGCGCCGCGCTCATCCTTCTCGTCAATGAGGGGAACGAGGGCGGCAAGACCACGATCCGCTGGATCGCGCTGTGGACCACGCTGGCGGTCTTCGCCCTGTCGCTCTACGCCTGGGCCAATTTCCATTCGGGAACCGCCGCGTTCCAGTTCGTCGAACAGAAGAGCTGGTTCGGAGCCGGCCTCAGCTACAAGATGGGCGTGGACGGCATTTCCTTCCCCTTCGTGGTGCTGACCGCCTTCCTGATGCCCTTCTGCATCGCCGCCTCCTGGGAATCGATCCAGAACCGGGTCAAGGAATATATGGTGGCCTTCCTGGTGCTGGAAACGCTGATGATCGGCGTGTTCTGCGCGCTGGACGTGGTGCTGTTCTACCTGTTCTTCGAGGGCGGCCTCATTCCGATGTTCATCATCATCGGCGTCTGGGGCGGCAAGCGGCGCATCTACGCCAGCTTCAAGTTCTTCCTTTATACGCTGGCCGGCTCGCTGCTCATGCTCATCGCCATCATGGCCATGTATGCGCAGACCCACACCACGGACATAGAGACCCTGCTGACCACCCATTTCGATCCGGGCCTGCAGAAATGGCTGTGGCTGGCTTTCTTCGCCTCCTTCGCGGTGAAAATGCCGATGTGGCCGGTGCACACCTGGCTGCCCGACGCCCATGTCGAGGCGCCCACCGCCGGTTCGGTGATCCTCGCCGGCATCCTGCTGAAAATGGGCGGTTACGGCTTCATCCGCTTCTCCATCCCGATGTTCCCCGACGCCTCGCATGATTTCGCGCCGCTGGTGTTCGCCTTGTCGGTGATCGCCATCGTCTACACCTCGCTGGTGGCGCTGGTGCAGGAGGACATCAAGAAGCTGATCGCCTATTCGTCGGTCGCCCACATGGGCTTCGTCACCATGGGCCTGTTCGCGCTCAACCAGCAGGGCGTGCAGGGCGCGGTGTTCCAGATGGTGTCGCATGGCATTGTCTCCGCAGCGCTGTTCCTTTGCGTCGGCGTGGTCTATGACCGCATGCACACCCGCGAGATCGCGGCCTATGGCGGCATTGTCGCGAAAATGCCTGTTTATGCCGTGGCCTTCATGGTGTTCACCATGGCCAATGTCGGCCTGCCCGGCACCTCCGGCTTCGTCGGCGAATTCCTGACGCTGCTCGGCACATTCGAGAGCAATAGCTGGGTGGCTTTCTTCGCCACGTTCGGCGTCATTCTCTCGGCGGCCTATGCGCTCTACCTCTATCGCCGCGTGGTGTTCGGCAAGCTGGAGAAGCCCAGCCTGCAAGGTCTTGCCGACATCAGCGCCCGGGAATACGCCATACTCGTCCCGCTGATCCTGCTCACCATCTACTACGGCGTGCGGCCCGGCCCGGTGCTCGACGCCTGCGCGGCCTCGGTCGCCGCGCTGGTCAAGAATTACGACGCCGCGGTCGCCGTGACCAAGACCGCCGCCCTTTCGCTGTATTGAGAGCCATAACCCATGGACACGATTCAGATCCAACTCGCCCATGCGCTGCCGGAAGTCATTCTGGCGCTCGGCGCGATCGTCATGGTGCTCGTCGGCGCCTTTCGCGGCAAGCCCGACGACGGACCGATGAGCGAAATCGCCGTCGCGGTTCTGGCCGCGGCTGCGGTCGCCATTCTGCTCGGCGGCGCCAAGGCGACCGGCGAGGCTTTCGACCATGCCTTCATCAACGATCGCTTCGGCGATTTCATGAAAATGCTGTCGCTCGGCGGCTCCATCGTCACGCTGCTGATGGCCGGCGATTTCTTCAAATCGGCCGGGGTCAACAAATTCGAATTCCCGATCCTGGTGGTGCTGGCCACGCTGGGCATGCTGGTGATGATCTCGGCCAATGGCCTGATCTCGCTCTATCTCGGCCTTGAGCTGATGTCGCTGGCGCTTTATGTCACCGCCGCGCTGAGCCGCGACGACGCCCGCGCCTCCGAAGCCGGCCTCAAATATTTCGTGCTGGGCGCGCTGTCCTCGGGCATGCTGCTCTATGGCGCCTCGCTGCTCTATGGCTTTTCCGGCACGGTCACCTTCGCCGGCATCGCCTCGGCGATTGGCGATCATCCCAGCGTCGGCGTGATCTTCGGCCTGGTGTTCCTGCTCACGGGCCTCGCCTTCAAAATGTCGGTCGTGCCCTTCCATATGTGGACGCCCGACGTCTATGAGGGCGCGCCGACCCCGGTCACCGCCTTTTTCGCCTCGGCCCCCAAAATGGCGGCGGCGGCCATCGCCACCCGCGTCATCTACACCGCCTTCCCCGGCGTGACGCACCAGTGGCAGCAAATCGTCGTGTTCATGTCGATCGCCTCCATGGCGCTCGGCTCCTTCGCCGCGATCAAGCAGACCAACATCAAGCGCCTGATGGCCTACAGCTCCATCGGCCACATGGGCTTCGCCCTGGTCGGCGTGGCGGCGGGCACGGAAGCCGGCGTGCAGGGCGTGCTGGTCTATATGGCGATCTATCTGATCATGACGCTGGGCGCCTTCGCCGCGATCCTGTCGATGCGGGTCAATGGCCAGCCGGTGGAGAATATTTCCGATCTCGCGGGACTGTCGAACACCGACAAGCCCATGGCGGCCTTCCTCGCCCTGGTGATGGTGTCGCTGTCGGGTGTGCCGCCCATGGCCGGCTTCATCGCCAAATGGATGGTGTTCCTCGCCGCGGTGGAATCGCATCTGTTCGGCCTCGCCGTGCTCGGCGTGCTCTCCTCGACGGTGGCCGCCTTCTATTACTGGCGCATCATCAAGGTGATGTATTTCGACGCGGCGGCCCCGGCCTTCGACAAGCCCAGCCTGACGCTGCGCACGGTGCTGCTGGTTTCCGCCGTGGCGCTGGTGGTCTATGGCGTCTATCCCACGCCCATCGTCCAGGCGGCGGGCGTCGCCGCCAAATCGCTGTTCTGATCAGCGATGCTGGGCGCGAAAGCGGCGCGGGCGGGCTATCGGCTGGAGACATTCGAGACGCTGGGCTCGACCAATGACGAGGCGGCCTCACGGGCCGCCTCCGACGGTTTCGGCCGGCTGTGGATCGTCGCCGACAGCCAGACTTCGGGACGCGGACGGCTTGGCCGGGTTTGGACCTCGCCGCCCGGCAATCTCTACGCCAGCCTGCTGCTGATCGAGCCTTGTCCGCCGCAAAAGGCGCCGGAGCTGGGCTTTGTCGCCGGGGTGGCGCTGGCCGACGCGCTGCGCGGGCTGCTGGGCGGCGACCGCAAGCTGCAGCTGAAATGGCCCAATGACGCGCTTTACGACGGCGCCAAGCTCTCGGGCCTGCTGCTGGAAAGTTTTGGCGGCGGCGGCAGCAGGACGCCCTTTGGCTGCGTCATCGGCTTTGGCGTCAATTGCGCGTCTTGTCCGGCCGACACCCCCTACCCCGCCACCAGCCTCGAGAAAATCGGCGCGCGCAAAGCCGGCCGCGACGCGCTGTTCGCGGCTTTGTCGGATTTGCTCGCCTTTTGGCTGGAGCATTGGGCGCGCGGCGAGAATTTCGCCTCCATTCGCCGCGCCTGGCTCGATCTGGCCGGCGGGCTCGACGCCCCGGCTCGGGTCCAGCGCAATGGCGGCGCCATCGAGGGACTATTTCGCGGCATTGACGCCAGCGGCCGTATGCTATTGGAACAAGCGAACGGAACGATAGAAACAATCGAGGCGGGCGATCTGAGCTTTCCGACGCCGCTTCGCTGAAAGGTCTGGATTATATGGCTTCCGAACAGGAAGAAGTTGTTTTCGCGCCGCTCGGCGGCTTGGGTGAAATCGGCATGAACGCCGCCGTCTATGGTTTTGGCGCGCCGGGCAAACGCAAATATATTCTGGTGGATTGCGGCGTGGCCTTCGCCGGGGCGGACATGCCCGGGGTCGATCTGATCCTGCCCGACCCCGCCTTTATCCAGAAGAACCGCAAGGATCTGCTGGGCATTGTCATCACCCACGCCCATGAGGATCACGTCGGCGCGCTCGCCTCGCTGTGGCCGCGCCTGGGCTGCCCGGTCTACGCCACGCCCTTCGCCGCCGGCCTGGTGGCGACCCGCCGGCTGGCCGAGCCGGGCGCCCCAAGATCCCGCTGCATGTGGTGCAGCAGGGCGGCAGGCTGCAACTGGGCCCCTTCGACATTGAATTCGTCGCCATGTCGCATTCGATCCCCGAGGCCTGCCTGCTGGCGATCCGCACCCCCGCCGGCACCGTCGTTCATTCCGGCGACTGGAAGCTCGACGAAAATCCTGGCCTGGGCCGCTCCACCGACATCGAACGGCTGAAGGCCATAGGCGACGAGGGCGTGCTGGCGCTGATCAGCGATTCCACCAATATTTTAAGGGAGGGCGAAAGCCCCTCGGAATCCTCGGTTTCCGCAGTGCTGCGCGAAAAAATCGCGGCGGCCAGGGGCCGCGTGCTGGTCACGACCTTCGCCTCGAACATTTCCCGGCTGCGCGCGGTCTGTCTGGCGGCCCAGGCCGCCGGGCGGCAGGTGGTGCTGGCCGGGCGCGCCATGGAGCGGGCGCTCGCCGTGGCGCGCGACTGCGGCTATCTCGACGGCGTGGCCGAGCTGCTGCCCTTGCACAGCTTCTCCCACATCCCCGCGCACAAGGTGCTGGTGCTGGCCACCGGCAGCCAGGGCGAGGCCCGCGCCGCCATGTCGCGGATCATTCGCGGCGAACATGCGGTCAAGCTGGCGGCCAACGATCTGGCGATTTTTTCCTCGCGGACCATTCCCGGCAATGAACGCGAGGTCAACGCCATCGTCAATGGCCTGATTTTACAGGGCGTCGACGTCATCACCGATCGCGATGCGCTGGTGCATTGCTCGGGCCATCCGCGTCGCGGCGAGGTCGAGCAGCTCTATAAATGGCTGCGTCCAAAAATCGCCGTGCCCGCCCATGGCGAGGCGCTGCATCTGCGCGTTCACGCCGATTTCGCGCGCAAAATGGGCGTGGAGCATGTGCTGGTCGCCCATAATGGCGACATGATCTCGCTGGGCCCCGACCTGCCCACGCATTTGCCGCAGGTCGCGCATGGACGGCTTTATCGCGACGGCGAGGTTGTGCTGAGCGAGGCCGACGATTGCTTCCGCCAGCGTCATCGTCTCGCCGCGGCGGGGATCGTCAGCATTGGCTTCGCCGTCAATGGCAAGGGCGATGTGGTCGGAACGCCCGACGTCGTCGCCTTCGGCCTGCCGGAAAAGGGCGCCGACGGCCGCGCCATGGAAGAGGTGATCGACCGCGCGCTGTTCGAGACGCTTGACTCTCTGCCGAGGGCGAAGAAAAGGGACGCCGACGCCGCCTGCAACGCCGTGGAAAAAGCGGTGCGCGCGGCGGTCTCCGGGGTCTGGGGCAAGAAGCCGCATGTGCATGTGCTGGCGATTGAAGTTTGAAAGGGACTCAAATGATCGGACGTTTGAACCATGTCGCCATCGCGGTGAAAGACATCGAAGCGGCGAGCAAAACCTATCGCGACGCCCTCGGCGCGAAAGTTTCCGCGCCCATAGCCCAGCCCGATCATGGCGTGACCGTGGTGTTCATCGAACTGCCCAACACCAAGATCGAGCTGCTGGAGCCGCTCGGCGCGGCCTCGCCGATCTTGAAATTCCTGGAGAAAAACCCCGACGGCGGGCTGCACCATGTCTGCTATGAGGTCGAGGATATTCTGGCCGCCCGCGACCATCTCAAGGCCTCGGGCGCGCGGGTGATCGGCGACGGCAATCCCAAGACCGGCGCCCATGGCAAGCCGGTGCTGTTCCTGCATCCCAAGGATTTCAACGGCACATTGGTCGAAATCGAGCAGGTCTGACGCGCCATGAGCGAAGCCCGGCCCGAGCCCGTTCTCGCGGATTATCCGTTCCGCACCCGCGACAAATTGCGCTATGGCGACACCGACCGCCAGGGCCATGTCAATAATGCGGTTTACGCGACCTTCTTCGAGACGGGCCGGGTCGACATGCTGATGAGCGGCGTCGATCTGATGGGCGAAAACGGCGCCTTGGTCATCGCCCGACTGATCGTCGATTACCGCCGCGAGATCAACTGGCCCGGCGAGGTCGAGATCGGCACCCGCATATTGTCGCTGGGCCGCTCCTCGCTGCGGCTGGAACATGCGGTGTTTTGCAAGGGCGAATGCTGCGCCAGCGGCGAAAGCGTGGTGGTGCTGACCGACACGAACACCCGCCGCTCAAAACCGTTTTCCGACGAGGCCCGCGCCTGGCTGGAGGCGCGCGGCGCGGGGTGAGGGGCGCGAAGGCGCCGCAGCGATTTTTTGACTTTTTTGTATATTATGAGAATATACGCTCATGATCGCATGGGATCGCATCGCGGGCTTCGACTGGGACGCCGGCAACGCCCGCAAGAATGCGGACAAGCACGAGGTCAGCGCCGCCGAGGCCGAACAGGTTTTCTTCAACGATCCCCTGCTGATGGTCCCAGACCACGCCCATAGCGCCCAGGAGCGCCGAATCCACGCGCTGGGACGGACCGATGACGACAGATTGCTGCATGTGACATTCACCTTGCGAAACAAGGACACCAGGATTTGCGTCATTTCGGCGCGGGACATGAGCCGAAGAGAGAGGAAAGCCTATGGCCGGGAAACTTAAGCCAGCGCCGGAATTCCGCTCCGAAGCCGAAGAACGCGCCTTTTGGGAAAGCCACGATTCCGCCGACCACATTGACTGGAGCCGGGCCGAGCGCGTGCGGCTCCCGAAGCTGAAGCCCTCCGCCACGTCGATTTCGCTGAGATTGCCGAACGCCTTGCTGGAGCGGATCAAGATCGCCGCCAACAAGCGCGATGTGCCCTACCAGTCGCTGATCAAGACCTGGCTTGCCGAAAAGCTCGACCTCTAGACGGGTCACCCCAGCTTGCGCCGATGCGCGGTCGCATGGGCCAGCACGGCGAGCGCCAGGGCCTGATGCGCCAGGGCGGCGGGCAGCGGCGCGGCGAACAGCAGCACCGTGATCCCCAGTCCCGCCTGGGCCAGGATCAGCGCCGCCAGCAGCGCCGCGCGGCGCACGGCGCGCCGCGCCAGCCTTTCGCGGCTGATGTGCAGGGCGTGGAACAGCGCGACCGCCACCAGCAGATAGGCGGTCATGCGGTGCTGGAACTGCACGGTGACGACATTGTCGAGGAAATTGGCGTAAAAGGGCGTCAGGCTGAACAAATGCTCCGCCGGGGGGATGAAGCGCCCATCCATCAGCGGCCAGGTGTTATAGGTGAGACCGGCGCGCAGCCCGGCGACCAGGCCGCCCAGCCCGATCTGGACGAAGGTCAGCGCCAGCAGCAGCCCAGCCTCCAGCCGAAAACCTTTGGCGTCCGCGCCCAGGGGATCGCGGAAATTGGGTTTTAGCCCCTCGGCGGTCCAGAGAATCGCCGAAAAAGTGAAACAGGCGAGCAGCAGATGGATCGCCAGCCGCTCCTGCGCCACTTCGGTGCGCTGGACCAGGCCGGAGGAGACCATCCACCAGCCGACGAAGCCTTGCAGCGCGCCGAGCGCCAGGATGAACAGCAATTTTACCCGCAAGCGCGCTGAAATCCGGCCTGTCAGCCAGAAAAACGCCAGCGGCAGGGCGAAGGCGAGGCCGATCAGCCGGCCGAGCAGCCGGTGGCTCCATTCCCAGAAGAAAATCGTCTGGAAGCGCGCCAGATCCATATCCGGGAACATCTGGCTATATTGCGGGATTTGCTTGTATTTTTCGAAGGCTTCGCGCCATTCGCCCTGGGAGAGCGGCGGCAGGACGCCGGTCACCGGCTTCCATTCGGTGATCGACAGGCCGGATTCGGTCAGCCGCGTGGCGCCGCCGACCAGCACCATGAGAAAAATCAGCGCCGCCACGGCGAACAGCCAGAGCCGGACGTTTTTTTGCGGATCGGCGGGAATTTTCGACTGGGGCATGCGGGCTTCCATGGCGGGAGCGGAAATCTAGCCCGGCCGCCCCGCCGCAGGCAAAGAAAAACCGCGCCGAGGGGGATCGGCGCGGTTTCCCAAGTCCGTTCTGGACTATCCGTTCGGGACTGTCGAGGGGGGCGTAAGAGCAGCGCCCGAACGGTGACGGATCAATCCTCGTGGTGGTGGCGCCAGCCGCCTTCGCCATGACCGCGGCCTTCCTCGCGGCCGCCGTCGCGATGCTTCCGCATCGTGTCGAATTCGGCCTTCTGCTTGTCGTCGAGGCTGTTGTAGAAGGCGACCAGCTTGGGCGCCTCGACCTTCATCGTGTCGAGACGCGCCTGCAGGCGGGTCTGGCGGAACTCGAGACGCTTCTCGAAGGTCATTTCGCCGGGCTTGGCGGCGCAAAGCGCGGCGCGGCCGTCGGTCATGGCCTTGGCGCGGATCGCCTGGACGTCCTTGAAGGCGGATTTTTGCGCGTCGGTCAGCTTGAGGCGTTCGGCCATATGGTCGAGGCGCCTGGCCTGATGTTCGGCGATCTTTTCGTCCATCTTGTTGTCCGCCGAGCAGAAATGCTCGAAACGGGCCTTGTGATCGCCATGCCCGCCCCAGCCGGCATAGGCGGGCGGCAGGGCGTAGGCGGCGACGCCGCAAGCCAGGGCGACGGCGGAAATCTTCAAAAGGCGCATGGTGTTCTCCCGAGGGAAGGCCGGTTGGTTCAGCAACCTTGGACGCTGTTTTGCGCCGAACCGTGTGAATTGCTCATGAACGGCTTGAGGAAAAATTGTGGCGGACCGATAAGGAGGCAAAGGAGCTGTCATGACCACACGCACACGCAAATTGATCGGGGCGCTTTTCATGGTCCCCTTCGTGGTGGTCTATGCGCTGGTCGCCATGGTCCTGGCCCAGCCTGTGCTGAAAATCAACTCCGGCCTGCTGCGCCTGGCGGTTTTCGCCGCGCTCGGCCTGGGCTGGGCGGTTCCGATGATCCCGCTGATCCGATGGATGGAAAAGAAGGACGATTAGCGGTGAAACGCACACGCCCGGCGCCATGAGGCTATGGCTGGAATCGGCTCGAAGGCGACTTTCCCGATCGGCTCGGCGACCGCCTCATGACGAACCCTTGGCGGACCTTCGTCAGAACGTGACTTTCAATCCGCCCGAACCCGTCTGCGACATGAAGCGGTTGCGCAGGCGCAGATCGTAAGTGGCGAAAAGTTCGGCGTTGGGAGCTATGCGGTAGGAGGCGGCGGCGCCGAGATCGACGCCGAAAGTCCCGGTATTGGCGCCGTCGATGGTGAGCGGCGTCGTGCTGCCGACGAAAGTCACCGGCAGGTCGAGCGCGTGGTCGCCGCCGAGCAGCAGCGCGCGGCTATAGGCCATCAATGCGAGTTTTGAGCCGCTGAGGTCGATGCTGGCGTCGCCTTGCAGGCCGAGCCAGCCCTTGACGCGGTTGTAGGAATCCGACGGGCCGGTCAAAGCGAGCGCCGAGCCGGCCTCGGTGAAGGCCCCGGTCTCGACATGCGTCCAAGAGGCGCCGAGCGTCGGCGTCAGGATGAAGGCGTCCATCGGAATGTGGTAGCCGGTTTCGCCGGACAGGCTGGCGGTGGTCAGGGTCTGGTTCGAGCTGGCGGTCGCGCCGAGGCCGATTGGCGCGACGGTGCTGGAGGCCGAACCCCAGCCATAGGTCGCGGCGAAAGCGGCGCAGCTCGGGCCCGAGCGCCAGGCGCCGTAAAGCGCCAATTGCGACAGATTGACATTGGCGTGTTCGCCGACCGCGTCGGAATCGATTTTCGAGCCGCCGAAGTCGAAAGCCAACCCGAGGCGGAAATTTTGCAGCAGATCATAGCCAAGGCCGCCGTTGACGCCGACGGCGTCGCGGACATTGCCGGGGAGCGCGCCGCTCTGCCACTGGCGCGCGGCATAGCCATAGCCCTCCGCCCAGGCGTGCCAGGGCGAGGGGTTTTCAAGCGACCCCGCCGGACCTTTTCGCGCCAGCATCGCGCCGATCGGGCCGGGATCGGGCGCCTCGGCATAGGCGAGCGGCCCGGAGCCGGGCGGCGCGGAGCCGACGAAGGCGCGATCATCGAGACCGGCTTGCAGCAGCCGGCGCGAAAAACGGTCAACCTGATCGAAGCCGGCTTCGCCGACCGCGCCATGCACCGTGCCGATCGCCTGGACTGTGCCAGTGAGCTGGTAGAGCGAGGTGATCAGATCATTGTTGGTCGTCGTCGTCGTCAGCAGCCGGTACACGTCCGACGTGATCAAGGTGTCGTAGTCGACCTGTCCGGGTTGGAGGGTGAAGCGGTTGCTTTGATTGGCGCCGACCTTGATGGTTTGCGGACCGATATATTCTGTGGTCGATTCGCTGACGTTGGTCGCCGTCACCGTTGTGGTCGTCGAGGAGGTCGAGGACAGCAAGGTTGTCGTCTGGCTAAGCAATGTCGGCCCGACAATGACCACGCCCGGGCCGCCGGCGGCGGTGATGGCGGTGCGGGCGCTGGCGACGCCGGCCTGGACCGCCGGATCGGAAAAGGCGGCGTTGAAAGTCTGGTCGAACACCGTGCCGGCGTTCAGCTTGCCGAGAATTTCGGTGACATAGGAATTGGTCTGCTGCGTCTGATATTGCTGCGTGTCGTGGTCGATCGTCAGTGTCGAGGTGCTGAAGGAGGTGGTGTTGGTCGCATTGGTCACCTGAGCTTTCGCGCCGCCGCCAAGCCCGGCGAGCAGCAGGCCGGCAAGGGCGAAAACCCGGGCGAAACTGGAGTCGCCGCGCGGAAAATAGCCGCTATGATTTCTCGACTTGGGCATGCTCACTCCAGTCGCCGGGGCCGCCTCATGCCGCTGCTTGCGGTCGTGCAAAAACGCGGCGCTGCGGCGAATCCCAAACCGCAGGTTAACAGCGCCGCGCCGCAGCGGCTTTGATTTTCATCGACGCCCAAGGCGGAAACGTCAATAAATCAGAGGGTGTTGTTGTCCGGTAACAGGTAGAAATACGGAGGCGTCTCTGTCTGTTTGCTTTCACATATGACCGCTGTCATCGCGAGCCGAGTGAAACAGTCCGCCGTTTGCGCAAGACTGATCCCGCATCGAATTTCTGCTTTTGCAGTGCGCACTTGCCCGCGCCCGCCGCGCGCTTGGAGTTCCTCGTCCCGACGTTCTGCGTCCTTCGCGCTCGGCGCCATGAGGCTATGGCTGGAATTGGCTCATTGCAAACGGCGACGCATGATCTCTGGGGTCGTCATGCCCGTGCTCGTCACGGGCATCCACGCCGGGCCGTCGCAAGCGTGCCAGCCTTGTAAAACCGCGCCTTCCACGCGGGCGTGGATGGCCGCGACAAGCACGGCCATGACGGCTGGAAGAGCGCGGCTAACGACCTTCCTCTTCCCGCCGTTCCG
Source organism: uncultured Alphaproteobacteria bacterium (assembly GCA_963804045.1). Taxonomy (GTDB): domain Bacteria; phylum Pseudomonadota; class Alphaproteobacteria; order Rhizobiales; family Beijerinckiaceae; genus Rhodoblastus. The sequence goes on along the minus strand of CAWDOR010000008.1, from coordinate 1,115 downwards.
CGTCCTTCGCGCTCGGCGCCATGCGTCGGCTGTCGTCCGCTCGTCCGCGAAAACCGATTGCGCCCGCCGCGCGCGTCCCTGCCGCATTCACGGCCGCAAATGCTCAAAAGCCTCGCGCGCCGCATAGGACATGGCCGAGAGCTTGAGCGCCTGCCAATGGCGGTAGTCGCGCAGCAAGGCTGGGGAAATCCAGCAGTCGCCGCGGTTGCTTTGCTGCGCCCATCCCAGCAGGCCTGCCTCGCGGGCGCGGGCGAAAATCCGCACGGCGTGGCTGGGCGAGATCAGCGTGTCCCTGGCGATTTCGCGCGGCGACACCGGGCCGATCCAGATCGGCGCTTCGTCGAGGCGCGCGTCCCTGGGCGCCCTGGCGTGCAGCAAATGCAAGATATTGCTGCCGGAATCGCTCTTGACGAAATGGGCGAGGTTTGGCGATGGCCGGGTCCAGTCGGCCTGCCCGAGCAGACGGCGCGCGAATCGCGGCTGGGCGGCGGCGGTGAAATCGGCCAGCGGCCTCGACGCGACGAACCGCGCGCCGTCGTCCATGGCGTCGAGCGCGCGCAGATGAATATCGACATAATGGCGCACGAGCTGTTCGGTCTCCTCGGTCGCGCGCACCGCGCGGCGGCGCCGGTCGGAGGTCTCGATCGCTTCGGCGAAGCGATAGCGGCGCATTTCCAGCAGAAAGGCCGTGATGGTGTTCTTGCTCACCGCGCGGCATTGTTCCAGCAGCAGCGCCAGATTCTGCGCGGTCGCCGCCGGTTGCGACGGGTCGGCCTTATGCTCGAAATGCAGCGCGAAGGCGCCATGGCTCAACATCCAACGCTGCGCGTCGGCGACATAGCGAACGCGGCGGGGCATGAGCCGGAAAGTCGCGATCAATTCATGCGCGGCCGCGTTCAGCCCATCGATGAATTGCGGCTCCCGCACGATCTGTTCGGGGGAATAGGCTTGCGGAAGCTGAAATGTCATGTCGTAACCCTTTGGCGCACGGTTCAATAGAACGGAAAATGTTCTAATTTTTTACATTTTCCGCCGCGGCTTTCGCGGCCCCCGCGCGGGCCGGAGGAAAGGGTGTTTTGATGCGCCGCCAGTTTTTAGCCGCCTGCCTCGCCGGT
>CAWDOR010000007.1:0-56795 GCA_963804045.1 uncultured Alphaproteobacteria bacterium | reverse complement strand
GCCCTTGAACCTGGGCAAGTTCGATCTCGACGATTACATCGATTATGTCGCGGACATTTGCGAATTCCTGAGCCAGGACGCCGCGACGCCCTTCCATACGCTGGCGGTCTGCCAGCCTTCGGTGCCGGTGCTGGCGGCGGTGGCGCGGATGGAGGCGGAGATGGCCGCATAGTCCGGCCTCCATGACGCTTATCGGCGGGCCGATCGACACAAGGCGCAGCCCGACGGCGGTCAACAAGCTGGCGGAAAAACGCGGCCCGGCCTGGTTCCGCAAGAATTGCATCCATCTGCTGCCCTTCCCCTATCCGGGGGCGGGCCGCCATGTCTATCCGGGCTTTTTGCAGCTCTCCGGCTTCATGGCGATGAATTTCGACCGCCATGTCAACGCCCATATGGAAATGTTCGATCATCTGGTCGAAGGCGACGGCGATTCCGCCGAAAAGCACCGCGATTTCTATGACGAATATCTGGCGGTGATGGATCTGACCGCAGAATTTTATCTTGCAAACCATCGATACGGTTTTCGTCCATCATTCGCTGCCCAAGGGCGAGATGATCCACAAGGGCGAAAAGGTCGATCTCAAGGCGATCCGCCGCGTCGGACTGATGACGGTGGAAGGCGAGAAGGACGATATTTCCGGCGTCGGTCAGACCCAGGCCGCGCAGGAGCTATGTTCGAACATCCCCGACGCCATCCGCGTGCATCATCTGCAGGAGGATGTCGGCCATTACGGCGTGTTCAACGGCTCGCGCTTCCGCAAATTCATCGCGCCGAACATCTGCGCTTTTCACGCAACGGTGGAAAAGGCCGCGCTGTTTGCCGGGCCAAAGGCCTTGACGGCGAAGCCGGCCGCCGAATAGGCGCCACGGACACTGGAAGGCGAGTGAATGAGACGAGCGATGAGGGCCGCCGGTTTGGCGCTGGCGGCCTTGCTGTTTGCGGCGCCGGCGGCGCGGGCCGCCGCGGCCGATTGCGCTTATCGGGATCTGGCTTTCGGCCCCTATGTCCCCTTCGCCTTGGGCGATGACGTCGTCGTCAGCCCGGACGAAGGTTTCGCCCTTGTGCGCACCGCCAATTCGGAACCGAAAATCTATTTCGCCGGGGATGTCGAGAACAAGACTTTCCCCGTGCGTTCCGACCGGCCCTTCGTCATTCTCAACGAAAACGAGATCGGCTTTTTCAGCGGCGGCGGCGGGATGGCGCTCAATGTCCGCACCGGAGCGCAGCATCCGCCGGCGCCGAAGCGCGCAATCGGGGCGCGGTTTATAACCGCGCCTCAGCCGGACAGGGCCCTGGCGGGAAAGTGAAGGTGACGCCGCTTTATTCCACGGTGATGCTGCTGAAGATCATGCCGGGGGATATGGGCCTCTATCGGCAGGCGCGCGAGGATTTGCGCGGCGGGCGCTATTGCGGCGCCGATGTCGCCAGTCTTGCGCCCGACGACGGCAAGCGGGCCGGCGAGATGCTCGGTTTCATGCTGTTCGACGATCTCTCCGAAGGGAGAATGGAGGGTTTCGACAGCTGGCTGCCCCTCGTCCCCGCCATCGACGCCCTGCTGCCGTCAAAAACTTTCGACGCCGCGCTCGAAGCCTATTGTTTCAGGACCAGCGAAGCGGCGCAGACCGATCCGGCGCTGGCGAAGATCGATCCCAACAAGGTCTGGACGTTCAACTGGACAGCGCTCGCCGGCGTCTTCTCCGGTAATCGGCGGCTGATCCAGCCAGGGGATTTCGCCGATTTCACCGATGTCTCCGCCTATCAGCGCCATGACCGGCTTGTTGTCACCTTGATGGGAACCCTGCCGCTGGCCGGGGGCCAGCGCAATAAATACGGTTTCTATCAACAGGCGATGCCGCCGGTTGATATTGCCGGTCTGAAGGAGCCGAAAAGCCTGAATTACGCCTGGCGCCAGGGGACGAAGGATTATGAGGCGACCCTGGAATTGAGCGGACGCGAGACTCCTGGGGAGGCGCGGCCCGCGCGTTTTCCCGGCCCGTCGCGCCATGGCCTTGTCATCTTCGACGTCACGCTGGCGCCTGAGGAGGCGGCCAGCGCCATCGCGCAATATCGCGCCTATTACGAGCAGGCCGGGTTTCATTTCGGCGCGGAGGCGGCGTTGCCGGATGTTCCCGCCTATCTGACCGGAGGGCTGCCGCCGCGGACCGATTACATCGTTCGCGACGGCCATGCCGACGGCGACGACGACAATCCCCTCGCGCTTTATTCGCAGGGTTATGTGCTGCGCGGCGAAAAAGCCGGCGGCGAGACCGTGGAATTCGTCTTCAACACGGTGAAGGACCCGAAGATCAGGCGCTTGAGCTATCAGGAATTTGCGACCTTGCTGAAGCGCAGGGCGGATTCGCACCGGCCCCTGGTCTATTTCGACACGAGTTGCTGGGGGCTGGAGAAGGCCTGGATCAGCCTTGGCAATTTCCGAGCGTCACAGCTGATGATCCTGTCGGCGCGCACGCCGGTCAATTTCTTCCGCGCCGCCGGCGACGCCTCCAAACTGGCGCTGGACGCCATCCGCGCCGGCGGCGACTTCGCCGCCTTGCGCCGAAAGCTGCGCGCCACCGCCGAATATGCCAGCGATCACGGCGACCATTTCATTCTGCCCGACGAGAAGGAATATCCGCGCGCCGGGCCGCTGACCAAAATCCGCCGCGAGATTTTCGTCCGCGACGCCAATGGCGTGCGGACGCCCTATACGCCCGACGGCTATATTTGAACCCGAATTCAACCCCGCGCCAAAATCCTAGACTTCCGCCTTCGCCCGATTGCGCCACTGCGCCAGCAGCGCGCGCAACGCCGCCGGCTTCAGCGGCTTGTTGAGCACGGTGACGTCCTTGTCGGCGGCGCGGTCGCGCATGTCCTCGGAGCGGTCGGCGGTGATCAGCGCCGCCGGCAGGTTGGGGCCGAATTTCCAGCGCAGCGCGATAATGGCGTCGACGCCGTCGCCCTCGTCGAGATGGTAATCGGCGAGCACGGCGTCCGGCGCGCAGCGCAGCCGCGCCAGTTGGGCTATGGCTTCGCGCTGGCTCGACGCGGTCACCATCTTGCAGCCCCAGCCTGTCAACAGCGTGGTCATGCCGCCGATGATTTGCGGATCATTGTCTATGGCCACCACCACCATGCCCGAAAGCGCGCCGCTGGCGGCGGGCGCCGGGGGCGTTTCAGCGCCGGTCGCCAGGGTGACGGGCGGGGCCGCGGCGGCGAGCGTGGTCACCGTGAACACCGAACCCTTGCCGGCCTGCGAGCGCAGCGAAATCTTGTGGCCGAGCACGCGCCCCATGCGCTCGACGATCGACAGGCCCAGCCCCAGGCCTGGGGCTATGCCAGCGCCGGCGTCGAGGCGCTTGAACTCCTGGAACACGCTTTTTTGCTTTTCCTCGGGTATGCCTATGCCCGTGTCCCAAACTTCTATACGCAAGCGCCCGCGCAGCCGCCGCGCGCCGACCAGCACCCGTCCCCTGGGCGTATATTTGATCGCGTTGGAAACCAGATTTTGCAAAAGACGGCGCAGCAGCCGCCGGTCGGAGCGCGCCGCCAGCGAACTGGGGACGAAAATCAGCTCCAGACCTTTTTTTGCCGCCAGCGGCGAAAATTCGATCTTCAACTGGCGGAACAATTCGTCGATGGGCACGCTGGCCGGTTCGACCTTCATCGCCCCGGCGTCGAGCCGTGACATTTCCATCAGCGCCGAGAAAATATCTTCCACCGCCTCCAGCGAACTATCGACATTTTGAGCGAGTCCCGCGACTTCCGCCGCGCCGGCGCCGCTGTCGGCGCGCTGCTGCATCGCGGCGGCGTAGAGCCTCGCAGCGTTGAGCGGCTGCAAAATATCGTGGCCGGCGGCGGCGAGGAAGCGGGTTTTGGAAATATTGGCCTCGTCGGCTTCGGCCTTGGCGCGCGTCAATTCGTCATTGACGCGGGTAAGCTGTTCGGTGCGCTCACGCACCCGGCGCTCCAGCGATTCATTGGCGGCTTCCAGCGCCTGTTCGGCGGCGTGCTGCGCGGTGACGTCGGTATAGGTGACCACCAGGCCGCCGTCGGGCATGCGCGCGGCGCGAGTCTCGATCACCCGGCCCGTCGAGACCAGGGCGACGCGGAAAGGCTCGGAGGCGGTGAGCCGCTCCAACCGACCCGCCACCAGTTCGTCCACGGGGCCTTCGCCATAAAGGCCGCGCTCGGCGTTGGCGCGCAGGATTTCGTCGAGCGCCACGCCGAAACGGGTGAATTCCGGCGGCAGTTCGAACATGTCGCGGAATTCGCGATTCCAGCAGGTCAGGCGCAGATCGGCGTCGAACACCGAAATGCCTTGCCGGGCGAAGTCCAGCGCATATTGCAGCATGTCGCGGTTGTAGAGCAGCGCGGCGGAGGCCTCGTCCACCAGTTTCAACGCGGCGACGCTGGAGAGATTGCGCCGCCGCAGCACCAGCGACAGCACCAGCCGCGACGAGGCCGCGCCAATCGCCGAGGCCAGCAGATGTTCGGCGATGCGCAGCAGGTGGATGTCGGCTTCCGCGCGCGGATCGTAATCCTGGCCGCGCGAGGTGAAGAAGGCCTCGAAAGCCTCGCGGGTGCGCTCGCCGCCGAGATAGCGCGCGACGGCGGCCTCGACATCCGCCGCCGGCACGCTCGACCGCCACAGCCGGAAGGACTGGGCCATGGGCGACTGGTTCTTGCCGACGAAGAGATCGGCTTGCAGCCTTTCCATTGGCGTCGGCTGCCGCGCCAGCGAAAAGACCACATAAGCCAAGGCGTTGCCGGCCAGACTCCACAGCGCGCCACGAGTCAGGGTCGAGAATTGCAGATGGTAGAGGTCGACGGAGGGAGCGAAGCCGGCGTCGAGCGAGGGCGCGAGCAGGGCGTAGGCCCAGATGGCGACGCCGGAGGAGAGCCCGGCTATGGCGCCCAGCGACGTGCCGCGCCGCCAGAACAGGGCGCCGACAAAGGCCGGGCCAAGCTGGGCGACGCAGGCGAAGGACAATATGCCGATCGAGGCCAGCAGCACTTCGCCGGCGGCGCGATAATAGAAATAGGCCAGAGCCAGGATGGCGACGATGGCGAGGCGGCGCACATGCAGCAGGCGCTGGCCGTCGTCGCCCGAAACGCCTTCGCGCCGCCGCCGCGTCAGGCGCAGCAGCAGCGGCAGCACGAGATCGTTGGAGACCATGATCGACAGGGCCACCGATTCCACCACCACCATGGCTGTGGCCGAAGACAGGCCGCCGAGCATGGCGATCAGCGTCATGGCCTTTGACCCCGCCGACAGCGGCAGGGCGATGACCGAAACGTCGCGGTTGAGCACGTCGGGCAGGGTCAGCAGGCCCGCTATGGCGATCGGCACCACCAGCAGATTGATCGCCAGCAGATAGAGGGGAAAACCGAAGGCGGCGGCGCGAATGTCGCTTTCGCCGTGGTTTTCGACAATGGCGACATGAAACTGGCGCGGCAGGAACAGCATGGCGCCGCTCGACAGCAGGGTCAGCGTCGCCCAGACCCAGGGATCGGGCGGCGCCGAGATGATGTCGTGGATTTTCGGATCGGCGCCGGCGCGGCGGAGCAAATCGCCCAACCCGTCATACATGCCCCAGACGACGAAGCCGCCGACCGCGAGAAAGGCCAGCAGCTTGATCAGGGATTCCGCGGCTATGGTCAGCATCAGCCCGGTCTGGCGCTCGCCGGCGGCGATCCGCCGGGTGCCGAAGGCCATGGCGAAAATGGCGAGCAGCGCCACGATGCCGATCGAAAGCCTGTGGGAGGCCTCGACCTGCGACGCGGCGAGCGGCGCGGACAAACCCAAGCCCGTGCTCAGCGTCGCGGCTATGGCGCGAATTTGCACGGCGATATAGGGCGCGACCCCCAGCACCGATATGCCCGCGGCGACCGCCGCCACCGCCTCCGACTTGCCGTAGCGGGCGCCGAGGAAATCGGCGATGGAGGTGATGTTCTGCGCATGGGCGAGTCGCGCCACCCGGGCCACCAGCGGCCAACCGAAGCCGAACACCAGCATGGGTCCGATATAGATCGGCAGGAAATCGAGCCCGTTGGACGAGGCGACGCCGACCGAGCCGAAAAAGGTCCAGGAGGTGCAATAGACTCCCAGGCCGAGCGCATAGATCATTTTCCGTGCCGGGCCGCGCGCCAAGGCCGCGCTCTTGCGGTCGCCATAAAGCGCCAGCGCCAGCAGCGCCAGGAAATAGCCGCCAATGACGGCGATGCCGATCCAACTCGCCTGCATGTCCGCCTGTCAGTTTTTCCGCGCGCACCGGCCGGCGCATGTGTATCCCGTCGTCACCTGCGCCGCCTCATGGTTAACTCTATATTTACCATTGGATTGACGTTCCCGTTCCGGCAAGGCAAGTTTCACGCGCCGTCCTTGAGACGGTGCGGAGAGCATAAACGCCTCCGGAAACTCCGCAAGGCGCCGTTCGCGCGTGGGAGAAGGTTGAATGTTGGAAGAATTCAAGAAATTCGCCATGCGCGGCAATGTCGTCGATCTCGCTGTCGGCGTGATCATCGGCGCCGCCTTTGGCAAGATCATCGATTCGGTGGTCAACGATCTGATCATGCCGGTGATCGGAGCAATTTTCGGCGGTCTGGATTTCACCAATTATTTCATCCGGCTCAGCGCGAAAATTCCGGATAGCGTGACCTCCTACGCCGACGCCAAGAAGCTTGGCGCGGTGTTCGGCTACGGCTCCTTCATCACGGCGGCCCTGAATTTCCTGATCATCGCCTTCGCGCTGTTCATGATCATCCGCGCCTTGAACAAGGTCACGCCCAAGGCGGAGGAAGCGCCAGCCGAAGCGCCGCCGACGCCGCGCGAGCAAGTGCTGCTCGAGGAAATCCGCGACCTGCTGGCGAAGAAATAAGCCTGCAAACAAAAAGCGCCAAAAACAAAAAGCCGGCGGAACGCCGGCTTTTTTATTGGAAGGACTTCCTTTCTTGAAAGGACTTCCGCCTTATTCCGCCGCGCGTTTCATCTGCGGATAGGTGCAGGCGGCGTCATTGGCGAAGGGCGCCGCAATATCCGTCGAATCGGCGAAGGGAATGCCCAGGGTCGTCCAGACATCGACCAGCGCCTCGACCAGATGGCTGATATGGGCGTCGCCATGGTGCGGCGTTGGAGTGATGCGCAGCCGCTCCGCGCCGCGCGGAACCGTCGGATAATTGATCGGCTGGATGTAGATATTGTGGCGTTCCAGCAGCATGTCGCCGGCCGCCTTGCAGAGCTGTGCGTCACGCACCATCACCGGGACAATATGCGACAGGTTCGCCAGCACCGGCAGGCCCGCGCGCATCAGCGCATGCTTGGTCAGCCAAGCCTGGCGCTGATGCGCCATGCGCAGTTCCGGGCGTGTCTTGGCGATCCGCACCGATTGCGCGGCGGCGGCGCAAATGGCCGGCGGCAGGGCTGTGCTGAAGATGAAGCTCGGCGCATAGGAGCGCACCGCGTCGCAGATCGCCGGGGAGGCCGCGATATAGCCGCCGATCACCCCAAAGCCCTTGGCCAGCGTGCCCTCGATCACGTCGATGCGATGCATCTGGCCTTCGCGCTCGGCGACGCCGCCGCCGCGCTCGCCATACATGGCGACGGCATGGACCTCGTCAATATAGGTCATGGCGTTATATTTCTCGGCGAGGTCGCAGATCTCCTTGATCGGCGAAATATCGCCATCCATCGAATAGAGGCTCTCGAACACGATCAGTTTCGCGCGCTCGAGCGGTTGCGCGGCGAGCAGCTCTTCGAGATGGGCGACATCGTTGTGGCGCCAGATCTGGCGCTCGGCCGAGGAGCGGCGCACGCCCTCGATCATGGAATTATGGTTCAGCGCGTCCGACAGGATCAGGCAATTGGGCAGCAGATCGGCGATGGTCGAGATCGCCGCGAGATTGGAAATCCAGCCGGAGGTGAAGACCAGCGCCGCCTCCTTGCCGTGGAGATCGGCGAGTTCGGCCTCAAGCATGACCAGCGGATGGCTGGTGCCGGAAATGTTTCGCGTGCCGCCTGCCCCCGCGCCGTGCTTTTTCGCCGCGGCGGCCATGGTCCTGATGACCTCGGGGTTGACGCCCATGCCGAGATAATCGTTGGAGCACCAGATGGTGACGTCACGCGCCGGACCGGCCTCAGGGCGCCAGATGGCGTGGGGGAAGCGATCCGCGTCGCGCTCGAGATCGGCGAAGACGCGGTAGCGCTGCTCGGACTTGAGCTGGCCGATCGCATTTTCGAAAATATGCTTATATTGCATGTTCCCAACCCTTTGGCCCGTGACGCCGGACAGATCCCGGCGCGGTTCCCCTTCGCGGCCTTTTGCCATACAGAATTTTCAGCGCGCCCGCGACGATCAAATTGCCGCACCCCGGCAATCATTGCGCCGCTCGACCTGCGCCAAGCTTTCCGTCCAGCCAACCTGCCGGTTGGGACAATTTGCCCAAGACAACGCCACACAATCAGGTGCGGCGCCTATTTTCTTTGCGTTAGATCATTTTTGGATGATTTTCCGATCAATGCAAGCGTCAAATCTGCGACCTTGGCGCCGGGCTGAGGCGGTTGCGGCCGAGGTGGCAATAGCCGAGGTCAAGGCAAGGACCGCTCCATAGTAAAGACCAAGCAGAGCTGTGCACAGACTTGCGCCGGCGGGCGCTCCTCCGCCTGTCGCCGCGTCGCCAGTCTGGCGCCTTTGGCTGCGACTTGCTGAATCGGATGGCGGGCGCTCCATGAAGTCTAGGCAACTCTGCCATGCGGGAACCGCGTCAAGGCGGCTAAGACTTGTGTTTAGTGTGGACAAAATCGCCTTGACAGTGCTTTAGTCGTAAAAGCAAACCATTCTGGTATTTTGGCGTCAGCGACGCGAACGGGCGGGGGCGGTGTGGAGCAGCAGAAAACGCGAATTTTGATCGCCGACGATCACCCGCTGGTGCGCGGCGCGCTGAAACAAACCGTGGCCAGCGCGATCGCCGACGCGGAACTGGTCGAATGCGGCAGCCTCGAGGATGTGACCCGGAATCTGGAGGCCGCTGGCGACGCCGATCTGGTTCTGCTCGATCTCGCCATGCCCGGCGTGCGCGGTTTCTCCGGATTGATGGTTTTGCGGGCGCAATATCCTGGGACGCCGGTGGTGGTGGTCTCTGGCAATGAAGAGCGCGGCGTCATTCGTATGTGTATCGATTTCGGCGCTTCCGGCTTCATCCCCAAGAGCACGGATATGGAAACCATGCAGGGCGCGATCCGCGCCGTGCTCGCCGGCGATGTCTGGGCGCCGGCCGATGTCGATCTCTCCGGCCCGGTGGATCGCGACATGGCCGACAGCGTCCGCCGCCTCGCCTCTTTGACCCCGCAGCAGGTGCGGGTGCTGATGATGCTGTCCGAAGGGCTGCTCAACAAGCAGATCGCCTATGAGCTGTCTGTCTCGGAAGCGACCGTCAAGGCTCATGTCTCCGCCATTTTGCAAAAGCTCGGGGTCGAGAGCCGCACCCAGGCGGTGATCGCCGCCGCGCGGATCGAGGCTTTTTCCGGCGTGGTCAATACTGTCAACGGCATGGCCGCCAGCGAGCATTAAATTTTGTCCATGGACGGCGCGGCCTCTGGCGCCGCGCGCCGTCCGGCTTATGTTTTAACGGCAAGGCCCGAATCTCCGAGGAGAGGCCGCGGATCATGAGCTTGTCGAACAGATCGTTGTTTTGCGCGATCGGGCTGTTTTCCGCCCTGGCCGCTCCGGCGCGCGCCGAACCGCCGGCCGGAGAGGCGGCGCCAAGACCTGAAACCGAAAACGGTCGCTTTTCGATGACGCCGGTTACGGGCGGATTTCTGCGTCTCGACACGCGCACCGGTCAGACATCGCTCTGTTCGGTGAGCGGCGAACAGCCGCAATGCCGCGCCAGCGCCGACGAGCGCGCCGCGCTGGAGGCGGAAATCGCCCGGCTGGCGAAGGAAAACGCCGAATTGAAGACCAGGAGTCGAGCCCCTCAGACCGCGCAAGATGAAGAAGACCGAAAATTCGACCGCAATCTCGATCGCGCCGAAACTTTCATGCGGCGCATGTTGCGGCTGTTTCGCGAACAGGCCGACAAGCCAAGCCCACCAACTCTTTGACCCCCTCACAGGACTGAATCATGACCGACGACAACACTCCCGCGCGCCATCCCTTCGAACCGCGCCCGGCCGATCTCGCGGCGTCCAGCCGGCCGGCCAGCGATCTCGAACGCTTTCTCGGCGGGTCGCCTACGGCCGTGTTCATCCGTCTGGTCGTGCTGTCCTTCATCGTCGGCTTTTTCCTGGTCTGGCTGGACATCCGGCCAATGGACGTGCTGATCGGCTTGCGCAACATCGTCCAGCGGTTCTGGGACGCCGGCTTCGACGCGATCCGCGAAATCGCCACTTATATCGCCGCCGGCGCGGCCATTGTCGTGCCGCTCTGGCTGGCGCTGCGTCTGCTGAACATGAAGCCGCGCGGGTGATCTGCGTTTTGCGCATGGCTGACCCGCCAGATAAAAAATTGTGGCGGCTCAAGCAATAAGCGATAGAGGCGTCAGTCACGCACGGGCGAATGTCCTCCCCATATCGCTCCAGTGGCGCAAACTATAGCCTTTATGGCCAACCGGACGCGAAAGCGTCCGGTTTTTTTTGATCTGAAGCCTTGCCGCTGGGAGCAGCTTGGGCCAGTTTCGGGGCTGGAGGATTCTTGTCATGACCAAAGCGCTTCTCGGCATTATCGGCGGCTCCGGCGTCTATGATCTGCCTGGCCTGACGGATGTGCGCGAGGAGCGGATCGCCACGCCCTGGGGGGAGACTTCCGACGCCCTGCGTTTCGGCCGCATCGGCCAGACCGAGGCGGTGTTCCTGCCGCGCCATGGCCGCGGCCATCGGCTGTCGCCCTCGGGCATCAATTACCGCGCCAATATTGACGCGCTGAAGCGCGCGGGGGTTACCGACGTGATCTCGGTTTCGGCCTGCGGCTCGTTTCGCGAGGAGTTGCCGCCGGGCATGTTCGTCGTCGTCGATCAATTCGTCGATCGGACCTTCGGCCGGCAGACCTCGTTTTTCGGCAATGGCTGCGTCGCCCATGTCTCCATGGCCCAGCCGGTCGCGCCGCTGCTGGCCAACCGGCTGGTCGCCGCCGCCCATGCGGAAAAGATCGATGTGGTCAGGGGCGGGACCTATGTCTGCATGGAGGGGCCGCAATTTTCCTCCAGGGCGGAATCGCTGGGCTACAAGGCCGCCGGCTATTCGGTGATCGGCATGACCGCGCTGCCGGAAGCCAAGCTCGCGCGCGAGGCGGAAATGTCTTACGCCACGCTGGCCATGGTCACGGATTTCGACTGCTGGCATGACGAACATGCGGCGGTGGAGGTGACGGATATCATGGGCGTGGTGAAAGCCAACGCCGCCAAAGCGGCGCGTCTGTTGGCCCGGCTGATGGCGGAATTCCCTGCGGAGCACGCGCCCTGTCCGATCGGCTCCGACCGCGCCCTGGATTACGCCTTGGCCACGGCGGCGGGGGCGCGCGACCCGGAAGTGCTGAAAAAGCTCGACGCCATCATGGCGCGGGTGCTGGCGAAAAACTGATCAGACGCCGTTGTCTTCGAGAACCTTTTGGCATTTGCGCGAGAGTTTGGCGCGCTGGGCCTGCAAGCATTTGAGAAAGGCGAAATCGCCGGCGTCGGCGGGAACGCTTCTGCAATAGCGATGGACGTCGTTTCGGCAGGAGTCCTGCTCCTGTGCGCTGCCGCCCGCCAGCGCGGCGTTGGTCGACCCCGCCAGGCAAAAGACCAGCGTCAAAACAATAGGTTTCATGCTCTCGTCTCCCTTCGCCGCGCGAAAAAACCGGCGCAGGACCGACATAAAATAGGGATTTTCGCGGGAATGTCAGCCGGCGCCCGAAAAAGGATCAGGCGCGCGGCTGTTTGAGCGCCACGCGACGCTGGGCGGCGGCGACATGGGCCAGATCGTCGGCGGTGACCTGCTTGTCGACGAAAATATAGTGCAAATCCGCGAATTCCGCCGGTTCCGGCTGCTGGTGCGAATAGATGATCACTTCCGCGCCGCGCGCCGAAAGCGAACGCACCAGTTCGGCGCCGTCATGTTCCTGGGCGGAGGGATCGACCACGGCGACGACAAATTCATAACGGTCGAGCATGCGCGTGGCCGAGGCGGCGTCATCGGCGATCTGAACATCGGCGATGCCGCGATTGCGCAACGCCAAGGCGACGGAGCGCGAAACTTCCAGATTCCTTTCGCACAGCAACATACACATGATCAGGCCGACTCCCGACGTATCGTTCGCGTTGCGACTGTTCTACGACAATTTCGCCATTTTTCAGGCGTTCCGTCGTTAAAAAGACAGATAAGCATTTTTCCGGCCAGTCGCCGAGTCATTTTTTTGCACCGCACAAATACGGAGGCCGTCGCCTCGTCACGCTTGCCACAGCGCCACGCCTCCCGCATCAATCGTCAAAATCGAGACTCAATGGATTCGTTCATGGCCGATGACCTTCTCGCGCAACTCGCGGCTCGCGCCGGCGTCTCCCCGGTCTGGCGCGATCAGAAGGGCGGGGAGCGGCAGGTTTCGCCGCAAAGCTTGCGCGCGATTCTCGCGGCGCTGGGCGCGCCGGCCGAAACCGACGCGCAGGCGCGGGATTCCCTGTCGGCCTTGCGGTTCGGGCCGGCCTTGGGCGCCCGTCTGATTGCGGCGCAAGTCGGCCAACCCGTGCGCCTGGCCTGGTCCGGGCCGGCGCCCGCGACGCTCGAAGCGACATTGGAAGACGGCGAGGCCCTTGGGTTGCGGGGGCTGGAAAAACAGGACGGCGCACTGATTCTTCCGGCTTTTTCGACGCCCGGCTATCATCGTCTGCATCTGCCGGGGGGCGATGTGACCCTGGCGGCGGCGCCGGAACGCTGCGTGACTTTCGCCGATCTCAAGGACGGTGAGCCGGGATGGGGGCTTTCCGCGCAGATTTATGCTCTGCGTTCCGCGCATGATGGCTCCATCGGCGATTTCGGCGGGGTCGCAGCCCTGGCGCGGTCGGCGGCGCGGCGCGGCGCGGATTTCCTCGCGCTTTCGCCGGTTCATGCCTTGTTTGGCGCCGATCCCGGCTGGTTCAGTCCCTATTCGCCTTCGACCCGGCTGTTTTTCAATCCAGTTTACGCCGATCCGGCGCTGGTCCTGCCGGAAAGCCTGGCGCGACAGGCGCTCGCCGAGTCGGGCGTCGCCGAAAAACTCGCGCAGCTCTCCGCCGCGCCGCTGGTCGACTGGTCGGCGGGCCATGCCGCCAAGGCAGCGCTGTTTCGCGCCTGTTTCGAACTACTGACGCGATCGTGCGGTCCCGTCGCGACCGATTTTTTCCAGTTCCGCGATACGGCTTCCGGCGCCTTGCGCGAATTCGCCCTGTTCGAGGCTTTGCAGGCCGAACAGACGCGGCTGCATCCGGCGAGGGGCGACTGGCGGCTTTGGCCCGAGTCCCTGCGGCGGCCGGACGGCGCCGACGCGCTCATCTTCGCCGACGCCCATCGGCAAGCGATCGATTACCAGCTGTTCCTGCAATGGCTGGTCGATCGCTCGGCGCGCGCGGCGCAACAGGCCGGACGCGACGCCGGCATGGAGGTCGGGCTGATCGCCGATCTCGCCATAGGCATGGTTCCCAATGGCGCCCATGCCTGGGCGCGGCCCGAGGAGGTGCTGAGCGGGCTGAGCATAGGCGCGCCGCCGGATTATTACTCCGCCGAGGGGCAGAACTGGGGCCTGACGGGTCTTTCTCCGCGCGGCCTTGAGGCGGCGGGATTCGCACCCTTCATCGAGACCTTGCGCGCCAGCTTGCGCCATGCCGGCGGCTTGCGCATCGACCATGTCATGGGCCTGAGCCGGCTCTGGCTGATTCCGCAAGGCGCAAGCGCGCTGGACGGGGCCTATGTCGATTTTCCCGCGGAAACGCTGTTCCGGCTAATCGCGCTGGAATCCTGGCGGCATCGCGCCATTGTCATTGGTGAGGATCTTGGCACCTTGCCCTCCGGCTTTCGCCAGACCCTGAGGGACAAAGGCCTGGCGGGGATGCGGGTGTTGCGCTTCGAGCGGGAGGCGCATGGCCTGATCCCGCCGGACGGCTGGTCGCCGGAAGCGGTGGCCATGACCGCGACCCATGACATGATCGCCACCTCCGGCTGGTGGAAGGGGGCCGATCTCGACGACGTTCCGGATCGGGCGGAACTGGAAGAGATCCGCGCCTGGGATCGTGGGCTGATCTGGGGCTCCTTCGAGCGCGCCGGCCTGGCGCGCGGCGAACGCCCGGCGCCGGAAAATCCCGGCGTCGTTGTCGATGCGGCCCTATCCTATATCGCCAGCACGCCCTGCATCATGAAACTGGCGGCGCTGGAGGATGTTCTCGGCCTGGATGTCCAACCCAATGTGCCGGGAACCACGGCGGAAAAACCCAATTGGCGGCATCGTCTGCCCGGGCCGGCGGCGGAATTGCTGGATTCCGGCGAAGTTGGCGGCCGTCTCGCTCGGCTTGGCGCCAAGCCCTGACCTTTCGTATTCAGGCGCAGGCGCGCAAGGGCGCGCCATCGTCGAGGCAGACGCGATTGCGGCCCTTCTGCTTGGCGCGATAAAGCGCCCGGTCGGCGCGGCGCAGCAGGTCGGTCGGCGTTTCCTCGGGCGTCGGCGCAAGGCTCGCAGCGCCGATGGATGCGGTGACGAAGGGGCTGGCGCTGCTTTCGGGATGGCGGATCGCACGGGCTTCTATGGCGCCGCGCAGCGTCTCCGCGACTTTTTCCGCGCCATCCTCATCGGTTCCGGGCAGCACCACGGCGAATTCCTCGCCGCCATAGCGCGCGGCGAAATCTCCGCCGCGCTTCATATTGTCGCCGATCGCCCCGGCGATGGCCATCAAGCAGAGATCGCCGGCGGCATGGCCAAGCGAATCGTTATATTGCTTGAAATGATCGATATCGATCATCAGCGTCGAGAGCGGCTCTCCCGAGCGCGCCGCGCGCCGGCATTCGCGGCGCATGACGTCGTCAAAGCTACGGCGGTTCGCCAATCCGGTCAGGGCGTCGAGGCCGGCGAGCTGGCGCAGCCGCGCTTCATAATCCTTGTAGGCCGTCAGGTCTCGAATGGTTTCCATCACGCCGGCGATGTTTCCGGCTCCATCGACAATGGCCACCGCTTCGGCGCCGAGATAGGCGCGCCGGCCGGTTCGCTCCAGGTCCACCCAGATTTCGGCGCCGATGGCGTCGGGCGCCAGCCGCGAGTCGGAAAATCTCGTGTAAAATTCGGGCGCGCGTTCGATGCAATCCTTCAAGACCAGATCGGCGAGGCAGGGACGTTCCGAGCGATAGAAGCCGAGCCAGTGGTCGCGCGTGCCGAGCAAATCCTTCGCGGCAAGCCCGGTCAGCGCCGCGCAGGCGCGATTCCACAGAATGATGCATCCGTCGCGGTCGAGCACGAAGGTCGGCGTCGGATGCTGCTCGAGCATGTCGAGCAGCGCTGGGTGAAATCGGTCGTCGGTGTTCATTCTGCGTCCAAGGCGAGAAGCTTGCCGCAATCATAAGTTGTAATCGTAAATAAATTCGCCATGCCGCTGCTCCGACCCATCGCGGGGACAAGGCGTTTTTTGCGACTTATATGGCTGCAACGAAACTTCGTCTGCGGCCGGCGACGGCTTCGGGTTGGCCGTAGTTTCCGTGGCGCCAGACGATCGCATTCGGGCGTCGCGTTGCGCGTCGGCGAAAGCATACTGGGGACCGAGCGCTTGAGCGTGACATTTATTCTATATTGTCTTGGGAAGCAGGAAATAAATGCTATAATTATTACATAATTAGAAAAGGTTATTTCTTTATCTTCCGATTGCAATCAAATTGTTGTTGCAAGTTGTGGGGCTTTGCTATAGGAGCGGGCGGTCGAATTATCGGCGAGCCGCGGTGCAAAAGCCGGAAAATCCGGGGAATTTCGCACAGAAACTCCTGCCTTGGCGGTCTCGGCGGTTTCAGCGAAAACGCCGCGCGACAAGATGTCGCGCTTTTTCGTTTTTCGCGCTTGGAATCACGCCATGCGTCCCGGCGAGGGGCAATGGCTTTATGAGCGCGACGGCGCCGGGCGTCCGGGCCGGCTCGCGTCGAACCGCCGGTTTCGGGCGGAAGCGGATTGGAGACGGGTGGTCATGAGCGATACGCAAGCCGCGGATAACGCGCCGAAGAAGAAACCCGGCGGCGCCTTCAACCGCGAGACCGTGCTCGAAGTCCAGCATTACACCGACCGGCTGTTTCGCTTTCGCACCACCCGCGATCCGGCGTTCCGCTTCATCAATGGCCAGTTCGCCATGATCGGCCTCGAAGTCGAGGGCAAGCCGCTGCTGCGCGCCTATTCCATGGCCAGCGCCAATTACGAGGACGATCTCGAATTCTATTCGATCAAGGTGCCCGACGGTCCCCTGACCTCGCGCCTCCAGCATATCAAGGTCGGCGATCAGGTCCTGGTCGGCCGCAAGCCGACGGGCACGCTGGTGCAGTCCAGCCTGCTGCCGGGCAAGCGCCTCTACATGTTCTCGACCGGCACGGGCATCGCCCCCTTTTCCAGCATCATCAAGGATCCCGAGGTTTACGATCTCTACGATCATCTCATCCTGATCCACGGTTGCCGCGAGGTTGCGGAGCTGCAATATGGCCTCGATATCGTCGCCGCCGCCAAGGAAAACGAATTTTTCGGCGAGATCGTCCGGGAAAAGCTGATCCACTATCCGACCGTGACTCGCGAGCCCTATGTCCACCAGGGCCGCGCCACCGATCTGATGGACTCCGGCAAGCTCTTCGCCGACCTCGGACAGCCCATGATCAATCCAGCCGATGACCGGGTGATGATGTGCGGCAGCCCGGCCCTGTTGCGCGACCTGCCGACGATGCTGCAACAACGCGGCTTTGTCGAAGGCTCGGGCGGCGCGCCGGCCACCTATGTGATCGAAAAGGCTTTTGTCGAAAGCTGAGCCTCAAAGCCCCGCCGTAACGGGCGGGGCTTTGGTTTCTAGTCGTTTTCCATCCAGAATTCCGACATGGCTCCGGCCTGGGCCGGCGATGATTTTCCGGCGAGGAAAGCCGGCCATTCGGCGGCGCTGAGGTCAGCGGCGCAGCGTCCGGCGAGTTTGATCAGCGGCGTGCGGATCAGGCCGGGATCGACGGTCATGGCGACCAGCGCCCCCTGGGCGTGTATGGTCTTGGTGTCTATGGCGCCGGAAAGCACTTGCGGCGCCTGCGGATCGAACCATTCGGACACCGGGCGATTGTCGAAATAAGGACGCAGAAGCGCTGGCGTCCAGATTTCCGCGCTCAATTCGCGGATATCGATCTCGTAGCCCTGTTCGGCAAGGCCATTGTTATCGTTGAAATCTCCCGTTTTCCCAGGTTTGACGTAAAAAGTGATTTTCGCCATGCGCGAGCATTCCTGTCTTTCAGTGCAGCGTCGACCAAGCAATTTTCACACCGCGAGGAACAGGCTAGCGCAAAATCGCGACGCCGCCATGACACAGCGGGGCTAAGGCTGTCAGCTCGAGGCGCGGGCTTTCCGCGCCGCCCGGACGATTTGCTTCGGCGCTGAGAAAAATTTGCGGGACTGTCCAATTCTTAACTGGATTTCGTGGATTTTGTCGGCTTGGTTGCAAACTCAACTGTCTTTTTCCTTCGGGAGTGATTCGTGCGCCATCCGATCAAATCTTTTTCCGTCGAGGTTCGCCGTTCGCGCGGCAAGCCCTCGCCGGCGGTCGTCGCCAAGCCCGTCGCGCCCGAACCCATTCCGACAGAGCCGTCTCCGCAGCCGGAAGGCGTCGCCGCGTCCGTCGCGCCGCCGCGCCGCATTCTCGAAAGCCTGCCTCCGCCCGCTGAGCCTGAGATCGAGGCTCCGGCTCCGGCGCGGGCGCGCCGCCCGCGCGCAGAACCTGCGGGCAAGCCTGGCCGTCCACGCAAACGCGAGGTCGTCGCCGCCGCGCCTGTGGCGCCTGCGCCCCCTCCGGTCATCCGGGCGCCTGTTATTCTCGCGCCGGTCATGCTCGCGCCCATCGCGGCGGGGCCGCTCTCTTCGCGTCGCGCCGACCCGGAGGACTTCAAGCGCGGCGACCGCTGGAAACGCCGCCTGCCCAAGGTTTTGCGCTGATTATTGCGCGGGCATGGCGTGGAATTGCCCATCCGCGCCCAATTGCCGGGCCGCGATATGCAGGCGCCGCTCGCCAAGATCGATGTCGATAAGATAATAGGCGGCGCGCCGGCGCGCATTGCGGCCGATTGACGAGGCCGAGCCAATGCCCAGCACGGGTATTGGTCCTTCAGGTCCAGTCATGCTTTTGCGCGTAATGCTGTGGGCATGGCCGTGCAGCACCAGTTCCGCGCCCTGGCGCGCGATAATTTCCGCGAATTCGCGATGATCGAGCAGATTGCGGATGGCGCCGCCGCCATCGACCGGCGGATGGTGCAGCAGAACCACCCTCATGTCCGAGCGAGTCTCGTCGAGCGTCTGCTCCAGTCTGCCGCGTTGTTTCGCGCCGAGCCGTCCGGCGGCGACAAAGGGGAGAGTCGGCACGCCCGAACACAGGCCGATGATCGCCACGCCCTTGCGTCGGCGCAGATAGGGAAATTCCGCGGCATCCGTGTCGCCGGCGATCCAGGGCCGCCATTCGCGGTTCATGTGCGGAACGGAGCCGCGCAGATAAACGTCGTGATTGCCCGGCGCGAGGCTGACATCCGTGGGCGGGCCGAGCGTTTTCAGCCATTGCGCGGCCAGCGTATATTCCGCGGGCAGGCCGATGTTGCAGATGTCGCCGGTCAGCGCGACATGATCCGGTCTTTGCGCGCGCAAATCCGCGACCAGGGCGCCCAGGGCCTCCATGTCATGGGCCTTGTGGCGTCCGCGCCGCCAATTGATATAGCCGGTGGCGCGCTTGCCCAGCAGCTCCCGCCATTTCGGCCGGGGCAAGGGGCCGATGTGCGGGTCGGACAGATGGGCGAGACGGAAGGTGGCGCTCATCCGGCGCCGCCAATGGCTATGCCGGCCAGCAGCACCACCGCGCCGCCGACGACGATCTGCAACACCGCCTTGAGGAAGGGCGTGTCCATGTAGCGGGCGCGGATATAGGCGATCGCCCAGAGTTCGAAGAACACCACCACGCCGGCGATGGCGGTGGCGGTCCAGAAGGCGTTGGGCCAGCGGTCGGGCACGAGATAGGGCAGGGAATGGCCCAATCCGCCCAAGGTCGTCATCACGCCGCAGACCGCGCCGCGTATCAGCGGCGCGCCGCGCCCGGTGATCGCGCCGTCATCCGACAGAGCCTCGGCGATGGCCATGGAAATGCCGGCGCCCAGCGAGGCGGCCAGGCCGACCAGCAGCGTGCTGAGATTATTGTGGGTGGCGAAAGCTGCGGCAAACAGCGGCGCGAGCGTGGAAACCGAGCCGTCCATCAGTCCGGCGAGGCCGGGCTGCACAAATTGCAGTACGAAAAACCTGTGCGCGGTGCGGCCTTCTTCCGCCCGCGCGCTTTCGGTGAGAATGGCCTCGGACAGCGAATTGGCCTTCTGCCCGTGGCTCTGTTCGACCATGGCGAGATCGCCGAGCAGTTTTCGCACATCGACATCCTGCGAGGCGGCGGCGGCCTGGCGATAAAAACGCTGGGAATCGGCCTCCATGGCCTCGGCCTGGTCGCGGATCGTCTCCAGCGGTAGGTTCTTGACGAACCAGGTCGGACGGCGACTTAAATAGCCCTTGACGTCCTCGCGACGGATCGGCGGCAGGTTCTGGCCGAAGCGGCTCTGGTAGATGTCCAGCAATTGCCGGCGGTGGCCGTCCTCTTCCGCCGCCATTTCCTCGAAGACTTTTGCCGTGGCCGGATAGCGCTCGGCCAGTTCCTCCGAAAAGGAAAGATAGATTCGGCTGTCTTCCTCTTCCGACGCGATGGCGATCGCCAGGATTTCGCGTTCGGACAATTCGTTGAAGTTTTTTAACGCCAAACTCTTCTCCTCGGCGACGCCCGCGCAAAAAATCCGTCTCATTGGCAATTTGGCAGGAATTCTGGCTTAGGGTGGCTGCTGGTTTGCGTAGCTGGGTTGATGGGTATGACCTGTATCGAGATTAGGCAAGAGCAGAGCGGGGCTCAAGGGCGCTTGCACGGGCGCTTGCAAGCGCTGTTGCGGGGATCGGTTCGTTTCGCCCAGCAGGTCTCGGGCCTGTTGCTGCGTCCCAAAACGCTGGGGGTCCGCGCCGTGGCGCTCGACGACCAGAATCGGGTGTTTCTCGTCCGCCACACCTATCTGCCCGGATTTCACCTGCCGGGCGGCGGCGTTGAGCCGCGCGAAACCGCGCTGCGCTCGCTGGAGCGCGAGATCGACGAGGAGGGCGGCCTGGTCATGACCGGGCCGGCGCGGCTGATCGGCTTCTACTACAATCCCAAACATTCCGCGCGCGACCATGTGGTGCTCTATCTCGCCCGCGTCAGCCAGATTCGGCCGCGCCTGCCCGACTGGGAAATCGCCGAATGCGGCTTTTTCCCGCTCGACGCGCTGCCCGCCGACACCACGCCAGCGACCCGCGCCCATATCGAAGAGGCGCTCGGCCTTTCGACGCCCTCTTTGCATTGGTGAGCTTGCCGGAACAGCCGCCTCGCCTATGATAGGCCGCCGCGCCAAACGCGGCGGCTTTTTTTGAGGGCGCGGACCATGACGGAACAGGCTTTCGCACTGGCCCCGGACAGCGAGGCCGAGAACCAAAAGCTCGCGCCTCTGTTCGCCGATATCCGCCTGCTCGGACAGATTCTCGGCGAGACCGTCCGCCAGCAGGAGGGTGAGGAGGTGTTTCGCCGCATCGAGCGCATCCGCCGCCTCTCGGTCGCCGGTCAGCGCGGCCACTCCGCGGAAAGCGCCGAACTCGACGCGCTTTTGCGCGGCTTGACGGCGGCGGAGGCCGTGGCGGTGATCCGCGCCTTCACCTATTTTTCCCATCTCGCCAATATCGCCGAGGACCGGCATTTTCTCCGCCGCCGGGCGGCGCACGCCTCCGACAGTCAGCCGGGCAGCCTCGGCCATTCCTTCGCGCGCCTGGCGGCGGCGGGCGTGACGCCCGCCAAAATCGCCGAGGCGCTGGCGACAGCCTATGTCTCGCCGGTGCTGACCGCGCATCCGACCGAAGTGCAGCGCCGCTCGACGCTGGACGCCGAACGCGCCATAGCCGATCTGCTGCATGAGCGCGATTTCTGCCGCAACGAGGCGGAGCGCGCGGAAAATGAAAGCAAGCTCGCCGCGCGCGTAAACCAGCTCTGGCAGAGCCGGATCATGCGCACCGCCAGCCTCACCGTGCGCGACGAAATCGACAATGCGCTGCTCTATTACCGCTCCACCTTCCTGCGCGAGATTCCAAAACTTTACGCCGATCTCGACCGGCGCCTCGGCGCGCCCGCCGCGTCCTTCTTCCGCATGGGCAATTGGATCGGCGGCGACCGCGACGGCAATCCAAATGTCCAGGCGCAAACCCTTGCCACGACCGTAAGGCTTCATAGCGAGACCGTGCTGCGGCACTATCTGGTCGAGGTTCATCTGCTCGGCGGCGAATTGTCGATTTCCGACCTGGTCACGCCCTGTTCCGACGCGCTCAAAACCCTGGCGGCGGCCTCCGGCGACAGCAATCCGCATCGCGACGACGAATTTTATCGGCGCGCCCTGATCGGCGTTTACGCCCGTCTGGCCGGCACGCTCAAGGCGCTGACCGGGGGCGAGGCCATGCGCCACGCGGCGGCTCCCGGCGCGCCCTATGCGAGTCCCGAGGCCTTGCGCGCCGATCTCGAAATCATCCGCGAGTCGCTCATCGCCCATCACGGCGCGGCTCTGGTCGCGGGACGGCTGGCGCCTCTGATCCGCGCGGTCGATGTCTTCGGCTTCCATATGGCGACCACCGATCTGCGCCAGTCCTCCGACAGGCACGAGGCGGTTTTGGCCGAACTTTTGGCGGCCGCCCGCGTCGAGGCGGATTATTCGGCTCTGCCCGAGGCCGAAAAAATCCCGCTATTGCTGCGCCTGCTCGCCGAGCCGCGCCGGCTGCGCATTCCCGACCAGGCCTATGCGCCGGAAACCGTCAGCGAGCTGGCGGTGCTGGAGACGGCGCGCGATCTGCGCCACAAGATCGGCGCCGGCGCGATCCGCCACGCCATCATCAGCCACACCGAAAGCGTCAGCGATCTGCTGGAGCTGATGCTGCTGCAGAAGGAATGCGGGCTGTTGCGCGGCTGTTTGCGCGACGGCGAGGCGGCGGAGCTGGCCCTGATCGTCACGCCTCTGTTCGAGACCATCGAGGATTTGCGCGCCGCCGAATGCATCATGCGCGCCTTTTACGCGCTGCCGGGCGTCGCCGATCTGCTGCGCCGCTCCTTCGGCGTCCAGGACGTCATGCTCGGCTATTCCGATTCCAACAAGGACGGCGGCTATCTCACCTCCAATTGGGAGCTTTATCGCGCCTCGACCGCGTTGGCCGAGCTGTTCGACTCCCTGCCGGGGATGCGGCTGCGGCTGTTCCACGGGCGCGGCGGCGCGGTCGGGCGCGGCGGCGGCCCCTCCTATCAGGCGATCCTCGCCCAGCCTCCCGGCACGGTGCGCGGCCAGATTCGCCTGACCGAACAGGGCGAGGTCATCAACGCCAAATACGCCAATCCCGATATCGGCCGGCGCAATCTCGAGACGCTGATGGCCGCCAATCTCGAAGCCACGCTTTTGAGCGACGATCAGCGCCCGCCTCAAAAATTTCTCGACGCCGCGGCGAAATTGTCGGAGGCCTCGATGGCGGCCTATCGCGGCCTGGTCTATGAGACGCCGGGCTTCGTCGATTATTTCTACGCGGCGACGCCCATCGCCGAAATCGCCGATCTGAACATTGGCTCGCGCCCGGCCTCGCGCAAGGCGACCCGCAAAATCGAGGACTTAAGGGCCATTCCCTGGGGATTTAGCTGGGGCCAGAGCCGCGTGGCCCTGCCGGGCTGGTACGGTTTTGGCGCGGCGGTGGAAAGGTTTTTGAACGAGGGCGGCTCGGCGGAGCTTTTGCGCTCGATGCATCGGGACTGGCCGTTCTTCCGCACGCTTTTGTCCAATATGGACATGGTGCTGGCCAAGGCCGATTTCGCCATAGCCCGTCATTATGCCGAACTGGTCCGCGACCGCGCTTGCGCCCACAGCATTTTCGCCGCGCTCGAGGCTGAGTTGGCGCGCACGGTCGCCGCGCTGGAAACGATCACCGGCGAACCCCGTCGCCTCGCCGACAATCCCGCTCTGGCGCGCTCCATCGCCCACCGCTTCCCCTATATCGCCCCGCTGAATTTCCTGCAGACCGAATTGCTGCGCCGCTGGCGCGCCGGGGATGACGAGCGCAAGGTGCGCGTGGGCATATTGGTGACGATCAACGGTATCGCCGCGGGGCTGCGCAACACCGGGTGATCCAGCGTCAGAAGCGTGAACCCGGTTTCCAGCCGTAGCAAAAAGCGGTGTCGAAGCTCCGGAAATTCGCCGGGCGGCCGCCGTGCTCACGGTCCAGCAACCGGCGAATCGGAATTGCCTCGCAATATTCGCGACGAAGCCCTATAGTGGCTTTCGACTTCGGGGCAATTCGGGCTGGAATCCAAATCCGGGCCGATGGGCTTTGCTCGCCTGCCCCGCAAATGGAATGCGAAAGGCGCGCTCCGCGCTTGGCGCAAAATTCCAGGCTCATTGCAGACATCAGAGACTCGCGCGTTTTCGTCGGAACGCTCCCTTCTCGCGGGAAGCGAAATCAACATGCATAAAATCGACAATTCGCTGGGCCAGCCCGCCTTCAAGAGCGTCCTGGCGGAGCGGCAGGATGCGGCTTCGCGGTTTATCGGCGCACAGGCGGCCAGCGCGAAATGGACCACGTTGCCCGGATCCCGGCCGGTTCGCCTCGCGGAACTGCGCGGCGACATGTGCCGCTGGCCGATCGGAGACCCCCAGCATTTCGAGGCTTTCCGCTTTTGCGGCTGCCGGAGCCTGCTGGGCGACAGCTATTGCGCCGCTCACAAGAAAATGGCCTTCGCCCCGGCCAAAGCCGCCAGGACAGTCTCGTTCCCCGAAGGTTCGCCGGCCAATGCGCGCGCGGAATTGCCCTTGCTCGCCAAATAATTCGACCAGACGCTTTTTCGTTTTCAACGTGGGAGGTCATCATGGCCAAAGGTCAGATCAAGGGCAATAAAGAAGCCAAGAAACCCAAGGCGGACAAGGACGCGCCGAAAAAATCCGGCGGCACGGCCTATCAGAACGCGCAAGGCAAGGGCGCCCCGATCATCACGCCCTTCGCGAAAAAGGCCTGATCTATCGGGCCTGAAAGACAGAGCGAAAAGCGATGGTCCCGGACAGTTTTTCGCGGAAGGCAGGGGTTTGAGCGCGCCAGACCTTTGATTTTGCTCATTCGTCCCTGCCAATCCCCCTCAATCCACCTCCAGCCACGCGAATTCGGGCAATTGCGTGCGGGCAAAAGTGAACTGCCGCTTGCCGTATTGGCGGCTGTCGCGCTGGCCCCGGGCGATGGCCTCGTCCAGCGAACAGGCGCCGCGCAGAAAATCGATCAGGCCGGGGACGCCCACGGCGCGCATCGCTGGCAAGGCGGGATCCAGCGCGCGTGAAAAAAGGCGGCGGACCTCCTCAACCGCGCCAGCCTCGATCATCTGCTCAAAACGCCTGTCGATGCGCGCATTGAGCGCTGCGCGCTCCGGCGCCAGAAACACGCAGCGGCATTTTTCGGCGTCGAGGAGAGGTTTTTCGCGCGCGCCTTGAAAGCGCGCCAGAGGCGAACCGGTCGCGGCGAAAATCTCCAAGGCGCGGACGATCCGTTGCGGGTCGGTGGGGCGCAGCCGCGCTGCGGTTTCCGGGTCCAGCGCCGCCAGCCTCGCATGGAGCTCTCCAGGCGCGACATCGGCGCATTCGCGACGCACCTGGGCGCGGACTTCGTCCGGCACGGAAGGAATCGGCGACATGCCGCGCAAAAGCGCCTTGAAATACATTCCGGTGCCGCCGACGAAGATTGGCAGGCGCTGCTCTTTTTGACAGGATTCCAAAGCCTTGGCCGCGTCGTCGCGCCATTGACCGACCGAATAGTTGCGTTCCGCATCGATATGGCCGAAAAGCAGGTGTGGCGCGCGCAAAAAATCCTCGGGCGCGGGCCGCGCCGAAATGATCGGCAGATCGGCATAGACCTGCATGGAATTGGCGTTGATGACGGTCGCCGGAATCGTCTCGGCCACATCCACCGCAAGCGCCGACTTGCCGCTGGCGGTCGGACCTGCGATGAGCAGCGCTTGAACCGCCGGTCGATTCGTCAATTCTAGAGCGTTCAAATATTTATGACCCATGTCGCAACCCTGGTCGGCGCCGCCGGCGCCCAGACGATAAGCCCAGAACTGGTCGCCGCGAGCGCCCGCCGTTTGCCCGGCGCGGGCGAGGCGGTGATTCTCGCGCTGGGCCAGGCGGCGGATATTCCTTTCGCACCGGGCGCCGCTCATGGCAATCGCGCCGACGGCTCTTTCGCCGACGCCGGCTATTGCCGCGCCGCCGCCGACGTGCTGCGCCTGACGCTGGGCTCGGCGCCGGTCGATATTTTCGTCCAGCCGGTCGCCAACCGGCGCAAGAAGCTGTTTCTCGCCGACATGGATTCGACCATGATCGGCCAGGAGTGCATCGACGAACTCGCCGATTTCGTCGGGCTGAAGGACAGGGTCGCCGCCATTACCGAACGCGCCATGCGCGGCGAAATCGCTTTCGAGCCGGCCTTGCGCGAGCGGGTGGCGCTGCTCGCCGGTCTTGACGTTTCCGTCGCCGAAGTGGCGATCCGCGAGCGCATCACCCTGACCCCCGGCGGCCGCGAGCTGGTGATGACCATGCGGGCGCATGGCGCCTATACCGCCCTGGTTTCTGGCGGTTTCACCCTGTTCACCTCGGTCATCGCGCAAAAGATTGGCTTTCAGGAAAACCGCGCCAATAGTCTCAAGATCGACGACAGTAAATTCATCGGCGAGGTCGAGGAGCCGATCCTCGGCAAGGCGGCGAAACTGGCGACCTTGAACGAATTGCGCGAGATCTCACGGCTTGACGGTCGAGGAGACGCTGGCGGTTGGCGACGGCGCCAACGATCTCGACATGCTCGAGGCCGCGGGCCTGGGCGTGGCCTATCGCGCCAAGCCGGCGGTGGCCGCCGCCGCTCAGGCGCGCGTCGACCATTCCGACTTGACGGCGCTCTTGTTCGCGCAAGGTTTTAAGGCTGACGAATTCGTGCGCGACTGACGGCTGCGACAATTTTGCCTTCTTGCGCAATTGTCGCGGCATGGGCAAATCTATCCCGGGCAATCCTAGAAAAACGGAACGGAGGACAGCAATGTCCACGGGCGCAACTTCCTTTGCCGCGCTGGATCTGGCGCGGGTTCAATTCGCTTTCACTGTCGGCTTTCACATTATTTTCCCGGCGCTGTCGATTGGACTGGCTTCATTCCTGGCCGTGCTCGACGCGCTGTTTCTCACCACCGGCGACGAGGTTTTCCGCGATCTCTTCAATTACTGGAAGAAAATTTTCGCGCTGGGTTTTGGCATGGGCGTGGTCTCGGGACTGGTCATGTCCTATGAATTCGGCGCCAATTGGAGCGTGTTTTCCGACAAGACCGGCCCGGTGATCGGCCCGCTGATGGGCTATGAAGTGCTCACCGCCTTTTTCCTCGAAGCCGGCTTTCTGGGCGTCATGCTGTTTGGCGAGGGCCGCGTGTCGCCGCTCGTGCGCCTCTTCGCCTCCTGCATGGTGGCCGGCGGCACGGCGCTGTCGGCCTTCTGGATCACCGCCGTCAACAGCTGGATGCAGACGCCGGCGGGCTACGCCATCAATGAATCCGGGCAGTTCACGCCCACCGACTGGTTTGCGGCGATCTTCAACCCCTCCTTCCCTTATCGCTTCGTCCATATGAGCCTCGCCGCCTATCTCGCCACCGCCTTTGTCGTCGGCGGCGTCGCCGCCGTGCATTTGCTGCGCGGCGCGCCGACGCCAGCGGTCAAAAAAATGTTTTCCATGGCAATGTGGATGGCCGTTCTGGCGGCGCCGCTGCAAATCCTCGCGGGCGACATGCACGGGCTGAACACGCTGCAATTCCAGCCGGAAAAGATCGCGGCGATGGAGGGCCATTTCGACAGCGGCGACGGCCAGGGCCTGGTGCTGTTCGGCTGGCCCAACGCCGACAAAGCCGAGGTCGAGGACGAAATCGCGATTCCCCATCTTGGCGCGCTGATCCTCACCCATCAATGGAACGGCCATTTGCGCGGGTTGAAAGAGTTTCCGCGTGAAACCTGGCCGCCGGTCCCCGTTCCCTTCTTCAGTTTCAGGGTGATGGTCGGGCTCGGTTTCGCCATGTTCGGCGTGGGTTTGTGGAGCCTCTATCGGCGCTGGCGCCGCGCGTTGTTCGATGACCCCTGGCTGCAACGCGCGGCGGTGCTGATGGGGCCCTCGGGCCTGCTCGCGCTTCTCGCGGGATGGATCACCACCGAAACCGGACGCCAGCCTTTCACCGTCTATGGGGTGCTGACCACGGCGCAATCGGCTTCGCCAGTTCAGGCGGCGGCGGTCGGCGCCTCGCTGGCGGCTTTCGTGCTGGTCTATTTCAGCCTGTTCGGCGCCGGGATTTTCTTCATGCTCAAGCTGATGAACCGCCCGCCGTCGCCCCATGAGTCCGCTGACGTCGGACCCGTCAGCCACGCCGCCGGCCTGACGCCGGCGCCGGCGCTGGAAGGAGGCGCGAAATGAGCCTCGATCTCGCCAATATCTGGGCGGCGCTGATCGCCTTCGCGGTCTTCGCCTATGTGGTTCTCGACGGCTTCGATCTCGGCGTCGGCCTGCTGTTTCCCTTTCTCTGGGACAAGGCCCAGCGCGATCAGGCGATGAATTCGATCGCCCCGGTCTGGGACGGCAACGAGACCTGGCTGGTGCTCGGCGGCGGCGGACTGTTCGCCGTCTTTCCGCTGGCCTACGCCATCATCATGCCCGCGCTTTATCCGCTGGTGATCGCCATGCTGCTCGGCCTGGTGTTTCGCGGCGTCGCTTTTGAATTCCGCTTCCGCGCTGAAAATCCCAAAATCTGGGACTGGGCGTTTTTTCTCGGCTCTCTGGCGGCTTCGCTCGGGCAGGGGATCATGCTCGGCGCTCTGGTCCAGGGCATAAAGGTTGGGGATCGCGCCTATGCCGGCGGCATTCTCGATTGGCTCACCCCCTTCAGTCTGCTCTCCGGTTTTTCCTTGACCGTCGGCTACGCCCTTCTCGGCGCGACCTGGCTGGTCCTGAAGACTGAATGGGTTTTGCGCGATCGCGCCCTGCATTTTGCCGAACGGCTCGCGCCGGTTTTGCTGGCGACCATTGTCGCGGTCAGCCTGTGGACGCCTTTCCTGCATCGGGATTACTGGAATTTGTGGTTCGGCTTCCCGGAAAACCTCGCTTTGGCGCCGCTGCCGCTGGCCTGCGCCGGCTTGGGTTTCTGGCTGCTGAAGGCTTTGCGCGCCGAAAAGGAAATAGCGCCGTTTTTCCTCACGCTCGGCCTGTTCCTGCTCTGCTACATCGGCGTCGGCCTGAGTTTCTACCCCTATATCGTGCCGCGCGCGGTGACGATCCATGCGGCGGCGGCGCCGGAGACCAGCCTGAAGTTCTTGGCTATCGGCGCGACCGTGCTGATTCCGCTGATTCTTGGCTATTTCGTCCATGCCTATTACGTGTTTCGCGGCAAGGTGCGGGCCGACGCCGGCTATCATTGATCGCGCCGCCTTTGACGCCGATGATCGTTAAAACGGGCGGCTTGACGCCGACTGTCAATGAAAAGGGCGGCTTGACGCCGCTCGGCGAAAAAAGCATGGTGCGGCCATGGCGCATTCGCAAATTCTTTGCCGGATTTCGATTATCAGCTAGCTGCAAAGCTGGTTGGCGCCGTCATGTCTCCTTGAAAACCTCGAGATCGACGCCCCGGCCAGAGCAGGGGGAACCATGTCCGTTTCGACTTTGAAGCTCTACAATACCCTGACTCGCGAGCGCGAAAATTTCGCGCCGATCGACGCCGCGAATGTGCGCCTCTATGTCTGCGGCCCCACGGTTTATGATTTCGCCCATATCGGCAACGCCCGGCCGCTGATCGTCTTCGATGTCCTGTACCGGCTGTTGCGCGAAAAATACGGCGCCGATCACGTCAAATATGTCCGCAACATCACTGACGTCGACGACAAGATCAACGCCCGCGCCGCCGAGCGCGGCATAACCATCCGCGAGCTGACCGAGGGCACCAACGCCGTCTTCCAGCAGGATGTCGCCGATCTCCATTGCCTGCCGCCCGACGTGCAGCCGCGCGCCACCGAACATATCGCCGAGATGATCGATATCGTCGAAAGGCTGATCGCGCGGGGGCACGCCTATGCCGCCGACCGCCATGTGCTGTTCGACGTGCCCTCGATGAAGGATTACGGCCAATTGTCACGGCGCTCGCTCGACGACATGATCGCCGGCGCCCGCGTCGATGTCGCGCCCTACAAGAAGGGCGACATGGATTTCGTGCTGTGGAAGCCGTCGAAAGATGGCGAGCCCGGCTGGGACAGCCCCTGGGGCTTTGGCCGCCCCGGCTGGCATCTCGAATGCTCGGCCATGTCGCAAAAGCACCTCGGCGAGGTCTTCGACATTCACGGTGGCGGCATCGACCTGGTCTTCCCCCATCACGAGAACGAAATCGCCCAGACCCGCTGCGCCTTCGGCCATGAGGTCATGGCCAATCTCTGGATGCACAATGGCTTCTTGCAGGTCGAAGGCGAGAAAATGTCGAAAAGCCTCGGCAATTTCATCACCATCCACGAATTGCTGCATGAGGCGAAATTCGGCGGACGCCCTTGGAAAGGCGAGGTTTTAAGGCTGGCCATGCTGCGCAGCCATTACCGCCAGCCGATCGACTGGACGCTCAAGGCGCTGGAAGAGGCCGAAAAAACTCTCCAGCGCTGGCACGCGGTTTTGCGCGAGCAAAAGCCCGAACCCGCCCAACAGGCGCCGGAAGCGTTTCTGGACGCCCTGAGCGACGATCTCAACACCCCGCGCGCCATCGCCGAACTGCATGCGCTGGCGGGCGCCGGCGACGCGGCGCGCCTGTTGCGCGGGGCCAATCTGCTGGGCCTGCTGCTCGACGATTCCACAAGCTGGGACGCCAGGGCCAGCGCCGATATCGACACCGCCAAGGTCGAAAAACTGATCGCCGAACGGCTCGACGCACGGCGCGCCAAAAATTTCGCCGAATCCGACCGGTTGCGCGACGAGCTGACCAGCCTGGGGGTGAAACTCAAGGACGGCAAGAACAAGGAAACCGGCGCGCCCGAAACAACATGGGAGGTGGGATGACCCAGCCCGACGACCGCGAAAAAGATTGGCGCCAATTGCTGCCCTTTCCGGCGCATTGGCTTTGGTATATCGCCGCCAAGCTGATCGTGCTGGTTCTGGCGGCGCTGATCGCCTTGCGTTGGAAAGGTTTGATCTGATGGCGGAAAAAATCGCCCTGCGCCCGGCGCTGCCCGCCGATTTTCCCGCGCTGGCCGCGTTGTTTCGCGCCAGCGTGGAAGAGCTCGGCCTGGAGGATTATTCGCAAAATCAGGTCGAAGCCTGGAGCGCGACAGCCCGTGACGAGGCCGCATTCGCCGCTCGGCTCGCTGGAGGGCTGACCATCGTCGGCCTGATCGACGGGGAGATCGCCGGTTTCGCCACGCTCAAAGGGATGGATGTGCTGGATATGCTTTATGTCCATCCGCATTTCGCCCGAAAGGGCGTGGCCAGCCAGCTCTGCGACGCGCTGGAAAAACTCGCCGCCGCGCGCAAGGCGACGGTGCTGACGGTGGACGCCAGCGACGGCGCGCAAATTCTGTTTTCGCTCCGGGGCTATGAGGCGCAAAGGCGCAACATGGCGTTTCTCGGCGACCAGATCCTGGGCAACACCACCATGACCAAGCAATTGCCGGCTATGACAGGACAAGTGCAATGAGCCGCGACCGCGTCTATCTCTTCGACACCACGTTGCGCGACGGCGCGCAGACCACCGGCGTCGATTTCTCGCTCGAGGACAAGCGGCAGATCGCCGGCCTGCTCGATGGTCTTGGCGTCGATTATGTCGAGGGCGGCTATCCCGGCGCCAATCCGCTGGACACGGAATTCTTCAGCCAGAAACCGACCAAACAGGCGAAATTCGCGGCCTTTGGCATGACCAAGCGGGCGGGGCGCTCGGCGGCCAACGATCCCGGCGTCGCCGCTCTGCTCGACAGCGCCGCCGACTGCATCACCTTTGTCGCCAAGGCCTGGGATTATCAGGTCCATGTCGCGCTGGGCTGCACGCTGGAGGAAAATCTCGAAGGCATCGACGACAGCGTCCGCGCGGCTGCGGCGCGGGACCGTGAAGTCATTGTCGATTGCGAGCATTTTTTCGACGGTTTCAAGGAAAATCCCGATTACGCCCTGGCCTGCGCCGAAGCCGCCTACAAGGCCGGCGCCCGCTGGGTGGTGCTGTGCGACACCAATGGCGGCACATTGCCCGATGAAATCGAGGCCATCGTCAAGACGGTCGCGGAACGGGTGCCAGGGCGAAACCTCGGCATTCACGCGCATAATGACACCGAACAGGCGGTCGCCAACTCCTTTGCCGCGCTGCGCGGCGGCGCGCGACAAATCCACGGCGCGCTCAACGGTCTGGGCGAGCGCTGCGGCAACGCCAACCTGTGCTCGATCATCCCGACCCTGTTGCTGAAGAAGGAAATGACCGATCTTTACGAGATCGGCGTTTCGCTCGACGCCCTCAAAGGCCTGACCAAGCTCAGCCACACGCTGGACGAGTTGCTCAATCGCGCCCCGGATCGCCACGCGCCTTACGTCGGCGCCTCCGCCTTCGCCACCAAGGCGGGCATTCACGCTTCCGCCGTGCTCAAGGACCCGCGCACCTATGAGCATGTGACGCCCGAAAGCGTCGGCAACCAGCGCCGTGTGCTCGTCTCCGACCAGGCCGGCAAGTCCAATATTCTCAGCGAACTGGAGCGGCTTGGCGTCGCTGTTTCCAAGGACGACCCGCGGGTCGGCCGGCTGCTGCACGCGGTCAAGGACAAGGAGGCCCAAGGCTATGCCTATGAAGGCGCCGACGCCAGTTTTGAGCTGCTGGCGCGCCGCGTGCTCGGCCAGGCGCGCGAGTTTTTCGCCGTGGAGCGTTTCCGCGTCGACGTCGAACGCCGCCACAACGCCTCTGGCGAGCTGGAGACTTTTTCCGAGGCCACGGTGCGGGTCAATGTCGACGGCCAGAGTTCTGATTTCCGCCGCCGAAGGCAATGGCCCCGTCAATGCGCTCGACCTCGCCTTGCGCAAGGACCTCGGCAAATATCAGAAATACATCGAGAACATCGAGCTGCTGGATTTCCGCGTCCGCGTCTTCCAGGGAGGAACCGATGCTGTGACCCGGGTTCTCGTCGAATTTGGCGACGAAACCGGCGAGCGCTGGTCAACCGTCGGCGTCTCCGCCAATCTGATCGACGCCTCGTTCCAGGCTCTGCTCGACGCCATCGATTACAAGCTGCTCAAGGCGGGGGCGTGAGCCCCCGGAAATTAACCATTCGTGGCGAAGCGCCTTGTTTTTCAATCACCTTGCTTTAAAAAAGAAGGTTAAGCGCCGGTTAACAGGCGATTTCCTTTCATTCTCAGGGCACGGCATGGCGCAGCGCCGCGTATATCTGGTCTCGCGACAAAGGCAGGCGATCCGCCGAGATGCCGCGCGCCCGGTTGGCGAGCCGCGTTCTTTTAGCCTGTGCTGTCTCGTCCTCGCCCGCCGCGACATTCACGAAGGTTTTGATATCGCCCCGCGCGGCGCCTTTGGCGTGGTCACCCGGGTTCTGGCCCATGGGGAAGGCTATGAAGTGCGCTTTTCCGAGCCGCGCCGGCTGACGCTGCGCGCATCTGGAGACGATCTCGAGCCGGCCTGAGTCGCTTTTGTTGCGATGGCCAAGCCTGTCATTGCGCAGGATCATGGCTCGCACAAGTTTGTTATATTATCGTCATTTCATCGACGCCCCCACGGGGGCGCAAAAGGGATTTGCGCGTGACCGAGACCGACAGCCAAGCCGTAGCCGCCCAAGCCGAAACCAAAATCGAAAACGCCAAACCGCCTGAAACGGAGGGAAGGGCGAGTGCGCCCGTCGCGGCGACGAAGTCGAAATCACCGACCAAGGCGCAAAACAAGGCCGCCGCCAAAACGGCCAGGGCCGCCGCAAAGGCCGAAACCGCACCGCCGCCGGTGGAGCCGCATCATCATCTCGCGCAGATGCGCCACGATCCCGCCGCCATTCGCCGCGTCTTCGAGACCGGCGAGTATCCCTATGCCCAGCGGCTGCGCACGGGTCCATACGAAGAGCACATGCTGAAGCTTCAGCAGGAGTTGCTCAAGGCGCAGCGCTGGGTCGAATCGACGGGCGAGCGCATCGTCATGCTGTTCGAGGGCCGCGACGCCGCCGGCAAGGGCGGCACCATCAAGCGCTACATGGAGCATATGAACCCGCGCACCGCCCGCGTCGTCGCGCTGCAAAAGCCGACCGAGCGTGAGCGCACCCAATGGTTCTTCCAGCGCTATGTCTCGCAATTGCCCTCGGGGGGCGAGATCTGCCTGTTCGATCGCTCCTGGTACAATCGCGCCGGCGTCGAGCGCGTCATGGGCTTTTGCACCCCGTCGGACTATCTCGAATTCATGCGCCAATGCCCTGACGTCGAGCGCATGCTGACCCGTTCCGGCATCCATCTGTTCAAATACTGGTTCTCGGTGTCGCGCGAGGAACAGCGCCGCCGCTTCGAGGCGCGCAAGGACGATCCGCTGAAACAGTGGAAACTCTCGCCCATCGACCTGGCCTCGCTGGACAAATGGGACGATTACACCGAGGCCAAGGAGGCGATGTTCTTCTACACCGACACCGCCGACGCGCCCTGGACCATCATCAAATCCGACGACAAGAAGCGCGCGCGGCTCAATTGCATGACCCATTTCCTGTGGTCGCTGCCCTATCCCAACAAGGACCTTTCCATCGTCCGCCCCCCGGACCCGCTGATCGTCGGTTCGACGGAGCATGTGATCGGGCGGGACATGCACATCATCGACAAGACCGTGCATCCCGATCTGAAACGGGGGTGAGGCCCGGCTTTGGTCGCGCCCTGGCCGTTCGTGTCCTGAAGCCTATCGGGATGTATTTGATCAAGCGCGCGGTGGAAAACTCCCCTTGCGTCAAGGTATCGTCATGAGTTCCGTCATGCTTTCGTTGAAAGTTGGATTCATTAACAGCTTTGAAATCATTGCCTTCTAAAACGCGAAGCGTGTTGTAGCTTGAATGGACAGGCGTCTTCGAACGGAATGGAGAGTCCCGTGGTCAATGTTCTTGTCAAATACAACAATCGGCACGTTCACGAGAACGAAATCGACTGGCTGCCGAAGAAGCTGCCGACGATGGTGGCGCCGATGTTCGACAATCCCCACGACCCCGACGCCCGTATCTTCGAGACCGACGTCGCCCTGGCGGTCGAGGACGGAGCCCCGAGCGAATTCTCACGCCCATGTCGAGATTCGGATCAAGGCCGATCACAGCGACGCGCGCCACCAGCGCGCCGGCCACATCGTTTACGCGCTGCGCCACGGCATCCGCCTGCTCGCCCACAGCGAGGGCCATGCGCCCAACATTCACGTGCTCGACGACCGCCGCCTGCTGATGGGCCTCGAACTCATCGACCCCAGCCTGGCCGCCTGACGGGTTTTGTCAGGGCGATCAACAGCGCGGCCCGATGTGGCCGCGCTTTTTTTTGAATTCGGCGCAATGGATTGGGCATTGCACAGGCCGCCGGACTCCCTGATCGTCGGTTCGACCGAACATGTGATTAGGAGGGACATGCATATTATCGAAGAGACGGTGCATCCCGATTTGAAGCGGCGGTAGGGGGCGCAAAGCGCCTCGGACCCTTGCGGCTTAATGAGAACAACGTCATTACATGACAGCGCGCCAGAAATAGCTACCGACAGAATCCAATTGCGTTACACTTAAAATTCGAATCAAATTGGGGAATTGCCCGTATGTTTTCAATATCCGTATTTAATAACAAGGGGGGGGTCGGGAAGACGACGTTAAGCTTTCACTTGGCTCATGCTCTCGCCGAATTAGGAAAAAAGGTGTTGGTTGTTGATCTTGATCCCCAATGTAATCTTACGATTTTGTCTATGAAGGATCAAAGAATTTTTGATGTATGGGAGGCCGAAGAGCCATACATGGATGATTTTGGTGAATTTGAGGCGGTTAGTCTAGATATAAGAACAAAAATGCTTTCGTCGCCTAGGTCTATTCATTTTTTGTTGAAATCAGCTGAGGATGGACAAACGGACTTTGAAGAAACGCCGCCACCTGTACAGCTTGGGCCCAACATTTGGATTATTCCCGGAAGGCTTACGCTTCATTCTTATGAAGACAAAATAGGTGAACGGTGGGCGAACAGTTACAAAGGCGACCCTCTTGCTATTAGAACGATTACTCAGGTACGAACTATTGCTCATAAATACGCTGAAGAATTCGAATTTGATTTCATTGTCTACGATACTTCGCCAAGTCTTGGAATGTTAAACAGAGTTGTTCTTTCGATGGCTGATGGTTTTATAGTGCCGTGTCTCCCAGATAAATTTTCACTATACGGCATAAAAAACATTGGAAGCGCTCTAAAGAAGTGGAAATCCGAATTTGATACGATAACTGGCTTGCAAGGAAAGCAAAGGCGGTCGCTGTTCCCAAATAATTTCGTGAAATTTTTGGGTTATACAATATATAATGCGAGGCCGTATAGGCAAAAGCCACCATTGAATAAATGGGATTTGGCGAGTGGCCACTTTAATTTCGCGAAGGAAATTCCTGAAACAATTAAAGCATCTATACCGCAAGAAATTCGTTTAAATTTGAGTCCTACCGATGTGGACGATCCAATTGGTGGGACCTCAGTTATGCATACGCATAACACTTTACCAAATGTTTCGCAGAAGTATCATTCTCCGATCTGGAAATTACCTGATCATCCGGATTTGGATCGTGGAGATAAAAGCACGATGCGCGTAAATCGAAAAGCGTATGCGAAAACATATAGCGATTACATAGCATTTGCTAACGATGTTTTGAGGCGGATCGAAAAACAATGACAAGCGGCGATATTGACGAATTGTTGAAGGCATATAAGCAGAAGCGCAAGGCGTATTCTGGATTTATGAATAACGTACTTGATTTTTTCAAGAATGATAACGAGGCGCTTAGTGATGGCGCTGGAAAATTTATAATTCATTCAGTTAAGTTTAGGGAAAAAAATCTTGACCACCTAGCTGAGAAAATTGAAAGGAAGCGTGGCGAGGGTGTTGAAATAAACGTGGACAACTTGTTCGAGTGCATTACAGATTTTTGCGGAGTGCGTGTGCTTCATTTGCGCTTGTCGGATTTCAAGACGATTTATTATGCAATAATGAGTCACGTTGATGGACAGCATTGGGTATTGGCCGAGCCTCCAAAAGCGTATACATGGGATCCGGAATATCAAGCTTATTTTGAAGGGATGGGTGTAAAAAGTGAAATAAAGGAAAGTTTTTATACAAGCGTTCATTATGTCGTAAAACCAAACTCTGATACAAAAATTTGTTGTGAGTTACAAGTAAGAACATTGTTTGAAGAAATATGGGGCGAGGTAGATCACGATTTAAACTATCCAGAAAAAACAAACATAACTGCATGTCGTGAGCAGCTTAAGGTTCTTGCCAAATTAGTTGGGGCCGGAACTAAACTAGTCGATTCAATCTATAGCTCTGTTCCTGGCTCCAGTCTTTAGCAATTGATATTACATCCCCAGGGGACCCCGCGTGATCGCCGCCACGCCGGTGCGCGACACTTCCACCAGCCCAATCGGCCGCATCAGCTCGACGAAATCGTCGATTTTTTTGGGCGCGCCGGTCAGCTCGAAAATAAAGCTTTCCGTCGTCGCATCGATCACCCGTGCCCGAAAAGCTTCGGCGAGGCGCATGGCCTCGGTGCGGTTTTCGCCTTTGCCGCGCACCTTGATCATCGCCAGTTCGCGCTGAACAAAGCCCTCTTTCAGGCTGAGGTCGGTGACCCTGTGGATGGGGACGATGCGTTCGAGCTGGTGGGAAATCTGCTCGATGGTTTCGGGCGTGCCCGTGGTGACCACGGTGATGCGCGACAGGCCCTGGGCATGGGCGACCTCGGCCACCGTCAGGCTTTCGATGTTGTAGCCGCGTCCGGAAAACAGGCCGACGACGCGGGCGAGAACGCCCGGCTCGTTATCGACGAGCACCGAGAGCACATGGGTCTCGCGGCGGGCGTCCTTGCCAGCGGAGGAGGAATAGGGGGAAAGGGCGGCCTGAGCGTTCATCGGGAGCGTTCCGTATTTTTGAATTCTGCGAAAGTCTCAAAACTGCGGCGAGAGGGGCGCCGCGGCGCCCCTCAAGGAAAATCACACCAGCATCTTGCCCTTTTCGTCGATGACCTTGCCGATGTCCTCGTCGGTGTCGGGCAGGATCATGTCGTTGTGCGCCTTGCCCGAGGGGATCATCGGCAGGCAGTTTTCCGCCTTGTCCACCAGACAGTCGAAGATCACCGCGCCGGGATAATCGATCATCTCCTGGATCGCCGCGTCGAGAGTTTTCGGGTCGGAGCAGCGAATGCCCTTCATGCCGTAGGCTTCCGCCAGCTTGACGAAATCGGGCAGGGCCTCCGAATAGGAGGAGGAATAGCGCCCGCCATGCAGCAGCTCCTGCCACTGGCGCACCATGCCCATATATTCATTGTTGAGGATGAAGATCTTCACCGGCGCGAGGAACTGCTTGGCGGTCGAAAGCTCCTGAATGTTCATCAGGATCGAGGCCTCGCCGGCAATGTCGATCACCAGCGCGTCGGGATGGGCGAGCTGTGTGCCGATGGCGGCGGGCAGGCCATAGCCCATGGTGCCCAGGCCCCCGGAGGTCATCCAGCGGTTCGGCTCCTCGAATTTGTAATGCTGGGCCGCCCACATCTGATGCTGGCCGACCTCCGTGGTGATGTAAGTCTTGCGGTCCTTGGTCAGTTGATACAGCCGGTCGATGGCGTATTGCGGCTTGATGGTCGTGTCCGAGTTCTTGTAGCCGAAACTGTTGCGCGCCCGCCATTTGTCGATCTGCGCCCACCAGGCGTCCAGGGCCTTTTTGTCGGTCTGATGCGCCTCGCTGCGCCAGAGGCGGACGATATCGTCGAGCACATGGGCGCAATCGCCAATGATCGCCAGATCGACGGCGACGATCTTGTTGATCGAGGAGGGGTCGATGTCGATGTGGATCTTCTTCGAATGCGGGGAGAAGGCGTCGAGACGGCCGGTGATGCGGTCGTCGAAGCGCGCGCCGACGCAGATCATCAGATCGCAATCATGCATGGCGTTATTGGCTTCATAGGAGCCGTGCATGCCCAGCATCCCCAGCCAGTTCGGGCCGGAGCCGGGATAGGCGCCCAGGCCCATCAGGGTCGAAGTGATCGGGAAATTGGTCTGGGAAACCAGTTCGCGCAGCATGGTCGAGGCCAGCGGCCCGGCGTTGATCACGCCGCCGCCGGTGTAAAGGATCGGCTTTTTCGCCTTGGCCATCATCGCCACGGCCTGCTTGATCTTGGCCAGATCGCCCTTGACCTGCGGCTGATAGGTCTTGTGCTGAATGTTCTTGGGCGGCGCATAGGCGCCGCTGGCGAATTGCACATCCTTGGGAATGTCGATCACCACGGGGCCGGGCCGGCCGGAGCGGGCGATGTAAAAGGCCTCGTGCAGGATGCGCGGCAAATCGGCGATGTCGCGCACCAGATAATTATGCTTGGTGCAATGGCGGGTCAGTCCGACCGTGTCGCATTCCTGGAAAGCGTCGGAGCCGATCAGATGGGTGGGCACCTGGCCGGTGATGCAGACCAGCGGGATGGAGTCCATGAGCGCGTCGGTGAGGCCGGTGATGGCGTTGGTGGCGCCCGGGCCCGAGGTCACCAGCACGCAGCCGACCTTGCCGGTGGAGCGGGCGTAGCCCTCCGCCGCATGGGCCGCGCCCTGCTCGTGGCGGACGAGAATATGCTGGACCTTGGTCTGATGAAACAGCGCGTCATAGATCGGCAGGACAGCGCCGCCGGGATAGCCGAACAAATGCGTCACGCCCTGATCTTGCAAGGCTTGCACCACCATTTCGGCGCCGGTCATGGTCTTAGACATTTTCCGCTCCACCCCTCTCGCGCAACTCTGGTCGTCGCTGGTCTCGATCCGGCAATAAAAAAGGCCCCTTGCGGGACCCCGGTCAAGCGCCAGCTTCAGGTTTCCGGGTCAGTCCCGGCCTGCTTCTGGCGCTCCAGCTACGACGAGAATTTTTTGCACGCATCACATCCAGTAAAAGTGAGGCGACTTTCTTATGACAGCCAGAGCGGGCGGTCAAGCCTCGCCGCCCGTCTTTTAAGGGCAGGCGGGAGCTTGACGGCTTTGCGCCGTCCTTCTAAAAAAACGAGGCTTCTCAAGCGGGTTATGCTGCGGAAACTGAGCGTGCTTCCATAGAATAGCCTGAAACCGGCGGGCTCCGGCGCATGAAACAATTGTGGCGTTTCTATCCTGGCGGAAAACGCCACTGTTGTTGCGCGCCGATTTGTCACATGATCCGCAGGTTCTGTCCGGGGTTTGACCGATGACGGGCGAGCGGCGCCCTCTGGACAGCTTTCGCCTGTTGACGGCGACCTATGCGCGGCGAATTCTTGAAAGCCTGCGCGACCGCTGCGCCGAATCCGACCCCGATCCGTTTCGCGACGAGAGTTCTGGCGCCGCAGGTGACGCTTTCGGCCGCGCAGGCGCGGCTCGCCGGCCGCAATCTGGTTTTTCCCGCAGATGCGGAAAACGCGGATTGGCTGACGCTTTGCGAGGTCGCGCAGGATCCGGCGACGCAAGATCCCGCGACGCCGGACTCCGCCGGCGTAGTCGCGCATTTCCGTTTCGCCGCGCGTCTGCCGGGCGATGTCGACCATGAGGCGTTCGTCCGCGCCGGCTACGCCCTGTTGTTCGCCCGTCCCGCCGATCCGCAGGGCTTGCGCTATTACAGCGATGAGCTGGCTGGCGGGCGCATCGACCGGATGGACTTTTTGTCGCGACTGCTGGGCTCCTCCGAGGCCGCGGCGCGCGGGCGGCGCTTCGCCCTGCTGCCCGAAACCGCCGCGCTGCGGGCGGCGCTCCCTGAGGGCCTGGACGAATTGTCCCCGCCTCTGTTCCTGATCGAGGCTTAGAGATGGCGCGCAAACCCAGGGTTCTCGCGCTCAGCTTCTTCCCCGCCTTTCATCCGCCCTCCAGCGGCGGCGAAATGCGGCTCGGCGGCCTCTATCGCGAGCTGTCGCGTCATTACGATGTGACGCTGATGACCTCGACCGATTTCGGCGCCCGTTTCGAAGAGGTCCGCCACACGCCGAATTTCCGCGAATTGCGCTTTCCCAAGGATGAGCATTGGCGCAAGGCCTATGCGACGCTGGAGACCTCCGGGCTTCAGGGCGATCTCTCGCCGCTCGCCTTCGCCCTGGCGGTGAGCGATCCGGAGTGCGAATTGCGCCGCGCCGCGCGCGAACAGGCGCGGGGCTGCGCGCTCATCATTCACGACTTCCCCTATTCCGAGCCGATTTTCTCCGATGGCGCGCCGGCGCCGGAAATCTTCAATTCGCATAATGTCGAGGCCGGCCTGCTGTCGGCCATCGTCCAGGGGCCGGGTTTCGACGCCGCCTGGCTGAAACTGCTGCGGCTCGAAGGCAATCTGGTCCGCCGCGCGCAAAAAATCTTCGCCTCCAGCGAGGCCGACGCGGAAATTTTCCGGCTGCTCTATGGCGCGCCGGAGGAGACGCTGTTCCTCTGCCCCAACGGCTATGACGAGGAGGAAATCGGCGCGGTGGCGCGGGCGCGGGCGCAGAAGCCCCCCCGAGACGGCGCCGAAGCGCCGAAACTGCTGTTCACCGGTTCGGGCCATTACCCCAATGTCGAGGCGGCGGACAAGCTGCTGTCGCTGGCGGTCCATATGCCGGACTGCCGCTTCATCGTCGCTGGCGGCGTCTGCAAGGCCATC
The DNA here is from genome assembly GCA_963804045.1 of uncultured Alphaproteobacteria bacterium. GTDB lineage: Bacteria > Pseudomonadota > Alphaproteobacteria > Rhizobiales > Beijerinckiaceae > Rhodoblastus. The sequence goes on along the minus strand of CAWDOR010000007.1, from coordinate 15,613 downwards.
GAGCATCGTCCGCGTCCGGACAATGTCGAATTGTTCGGCCCATTCACCGCCCGGCAGAAACATGAGCTGCTGGTCGGGGCCGATCTCTATCTCAATCCGGTGACGCTCGGCTCGGGCACCAGCCTCAAGGCGGTCGAGGCGCTGGCGGCCAATCTGCCCATGGTCTCGACGCCACAGGGCGCGCGCGGCCTTGGGCTGACGGCGGACGTCCACGCCGCGCTGCCGCCGCGCGAGGAATTCATCCCGGCGATCCGCCGCGCCCTGGCCCACCCCGATTTCGCCGCCCGGCTCGCCGCCCAGGGGCGCGAACTGGCCCAGGAGCAATTCTCCTGGGCGACCATCGCCGACCGGCTGGCGTTCAGCCTCGCCGCGCCGACGCCCCCGAAATCAGCCAGCCCGGCCGCTGCTGCTGGCGCTCAACGATTATTCCCTGTCCGGCCTGCAATCGGGCGGCGCGGCCCGGCTGCGCAATATTCTCGGCAGTCTCGACAGCGATGTGGCGCTGGTCACTTTCGCCGAACGGACGCAGATCGAGCTTCTGGAGCCGGGCCTGCTGCAAATTGGCGTGGCCAAGAGCGCGGATCACCGCGCCTTCGAACAGGCGGTCAACGCGGGCCAGCCGATTTCCGTCAACGACGGCGTGGCGGCCCTGTTCGTCGCCAGCAGCCGCGCGCTGCTCGATCTCGCCTCGGGACTGGCGCGACGCGCCCAGGCCGTGATTTTCGAACATCCCTACATGGCTCCGGCGCTGGACGCGCTGCGCAAGGCGCGGCCCGATCTGCCGGTCGTCTATAGCGCCCATAATGTCGAGAGCCGGCTGAAAACCGAGCTGCTGCGCGCCCATCCCCAGGCGCGCAATCTGATTTCCTTCATCGGCGAGCTTGAGCGCCGACTGGCCGAACAGGCGCAACTGATCGTCTGCTGCACCGAGGCCGACGCCGCCCATTTCGCCGCTGGCGGGGCGCCGGTGGCGCTGGCCGCCAATGGCTGCGCTGCGCCCTCTCGGGTCAATGTCGCCGCCGCCGCCGAGCCGGCGGGGCGTCCGCGCGTCGGCTTCCTCGGTTCGAGCCACGGCCCGAATGTCGCGGCGGCCGATCATATCGTCGGCGTGCTCGCGCCCTTGTTCCCCGACGTGCGGTTCGAACTGCTCGGCTCGGTGTGTTCGGCGCTGACCGTCGCGCCGCCGGACAATGTCGTGCTGCATGGCGTGGCCCCGGAAGGTTTCAAGAGCTGGGTGCTGGGACAATGGAGCCTGGCGCTCAATCCGCTGCTCGGCGGCGGCGGGTCGAGTTTAAAGCTTCCAGATTACATGATCCACGGCCTGCCCAGCCTGAACACGCCCGAGGGCGCGCGCGGCTTCGCCGTGGAGGAACGCGGCGCCGGCCGCGTCGCGGCGCTGGAGGATTTTCCCGCGCTTCTGGCCGAAATGCTCGCGGCGGCGCCCCTGCTCGAGGACATGGGCGCCCGCGCCCGCGCCTATGCGGAGAGCGAATTGACCTGGGCGGCGGCGGTGCGGGACTATCGCGCCGCGCTCCGGGCGCTGATGCGGCCGCCGGCGCCGCGCGCGCCGCGCCGCCTGTTGGTGGTCACCTATCGCTACACCGAGCCGACGCTCGGCGGGGCCGAGGAATATCTGATCGAGGCGCTGAAACGGCTGCGCGGCCGTTTCGACCGGATCGATCTCGCCGCCGTGGATATTGAGCGCATCGAGAACCGCCATCATTTCGGCTGCCAGTTGAGCGATGGGCCCGGCGCCGCCGGGCGTCTGGGCGAATTGTTCGATTCCGCCCATTATTTTCCCTGCGAGGAAATCGGCGACGAGGAAATGCTCGAGCGCGCCCGCGATCTCGAAAGGGTCTGGGGCAGCGAGGAGTTCCATCTGCTCGCGCCCTTCGCCCGCCTGCTGGCCGACCCCGGCGCGCTCAAGGTGTTTTCCGGGTTTTTCGCGCCCGAAAACCATGGCGGCGCGATCAAGCGCTGGACCGCGCCGGATTTCTCCTTCCTGCTGCCGCCGGACGCGCGGCTGTTCCAGATGGAGGGCTATGCTGGACGCGACAAGGCGCTTTCGGCCGTGCTGATCCAGATTCCCCGCGCCGGAGCGCCGGCGACCACGCTGAAATGCCAGCTCGCGCTTTCCGCCAATTTCAGCGTCACGCTGGCTCTGCCCGCCGCGCAGGAGGATTGCGTGCGCATCCTGCTGTGCAAGGCGGAGGAGCATCAGGCGCCCGGCGATCACCGGCCCTTTGGCGTTTTCGTCGAAGCGGCCTCGGCGCTTTGCGGCGATCTCGACAGCCTGTCGCCCATGGCGGTTCGCCGCGCCGATCTCGCGGAAATTCCCGGCGACCGGCTGCGCTCCTCGCATTTCGACGCCTGGGTGGACTCGCTCCGGCGCATCGCCGTCGGTCGCGAAAGCGAGATCGACGCCGCCTTCGGCTCGGTGCGCGGCCCGCATTCGCCGGCTATGCAGGCCTGGCTGGCCGAACATGGCGGCGACTACGATTGCGTGCTGGTCCAGGGGATTCCCTTCGACGTCATCCCCGCGTCGACGGCGACCCTGAACGCCTTGCCGCGCCGGCCGCGCATCGTCACTTTGCCGCATTTCCACGGCGACGATCGCTTCTATCACTGGAAAATCTATTTCGACGCTTTCGCCCGCGCCGATTCCAACTTGTTGTTTTCGCCGTCGCTGGCGCGAAAACTGGGCCGCGACGCCAATTTCGCCGTCGTGCCTGGCGGGGGCGTGCGCATCGAGGACATGGGCGGGCCGGGCGCGGAGGCCGCTTTTCGCGCGGTCTGTCCCGCGACCAATCCATTTTTCCTGGTGCTTGGCCGCAAGACCGGCTCCAAGGGCTATGGCGACATACTCGACGCGCACCGCGCCTTGCGCGCGACTCGCGACGACATCGACCTGGTGCTGATCGGCCCCGACGACGATGGCCAGCCGATTGGCGGCGAGGGCGTGCATTATCTCGGACGGCAGAGCCGCGAGGCGGTGCGCGGGGCGCTGGCCGCCTGTCTCGGCCTGGTGACCATGAGCCGGAGCGAGAGTTTCGGCATCGTGCTCTGCGAGGGTTGGCTGTTCGGCAAGCCTGTGATCGCCAACGCCCATTGCTACTCGTTCCGCGACCTGGTGCGCCATGGCGAGACGGGGCTGCTGGTCGATGGCGTCGAGGATCTGGCGCAGGCCATGGTCTATCTGGCCGACGACGCGCCGGCGCGGGCGCGCATGGGCCGCGCCGGCTTTGTCGGCGCGCTGGAGCATTTTTCCTGGGAACAGGTCGCCGACGCCATCGACGCCAATTTGTAGGGCGGGTTACTCGGCCTTACCGAACAGCGCGGCCATGGCCTTGTCCTGAAGCTGGCGATTGGCGCCGGCGGCCGCGGCGATGGTCGTTTCAGGGCCGCTGACCGCGATCCCCGCCTTGTTCAGGCGCGCGACGATCTCTTCGGCGGAGCGTCCGGCGAGCGGCGCCAGCGCCGAGATTGGCGCCTTGGCGATGGCGTTCATGGCCAGGGCCGGCGGCGAGGCGTTCCTGCCGCCGGCGAGCGGCGCGAAAGAAGCGAGCAGGACCACGGCGAAAGCGGCGATGACCATCCGCCCCGTGGCGCTGGCGATGAAATAGCGCTTGAAGGCGCCCCAGTTGACGGCGGCGTGGAGCGCCACGGCGCCGACCATGGTCCAGCCCAGCCATTGATGCGCGAGCTTGTTGAGGCTGGAATCCAAGTGGAAGAACATCAGGAGGCCGGTGGCGGCCATCAGGCCGAACGCGCCTATGGTCAGCGACGTCGCCCATTCGCGTGAGATTTTCATGTGGAAGTCCCTGGGAAGCGATTTTCGCCCCTTTTTGCCTTCCGGACATGTATCGACGATGAACGCCCGGGGGCTACCTGTTTTCCAGCCGGCTGTAATCGAGCAAGCCGCGGTCGCTTTGATCCCTGCGCGCCTCGGCGGCCTGCAGCCGGTCGCTGAAGGCCCAGAAATCCGCATCGGTCCGCCGCAAGGCGAAACGATCGCCCAGACGTCGGTAGTCGTCTTCGGAAGCCAGGGCGGCTATGGCGCTGGCGAAATCCGGCAGGTCTGTTTCTTTCAGGCGGAAGAAAGCGTTGGGATAGGCGCCGATCAGGCCGGGAACGATGGTCAGCGCATTGTCCTCGGGCGCCAGTTCGTCGCGCTCCAGCAGCAGATGGGTGACATTGCGGTGACCCGTGTCCTTGACCAGCGTGAAAAACCGCTCGGCGCCCCGCGCGTCGGCGACGGCGAGCGCGCTGAGCTCCGGCAACAGGCCGAGCGCCGCGCCGCGCAGGCCGGCGAGCGCCGCGATTTTCGCGCGCAATTCCGGGGCCTCGATGGAATCGAGCGACAGCCGGCGGTCGAGGACTCTGTCGAGGCGGCCTTCGAGCAGCATGAAAAATTCGGCCTTGGGATCGGCGCCGTGGAAGCGGATCGCGGTCTCCACGCCGGGGTCGAGCGCCAGCGCTCGCATCTGGGCGAGCGAGTCCGGCGTCGCGTCGCGGTACCAGCTCGTCAAAACATTTTTGCGCGCGACGCTGGGCAGAAAGCCGATGAAATTGGCTTCGCCCTCCATGCGCAGAAAGTCCATATAGAGCCGGCTGTAGAGATGATGCGTCACATTGCCGTAGGGGTCATAACCCGCCGCGAGCAGATAATAGATGCGCTCGAACAGGCTGTAATCCAGCAGCCACGCGGTCTTCGGCGGCGCGCCGACCAGGCCGCGCACCACCGTGGCGCTGTCGAGATGACGCATGACGGTGAGCGCGGCGGCGGGATTGGCGCCGGCGGCCTTGTCATCCCGGCCGTCCCAGATCATGCCGAGCGCTGGCCCGCCATGCGCGGCGGCGAAGGCGCGCAGCGCGAGCGCCCGCGCGCTCTGATATTCGCGCTCACGGGAGGCGTAGCCCGTCCAGGCGGCTGGCAGCGGCGGACTGTCGCTGCCGTCGGCCGCCGGCAAGGGCATGGATTGCAGGGCGCGGCGCGCGACATCGGCGGCGTCGCGCTGGACGCCGGCGACGGGGTCGAAGAAGAACACCCAGAAGCGATCCTCGATGACGTCGAGCGCCACCTGCCCGCGACAGACCGGCCCCTTGATGAAGGTCATAATGAAATATTGGGCGTCGTCGAGCAGGAAGCGATAGCGCGAGTCCTCGGGCAGCGCCGCGAAACTGGCCAGCCCGTTCGAGGCCAGCTTCGGCGCATAGGAGGGCAGGCGGTCCACCGCATAATCCGGGGCAAGAAACAGGTCGCGCAAACGCGCCCGCTTCGCCGCGTCGAAGCGATAGGGCATGTGGGTCTTGGCGACGATCGGCTCCTGCTCGCGCTGCAAGCGATAAAAAACCCGCGCGCCGGGATCGTCGAAGGGCCGCCGCGTCGCGATGACCGCGATTGGCTGGCCTGGCGGGGTCGAGCTGCGCACCAGCTTGAACGCCTGACCGGACAGCGTTTCGTCGAAATAGAGATGCGCGAGAAACAAATGTTCATAGAGATAGCGGCTCATCAGCCGCTCCTTGGCCGTCTCGCCATTGAGAAATTGTTCCCAGGCGGCGATTTCGGTCCGGTCGCGCTCCGACAGCGCCGCCAACTCGTCATTGGGCGCGCCCTGTTCGAGCCAGGTCAGGATCAGATCGCGCTCGGCGGGCGCGACCGCGGGCAGGCCAAAGGGCATGCCCGCCAGCGGATGGGTTTTTTCGTAGAGCTCGAAAGTCTCGATTTTCGGGCAGGACTGGGCGCGGTCTATGCTGAAGTCGAGCGTTTCCGAAACCAGCCCCCCGGCGGGGAAGGGGTGGCCGCTCGCAGGCTGCGGCTGGGCCTGTTTCAGCGCCAGCACCCGCGCGATCAGGCTCAGCGCGCGATTTTCCCCGGGCGTGTCGCGATATTCGTTCAAGACGGGGGAAAAGCCTTTTTGCCGCCATTGCGACGGCTTTTGCGCATCGACGAACAGGCGCGTCGGCGGCGCCTCGACCAGCCGCTCGCCATCATAGACCCGCTGGGCGCTGAGGCCGCGCGCGATCCCCGGAAAACTCCCCAGCTTGAGCTGGCAGGGCGCATCATAACAGGCGTGGCAGACCACGCAGCGCTTTTCCAGCAGCGGCTTGACCTGCCTGGCGTAGCTCACCGCGCTGGCGCGCGCGGTCGGATCATCGTAACTGCGCGGGTCGGGCGCGCCATGCTGGTCGCGAAACCATAAGGCGTAAGATCCGAGAATCAGCGCGCCGGCGCAAAGGCAAAGGGCGGCCAGCAGGCCGACACGACGAACCAGAGGCCTCATTCGCAATTCCATCCGCATGGATTTTGCGATCCGTTTGCGCGGGTTGCGGATCGCTATCTCGCGGAAACGGTATCACAATACATTGGGAGCGTCGCCGAAAACGGAAGCAAACCCATGAGTCTGAAGCAAGCTACGCCGGCGGCCTCGCCCGAGAGGCCCTGGCTGCTCGCCATCGGGCTGCGGACGCTCACCCTGTCGCGGGCGCCCGCTGTCGTCGGCGCGGCGCTGGCGGTCGTGCTGTTTTGCGCCTGCGGCATCCAAATCGAGGTCAATTTGTTCAACGACGCCATAGGATGTTCTTCGCCTATGAGTTCGGAGACGATGCGACCCAGGCCTCGCCGTCGCGCGATAGGGTCCAGCGCATCCGCCCGCTGGGGCGTCGCTTTGATCCTCGCGCGACGATCGCCAAGCCATGGCTTGTTCAGCTTCGCGTCCCTCGGCGACAATGTTCGCAGCGAGATTTGACGCTCACATGGACCGACCCGTTCGGCCCCGCGCTTGGGGATCGCAATGCGGAAATAGAGTGCGTCGCCCCGCCGCACGACGCGAGAAACCGACCTCGGCACATGCCTCCCCTGTGCCAGGTTTCTGTGCCAGGGGAAGGATCGCGACGAGCGATGCAGTGAGAAACGGTAAGTAGATCAGTTTGTTAGGCTGATAGTGGCGGAGAGGGAGTCCTACTTCCTTATGTTCGGCCCCGTTCGTTGATGGCCGTGTATCCCCTATTCCTTATGGGCTTTTAATTCTTTTCTACTTCGCGCTTGGTCGTTGCTGTTCGCCAAAATCCGCGCTAAAAGTATGGGTAGAAGAATGGGTGGCTAATGGCGCGCGAACACAAGAAGCTCACTGCCCTTGCGGTCTCCCGAGCCAGAGAGCGCGGCTATTATGCCGATGGTGGCGGCCTATATCTTCAAGTCAGCGCCAGCGGCGCAAAATCGTGGGTTTTTCGATTCAGGCAAGATGGCCGCTTGCGCGAAATGGGTCTTGGTCCCGCCCATACAATCACGCTCGCCGAAGTCCGAGAGCACGCTTCAGATTGCCGTAAACAGCGCATTCGCGACATTGATCCGATTAAAGCTCGTCATGACGAAAAGGCCGCTGCAAAACTCGCCACCGCGAAAGCGATGACGTTCCGCCAGTGCGCTGAAGCCTATATCGAGGCGCATAAATACAGTTGGAAAAATGCGAAACATTCGGGGCAATGGTCCGCGACGCTCGCAACATACGCCTATCCAATTTTTGGCGACCTGCCGGTTCAATCAATTGACGTTTCGCTTGTCACCAAAGCGCTTGAGCCGATTTGGCAAACCAAGACCGAAACCGCCTCGCGCGTGCGCGGTCGCATCGAGTCCGTTCTCGACTGGGCAACGGTTCGCGATTTTCGACAAGGCGACAATCCGGCGCGCTGGCGCGGTCATCTCGACAAGCTCTTGCCGCAACGCTCCAAAGTGCAAAAGGTAGAGCACCATTCGGCGCTACCCTACGCCGAAACCGGCGCGTTCATGGCCGCGCTGCGCGAACAAGGTAGCACGTCCGCGCTCGCGCTCGAATTCCTGATCCTGACCGCAACTCGAACTGGCGAAGTCATAGGCGCAACTTGGGCCGAAATTGATCTAGGCGCGGCGCTTTGGACAATCCCGGACGAACGAATGAAGGCGAAGCGCGAACACCGCGTCCCGCTTTCACGGCCGGCGCTCGCAATTCTGAAACGTTTGCATGAAAGCCGCTCAAGCGAATTTGTTTTTCCCGGAGCGAAAGCCAGCAAGCCGCTTTCAAATATGGCGCTGCTCAAACTTCTCGAACGAATGAAACGAACCGACCTGACCGTTCACGGCTTCCGTTCGACCTTTCGCGACTGGGCCGCCGAACGCACCAACTTTCCCCGGGAAGTGGCCGAGCACGCGCTCGCGCATTCGCTGCCGGATAAGGTCGAAGCCGCCTATCGGCGCGGAGATTTGTTCGACAAGCGCCGCCTGATGATGGACGAATGGGCGCGGTTTTGCTCTCATCACGCTCCAGAGGGGGAGGTGATTGCGCTTCATGGATGACCTTGCCGACCGTATTGCCACGCTTTGGGCCGACGCCGTTGCGGAGGTCGGACCCGAAGAAGCCCAGCGATTATGGCGTGCGGCGCATGCCCAGCCGAAGGGCCGACCGCGCCGCACTCACCCGAGTTTCCGCAACACAATATTGTTGCTTGCCGACGATTGGTGTCGTCGCGATGGTTTGAGCCTTCGGAAATATGCAGAGCAATGGCACCGGCCCTGGGGCATTCAAAGCGCGAACGCAATGAAGAAGTTGTTGCAGCAACTCCGCAAGGGCCGGCGGGACAATAAATCGCCTTGAGTTCTTGTCCGTCGCATCGCCGATCTGTCCATGAGACCTTCTAATCAGTCGCCTCCGTTCGAGTGGGGCCAACAAAGGAGGTCTGATGGCACACCAAACAATTGATCCGGTCGCCGTCACCATTCCCACTGCATGCGCCGCAAGCGGCTTGGGCCGAACCAAACTCTATGAGCTAATCGGCGCGGGCCGGGTTGAGTCTGTCCGTGTCGGGACGCGTAGGCTCGTGATCTTTGAAAGTCTCAAGTCTTTCCTGACCGAGGCGGGGAGGGCGGCACTTTGACAGACACCCCTCCACGCATGTCGCTCTTAGGAATTCCGTTGTCATCGGCTCGGAACCTCCCGGCGATAGTCCCCAAAGACCCAACGCTGCCGGGGCTTGCGGACGAAATCCGCTCAGCCCATGCCGAGGCCAGCGAGCACCTTGCAAAAGGAGCCGCCGCCTGTATTCGCGCTGGCGAGGCTCTGATTGCCGCCAAGAAAATGCTCAAGGAAAAGCACGGCCACGGCAACTGGCTGGACTTCATGACGCTTGAATGCGAACTCAAGGAAAGAACGGCGCAGGTTTACATGAAATTGGCCCGCGAAAAAGAAAAGCTGCAACCGTTACTTGCGCCAAATCCGCAGAGCCCTGCGTTTTTATCGCAGAGCGCCGCGCTCGAATTCCTTAGCGCAGCGAAGCAAAAAACGAAGCGAAAGCAGAAGAAATAGGCTCGCCCAGACATTGAAGGGCCGCGTTCGTGCGGCCCTTCTGCTTGGGCGCTCTGCGCACGTATAGCGATTCTGGCAGAGATAAAATTAGCGATTATCCTTGACTTTTTAAGTAAAAAATGCAATACTATCAAGTATATAATCGAGAAATAGGCAAAAATGATGAAATCATGTGAAAAGTGCGGAACCGACTTTCTGCCAAGAATGGATCGGCAACGGTTTTGTTGCCGTATCTGTTCAGATGGCTTCTACGCCAATGAGCGAAAAGAGGCGGTCAGGGCCTTTCGAGGCCAGCCAACCCACCACGACATCATGAAGCGTTCGCCCCTGAGAGATGGCGGCGACGAAGGGGCGACGCTCGAAGGGAGGCAATGCCAATGACCGATGACGAATTCCGAGAAGCGCTTCTGGCGCTTGCAAGACGCGCCCGAATCTCAGTTGTGGAGCTGGATAAAATGCTGCGGCTGATTGCACAGGAAGAAACGGACCCATTGCCCATGGCAGCCCGTGGTGCGGCGTACTGTTTTGGCCCACGGCGTTCGCTGGCGGGGGATGACTTCCTCTCCATAAACGCGCGAGTGCCGCCCCCGAACGCCGGAGTTGATCTCGTCGACGCGATGCGGGAATACGCCTCTGACATCAAGGCTGCGAAGTTGGCGCTGGCCGGGCCACCGATGCCCCTCGCCGAGTTGCGTGAGGTGGTTAGCAACGGCCTCGCATGGTGCATGTTCTGGGCTATTCGTCATCCTGACCCGGCTCTTCGGCTTAGGTTTTTGCAGGAAGCCGTAGATACCGCCTTCGGCAACGGGCAGGCCTGCGAATTGGCGAAGCGGGCTCTGGCGCGGGCGTCTAGGATTAACTGAAGCAGGAGGGGTGACCATGACTCCCGAACGCAAAGCCAAGATTGAAGCGACACTGGCGGCAATCCTCGGACCAAAGCCAAATCCCCGCCCCAAGGTTGTGGCGAGCGACGGCGCGGTCATTAGCGAGGCGGCTGTAGTGGTGAGCCCCGCTGACCCGAATGCCGGAAGCGCTGACGAAGCTGGCGTGGTGAACGTGCGGCGGAATGATGTTGTGACGATTTGTGACGATCTTGCCCTAACGCAACGGGCCGAAGCCGATGCGGCGAAGAGGGCGGCGCGCGCGGCCGACCCTTACCGCCTGGGCCTTTACGGCCATGTTGATGATTGAGGGCGCAGCGATGGAATTTGCTCCGAAAGAGGAATGGCAGTCGCAGATTGCCGAGGTGGTTCGCGCCTATGCGCACGAAGACGATGAGACGAAGTGTGCAGTGATTGACGGAATCGCCGAGCGCTTGGGACCCGAAGCCGCCCGGGAAGCCGAGGCCGAGTTTAAGCGTTTCGCGGTTTTGGAACAAAACATGATCAAAGAGGCTGCGGCCAGGACCGGGATCGGCGATGCATTGGAGGAAGCGATTGCGCGGCAGGCGGAAACGGAGCCCTTCGTTCGGCGGAAACTTTCATGTGATCAGCCGCTGGAGATTCAGGCTGAGCCGGCAGCGCCCGTGCCACGGATGGAACCCAAAATCGACGCGCGGGAAGCAGAAGGGTTGCCCGTTGAGCCGGGGCCGCCCGTATTGAGTCCGAACGCGCCGTTCGACACCGCTAAAGTATTTGCTGATCGCCGTTGCCGACAAAACGGACAGACGGTCGTTTGGTTTTGGCAGGGTCAATTCTGGCGCTGGAACGGGACGTTCTATGGACCCGAACCAGATGAGGTAATGAGGGGGCAAGTTTACGCCTTCCTTGATAGCGCGAGCAAATGGGCGGGCCAGAACCAAACGGTGAGGTTTCAGCCGACGCCAAGGCATGTGAATGAAGTGCTCGATTGCTTGAAAACCGGGCTGGCGCTGGGCGTCGAATGTCAGCCGCCCATGTGGCTGAGCACCAGGCGGCCCGCGACAGAATGGATCGTGTTCCGCAATGGGATAGTGAACGTCCTCACGGGCGAAAGGCGCGAGCTTAATTCTGATTTATGGGCGCAAAGCGCGCTTGCCTTCGATTGGAATCCGACGGCGAAATGCCCGACTTGGGATGGATTTCTTGAAGCCGCGTTTCCGGGGGACGTCGAGAGCAAGCAATTTGTCGAAGAGTGGATGGGTTACTGCATGACAGAGGAAACCCGATTTCAAAAAGGGGCGATGCTGATCGGGGAGAAACGGAGCGGGAAGGGAACAATCAGTCATGTCTTGCGGCAAATGGTGGGCGATTGTTCCTACGTCGGCCTAAGCTTCAACACATGGGCCGCAGGGGAGAATTCGAAAGAGTGCTTGATCGGCAAGCGGGTTGGCGTCTTCGCGGACGTGCGTTTCAAGCCGGGGCGGGCCTACGGGGCAAGCTTCGATCCGGGCGGCATAGGGCACGTTTCGACCGAGATGCTGCTCAACATCATCGGAGAAGACACGGTTTCAATCGGGCGGAAATACAAGACGCCGTGGCACGGTCAGCTTCGGCTAAAACTGATGCTTATTTCGAACGAAGTGCCGAACCTCAACGACGCGGGCGGCGTGTTGCCAAGCCGTTTCATAAAGGTCCAATTCGGCGTGAGCTTCTTTGGGCGCGAAGACGTGAACCTGCGCGACAAGCTTGGCGGAGAGCTTTCTGGAATCGCGGCCAGATGCGTGAGGGCGTATCAGCAACTCTGTGAGCGCGGCCGGTTTGTGCAGCCTCGTAGCGCCGAAACTTTGGAAAGGGACGTGCTCGCCGCGAGCGATCCATTCACCGCAATGGCGCACGAATGTTTCATGCCGGACCCCGAGGGCGAAGTCGTCAAAGTCGCGGCGTTCAATCGCTTCGAAAGATGGTGCCGGGAAAATGGACGCATCGACTTGTTGCGAAGCACGCCGAGTAACCGATTTGGCGGGAAACTCCGGGCAGTGGCTGGCTTTGAACACATCAGTGAATACCGCCCCGCTGGCAGTGGCCGAGTGTGGCTGGGCATTCGGCTGAAGCCGGAACCGCAGTGATCCACATGATCCACGTCAATCCACATCGCCACCGGGGTTTCCGTAAAACTCTTCCCTTAAGGGACATATGGAATGCAAGGTGATGATCCACATGGATTTGATGGATCATATGGATCGGATGGAACATTAGAAATAAGAGGTATCGGTATGTTACGCGGACCGCCTTTAGCGACAGTAATGCAGGGCAACGTACTGGAGCCGTCGGCTGAAGTCGTAGTGACGCCTGACGCCTCTCCTTTGGATTTCCTTTGCGCGGTCTATCGCGACCCGGGCCAACCAATGGCGCGGCGAATGCGGGCGGCAGAGGCGGCCTTGCCGTTCACTCATCCCAAGCTCGCGGTGACGGCGACGCTCGACGGCGGTTTTGCCGATAGGCTTGAGGCGGCGCTGAAACGAAGTCCGGCGGCGTTAGCGAAGCCGGCTGATGGTTGTGTGACTAACGCCGAAGGTCCGTGCAATATCGGTTAAAGCCTCTCCCGCCTCGCGTCGGGCCAGCGCTTCGGCTTGTTGATGGGGATTGAGCTTGGCAGGTCGGCCCATATGGACGCCACGGGCCTTCGCGCGAATGCGTCCCTCACCCGTTCGGGCGCGGATCAACTCCCGTTCAAACTCAGCCAAGCCACCGAGCACGGTCAGCATCAACCGCCCATGAGGGGTAGTCGTATCCGCCCAGGCGTCGGCAAGGGATCGGAAGCCAGCCCCGGCCTTGCCGATCGCATCGAGGATATTGAGCAAGTCGCGGGTGCTTCGCGCCAGCCGATCAAGTCGCGTGACCAAGAGCACGTCCCCGGGGCCGAGTGCAGCCTGCGCCTTCGCAAGCGCCTTCCGACCCAGCGCGGCACCGCTCACTTTCTCCGCAAAGACCTTAACCGCGCCAGCTTCCCGCAGGGCCGCCTCTTGCGCCGTAAGTGTCTGGCCTTCGGTGCTAACCCGGGCGTATCCATAGATCGTCATCGTCGCCACTTCCGTTCATGACTTTCGCACAGCCTAAGACCTTGAAAGTGTGTGGTCAACAACGTTGTGCGAAAGTTATAACTTTCGTGCAGAACCGATCAATCGTCGGGCGAAGGGGGCACCCCGGGGGGCGGGCCAAAATTAAGCCTCCGCTGCGCGTCGGAGACCCCCCTAGAAAATCTGATGGGAATTTTTTGTTAATTGACTGGCAGCTTTCAGCGGCGTTCGCGTTGCGCTAACACCGGCGAAAGGCACGCGGCGAATTGGCCAAGCGCCCGAACAGTTTGTGGACGCGCGCGACGCATTTTGAGATGCTGCTTGGCAGAATCAAATTTCATCGAGTGAGTTTTTGAGAAATGTTGGAAAAAGCATCTTCGGAGCCTTTTTTGCTTGGCGTCGCCGCAATGGTGGCGTTCGGCATGACTATGTATCTTCTTTATAAGAACAAGACTGCGGCTGCTTCAGTTGGTGGCGCTCTCGCCTTCTTGGCAATGGTTATCTCGCATTTTTCGCAAATTGACAGCGTTGGAGCTTTGTCTGTATATGTAAAACTTAATAATAAAGTAATAGAAGCAAATAATATTTTAGAAAAGCTGCAAAAAATATCAATTTTAGATGCGCAATTAGCATTCTCTCTTGCTGCTTGGTCAAGCAGGCTTGGTGGTATGCCAAATATAATGAAACAAAAATTGCTTGATAAATTCATAAATCAATTAACAGATGAGGGGGTTTCAGATTATGAATTAGATGAAATTGTGCGTCCGCACGTAAACTTAATCGCACATGATTTCATAGTTAATTTTGCAACTATATTATATGATTTAGACGCAAGAAAATATATATCCAATTCAACAAATAAGAGCGCCAATGATGCGGCTAAGCTAATTCTGCAAAAACGCGACGCTTTTGACCCAAATCAGGCCGCAACAATTACGCTTGAATTGCTAAAATCATCGTTACGAGAATTAAACGATCTTTCAATAATGTCTGATGATGAAAGGAATAATATGATGCATATCATGGATGATATTGTTGGAATGTACGCAGAATGTTTAAAAAAACACGGATACACAGATGCTTCTATAAAGTTTTTGATGAATATAGCGATTCTATAATTGATACCGAAAATAAAAATAATAGCATCTATATGAGATTAATTGGCCGTCGCCCGCCAAAATAGCTTTTATTGACTTCTTACTTCGATTGTTAGGCTTATCAGAGCTTGCGGGATAGCTTGGCCGTGAATTGCCGTATCGCTCGACAAGCGAGAATCGTTTCGATCCGTCCGGGACCCCAGGCATTAAGACGTCAGCCATCGCCAATATCGGCGGCCTATGCGGGGAACGACGAGGATAAATAGGGCTGGCAGGATTGAACCAATAGCGATGTCGCGCGCCAGAAAAGCGGTCGGCTTAAAATTGGCAGGGAAGGGATGTGCGATTTTTTTTGGGCGCAGCTGTTCCAAAAGCTTGTCGCAGGGGAGGGCTTTTAGTTCCGGGTAGAGGAGAGGGAAACTTTTGGTTGCGGACCAATCTTCGAATCTATCATCGCAGATGCGTTGCTCGCGAGTCATGGGAGGAGGAGCGGTTTCCTCGTAATAGACGCCGCCCGGAGTGTACGGGTGCCGGATAAAGCGCCCGAGACTCCCCGTAGAGAGCGGCGCCAGAATTGCTCCAACGATGCTCAAGGATAGGGTCAAGCGTCTTGCGTCGAGATTGGTCCCAGGGAATCGCTCGCTCTGTTTTGGGTCCATATTTTTTAGGCCGGTTTTAAGGGGATCGTTTTCACTTAATGAAAAATCGCCATTCCAGGGCCGCACGACCCAGTAGGCACTCATGCTCGTTGCATCGAGCATCCACAGTTTCGCGAGGGCTAAAATGGATAGCATTAGCAACCATGTCGGACCGCGAGTGCCGGGAATTTCGTTCGGGGACCTCTCGACAGCGCGAATGGCCCTTTCGAGAGCATTGCTGTCTGATTTGGAGTCTGTTTGCGCCGCCAGCGCATTTCGCGCGCGTTCGTAAACCTCGCGACGAGCTTTGGCTGTGTTGCTCGGCAATTTAGAAACAGCTCGGAAAATGAGGGAATAATAATTCGCTGCCATCTGACCGACCAGCGCTTGTTAATGCGCCGATCATAGAGCGACGGCGGCTCGGAATATACAAGTTTCCTGCGGCGGCGACCTAAGCTCGCCGCCGAAGCGTGAGGCTTGCAGCCGCTTCGGAAGTGATCGCCCGCGTTCGCCCGCGACCACCAAAAAAGCGTGGGCGAAAGTATGGGTATATGTGTATATCGTATTATAACTAGCTGTTTTTACGACATAAATTAGCTGACA
>CAWDOR010000006.1:0-8283 GCA_963804045.1 uncultured Alphaproteobacteria bacterium | reverse complement strand
CTTGCCAGGGATCATCCAGTTCGCCAGATCGCCATTCTCGGCCACCTGCATGGCGCCGAGGATCGACAGGTCGATATGGCCGCCGCGGATCATGGCGAAGAAAGTTGGCGGAAGAGAAATAGCTGGTCGTCGGCAATTCCGTGATGGTCTGCTTGCCGGCGTTGATCAGATCCGCGTTCTCCTCGCCCTCATAGGGGAAGGGGCCCATGCCGAGCATGCCGTTCTCGCTCTGCAATTGCACGCTCATCCCAGTTGGGATGAAATTCGACACCAGCGTGGGAATGCCAATGCCGAGATTGACGTAGAAGCCGTCCTGCAGCTCTTTCGCGGCGCGCGCCGCCATTTGTTCGCGGGTCCAGGCCATATCAGACTTCTCCTCCAGCGGCGGCGGCGGGGCTGGTGCGCTTGCGCGTGGTGCGCTGCTCGATGTGCTTGGTCGGATCGGCGGACCTGCACGATGCGCTGCACGTAAATGCCGGGCGTATGGATTTCCGTCGGGATCCAGTTCGCCCGCCTGGAACAGATGTTCGACCTCGACAATGGTGATCTTGCCCGCCGTCGCCATCATCGGATTGAAATTGCGCGCGGTCTTGCGGAATGCCAGATTGCCCTCGGTGTCGCCCTTCCAGGCGTGAACCAGGGCGACATCGGCGACCAGGCCGGTCTCCATCACGTAATTCTCGTCGTTGAAAACCCTGGTTTCCTTGCCCTCGGCGACCAGGGTGCCATAGCCCGTCTTGGTGTAGAAGGCGGGAATTCCGGCGCCGCCGGCGCGGATGCGCTCGGCCAAAGTGCCCTGCGGATTGAATTCGATCTCCAGCTCGCCGCCAAGATATTGCTGGGCGAACAGCTTGTTCTCGCCGACATAGGACGAGATCATCTTCTTGACCTGCTTGGTCTCCAAGAGAACGCCGAGGCCGATTCCGTCCACGCCGGCATTGTTGGAGATGAAGGTAAGATTTTTGGCGCCTGATTCCCTCACCGCCGCGATCAAGGCCTCGGGAATGCCGCAAAGGCCGAAGCCGCCGGCCATCAATGTCATGCCGTCCTTGACCAGACCGGCCATGGCCGTGCTGGCGTCGGGGTAAACTTTTTTCATGAGCGATCTCGCTGCTGAACCACGCTGCGCCGCGACAATAGGCTGCGTCCTGGCGCCGGTCCAGTCCGCCTTTCAGCCGCTTTGTGACATTTTCCGCAGGACGGCGGCCCAGCCGGGGACATCCTGGCCGCGATCCTTGCGCGTCGATGCGGCGACCAGCTCCACGACGGCAAGCCCCGCTTCCGCCGCGAGATCGCGCAAATAGCCGGCGCTATGAGCAAAACGCAGGTCGTCGCCGACGACAAAGCCTTGCGCCGGCCCACTCTGGGCGGTGAAGGCGAACCGCGCGCCGGGGCGCAGAACCCTGGCGACCTCCAGGAAAACCGGGCTGAGATCGCCCACATAGACGAAGACGTCGGCGGCGGCGGCGAGATCGACGCTTCCCTCCGGCTCTCTTGAAAGAAACTCTTGGAGATCGGCCGCCTCAAGCCTGTCGTACAGCTTTTTGTCGCGCGCCTGGGCAATCATCGCCGGCGACAGATCGACGCCGATAATTTTTTCGGCGAAAGGCCGAATTGCCGCGGCGAACAGACCGGCGCCGCAGCCGAGATCGAGCACGCGGGCGTATCTCTCCCCCGGCGCCGCGCGCGCCAAAAGCTCGACCAGGATCTGCGGGCCGCGATAGGCCAGTTTTTCCACGAGATGACGGTCGAAATGCGCCGCATATTGGTCGAAAAGGCTTTGGACATAGGCGCGAGGCGCGGTCGCCGGCGCCGCGCCGCCCAGACGCGCCAGGGCAAGCGCGGCGCCCTGCGCATCGGACGGGTCGAGCGCCAAAGTCCTGGCGTAGGCTTCCCGCGCGGGTTCGGCGCGCCCGAGCCGCTCCAGCGCCTGGGCAAGCGCGAACCAGCCGGGCGCCCAGCAGGGCGCCAGCTCCAGCGCCTGGGCGAAAAGATCGCGCGCGGCTTCCGCCTCGCCTTGGGACAGGGCCCCCTGCCCCCATTGGTAGCGGCGATCGGCGGCGAGGTCGCCGGAGGAACCGGGAGAGGACATGCGGCGTTATTTCCAAGAGTGTCTTTTGAGGTTAAAAACTTTTTACGTTTCGCCGCGAAAATCCGTTCAACTGGCGTTCAGGCGCAACGGTTAGACTGCCAACAATCCGGTTTTCGCCGTCAAGGCAAGTCTCGCATGGAGGACCAAATGACCCTTTCGCTCAAAAAGGCCGCTCTCGGCGCCCTGGCCGCCGCCACTCTGGTTACGGGCCTGTCAACCTCGGCTTCGGCTTATTGCCCCGGCTGCTGGGTCGGCCCCGGCATCGCCGCCGGTGTGGTTGGCGGCGCTATGTTGGGCGCGGCGGCCGCCAACGCCAATCGCGACCCCTATTACGGGGGCGGCGAATGCTGGATGGAGCGCCGTCCCGTTTATGACGAATATGGCAATATGATCGGTCGGCGCCGCGTCCGCGTCTGCCGCTGAGCCGCCACACTCCCAAACCCTAAGCCCGAGGATTTCCGCGTCGTCGATGCGGAAATCCTCTTTTTTCAGGGCGCGCAGGCGCGCATAAACATGTCGACGGCTGCGGCGACGCCGAACAACGGCCCCTTGAAATAATCGGCCTGGCAGAGCTGGATGAACTGATGCGCCGCGAGTTCGCGGCCCGCCGCGCCACATATCTGGACGGCGCTTTCCGGCGCTTCGGTCTCCACCCCGCGCGAATTGGCTTGGGCCCGCCGGCTCATGATTTTCCCGGCGCCGCCACCATAGCCGCCGCTTTTTGCTCTGCCCTTCCGCATTAACCGCATGTCCCGCGAAAAACACTTGTAAACTTATGACCGAACCGTTCGCTCTGCCGCGATCCGCTCGGTCCCACCACCCTGACACAAGCCGCCCGGAGGCCCAAGCCAGACAGGCTTGAGACCCGATTTGCGCCAAAACGAACATTTGCCCAGGCGAAACTCGGTTAGCCTGCCTTTTCGTGAGTTTTCGTTGCGGGATCCGATTTGAGAGCGCCATGACCGAATCCGTTTTGCGACGCCCGAGCTTTACGGCGGATCAAAATTTGAACGCCGAGGGCGCCGACGACCAGAATTTGGGCCCCAAGGAGTTCAGCCCCAATACGTCCAGCGGCCCGCACCTCGCCGGCGGTCGGGAAACCTTGGGATTCGTCAGGTTGAAGCCGATTCCCTCCCTTGGTCAAACCGGGGCGACGCAAGCCGCAGAACGGAAAATTGCGCGCAAAACCCTGTTCACGGGACTTGCCCTGCTCGTGGCTCTGTTCGCCGCCGCCGCCGCTTGCGCCCATTATTTCATGGTCGGGCGCTTCATCTATTCCACCGATGACGCCTATGTGCGCACCGACCTGGCGATCATTTCGCCGAAAATTTCCGGCTATGTCGAGGATGTCGCGGTCACCGACAACCAGCATGTTGTCGCGGGGCAGTTGCTGGCGCGGCTCGACGCCGGCGACTATCGGCTGGCGCTCGACGCGGCGCGCGGCCGGATACAGACCCAGGATGCGACCATCGGCCGAATTGAGGACCAGGCCAGGGCGCAGCAGGCGGTGATCGCACAGGCCCAGGCCCAGCTCGACGCCGCCCATGCCGAACTGGCCCGCGCCGAGGGCGAACTGGCCCGGGTTCATTCTCTCGCCAATTCGCAATTCGCCAGCCGGCAGCGGCTCGACGCGGTCCAGGCGGAACATGACAAGGCCGTCGCCGCGCAAGCTGGAGCCGAGGCCGCCCTGGCTGGCGCCAGCGCCAATCTCGCGGTGCTGCGCGCGCAAAAAGATGAGGCCGTGCACGCCCGCGCCGAAATGGCGGTGGCCGAACAGCGCGCCCAGCGCGATCTGGATTTCGCCGAGATCCGCGCGCCCTTCGCCGGCACGGTCGGCAATCGCGCCGTCGAACGCGGCCAATTCGCGCAACCGGGCACACGCCTCATGGCGCTGGCCCCCGACAATGGCGCCTATGTCGAGGCCAATTTCAAGGAAACCCAGCTCGACCGGCTGGCGCCGGGGCAATCGGCCCTGCTGCGCGTCGATGCGTTCGGCGGCCGCAGTTTTGCGGGCGTGGTCGAGAGCATAGCCCCGGCCTCGGGCGCCCAGTTCTCGCTGCTGCCTCCGGAAAACGCCACCGGCAATTTCACCAAGATCACCCAACGCTTCCCGGTGCGCATCCGGGTGGCGCCGGAGGATCGTTCCGCGCTGCGCGCCGGGCTTTCCGTGGTGGTGGATGTCGACACAAGACAGGATTGACCCGCCCACGCGCGGCCCCGACGCGGACATCCACGCGCCCGAAACCTTTCGGCGGCGGTTGATCGCCTTTCTGTTCATGGTGTTCGGCATGTTCATGGCGATTCTGGACATCCAGATCGTCTCGGCCTCGCTCGCCACGATCCAGGCCGGGCTTTCCGCCAGCGCCGACGAGGTCTCCTGGGTGCAGACCTCCTATCTCATCGCCGAAGTGGTGATGATCCCGCTGTCGGGCTTTCTCTCCCGCGCCTTTTCCACCCGCATTCTGTTCTCCGTCGCAGCAGCCGGCTTCACCTTGATGAGCCTGCTCTGCGCCACGGCCAACAGCATCGAGCAGATGATCGTCTATCGCGCCCTGCAGGGCTTTATCGGCGGCGGCATGATTCCCACGGTGTTCGCCGCGGCTTACGCGATCTTCCCGCGAGAAAAGACCAATGTGATCGCGCCGATCATTGGCTTGGTCGCCACTCTGGCGCCAACCATCGGCCCGACTGTGGGCGGCTATCTCACCGACCTCTATTCCTGGCGCTGGCTGTTTCTCATCAACATCGCGCCAGGCCTCGTGGTTTCCACCGCCGCCTGGTTCTTGATCGATTTCGACCGGCCGGAGCTGCGCCTGCTGAAGAATTTCGACTGGGCCGGGCTGCTCGGCATGGCCCTGTTTCTAGGCGCCTTGCAATATCTGCTCGAGGAGGGACCGGCGAAAAACTGGTTCGACGACGCCCGCATTGTCTGGGCTTCGGCCATTTCCGCCGCCGGGGCCGCGGGCTTTTTCTGGCGGGCTTTCACCGCGAAAAACCCGATTGTCGATCTCAGCGCCTTCGCCGACCGCAATTTCGCCGCGGGCTCGCTGGCCTCTTTCATCCTCGGCGTCGGCCTCTATGGCCTGACCTATCTCTACCCCGTCTATCTCGCGCGTATAAAAGGCTTTTCCGCCCTGCAGATCGGCGAAACCCTGTTCGTCACCGGTTTCTGCCAGTTTCTCGCCGCCCCCATTGTCGGCAGACTGCTGGGCAGGGTCGATCCCCGGCTGATGATCGGCGGCGGCTTTGTCGTCTTCGCCGCCGGCGCCTTCCTGCCGACATTTCTGACCCATGACTGGGACGCGGGCGAATTGCTGGCGCCCCAGGTTTTGCGCGGATTTTCCCTGCTGTTCATGATGGTTCCGATCAACAATGTCGCGCTCGGCACGCTGCCGGTGGAGCGGCTGAAAAACGCCTCCGGCCTGTTCAACGTCGCCCGCAATCTCGGCGGCGCCGTCGGTCTGGCGCTGATCACCACCACGCTCGACCGGCGCATGGATCTTCATTTCGAACGGATGCGCGAAACCCTGCGCTGGGGCTCGTCGCGCGCCGACGAATTTTTGGCGCGCGCGGCCCAGCTCTATGCCGGCAAGGGCGGCGAGGCAGCGGAGGCGGCGACCCGCCAGCTCGCGGCGCTGACCCGGCGTGACGCCGCGGTCATGGCGCTGTCAGATGTTTTCCTCGGCATCGCCCTGCTGTTTCTGGCGGCGGCGGCGCTGGCCGCGCTGATGCGCCGCCCCCCGCCCCTGCCGTCGGTAGAAATTTCCGGTCACTGAAACGGAACAGACTCAGGCCCGATCGCGCGCGGCGACTTCACGGCCCATTTCGAGCAGCGCGGCGCGCAGATCGGCCATTTCCGGCCCGCCCGCCTGTTCGGCGCGCTGCCGTAATTCGGCGTTTTCCGCCTCCAGCGCCTCAATGCGCTTGCGCTCCGCCTCGAGCTTGGCCAGCAGCCGCTCGCGCCGCGCCTCGAAACCCGCGGTCTTGTTATCGGCCTCTTCCAGCTTCATGCGCAGCGCGCCGGTTTCGGCGTGCAAATCGCGATGGGCGCCGGCCAATTCGTCGAATTCGGCGAATTTGGTCCGCAGCTCTTGTTCGTGAGCGGAGAGTTTGGCGCGCGTCTCGACCAGATCGGCGGTGGCGGCCTCATGCAATTGCAGGGTCTGCGACAATTGGGCGTTGCGTTCGCTCAATTGCCCGGTCGCCAGCCGCAACTGCTCTTCCAGCCGCATGTTTTCCGCCGTGCGCCGGCCCAGTTCGGCCGATTCGGCGGCGCGCAGATCGCGCTCCTTTTGCGCGAGGATTTCGAGATCGCGCTTTTCCACGGCGAAACGGGCGCGCAACAGATCGCGATCAGCCTCAATCTCGTCAAAACTCATCGGCAGCCGGTCTTCGATGCGCTTCAGCGTCAGGCGGCGGGCGCGCCCCGACACCAGCGGCAGAAGGGCGAGGCCGATCAGACCGCAAATGCAAAAGCCCAAGACGAAGGCGACAAGCTGCTCGACCAAGAAAAATCCCCCGTTCCGCGATCAGGCGGCGGCAGATCACCAATAGAACAGGATCAGAAGGGATTCCATGTGGAATCGCGGGTGAACTTCAGATATCCGACATTGACGCCGAGCCGGGCGCCAACGCCAGTACGGATCGGCACCACCATGACGCCATCGGCGCCGAGCGCGGTGACCCCGAAGCCGCCGACGAAATAAGCGGACCCGTCAATGCCGCCAAAACGCCGGTAAATAAAGTCGATCGCCGGCAGATTATAGACCAGCATCATGGTGCGGTCGCCGTCGGCGCCAGCATCGAAGCCCAGCGAAGGCCCTTGCCAGAATATCTTACGGTCGCCGGCGTTGCGGGTGTAAAGCGATCCCTCGCCGTAACGCAGGCCGCCGACAAAGGCGCCGCCGGCTTCTTGGCCGAGCACATAGGCGTTGGGCTGGCCCCAGCGCTTGGTAGCCGACTGCACCGCCTCCGCCAGGCCGCGCGAGAGACTGCCGAAGAAATGATGGCCGCTGTCGATCAGCTCATTGTCGGAATAGACGCTGCGTTGCTGGGCGAAAGCCGGGGGCGAGGCGACCGCCGCCAGACCGCCGCCGAGCAAGCCCCCGCCCAGATTGCGCAAAACCTTGCGCCGGGACATGATGCCGGAAGTGTTGATCATCGGGTCTCCTCCACGCCGCTTTGGCCCGGGATTATCCTTTGGCGGAGTGAACGGATCATTAACGATTCGCACTAACCCCCCGCTAACCATTTGCCGTCTAAAGTCCGGCGCGAATAAGTCCAGAATTGGAACAAAATCATGACCACCGCGCTCTCGCTGGAACCCCTCGACCTCGCCGCCCTGCTGTGCTCGCGCGTCTGCCATGATGTGATCAGCCCGGTCGGCGCCATCGTCAATGGCCTGGAGGTTCTCGAGGAGGACAAGGACGAGGGCATGCGCGAATTCGCCATGGACCTGATCCGCAAGAGCGCCAAATCGGCTTCGGCTAGGCTGCAATTCTGTCGCCTAGCCTTTGGCGCCGCCGGCTCGGCGGGCGCCTCGATCGACACCGGCGACGCGGAAAAAGTGGCGCGCGGCCTGTTCGGCGACGAGCGCACCAACCTGACCTGGGAGGGCCCGCGCGCCTTCATGGCCAAGAACAAGGTCAAGCTGCTGCTCAACCTTTGCCTGATCGCCAGCGCCTGCATTCCGCGCGGCGGCGCGATGAATGTGAAGATCGAGGGCGAAGGCGACGAGGCCCTGCTCTCGGTGACGGTCAAGGGGCCGAATCTCAAGCTCGCCGGCCATGTCGCCAGCCTGCTCGACGGCGTGTCGGAAAGCGGGAGCGTCGACGCCCACGGCATCCAGCCCTATTTCACCGGCCTTGTGGCCCGCGAATGCGGCATGGCCGTGGAAGTGTCGGCGAGCGCCGAGGAGGTTTCGCTGAAGGCCGAGCCCAAGGCCAAGACGGAAGCAGCTCCGGAGGCCGCCCCCGAAGTCGAGAAGCCGGCGGAATAAAGTCCGGAATTTTTGAATGTTTTGCGAAAGCGCGCGCACACGCCTTGCGCTGGCGCGCGATGCCGCTATAAAGACGCGCAATTCGCTGTCGCGCAGCGAACGGAGGGGTGGCCGAGTGGTTGAAGGCGCACGCCTGGAAAGTGTGTATACGGGAAACCGTATCGCGGGTTCGAATCCCGCTCCCTCCGCCACT
>CAWDOR010000005.1:0-38807 GCA_963804045.1 uncultured Alphaproteobacteria bacterium | reverse complement strand
TTGCGATAATAACAGAAAATGCGAATATGAGAATAGTTCCGGGAGGAAAAATTGAAATTTTTCCAAAAACAACGCGAAGTCAATGAATTATATGGGCTTGTTCGGAATCCGTCGGCGACGGGCCCGCGCTGGCGTCTGGAATTTCTGGCGGCGCCCGAGGGCGAGGCCTGGCGAAACTGGCGCGACGCCAAGCTGGAAAAGACGGCGCGATTCCTGACCTGCGCGCCGGTCTCGATCGCCGATCCGCGCCTTCTGTCGCAGGCGGAAAAAGACGCTTTGCACAAGCAGATCGCGCTGGCCAATATGGCGCTCTACCATTGGCGGCGAACGCCCGCCGACGCCGACGCGCTTGACCTTTGGCTGCTGGATTTTTCCTCGGCCTTCGGCCTGCGCGCCGTCGAGGACCATCGCTCGGCGAATCGCAATGGCGTGGTGCGCATTGAGGTCGCCAAGGGCGGGCGCGGGTTCTATATCCCCTACACCGACCGCCCGATCTCCTGGCATACCGACGGCTATTACAATTATCACGGCGCGGCGCGCAGCGTGCAGGCGATGATCCTGCATTGCGCTGAAAGCGCCGAACAGGGCGGCGAGAACCGGCTGATCGATCATGAGCTGGCCTTTTTGCGGCTGGCCGAGACGGACCGCGCCGCCTTGGCGCTGCTGACCCATCCAGAAGCGATGATCATCCCCGAGACCACCGACGAGGACGGAAAATTTCGCGGCGAAAATCGCGGTCCGGTGTTTTTCCTGACTGAATCCGGCGCGCTTGCGATGCGCTACACGGCGCGAAAAAAATATGTCGAATGGCGCAACGCGGCGACCCGCGAGGCCGCAGCGACCCTGCTGGCGCTGCTCGAGTTCGACCCCCTGGTCCGGCGCGAAAGGCTGGAGCCGGGACAGGGCCTGCTGTGCAACAATGTCCTGCATGACCGCGCCGCGTTTTCCAATGGCGCGGCGCCCCGGCTGTTCTGCCGGATACGTTTTCACAACCGTATAGAAACAGAGGCTTGAAATGGCGCGAATCAGCGAAATCATGATCGCTCACCCGGAGATGAACTCCTTCGCGCAACTGGAAGCCGAAGTGGTCAGGGTCGCGCGCCAGGGCGAAATCCACCTCTATATGGACATCAAGCCGGAATATCCCGACACGCCGCCGAAATGGGAGCAGCGGCTGGAAAAGGTTTTTTATGACGCCGAAGGCTTCGCGCCGTGAGCGCGACGCCCAGACGCGAGATCGGCGAGATCGCGGCGCCCTACGGACGGCGAATCAGGCTTGAGGAAGTCGCCTATGACAGCGGCATGACCCTGCTGCGGCTGACCATCCGCGAGGGCGGACGTTACACGATTCTCGAAATCGACGCCGATACGGCGGAGCAATGGGGCGCGTTGATGCGCGACTGGGCGCATCAGGGCGAAATCAATCGATAAAACCGAATATTTTGAGAAAAATTATATGTTGGATCGATGATACGCGCCGGCGGATAGTGTGACATGCACACAGAAAGAGTGATCGGATGACGACGATTTCCACCGCCGGCGGCGCCGCCAGCCGCAAACATCCCCTGCTGGGGCTGGCGCCCGGGCTGGCGCTGACCGCCGGCATCGCCGTGGTCGCCTATGGCCTTCGCCTGATTCCCGGCGTCGACAAGCTGAGCCCGATGATCCTCGCGATTCTGATCGGCGCCGCCATCCACAATTCGGTCGGCGCGATCGCTGGAACCGGCGAGGGCGTGAATTTTTCGCTGCGCCGCATCCTGCGTTTTTCGATCATCCTGATCGGCTTGCAGATCACCGCGCAACAGGCGGTGGACGTCGGCTTTCGCGGCTTGGGCGTCATCGCCTTCTCGCTGGTCGCCACTTTGACGGCGACCATCCTGATGGGCCGCGCGATGGGCGTGGCGCGCGGCGTGGCGCTGCTGATCGGCGTGGGCACTTCGATCTGCGGCGCCTCGGCCATCGTCGCCGCCAAGGCCGCCACCGGCGGCGAGGACGACGACGCGGCTTACGCGGTGGCTGGCGTCACTTTGTTCGGCACCATCGCCATGTTCCTCTATCCCGCCTTGCAGGGCGTATTGCATCTCTCGGACAGCGCCTATGGCCTGTGGGCGGGTTCTTCGGTCCATGAAGTGGCGCAAGCCGTGTTCGCCGCCGGACAGGGCGGGCCCGAAGCCCTGCAGATCGGCACCATCGCCAAACTCACCCGCGTCGCCATGATGGCGCCGGTGATCATTCTGATCGGCGAGATTTATTTCCGCTGGGGTCTGGTCGGCGGCGCCGAGCGCAGCAAGCCGCCCTTCCCCTGGTTCCTGATCGGCTTTCTCGCCTTGGCCGCGCTCAACAGCCTGATCGCCATACCCCCTGAGGTCAGCGCGCCGATCCGCGCCGCCACCACCTTCCTGCTGTCGATGGCCATGGCGGCCATGGGCCTGCACACCAATCTGCGCCATGTATTTTCGGCCGGCCTGCGTCCGCTGGCGCTCGGCCTGTTCGCCTCGGCCTTCATCGCTCTGACGTCGCTGACGCTGATCAAATTCGCGCTGTAAGTCTTGACAGAGCGACTTCATATGAAATGATACGAATGTAAAAATATTGAAGACGGCGCGGGCGCCATCCCGCGCAGAAAAACAAAAAGAAAAACCGCCGCAAAGGCGGCTCGATCAACCGGGAGGATACTATGGACCGCAAGGGTCTCAAGCGCGAGCTTGGGCGGCGTGATGCGCTGCTCGCCATGGGCGTCGGATTTGGCGTCAGCTTAGCCGCGAGCGGCGCAGCGCGCGCCGAAGCGCCGGCGAATTTGCCGATGGGCGCGGATAAATTGTCCGATCTGACGGCGCGGCTCGCCAAGACGCCGCGCCGCCGCGCCTTCAAGACCGTGCCGATGATCCTGACCGACAAGGAGGATTGGGATCACGAGGCGCTCGACGAAGTGATCCATTACGGCGGCGGGCCGAAGCAGGTCTGGGACTGCACGGACATCGCGGGGTCCTGGATCAATGGCATGCGCAATGCGCTCAACGCCCAGGTCTACAGCTTCAAACACCCGAATTTTCTGGTGGTCTCGGCCACCCATGGCACAGCGCATCTGGCTCTGCTCGATCAGGCGATGTGGGACAAATATCAGTTGCCCAAGCTCGCCGGCGACAAATTCCCGACCAATACGCTGCTGGTCGAACAACCCGGCGCTTCCATCGACGCCAAGGATTTCGAGAATCCGAATGGCGCGTTTTCCGGCCATAATCTGTCGATTCCGGCGTTGCAACGACGCGGCGTGGTCTTCCTCGCCTGCCACAACACCATGTGGGAAGTCGCCGAAAAACTGATCAAGGCCGGCGTCAATCCCGACAAGCTGTCGCATGAGGCGCTGGCGACGGAACTAACCAATCACATCATCCCCACGGCGATTCTGACCCCTGGCATTGTCGCCACAGTGCCGGAACTGACCGCGGCCGGTTATTCCTTCATGAAATGAGGTTCTGGGCATGAAGTCTTTTTCTCGCGCGGCGTTGTTTTTCGCCGCGACGCTCGCGATTGTTGGGGCCTCGTCGGCGGCGCGCGCGGAAGGCGCCAAATTGCGTCCCGATTTCGCGCCGCCCTGGCAGGGCGGCGCGAATAATGACGTGGACCGGTCCCAGCGCGGCCTGGATTTCACCGAGCCGGACGCCGACAATCTCGCCGATTTCCACGGGTCGCCCAACGATCCGAAATTGTCCCTGTTCGTCGGCGGCAATTATTTCTTCGCCATGGCGCAACTGGTGGAGAAATTCGAGGCGCTGCATCCCGAATTCAAGGGCAAGATTTATTGGGAGACCATTCCGCCGGGCCTGCTGGTCGATCAGATCAAGGCCGGGGGAACCATCACCGTCGGCAACATGACCTGGACGGTCAAGCCGGACGCCTATTTCGCCGGCTTGATGAAGATCAAGCAATATGTCCAGGACGGATTGCTGGAGGCGCCAGCGGTTCCCTATGTCACCAATACGCTGACCATCATGCTGCCCAAGGGCAATCCGGCCCACGTGACCGGCCTCGCCGATCTCGGCAAACCCGGCATAAAGCTTGTCATGCCCAATCCCGCCTATGAGGGCATCGGCCGGCAGATCAAGCTGGCGCTGGGCAAGGCGGGCGGCGAGGATCTGGTCAAGGCGGTCTATGAGGCCAAGGTAGCCGACGGCAGCGCCCTGCTCACCCATATCCACCATCGCCAGTCGCCGCTCTATCTGATGCAGGGCCGCGCCCAGGCGGGCGTCACCTGGCAGTCGGAAGCCGTGTTCCAGGAGAAAAACGGCCATCCGATCGAACATGTCGATATTCCCGAGACGCAGAACGCCACGGCGATCTATGCCGGCGCCATGGTCAAGGGCGCGCCGCATCCGGAAGCCGCAAAGCTCTGGCTGGATTTCATCCGCTCCCCCGAGGGTCTCGCGATTTTCGAAGGCTATGGCTTCAAGCCCTATAAAGGCGATGGAGGCTGAATGCCCGGGCATTGGCGGCAGAGCAAAGCGCCCCGCGCCACAGCGCGCCACATCGAGCTGCGGCCTTATCTGGTCGGAGCGGCGATAGGCATGCTGAGCTGGGCGGCTTTCGCCGTGGCGAAGGAGCCGCTGGGGATCACCACGGCTTTGTCGCGCGCCGCCGCGCCCTTCGTCGCCCTGGCTCTGGGCGACCAGGTCGTGCGCCAAAATCCCTATTGGGGGCCCATGCCCTTCGCCTGGGATTATTCCATGCTGTTCCTGGTGGGGCTGATGGGAGGAGCTTTCGTTTCCGCGCTTGTGTCGGGCGGGCTGCGCTTCGAGATCGTGCCCCGATACTGGCGCGAGCGGTTTGGCGGTTCGGCGGCGAAACGGCTGTTGGCCGCCTTTGTCGCCGGGGCCGCGATGATGTTCGGCGCGCGGCTGGCCGGCGGCTGCACCAGCGGCCACGGCATTTCCGGCACGCTGCAGCTGGCTGTGTCGAGCTGGGTGTTTTTCGTCGTGCTGTTCGCCACGGCCCTGCTCGGCTCCGCGCTCGTCTATGGCCGCAATGGGGGCCAGGCGTCATGAGCGCCGCCTTGCCGCTGATCATGGGCGCTCTCTTCGGCGCGCTGCTGCAACGCGGCCGGGTTTGCGATTGCAATGTGATCGAGGGCCAGTTTCGCCTGAGCGATTTCACCATGGTCAAGGTGATGCTGACCGCCGTGCTGGTCGGCGGGCTGGGCGTCGTGGTTCTCACCCGGCTCGGTCTCGCCCATTACGTCATCAAGGACGCCAATCTGCTCGGCGTCGCGCTCGGCGCGGCGATTTTCGGCGCGGCGCTGGTGGTTCTCGGCTATTGCCCCGGCTCGGGGCTGGCGGCCGCGGCGACCGGAAGTTTGCATGCCTGGGCCGGCCTGTTCGGCATGTTGGCCGGCGCCGTCGCCTATGCCTTCAGCTACGCCTGGCTGCGCGCCCATGTGCTCGACGTCTGGGCTTTGGGAAAAGTCCGGCTGCCGGAGCTGACCGGGATCGCCGATTCCGTCTGGTTCGGCGGGCTGACGATTTTCGCCGCCGCTCTGTTCGTCTGGATCGAACGGCGGCCGAGTTTTTTGCGACAAACATCCGAGACGCCCTAAGGCGCGCGACCGGGGGAGGAACGATGACGATCCATGGAAGCCGCCCGGCTCGGGCGGCAGGGTTTCTTGTCGCGGCGCTGATCGCGGCGGCGCCTGCTCTGATCAGGGCTGCGCCCACTCTGATCATGGCTGCGCCCGCTCTGATCATGGCTGCGCCCGCTTGGGCGCAAACGGTTGGCGGTGATGACGCGCTGGTCCGCAAGGGCGAATATATCGCCACACTCGGCGATTGCGTCGCCTGCCACACCGCCGAGGGCGGCAAGCCTTTCGCCGGCGGCCTGGCGCTCAAGACCCCGACCGGGACGATCTATTCCACCAATATCACGCCCGAAAAGAAGACCGGCGTGGGCAATTACACGTTCGAGCAATTCGACGCCGCCACGCGGCGCGGCGTCGCCGCCGACGGCCATTATCTTTACCCGGCCATGCCCTATCCCTCGTTCGCCAAGGTGACGGACGAGGACATGCAGGCTCTCTACGCCTATTTCATGAACGCCGTCGCGCCGGTGGAACAGGCGAACAAGCCAAGCGAAATGCACTTTCCCTTCAACATCCGCTTGGCCATGTTTGGCTGGAACCTGCTGTTCCTGGAGAAGGAGCCCTACAAGTACAATGTGAAGCGCTCCACCCGCTGGAATCGCGGCGCCTATCTGGTCGAGGGTCTCGGACATTGCGGCGCCTGCCACACGCCGCGCGGCTTCGCCATGCAGGAAAAGGCCTATAGCGACGACGGCAAGGATTTCCTCGATGGCTCCACGCTCTATCCCTGGCGCTCCATCGGGCTGCGCAGATTGTACTCCGAGGACGATCTGGTGCGTCTGCTCCGCACCGGCACAAATGGCCACGACATGGTTTATGGCCCCATGGCCGAAGTGGTGCATTACAGCAGCCAGCATTTCACGGAAGAGGATCTGCACGCCATCTCCCGCTATTTGATGTCGCTGACGCCGGACGCGGCCGAGCGGCCCGATTTAACCGGTGTCAGCGAGCCGGAACTTTACGGCACGCGCGGCGGTTTGGGCTATCTGCAGTTTTGCGCGTCTTGCCATGGCTATACGGGCACGGGCGCGCCGGGCGTCTTCCCGACTTTGGCGCGCAATCCGTCCGCGCTTTCCGATGACCCCACCTCGGTCATCCATATCGTGCTGTCGGGCGGCACTTCGCCGGAAACCGTCAGCACGCCGCATCAATTCTCCATGCCCGCCTACGCTCAGCTGGGCGACAGGGAGATCGCGGAAATCCTGACTTTCGTGCGCAGTTCCTGGGGCAATCGTTCCAGCGCGGTGACCGAAACCCAGGTCCGCGACATGCGGACGGAGCTGGAGCTCGGACACGAAAACCCGTCGCCGACGCCGCGCTTCACCGAACTTCTCGGCAACAAGGACAAGGACAAGCTCGTCTATGGCATGAGGCTGATGAACGAAACCAAGAAGCTGCTGCCGGACAATGTCGGCGACGCCTTGAATTGCAGCTCCTGCCATATCAATGGCGGCACCGTACCGCAGGCTTCACCCTATTTTGGCTTGACGGCGCTGTTCCCCTCGAAAAATCCGCGCGCCGGCAAGGTCATTGACATGGAAGACCGCATCAACGGCTGCTTCAAGCGCTCCATGGCCGGAACCGCGCTAGCCAAGGAGTCCAGGGAAATGCTGGCCATGGTCGCATTCATGGACTGGATGCGCGGCGACGCCAAGCCCGGCGTCAAGATCGACGGCCGCGGCACCGAGAAAATCCCCAATTCGGTCAAACCCGATCCGGTTCGCGGCGAAAAAATCTATCACGCCGAATGCGCGGTCTGCCATGGCGAGAACGGCGAAGGCATGAAGAACGCGAAGGGCGAGTTGATGTTCCCGCCGCTGTGGGGCGACGAGTCCTTCAATATCGGCGCCGGCATGGCCCGCACCTATACCGCCGCCGGCTTCATAAAGTCCAACATGCCGATCGCGTATAATCCGCATTTTCCGCAGAACCAGGGCGGATTATCGGATCAGGACGCAGTCGATGTCGCCGAATATTTCACGCATCAGCCGCGCAAGGATTTTCCGGAAAAGATCAATGACTGGCCCAATGGCGGCAAGCCCGCCGACTCCCGCTACTGACGTGAAATTATCGCTCGGAAAAGCCAGGAAATCAGGGATCGAGATTTGCATAAATGCGAATACTACAATATGATGCCGAGCATAAGCAGGGACATTGCGGACTCTACGACAAGGATCGCCGCAGGCGGGCCGTCTTCTGAACAGCGACCCCGAATGACCCCAAAAAATGACGACAATTGCGGAGGATTTGGATGAGCGATGCGGAAAACAGCAAGACCATGACGATCATCGTCACCAAAGGGTCGCTGGACTGGGCCTATCCGCCCTTCATACTCGCGACCACGGCGGCGGCCATGGGCGTGGATGTCACGATGTTCTTCACCTTTTATGGGCTCGAACTGCTGAAAAAGAAGCTCGACCTTCAGGTTACCGCGCTCGGCAACGCCGCGATGAAAATGCCCGTCATGGGCATGCACATGGCCATGCCCAATATTGTCAACATGCTTCCCGGCGTCGACGCCGGCGCCACGGTGATGATGAAAAATCTCATCAAGAAGAAAGGCGTCGCCTCGATCGAAGACCTGCGCGACGCCGCTGTCGAATCCGAAGTCAAGATCATCGCCTGCCAGATGACGCTCGATCTGTTCGAATATTCCAAAGCCGATCTGATCGACGGCGTCGAACTCGGCGGCGCCGCCACCTATATGGAACAGGCGCTGAAATCCGACATTAACCTGTTCATCTAAGCAAAAAGAGAGGAAACGCCATGGCCGACAAAACCCTCGACGCCAAGGGGCTGAACTGCCCGCTGCCGATTTTGCGGGCGAAAAAAACATTGAAGGACGTTCCGACCGGCGGCACGCTGGAAGTGCTCGCCACCGATCCCGGCTCGGTCGCCGATTTCGCCGCCTTCTGCCGCACCACCGGCAATGAACTGGTCGAATCCACCTCCGAAGGCGGCGTCTATCGCTTCCTCATCAAGCACGTGGCCTGACCCGCGCACTCCGGATTGACCGCGGTTTACTTGCAGAAAACCTTGTAAACCGCGTTCAATATGGTCTGCACGTCGTCATCGGCGAGGCTGTAATAAATAGATTTGCCGTCACGGCGCGTCGCGACCAGCCCCTCAAGGCGCAGGCGGGCCAATTGCTGGGATACGGTCGATTGGCGCAACTCCAGTTCGACCTCCAATTCGCCGACCGATCTTTCGCCCTGAGAAAGGATACAGAGAATCGCCAAACGCGATTCATGCGCCAGCGCCTTGAGGAAATCAGCCGCGTCGCGCGCCTTTTCCGTGATTTTGGTGAGGTCGTCCGCCCTGGGCTTCTGCTTGACCCGTGCCAAAGCCATTCCAAATTCCTTCGCATCCGCACAATTGCGTATATGCGGAAATAACGATTTTACGTCGTCGCGTAAAGAGGACTAAGCGCGGATAGACTTGAGCTTGACCGGCCTATGCGGCGGCGCAACCGTCGGACGCGACCGCCCGACCGTAGCGCCACACCGCGTAATTATCTGTTTTTGCATAATTTATTAGAACATTTTGCCGGCGCGGCCGCGATGGCGGCCGCAGCCTGATTTTTTGCGCCGCAAAAGCCGATTCATGCCTCGCTATTTCGCCGCCAGCGCCATTTGCACGCTTTCGGCGAGGGCGAGATAGGGCCTTGCCTGGGGGGCGTCGGGGTCTGCGGCGGCGATGGGGGCGCCGTTGTCGCTGGCTTGGCGCACGGCGAGATCGAGCGGGGATTCGCCCAGGAAGGGCAGGCCCAGCTTTTCGGCCTCCGCCTTGGCGCCGCCGTGAGCGAAAATCTCCGAGCGGCCGCCGCAATGCGGGCAGAGGAAATAGCTCATGTTCTCGAACAGGCCGAGCACCGGGATTTTGACCTGATTGAACATGGACACCGCGCGGCGGGCGTCGATCAGGGCCAGATCCTGCGGCGTCGAGACGATCACGGCGCCGGCCAGCGAAGCGTTCTGCGCCAGGGTGAGCTGCACGTCGCCGGTGCCGGGGGGCATGTCGACGATGAGATAATCGAGTTCCCCCCAGGCGACATCGTTGAGCAATTGCTTGATCGCCGTCATCACCAGCGGACCGCGCCAGACCACCGCCGCGCCGGCCTCGATGAGGAAGCCGATCGACATCAGCTTCACGCCGAATTTTTCGAACGGGATCAGGCTGCGCGAATCCTCGGCGAAGCCGGGCTTGTCGTGAATGCCGAACAGCAGCGGCAGCGACGGGCCGAACACATCGGCGTCGAGCAGCCCGACTTTCGCCCCCCGCCGCGCCAGGGCCACGGCGAGATTGGCGGCGGTGGTCGATTTGCCGACGCCGCCCTTGCCCGAGGCCACCGCGACAATGTTTTTGACGCCCTCGACGCCGCCGGCGCTGGGGTTGCGCTCCGAACGTTCGGCGGTCAGCGTGACATAGGCCGCGCTCACGCCGGGAATTTTTTCCACCGCCGCCTGCGCCGCCGCGCGCATCGGCTCCAGCTCTCTTGCCCGCGCGGGATCAACCGCAAGCGTGACATAGGCCTTGCCCTCGAGCAGGCTGATCCCCGCCACGGCGCCAGAGTCGGGCAAGGGCGTCGCGCCGTCGGGGCCGGGCACGGCTTTCAGCGCCGCCATGATTTCCTGCTGCGTGGTCATTGCATCCCCTTGGGTTTTTCGCTGAACCAGTTCAATGTGTCGCGCAGTGCGACCACCTTGCCGACGATGATGATGGTCGGGCCGCGCAGTCCCGCCTCGACGGCTTTTGCCGCTATGTCGGCGATTGTTCCGGTCACGGTGATCTGGCCAGCGCGCGTGCCGTTTTCGACAATGGCCACCGGCAGGCCGGGATCGGCGCCGCGCTTCAAAAATTCGCGCATCAGGAAGTCGAGATGGGCGAGGCCCATATAGACCGCCACCGTCTGGTTGGGCCGCAGCAAGGTCGACCAGTCGAGATCGATCGGCCCGTCACGGCCATGTCCGGTGACGAAGACGCAGGATTGCGCGTAATCGCGATGGGTCAGGGGTATCCCGGCATAGGCCGAGCAGCCGGCGGCGGCGGTGATTCCGGGGCAGACCTGGAAGGGAATCTTGTGCTCCGCGAGCTTTTCGATCTCCTCGCCGCCCCGCCCGAAAATAAAGGGGTCGCCGCCCTTGAGCCGCAACACGCGCTTGCCCTGCTGGGCGAGCCGCACCATTAATTCGCCAATTTCCTCCTGCGGCAGCGCGTGATCGGCGCGCTTCTTGCCGACATAGATGCGTTCGGCGTCGCGGCGCACGCGTTCCAAAATGGCCGGCTCGACCAGCCGGTCGTAGAGCACGACATCGGCCTTCTGCATCAGCCGGAAGGCGCGGAAGGTGAGCAGGTCCGGATCGCCCGGCCCGGCGCCGACCAGATAGACCTCGCCTTTTGGCGCGCCCTCGGCGCTGGAGCCGTCGGGGCGGGCCGCTTCAATCTCGCGTTCCAGATAGTTGCGCGCCGAAAGCTCGTCGCCCGCCAAAACCATTTCGACCGCCGGCCCCTCGTAGAAACGCTCCCAGAAGCGCAGCCGCGCCGCGTGGCTCGACAGCTTTTCGGCGAGCGCGGCGCGGCCCTCGCCGGCCAGAGCGGCGAGCCGGCCATAGGCGGCGGGGATCAGGCTTTCCAGCCGGGCTTTGAGCATGCGCCCCAGCAAGGGCGCCTCGCCGCCGGTGGAAATGGCGACGATCAGCGGATCGCGGTCGAGGATCGAGGGCACGATGAAATCGCTGATCTTGGGGTGGTCGGCGACATTGACCAAAGCCCCGGCTTTTCTGGCGCGCGCCAGCAGCGCGGGGTCGGGCTCCTCGCCGTCCTCCGGGGCGAAATAGGCCAGCACGCAGCCGGAAAAGGCCTCTGGAAAGGCAAGGTCGCCGCGCGCAAATGCGCCGGCGAGCGGATCGAATTCGGCGCATGGGTTTTGCGCGAACAGCACGACCTCGGCGCCGCAACCGGCGAGCGAGGCGACGCGGCGCGCGGCGATCGCGCCGCCGCCGATCACCGCGACCCGGCGGGCTTTCAGGTCGAGAAACAGCGGCTGACGCTCCATCACACCGCTTCCGCCAGATGGGCGCGATCACGCCCGCGCCACAGGTCTTCCGCCATGTTTTGCGCCGTCGGCTGATCCGCCACAACCCCCATGGTTTTGAGCGCCAAGGCCAGCGTGCCGATCACCGCCGCCTCGCCATAGGCGTCCTGCGCCGCGCCGCGCCACACAGCCGCCAGACGCGCCACATCCATCTCCTCATCGGGAAATTGCCGGGGCTCCTCCATCAGCGGCGGCCAGCGCTCCTCGAAGGCGACGCCCTCGCGCAGGCCCAGAGTCTCCAGCGGTTTCGACGGGCGGCGCTCGATCTCGCCGCCCTCGCCGCGAAACACGACCATGTTTTTTTCGCCCAGGATTTCCGCCGCGTCGCGATGCGTGGTCATGTAATTGGGATGGAAAATCCCTTGCAACAGGCAGGGCGCGCCCAGCGGATTCAACATGCGCGCCAAAGTGTGGACGGGCGAGCGCAGGCCCAGAATCTTTTTGAAACCCATCATCCGCGCCAGCGGCGGGCTGATCGCGGCGAGATCGACATAGGCGAAGTTGTGACTCTTCAGCCGCGCGGCGGCCTCGGCGAGATTGTGCGACGGCGGGAGGCCGAGTTGACGCAAGACGTCGCCGGTATAAAGCCGACCCGCCGTATGCCCATCGAAACCGTGCATGAAAACCTTGCGCCCGCTATTGGCCAGCGCCAGCGCCGCCAGCAGGAACCAGGGCAATTGCCTTTTCTTGCCCGCGTAAGACGACCAATCGACATCGGCGGCGCCAAACAGCGCCGGATCGAAAGTTTTGCGCGCGGCGCGGACAAAGCCGGCGAGCTCCGCGGGGCTCTCCTCCTTGACGCGCAACAGCATCAAAAAGGCCCCAAGCTGCTCCGGCAAAACCGCGCCGGCCAGGATCATCCCCATCGCCTCTTCGGCCTCATCGACCGTCAGCGCCCGCGACAGATTGCGACCACGGCCCAAAATGGCGATGAACCGGGCAAAAGGATGCGGCGTATGCGGCATGGCTTGGACTCCCTTTTATTTATTCGGTCCCCGAGGACAGTTTGGCTGGAAAGCGACCTTCATGACATCAACGCCAGAACGCCGCGATAGATCACATAAATTCCGACGCCGGCGACCATCACGGCGAAAATCCTTTGCAGGGTCCGTTTGCGCCCGGCGAATTTTTTCGCCAGCGCTACGCCGAGCGCGCCGCCGACGACGCCGCCCGCCAGCACCAGGGTGGCGATGCGCCAGTCCATCAAGCCGGAAATCATATAATTGACAGCCGTCGTCGCGCCAAACACCGCAACCGAAAGCAGCGAGGAGCCGACCGCTTGGATCATCGGCATGCCCG
The DNA here is from genome assembly GCA_963804045.1 of uncultured Alphaproteobacteria bacterium. Lineage (GTDB taxonomy): Bacteria > Pseudomonadota > Alphaproteobacteria > Rhizobiales > Beijerinckiaceae > Rhodoblastus. Next base: position 25,785 of record CAWDOR010000005.1, on the reverse strand, counting down.
TGGCCGCGAGAATGCCGGGCACGGCGAGAAAGCCGCCGCCAATGCCGAAAAAGCCGGCCAGCGCCCCGACGCCGAAACCATAGGCGAGCAGGGGCGACGCCAACTGGCGGGCGTTGGCCGTGGTCATGCGCACGTCCCGGTCGGGGCCAGAGCTGTTCTTCAGGCCCATTTGCGCGGCGATGACCAGCATCAGCACGCCAAACAGCAGCAGCAACTTCTGGCCGTCGACGAGCTTGCCAAGCGTCGAGCCCGCCGCCGAGCCGAAAAAGCCGGAGGCGGCGAAGACCGTCGCGCATGGCCAGCGGACATGGCCGGCGCGGGCGTGGCCGACGAGATTGGCCAGGGCGTTGAGCGCCACCGCCGCCGCGCCCGCGCCAATGGCGACATGCGGATCGCGGACGCCGACGAAATAGACCAGCAAGGGCGTGGCGAAAACTGAGCCGCCGCCGCCGATCAAACCGAGCACGAAGCCGACGATAACGCCGGTCAGCACGGAGGCGACGTCGCTGTAAGGCAGATGCAAAGGCGCGCTCCAGCGGCGAGGACGTAAAATATTGCGAATTTCGAATATATGGAAATCAGGCGTCGCTGGTCAAGTCTCAGCGTGGCGAGGATTGGGCGGCTTCGATTCAGACTGTGGCGCCAAAAGCGCACAAGCGAGAAATATTCCCAACTTGTTCGCTGAAAGCTTGCCAGATAACAAATTCAAATGTGAAGATATAACAAATCAAGAATGGGATAAAGGCGCGGAAACGTCGATCCTGTTAAAATCTAGGGAGAGTCACTTCATGTCGCAACGGATCGGGAATACCCTTCGCGCGGGCCTTTGCGTGATCGCAGTGAGCGCGGCGACCGCCGCCCAGGCGACCGAGGGCTATTTCGTCGAGGGCGTCTCGGCCCGCGATCAGGCGCTCGGCGGCGCCGGCATCGCCAATCCCGGCGACGCGCTGATCAACGCCAGCAATCCCGCCGGCCTGGTCGATGTCGGGCATCAGATCAATGGCGCTATTTCGCTGTTCGACCCAAACCGCGGCTATAACGCCTCCGGGACCATGCTCACCGCGCCCGGCCATGTCGAAAGCGGCCGCGACATTTTCGCCATTCCGGCGCTTGGCTATTCCGTGCCGCTGGACGCCGACCGCGCCATCGGCGTCAGCCTGTCGGGCAATGGCGGCATGAACACCACCTATGGCGGCGGCCTCGCCAACGCCAATTGCCAGGGTCCCTTCGCCGGCGCGACGGGCGTGTTCTGCGGCGGGCGCACTGGCGTCGATCTGACCCAGGCGCTGATCTCCGTCGGCTACGCGCAACGTCTAGGCAAACTCGACCTGGGCATAGCTCCGGTCATGGCCGTGCAGATTTTCTCGGCCTATGGTCTCGGCGCCATGGGCGCCTTCGGCCTGTCCTCGAATCCGGGGGAGCTGACCAATCATTCCCCGTCGTGGTCGGTCGGCGCGGGTGTGCGCGCCGGCGCGATCTATCATTTCGACGATCGTTTCAACATTGCGGTGGCCGGTTCGACGCCGATCTGGTCGACGCCCTTCCAGAATTATACCGGCCTGTTCGCCGGGCGCGGCAATTTCGATATTCCCGGCTCGATCGGCGCCGGCCTGTCTTATAAAATATTGCCGACGCTGGCGGTGATGGTCGATTACAAGCACATCTTCTATTCCGCCGTGAAGTCGGTCGGCGATCCCATGCTGCCTCTGGTGAGCGGATCGCAGGTTCTCGGCACGGCCAATGGGCCGGGCTTCGGCTGGAGCGATGTCGATGTCGTGTCGATCGGCGTCGAATATCAATATAATGATCGTCTGACGCTGCGCGCCGGCTATTCCCATAACACCCAGCCGATCTCCGCCGCCAATGTCATGCTCAACATTCTGGCGCCGGGCGTGGTCACCGACCACATTGCTGGCGGCTTCACCTACAAGGTCGATCCGCGTTCGGCGGTGGATTTCTCCCTGGTCTATGCGCCGAAAGCCGGCGTCACCGGTCAGGAATATTTCCCCGGCGCGCCGGCGAACGCCTTCGGACCCGGTTCGCCGGCCATTCCGGCCATGTACGTCCCGGGATCGAAAATCAACATCGCCATGTCGCAGCTCGTGGTCACGCTTGGCTACACCTATCACTTCGACACGCCGGCGCCGGTGGCCGTCGCGGCTAAATATTGAGCTTCCACCCTCCCCGTGGATCGCTCCAAAGCCGGCGCAAGCCGGCTTTTTTTATGCCCTTGATTTGCCGCGCGCTTGTCGCGAGTCGCCTGCAAGATTAATCCAGATCAACGCGTCGAAAGCGAATCCGTCATTCATATCCAAACATATGAATAGGTGGATCATGTCGGTTGAACGCCCCATTCTCATCCTCGGCCTCGGCAATGTGCTGATGCGCGACGATGGCGCCGGCGTTCACGCCTTGCGCGATCTCGACCTTTCCAAACCTGAGCGCGCCGTACTGCGCGACGGCGGCACGCTCGGCCTGACCTTGTTGCCCGAAATCGAAGCCTGCTCCGGCCTGATCGTTTTCGATGCGGCGATGATCGGCGCGGCGCCCGGCGCGGTCAAAAGCTTTGTCGGCGACGCCATGGACGCCCAGCTCTCCGGACGCAAGACCAGCGTTCACGAACTGGCTCTGGCCGATCTGCTTGACGCCGCCAGCCTGCTCGGCGCCAAGCCGGAGCGGCGCGCCCTGATCGGCGTCCAGCCGGAACGGATCGAATGGGGCCTTGAGCCGACCGAATGCGTCGCCGCCGCGCTGCCCGCCATGCGGGCGGCGGCGCGCGAGCTGATTGGGAGTTGGACGTCATGACGACGGAGACGCTTCAGCGCGATCTGATTTCCGCCTTGCTCTGGGAGATAGCCGCGGGCCTGCGCGGCTTCGCCGAAACCGGCGCCAGCGCGGCCATCGATCTCGGCGGCCTGCCGCTGGAGCGCGCCGACCGCGAGGCTCTGGACGAAACCTTGGGACGCGGAGAGATCACTGCGACCCTTGAAGCCGCCGGCTCCTCGGAAGTCTGGGAGACAGCCTATGCCGGCGTCTGGCGGGTGCGCCATTTTGGCGGCGACCATGTCGCCGTGGACCAGATCGAAATCGGCCCCTGCCCGAAAATTCTGTTGGCCGACCGGCGCGACGCCGGCGCGGCCGCACGCCGGCTGACTGAAACGCTGGGCGAAACAAGCGGAGAAGCCGCATGAGACAGGTCGAAACTCTCGGTGAGGCCATGGAGCGGCGCGGCGTGTCGCGTCGGGCCTTCCTCAAATATGCCTCCTATGTCGCCTCGCTGATGGCGCTGCCGCCGTCCGCCGCGCAAGCTCTGGCCGAGGGATTGGCCAAGGCGCGGCGACAGTCGGTGATCTGGCTGAGTTTTCAGGAATGCACGGGCTGCACCGAATCGATCACCCGCTCCCATAATCCGACGCTGGAAAATCTGATCTTTGATTTCATCTCGCTCGATTATCACCACACCTTGATGGCCGTATCGGGCGAGGCGGCGGAGGCCGCCCGCGCCGCCGCCATGGCCGAAAACAAGGGCAAATATATCGTCGTCGTCGACGGCTCCGTGCCGATCAAAGACGGCGGCGTCTATTCGGCGATCGCCGGGGTCAGCAATGCGCAAATGCTGGAGGAGACGCTGCGCGACGCCTTCGCGGTGGTTGCGGTCGGCTCCTGCGCCTGTTTCGGCGGCATTCCCAGCGCCAAGCCCAATCCCACCGGGGCCGTGGCCATTTCCGAACTGGCGGGCGCCAAGCCCTTGATCAACATTCCCGGTTGTCCGCCGATCGCCGAGGCCATGACCGGCGTGCTGTCCTACGTGCTCTCCTTCGGCAAACTGCCCGATCTCGATCATCTCGGCCGCCCCAAGGCTTTTTATGGCGAGACCATCCACGACCGCTGCTATCGCCGGCCGTTCTACGAGCGCGGACTGTTCGCCGACGGCTTCGACGACGAGGGCGCGCGCCAGGGCTATTGCCTCTACAAGCTCGGCTGCAAGGGCCCGACCACTTATAACGCCTGCGCCACGCTGAAATGGAATGGCGGGGTGTCCTTCCCGATCCAGTCGGGACATGGCTGCCTCGGCTGTTCGGAGCCGGATTTCTGGGATCGCGGCGGCTTTTACCGGCCCTTGCCGACGCCGCTCGGCGCCATGGGCCCGGCGCTGGCCGGCGCTGCCGTCGCCGGCGCGGCGCTGGGCCTTGGCGCGGCCCTGGCCAATCGCCGGCATCAACAGAGCTATCTCGCCGCCGGCGACAAAGAGAAGGAGTGAGCCCATGGATATGCTCGCTTTCGCGCGCGGACCGGCGCTGACTTTCGCTCTGGTCGTCTTCGTCGCGGGAACCCTGTGGCGGCTGATCGGCGTGCTGGCGCTGCCGCCTTGGCGCGACCTGTCGGCGCCGCGCGCCGGCGCTCCCGCCAATTGGATCGCGGCCTTGCAAGCGATTTTCGGCAAGATGATCCCGCACAAGACCTTTCTCAAGGATGGCATGTTCACCGTGGTCAACGGCTATGTCTTCCATATCGGTCTGGCGCTCTGCGTCTTGGCCTTCGTCCCGCATATCCTGTTCATCAACAGCCTGACCGGCCTGAGTTGGCCCGGCCTGCCCAATGGCGCGATCTTCGCGGTGGGCGGGTTGACGCTGGGCTCGCTGCTGGCGGCGCTGGTCTATCGCCTCAACAGCCCGGTGCTGAAGCTGATCTCGCGCGGCGAGGATTACCTCTCCTGGGCGCTGACCTTCTTGCCGGTGCTCACCGGCCTCGCGGCGGCCTCCCATGTCGGCGCGCGCTACGAGACGCTGCTGGCGCTGCATGTGCTGAGCATCTGCGCCTTCCTGATCTGGTTCCCCTTCGGCAAATTGATGCATGCCGTGCTGTTCGTCTTCTCGCGCGGCGCGACCGGCATCCGCTTCCGGCATAGAGGAGCGCAATTATGACCGCCAAGACCACCGCCTCCGGCGTCGCCTATGACGTCCAGGGCGATCGCCCCGATCTCGAGCGCCGCGACGCCGCCTTGCAGACTTTCGTCCGCGATTTCGCCCGCACCGCCGCCGTGCATATGGAGTCCTGTCTGCGCTGCGGCATGTGCGCCAACGCCTGCCAGTTTTTTGTCACGACCGGCGATCCCAAATATACGCCGATCAACAAGCTGAAACCATTCGAACAGGCCTATCACCGCCATGTCGGGCCTTTCGCGCCGATCTACCGGATGCTGGGCTTGAGCTCCACGGTCTCGCTCGACATGCTGGAGGAATGGGAGGCGCTGCTTTACGACGCCTGTTCGCTGTGCGGGCGCTGCACCCTCGCCTGCCCGATGGGCATAGACATCGCCGAGCTGATCAAGGAGGCGCGCCACGGCATGTACAAGGCCGGGCTGGTCCCCGACCGCCTCGAACTGATGGACCGCACGGCCAAGGCGTGGGGCAGTCCGGCGACGCCGGCGGACGATTTCGCCGATATCGTCCGCGAGACCGGCGAGGAAAATGGCGTGCCTGTGAATGTCGATCTGCCCAAGGCCGATTACGTCATCACCACCGCCCCGGCGGAGCTGACCGAACACACCAAGGCGCTGACCGACATCGCCAAGGTGCTCAACAAGATGGGCGTCAGCTGGACCTATTCCTCGGAGGGATTCGAGGCCTCCAACATCGGCTATATCAACGGCGATCTCGATCTTCAGGAGAAGATGACGCGCAAGATGATCGACAATGCGATCAAGATTGGCGCGCATACGCTCATCCTGCCCGAATGCGGCCACGCTTATGGCGCGGCGCGCTGGGAGGCGGCGCGCTGGTATGGCAAGGAAATTCCGCTGCGCATCGTCCATATGACCGAATTTCTCGGCGAGGCGGTGGCCCAAGGCAAGATCAGGCTTAAAAAAATCGGCGAGACGACGACGCTCCACGATCCCTGCCAATTGTCGCGGCGCGGCGGCGTCACCGAGCCGCAACGCGCCGTGCTCAAGGCCCTGGGCCTGGAATTGACGGAGCTGGAGGACCACGGCGCGCTCGGCTGGTGTTGCGGCGGCGGCGGCGGCGTGGTCTCCAATGTCCGCGCCGATCCCCTGCGCTTCAAGGCTTTCGAGCTGAAGAAGAAGCAGGTGGAGCAGACCGGGGCCAAGCATTTCGTCACGGCCTGCGGCCAGTGCCGCATCACGCTGGAAGCCGGCGCGAAGAAATTCAAATGGGACCAGAAGGTCGAGAGCCTGCTGGAACTCGTGGCCGATCATCTGGAAGATTGAGGACAGAGCCATGAACAAGCGTCTTGTCGTGGACCCGATCACCCGGATCGAGGGCCATTTGCGCATCGAGGCGGAGCTCGCCGAGGGCGGCGCGATCAAATCGGCCTATTCCTCGGGAACCATGGTGCGCGGCATCGAGATCATCCTGCGCGGCCGCGATCCGCGCGAGGCCTGGGCCTTCGCGCAGAGAATCTGCGGCGTCTGCACTTTGGTGCATGGCCTGGCCTCGGTGCGCGCCGTGGAAAACGCGCTGGGCTACGACATTCCCGCCAATGCGCAGCTGATCCGCAATCTGATGATCGGCGCGCAATATGTGCATGACCATGTCATGCATTTCTATCACCTGCACGCGCTCGACTGGGTCGATGTGGTCTCGGCGCTCAAGGCAGATCCCAAGGCGACTTCCGAACTGGCGCAGAGCATTTCCACTTACGCCAAATCCAGCCCCGGCTATTTCGCCGATGTGCAGAACAGGCTGAAGACATTTGTCGAAGCCGGCCAGCTCGGCATTTTCGCCAATGGGTTCTGGGGCCATCCCGAATATAAATTGCCGCCGGAAGCCAATCTGATGGCGGTGGCGCATTATCTCGACGCGCTCGCCTGGCAGCGCGACGTCGTACAGATCCACACCATTTTCGGCGGCAAGAATCCGCACCCGAATTTTCTGGTCGGCGGCATGGCCTCCGCGATCAGCGCCACGCCCGGCGAGGGCGGCGCCTCGACGGCGGTGAACATCGTCACCCTCAACCAGGTGCGCGCCATCATCAAGTCGATGCGCGATTTCGTCGATCAGGTCTATATTCCCGACACCCTGGCCATCGCCTCCTTTTACAAGGACTGGTTCGCGCGCGGCGAGGGCCTCGGCAATTTCATGACCTATGGCGATTTCCCCGCCGACGGGCGCGCCCATGGGGGCTCGCTGCTCGATTCCCCCGGGCGTAATCCTCAACCGCGACCTCTCCCATATCGAGCCGGTCGATCTCTCCGATCCCCAGCAGATCCAGGAATTCGCCGCCCATAGCTGGTACGATTACAGCGGCGGCAAGCAGGCGGGCCTGCATCCCTATGCCGGCGAGACCACGCTGGCCTATAGCGGCCCCAAGCCGCCCTATGACCAGCTCGAAGTGGAGCAATCCTACAGCTGGCTGAAATCGCCGCGCTGGCGCAACAAGGCGGTCGAGGTCGGGCCGCTGGCCCGCGTGCTGATGCTCTACGCCACGGGACATGCGCAGACCCGCGACCTCGCGGGCATGGCGCTGAAAAAGCTCGATCTGCCCATTGAGGCGCTGTTCTCGACCCTGGGCCGCACGGCGGCGCGCACGCTGGAGTCGAAGATCATCGCCGACGCCATGGACTCCTGGCTCGACGCGCTGATGGCCAACATCAAGGCGGGCGATCTCTCGGTCCACAATGGCAAGATGTGGGAGCCCTCGACCTGGCCGCGCGAGGCGCGCGGCTTCGGCGCCATGGAGGCGCCGCGCGGCGCGCTCGGCCATTGGATCGTCATCAAGGACGGCAGGATCGACAATTATCAGGCGGTCGTGCCCTCGACCTGGAACGCCGGGCCGCGCGACGCGCAGGGCCAGAGCGGCGCCTATGAGGCGGCCTTGCAGGACCGCCACAGGCTCGCAGACGCCAAGCAGCCGCTGGAGATCCAGCGCACCATCCATTCCTTCGATCCCTGCCTCGCCTGCGCCGTGCACGTGACCGACCCGGATGGCGAGTCGGCGGTGAGCATCGAAGTCAAGTGAGCGTGGCGCGGTTGAAGAAAATCAGACCGTGAGCGGACCGCCGGCCGCCTTCCAGGCGGCGACGCCGCCAGCGAGATTGAGCACGTCGCCATAGCCCATGTCGAACAGCGTCTTGGCGGCGAGGGTCGAGCGACCGCCGCTGGCGCAATAGACGATCAGCTTGCCGGCGCGAGCCAGTTCGGGCTTGTGCATCGGGCATTCCGGATCGGCGAAAAATTCGAGGAAGCCGCGCGGCGCGGGAAAGGCGCCCGGCACGGCGCCAGTAGCGATTTCATGGGCCTCGCGCACATCGACGAACAGCACGGAGGCATCGCCGACCAGGCCAAGAGCTTGAGGAACCGAAATGGTCTCGATCTCGGCATTGGCCTCGGCGAGCATTTGCTTGAAACCTTTTTTCAACGGGCGGGTCAAGGTCATGTCATTCTCCATTCATCGATTCTGGATGTGGTTGGGGCGGTAGCGGCGCGGGACAAAAAGATTGGGCCAAAACCTCGATCAGCCCGTTTACCGCAGGATCGGCGAGACGGTAGAAAATGGTCTGGCGCGACCGTCGCGACGCGATGATTCCCTCGCGGCGCAGCAGCGCCAGATGGCGCGACACCGTCGCCATGGGCGCGGCTGTCAGCCGCGACAGCGCGCTCACCGAGGATTCCTCGGCGGCGAGCGCGCAGAGAATGCGCAGACGGACAGGATTGGCGAGCGATTTGAGAAATTCGCTCGCCGCCTCCACTTGAAGTTCAAAGCGCTTGACAGGCATGCACCAATAATTGCATATATGCGAATATATGTAAAGCTAATCGGAAACCCCATGCGCCCCCAAAGCCGATTTTCTTCGCGCCTCGCCGCCGCGCTCTGTCTTGCTTCGACCCTGCCCGGGCCTGCGCTAGCGGGAGAATTCGCCGTCGCCGCGCAGACCGTGCCGAATATGAAGGCGATTTTCGGTCAGGCGGAAAGCCGCGACGTGATTCCGGCGCGCACGCGGATCGGCGGCACCGTCGTCAAGCGCAATGTCGACGAGGGGGCTCAACTTCGGGCCGGCGACGTCATCGCCGTGGTCGCCGATCAGAAACTGGTGCTGCAGGCGCAATCGCTGGACGGCCAGATCAGCGCGCTGCTGTCGCAGGTGGAGAACGCCAATGTCGCCTTCCGCCGCGCCCAGGATCTGCTGCAAAAGGGCTTCACCACCCGCGCGGCTTATGACCAGGCCAAGACCAACGCCGACGTGCTCGGGCATCAGCTCGATTCGATGAAATCGCAACGCGCCGTGGTCGAACAGCAGATGCACGAGGGCGAAGTGCTGGCGCCGCGCGACGGCAGGCTGCTGACCATTTCGGTGACGCCCGGCGCCGTGGTCGGCCCTGGCGAAGCCATCGCCCGCGTCGCCGCCGGCGCGCTCTATCTCCGTCTGGCGCTTCCCGAACGCCATGCGCCGCTGTTGCAACTCGGCGCCCTGGTCAATGTCGCGCCGCGCTTGGCCGGCGGCGAGATGCGCCAGGGCAGGATCGTGCGCATCTATCCCGAACTCGACGGCGGCAGGGTCATCGCCGACGCCGAGGTTGAAAAACTCGAAAATTATTTCGTCGGCGAGAGGGTCCGTGTCTATGCCTCGGTCGGCGAGCGGCAGGCGCTGCTAATCCCCCGCGCCGCCGTGACCACGCGCTCGGGCGTGGATTATGTCCAGCTGGCGCGGCCCGAAGGCCCGCTCGACGTCGCCGTGGTGTTCAGCGAGACCGAAGACCCGCAAAAGATCGAAATTCTCACCGGGCTCAAAGCCGGCGACCGGATCGTCACGCCATGAGTTCCGAAACCAACATGGGTTCCGACAACAAGCCGCTGGGTCTGGCGGGGTCTCTGACCAAAAACTTCATCGCCTCGCCGCTGACGCCGCTGCTGCTGATCGCCGCCCTGGCGCTCGGCCTGCTGGCGCTGGTCACCCTGCCCCGCGAGGAAGAGCCGCAAATCGCCGTGCCCATGGTCGATATTGTCGTCCAGGCCAATGGATTGCGGGCCGAAGACGCGGTCAAGCTGGTCACAGAGCCGCTGGAGACCATCGTCAAGGGCATCAACGCCGTCGAACATGTCTATTCCAAGAGCTATGACGACCAGGTGGTGATCACCGCGCGTTTCCTGGTGGGCACATCGACCGACGCCGCCATTCTGCGCGTCCACGAAAAAATCCGCGCCAATCTCGACAAAATCCCCGCCGGCGTGCCTGAACCGCTGATCGTCGGACGCGGCATTGACGATGTCGCCATCGTCACCTTGACCCTGACGCCCAAGCCGGAAGCCGCCGAGCGCTGGACCGCCGGGGCGCTGACCGACGTCGCCCGCGAATTGCGCGTCGAACTGGCCAAATTGCAGGATGTCGGCCTCACCTATCTGGTCGGCGACCAGGCGCGGGAGTTCCGCATCGAGCCCAACCCGGCCGGCCTCGCGCGCTACGGCGTGACCCTCCAGCAACTGGCCGCCAAGGCGCAGGGCGCCAATAACGCGCTGCGGCTCGGCCTGGTCCGCGACAATGGCTTGCAGGTCGAGGCTCTGGCCGGACGCACTTTGCAGACCCTGCCGGAAATCGGCAATCTGCTGATCACCACGCGCGACAACAGGCCTGTTTATCTGCGCGATGTCGCCAAGGTGGTTTTCGTCGAGGAGCCCAACGAGACCCGCGTCGCGCATTTCGAGCGTGAGTCCGCGGGCGGTTTGACCTCCCGCCCAGCTGTCACCATTGCGCTGGCCAAACGCGCCGGCGCCAATGCCGTGGTGATTTCCGAGCGCATCGTCGCACAGCTCGAACATTTGCGCGGCTCTCTGGTCCCCGAGGATGTCGAGGTCAAGGTCACCCGCAATTACGGCGAGACGGCCAATGAAAAGGCCAATGAACTTCTGTTCCATCTCGGCCTCGCCACTGTCTCCATCGTGCTGCTGGTGGCCTTCGCCATCGGCTGGCGCGAGGCTCTGGTGGTCGCCGTGGTCATTCCCACCACCATCCTGCTCACCCTGTTCGCGGCGCGGATCATGGGCTATACGCTCAACCGCGTCAGCCTGTTCGCGCTGATCTTCTCCATCGGCATTCTCGTCGACGACGCCATTGTCGTGATCGAGAACATCGCCCGGCACTGGGCGATGCGCGACGGCCGCAGCCGCATCCAGGCCGCGATCGACGGCGTCGCCGAAGTCGGCAATCCCACCATTGTCGCCACACTGACCGTGGTCGCGGCCTTGCTGCCGATGCTGTTCGTCTCCGGGCTGATGGGCCCCTATATGAGCCCGATCCCCTCCAACGCCTCGGCGGCGATGATTTTCTCCTTCTTCGCCGCGGTGATCGTCACCCCCTGGCTGATGCTGAAGATCGCCGGCAAGGCGCCCATTCATCACGACGACGGGGCGAGCGGCGGCGCCCTTGGCGCGATTTATCGCGGCGTCGCCGCGCCCGTGCTGCGCAGCCGCAAATCGGCGAAGAAATTTCTCACCTATGTCGGCATAGCCACGCTGGCCTCGCTCAGCCTGTTCTATTTCAAGCTGGTGACGGTCAAGCTGCTGCCCTTCGACAACAAGTCGGAACTGGCGGTGATCGCCGATCTCCCCGCCGGAACCTCGGTCGAGGAAACCAGCCGGGTCCTCGCCGACGCCGTGCAGCGGCTGAAGGACATCCCGGAGATCCAGTCCTTCGAGGCCTATGCGGGCACGGCGGCGCCTTTCAATTTCAACGGTCTGGTGCGCCACTATTACATGCGCGCCACGCCAGAGACCGGCGACGTGCAGATCAATCTGTCGCCGAAATCGGAACGCAAGCGCGCCAGCCATGAGATCGCCCTGGAGATTCGCGAGAAGCTGCGCGGCATGGCGTTGCGGCCGCGCAGTTCGCTGAAAGTGGTCGAACCGCCGCCAGGACCGCCTGTGCTGGCGACCCTGCTGGCCGAAATCTACGGGCCCGATCCGCAAACCCGACGCGCTGTCGCGGCCCAGGTGCGCAAAGCCTTCGAGTCCTCATCCTTCATTGTCGATGTCGACGATTCCTATGGCGTGCAGGCGCCGCGCAAACGCATCGAAATCGACCAGGATTCGCTGGAATTCTTCGGCGTGCAGCAAAGCGACGTGTTCGACACGCTGGCGCGGCTCTATGGCGACCAGGTTGTCGGATATTCGCATCGCGGCGGCGGCCGCGAACCGTTGGCGATCAGACTGGCTCTCGCCAAGAACCAGCGCGAGATGAACGAAATCGCGCTGACCACGCCGGTTCCCGCCAACAGCCTGCCGGGCAATCGCTCCGTCGTCGAACTGGGCGACGTCACCCGCGTGAGCACGGAAAAATCCTCTTTCCCGATTTTCCGTCACAATGGCCTGTCCGCCGAAATGGTGACGGCCGAGCTGGCCGGCGCCTATGAGGCGCCGCTTTACGGCCTGCTGGCGGTGGATTCGACGCTGGACAAGATGGACTGGCCGCAAGCGGCGCAGAAACCGGAAATCCTGCTGCATGGCCAGCCGCTCGACGAGAGCAAACCCTCGCTGCTCTGGGACGGGGAATGGGAGGTGACCTGGGTGACCTTCCGCGATATGGGCGCAGCCTTCATGGCGGCGCTGGTCGGCATTTACATTCTGGTGGTCGCGCAGTTCAAATCGTTCAAGCTGCCGCTGGTGATCCTCACCCCGGTGCCGCTGACCTTCATCGGCATACTCGCGGGCCACTGGCTGTTCCATGCGCCGTTCACCGCGACGTCGATGATCGGCTTTATCGCTTTGGCCGGCATTATCGTGCGCAACTCGATCCTGCTGGTCGATTTCGTCCGCCATGGCGACCGCGCGCAGGGGCTGAAAAACCTGTTGCTGGAGGCCGGCGCGATCCGTTTCAAGCCGATCCTGCTCACGGCGCTGGCGGCGATGATCGGCGCGGTGACCATTCTCTCCGACCCGATCTTTCAGGGTCTGGCGATCTCGCTGCTGTTTGGTCTGGCCTCCTCCACCGCGCTCACCGTTCTGGTGATCCCCGCGATCTACGTCGTGCTGCGCGGCGGGCCGAACTACGAATCCGCCTGATCGCTCAGCGCTACCCGTGATGCGCCGGCGCCAACCCTTCCGCGCAGCCGTCGCTTTCGTGGCAGGCGCGCCAGAAGGCGCGGGGTCCGGGGTCGGATTGCGGCTCGGGCGCCTTGCGCTGGCAATGGCCGGCCCGAGCCCACCAGGACAAAGGCTTGTCGGCGCGATCGACCGGCGTTATGCCCAGCGCCGGTCGCCGCCAGAAACGGCAGGCGGCGCAGTCCACCAGGTCATAGGCCGAACCCTGTCGCAAAAACTCGCCGCAGCCCTGAACGCCATGGGTGGTTGGCCAATGGGCGACGCGATCCGCGTCATAGGCTGGATCGGGAGCGCGGCGCTGACAAACGCCCTCGCCTGGACGCGCCATTTTCCAGAACAGGCACTGGGCGCAACTGTCGTCAGTTTCCGCTGTCATTTTTTCGTCTCCCCGCCGCCGTCGGGTTTCTCGCCGGGGTCCGCGCCCTGCGGCCCAAGCAGGGCGAGCCCCGGCTTCGATGTAGGCTCCGGCGGCGGCTTCTGACCGCTCCAGCCGCCGCCCAGCGCCAGATTGAGCGCCACATATTGTTGCAACAGCCTTGTGCCGACGACAAGTTCGGCGCGCTGGGCGTCGAGCGCCGCACTCTGCGCCGTGACCACATCGAGCGACGAGGCCGCGCCGTCGCGATAAAGGCTCATCGACATGTCCAGGGCGCGCTGGGCCGCATGCGCCGAAACCGCCAGCGCCGCGCGTTCGCGTCCGAGATGGAAGATCGAGGCGCGGGCGTCCTCGACCTCCTGGAACGCGGCGAAAACCGTGGTCTTGTAATCGGCCGCCGCCGCCTCGAAATCGGCGCGCGCCGCGTCCAGCGCCGCCTGCCGCTGCCCCCCGTCGAAAATAGGCGCGGTCACCGAGGGGCCGAGGCTCCACAGGCTATTGTGCAGATTGGTCAGATTGAGGCCAGTGTCCTGCGTGCCGCCCGACAGCAGCAGATAAAAGCGTGGAAAGAAATCAGCCTTGGCGGCGCCAATTTTTTCGTTTGCCGCGAGCAGCAACCGCTCGCTGGCGGCGACATCGGGCCGGCGCAGCAGCAATTCGGAGGGCGCGCCGCGCGGCGGATGCGGCGCGGCGGGCAGAACGCCGGCGGGCGCGATGCGGAAGGTCGAAGCAGGCTCGCCGATCAGCGCGGCTATGGCGTTTTCGAAGACGGCGCGGGTCTGGGCGATGTCGGCGGCGGCGGCTTCGACATTGGCGAGCTGCACCTTGGCGCGCTCGACGTCGATGGGCGGCGAAATCTTGCCGGCCAGACGTTGTTCGGTCAAAGTCAGCGCCGAGCGATAGAGGCCGATGGTGCGCGCCAGCAGCGCCGCCTGCGCATCGGCGCCGCGCAGGGCGATATAAAGCCTGGCGAGACCGCCATGCAGCGACAGCCGCGTCGCCGCGAGCAGATCGTCATTGGCCTGCGCGCCCGCCTTGGACGCGGCGACCTGGTCGCGCATCCGGCCCCAAAGGTCCAGCTCCCAGGTGAACTGGCCGAGCACCTGATTGGCGCCGTAATAATTGGGCTGATTTTTCGAGCGCAGGGGACGGTCGGTGGACTGCTTGTTGTCGCTTAACGACGGCAGCAGGCCCAGGCTCGGATAAAGCGCGGAATTGGACAGATCGAGAATGGCCTCGGCGCGGCGATAGCGGGCCAGGGCCGCCGCGACCGCCGGACTTCTGGGCGTCGAGCCTGGCCTCGAGTCGATCGAGTTCGGCGCTGCCGAATGTCCGCCACCAAGTCTCGTCGAGGCCGCCTCGCGCGGGGAGAGCGGTCTTGAAAGCGGCGGGCGTGGCAACCTCTGGCGGCGCATAATTGGGCGCAAGATCGCAGCCGCCCAGCGCCGCCACAAGCGCGATCGCCATGGAGAAGGAAGGAAGGCCCGGACGCCTCATTCCTTGCCGCCCGCCGCTGCGCCGCCAATCCGCACCTTGTCGCCTTCGGCCAGCGTATCGGCGGGATTGTCGATCACCCTGTCCTCCGCCTTCAAGCCCGAGGCGATCGCCACTTCGGCGCCGAAATCCTCGGCGATGGTCACCGGCTTGAATTCGACCTTGTCGTCGCCGTTCACAACCGCCACCCGCGTTCCCCGCGCGTCAACCGTCAGCGCGCTGGCGGGCAGCCGTAATTGCGAGGGATCGACCGGCAGTTCGAAACGCACGTCGGCATAGGCGCCGGGCAGCAGCGCGCCATCGCCATTGTCGGCGTCGAGCTCGACCAGCAGACTGCCGGTCCGCGCGCCAATGGCGTTGGACGTGGTGGCGACCGTGGCGGCGAACTGGCGGTCGGGCCATTGCGGCGTGGTGAACGCGGCCTTCATCCCCGGTTTGATTCGCGCCGCGATGTTCTGGGGGACATTGACATAGATGCGCACCGCATGGATGTCGGCGACCTTGAACAAAGGCTCGCCGCCGCGCTCGGGCGCGACATAGGCGCCAATATCGACATTGCGCGCGGTGACCACGCCGTCGAAGGGCGCGACGATTTTCGCAAAGGCCTTTTGCGCCTTGAGCCGGTCGAGATTGGCGCCGGCGGCGCCGACATCGGCCTGTTTCACCCGCGCGTCGCTGTCCTTTTCATCGCTCGATTGTTTCGAAACGGCGGAAGAGCTTTTCAGCGCGTTCCAGCGCTCGGCGGTGGTCCTGGCCAGCGACAGCGCCGCTTGGGCGCGGGTCAGCTCCTCGCGCGCCTGGGCGAGGCGCTCGTCGAGTTCCGGCGTGTCCACTTCGGCGAGAAGCTCGTCCTTCCTGACCCTGGCGCCGATGTCCTTGGCCCAGCTCTTCACATAGCCGGTGACCTGGGCGTGGATCGAGGCGTCGTAAAAGGCCGAGACCAGACCCGGCAGCTCCAGCGCCAGCGGATGCGGATCGGCGTGCGGCGCAACCACCTGGACGTAGGGAATGGCCCGGTCGCGCGTCCAGCTCGCCAGATCCTGCCGGGCCTCGTGGCGACGCCACAGGGTCAGCGCGACATAGGCCAGCAGCACGAGGGCCAGCAGCACGACGAGCCGGAAACCGGAACGTCCGCGCGCGAGGCCGGGGGGAGAGGCCGGGGCGAAATCGTCGTTCATGACATGCTCTCAGGCGCGGGCGTCAGGGGCGATCCCGTCGCGCCGCCGCGGCGGGAATGGGCGATGGAAAAAACCACCGGCACGAAAATCAGTGTGGCCAGAGTCGCCAGGATCAGGCCGCCGATCACGGCGCGGCCGAGCGGCGCGTTCTGCTCGGCGCTCAGCGCCGTCGGCGCCATGCCGATAATCATGGCCAGGGCCGTCATCAGCACTGGACGGAAGCGGCCGACGCCGGCGTTGAGCGCGGCGGTGAACGGGTCCTCGCCCTCGGCGAGCTGGCTGCGGGCGAAGCTCACCACCAGGATGGAATTGGCGGTGGCCACGCCCAGGCACATGATCGCGCCGGTCAGCGCCGGAACGGAAAGCGTCGTATGGCTGGCGAACAGCATCCAGACCACGCCGGCCAGCGCCGCCGGCAGTGCGGTGATGATGACGAAAGGATCGATCCAGGACTGAAAATTGACCACGATGAGAAGATAGATCAACACCACCGCCAGGGCGAGGCCCTGATAAAGCTGGCTATAGGCCGAATTCATGGTCTGCGACTGGCCGCGCAGCACCACCCGCGTCCCGCGCGGCTTTTCATGATCGAGATCGTCGATGACGCGCTGGACGTCGCGCGAGACGCCGCCAAGGTCGCGGCCGGCGTTGGTCGCGTAGATGTCGAGCACCGGCTGCACCGAGTAATGCGACACCACGGCGTTGGTCGTGACCCGGCCGATCCGGGAGATGCCGCCAAGCACCTGATTACTGTTGCCCTGCGAGGCCGGCACGCGCGCGAGATCGTCGAGCGAATTCATCCAGTATTGCGGGGTCTGGACCACCACCGGATAGGACACGCCGTTTTTCGGATTGAGCCAGAACACCGGATTGGTCTGGATCGAGCCGGCCAGAGTCACCTGAAGCGACGTGGCGATATCCTTCTCGGCGACGCCGAGCCGGCTCGCCTGCAGGCGGTCGACATCGACGCTGATCGTCGGCTGGTCCGCCGGCTGCTGGATGCGGGCGTCGGCGACCCCGGTCACCTGGGCGATGCGACGCAGCAATTTGGCCGCGTGAATGCGATTGCCCTGGGCGTCGGGACCGACCACCTGCACGTCGACCGGCGCCGGCAGGCCGAAATTGAGGATTTGCGTGACAATATCGGCGGGCAGAAAGGCGAAAGTCGCGGCAGGGAAGCGTTCGGGGAGTTTTTCGCGCAAGCGTTCGACCAGCTTTTCCGTATTGTCCTGCTGGCCCGGTTGCAGGGTGACGAGAATATCGGCGTCGGACGAGCCAATCGTTCCGGAATTGCTGTAGGCGAGGCTGGCGCCGGTCACGGGCAGGCCGATATTGTCCACCATCGAGGCCACGGTTTTCGCACCGGCGGTCTCGGCGATGAAGGTTTCAACCTCTTTGACCAGCCGCGCGGTCTCCTCGATGCGCAGCCCGGTGGGACCGCGCACATGCAGCTTGAGCTCAACGGTTTCTATGGTCGGAAAGAAATTCTGGCCGAGTGTGGGGAACAGCGCCAGCGACGCAACATTGAAACCGAGAAAAATCACGACGAATGTCCAGCGCAGCCGCATGGCCGAGGCCAGAGCCGCCGCATAGGCCTGTCGCGCCCGCTCGAAACGCGTTTCGAATCCGTGCTGGAAGCGGCCGAAAAAGCCCTTGGGCGCAGCATGGGGGTCGTGCGCGTGGCCGGCCAGCAAATAATTGGCCATGGTCGGCACCAGTGTGCGCGACAGCAGATAGGAGCCGATCAAAGCGAAAACCACCGCCTTGGCCATGGGGCGGAACAGATAGCCCGACACGCCGCCCAGGCTGAACATGGGCACGAAGACGATGCAGATGCACAACAGCGACACTGTGGCGGGAATGACGATCTGCCGCGCGCCGTCCATGATCGCCGCCTCGATTTCCTTTTTCTGTTCGAGCTGGAAATTGATGTTCTCGATGGTCACGGTGGCGTCATCGACGAGAATGCCGACCGCCAGCGCCAGCCCGCCCAACGTCATGACATTGATGTTTTCGCCGGTCGCCGCCAGCAGGGCCACGGAGACCAGAATGGCCAAGGGGATGGAAATGACGATGATGACGGTCGAGCGCCAGGAGCCGAGAAACACCAGGATCATCAGGCCGGTCAGCGTCGCAGCCAGCGCGCCCTCGAAAATCACCGAGGACACCGCCGATTGCACGAAACCCGACTGATCGCCGACCACAGTGAGCTTGACGCCATCGGGCACAAGCTCCTTCAGCCGGGGAATCGAATCCTTGACGCCATTGATCACATCCAGCGTCGAGGCCGTTCCCGCCTTGATGATGGTCATCAACACCGCGTTGACGCCGTCGACATGGACGATATTGGTCTGCGGCGGCGAGGAATCATGGACATGGGCGACGTCGGCGATGCGCACCGTCGCGCCGTCGGCGCTGCAAATCGGCAGATCGCCGAGTTCGGAAATCTTTTCCGGCAAATCGTTGAGCCTGATCACATATTCCTTGCCGCCGATTTTTTGGGTGCCCACGGGAATGATCAGATCCTGCTGCCCCACGGCGGCGACCACGTCGCCCGCCGACAGGCCGTAGGAGCGCAGTTTGGCCTGATCGACGTCGATCTGGATCTGGCGGACCTTGCCGCCGAAGGGCGAGGGCAAAGCCGCGCCGGCCACGGTGGCGAGCTGCGGACGGATGATGTTTTGCCCGGCGTCGAAAATCCTGGACTCCGGCAGGGTCTCGCTCGACAGGGCGAGCTGAATCACCGGCACCGAAGCGGCGTTGAACGTCAGCACATAGGGCGGGGTGATGCCCGGCGGCAATTGCTTGAGCACCGTCTGCGACACCGCGCCGATCTGCGCCAGGGCCGCGTTGATATCCACCGTCGGCTGGAAGAATATTTTGACCACCCCGTATCCGGGCAGCGATTGCGACTCCATATGCTCGATGTCATTGACATAGGAGCTGACCTGACGCTCGTAATAATAGATCACGCGTCCCGACATTTCGTCGGGCGGCAGGCCGTTATAGGTCCAAATCACCGCCACCACGGGAATGCGGATCGCCGGGAAAATATCGGTCGGCGTGCGAATCCACGAGAGAACGCCGGCGATGACGATCAGCATCGCCATGACGACGAATGTATAGGGGCGGCTGAGCGCGATACGAACGAGAGCGAGCATTCAACCCTTCGGGCAAAACCTGTATGCGCGGGAAAGCGGCCCGCCTCCGCTGACGCGAACCTAGCCGGCCCCGCCGCGCCGAGAAACTAAAATATTTTTAAAAGCGAATATTTCGGGCGCGTCATGCGCGGCTCATTCACCCCGCTCGCGCTCGATCAGGGTGAAAATCGCGCCCGGGCTGGCGTCAGCGACGGTCAGATCCATGCCATGCAGCCGGACAATGGTCTCGGCTATGCTCAGACCCAGCCCAAAACCTGCGGAACCATCGCCGCCGCGCACGAAGCGGCGGAAAATCTGATGCGCTTCCGCCGCCGGAACGCCGCGACCGGAATCGCGCACCAGAATCCGTGCGCGCCCCTCGGCCTCCTCGGCGCGGATGCGGACCAATCCGCCGCGCGGCGTGAATTTCAGCGCATTGTCAATGAGATTGGCGAGCGCCTCGCGCATCAGATCGGCGTCGCCCGGACGGCGCAGGGGCGCAGGGGCTTCGAAGGTGAGAGCCACGCCCTTGGCCCGCGCCAAGGGCAGGAAAAATTCATGCAGTTCGGCGCAAAGCGCGGCCAGATCGATCTCGCCAAAGGCGGAGAGGCGGCGCTCATTCTCGATCGACGACAGGCGCAGCAGCGCCGCCACCGCCTCCAGGGCGCGGTCGAGTTGGCGCAAGGCCGCCTGAACGGGCTGGCGCAGCGGCGCGCCCGCCGGCGCTCCTGCCAGGGCCTGCTCCAGCCCGGCGCGGACATTGGCGATGGGCGCGCGCAGATTATGGGCGATATTGTCGCCGACGCTGGCCAATTGGCCGAGCAGGCGCTCGATCTCGTCGAGCATGGCGTTGACCGAGGCGATCACGCCATCCAGCTCCTTGACGCCCGAGCGGCTGGGCAAGCGGGCGCGCAAGTCGCCCTGGACGATCGCGGCTATGGCCCGGTCGATGGCCCGGGTCCGCGCCGCCATGCGCCGGGCGAACCAGAAACCCGCCGCCAAAGCGAATCCGGCCAGCGGCAGCACCGCGAAAGACAAGGCCCTGGCGAGAATCCGCCGCAGCAGGACAATTTCGTCGAGGCCGCGACCGAGAACGATCTCGCCGCCCTGGGGGCGCGGCTTGGCCACCAGCAGGGTTGGCTCCGGCTCGGCGGCGGGGGAAGCGCGGAAATCGGCGAAATAATGCGCGCGCCCGTCGGCGGGAATGTCGGGGCGGCGCTCGAGATTGCCAAACGCCAGCGCGCCGCCGGAATCATAGAGCGCGACATAATTGAGCCGGCGGAAATCGCGGGTCAGGCGCAGCGACAGCGCGCGGCGCAGCCTGTCCTCGTCGCTCGCCGCGGCCTTGTCCGCCTCGTCGGCGAAGACCTGGCTCAATTCGGCGATCCAGGCGTCGGTGGCGGCGACATAGACGAAGCCGAACACGCCACCGGTGACGATAACGATGGACAGAGCGAAAACCACCGCCAGCCGCACCGTTGTCGAGCGAAACAGCTCACGCGCCCGCATCGAGAAGGAATCCTTCGCCGCGCAGATTGACGATGAGCTTGGTCTCGCCGGGCGCGTCGAGCTTCAGCCGCAAATTGCGGATATGCACGTCCACCACATTGGTGTTGGCGGGGAAATGATAGTTCCACACCTCCTCCAGCAGCATTTTCCGGGTCACCAGCTGGCCTGGGCGGCGCATGAAAAATTCGATCAGCTTGAACTCGCGCGGCAGCAAGTCGATGTCCCGGCCCGCGCGGCGCAGCTTTCTGCCGATCAAATCCAGCGTCAGCGGTCCCGCGACCAAAATTGTGCTGTGGACGTCGCCAAGCCGGCGCGCCAGAGCGTCCACCCGCGCGTTGAACTCGGCCATGGCGAAGGGCTTGACCAGATAATCGTCGCCGCCGGCGCGCAAGCCGGCGACGCGATCATCGACCTTGCCCATGGCGCTCATCATCAACACCGGCGTGCGAAAACCTTCCGCGCGCAATTGCTCCACCAGGGCCAGGCCGTCGGCGCCCTTCAACATGCGATCCATGACCAGAAGCAGCGCCGCCCCGGCGCGGACGGCGTCCATGGCCTCGGCGCCGGTTTCGCTGAGCGCCACGGCATAGCGGCCCGACAGTTCGCGTTCCAGCGCCACAGCCAGTTCGGGCTCGTCTTCGCAAATGAAAATCGGGCGCTGGGCGGCATTCATGGGGTTTCTTTTTGCATCGCTTTTCTCCGATCGGCAACATGACGTCGCGCAATCCTTCATCGCCGCTTTTTTCGACGCGTGAAAATCGCCCCCGTGTCCGTGCGCGCCTCGGCGCCCGGCCGACCGAATCGACCTTCGCCGACAACGACGAGTCTTTCGCGCCTTATCGATTCGAAATGAACCGCAAATATGCGGAAATCAAGCCTGGCGCGGTCCGACGGGAGGCCCTCAGAGCTTCCGGCTAAATAGCCATAGCATCGATCGCTTCGGCGTCTGGGACCGCACATTCTGGCAATTCTCGGCGCCGGAAAATCGGGAATAATTCAACGATCAGCCGGGACGGCGCGCGACCACCACCGCTTCCGGGCCTTCGCCGAAGCGATAAATTTCCGGGCTCATCCCTTCGGCGGCGAAGGCTTTGGCGATTTCCTCGGCGCGCAGCAGGTGATTGCCCTGCACATGCTCGGTCAGATTCTGGAAGGCGAAGCCCTGCCGCGCCGGCGCCCGCAAAGCGGCGCGGTCCGAGGGCCAGTCGGGCTCCCAGATCACGGCGGCGCCGCCTGGACGCAGTTTTTCGCGCAAACGGCGGATGAAAACCGCGCCGCCGGCCTCCCAGACATGATGCAGCGCGCGATTCATGGCGATGATGTCCGCGGGCGCGTCCAGCGCGAATTCATGGGCGTCGCCGCTGGCGAAGGACAGGCGGTCGCCAAGTCCCTCCTGGTCGGCGAGCCGGGCGGCCTGGGCGATGTTCTCCTGGAACCCGTCGAGCCCGACGCCACGGAGATTGGGGAAACGGCGCGCAAGGGCGCGCAAATACCAGCCATTGCCGCAACCGAGATCGACCACCAGCCCGCCACGCGCGTCCACTTCCGAAAATATGGGAACGCCGGGAGAGATGGTCTCCTCGAAAAATTTCGAGAAACCGGCCTCAAGCATCGGGCCGAACCACGGCAGCAAAGTCGCGCGCTCGGCCATGACCTGCTCGCCCGGCCGCGCGCCGCTGCGCATCAGTTCCGCCGCCCTTTCGGCCATATGCATGTTCAGCATGGCCTGGACGACCATGGGCATGAGCGTGTCTTGCGCCTCCGGGTCCATGGCGACCCCGGTGTCGGACAGGCGGAAGACCTCGCCTTCCGTCTCCAGAAAGCCGAAAGCGTAAGCGGCGTCGCACCAGCGCCGGACATAAGCGGGGTCCATGCCGGCGACTTCGGCGAGACGGTCGGCTTCGACCGCCTCAAGCCGCCGAAGTGTGGAAAACAGACCGTTGACCACGCCGACATAGGCCAGTCCCAGGCTTTGCGCGCCCCGCGCCATGGCCCGGAACTGCGCCTTGATATCCTTCGGACCGGTTTGGTTAGACATGGCTTCGCCTCCTGGCTCGCAAATCCGCATCCATGGATTTACACGTCCGACGAAGCCGGCAAAAGCGCGGGTTCATGCGCCGGCGCAAAGTCGATTTGGCGGCGGTCTCGCTGGACGCCTTGCCCTTCAGTCGCTGTCCGGGGCATGCTGCGTTGGATTTGGCGGCGGACAAACGGCGCTGTTTCAATCGACGGAGAAAAATATTGGCGGTTCCAATCCTGTATTTTTCCGACATCCTCTGTGTCTGGGCGTTTTTCGCTGAGTTGCGCCTCGCGGCGGTTCGCAGGACCTTCGGCGCTCAGGTCGATTTCGAATATCGCTTTTGTTCTGTATTCGGCGACGTCCCCAACAAGATCGCGACCTCCTGGCAGGCCAAGGGCGGCTATGACGGTTTCGCCGAGCATGTGCGGCGCGCGGCGGAAGCCTTTCCGGAAATCAAGCTCCACGACGATTTGTGGCGCGGCGTCCGTCCGCAATCCTCACTCTCGCCCCATCTCTACCTCAAGGCGATCGATCTCGCCGAAAAGGAAGGCAGATGCGCGGCGGGAACATTTGAACGCGCATTGGGAAAAATGCGCGAGGCCTTTTTTCTCGAGGGTCTGGATATAGCGCGGCTGGATGTGCAGCGCCTGGTCGGCGAAGCTGCGGGCGCTCCGCTGGCTGTCGTCCAGGCCTGTCTCGACACGGGCCGCGCCCACGCCGCCTTGTCAGGCGATTACAAGGAGGCGGACTCTCTCGGCGTCAAAGGCAGTCCGACCATGATCCTGAACCAGGGCCGGCAAAAGCTTTACGGCAATGTCGGTTACAGGATCATCGAGGCCAATATCCAGGAGCTGCTGCGCGAGCCCAATCCGGATCAGGCGAGCTGGTGCTGACGACCCGCTCGGAGACCGCGCTGTAACGCTCCGCCGGCCAGGGCCCTTGGCGCCTTGGCGGAAGTTTGAAATCCCGCTTCGTTTGGGGCGCGCATCGGGATGAATGATCATGAGCGGCTCATCCGAAGCTTCCTTGCTGGTCGAGCTTTGACGCAACTTGATCCTGTTCAAGTCGGACGGCTATGGTGGGATCGCAAATGTTTCCCCATAATCGGGTCGTCAATGTCACTTCAACCGGATTTGCCGTTGCCGGGTGAGCCCACGCGCGCCGCCCTCGCCAATCCTGTGCTGCGCTATCTGTTGGCGACCCGGCCGGCGTTTCTTTCGGTGACAGCGGTCGGCGTCCTGATCGGCTTCGCCAGCGCACATGCCGGCGGCGCATCCATCTCGGCTGTCACGGCGGCGCTCACGATGATCTTCGCGCTCGTCGCCCACGCCGGAGCCAATGTCATCAACGACTATTACGATAGCGTCTCCGGCTGCGACGCGGCCAATGTCGAGCGCCTCTTCCCCTTCACCGGCGGCAGCCGGTTCATCCAGAATGGCGTGCTGACGCCGCGCGAGGTGAAGAATTTCGGCTATGCGCTGATTCTCGCGGTGATCCCGCCCGGGCTCTGGCTTGCCGCCCATAGCGCGCCGGGGCTCATTCTGATCGGCGCGGCGGGGCTGGGCGCCGGGTGGGCCTATTCGGCGCCGCCGTTCAAGCTGCAAGCGCGCGGTTTCGGCGAATTCGGGATCGCCGCCGCATGGACGCTCGTCGTCGTCGGCGCCGACTTCGTGGCGCGCGGCCAATTTTCCTTTCTGCCCTTGGCCGCCGGATTGGGCTTTGCCCTGCTTGTCGCGGATATTCTCTACATCAACCAGTTTCCCGACCTCCGCGCCGACGCTCTCTCGGGCAAGCGGACGTTGGTGGTGCGCCTCGGGGCCGCGAAAGCCCGCTGGGGTTACGCGACCATAGGGACGCTCGCCTATCTTTGGCCGCTCACGATGTTTTTTGCGGGACGTCTGCCGGCGGCGGCGCTGGCCTCTCTGCTCGCCGCGCCAGCGACGTTGCAGGCGACGCGCGTCCTCTGGGGCGCCGCCGACCGGCCGAAGGCGCTCGCGCCCGCGCTCGCGATGACCATTGTCGCGGCGAACGTCCAAGGTATCCTGATGGCGGCCGCGCTGGCGGCTTTCGGGTGATCGTCGACAAAGGCCCGTGGGGCAGGAACCGTCTGAATTGGCCAAATTGACCGAGCGACGACATGAGCAATGAGACAAGGCATCAGGTCACGCCGACAGCGGAATTGCGGCGATCGAAATGCGATCGGAACACGTTTTTGCTGAAACCGCGCCTGCCCATTCGCGTGGTCCTCGACCGGGTGACCCAGGCCTATAACATTGGCGCGATGTTTCGACTTTGCGACGCCATGCTCGCGGAACGTCTGGTGATCACCGGCGCGGACGTCGATTTGCGCAAGCGCAATTTGGGTCAGGCGGCCTGTGGAACGCAGCATTGGACGCCCTGGTCCCAGGAAAACACGGCCGCCGAGGCGGTGATGCGCGCCAAGGCGGAAGGATACCAGATCGCGGCTGTCGAACTGGCGTCAAACAGCGTTCACCCCGAGGCCTTTACGCCGGAATTTCCATTGTGTCTTGTCCTTGGCGGCGAATTCGATGGCGTTGCCCAGGACGTCCTCGATCTCGCCGACGCCGTCATCGAAATTCCGATGCGAGGCATGGCCAATTCCATCAACGTCTCCACGGCGGCCGCGATCGTTCTCTACGAATTGTCGCGCCGCGCCGAGACGGCAATTTATGGCGCCCCGAACAACGGCCGTAAGACCAATAAATATCCGCCTGATCGACGCCATCGCCAAGGGCGCTTGGCCTCATGAGATGATCGGATCAAAGTTCAAGGACGCGGATCGGCCGCGAGCCAAAATCGTTGAAAACCCGTCCAATGTGGCCCCGGTCGAGAATATCGTGACGCTCCATCTCGCCGCTCTCGCCCGATACGGGCGACTGCTGTGCGGTATGAACGCCGCATTTCAAGCAGGGCTGGGCGCAGGGGACAATGCAGGGGGAGATCGAACGCCTTGTCGCGAGCTGATCGCCATTCTCCTGGACTGCGGGGAGGCAA
>CAWDOR010000004.1:0-297347 GCA_963804045.1 uncultured Alphaproteobacteria bacterium | reverse complement strand
GGCCAGGGCATCCTGGCAGCGGCCAGGCTGGCAAGCGCGTTGGCGCGACTTGCCGTGGAGCGGGCCGCTTAACTCCCTGTCCGCAGCTTTTGTAAAGGGTTTGCGCTTCGTCGTAGCCCGCCACGGCCTCCTCGAAGCGGCCCATGCTGCGAAGCGCCTCGGAGTGGCCGGCCACGCAGTGTGCTGCCTCGACCTCCTGGCCGCAGCGCTCGCAGAGGGCTCGCGCCTCGTCAAAGCCGGCCAGAGCTTCTTCCAAGCGCCCCAGGCTGGTAAGCATGCCGGCGCGGTTTGTCATACAGCGGGCTGCTTCGCCTCTCTGGCCGAGCCGCGAAAGACAGAGAGGGCCTCCTGAAAACCGACGAGGGCCTCCTGGAAGCGGCTTAGCTTGGCGAGCGCGTTGGCGCGGTTCATCTGGCAACGAGCCGCCTCGGCTTCCTCGCCGAACTGTTTGTAGAGCGCGCGCGCCTCCTCGTAGGTGGCCAGGGCATCCTTGAAGCGACCAAGTGCCGCCAGGCCGTCACCGAGGAGTTGGGCCAGGGCCGCGAGGCTCGGGTCCTCCGGACGCTCAGCGATCTCGGCGGCCACCAGGGGCGTGAGCTTCGCCAACTGCCCTGCCGGGCTGCTCCTGGCTCCTTCGTCGATGCCGGGAGAGCGGCGGGACCACAAGTGAAGTGCGGACGTCCGCTGCCGGCGCGAGCGCGGTCGCGGCGTTCTGCGGATGGTGAGGATGTTCGTGAGCTCGGCGTTCGAACGAGAGCGGACGAAATCACGCAACTGCTCGTCGTTCATCTCCGCGAATTCCACCTATCTCCCTCTCCGGCACCGACAAAAGGAGTCGTCGCTCGAGTGGACTGCAACAGCGGCGGGCGAGGCCGCGGCCCACCACAAATGGATGGTGTGCGTCCGGGCACTCCAATTGCCTCTCCAATAATCGGCAGAAGCCCCGAAAGGTACAGACGTGGTGGACGTTGTCAGCGGGACAAGGACGTGTTATATGTAAGCCATCGTCCGCGCCGCCGGTCTCAGGGGGAGAAGCAGTGACGATATGGCGTGGTTCAGGCCCAGGCTCGCCGGCCCGGCTTTGGTAGGTCTACCGGCGGCGGGACGCGGGGGTCAGCGCCGAGGTGCCAAAGTCCCACATGTTGTCGGCAACGTTGATCGTGACTCCTGGGGGGACGATCTCGTCGATGCGGTCGAGCACATCGTCTGACAGATGAACCCCGTCGGCGGCGAGGTAGCCGTCCAGGTGTTCCATGGTGCGCGGGCCGATGATCGCGGAGGTGACCGCAGGGTGGCGGGTGGCGAACGCGACCGCCATCTGGACGAGCGTCAGCCCGGCCTCGTCGGCGAGCGCGCCGAGCGCGTCGGCGGCGTCGAGCTTCGCGGCGTTGAACGGGTCGCTGGCGTCATAGCGCGCCGGGAGGCGCCGCAACCGCGCGGCGGAGCCTGGCCCGCTGATCTTTCGGCCCTTGCGGTAGTTGCCCGACAGCCAGCCGCCGGCCAGGGGGCTGTAGGTCATGACGCCCATTCCGTGGCGCTGGCAGGTCGGCAGCACGTCGTGTTCGATGGCCCGGGTCAGCATGGAGTAGGGGGGCTGTTCGGTGCGAAAGCGTCCGTGGCCGCGGCGATCGGCGACCCATTGAGCCTCGACGATCTCAGAGGCGGGGAATTTCGACGCGCCGAAGGATCGGATCTTGCCGGCATGCACGAGGTCAGACAGGGCGCCGAGCGTCTCGTCGATATCGGTGTTCGGATCGGGAACGCCCACTTGGTAGAGGTCGATCCAGTCGGTTCCAAGACGGCGCAGCGAGCCCTCGATACCCTCGGTGATCCACCGCCGCGACGCTCCGCGGTGGTTGGGGTCCTCATCAAAGGGAGGGCCGAACTTGACGGCGAGCACCACGCCGTCGCGCCGTCCACCGGCGAGCGCCTTGCCGACGATCAGCTCTGACTCGCCGGCGGAGTAGCCGTCGGCGGTGTCGATGAAGTTGATCCCGGCGTCCAGCGCTTTGTGGATGATGCGAATCGAGTCGTCGTGATCGGGGTTGCCAAAGGCGCCGAACATCATCGCGCCGAGGCACAACTGGCTGACCGAGACGCCGGTGCGTCCCAGTGGTCGGTAGTCCATCGAGAGCCTCCTTAGTAGCTGCGAGTCGGTCGGTGGAAGTAGTGGCCCTGGTCGAGATCGGCGATGAGCCCGGGGCGCGTCGGCTCCCAGCTCAGCGACTCGCGAGTCAGCGCGCTCGCGGCCGGACTGTCGAGGGCGAGGAGGTCGGCCAGCCACGCGAAGTGCTCGGCTGCGTCCTCGGGGGCGACGGAGACCACCGGCAGGTTCAGGTGCCGTCCGATCACCTCGGCGATGTCGCGGATCGGCACGCCCTCCTCGGCGACTGCGTGCAGCGTGGAGCCGGCCGGTGCCTTCTCGAGCGCCACGCAGAAGAGGTGCGCGGAATCGAACCGGTCCACCGCGGGCCAGCGGTTGGTCCCATCGCCGATGTAGCCGGAGGCGCCTTTGTCGCGGGCGATGCCGACGATGGTCGCCATGAAGCCGTGATCCCCCGCGCCATGATTCGTCGGAGGAAGCCGCACGATCGACGAACGGACGCCGCGCGAGGGGAGCGAGAGCGTGAACTCCGCGGTGGCGTGTCGCGTCTGTGGGCCGCCCCCCGTAGTGGCTGCGGCCGCATCCAGGTCGTGTCCGTCGCGTTCGGTGGCCACCCGCCCCGGTGTGAGCCCGAGCGTCCCGGAGGCAAGGACGAACGGTCTGTCGGTGCCGGCCAGCGCCTCGCCGAACGTCTCGACGGCACGCCGATTGGCATCGGCAGCAGCCTGGAAGCCGCCCGAGAAGGCGATGTCGTGCTTGAACGCGAGGTGGATCACGCCGTCTGACGCCTCAGCCGCAGCCCGCAGGATGTCGAGATCGTCGAGCGTGCCGTTAAGCACCTCTGCCCCGGCGGCGGTGAGGGCGGCGGCCGAGGCATCCGAGCGAGCCAGCCCGACGACCTCATGGCCGGAGTCGATGAGCTCGGCGGCGACGGCCGAGCCGAGCCAGCCAGACGCCCCAGTGACGAATACGCGCATGAGACTACCTCCGGGGATCGACGGTCTTGCCACAGCCCTCACTGCGTCACTCACCCACGTTATACTGCCATCGTGCCTCTGATCAGTCGCATCGGACCGGACCAGCTCTACTCGCGACGCTGGCAACTGCTCGCCCTGACCTCGGTGGGCGCCTTCATGGGCCCACTGGACGGTTCCATAGTCTCGGTTGCGTTGCCCCAGATGGGCCGCAGCCTCCATCTCAGCTTCACCGGCTCGATCTGGGTCCAGGCGGTCTATCTGCTCGTTATGGCGGTGTTGCTCATCCCCCTGGGGCGCCTGGCCGACCACGGGGCCGCGTGCGCTACTACCTGGCCGGCATCGCGATCTTCACCGTAGGCTCGCTCTGCTCGGCGCTCAGCATGAACGCGGCTTGGCTCATCGCCAGCCGCGCGCTGCAGGGTACGGGTGCGGCGCTGCTCGTGGCCACCTCGGCCGCGATCGTGACGGCGGTCTTTCCGCCCCAGGAGCGAGGCCGCGCCCTGGGTATCAACGTCATGGCTGTCTACCTCGGCCTGAGCGTGGGGCCTCCGCTCGGCGGCTTTCTCACCGACCACTTCGGTTGGCGCTCCATCTTCTTGGTCAACCTGCCCATCGGCATCGCCGTCGCGGCCTGCGGCTACCTGCTGCTGCCGCGCCACGAGCGCGGCGACGAGCGGGCCATGCGCCCCGATCCCTTAGGGACGGGCCTCTGGGGTCTGACCCTCGCCTGCCTGCTGGTACCGCTGACCTTCGCCGCGCAGTGGGGCTGGACGTCACCTCGCACCCTGGGCCTGCTTGCGATCGCCGCCGCCAGTCTGGCGGTCTTCGTCTCGGTCGAGTTGCGCGCGCGACCCGCTGCTCGACCTCGACCTGCTCCGTCACAACCGCCTCTTTGCGGCCGCCAACTTCGCCGCCCTGCTCAACTACATGGCTCTCGGGGCGATCACCATCCTGACGGCGGTCTACCTCGAGGTCGTACAGGGACACTCGGCGGGTCTCACCGGTTGGCTGATGCTCGCCCAACCGGCGGTGATGGCTGCCCTCAGTCCGCTTAGCGGACGCTTGAGCGACAGGGTCGGCTCGGGGCTGCTCGCCAGTGGCGGCATGGTCATCGTGGCGGTCGGCATGCTGCTCCTGGCAACGACGCCGACGTCGTCAGGCCTCGTTCGGGTCATGGCCAGTCTCGGCGTCGTCGGCCTCGGCATGGCCGCCTTCAGCGCCCCCAACATGAGCGCCATCATGGGCAGCGTGCAGCGGGGCCAGCTCAGCTTGGCGAGCGCTTTTGTCGGCACCATGCGGACCACCGGACAGGCGCTCAGCGTGGCCGTTCTGGGCGGCATCGCGGCGAGCGCCCTGGGGCCGGCCGGCGGTCGTCTCCTGCTGACCCTCGGCACGCCGGTGCCCGGCCAGAGCCACGCCGCTGCCCTGGTGGCCGCCGCCTCCGTGCTGCACCACTACACACATGGATACCGCAACGCCATGGTGACCGGCGCCGGACTTGCCCTGGTAGGCGCGCTTGCCTCGTTGACCCGCGGAAAGCACGTGCCACAGCCGACGACCGGGAAGACGGCGGGCGAGGGAGCCTCGGTCGGCTCCTGACACGAGGAGTCCTCTCCTTGCGGGAGCCTCTCGTTTCAAGCTGAGGCCGGGAGCGAAGCCGCGTCCGGCCACTGGTTGTCGCCGTTCGTCAGTGGGAAACCAGAGTCAAGCATCGTTGGGATCTCGAATCCGGAGGACCTCGTGAAGGTACGACGACTTGGCTCGGCAGGCCCCAAAGTGTCTGCGATCGGCTTGGGCTGCATGGGGATGTCCGGCAGCTATGGCCCTGCCGACGACGACGAGAGCATCGCGACGATCCACGTTGCTCTCGATGCCGGCATCAATCTCGTGGACACCGGCGACTACTACGGCATGGGTCACAACGAGATGCTGGTGGGGCGGGCTCTGCGCGGTCGGCGGCGTGACGAAGCCGTGGTCAGTGTGAAGTTCGGTGCGCTGCGCGCACCCGACAACGCCTTCGTCGGCATCGACGGCAGGCCGGCGGCGGTGAAGAACTTCCTCGCCTACAGTCTGCGGCGGCTGGGCGTCGACTACATCGACATCTATCGCCTCGGGCGAGTCGATCCGAAGGTACCCATCGAAGAGACGGTGGGAGCGATAGCCGACATGATCGAAGCAGGCTACATTCGCTACGTCGGACTTTCCGAAGCCGGCGCGGAAACGTTGCGGCGCGCACGGACCGTGCACCCTGTGGCCGACCTGCAAATCGAGTACTCGCTGCTGTCGCGCGGCATCGAGAGCGAGATCTTGCCCACCTGTCGCGAGCTGGGCGCGGGCATCACCGCCTACGGTGTGCTGTCCCGCGGTCTGCTGGGCGGTGAGCTGTCCCCGACAGGATCTTTTGCCTCGGGCGACTTTCGCGCCGGCATGCCCCGCTTCCGGCCGGACAATCTGGCGCGCAACCTGTCGATCGTGGAAGGGCTGCGAGAGATCGCCGCCGCCAAAGATGTGACAGTGGCACAGGTGGCAATCGCCTGGGTGCTTTCGCGCGGAGACGACATCGTGCCGCTTGTCGGCATGCGGCGGCGCAGTCGGGTAAAGGAGGTCGTGGCGGCTCTTGAGTTGCGGCTGAGCGAGAGCGAGCTCGTGGCCATTGAGCAGGCGGCGCCTCTCGGGGCGGTGGCCGGCAGTCGCTACGACGAGCGCCAGATGGGCATGCTCGACAGCGAGCGTTAGCAGGCCTACCAGAGACGACCGTGCCTCGAGGCCTGACGGGTCAACGGCCTCGCCTTTCAGCCTCCCTGGCCCTGGGAAAGAAGCTTCATCCGAGAGCAGCCCCGAGTTGCAGGGAGGAGCCCATGAGCGCAAACAGCGACAAGACGATCCTGGTCGCCGGCATCAGCGGCAAGCAGGGCGGGGCGGTGGCGCGGCGCCTGCAAGCAGACGGCTGGCGGGTGCGCGGGCTGACCCGCAAGCCGGATGCCGAGGCGCTACGCCCCCTGCGGGAGCTAGACGTCGAGATCGCCGGCGGCGACCTCACCGACCAGGGCAGCCTGACCGGGCCCATGAGCGGTGTCTACGGCGTCTTTGCCATGGCCACGTCCTTCGAGAAGGGCCCCGAGAACGAGATCGCCCAGGGCAACACGCTGGCCGACGTGGCCGCCTCTGCCGGGGTGCGCCACTACGTCTACTCCTCGGTGGGCTCGGCCAACCACAAGATCGGCATCCCCCACTTCGAGTCCAAGGCGCGCATCGAGGAGCACCTCAAGGAGCTCGACCTGCCGCACACCGTCGTGCGCCCCGTCTACTTCATGGAAAACCTGATTCACTACGGTGTGCAGTCAGGCGACGAGGGGCTCACCCTGCCGGTGCCGCTAGCCAGCACGACCCCGATACAGATGATCGCCGTCGACGATATCGCCGCGATCGTGGGCCTGGTCTTCGCCCAACCCGATCACTACATCGGCAAGGCCTTCGACATTGCGGGCGACGAGCTTACCTTCCCAAAGGCGGCGGTGGCCCTCAGCCAAGCCGTCGGTGAGCCGGTGACCTATGTCGAGGTCCCCTGGGAGGCCGTGCGCGAGCGCAGCGAGGACCTCTACCTCATGTTTCGCTGGCTCGCACACAAGGGTTATCGCGCCAGGATCGACGATGTGCGCAAGATGCACCCCGAGTTGCTCGACTTGGGCGCCTGGCTGCAGCGTGGTGGGCGAAGGCGTTTCGACAGCGCTAGGTGGCCTAGACTCGGCTTCGGGAAAGGGGGTCGGCCGCGGGTGGCTTTCGCGCGGCGCCTCTCGAAATCTGAAGCTATCTATGCAGATGCGGCCATCCAGAACCGGAACGAGCTGGGTTCGCCCAGTCGCTCGACGCCCTGGCCGGCAAGCCAAGTCTCCGGCGTTGTCTGTGGCTGTGCTGCGCGCATCTGCAGCGATGAGCTGCCGCTGGAGCTGCAGCTGTGCGTGAACATGCTGTTCAGCGCAAACAGCAGGAGCAACACGGCCACCACCCCCAGGACAATCGATCGCCACCTGACGACGTTCCAGTTGCTCGCCGCCCGCCACGCCGCGGCTGCCGCCAGCACGAGGATGGCCGCCAACGTCCACGTGATCTGAAAGTGGCTCGTCGACAGATCGAACATTCGGTCCCCCCTGTGGAGCGTCGATGGTCGCGGTCTCCAGACCGGCTTGGCCGCAGACACGCCAAGGCTACAGGTGTGGAGCGGCCCCGGCCAGACTCAGCGACGTCAGGCGCGTCCCCGCCCGACATTCGCCAACGCTCAACATCGTTGCTCGCCGCCTGAATCAGGGCAAATGCTCTCCGAATTACGACCGATGTGGCCCCCACGTCGGGGCGCATCGAAGAAGGAGGACATGATGTCCGAACCGGCGTTGTCGGGTGACGTGATGCCCGGCGGAGATGATGCAGCCAGCCACGCCCCGACCGTCTCCAAGGGCGAGGACGCCCGTCTCGTAAGTCTCGGCTACAAACCCCAGCTCAACCGAGTTCTCCCACTGTTCAGCAACTTCGCGGTCGCCTTCACCTACCTGTCGCCGATGGTCGGTATCTACTCGCTGTTCGTGCTGGGAGTCGGGACCGGCGGACCTGCCTATGTCTGGTTGACGTGGCTGCCGGTGGCCGGGATGCTCCTGGTGGCGCTGGTGTTCGGAGAGCTTGCCAGTCACTACCCGGTCGCGGGAGCGCTCTACCAGTACAGCAAGTTCTCCGTCGGTCCGAAGTACGGCTGGTTCGTAGGATGGTTCTACGGGATCGCGCTACTTGTCACGGTGGCGGCGGTCGACACCGGCATCGTCTCCTACGTGACGGCATTGCTGCACAACTGGTTCAGTTGGAACCTCGACCCGACCAGCCACTGGGTGATCCTCGTCGTCGTGCTCATCCTCCTGGGCATCCAGACGGTGGTCAACATCTATGGCGCCAGGGTCATGGGACGGGTGGCCAGACTGGGGGTCTACGTCGAGATCCTCGGCACCCTGGGAGTGGCCATCATCCTCGCCGTCAAAGGCTTCCACCACGGCCTCGGCTTCCTGTTCAGCACCCAGAATGTCCAGCACCTGTCGAGCAACCCCCTGGGCCTGAACTTCCACGGGAGCTGGTTCCCCGGTGCGGCGCTCATCGCCGTCCTGGCTCCCGTCTACATCTTCTACGGCTTCGAGGCCGCCGGCGACATCTCTGAAGAGACCAAGAACGCGGGACGCCAGGTGCCCCGGGCCATGCGCTACGCACTGATCGTCGGCGGCATCGCGTCGTTCATCCTGATCGCCGCCCTGCTGCTTGCGATGCCGGCCCACAACGCGGTCGGAGCGACCGTCGCGGGCGGTGGCGTGCCCTTCATCCTGGCCGAGCTTCCCCTCGGCGTGCAGGACTTCCTCTTGCTGCTGATCATCTTCGCCTTCTTCTCGTGCGGCAGCTCGGTCCAGGGGGCGGGCACCAGGCTTGCCTTCTCCTACGCGCGCGACGGCGCGTTGCCGCGCTCGCCCGCGGTGTGCGTTCGTGGGAAGAAGAATGGTGGATGCTGGCGGCGCAGGTGGGTGACGAGATTGGCGCGCTGTTCAACGCTCCGGCCGGATCGGTAGCTTGCCTGCAGAACGTGACCTCTTGCCAGGCGACGGTGGCCTCGTGCTTCGACTTTAGTGGCCGCCGCAACAAAGTGGTTTACAGCGACCTGAATTTTCCTTCAGTCATGTACTTCTGGGAAGCGCAGCGCAAACGGGGTGCGCGTGTGGAGATGGTGCCGAACGACGACACCATCCACGTCAATACCGAGCGCCTGCTGGATGCGATCGACGAAGAGACGCTGCTGGTACCGATCTCGCACGTGATCTTCCGCAGCGCGTTCATTCAGGATGTCGCAGAAAAGCCGGGGCTTTTTGGTCGATGTCGCCGACCACCCCAAGATCAGCGATTTCATCGTGCCCTCGATCCTCGACCGCGATCCGCTGATCGTCGCCATTTCCACCGGCGGCGAGGCGCCCCTGCTGGGGCGCATGCTCAAAGCCCGGCTGGAAAGCCTGATCCCCGCCGCCTATGGCCGGCTCGCCGCTCTGGCCGGCGAGGGCCGCGCCGCGCTCGCCGAAAAGCTGTCGAGCCACGCGGCGCGGCTGCGCTTCTGGGAGCGTTTCTACGAGGGGCCGGCGGTCGAAATGGTTTTGGCGGGCGACGAGCTTTCGGCGCGCAACTATCTGGAACGCGAGATTGAAGCGGCCCGCCCCGACGGCTCCAGCGCCGAGGGCGCGCCAAAAGGCGAGGTCTATCTGGTCGGCGCCGGGCCGGGCGATCCGGACCTGCTCACCTTCCGCGCCTTCCGGCTGATGCAGAAGGCCGATGTCGTGCTCTACGACCGGCTGGTCGAGCCGGCCATTTTGGAACGCGTGCGCCGCGACGCCGAACGCATCTATGTCGGCAAGAAGCGCGCCGATCACGCGCTGCCGCAGGAGGAAATTGGCGAATTAATGGTGCGGCTCGCCCAGCAGGGCAAGCGCGTGTTGCGGCTCAAGGGCGGCGACCCCTTTATTTTCGGGCGGGGCGGCGAGGAGATCGAAAAGCTCGCGGAGCACAAGATTCCCTTCCAGGTCTGCCCCGGAATCACCGCCGCCGCCGGCTGCTCGGCCTATGCCGGGATACCCCTGACCCATCGCGATTACGCGCAATCCTGCGTCTTCGTCACCGGACATGGCCGTGACGGGCCGATCGATCTCGACTGGTCGACCTTGCTGCGGCCCAACCAGACGGTGGCGGTCTATATGGGCCTCGCCCATCTCGACTTCCTGATGCGCGAATTTTTGAAGCGCGGCGCCGATCCCGGCCTGCCGGTGGCCATTGTCGAAAACGGCACGCGCGCTGGCCAGATCACCGTGACCGGAACAATCGCCGACATAGCGGCAAAAGCCGTCGAGGCGGGACTGCGCGGCCCGACCATCATCATCGTCGGCAAGGTGGTCGCACTGCGCGACACATTGAACTGGTTCAGCGAAAAACCCAAGGGGATGCAATGACCACGCAGCAGGAAATCATGGCGGCGCTGAAAGCCGTGCCCGGCCCCGACGGCGCGACGCCCTTGCCCGACTCTGGCGCCGTGGCGGGGATCAGCCTGCTCGAGGGCAAGGCCTATGTCACGCTTGCGGTTGATCCCGCGCGGGCAAGAGAGCTGGAGCCGATGCGCGCGGCGGCGCAGGCGGCGGTGGAAAAAATTCCCGGCGTGAGCGCGGCCTATGTCACGCTGACCGCCGAACGTTCGGAGCGCAACCCCAGCGCCGGCGGCGTCGAGGGCGTCAAAAACATTGTCGCGGTGGCCTCGGGCAAGGGCGGCGTCGGCAAATCGACCACCGCCGCCAATCTCGCCGTGGCCCTGGCGCGGCGGGGGGCGAAAGTCGGGCTGCTCGACGCCGATGTGTTCGGCCCGTCGCTGCCGCTGCTGTTCGGCATTCACGACAAGCCCGGCTTCGCCGAGGATTCGCGCAGCCTGATCCCGTTCGAAAAATTCGGCGTGAAGCTGATGTCGATCGGCTTCCTCATCGAGGCCGGCGCGGCGGTGGTCTGGCGCGGTCCGCTGGTGATGACGGCGATCAAGCAATTGCTCAACGATGTCGCCTGGGGGGAACTCGATTATCTCATCGTCGACATGCCCCCCGGCACCGGCGACGTGCAGCTCACCCTGGCGCAGAACGCTTCGCTGGCCGGCGCCGTGATCGTCTCGACGCCGCAGGATCTGGCCCTGATCGACGCCCGCCGCGCGGTGTCCATGTTCAATCAGGTCAAAATCCCGGTGCTCGGCCTGTTCGAGAACATGAGCTATTTCCTCTGCCCGCATTGCGGCGGCCGCTCGGAGATTTTCGCTCACGGCGGCGCCAAGGCGGAGGCCGAAAAGCTGGGCCTGCCCTTCCTGGGCGAATCGCCGCTCGATCTCGCCGTGCGCCAGGCCAGCGACAACGGCGCCCCCATCGCAGCCACAGACCCCGACGCCCCCCAGGCAAGGCCCTATCTCGCCCTCGCCGAAAGCGTGCAAATGGCGCTGGCGGGACAAGGAGCCCAGCCATGATCCGCACCGTTAAATTTCTGCTGCCGCTCCTGCTGGCCGGAAGCGGCGTGGCCTGGGCCGAGGAGGATGCGACCCTGGCGCTGGGCCGCCGCCTGCTCGCCGAGCATCAATGCAACGGCGCCTGCCACGCCAGCCAATCCAAGACAGGCGACGCGCTCGGCCTCTATAGCCGCGCCGACCGCAGGGTTCACGACCTCGGCGGCTTGAAGGCGCAGGCGCGGCGCTGCGTCGCCGGCGCCGGCGCGACGCTGACGCCTGCGGAATTCGACGCCCTGGTCGCCGCGCTGAACCAGGATTATTACAAGTTCAAATGAACCCGGGCTTCAGCGGAAGGCGCAGCCGGACCCCAGGCCAAGGCGCTTGAAGACAATCGCCGCCGGGCAGAAGCCGGTGAAGGCGGCCTGGATCAGGTTCAGGCCGATGAAGGCGGTGAACAGCCAGAACAGCGGCGAAACGAAAAAGGTCAGCGCCAGCGAAACGAAAATCATCGCGCCGGCGAAGGCCATGACGGCCCGGTCGAGATTCATGCTCGGTCCTTTCCAAGGGGGACCGCGCGAGACGCCGGTCCATTCGTCTGTATTCAAAAACATTCGCATATAAGCATATTATCTGGCAAGCCTTTTCGCTTGCGCCCGCCGCCGCCGGTCTTCCCCCAAAAGCCGGCTTCGCGCATGATGCGGCCATGACCAATTTCGCCAACCTGAAAATCCTCTGGCGCCATATGCGCGACGACCGGCGTTACCCCGCCATGGTCGGACTCGGCCTGTCCTCGGGCATGCCCTATCTGCTGGTTTACATCACCCAGTCCGCCTGGTTGACGGAAGCTCGCGTGCCGCTTGAGCTGATCGGGCTGATGAGCTGGCTGACCATCGCCTATAAGCTCAAATTCTTATGGGCGCCGCTGCTCGACCAATATGATCCGCCGCTGCTCGGCCGCTGGCTGGGACGCAGGCGCGGCTGGATCGTCGCCTCGCAACTCGCCATAGCCGCGTCGCTCACAGGAATAGCCCTGGGCGATCCGGCGAACCGCCTGGCCTGGACGGTCGGTTTTTCCCTGGCGCTGGGCGTCGCCGGCGCCACCCAGGACATTGTCATCGACGGCTGGCGCATCAATGCCGCTCCGCCCGGCAAACAGGCGCTGATGGGCTCCTTTTCCGAGGCCGGCTATCGCGTCGGCAATCTCGTCGCCCAGGCCGGCGCGCTCTATCTCGCCGGCGCCTTCGGCTGGAAGGCCGCCTATCTGTGCATGGCCGCGATGATGCTGCCGGGCGCCGCCTCGGCGTTGCTGGCGCCCGAGCCGGCGCAGGATTTTATCGCCGCCGCCCATAAGGAGCGGCCGGGGATCGCGACGGCGATCTGGTCGCCGATCCGCGAATTGTTCGTCCGCCTGGGTCCGCTGGCTGTTCCGATCCTGCTGCTGGTCGCCGGCTTTCGCATGCCCGGCTATATTTCCGGAGCCATGGCCATGCCGCTGTTCAAAAGCCTGCATTATTCCGACGCCGACATCGCCACGGTGACGAAAATCTTCGGCTTTTTCGTCGCGCTCGGCGGGGCGTTTTTCTGCTCCTGGCTGGTGGCGCGCGTCGGCCTGATGACCGCGCTGCTGATTGGCACGGTCGCGGCCTCGGCCTCGCATCTCAGCCTGGCCTTTCTCGCCGCCCATGGCGGGGGATTCTGGACTTTCGCGGGCGCGGTCAGCGTCGACGCCTTCGCCGCCTCCTTCGCCTCGGTGGTGCTGATCACCTTCATGTCGGTGCTGGCCAAGGCCGAATTCGCCGCCAGCCAATATGCGCTGATGACCTCGGTCTGCGCCATGCCCGGTTTCTTCCTGGCGGGCTTCGGCGGCTTCATCATCGAGCGCACTGGTTTTACGCTGTTCTTCTCGCTGACCTCGCTGATCGGCCTGCCGGTGGCGGGGCTTTGCTTCTGGCTGTGGCGTGAGCATGGCGAGGAATTGGGCAAGGCGGAGACCGAGGCCGAGGGCGCCATGATCTAACGCCGCCACCCTGCGAGCCTGTCCAGCGCGTCCTCAAGCGTCTCCTGCCGCTTGGCGAAACAGAAGCGGACAAAACCGCGCAGGTCGCGCGCGCCATAAAAGGCCGAGAGCGGAATGGCGGCGACCCCCGCCTCCTCGACCATGCGCCGGCAAAAGGCGAGATCGTCGCCCTCCCCGTCCAGCGCGGAAAAATCGGCGACGGTGAAATAGGTCGCCTGCGCCGGGCGGGCGACATAGCCGAGCGCGTTGAGGCCGGAGGTGAGAAAATCGCGCCGCCCCTGCAAAGCCTGTTTCAGCCCGGTAAAATAGCAGTCGGGCAAAGCCAGCCCGACGGCGACCGCCGCCTGCAAGGCGGGCGGGGTGGTGAAGGTGACGAACTGGTGCGCGCGGGCGACGGGGCCCAAAATTCTGGCGTCGGCCATGACAAAACCAACCTTCCAGCCTGTCACCGAAAAGCTCTTGCCCGCCGAGCCGATGCGCGCCACGCGGTCGCGGATTTCAGGAAAGCCGAACAGGCTTTTGTGTCGCGCGCTGTCGAAGACCAGATGTTCGTAGACCTCGTCGCAAATGGCGAGCAGATCGTGCTTGAGCAGGAGATCGGCGATTTCGCGCAATTCTTCCGCGTCAAAAACCTTGCCGATCGGGTTCATCGGCGTGTTCACCACAATGGCCTTTGTCCGCGAGGTGATCGCGGCGGCGAGCTTTTCAAACGGCAGGCGCCAGTCCGGCGGGGCCAGCTTGACCGGCACGGGAACCGCGCCGGCGCGGCGGACGATCGGCCCGTAGGAATCATAGACCGGCTCGAAGACGATGACTTCGTCGCCCGGCTCCAGCAGGGCGAGAAAACAATCGGCCAATGCTTCGGTCGCGCCGGAAGTGATCATCACCTCGCGCTCCCAATCGGCGTCGAGGCCGAAGAAGCGGCGGGCGTTGTCGGCGACGGCCTGGCGCAGCGCCGGCAGGCCGAGCATGGGCGGATATTGATGCGGCCCGTTTTTTAGCGCGGCGATGCCGGCTTCCACCAGTTCCTGGGGCTCCAGCCCCTCGGGAAAACCCTGGCCGAGATTGAGCGCGCCGCGTTCCGTCGCTAGCCGCGACATGGTTTCGAAAATCGAGGTCTCGCAATCGGCGAAAATCGGATGGACCATTGGCGCGCCTCAAATCCCCGCCAGCGTCGGCAGGCCGAGAGCCTGCCCGGCGCGGACGAAAAGCTTGTCCAGGCTGTAGATCGCCGTCGCCTTGTTGCGCGCGGCAATGGCCAGATGCAGGGCGTCGCCGGCGCGCAGGCCGGTGTCGTAATGGCGCAGAAAATTTCTCGCCAAGCCGAAATCCTCGCCGGTGGCCGGCAGCATGGCGAAGGCCTGTTCAACCAGAGCTTCGAACTGCGCATCGGCCTGTCGCGCGGTCTCGGCGTCAAGCCCGCCCATCCTCACCTCGCGGGCGAGCAGCGAGGCGAATTCGACTCCGGTCCAGGCGCTCACGGCGAACTCCGCCGCGGGCAATCCCGCCATCAGCGCGGCGACCTTGTCGCTGCTGGTTTCGGGAAGGATCAAGGGCGCGAGAAAACTGGTGTCGAAATAGAGCATCGCGCGTCAGAATTTTTCGTCGCGCAGGGCGCGCAAACCTTCCGCCGAGGGCCGCGACCGGCGCGGCAGCGTGCTGCGGAATGCGGCGAGAGCGGAAAAATCCGGGGCGGTCTTGGCTTGGACGGCAGGCGACAATTGCGCCACTGGACGGCCGTGACGGGTGATCACCACATGTTCGCCGCCCTCGACCCTGTCGAGCAATTGGCTGAGATGCGCCTTGGCATGCGCCAGATTGACCGTGACCATTTTGCAAATCCTGACCAGAATTCTGGTCATATATAGCACGGATCAGCTGTCGCTGGAAACGCCGGCTTCGCCGAGAAAGGTCACATGGCCCATCTTGCGGCCCGGGCGGGCCTCGCTCTTGCCGTAGAGATGCAGGCAGGCGCCCGGCGTCGCCAGATAGTCGCGCCAACGCAGCGCGTCGTCGCCGATCAGATTGCGCATCACGACGGGGCCATGGGCTTTGGTCGAGCCCAGCGGGAAGCCGCAAATGGCGCGGATATGCTGCTCGAATTGCGAGGTGGCCGCGCCATCCAGCGTCCAGTGGCCGGAATTATGGACGCGCGGGGCGATCTCGTTGACCAGAAGTTTTTGGCCTTGCGGCGTTTCGACGACAAACATTTCCACGGCGAGCACGCCGACATAATCCAGGGCCTCGGCGATCTTGCGCGCCTTGTCCCAGGCGCGGCGCTTGAG
This sequence comes from uncultured Alphaproteobacteria bacterium, assembly GCA_963804045.1. GTDB lineage: Bacteria > Pseudomonadota > Alphaproteobacteria > Rhizobiales > Beijerinckiaceae > Rhodoblastus. The sequence goes on along the minus strand of CAWDOR010000004.1, from coordinate 281,929 downwards.
CTCGTCGGAAATATTGGCGGGGACCGTGGTGGTGGCGAGAATGTGATGCTCGTGGACATTTTCGCCAACGTCCCAGGCCAGGAACGCGCCATCGAGCCCGCGCGCCGCGACCACCGAGACTTCCGCCGTGAAGGGGACAAAGCCTTCGAGAATGCAGGGCAGGCCGCCCAGCGTGCGGAAGGAGACGGCGAGATCGGCGCCGGGCTTGAGCAGGGCCTGGCCCTTGCCGTCATAGCCGAAACGGCGGGTCTTCAGGATCGAGGGGCGGCCGATGCGCGCCACGGCGCGGGCCAGCGCGCCGGCGTCATCGACATCGGCGAAGGGCGCGACCTCGATGCCGAGACCGGAGACGAATTCCTTTTCGACCAGGCGGTCCTGGGTCAGGGCGAGCACCCGCGGCGAGGGCCGCACCGGCTTCAATTCCTGCAAAAACTCCGCCGCGCCGGCCGGAATATTCTCGAATTCATAGGTGATGACATCGACGCTGGCGGCGAAACGGGCCAGGGCCTCGCGGTCGTCATAGGGAGCGATGGTGGTCTTGGCCGCGACTTCCACCGCCGGCTCGCCCTCGCCGGGCGTGTAGATATGGCAGGACAGGCCGAGCCTCGCGGCGGCCAGCGCCAGCATGCGGCCAAGCTGGCCGCCGCCGACAATGCCGATGCGCGCGCCGGGCGCGAGAGTCCGCTTACTTGTCATGTGCCCGCTTACTTGTCATGAGGCCTTTCCGCGACCTCCAGAGTTTGCTTCTCCCGCCAGGCGTCGATGCGTTCGGCCAGGGCCGGATCGTTCAGGGCGAGAATGGCGGCGGCGAGCAAAGCGGCGTTGATCGCGCCGGGCTTGCCTATGGCCAGCGTGCCCACGGGAATCCCGCCGGGCATCTGCACGATGGACAGAAGCGAATCCTTGCCCGACAGCGCCTTGGACTTCACGGGCACGCCGAGAACGGGCAGCGGCGTCATCGCGGCGGTCATGCCCGGCAGATGCGCCGCGCCGCCGGCCCCGGCGATGATCACCTTGAAACCCGCGTCGCGCGCGCCCTTGGCGAAGGCCACCAGCCGATCCGGGGTGCGATGCGCCGAGACGATGCGCACGTCGGCGGCCACCTTCAGCGCCTCCAGCGTTTCGGCGGCATGGCGCATGGTCGACCAATCGGATTGGCTGCCCATGATGATGGCGACGGGAGTGGAAGGCTTCGACACGATAGGGAAATCCAGGAAAAAACGGGCCGGAAAAACGGGAAGCCGTGGTCCTATAGCGCCGCGCGGCAAAGGAAAAGCGAATTTTCCTAAAAAAGCCCGTTCAGGCGATAATATCGGGGGTCAGCGCGTCCTCGAGGAAGCTGATGCGGTCGCGCAGCGCCAATTTGCGTTTTTTCAAGCGCTGCAATTGCAACCTGTCGGAAGCGCCCACCGAGGTCAGCGCCTCGATGGCGGTGTCGAGGTCGCGATGCTCCTCGCGCAATCTCTCCAGTTCGACGGTGAATTCGGCAATTTCCTCTTCGCTCAAGTCCTTGGTCATCGCCCCTGCCGCCGTCATTCCCGATGCGCCCGCCGCGCCCCGGATTATGGCATTCCCACGGTCAAGAGCAAGACCAATGATCGGGCGCCCGACTCGGTGCGGCTGCCCCTGGGGCATTAATTTCCCGTTAAGGGGCGCGACAATTTTCCGCTTGCAGTCGCCCGCAGCCGTGTCACTATTCTGTCGTTAAAACTTCGATAGGAGTTGCGCATGTCGATGCAAGCCCATCTCGCCGAACTGGAACGCCGTCACCACGCGCTCGAAAAGGAAATCGAGAAGGAAGAGATCCTTCCGGGATCGGACGATCTGAAATTGCACGAACTCAAGCGACGCAAACTGCAACTCAAGGATGAAATCGCCAAATTGAAACAGGACGCCCTCGAGGCCGCCCTTCACTGATTTGCCTCCTTCGCGTTCGGAGGCCGCCGGTCCCCGAACGCGAACCGTTTTTCACGCATTTTTTTCACCGCGAACCGGCGCCCCCCGGTCGCCCCCCTTAACCGGCCCTCTCCCTTGGCCGGCCGCCCCCCTTAGAAAGAGCGCCGCTCCCTGTTCGATGAGGGTTCGGGATCGGCGAAATCGGGCAGGCCGCCCAGATCGTCGATCGTCAGCACGACGGACGACGCCTGAGCCCGCCGGATCATGGCGCGCTTGTGAAAGCGTGGGTCGCCGCTCACTTCTCGTCCGAGCCAGGGCGGGACAGGAAACTTCTGGTCTTCGCGTTCGAGTTCGATTTCCGCGATGACAATGCTGGCGAGCTTTTTTTCATAGACGTCGACCGACCATTCGCAGCCCGCGTGAATCACGCGGTGGCGCAGTTTTTCGACGGTGAAATCCCCGCAGAGGGTCGCCAGCATGAATTCGGCGTCGAGGCGCGGGATGTGATATTCGAATTCGCGCCGCGCCAATCCGCTGTAATCGCTCTTGACCGCGAGCGTCGCGTAGCTGTCCGCAAGCCGGACGCGAATCTTGCCGCTGTCGGATTCTCCGAGCAGCCCGTCGCGCAGCCGCTCGACGCCAACCGTCTCAGCGCGCCAGCCCTCGTTCAGGACCAGGAATTTGCGTTCGATTTCAATCTTCATGGATCGGGGTCGGACCGTCTCGGCTGAGAGATTTCTAGCCTAATCCCCGAAAATTATGACTGTTTCATAACGCCGCAGTCCGACGCTTCGCCGCCAGCGCCCGCGCCACGCGCGAGGCCGGGGCGCGGCCGAGGCGCTCGCCAATCCACAGGGCGCAGTCCACCAGCGCGTCGAGATCGATTCCGGTTTCGACGCCCATGCGCCGGAACAGCCAGACCAGATCTTCCGTCGCGACATTGCCCGAAGCGCCCTGGGCATAGGGACAGCCGCCCAGGCCGCCGACCGAGGAGTCGAAGGCGCTCACGCCCATTTCCCAGGCGGCGGTCACATTGGCGGCGGCCATGCCATAGGTGTCGTGGAAATGCCCCGCCAGCGCCGAAACCGGAATTTTTTGTCCCAACGTCTCGATCAGCTTTTTCACGCCAGTGGGCGCGCCGACGCCAATGGTGTCGCCCAGGCTGATTTCATAGCAGCCCATGTCCATGAGGGCGCCGGCGACGCGCGCGACCGCGTCAGGCGCGATCTCGCCCTCATAGGGACAGCCGAGCACGCAGGAGACATAGCCGCGCACTTTTATGTTCGCCGCGCGCGCCGCCGCCATCACCGGGGCGAAACGCGCCAGCGACTCGGAAATCGAGCAATTGATGTTCTTTTGCGAAAAGCTTTCGGAAGCCGCGCCGAACACCGCGACCTCCTCGGTCCCCGCCGCCAGCGCCGCCTCGAAACCTTTCAAGTTCGGCGTCAGCACGGGATAGGAAACGTCCGCCCGTCTCGATATGCCGCGTAAAACCGCGTCGGCGTCGGCCATTTGCGGGGTCCATTTCGGCGAGACGAAGGCCGTGGCTTCGATGACCCGGCAGCCGGCGGCCGCCAGACGCGCGATCAGCTCCAGCTTGACCGCCGTGGACACAGCCTGCTTCTCATTCTGCAAGCCGTCGCGCGGGCCGACCTCGACGATTTTGACGGCGGTGGGAAGCGTCATGGCTTCAGGCCGTCTTTTCGTCCGACAGCCCCAGCTCGTCCTTCATCTGCTGGCGGATGAGGAATTTCTGGATCTTGCCGGTCACGGTCATTGGGAAGGCCTCGACGAATTTGATATAGCGCGGGATTTTATAATGCGCGATCTGGCCCTTGCAGAAGGCGCGCACCTCGTCCTCGGTCAGTTCGGCGCCGTCGCGCGGCACGATCCAGGCGCAGAGCTCCTCGCCATATTTGTGATCGGGCACGCCGACCACCTGCACGTCGCGGATTTTGGGGTGGCTGTACAAGAACTCCTCGATCTCGCGGGGGTAAACATTCTCGCCGCCGCGAATGACCATGTCCTTTATGCGCCCGACAATGTTGCAATAGCCCTCGTCATCGAGGATGGCGAGGTCGCCGGTGTGCATCCAGCCGTCCTTGTCCAGGGCCTCGACGGTGCGGGCGGGATCGTCCCAATAGCCATGCATCACCGAATAGCCGCGCGTGCAGAGTTCGCCGGAGATTCCGCGCGCAACGGTCTTGCCCTCGCCATCGACGATTTTCACCTCGCAATGCGGCTGCACCCGGCCGACGGTGGAGACGCGCCGCTCCAGCGGATCGTCATGGCCGCTCTGGAAGGAGACCGGCGAGGTCTCGGTCATGCCATAGGCGATGGTGACCTCGCCCATATGCAATTGGCCGATGACGCGCTTCATCACCTCGATCGGGCAGGGGCTGCCGGCCATGATGCCGGTGCGCAGGCTGGAGACGTCGAACTTGACGAAATCGGGGTGGTCGAGCACGGCGATGAACATGGTGGGCACGCCATAGAGGCCGGCGCAGCGCTCGGCCTCGACCGCCTGAAGCACGGAGAGCGGGTCGAAGCCCTCGCCCGGATAGACCATGGTCGCGGCATGGGTCAGGCAGCCGAGATTGCCCATGACCATGCCGAAACAATGATAGAGCGGCACGGGAATGCACAGACGCTCGCCCGCTCGCAGCCGGATGGCGTCGCCGACGAAACGGCCATTGTTGAGGATGTTGCGATGGGTGAGCGTGGCGCCCTTGGGATGGCCCGTGGTGCCCGAGGTGAATTGAATATTGATCGGGTCGGTGTTTTTCAGGCTCGCGCCGCGCCGTTGCAGCGCCTCCAACTCGGCGGTCGTGGGCGTCGTCAGCAGCTCCGAGAAATTCAACATTCCCGGCGTCTTGTCCTCGCCGAGGCGGATCAGCCATTTGAGCGCGGGCAGGCGCGCCGCCCGCATCGCTCCCGGCGCGGCGCTGGCGGCTTCCGGCGCGAGCTCGGCGATCATGGCCAGATAGTCGCTCGACTTGAAGCTTGGCGACAGGATCAGCGCCTTGCAGGCGACCTTGTTGAGCGCGTAATCGAGTTCGGACAGGCGATAGGCCGGATTGATATTGACCAGGATCAGCCCCGCCTTGGCCGTGGCGAATTGGCTGATCGCCCATTCCGCATTGTTCTGCGACCAGATGGCGACGCGCGCGCCGGGCGCGAGGCCCAGACGCATCAGCCCGCAGGCGAAGGCGTCGACCTTTTCGCGCAATTGCGCATAGGTCAGCCGGATGTTCTGCTGGCGCGAGACCAGCGCCAGCGTCTCGCCATGATCGCGGCAGACGCGGTCGAAAAACGCGCCAATGGCGTCTTCGATCAGCGGGATGTCGGTCGCGCCTTTCACCAGGCTCAATTCGCTCATTCTGTCCTCCCTGTCGCGCCGGCTTTTCGCCTGTTCGCGTTCATTTCAGGCGGGTTCCGCCTCGAATTCGACAAGTTCGGCGCCGTCATTGACCTGATCGTCCACGGCGCAGAAAAACTGTTTCACGGTCCCGGCGGCGGGCGCCGAGAGTTTGTGCTCCATTTTCATCGCTTCGAGGATCAGCAGCGGCGCGCCTTTTTCGACGCGCACGCCCGGCTCGGCCAGCAAAGCGATGACACGGCCCGGCATGGGCGCGGCGAGGCCGCCGTGGCCAGGGCCTTCCGAGGCGACGTCGAGCGGGTCGAGCCAGTCGAGTTTGTAGGCGGCGCCGCGCAAAAAAATCTGCCAGGCGGCGCCGGCGGCTATGGCCACGGGCGCCTCGCGATGGCCGTCGAATTCGGCGGCGATCCGTCCGTCGCCGGTGAGTTCGCCGCGCGCCAGAACCGAGCGTCCGCCCAGCGTCAGGCGGAAGGCGTCGCCGAGATAGGTCACGCCCACCGTCTCGCGCCTGTCGCCCCATCGGAACGTGAGTTCGCGGGTCAGCGGGCCATTCAGCCGCCAGCCGTCGTTTTTCTCGCAGGGCGAGACGCCTCCCTGGCGGGCCTCGCCCAAAAGCTGCGCCAGCGCGGCGACGAGAAAAGCGTCATCGGGCGGGCCCTGCTCGGCGGGGAACAGCGCGGCGCTTTCGCGCTCGATCAGCCCGGTGTCGAGATCGGCCTCCGCAAAGGCTTTGCAGGCGATCAGCGCCGACAAAAAGCCTATATTATTGGCGACGCCGGCGATGCGGAAATCGGCCAGAGCCGCGCGCATCCGCCCCAGGGCTTTTTCGCGCGTCTCGTCCCAGACGATCAGCTTGGCGATCATCGGATCGTAATAGGGGCTGATGACGTCGCCCTGCTCGACGCCGGCGTCGATGCGCAAATGAGCGCCCTCGCGCGGCGGGCGCAGATGCAGCAATTTGCCGGTCGAGGGCAGGAAGCCTTTTGACGGGTCCTCGGCGTAAATGCGGGCTTCAATCGCATGGCCGCGCGCAAAAATTTGGTCTTGCGCCAGCGGCAGTTTTTCTCCGGCGGCGACGCGCAATTGCCATTCGACCAGATCGAGGCCGGTGATCGCCTCGGTCACGGGATGCTCGACCTGGAGCCGCGTGTTCATCTCCATGAAATAGAAGGCGCCGTCGGGCGCGACGATGAATTCCACCGTGCCCGCGCCGACATAATTGACCGCGCGGGCGGCTTCGACAGCGGCCTGGCTCATGGCCTTGCGCCGTTCCTCGGTCATTCCGGGGGCGGGGGCCTCCTCCAGCACCTTTTGGTGGCGGCGCTGCACCGAACAGTCGCGTTCGAACAGCGAGACATAATTGCCGTGGCTGTCGCCGAAAACCTGAATTTCCACATGGCGGGGTTTGGTGACATAGCGCTCGATCAGCACATGGGCGTCGCCGAAACTGGCCTGCGCCTCGCGCTGGCAGGAGGCGAGCGCGCCGAGAAAATCTTGCGGCGCTTCGACGAGGCGCATGCCCTTGCCGCCGCCGCCGGCCGCCGCCTTGATCAGCACGGGATATTTTATGGCGTCAGCTTCCGCCTGAAGCTTTTCCGGGTCCTGGTCGTCGCCGTGATAGCCGGGGGTCAAGGGCACGCCCGCCGCGCCCATAAGTTTCTTGGCTTCCGATTTCGAGCCCATCGCCCTGATAGCGGCGACCGGCGGGCCGATGAAGACGATGCCCGCCTCCTCGCAGGCGCGGCAAAATCCCTCGTTCTCGGAAAGGAAGCCATAGCCGGGATGAATGGCCTGCGCCCCGGTTTTTTGCGCGGCGGCGACGATTTTTTCGCCGACCAGATAGGATTCGCGCGCGGCCGCCGGGCCGATGCACACGGCTTCGTCGGCGAGGCGGACATGGCGGGCGTTGGCGTCGGCCTCGGAGAACACCGCGACCGTGCGGACGCCAAGGCGATGCGCGGTCCTGATGATCCGGCAGGCGATCTCGCCGCGATTGGCGATGAGGATTTTTTCAAACATCTTGCCTCACGCGCTCCAGTTCGGGCGGCGTTTTTCCAGGAAGGCGGAGAGGCCCTCCCTTGCCTCCCCGCCTGTGCGCAGCGACGCGATGCGCTGCGCGGTCTCTTCCGCCACCGCATCGTCTGCGGTTCCAGCGGGAATGTCGCGGATCAGTATTTTCGCAGCCGCTTGCGCCTGCGGCCCGCCTTCGAGCAGGGCGCCGGCCAGGGCCGCGACGGTCTCGTCCAGTCTTTCCGTCGCGACGACCTCATGCGCCAAGCCGATCTCCGCCGCCTTTGGCGCGGCGATGCGCTCCGCGCTGAGGAAATAGCGGGACGCCTGGCGCGGCCCTATGGCGCGCAGCACATAGGGCGAGATGGCCGAGGGGATGATGCCGAATTTGACTTCGGAGGTAGCGAAAACAGCGGCTTCCCCGGCGATGCAAATGTCGCAGGCCGCCGCCAGCCCCATGCCGCCGCCCAGCGCCGCGCCATGGACGCGGGCTATGGTCGGCTTGGGCGCCTCGGCGATCCCGCGCAGCATTTTGGCGAGCTTGCGGGCGTCCTCCAGGTTTTCGTCGAACCCGGCCTCGCCCGCCGCCTTCATCCAGTTCAGATCGGCGCCGGCGGAAAAGCTCCTGCCGCGCCCTGCGAGCACGATGAGGCGCACGCCGGCGTCGGCGCCCAGCAGCTCGAAAGCCTGCGTCAGCTCGGCGATGACCTGCGCGTTAAAAGCGTTGTGGCGCTCCGGGCGGTTCATCCACAGCGTGGCGATCTCGCCGTCGCGCGCGATTTCCAGGGTTTCGAACATGGCCTGCCTCACATTCTGAACAGGCCGAAGCGCGTTTCGCGCTTGGGCGCGTTGAGCGCGGCGGAGAGCGACAGGCCCAAAACGCGGCGGCTTTGCGCGGGATCGACAATGCCGTCGTCCCACAGCCGCGCCGTGGCGTAATAGGGATGCCCCTGAGTCTCATATTGGGCGCGGATCGGGGCTTTGAAAGCGTCCTCGTCCTCGGCGCTCCAGCTTTCGCCCTTGGCCTCCAGCGCGTCGCGGCGCACGCGCGACAAGACGCTCGCCGCCTGTTCGCCGCCCATCACGGAAATGCGGCTGTTGGGCCAGGTCCAGAGGAAGCGCGGCGCATAGGCGCGGCCGCACATGCCGTAATTGCCGGCGCCGAACGAGCCGCCGATCAGCATGGTGATCTTGGGAACCTGCGCGGTGGAGACGGCGGTGACCATTTTCGCGCCGTCCTTGGCGATCCCCGCGTTCTCATATTTGCGCCCGACCATGAAGCCGGTGATGTTTTGCAGGAAGATCAGGGGTATGTCGCGCTGGGCGCAAAGCTCGATGAAATGCGCGCCTTTTTGCGCGGATTCGCCGAAGAGAATGCCATTATTGGCGACAATGCCGACCGGGTGGCCGTAGAGCTGGGCGAAGCCGGTGACCAGCGTCGCGCCGTAGCGCGCCTTGAATTCGTCGAACCGCGAGCCGTCGACGACGCGGGCGATGATTTCTCTGACGTCATAGGGATGACGCGTGTCGGCGGGGATGATTCCGTAGATTTCCTCGGGGTCGTAAAGCGGCGCCTCGCCGCCGCCCAGCGCGAGGTCGCGCGGCTTCACCCGGTTGAGATTGGCGACAATGCGCCGGGCTATGGCCAGAGCATGGGCGTCGTTTTCGGCGAGATGATCGGCGACGCCGGATAGTCGCGTGTGGACATCGGCGCCGCCCAAGTCTTCCGCCGTGACGATCTCGCCGGTGGCGGCGCGCACCAAGGGGGGGCCTCCCAAAAAGATCGTGCCCTGATTGCGGACGATGATGGTTTCGTCCGACATGGCCGGCACATAGGCGCCGCCTGCGGTGCAGGAGCCCATCACCGCCGCGATTTGCGGGATGCCCAGGGCGGACATATTGGCCTGGTTGAAGAAAATGCGGCCGAAATGGTCGCGGTCGGGGAAGACCTCGTCCTGCCTGGGCAGGAAGGCGCCGCCGGAATCGACCAGATAGACGCAGGGCAGGTGGTTCTGCTCGGCGATTTCCTGGGCGCGCAGATGTTTTTTCACGGTGAGCGGATAATAGGTCCCGCCCTTCACCGTCGCGTCATTGGCGACGATCATGCATTCGACGCCCGAGACCCGGCCAATGCCGGCGACCACGCCGGCGCTGGGCGCGTCGCCATCGTAAAGGCCGTAAGCGGCGAGCTGGCCGATTTCGAGAAAGGCGGCGCCGGGATCGAGCAGCGCATCGATGCGCTCACGCGCCAAAAGCTTGCCGCGGGCCTTGTGGCGGGCCGCCGCCGCCACGCCGCCGCCCTGGCGCACGAGGTCGAATTGGGCGCGGAGATCGTCGACCTGGGCGCGCAGCGCGGCGCGATTGGCGGCGAACTCTTCGGAGCGCGTGTTGATATGGCTCTTGAGGATGGTCATGGGTTATCGCGTCTCGGCCATCAGCTCGCGGCCGACGAGCATGCGGCGGATCTCCGAAGTGCCCGCGCCAATTTCGTAGAGCTTGGCGTCGCGCCACAGCCGCCCGGCGGCGAAATCATTGGTGTAGCCGACGCCCCCGAGAGTCTGGATGGTTTCGCCCGCCATCCACGTCGCCTTTTCGGCGGAATAGAGAATGGCGCCGGCGGCGTCCTTGCGCAGCGAGCGCGAATGCTCCATGCGGTCGCAGGCCTGGCCCACGGCATAGACATAGGCGCGGCTCGCCGACCAGATCGCATAGAGATCGGCGAGCTTGCCCTGCATCAGCTGGAAGTCGCCGATCGGCTGGCCGAACTGCTTGCGCTCATGCATATAGGGCAGGGCGATGTCCATGCAGGCGGCCATGATCCCCAAGGGGCCGCCGCAGAGCACGGCGCGCTCGTAATCCAGACCGGACATCAGCACTTTCACGCCATTGCCGATCCCGCCGAGCACGTTTTCCTCAGGCACTTCGCAATTGTCGAAGAACAGCGGAAAGGTGTTGGAGCCGCGCATGCCCAGCTTGTCGAGATGCGGTCCGGCCGAGAAGCCGCCAAAGGTTTTTTCGACGATGAAGGCGGTGATGCCCTTGGGGCCGGCTGCCGGATCGGTTTTGGCGTAGACCACCAGCGTATCGGCGTCGCCGCCATTGGTGATCCACATTTTGGAGCCGTTGAGGACGTAGCGGTCGCCTTTTTTCTCGGCGCGCAGCTTCATCGAGACGACGTCGGAGCCGGCGTTGGGCTCGGACATGGCCAGCGCGCCGACATGGTCGCCCGACAGCAGCTTGGGCAGATATCTGGCCTTTTGCGCCGGGGTGGCGTTGCGGCGGATCTGGTTGACGCAGAGATTGGAATGGGCGCCATAGGACAGTCCGACCGAGGCCGAGGCCCGCGAAATCTCCTCGAGAGCGACGATATGGGCGAGATAGCCCATGTCCGAGCCGCCGTCCTGTTCGCTGACGGTCATGCCGAGCAGGCCGAGGTCGCCGAATTTCTTCCAGAGATCGGCGGGGAAAATATTGTCGCGGTCGATTTTTTCGGCGCGCGGAGCGATCTCGGCTTGGGCGAAGGCGCGCACGGAGTCGCGCAGCAGGGTGATTTCTTCGGGAAAGCCAAAATCGAGGCTCGGAATGGTCACGGGCGTTTCCTCCTGTGCGGCCGTTTTGAGCGGGCCAGCTGATTTTCAAAACCATCCTAATCCAGGGCGCGGCGCGGGGAACGCCGAAAAGGTTGCATTTTCGGCTAATATCGTGAGAGTGTCGGGCATCATGCCGAAACAGCCTTTTGCCTCCTATCAGCGCAAACCCGGCTCAGCCGCCACGCCCATCGCCTTTGTCCGGGCGATTTGCGCGGCCTATGGCAAATATGGGGTCGATCCCGCGGCTGCCCTGGAAAGGGCGCAAATTCCGCCAAAAGTCTTAGCAGACCCCGCCGCGAAAATAACCTCGGCGCAATTCGAGGCTCTGTCCTGGGAAGCGATGCGCGAACTGGACGACGAGGCTTTGGGCTGGTTCTCGCGCAAATTGCCCTGGGGCGCCTATGGCATGCTGTGCCGCGCCTCGATCACCGCCGAAACTCTCGATCTGGCGCTGCGCCGCTGGACTCGCCACCACCGCATTCTCATCGACGACATCGTGCTGGAGCTGACGGTCGAAGAAGGCGTCGCCAGCCTCGCCGTCGAAGAGCGCCGCGACCTCGGGGTTTTCAGGGAGTTCTGCCTGGTGACGCTGTTGCGCTACGCTTTGGGCTATGCCTGCTGGGCGGTGGATTTCCGCATTCCCCTTGTCGGCGCCGAGTTCCCTTTTCCGCCGCCGGAGCATGTCGAGGTCTATCCCAAGCTGTTCGCCGAGACTCTGCGTTTCGGCGCCGCGCGCGCCTGCATAAAATTCGACGCCGGCTTTTTGCTGCGCCCGCTCCAGCGCGACGAAGCCGCCCTGCAAAAAATGCTGAAACGCGCGCTGCCGCTCACCGTCCTGCCCTATCGCCGCGACCAGCAGCTCAAGACCAGGGTGAGCCAGGTGCTGCGCATGAACGGCGCCCGCCCCCCCTCTGCGGGCGATCTCGCCGAGGGCTTCAACATCTCCACCCGCAGCCTGCACCGCCATTTGCGCAAGGAAGGCGCAAGCCTGCGCGCCCTCAAGCGACAGGCCTCGATGGAGCGCGCCAAAACCGATCTGGCCCGCAGCCCCAACCCGATCAAGCGCGTCGCCTTCGCGGCGGGTTTCAGCAATGAGAAGGCATTTGCGCGGGCGTTCAAGCAGTGGACCGGAGAGACGCCGAGCGGTTTTAGGCGGCGCGCGCGGGTGTCGGGGTTTTAGGGGCGAAATCTGACATGTGTTTTTCGCGAGCCATCAGCGGGAAATGACCCGCGATGCGACTGGGTTCTCGGCTAATTTCATAAATTCGCGTTTCTATCGGCGCACCCCACCAATGCCGGGTTTAAGAGCAATTATGAAGCGCCGTCTCGAAACCCCAACGCGCCGGATGACGGTCGGCCTCGCCCTGTTTGTGTGGCTCTGGCGATACAGGGGCTGGCGATACAGGGGCGAAGGTCCAAATCGGCATGGCCAATCTCGTCTACAACATGACCCAACGGCTCTGGCGCCACGAAAAACGGGTTGCCGCCTGATAGAGGATGGCGCCAAGGGGGGCGCCGCCACATAGCAGCCGCCAAATGAGCCAGAATTTGCGGGCCTGGACACGCAGGCCAGTCTTCAAACGCCCGTCCGGCGAATGAATAGCGGGTCATTGGAGGCGTCGAGCTGCGTTCCGGCTGATCCGGGACGATCTGAACTCCGCACGCCCTCCGTTTTGGAGTGCATCGGGGCGCATTCCCGCCGTTCTGACGCCGATGGGCCCTCCTTGCTGTGATTCGGGCGTCGTGGCGCGAGTGGCCGCCGTCAACCAAGACGTGGGTTCGGCTCAAGCGCCTCAATCGATGACGGTCGCCAATTCGCGACGATGGCGATGCCGATGGGCGGCCAGGATCGGAGCCGCCGCGCGGGGAAGTCGATCTCTCCGTTGAAACCAAATAAAAACAAATAATAATCTTGCGCAATCGATCCCGAATTCGTTGCGGTGTCTTGCAGGGCGGGCGGGCAAGACTGCCAGCGACGCGTATTCGCTGTGGCAAAAAGCGCACGCCTCCTAATTTTGCCGAGCATTTCGTTTTGGCGACATCATTTCGTGCGGGCGGACTCTAGAACGGCGAGTAACCGAATTCAGATTTTGGAATCAATCCGCATGGCGACCCTCCGCAACCGCTCGCTGAAACTCCTTTCTTCCACCAGCGCGTTCGCTTTCGCCTTTACGCCGGCGATGGCCAATCCGACCGGGGGCGTGGTCACGGCTGGCTCCGCCAGCTTTGTGAATCCGGCGTTGACCCAGTTGCTCGTCAATCAGAGCTCGCTGCATTCGGTCATCAACTGGCAGGGGTTCTCGATCGGCGCGGGTGAGTCGACCCAGTTCGTCGTGCCGACCGGCGGCTCCACCTTGAACCGCGTCGTCACCGACAATCCCAGCGCCATCTACGGTTCGCTCTCGTCCAACGGTCAGCTGATTCTCGTCAATCCCGCGGGCATCGTTGTCGGTCCCTCGGGCACAATCAACACCGCCAGTCTGATTCTCACCACCCGCAACATCACCGACGCCAATTATCTCGCCGGAAATCTGAATTTCACCGGCAATTCCCCGGCGGCGATTGTCAATCAGGGCGCGATTACCTCGGCGGAGGGCGGTTCGGTCTATATTATCGCCCGGACGATCGCCAATACCGGCGCCATCAACGCGCCGGGCGGCGTGGTTGGTCTGTCCGGCGGAACCGATGTCGTGATTGGTTCGACGGGAACTGGCGGCGTTCTGGTGCGGCCCTATACGGCGGGCAAGAAGACCACGATCAAGAAGATCGTGCAGGAAATTCAGGCGGCCGGCGGCAATCACTATGCTTTGGCGGTCAACAATAAGGGCGTGGTGCGCGCCAATCGCGCCGTCACGTCCGGCGGGCGGGTCTATCTGACCGCCTCCGCCACGGGCGCGCCGGCATACAAGACGGTCACCCGCACCGTGACAAGGACCGTGACAAAGACGGTCGCGGTTCCCGCGGCCAAGGTCAGAAGCGCGCCGCAGTCGACGATTTACAACGCGGGGTCGATCAGCGCGCGTTCCGCCAGCGGCAATGGCGGGACCGTGGTGCTCGACGCCGATGTCGTGCATCTCGCCTCGACCTCGCTGATCGACGCTTCCGGCGCCACGGGCGGCGGCACGGTTTTGGTGGGCGGCGGCCAGCATGGCCAGGACGCCAATCTGGTCGACGCCCAAAATGTCGCCATTGACGCGGGATCGCAGAATTCTCGCCGACGCCACCGTGTCCGGCAACGGCGGTCAGGTTGTGGTCTGGTCGAACGCCGCCACCGCCTTCAACGGCTATATTTCCGCCCAGGCGCTCGGCATGTCCGGCAATGGCGGCAGTGTCGAAGTGTCCAGCGCGGGAACCTTGGCGTTCAACGGCCTGGTCAACACCAAATCCGTCAACGGCGCGGCAGGCAATCTGCTGCTCGATCCTGCGACGATCACCCTGTCGGACACGACGCTGGCCGATGGCGTCAATACGTCGATCATTGCCGCCGATCTGGCGACGTCGAACGTCACGATCAGCGCCGCGACGATCTCCGTCGTTGGCCCGGCGCATGTCATCTGGACCAATGCGCCGAATCCCGATGGCTCCGGCACGCCCGGCACCACGCTGACGCTCAACGCCGCCACGGCGATCAACGTGACCGCGACGCTCGGCAATGTCATCATCCAGAACATGCAGCAGAGCGCCAGCGCGAGCTATCTGGCGACGCATCAGACGACCGTCAACGATTTCATCCAGGAGCACAACGCCGTCGTGCTCCAGGCTCCGGCCATCACGATCGGCAGCAATGCGGCGCAGCTCTATCAGATCGCCATCGGCGCCGAATTCGGCAATACGGTGCTGAGCGGCGCGGCGATCACCATTCAATCGGGCTCGGTCGATGGCGCTTCGACGCAGATCGGCTTCGATCTCGCGGTGTTGCAGGGCTCCGGCCGCGCCGGCGGCGATTTCTCGCGCGGCAATGATTACCAGCTCTATCACGCCACCAACGACCCGACCGATCCCGCCTATTACGCCGATGTCTGGGTCGAGCACGCCCATAACGGCGATATCGTCATCAATGGCGGCGTGGTCGCGCTCACCTCGGGCGCCGAACCTCTTGCCGCGACCGCCTATGTTTCCGGCAATTTCGTCCAGATCGGCCATGGCGGCAATCTCAACAACAATGTGACCGGCGTCCTGTCGAGCGGCGATGCGACGCTCGGCAGCCCGACCAATACATCGGGCTATGCGATCCTCAATTCCAACATCAACATTACCGCCGCCACTTCGCTCATCCTGACGACTGGCTCCAACGTTCCCGGCATGTCCGGCGCGCGCGCCTATGTCCAGATCGGCCATGGCGTCGATAACGATGTCACCGAGCAGCAGATCGTTCAGGGCGACGTTTCCGGCAATATCACCATCACCTCGCCATCGGTCGAGGTAGGCGATCCCCTTGCGTTCTCGCCGTCGGTCAATCCCAGCCCCGTCAATCGTGTCGCCGGAACAGAAGTCGATGCGGTGCAGATCGGCTCGGGCGGTCACGCGACCTACAATGGCGTCGCGCTGCCGGCGACCTACGACGCCAACGGCAATCCCGTCGATCCCGTCGAAATCACCACCGGCCGGATTTCCGGCGTCATCACCGTGGATTCGGCGGCCATCAGCGTCGGCGGCGTCGAGACGCTTTACGGTCCGAGCCCGAACAATTCGCCTGTTTTCGCGATCGTCCGCCACGACCAGATCGGTCATGGCGCGACCGTCACCGTCAATGTCAGCGACAACGGGACCGACCCGTCCTATGGCGCGATCCAGACCAATATCGGCGCGATCGGTAATTTCGAGACGATCAACGGCGGCTATCGCAACCTGATCGACTTCAACAATCCCTACTACCAATTGACGAATGCGAGCGCCAACGGGACCACGACGGATCTGTCGAACGCCGCCAACAGCAATCCCTATGTTTACTACACAATCGACTATGCCGTCGCCAATGGCGGCGCGGTCACCGAGACGCTGGTCGCGCACAGCACGCTGCCGGGGACGCAGACGCTCTACACGGCGGGCGCGGGCGGCATGGGCGCGCTCAACACCGGCCTGATCACCTATTACAGCACCAATTCGACCATCACCTCGCCGGACGGCAAGTCGACCGTCTCGCTGAATGGTTTGCTGCGCAGCTTCGTCGGAACCCTGATCACGCCGACTTCGGGCACGACCTCGGCGACGACCATCGCCGCCGCGGGAACCGCGACGAGCAACTACAAGGACTCGACCGGCGACAGCCCGGTCATCATCCCCTCCAGCGCCTATCTGACCGACAAGAACGGCAACCCCATCATCCTCCTGCCGATGGACAACGCCGTGAACACCGGCACGGCGCAGGCGCCGGTCTACAACCAAGCCCTGATCACCGCCGGCACGGATTACGCCACCAATTACCGCGCCTACATGCCGGTGACCGCCAATACGGCGGCGAACACCGTGATTGCGCCCTCGGGAGCCGCGACTTACGGCAATTCCGTCGGCAATACGGTCTCGGTCAACAATCCCTACACGACCACCACGAGCCCCGGCTCGACCACCGCCTCCATCGTGTCGGACACCTCGGCCGCCAATGCCTTGACCGGCAATGTCGCCGCCAATCAGTCGGTGATCACCGGCGCCAATGCGGTTGACGCCAACAACACGACCAACGGCATCGCCAACATCATCTATGGCGTGAAGGTCTTCAGCGCATCGTCCGTCACCGCCGAATCCCTGGTGGCGCCGCGCAACGCCAACGCCGCCGCCGCGTCCGATCCGACGCAGAAAATGGTGGCCAATCCCGACGGCTACAATCTCGCCTATGCCTATGCCGACGGCCTCTTGACGCCGCGCATCAATCTCAACGCCACGGGTTCGGCGGATATCGACATCGCCGCCGGCGCCGTGCTGGTGCAGCAGATTGTCGTCGCCGGCAACGATGTCATCAATGCGGTCGACCAGACGCAATTCGCCATCATCGGCGACGGCAACTGGGTGAGCGGCACGGCGCAGACCAGCGTGAAGCCGGTCGCCAGTTCGGTCGGCGTCCAGACCACGACGACCAACGGCGCCACGACCACCACGACCAACGCCTACTCCAATCAGGACACGGTCAACGGAATCAACACCTCCTCGCGCGGCGACATTGTCGTCACCGAGGGTTACATCAACGGCGAGGTCAACGTGATCGCGACGGGCGCGGTGTCCGTCCTGACCAACGCCACGGTCGGCAACGCAGCCGGGATCAGCGACGCCAATCTGTTCGCCCGCATCGGCGACGGCAGCGTGTTCACCTTCGCCACCGCCGGCTACGGCATGGCGGCAGGCTCGGCCGGCGCGGCGAGCCTCTATCCCTCGCGCGGCGCCGATCTCACCATCAATTCCGCCGACATGATCGGCGCATCCACCTATGTTTACGGAGGCGGCGCGGTCGCGGTCACCGCGGTCGGGACCAACGGCAACAATTCGGCCTACATCAGCAACAGCCTGCAGGCGTCGATCGGCGCCGGCGCGGCCGCGCTGCTGTCGACCGGCGCGGGCGGTGGCGGCGCCGCCGACACGACCATCGGCATTCTCGGCGATACCGCGACCGCCAGCGCGCGCGGCGGCGACATCACCTTCAATCGCGGCTCGATCTGGGACGGCATGATCGACGCCAATGGCGTCGTCGTCGGCGGCGCCCTGTCGACCCCGATTTCCTCGGCGCTGCAGACGGGCTTTTCGTCCGGGGCGACGATCGGAAATTCGCCGGTGGATCCGCTGGCGCTCGCCGACCCAATCACCCAGCCCCAGGCTGGCGGCAACACCACCACGGCCGCGGCTGCTGCTCTCGCCGGCGCCACGGCGGGCCTGACAGGCGCGGCCGATCACGCCCCGATCGCCAACGCCGCGACGCTGCCCGCAATCACCTGGACGGTCGCCGACGACGTCGCCTATACCCAGGCGGCGGCCTTCAACGGCCAGACCTACAATAGCATTCCCTATTACACGGTCGCGAACCGCGCGCCGGAGCAATTGCCGAGCGCCATCAGCACGGCGGGGACCGCGCTGACCTCGGTCACGCCGACCGTCTACAATTCCGATACGACGGTCGCTTCCGCGCTCAGCGTCATCCTCACCGCCAGCAACGTCTACGGCAATCAGGGCGAGATGAACAGCGGCGCCGCCTATGCGCGCATTGGCCAGAATGACATCATCCAGGCCAACAGCGGCGCCGGCGGCACGGCGGCCGGCGCCGCCTCCGGCGGGCGCGGCGGCGACATCAACATCACCCAGCGCATCGACGCCAACAACGCCAATGTCCTCGGCGGCTCCGACAGCAACCGCAACCTCAGCGGCGATTTCGTCAACAATGGGACCAACGGCTCGACCGTTCAGGACATCGCCAATGGCGAGCGCGGCAATGTCATCATTTCCGCGCCTGTCGTCACGGTGATCTCCAACGTCACCTCCAGCAATCAGGGTACAGTCGACTGGATGACGTCCAACGCCGCGATCGGCAATGGCGACGATTACATCCTCGTCGCCGCTGCAGGCGGCGCGGCGGGCGTGGGCAACACCTCCGGCCTCAATTCTCTCGATCCGGCCCAGGGCGGCGCCGGCGGCAACGTCAACGTTCTCCTCGGCTCGGCGGAAACCCAGGGCAATATCATCATCAACGGCGGCGCCAATGGGGCGCTGGCGGTGGTCACTGAGACGGCGAGCCTCATCGAGGGCAACGAAACGGCGGTCAACCTCAACCAGGTCGAAGCCAATATCGGCCACACCTTCCGCATTTCCGCCAGCGCCGGCGCCGGCGGGGCCGGTTCTCCCGGTTCATTCTCGGCCAATGTGCGCGGCGGCAACGGCGGCTCGGTCTATCTCGAAACGCCCGCGGTCGACAACCGCCTCGACACGGCGGCGCAATATGCCGCGCTCAATCTGACTCCCAATGGCAATTACGTTCATCTGGGCACGTCGGACATCGATATTCTCGCCTCGGCCGTCACGCTGACGAACACCAATTCGCCGGGCAACCAGAACGTCGATCTCGCCAACAACGTCTACGTGGGCATAGGCTCGCGCGATCGGATTGTCGGCATCGCTGGCGCCGGCGGCGCCGGCGGCTCGGCGCCGACCGGCTTCAACTACGGCTACCAGCCCGACGCCTCGGGCGGCGACGGCGGCGACGCGACCTCGGTCAGCGGCCTGGTCCGTTCGAACATCAACATCAACGCCTCGGCTTCTGTCACGCAGGCTACCGCCTTCGCTTCGAACATGAGCGGCGGCGGCTACAACCAGCAGGCCAACCAGATCGGTCAGAACCAGGATGTCTACACGTCCTCGGGCCTGGCCGGCGCCGGCGGCAATCTGATGACCAGCGGCTCGATCGGCGGCATCACGATTTCCGGCGACAAGGGTGGCATCCAGGCGCTGAATCTCACCAGCGCCAAGGGCCTCGACAACACCAACGCCGCGCCCGACACATCGAATGTGACCGTCAAGATCATCCCGACCAATGCCGACGGTTCGCTCAATCGCGGCGGCGTCGACAATGCCGTCGACATTTCTGGCACGATCGCCGGCGCCACGGTCAAGGCGCTGGGTCAGGCGTGGACGGTGGCGGACCTCGCCGCGCTCGGCGCCAGCAACGGAACGACCTACACGGCCAGTTCCAAGACCGTCACCAGCATCGTTCCGACCTGGGCCGGCGGCAATGGAACCGCGACGGGCAACATCGCCGTCAACCTCAACGCGGGCGCGGTCATTCTCTATGACAAGGCGGGCAATCCGCAGTTCCTGTGGGATGCGACCGACAAGACCTTCGTCCTCAATGCGGCGTTCAACGCCGGGGCGAATTATTCCAACGTGCTCGGCGCCGACCTCACCCGTTCCGGCGTGATCGATGTCATCACGTTCCAGGGCCAGAACGTCGCCAACGCGGCCTCGCTGGTCGGCAACAACGCGACAATCAACGGAACTCAGGTCACCGGCGCCACGGCGCGCATCGATGTGGTCAATGTCAACGGCTCCGGCCAGTATGACCAGATCGCCGGCCGCAACCCGGTCTACACCAGCACGTCCACCGATCCGGCCTATTACAACACCACGACGCAGGCCGGGAACGTCAACGGCGGCGCGCCCTATAACGGCGTGCTCGACTATCCGATGGTCGCCACGACCACGGTGACCACGCCGCTGGCGGCCGGCGTCATCCGCAATCTGGCCGAACCGGGCAATTATTCCGGCGCCACCAGCGTGGTTTCGGCGATCTGGAACCCGGTCATCGTCACGAACGGCGGCTCGACCACGGAGACTATGGTCCAGGGCTTCGGCACGTTGGCCAATGGCGGCTACACGCTCAACAGCGCGGTGGTTTCGTTGATATCGGGCTACACGGGCCTCGTCGGCTCCAACACCGCCGGCAACGATTATTACCAATATGGCTATCAGGTCACGAGCGCCGACTTCTCGCGTTCGAACGGCGGGCGCGGCGGCGATTCGACCATCGCCACGGGCTATACGCTCGGCGCCATCAACATCGACACGCTGGCTCTTTCATCGACCATCATTATTGGCGCCAACATGGGCGCTCAGGTCGACGACCGCTTTTACGCGCGCATCGGCGATGGCGGCGTCTATCTGGCCGACACCGCCGACACAGCGGTCGCCAGCTCCTGGCAGGCTGGCAAGTTCTTTGGCGCCTTCGGCCGAGCCGACGCCTTCATGGCGATCGCCACCGGCGACGCCGCCACATTGGCGCCGATCGTCACCACGCCCGCCAATGGCGGCTTGGCCGGCCTCGACGCGGTGGTCGCCAATGGCGGCCGCGCGGGCGATGCGCTGATCTCCCTCGGCTCGGCCCGTCCCGTCACCAATGCCGGCCTCGCCGGCGCGACCGAGGTGGATGAGCTCACCGGTGCGATCACCATCAATGCCGCCACGGTGGTGGCGACGGTGGCCTTGGGCGACCAGCAGGCCGGAATGGGCGGCGATATCGCCATAAACGCGATCGGCCACGGCGATCAGATCTTCGCCAACGCCAATGGTTCGAAACTTCCGCCGGCGCCGACGACGCTCGCGCTCGACACCACCGAACTGACGCCCTGGCGCGCGGGGTCGGCCATTCCCGGCGCGGAGCCGGCTGGCGATATCGGCGGCGCGGGCAATGCCGACGCCAGCAATCTCATCACCGAGATCGCCTCGGGCGGACGCGGCGGCAACGCCAGCATCGTCCAGAACAACATCAAGGGCGTCATCACCATCAATTCAGGCTCCGTCCTGCTGACGACGGCGAATGTCGACGCAAGTCCCCAGACTCCCGTGGCGAATGACGACGATACGCTGGTGGCGCAGATCGGTCACGGCTCCTACGCCACCGCGCTCGCGGGCAATGGCGCGGCGGGCGGCAACGCGCGCATGGAAGGCTCCGGCGGCGCGGCCGGCAATGCGCTGGTTTCCTTCGGCGCGATTTTCGACACCGGCATCGATATCGCCACTTCGGGAACGATTACCGTCACCACGGCGGCGACCGACACCTATTTCAACCACATCCTGCGTTCGCAGATCGGTCACGGCAATATCGGTTTCGCCACGGGCGGCTTCGGCGGTTCGGGCACGCTGGTGAGCACGGCCAGCCTGCACAACAACCCCTTCGGCTACGGCCAGGGACAGAATGCCGAAACCTTGGTGAACGCGCCGGCGATCGTGTTCGCGGGCGAGAGCTACGCTTCGTCCTCGGTCGCGCTGAAGCCGACCCTGACGCTCGCCCATGCGGTCGAAACCACTGTCAGCGCCAACGCTGTCAAGGGCGTCGGCAATTATCTGCAATCGGCCTTCACCGCCGGCAGCCAGATCGGCGGCACATTCAACGGCGGCGCCGGCGGCTCCGCCACCGTGTCCAGCGGCCTGATCAACAATGCCATCCTGCTTGAGGTTGGCGGCGATCTGCTGATCACCACCAAGGTCGGCGAAGTGATCGGCACGACGGACCTGATGTCCATGGACGATCATGTCCTGTCGACGGTCGGTTCCGGCAATTATGGCCTGGCCGTGTCCGGCGCCGGCGGCAATGCCGCGCAGACGACCAATGGCAACAATACGCCTGTCAGCATGAACGGCGGCAATGGCGGCGCCGCCACCGTGGCCTTCGGCGCCATCGGCCAGTCGGTCGACCGTCCCGCGAATACTGCGGAAGGTGGAACCTATGTCGACAGCGTCGATGCTTTGCTGGGCGCGCCGATCGACATCGTCTTCACCAAGGGCGGCGCGCTGACGCTGACTGCGCTGACCGGCGATCAGGTCGCCTCGACCGTCGATCCGCAAGACGACGCGCTGCGCGTCAACGCGGCCGTGATCGGCGCCAGCAATTTCGCCTATGCCGATTCCACCTATGCCGGCGCGACGGCGGCGGCTTTGCTCACTAATGCCGGCGGCAACGCCAATCTGCTGTCGAATGGCGTCGGTTCGGCCAATGGCGGCAATGGCGGCAGCGCCATTGTCACCAATGGCGCCATGTTCGGGGCCATCAACATCGGCGTCAACGTCGGGACCAATGCGAACGACCCGATTTCGGCAAGCAATGCGGGCCTGCTCGGCGTCATTGGCGCCGATCCGACCAAGGCGGTTTCCAACTCGAATGCGGCGGCCGCCAGCTTCCTGCCGTCGGTCGTCATGGTCCAGGCCGTCGAAAATTCGGCGCTCGACATGGGCCGCGCCGACGCCAATATCGGCGATTACAGGCAGGCGCAGGCGCGCGCCGGTCTCGGCGATGCCGGAACCCTGTTCAGCGCTGTCGGCGGCGCCGCCGGCAACGTCAAGGACTACGCCATCTCGGAATACGACAATTTCGATCCGAGCACCGGAACCTGGTATGGCGTCGGTCCGGGCGCAGTCGCTGGTCCCTCGACCATCCAGCCCTATCAGCCGGATTGGTCTCCGATCAACCAGCGCGCCACGGCGCTGGGCGGCGCCGGCGGCTCGGCGACCGTGAACCTCGGCGAGATCGACAGCGATCTCACGGTCAAGGCTTCGACCTCCATCACCGTCACTGCGCCCGAAACGCTGCCACCAGCCGATCCCGGCACGGCGCCCGATCAAATCATGCTCGACGCGCGCATCGGCGCCAGCGACCGCACCAAGGCGGTGGCGGCCAATGGCGGCCTCGGCGGCACGGCCAATACCGCGCCCAATGGCGCACAATATGGAACCGTCGCCACCAATGTGCTGCCGATCGGCCTCGCCGACGACGCTTCCGGCGCGGCGATCAAGAAGGGTCTCGACGCCCTGGCGTCGCAAGGCGGCGCCGGCGGCAATGCCAGCGTGACGTCCGGCGCGCAGATCGGCGCCATCACGGTGGCCGCTCCGGTTATCGCGGTGACGGCGCTTCAGACGGCGGTCGCCCTCGGCAATGGCGTCGCCCAGACCGCGCAGATCGGCAACAATGACTACAATCTGCTTGTGCTCGCCGGCAATGGCGGCGCTTCGGCCGCCGGTCGCGGCGGCGACGGCGGCGCGGCCAGCCTGGTCCAGGGCGGCTTCGGCGGCGACATCACCGTCACCGGAACCACCAGCGTCACCGTCCAGGCGATCTCCAACGCCGGCATCGCCGACCAGACCAGCGCCTATATCGGCGACCGCGAAGTCGCGGGCACGACGCTGCTGCTGCCCAACCTGACCGGCATCGTCAATCCGCTCTATTACGGCGGCGGCGTCTATGGCGGCCAGGGCGTGGACGACAGCAACGGCGGCGCCGTGACCGTCAACCAGATGGGCACGCAGCAACGCAACGTCGCCACGGCCGGCGTGACCGTGCTTAACGACGTGACCAGCGACATCTACCTGCTGTCGCGCACTCTGGTCTCGACCACCAGCAACGGGACGACCATCACCAAGGCGACCGGCGGCGGCACTGTTACCGTCGACGCCGAGAGCCTGCTCGGCGACACGTCGCAGGTCACAGCCATGGTCGGCCATTACATCGGCCTCGCCCACGGCGGCGCCGGCAATGGCGCGGCGGGCGGCCCGGCCGCGCCCTACATTCAGGAAAATGGAACCGAAGTCGTCAGCGGCAAGGGCGGCGACCTCACCATCAGCCAGGGCGATATCGTGTCGTCGATCACGCTCGACGCCTTCGGCGCGGTCGCGGTGGAAACGACCGCTGCGGCGGCTGTCCTCTCGGCGAACGCCTATGTCGGCAATTACGAGGTGATCGGCTCCAATGCTTCCAACGCTTCCGATCCGACGGGCGGACTGAAGGGCTTCCTGCCGGTGAGCATCAGCTCCGGCAATGGCGCGGGCGTAGCGACCTCGCTCGCCAACACCAACACCACCGACGCCAACGGTTCCTATCCGACGGCGGCCGGCACGGGCGACGGCGGCATCGTCACCGTCAGCCAGGGCGCCATCACCGCCAATCCGAACCTTGCCTATGCCGGCAAGCCGGACGCGAGCGCGCCCTATGCGATCCTGATCCAGTCCGACACCGGCGCTGTTTCCGTCACCGCCACGGCAGCCGCCAACGCGCTTTCGGCGACGACGCTGATCGGCGCAGAGCGCAGCATGAACGTGACCTCCGGCAACGGCGGTTCGCTGGGCGGCGACGCCGGCCCGATCACGATCTCGCGCGGCGCCATCTCCGGCGATATCGATGTGGTCAGCTTCAACGGCCAGACCACGACGATCGCGGCCAACGGCGTCGGGGCGGGCGTTGCCAATGTCCTCGTCGGCGACCGCGAAATCGAAACCGCCACCGCCGGCAATGGCGGCGCGGCGGTCGATGTCAGCGGCCTCTCGGGCGATTTGACCTCCTTCTACGCCAAGACGCAGCAGGATCAGCCCAACCAGGCTAATGTTGCCGGCGGAACGCTCGACAACGCGCGTCTTGCTGTGCGCAAGATGGAGCAGTTGATCGCCGCCATGACCGAGGCGCAGACCAAGGCCGCCGCCATCGGCGACGGCGCCTCGGCCAACGCCATCGGCGCGCAGATCGCCACGGCGAAAGCCGCGCTGGCGGTTGCGGAAACCGCCAAGGATGCGGCGGGCGTCAACAATTCCAACGCCCTGCCGACCAACAACAACTCGACCGACGCCACCGCCAATCAGAAGGAAAACGCCGTCACGGCGGCGATCCAGACGATCGGGGCGCAGGCCAATATCGTGGCGCTCGCCGCCAATGCGGTGGCCGCCACCCAGGTCACCAATGCTTCGACCGGCGCCAAGGGCGCGATCGGCCTGACCGACCCCGGCGCGGGCGGTTCGGTTGTTTATGCCGGCAATGGCGTGGTCAATGGCAGGATCAATGTCCTGGCCACGGCCTCGACGGCGGTCAGCGGCATGAACGACCCGGCGACCGGCCTTCCGGTCGCGCTCAACGCCACGACCGGCGCGCCTGCGCAAAACGGCTCGGTCGTCATTGTCGCCAATGGCGTGGGCGCCGCGAGCAATGTGCAGATCGGCGCCGCGCGCACCATGACCAATGTCTCCGGCGATGGCGGCGCGACCGTCGGCATCCCCGGCGCGATCAGCCAGACCAACACGACGACGGGCGATATCAGCGTCATCGGCGGCAACTCCAGCATTTCATCGACCGTTCTGGGCGACACCAGGGTCGGCGCCAATGTTGCGGTGACCGATACGTCGGGTACGGCCAATGTCGGTACGCCCCTGCAGCAGGCCGGCGCGATCAGCTCGGTCTCGACGATTGGGACCTCGGCGGCGACCACGGCGACGGCGAATATCCAGATTGTTTCGCAGGTCGCAAATAATGTCATTGGCTCGACGCTGGAGGCGCTGGGTTCGGTGCAGGTCGGCTCGAACTCGGTCAGCACGCTGAATGTCGACAAGGCCTCGGCTGCGGTCAGCACCTCGGTCAACAGCGCGCAGACGACGAATGGCGCGCTGCACATCGTGTCGAAGGGCGCCACAAGCGTCGTGTCAGGCGCCGGTTCGACCACGCAAATCGGTCACACGATCGACGAGAACGGCAATCTGCTCTCCGCGAAGGCCGTGGCCGCCGGGTCGAAACAGACCCAGACGGTCAATGCGCCGATCACCTTCGATGTCGCCACCAACCTCACGGTCAACGGCGGCGCCGGAACCCTGCTGGTCGGCCATTCCAGCCCGGCGGACAATGCGGCGCTGGCGGGCGTTTCCACGCAGACGCTGAGCGGCGACACGACGATCAATGTCAATGTCCCCGTCAACGCGACCACGACGGGCCTCAACGCCGCGACCGTGGCGAACATCGCCACCGGCGCGGCGGTTCCGGCCACTCTGATGCAGGGCGTGACGGTTTCCAAGGCGGATGGAACCGCCAACGCGCCTGACGGCGGCGACACCTATATCGCCGGCGCCAAGACCCGGATTGGCACAACCTACACCACCAACGCAGCCAACAAGGTGCAGACCGCCAGCAACAACATCTGGCTCTCCACCGGCGCGGACCTTCTGGTCGACAGCGCGGCGATCGGACCGGGTAATTACGCCACCGACGCGACCCGTTCGCGGATCGTCGGCGACACCACGATCGGCGCGGCGCAAAACACGCCGCTCTACAACGCGGACGGCAAGATCGCCGGGGCGATGACGTTCAACAATGCCAAGGTGAATTCGGGCTTCTCGAACACCGGCGGGCAGTTGCGGTTCTTCATTCCGTCACGCGAAAACCTGGTCACGACAGGTGCGAACACGTTCAACGACTCCGGCCTGACGACCGCGACCGACGCCGTGCCGGTTCGGCCATCGAGCGCCAAGTGGATTTTCGCGCAAAGCGGTGGGCAAAACCACGAAAACGGCTTCCTGCCGATGTCGACGACGGCGCGCTACGCCACGACCGGAACCGGCAATTATGCGTTCTATTTCAACGAATATGACGCGTCGGACTTCCGCTTCCTGGTCGATCCCTGGAACTATGTCGAGCTGCATGGCAATCTGCGCAACGGGACGTCCTGCGGCATCAACGGCCAGGGAGGCTCGCTCGGCGCCTTCGGGCGCAATGGCGCCGACGACTTCTATCTCGGCTATCGCGACAGTCGGGCTCACGGCGGGCCGTCTATCTCGGCTTTCGCCGCCGACAACAGCGTCGTGGAATTCCGCGACAGCGAAGGCGACACGGCCGGTCAGTGCGACAATGGCGGCGATCAAAGCCAGACGCCGACGACTTCGGCCGAGCCGGGCCAAAACCGGCCCGTCCAGGCCCAGCCCGTCCAAGCCCAACCCGTCCAACGGCGGGTGTCGCTGCTGACGGAAGAGCCGGCCTTGCAGCCGACGCTTTCCACCGCGCCGGCGACACGCAGCGCCTCGGGAACAGTTCCAGTCCTGGCGACGCCGGCGTCGGCGCGGCAGTCTTTGGCGCCCTTGCAGCGCTCGGTGCGGCTGATTGGCGCCAAACCGATCACGATCGCGCTTTCATCCGGTCCCCAGCGCATTCATGCGCTGACTTTCGCAGCTTCCGGCTTCGCGCCGCGTGTTAATGCTCAGTAAGGAACCAGGCGATGGTTTTCCAAAAGTCTTTGTCTAAACCTCGGCTGCTCGCCGGTTGCGCGCTCCTGGCTCTGATTGTCCTGGCGCCAGGCGCCGCGCTGGCCCAATCGACCTCGGCCTTGCGCTATGCGCCGCCGGTGGTGCGGGTCGATGGCGCCGGTCACATCACCACGACGGAATCCGGCGTGGAGCGCCGAGAGGCCGACCGCACCAAGGTGCTGGTGCCGCAATTGCGGGGAGTGGTCTTTGTCGACAAACCGGCCGCGGTCAAAAAGAAAGGCGCGAAGGCGGATGGCGTGGTGGTGGCGACCGCCACCGACGCGACGCCAGAGGCGGCGCGCCAGGTGGTGGAGAAATATCTCGGTGGCGCGGTGACGCTCGGCACGCTTGACGATATGACCCATGATCTGGTCATGGCCTATCGTTCGGAAGACATGCCGGTGGTCAATGTCGTCGTTCCCGAACAGGAAATCACCAACGGCGTCGTGCAGATCCTGGTTGTGGTCGGCCGCCTGGACAAGGTGCAAGTCGAAGGCGCGACGGGCGCCGAAGCGGAGGCAGTCGCCAAGGAGATCGGTCTCAAACGCGGGGAGCCGATCAGTGAGGGGCAGGTTCTGGAAGACCTGCGCTTCCTCAACCGCAGCCCGTTCCGCCACGTGGACGCGCTTTACCAGCCGGGCAAGGATTACGGCCAGACCGATCTCGTCTTGCAGGAAACGCAGGAAAAGTCCTGGACGGTTTACGCGGGCGCCGCCACCCAGGGCGGCCGTGGCCCGCTCGGCGATTTCCGCCCGAACGCTGGCGCGATGGAATATGACCAGCTCGGCCTTGGCGAGACCATAGGCTATCAGTACACGACCGACGACCAGTTCAACCGGCTGAAATCCAACATGTTCAGCCTCAACCTGCCGCTGCCCGACCGCTGGCAGTTGCAGACTGTTTTCGGCTACACCTATTCCCGCGCCAGCCTGCAAAATGGCGCGCTCAACCAGGTCGGAAGCAACACGATCGCTGGCGCCTATCTGACCGCGCCGCTGCCGCGCATTGGCGGATGGGCCAATGATCTGCGTTTCGGCTTCGAATATAAGTCGACCAACAACAATCTCGATTACGGCGGCACGACGGTGGTCGCCGGTCACCCGGAAATCTTCCAGGGCGTGCTCGGCTACGCCGGGGAAGGCGTATTCTGGGGGACGAAAACCAAATTTGACGCCAGCATCTATGAATCGCCCGGCAATATCGGCCCGGCGGGGACCAGCACGATTTACCAGTCGCTGCGCGCGGGGGCTCAGTCGACCTATACTTACGCCAAGGCGCATCTGGACAACCGCTGGGATATGGACGGCGGATGGCGGTTGCTGACGAGCATCAATGGACAATTGTCATCGACCAACCTGCTGCCGACCGAATCGTTCGTCATGGGCGGCATCGGGTCGGTGCGCGGCTTCGCTTTCCAGGACGCCCTGGTCAATTCCGGCGTGACCACCAATTCGACGTTCTACACCCCGGGAACACAGGTGATCCGCAAGATCACCGAGGATAAATCCGGCCCCAACGACGAATTGCGCGCCTATGTTTTCCTCGACCACGGCAGTGGCTGGTATCATTTCGCGACGCCGGCCCAGCCGCATTATGTCGGCATGACCGGCGCGGGTCTCGGGCTGACCTATGAACTGGCCAACAATCTGAATATCGACGTCGGTTATGGCTGGCATCTGCAGGATACCGGCGTCTACGACCATGAAAACGGGCGTTGGCATTTCCAGGCGGTCGCCCGGTTCTGATGCCGCAGTTTCAAAAAGTTCCAAAGTATCAACTTCGCGGGGCCCAACGGTCCCGCGAAAATCATGAGGGTGACATGAAGACCTATGCAATCGCTTTTGGCGCGGCTCTTGCGGGTTTGGCCTTGGCCGGCGCGGCGCGCGCCGCCGAGCCGGATTCGTCCAGCCTGGCCTTTCAGGACTGGACTGTGAATTGCGCCAATACAGCGCCCAAAGCCGACGCCAAGCCTGCCGACAAGCCGGCTGCTGCGACCATGTGCGAAATGGTGCAGAGCTTTGTCGACAAGAGCAGCCAGCGTCCGGTCGCGCGCATCGCCATTGGCCGGTCGGCTTCCGGCGGCGAATTCAAGCTGGTGGTTCAGGCGCCTGTCGGCATCTGGCTTCCAGACGGCGCGACGATAACGATCGGCGACAAGCTCCAGTCCAAGGCCAATTACTTGCGCTGTTCACAGGTCGCCTGTTTCGCCGAGGCCGAAGCCAAGAAGGATTTCATCGAAGCCGCCAGGACGGCGGAAAAGATGACTCTGACGATTTCTCAGGGCGCCGGCCAGCCCCTGACGCTCAACGTTTCCACCAAGGGCTTCGCCGCCGCGGAAACGGCGCTCGAAAAGAAATAAATCCTTATAACCGAGGGCATGGTGCGTCCGGACGACATGGGCGCACCACTATTTTCAGTGAGTTCCGACCGATGTCCAAGCTGCCGATCTTCTACGCCTCGATTGCCGTTCTCAACCGGGAGACGGATCGCGAATTACGGATCGTCGATGGCGGCCAGTCCGTGACCTTCTCACGTGGCTCGCATCTGATCCCGGCGCTGGGCGATGAATTCGCCGCCGCCGCGCGGGAATTGCCCATCGTTTTCGTCATGTCCGAGGGGCGGCCGACGCCGGTTTTCGTGGTCGGCGTCGATGTCGAGAAAAACGATTTCGTTGGCGAAGAGGGCAACTGGAAGGCCCGCTATATTCCCGCCTATCTGCGGCGCTATCCGTTCATGCTCGGCGATCTCGGCGAGCAGAAATCGGTGTTGTGCATCGACGGGGGATACAAGGCGCCGGAAGTCGGCGGCGAGCGTTTGTTCGACGACAAGGGCGAAGGCACGATCTATCTGAATTCGGCGATCGAATTCGTCAATCGTTACGCTGAGGCGGCAAATCGCACCGACGCTTTCGTCGATCTGTTGAGGAAGCTCGACCTATTGCATGGCATTGTCGTTGAGGTCCGCAAGGGTGCAAGCGACAGCCGCAGCCTTCAGGGCTTCCTCGCGGTCAGCGAGGCCAAGCTGGCGGAACTGGACGAGGCCGGGTTCGCCGAACTGCGCAAATCCGGGGCCCTGCCGCTGGTTTACGCGCACCTGCTGAGCCTCGGGGCTTTTTCCAATCTGTCAGCGCTGTCGGCCCAGGAGAGCGACAAGTCGGCCGCCTGACTTGAAAATGCCGTTGAAAATTCTGGAAGTCGAAGGCGACGCCGCTTGCTTCGCGCAACGGAAAAACTCATGTTTTCGTTGCGCATGGGCAGGGGGTGATTGATCGTGGGCAAGGCAAATCGACGGCCCGAGAAGCGGGCGGCCGTTATGGCGCCTGGAATTTCCGGGCTCTACGTTCGGTGTTGCGTCAGTTATCTGAACTGGCGCTATCCAGATCATCTTTCGCTGATCCAGTTGCTGGGCGTTGAGTCCGTCGAAACGCCGATTCCCGAACGCGTCGCAGCAGAGAATTTTCTGAATTTCCTCGCCCGCGCCGCCGAGGCGACAGGGAATCCGTCTTTCGGGCTGCATATGGGCCAATTCGTTCGGATTGACGATTTTGAAGGTTATGGCTTCCTGCTTTGCAGTTGCAAGAACTTTCGGGATGTATTGGAGCAAACGTTGCGCTTCGAAGGTCTTTGCCACGATTTGGGCAAGTCCGAGGTCGTCAACGAAGATCGGATGACCCATTATCGATTTCATCCCCGGTTTCCCGATCACCCGGGGACGCCACATCTGGTGGAGGCCGTTGCTTCGGGCTTGCGGGGCGTGGCGAATTGGCTGGCGCGCGCCGATTTGCCGGTTTTTCAGTTTTCGTTCCAGCATCGCCTTCCCGCCGGCGCCGAGACGGAGGCGTATAAGCGTATCCTCAATGCGCCCATCGCTTTTGGCGCAACTTGCTCCGAGGCCTGCTTTCCCGAGGCGCTCCTCGATTTTCCATTGCCTACGGCGAATTTGTCGCTTTTCGCCTCGATGGAGCGGATCGTCGCCGAACGGCTGAGCGCGCGGAACAGGAGTCAGGAACCCGAAATTATCGGTCAAACTTCCGCCGCCATCGAACAGCAGATCGGGCACGGGAAGGCGCAGATCGAAAGGGTCGCGCATTCCATGGACATGTCGGCGCGCACCTTGCAGCGGCGGTTGGCCGAAGCGGACAGCAGCTTTGCCGATCTCCTCGCGGCGACGCGGCGGTCGCTGGCCGAAGCCTATTTGAAGGACGGCAAACTTTCGATTCTGGAGGTGGCTCTGCTATTGGGATTCAATGAACAGAGCAGTTTCAACAAGGCGTTCAGGAATTGGTTCGGCGCCAGCCCAACGGAATGGCGGCGGAAAACATCGGGTTAATCCGCAACTCGTCAGTCAGCGGCGCTGCGGCGCAGCGCGTGGCGCAGCACTTCGCTGGGCCGAATTCCGTATCTCGCGCGGAACACAGACGCAAAATCGCCGAGATGATCAAATCCTGAAAACCGGGCGATAGCCGAGACGGTATCGCCGGCGCTCGCGGCGCTGAGCATTTGGTGCGCCTGTTGCAGGCGATAATTGCGGATATAATCCGATATGGTGCAGCCGAATTGCCGTCGGAAATGAATTTGCAGAGTGCGCAAGGTTACGCCAGCGACCCCGGCCAGCGCGGTGAGGCGGATGGGTTGAGCATGGTTGCGTTCAATATAGGCCAGGCAAATTTGCATGGTCTGCGGTATTGGCGCTGTTTCTCGGTCTTTTTGATCGTTTCCATCGACGGCCCGCGCGATTCGAGCGGCGGTTGAAGCGATGACAAGCTGGCCCAGGGCGCGGCGATAGCCTTCGCTCAGCGTCGCCGCGCTTGGATTGTCGATATCGGCGGAAATCAGCCGGAGGACGTCCATCATCCTCGCGTCGGAGGCAGTGAGATCGTCAAGACCGGAGTGTAGACCGAACCGGGCGCAGTCGAGTCGGGCGCCGATGGCGCCGAGTTCCCGGTCTACGCTTTTGCTTGGCGCGAGGACGATCTGAATTCGCGTCGATCGAATTGCATGGAGGACGAATTCCGTGCTGGGCGCGACGAAGGCGCCGTGCGGCGCCTGGAGCGTGCGGAAAAGCCCTTTATGCTCGATGCGAACGGCGCCTTTCGCAATGGCGATCAAGCGAACATGGTCGCTAGCTGCGGCGAACTCGATGCGGCTGGAGGGACGCGCCTCTGGCGAGTAAAACCAACAGGCGCCGAGTTTAGTCGCCTCTTCCGAGGGCGATGTTTTCGGGGTGTTGGCGATAATCGCGGAAACACCAATTCTTCGGTCGCGTTCGCGCCTCGCCGCCAACGTGGGATCCGTTGAGCGAGCGCTGCTCGATTTCGAAAGGGGCTGCCGTGAAGAGTTCATCTGTATTTTTGGCGGGGCCGGCAATCGGAATATGAAATTGTGCGCCGCCTTTGTGGAAGCGGGACCAGCGCGTGGACTTGATAGGTCCATTACAGCTCTTGTCTCGGTGTGGGATTGTCGGAATCCGCCAGAAAATTTGTCCAATTACGCCAAGCGCATTGTATTAAAAGGAAAAAATTACTCGGAACGGCGGTAAGATGCGGAATTTATGGTGGTTCCCCGCCAAGAAGCGAGCTTTTCGCATCGCATCGAAAAATGACGCCGAGCGGTGGAATTGCGCGCCGGCGTCGGTCAACCCGCTTTTCGACGGCTGGAGGCCAGGGAACCGTCAACGAGGCGAGGAAATTAGTCCATCTGTTGTCGATGAGAACGGAATTCGGTCGGCGACATTCCGAACCAGTGACGGAAAGCGCGATTGAACGAACTCTGCTGATTGAAGCCAAGCAGATAAGCCACTTCCGTTGAAGTAAGCGCAAGATTTTCCATATATTGCGAGGCGAGCTCGCGACGCGTCTCGGCCAGCAAATCGCTGAATGAAACCTTTTCCGCGGCAAGTTTGCGTTGCAAGGTGCGCTCGGAGACCCGCAGCGACGCGGCGCATTCCGCCAAACTGGTCTCTCCGCGCGGCAGTTGGCGACGCAGATGCTCGCGCAATTCGGCGATTGTCGGGGAGCGTCGAACCTCGGAGACGTGTCGCAATTGAGTTTGGGCGATCTGTTGCAAAATCGGGAAAGCGGCGGCGTCGGCGGTCGGCAGCGGCAGATCGAGCAAAGCCGCGGGGAAACAGATCTCGTTATGTCGCGCCCCGAACCGGGTCGGAGCGCCCAGAACCCGTTCGAATTCTCCTGGCGGGCTGTCGCAATCGCCATAGGCGCAAGCAAATTCGAGCGCCGGCAGGTCGATGCCGACCAGCCAGCGCGACTGCGCCCGCGCGCCCGCCGCCGCGCTATAGACCAGTTGTCGGCCGCCGGGCCGATCGAACCAAGGCGAGACGATCCGCAGTTTACCGATTCCGTTTTCGACGAGCACCTGGGTTCGCCATAGATCATGCGTCAAGGACTCGAACCGGCAGACCTGTTCAACAAGGCCGCGCACGTCGCTGGCGGCCATCAGCAGCAAAGGAAACGCGGCCTGATCCGCGACGCGCGAGCGCAAGCCGAGGCGCAACCCGATGAGTGGGTCGCCCGTTTGAGACGCCGCGCGTTCGAGAAAGGTCAGATAGGCGGCGACAGGGACGGACTCGGGCGCGGGCGTCGGGTCAGCGGAAAAACCGAAAACCGCTCGGGTGAACTCGGGCTCAACACCGATTTCGGCGGCGGCCTGGAGCATGCCCGCCACATAGCGCCAAGCGACCCTTGCATTTTCGAACGCTGGAAGCTTTGGCGTAAAACCGTTGCCGTTGTTCTTGTTGTCGTTGGTCATGCGGGGTCAAGTCCAGATTGCGACCGATAACTGCCCGATCGATTTGCGTCGCCGCAGCGGCAAGGTCAAGGGATTTGACGATTACATAAGGCGATGGCCATCCCAATCCACGTTGCTCTTGGAGCCAAGCTCGCTTTGGATGAGTTTTGGCGCAAATGGGTAAACGCTTGGCGCAAACGGACAATCAAAAACACCATAGCCATTGTATACAGATATGAAATTTATGAAGAAAAAGCGTTTGGTCCGGGAAGAGACATCTGCCGGGGATTCCGTTGGATTTTTCAAGGGGACGGAAAATGCGGCCGCGGCGACTGAAGGTTCGTCAGCGCTCCGGTCATAGGGTTCGCGGCGGTTTTATTGAGCAAATGAAGTGGAGTTGCGCGGGAATGACCAGCAATCGAACGCCACCGGAAATTATACAGGCTCAGGAGGCTCCCCGCCCAATTCCCGGGAGAAAAACACGAAGCGTCACGAGAAAAGCCGTCATTCGCGTCGATATCCGCAATGCGGTTTTTCGTGCGGTGCCCTCGCTGTCACGCGCCGAGGCTCTGGCCATTGTCGACGAGTTTTTCGACCAGATCGCGGAAATTCTGGCGCAGGGCGAAAATCTGAGCATCCGCAGAGTTGGGCAATTCGTCGTGCGGACGAAACCCGCGCGCCCGGCGCGCGACCCGCGCAATGGCGCGCCCGCCATGGTTTCCGCGCGCCGCGTTGTCCGCTTCAAACCTTCCCGGACATTCACTCAGCGTATCAATCGAAAAGACGCCGCCGAGTGACGATGGGCGGCCGACCGGATGTCCCAAGGCCTGGACGACCGGCGAAACCAGCAACCTTGAGAAAATCCATTCGATGTTCAAGCAGCGGAAGCTATTGGTCGTCCGACACCGACGCAAGACGCCGCCGCGCGGGATGGAACGGATAATTCTGGCGAAAGGCGACCTCGTCGCCGCCGCCGCGCCTTTTATGGAGAACGGCAAGGACATACCCATGGGCGCCATTGGCGTCGTCACCCATGTGTTCGCGCAGGCCTTGTGCTATGAGGTGAAATTCGTCGAGCCGCTTCGTATATCCGCCTGCGTGGACCGTTCGCAACTCGAATTTATTCTTGCAAAAATTGCGATGAAGAAAGAATTTTAGCGCGATTTCATCGGTCGGGCGGGTCTCCGGCGATCGCGATTTTCGCTCGTCGCTCAGATCGCGACCGCCATGCGGGGCGCCTCGCCGGTCGTGCGCCTGTTATTTCGCCTCGGCTCGATATCGAGACCGGAAGGCTTCATCCTCATCGTGCAGGCAGGCGATCAAAGCCGCGATCGAAATGGCCAACAGCAACATGGGTGCGAAGACCAAAGTCATCGACTGTCGCCAAATCGAAGGATCGTTGTTCGCTTGGAGGACTCGATAGGCTTGCACCCAGACCGCGACGATCGCCAGACAGGTAAATGCGAGCTGCATGAAGGAGACGCCTTGCGAAAGTGGGTGCGTGAATCCACGGTCGGCTGAAGCAGGTTCCAGTTGAGTCTTTAGGACCGCCCAGGAAAACTGCTTAACATCGCGTTAATTCGATTGAGGCAGCAAAATGTTCAAATTTGGACGGCGAGTCTATCGGATTTGCGAAATTCGCAATCTGTTCGTTGTCGATAATTATCGTTTGAGTTCAGTTCGTTCGCCGGACGTCAATTGACGACATCGATGCAGGCCGCGCGCAAAAAATCGAGAGGCGGCTTCGATAGTATTATCATGTTGAAGCTATTGGGTGTTGCCGCGGCTCTTTCGGCGGGAAAGATTGGGCCTTGTCTCGACGCCCAGCAGCATCCAAAAGTCGATAACCAGCCGTCGAGCAATCCCTTCGGCCGTCAGAAGCGCGGGGTTGGAAAACCCGTGGCGCCACATATGAGAGTCAGGCTCAGAAGCCTGGCAATCTCCTCCAGCGCCCATCGCGTTGGTTCCGTCGGACGTTGCCCCCGAAAATTGGACCAGTCACAGCTGGAATTTTCGGAAGCTTTTTAGCGGAGTCTGGTCATGCGCGCGCCACCATGCGACGAGTTCCTCGCCGCCTTCGATCGGATCCTTTGAATCGGGGCGCGCGCCTCTGAGCCCGGCGATCTCGCCGAGGAAATTGCGCCCGAAGCGCAAGCGCTGGAAGCATGGCGGCGAGAGGTCGCCGCCCGGCGTCGAGCGTTCGCCGGACTCAGGACGGCTTGCCGCAGCCGCAGGAACCGGCCGGCTTGGACGAGCAGGAGGAGGCCTGTTCCTCGGTCGGCAGCGCCAGCTCGAAATTGAAGCCGAAATTTTCCGGGTCTTCGGAATAATCCACGGTGGCGCCGGTCAGAATGGTCGCCGAGGCCTCGTCCATGAACACGCGCACGTCGCGAATTTCGATGATGGAATCGTTGGCGGCGGGTTCGGGTTCGAAACGCATGGCGTATTTCGGGCCGGAGCAGCCTCCTAACTCGGCCATGATGCGCACGCCCTGGCCGAGCTTGTCATTGGCGACCATGGATTTCTGGATGGCCGCGACGGCCGGACGGGTCAGGATCAGCATGAAAAAATCCTTTCGGGCTTGGGGATCAGGCTTTGACGCAGGTGTTTTCGACCGGGCAGACATCGACGCAGCGCGGCGTGTCGCCGTCGCATTCCGTGCATTTGGCGGCGTCGACGATGAATGTGTCGCCCTTCATGCGGATCGCGGCATTGGGGCATTCGAATTCGCAGGCGCCGCAGGCGGAGCATTGCGAGGCGATGATTTTATAGGCCATGAGTTCTTCCTTTCTTGGGATCAAGCGTCGGCGGTCGCGCCTTCCCGGCGCCTGGCGTAAAGCGCGGCGATGGAAGGTTCGATAAATTCATAGGCATAGTCGTCGGAAGGCTCGATGCCCGCCTGTTTCAGCTCGCCCTTGGGGCAGCCGCCGATCTTGGCGCAAAGCAGCACGTCGACGTCGCCGAGCATGTCGATAATGCCGGCGAGCGACGAGTCTTCGCCGAGGCCGCCCTGGCAATAATGGTCGTCGATCTTGCGCGCGCCCAGAAATTTCACGCTCGAAGCGTCGGCGCGATAGATCAGGAATTCCTTGGCGTGGCCGAAATGCTGGTTGATCAGATTGTCGCCCTTGGTGGCCACCGCCACGGTCAGAACTTTTCCCGGAGCGGCTTCGGGCGCCGGCTTGGCGCCGGCCTTGGCGATGGCCAGCAATTCCCGTTTTTGTTCGATCTGCGCCCGATACGCGTCGCGCTGGGTGAAATCGATCTCGATCTGGTCAGGCAGCTTGTCGAGGGTGAATTCCTGGCCGCGATCCTCGCCCAGCAGTCCCACGGCGTCGGCGCGGCACTGGCGGCAATGGCGCATCATCTTGGCGCCGCCCTCGCAATCGTCCTGGACCTTTTTCAGCTCCTGGGCATTGGGGCCGCGCTGGCCGGTGAGACCGAAATGTGTACCGTGGGCCGGGTCTGAAATCAGCGGCATGACATTATGCAGGAAGGCGCCGCGCTTTTTGACCTCGCGGTTGACCTCGATCATGTGTTCGTCGTTGATCCCGGGGATCAGCACCGAATTGACCTTGACCAGCACGCCCCTCGCGGTGAGCATGTCGAGCCCGAGCATCTGCCGCTCATGCAGGATTTGCGCGGCCTCCAGGCCGGTGTAGCGCTTGTGCCTATAGAAAATCCACGGATAGATTTTCGCGCCGATTTCCGGGTCGATCATGTTGATGGTGATGGTGACGTGATCGATGTTCATGTTGACGATCTCGTCGACATGATCGGGCAGGGCCAGGCCATTGGTGGAAATGCACAGCTTGATGTCCGGCAGGTCTTTGACCACCGCGTCGAAGGTCGCCTTGGTCTTGCGCCAGTCGTAGAGCGCGTCGCCGGGACCGGCTATGCCCAGCACCGAAAGCTGGGGCACGCTGGCCGCGACCGCCAAAACCTTTTTCGCGCCCTGTTCCGGCGTCAGCCGTTCCGAGACCACGCCGGGGCGGCTTTCATTGGCGCAGTCATATTTGCGGTTGCAGTAATTGCACTGGATGTTGCAGGCCGGCGCCACCGCGACATGCATGCGGGCGAAATAATGATGCGCCTCCTCCGAATAGCAGGGATGGTCCTTGACCTTTTCCCAGATTTCCGGGGCAAGCCCGTCCGGCCCTTCGGACGAGCCGCAGCTTGACGAGGAACAACCGCCGGAAGCGGGCGCGATCGCCTTGGCTTGCTTGG
This sequence comes from uncultured Alphaproteobacteria bacterium, assembly GCA_963804045.1. Lineage (GTDB taxonomy): Bacteria > Pseudomonadota > Alphaproteobacteria > Rhizobiales > Beijerinckiaceae > Rhodoblastus. Next base: position 243,575 of record CAWDOR010000004.1, on the reverse strand, counting down.
TCTGGGCGGTGTCGATCAGGGCTTCCAGTGAAATCATCGGCGGCTCTCCTCAGCTTGCAATTGTTTCGGCGTGGAGTTTTTGCGCGTGGCGCAGGCGGGCGGAAAAGCAGCGACCCTGGCGGCAGGCGAAATCGCTCTCGCGGATTTCCTCGCCGCGCGCCATGGCGGCGGCGCCGCGCAGGCAATTTTCCATTTCGCGGATATTTCCGGGAAAGGCGCATTTGCCGAGCAGGTTTTCGACGCGCGGATTTAAAGTCTGGACACGACCGTTTTCCGCGTTGAAACGCGCAAGAATATGGGCGGCGAGTTGGGGAATGTCGTCGCGTCGCTCGCGCAGCGCCGGCAGGAAGATCGGCGCCGAGGCGAGGCGATGATAGAGATCGGCGCGGAAGTTTTCCGCGCGCACCGCCTGTTCGAGATCGCGGTGGGTGGCGGCGATGACGCGCACATCGACCTTCTGGGTCTCTTCGCCGCCGACGCGCTCGAATTCGCCCTCTTGCAGCACGCGCAACAGCTTGGCCTGGAAGGAGGGTGAAATATCGCCGATTTCGTCGAGCAGCAGCGTGCCGCCGCTCGCCAGTTCGAACCGTCCCTTGCGCTCGCTTTCCGCGCCGGAAAAGGCGCCGCGCTCATGGCCGAACAATTCGCTTTCGAGCAGGGATTCCGGCAAAGCCGCGCAATTGACCTTGATGAAAGGCCTTTTCGCCCGCCGCGAATGGTCGTGGATATATTGGGCGAACAGCTCCTTGCCCGTGCCGCTTTCGCCGCGCAGCAGCACCGGCAGATTGGTCGGCGCGATGCGGCGGGCCATTTCCAGCGCGGCGCGCAAAAGCTTGCTGTCGCCGATGATTGTTTTCGAAGCGGGCGGGGGTGGGGATTTGGCGGAGCTTTCGCGCGCCAAGGCCCATGCGGGGCCGAGCAGATTGGCGGCGATGGTCAACAATCGTAGGTCGTCATCCGTGACCGGGCGACCCTCGACGCGCGTCGCCAGCAAGCCGACGAACTCGCCGCGAAGCCGGATCGGCGCGCCAATGGTCGGCGGCTGCTCCTTGCGCAGCAGGCCGGCCTCGCCCCGCTTGAAAAAGTCTTTCAGACGCGGGGTCAGGCGCTGCGGGGGCGCCTCGGCGTTGCGGCCGGCGAGGCCGCGCAGGAACCCGTCCTCCAGCGCGGCGACGCCGCCCTCGGTCAGCCCGAGTTCCGCCAGCAGCGCCAGAACCCGGCGCAGTTTATCCGCCAGAGCGACCGAACCGTTGAGAATCCCGGCCATATCGCCGAGCGCGGAAAAAGCCGGTGTGATGTGGGAGGGGATGCGGGCGAGGGCGTTCATGGCGAAAGCTCACGCCATGATCGGCACGACCATCAGCGGCCGGTCGAGGCGCTGCATGATCTTCTTGCGAAGCCCGCCAAGCGTCTGGCCGGCGAGCGCGCAGGTCAGGCATTTGCCGGTGAGCTTGACCTCGACGCGCTGGCCTTTTACGCCGAGCAATTCGATGTCGCCGCCATCGGCGCGGATCGCCGGACGCGCCTCCTCGATACATCGGGCGATGACCCCAAGAACTTCCTCTTCAGACATGGAATGGCCTCCGGTTGCGGAAATCCTGGCGATAGACGGCCTTGAAGCCGCGCGCCGAGCGGAACACATGCTCGGTCGGCGATAGGCCGGTCGGCAGGGTCTGCACGACCGAGCACCAGCCGCGATAGGAAATGGCGCTCAGGTGGCGGCGGACATCGGCGTGATCGACTTTGCCCGACACGCCCAGGGCCACGCGGCCCGGTTCGTCGATATGGACATGGTCGAGCCTGCCGCGACGGGCGGCGAAATTGCGGTGACCGGTTTCGCCATTGGCGGCGAAACCGGCGGTGGCGACGTGGAGACCGAAGGACGGATGGTCGATGGCGTCGACCAGCATCAACAATTCCGGCGCGAGACGGCAGAAATCGCCCTCGTCGGGCGCCAGCGGCGCGAAGCAGAGAATGGTGCCGTGATTCTCGATTTTTGGCAGCAGCCTTTCGAGGAAAGCGCGGCATTGGATGAAGGCCTCCTTGCGCTCCATCTGCCGCGCCCAGCGCGAGTCGAGGATCAGCGTCCTGCCGCCGAGATCGCGGCAGATCGTCGAGAGATGGACGAGATGGGCGATGGTGTGATGGCGGATGTCCGCATCTTCGAAAATGCCGAATTCCGGGCGGCCGCCGAGCAGCGCATGCAAGCCGATAATCTCCAGCCCGGCCAGCCGCGCCGCCTGCCCGTAAGTGGCGATCTCCTGCGCGCGAAAACCCTTGCCGAAATGGGGCCGGCTCCAGGTGTGGTCGGGGGCGATCTCAATGCCCTCGACGCCAAAGGCGCGCATATCCCCGAGATAGGCGAGGTGATCGAAGGCGGGCAGAGTGAGATTGGAGAAGGCGAGGCGCATGGCTCACTCCAATTCTTCGACGGAAGCGATCAGCTTGCGGCTGTCGGCCGCCTGTGCGACCGGCGCGGGCGCCGCCGCCTCGAACTTCTTCTTGGCCTTGTCCACCCAGGGCAGGCCGCCATAGACCAGCGCCAGGCTGACCTCATTGAGCAGATCGACAATGTCATGGCCTTCGTCGACCACCACCGGCTGTATCCCCGCCTTCATCAGCCGGCGCACAGAGTTGGAGCCGATCGAAGCGGCATAGACGGCGGCGCAGCCCTCGACGAAATCGAGTTTGGGAATGACCTTGTCGGCGACGGTTCCGGCGACGCCGGCGCGACCGGCCTCGCCAACCTGTTCGGCTTTGTAGAATTCCATCACGCCGACCAGATCGGCGCGTCCCGGAGAGACATCGTAAATGACAAGGCTTTCGGCGCCGCCGAAATGCATGTCGACTTTCTGCTTGTCGGTGGAGGCGAAGGCGATTTTCAGCATCGTCTACTCCGCAGCCTGCTTGTATTTGGAAACGTAAGGCTTCAATTCCTGATAATGATTGCTGAGCAAATTGGCGGCGGTAAAAACCAGTCGCCTTGTGCCGCCATAGCCGATCCAGGCGTCGGAATGGGCGCCATAGCTGTCGTAGATCGGGAACCCCGCGCGCAGCAGCGCCGCGCCGCTGCGCCGCGCCGCCTCGACGCCGTGGGAATTGGTCACGAGCAGATCGGCCTCGCATTGGCGCGCAAGCGTTTCGAAATCCTCGAGGTCGCCAACGATCACCTCATCGATCGGCAGATCGGCGAGCCGGTTGGCGCGCGCCGAGGCCACGGTCGCGACCAGATGCGCGCCCATGCCATGAAAAAACTCGACCAGGGCGCCGAGCAGGTCGCTGTCGCCGGCGACGCCGATCCGCGCGCCGCCGAACTGGAACTGGCAATCGACCATGGCGTCGGTCAATTGATCGCGTTTCCTGGCGAAATATTTGGGGACCGGGCGGCCGGAAATTTCGGACAGGACTTCGGTGAAAGCGTCGGAATCTTTCAGGCCGATCAACTGGTCGAAGCGATAATCGGGCGCGCCAGTCTGCGCGGCCAAAAAATCGGCGGCGCGGTTCATCGAGCGGCCGATGACCAGTGTGGCGACGGATTCGCCCATGCTCTCGATGTCCTCGCGGCTCACGCCGCCATAGGTGAGGGTAGAAAAACCCTGTTCGATCAAATGGCCATCGAGCGAGGCGCCGAGATCGGGCAGCAGAATCGGGCTGAGACCGAAGGCTTCGATCCAGGCGCGCAACTCCTCGAGATCGCCGGGGCTGAGCATGGAGGAGGCGAGAACATTGACCTGGCGCGGATTTTTCCGCCCGCCGGGACGGCGCGGGACGAGCGTCTGGACAATGGCTTCGACGGCTGCGGCGAAGCCGGTTTCCAGGCAGCCGAGCGTGTCGCTGGCGCTCACGGCGATCACGGCGACATCGGCGAGATCAGGGTGTTTCTTGCGGAAATCCTGCACGGTGCGCGGCACGTCGGCGCCCTGCATTTCCGACAGCCCCGTGGTCACCAGGCCGATGACCTTTGGCGCGTTCTTCTTGCAGATCGTCGCCAGCGCCTCGACCACATTATCGTCGGCGCCCAATACAGTGGTGGTCTGGTCCATGGCCGTCGTCTGCAAGGCGATCGGCTCGTTGAAATGGCGCATGAAGAACAGTTTGTTGAAGGAGGTGCAGCCGCGCGCGCCATGTTCCAGCGGCATGCAATCGGCAATGCCGAGAAAGGCGAGAGAGGCGCCGATCGGCTGGCTGGCTTTCAAAGGATTGACGCTCAAAGGCTTGGTGGGGGTGAGAATCTCGGCCATGCGCGTCTCCCTCAAGCCACGGCGCGGGGCAGGGCGGGGCGCGCCCATTCCGGCCTGGAGCGCACCTGGGCCCAAACAGGCGAATGCACGGCGTGATCGAGATTGCGCGCCAGTTCGATCAGCCCGTCATAGCCGGCGTAGCCGATGCGCCTGACGTGATCGATGTCGAGGAAGGGAATGCGCGATTTGAGCGTTGGATAGATGTAGCGGTCGCCGGCGATGAGAATATCGGCGCTGGTTTCGTGATAAACGTCGATTAGCGCTTTCTGGTCATTGTCGGAGATCATCCGGGCCTCGGGGCCCATGAGATCGCGGATTCGCGCCTTGTCCTCCTCGGTGGATTTTTCCGTGCCGGTGGCGACGACGGTCATGCCGAGATCCTGCATGGCCGAGACCACCGACCAACTCTTGTAGCCGCCGGTGAAGATCAGCACCCGCTTGCCGCGCAATTTTTCGCGCAAGGGCGCCAGCGCCGCCTCGACGCGCGCTTCTTCGCGCGCGACCAGTTTTTCGACGCGCTGGGTCAGGTCTGGATCGCCCAGCAGCCGGGCGAAGTTTCTGAAAGCTTCGGAGGTGTCGCGGACGCCGTAAAACGAGCCCTCGAACCAGGGGATCCGGTAATCGTCCTCGAGCTTGCGGGCCACCGCCAGCATGGCCTTGGAGCAGACCACCATGCTCGCCTCGGCGCGATGCATGGTCTGCACCTCAGCATAGCGGCTGTCGCCGGAAAAGCTGCACAGCACGCGCAGCCCCAACTCGTCGAACAGCGGCGAGACGTTCCAATATTCGCCGCCGACGTTCCATTCGCCGACCAGATTGACGTCGTGGCGTTTTACGCCGGGGATGTCCAGCTCGGGCGGGACCGGATCGGGCTCACGCGCGCCGATGATATATTTGTACGCGGCGTCGCCAGCGACGCGATTTCCCAAGTTTTTATTGCCATAGAATCCGGCGCAATCGACGGGCACCACGGGCACGCCGAAATTTTTCTCGGCCTGTTTGGCCACCGCCTCGATGTCGTCGCCCTGGAGGGCGGGAACGCAGGTGTTATAGACGAAGACGGCCGCCGGCTTGTGGCTTTCGACCGTCTGTTTGATCGATTGATAGAGGCGCTTCTCGCCGCGCCCCATGATCACGTCCATATCGGTGAGATCGGTGGTCATGCCGATCCGATAGGTGTCGGGGCCCGACGAGCGGGTGCCGCGATTGTCCCAGGAGGAGCCGGCGCAGCCGATCGGGCCATGCACCACATGGGCGACATCGGCGACGGGCAGCAAGGCGTTGCGGGCGCCGTCGAAACAGCAGCCGCCCTGGGTGGCGCCCGGCGCCGGCTTGGCGCAGCCGGACTTGCTCTTCTTGTTATGGGCGCAGGCCGGCTCGTTCAGCAATGCCGCGATGTCCTCGGGCTTCATGCGATCCTCCGGAGATGAGTTCGAGGGGAGAACAGCAAGGCGCGGGCCAGTCGGCAAATGACGAATAAAACAAATAATAATCAATGGCATATCGCGATTTATGGGGTGGCGGGGCCGCCGGCCGCGGACGCCGGCGTGCGAAATGACGGCGCAGCCGCCCGGATCGTACCGTTATGTAACAAGACTACATCTAGTAGGTTTATATCGGACACTAAAAGACTCATCTCCAAACAAAAAACAAAAATGGCGCGTAGCGTGATATTGCGGAAAAACCTATATGGCGCCAATATTGCTTTTCCATCAAATCCGGGGGCAGGCCGCGCCCGTGCGCAATAACTTGATCTCGGCCGTTTCGACGGCGAGGCCGCCTCCTTCTCGAGATGGGACGTCGCATGGGGCAAAGAGAAGCTATTCCCGACTATCTGGACGAGGACTTCGAGGATTTCTCGCATTGTTTCACCGGCGAGTGCCGGATCAATGTCCTGCCGACGCTTTACAAGATCAGCCAGGTGATTTCGGCCAGCGAAGACCTGGAGCAATCGCTGAACATCATTCTCAACGTCATGAAGAAGCGGCTGAAGATATCCCGCGGCGCGGTGACGCTCTACGACCGCAGTTCCGAAACCATCACCATCCATCGCAGCTTCGGGCTTTCCGACATCGAGAAATCGCGCGGCGTCTATTCACCGGGCGAGGGCATTACCGGCGAAGTCGTGGAATCGGGCGAGCCCATCATGGTCCCGCATATCCAGGACGACAGCCGCTTTCTCGACCGCACCAAGGCGCATGAGGATGGCGCCGGCATGAAGGCCTCGTTCTTCTGCGTGCCGATCACCCATGCGAAAAAGGTGCTCGGCGCCATTTCCGCCGAGCGAGTCTATCTCGACCGGCACTTGCTGAAACAGGACATGGAGCTTGTGGCGACGCTCGGCTCGATGATCGCGCCCGCCGTCGAACTTTATATGCTCGAAAATGTCGAAAAGGTGAGGTTGGAAAGCGAGAATCTTCGGCTGAAAAACGAGCTGAAGAAAAAATACAAGCCCGGCAATATCATCGGCAATTCGAAGCCGATGCAGGATATCTACCAACTCATCGACAAGGTTTCCTCCACCAAGGCGACCGTGCTGGTGCTGGGCGAAAGCGGCGTCGGCAAGGAATTGGTGGCCAGCGCCATTCATTACAACAGCCCCACCGCCGACGGTCCCTTCATCGTCTTCAATTGTGCGGCTTTGCCGGAAAGCATTGTCGAGAGCGAACTGTTCGGCCACGAAAAGGGCGCCTTCACCGGCGCTATCGCCCAGCGCAAGGGCCGGTTCGAAATGGCCGATGGCGGCACGATTTTTTTGGACGAAGTCGGCGAGTTGAGCCTGCCCTTGCAGGCCAAGCTGTTGCGCGTCTTGCAGCAGCGCACCTTCGAGCGCGTCGGCGGCTCCAAGCCGGTGCGAGTCGATCTGCGCATCATCGCCGCCACCAATCGCGATCTGCCCGATATGATCGCCAAGGGCCAGTTCCGCGAGGATCTGTTTTACCGCCTCAATGTCTTCCCGATCACCATTCCGCCGCTGCGCGACCGTGCCAGCGACGTGATCCTGCTCGCCGACCATTTCATCGCGGCCAGCGCGGAGGAGATGGGCAAGGAGGTCAAGCGCATCTCGACTCCGGCGCTCAACATGCTGATGGCCTATCATTGGCCGGGCAATGTTCGCGAATTGGAAAATGTCATCGAGCGCGCGGTGATCCTCTCCGACGACGCTGTGATCCATGGCTATAATCTGCCGCCCTCGCTGCAAACCTCGGCCGAAACCGGCACGACATTTGGATGCGGCGTGGAGGCGAAAATCCAGGCGGTCGAATATGAAATGATCGTCGAGGCGCTGAAGAACCACAATGGCAACACCACCGAAGCGGCGAAGGAGCTCGGCCTGACGCGGCGCATCCTCGGGCTGCGCATGGAAAAATACAACATCAATTACAAGAACTATCGTCGCGGCGGCGCCGCTTAGCTTTGCTTGGAGCAAACTGAAATGGCTGAAATGACGGACAACCAGTTTTACAATCTGCTGCTGGCGGATATCGCCATGGCCGCAGCCATCCAGACGGCGGGCGGCAAGTTCGTCGCGCCGGAAACCTACGCGCCGGGTGTGATCCGCGACACATGGCTCGGCGAAAACACCGATGAGGTCTTGCAGCGCCGCGTCTTGGCGCTCGCCAATGCCGGCGTCGCCTCGCTCACCGGGGTGGATGGGCCGCAATTGAGCCGCGCCGCCGAAAAATACGGCGTGCCTGTCGGCGGCGAACTGGGCGAGAAAATTTCGCAATATTTCGAAAGCAAGCGTCAGGCCTTGCTGCGCTATCGCAAATAACAGTTCCCTCCCAGGGCGAAGTGACTGGCGACGCGCGAGCGCCGCCATTTTTGTCGCCGCCGCCAAAAGAAAAAGGGCGCGATGATCGCGCCCTTTTTGCATCGTCGCATGAGAGGAAATCACATTGGCGTAATGCCGTTTTCCTCATAGATCACATCCTGGGCCTTCTTGAATTCGGTCATCGAAAAATCGTAGCCGGCTTCCTTGACGGCGGCCCAACTCGCATCTTCATCTTCCGAAATCTCGTTCATTTTCTTGCGAAAATCCTGGTCCGATTGCATGCGCTTGATATAGGCGACGGCGGATTCGACACTCATGGCGACGCTCCAAAAAGACGGCCCGGATTTCTGAAAAATCCGGGCCGGAGTTGGGATCAGCCGACGGCCAGTTCGGCGGCGGTCTTGCCGACCTGGCTCTCGTCGATCGCCTGCATGATGCCATGTTCCATCAGCAGGTCTTCGAGTTCGTCCATGGTGATCGGCGAGGGGATGATGCCATTGCCGGAGTTGTTGTGCACCTTGTTGGCCAGGGCGCGATATTCGCCGGCCTGCTTGCTGTCCGGCGCATATTCGATCACCGTCATGCGGCGCAGTTCGGCGTGCTGGACGATATTGTCGCGCGGCACGAAATGGATCAGCTTGGTGCCGAGTTTCTTCGCCAGCGAATCCGCCAGTTCATATTCCTTGTCGGTCTGGCGCTCGTTGCAGACCAGCCCGCCCAGGCGCACGCCGCCGGAATTGGCGTATTTCAGAATGCCCTTGGAGATGTTGTTGGCCGCATACATGGCCATCATCTCGCCGGACATGACGATGTAGATTTCCTGGGCCTTGTTCTCGCGGATCGGCATGGCGAAGCCGCCGCAAACCACGTCGCCGAGCACGTCGTAGGAGACGTAATCGACATCGTCATAGGCGCCGTTTTCCTCCAGAAAATTGATCGAGGTGATGACGCCGCGGCCGGCGCAGCCGACGCCGGGCTCCGGGCCGCCGGATTCGACACATTTGATGTCGCGGTAGCCGACCTTCAGCACGTCTTCGAGTTCGAGATCCTCGACCGAGCCGGCTTCGGCGGCCAGCGACAGGATGGTGTCCTGGGCCTTGGCGTGCAGAATCAGGCGGGTCGAATTCGGCCTTGGGATCGCAGCCGACGATCAGGATTTTCTGGCCCATTTCGGCAAGGGCGCCGAGGGTGTTCTGCGAGGTGGTGGACTTGCCGATGCCACCCTTTCCATAAAAAGCGATTTGTCTCAGTTTAGCCATGTCATGCTCCTGTCTGCCGGGGTTATTGGTCTCGGGCTTCTTCGAACGCCGCCGTCTCGCCTGGCGGCGGCGCTTGAATCAATTCGATCCGGTAGCCATCGGGATCGACGATGAAGGCGACGGTGCTCTCGCCATGTCTTTGTCCCCGGGGCGGTCGGGGCATCGCCACGCCTTCCGCCGCGAGGCGGTCGCAAAGACGCACGATATTTGTCACCTGAATGGCGATATGGCCGAAGGCGTCGCCGGGCTGATAGGCCTCGTCGCGCTGCCAGTTCTGCACCAGCTCGATGGTCATGCCGGCAAAGCCTTGCGCGTAGCCGAGATAGGCCTGCGAGAACTGGTTCTTCTTGTGCTCGCGGCGCTCCAGCACGGTCATGCCGAGTTTTTGGGTATAGAAATCGACGGCGCGGTCGAGGTCGGCGACGCGCAGCATGGCGTGGGCCAGGGCGAATTCGGATGTGTCGATCGCCGTGTTTTCGGCGGCGGCCTTTTTCGTGTCGTAAAGCTCGCGCAGGGCCAGATCGACGTTCTTGCCGGCGTACATATTGGTCGCCTCGATGCCGAGCGCGGCCAAAGCTTCCTGTGGGGCGCCGCCGATCTTGGCGACCAGCAGGACCTTGCAGTCGGCGATCATGCGATAAATCGTGTCGCGCGGGTCTTCCTCTTCATTGAGGGCGTGATCGGCGACCAGCCGGGTTTCGACGAGTTGCGCACCGGCCTGGTCGAGATCGTAGACCGCGAAAGTTTCGGCATGGCCGAAATGGAGATCGACGCGCTGGCCCTCGCGGGTCGCCACGGCGACGCGCAGAGTAAGGCCTTTTGACCCGTCGGCTGTCGCCTTGGCGGATGTCTCCGGGATTTGTTCAAGGACCGTATCCAGCATGGCGCATCCTCGCATCTTGCTCGGCGATAGTATTTGCAACAGCCGTGCCAAGATGAATTCTCAGAAAAACCGCGTCATTCGGCCCTGTCTCTTCGCGCTTGCGTACAGAAGTTAGAAATTTCGTACCAATCGGTGCGGCGTCGGTGCGGAACGGAAATGTGGTCTGGCGGCCGATTTTTACGTTCCGGAACAATTCAGGGGAGCCTTGCCCGCGCGCGCCCGGCGCTCCGCAAATAAAATTCCCCGGAAAAGCAGGGGTTGGCGCCGGAATCGCGCCCTTCAATATGTAAGGCGAATAAATCAATCAGAACTTGGCACGCTTCCTGCGATCATGGCTGCCAACGGCGCCGGAGCCAATCCACTGCCAGTCCGTCGCCGCCATCCGAGAGAGCAAATTTTCAGCTCACATTCCGTGAGGAGGACGACTCATGCCTATGGTATTGCTGGAGTGCGACAAGGCCATTCCGGAACGCGAAAAGCACATCTACCTCAAGGTCGAGGGCGAGGATCAGCGCGATTACCTGCCGATTTCCAACGCCTCCACCATTCCCGGCACGCTGTCCGAGCGCGGCTGCGCCTTCTGCGGCGCCAAGCTCGTCATCGGCGGCGTGCTGAAGGACACCATCCAGATGATCCATGGGCCGATCGGCTGCGCCTATGACACCTGGCACACCAAGCGCTATCCGACCGACAACGGCCATTTCAACATGAAATATGTCTGGTCGACGGACATGAAGGAAAGCCACATCGTGTTCGGCGGCGAGAAGCGTCTCGAAAAGTCGATCAACGAAGCTTTCGACGAAATGCCGGATATCAAGCGCATGTTCGTCTACACCACCTGTCCGACGGCGCTGATCGGCGATGACATCAAGGCGGTGGCCAAGCAGGTCATGAAGGAGCGTCCCGACGTGGACATCTTCACCTGCGAATGCCCCGGCTTCGCCGGCGTCTCCCAGTCGAAGGGCCACCACGTCCTCAACATCGGCTGGATCAATGAAAAGGTCGGCACGCTGGAGCCGGAGATCACCAGCGAATATACGATGAACTTCATCGGCGACTTCAACATCCAGGGCGACACCCAGTTGCTCCAGACCTACTGGGATCGTCTGGGCATCCAGGTCATCGCCCATTTCACCGGCAACGGCACTTATGACGATCTGCGCTGCATGCATCGCGCCCAGCTCAACGTCGTCAACTGCGCCCGCTCCTCCGGCTACATCGCCAATGAGCTGAAGAAACAGTACGGCATCCCCCGCCTCGACATCGACAGCTGGGGTTTTTCGTATATGGCCGAAGGCATCAGAAAAATCTGCGCCTTCTTCGGCATCGAAGACCGTGGCGAAGCGTTGATCGCCGAGGAATACGCCAAGTGGAAGCCCCAGCTCGACTGGTACAAGGAGCGCCTGCAGGGCAAGAAAATGGCGATCTGGACCGGCGGTCCGCGCCTGTGGCATTGGACCAAGTCCGTCGAAGACGATCTGGGCATCCAGGTGGTCGCCATGTCCTCGAAATTCGGCCATCAGGAAGATTTCGAGAAGGTCATCGCCCGCGGCCAGGCCGGCACCTATTACATCGATGACGGCAACGAGCTCGAATTTTTCGAGATCATCGATCTGGTCAAGCCGGACGTGATCTTCACCGGCCCGCGCGTCGGCGAACTCGTGAAGAAGCTGCACATCCCCTATGTCAACGGCCACGGTTATCACAACGGCCCCTACATGGGTTTCGAAGGCTTCGTCAATCTGGCCCGCGACACCTATAACGCCGTGCATAACCCGTTGTTGAAACTCGCCGGCAAGAACATTGGCGGCGCCGCCGCCCTGCTGAAGGAGGCCGCGGAATGAGCGAGCAACAAGCCCTCGAACTCTTCAACTATGTCCAGATGCGTTACCTCTGGCAGTTCTTCTCGCGGACCTGGGACCGCGAGGAGAATATCGAAGGCATCTGCAATGCGGCCAACGACATGCTGCATGGCCGCGAGCCCAAGAAGCACACCCCCATGGAGCGGCTGTTCTATGCCGACGCCAAGGAGATGGTGAAGGACTTCAAGGAAAACTTCCCCTGGCTGGAGAAGCTTGAGCCGACCCGGATCACCGAATTGCTCGGCGAACTGAAGGCCATGCTGCGCGACCACACCATCACCAATTCGTTGAACCACGAATTGAACCACTCGCTCTATTGAGCCGATGACAAAGGTCGCCGCTTCAAGGCGGCGACCGTTCCTTAAACCTCAACTTGAAGGAGCGCCCCGATGGGTTGCGAAATCACGACGCGCGAACGCGCTGGCGTCATCAATCCTATGTATGATTGTCAGCCCGCCGGCGCGCAATATGCCGGCATTGGCATGAAGGACTGCATTCCGCTGGTTCATGGCGGTCAGGGCTGCACCATGTTCGTGCGCCTGCTGTTCGCCCAGCATTTCAAGGAAAACTTCGACGTCGCCTCGACCTCGCTGCACGAGGACTCGGCGGTGTTCGGCGGTCACAAGCGCATTCAGGACGGCTTGCTCACTCTGGTGCGCCGCTATCCCGATCTGCGCATCATCCAGGTGATCACCACCTGCTCGACCGAAGTCATCGGCGATGACATCGAGGGCAACATCAAATATGCGCTGGACCAGATCGCCGTGGAATTCCCGGGCCGCGAAGTCCATATCGTCCCCTGCCACACGCCCAGCTTCAAATCGAGCCAGGTCGGCGGTTACTCGGAATGCGTGCTTTCCACCTGGAAGACCATCGCCAAGGAAAAGGCGGCTCCGACCGGCAAGCTCAATATTTTCCCCGGCTGGGTCAATCCCGGCGACGTGCAGTTGCTGAAACATTACGCCAAGGAAATGGGCGTTGACGCCGATATCTTCATGGACACCGAAGATTTCGACTCGCCCATGCTGCCCGATAAAACCATCCACACCCACGGCCGCACCACGGTCGAGGACATCAAGGCCTCCACCGGAGCTTCCGCCTCGCTGTCGCTGGCGCGCTACGAGGCGGCCTCGACGGTCGATTTCCTGAAGAAGGAATTCGACGTCCCCGGCTACCAGGTCTCGGCGCCCTATGGCATCGCCAATACCGACGCCATGCTGGAAAAAATCTCGGAGATCACCGGCAAGCCGATTCCGGCCTCGCTGGTCCATGAGCGCGGCGTCGCCCTCGACGCGCTACAGGATCTCGCCCACATGTTCTTCGCCAACAAGAAAGTGGCGATCTTCGGTCATCCCGACCTGGTGATCGGCCTCGCCGAATTCTGCCTCGAGGTCGAACTTGAGCCGACCCTGCTGCTGCTGGGCGACGACAATACGCGCTACAAGAAGGACCCGCGCATTATCGGCCTGAAGAACACGGTCAATTTCGACATGGAAGTCGTCTGCAACGCCGACCTCTGGGAACTGGAGCGCCGCGTCAAGGATCCGTCGAAGAAATACGATCTGATCCTCGGCCATTCCAAGGGCCGCTACGTCGCCATCGACGCCAATATTCCCATGGCGCGGGTGGGCTTCCCGACCTTCGATCGTGCGGGCCTCTATCGCCATCCGACCATGGGCTACAAGGGCGCCATGCTGCTCGGCGAGCAGATCGCCAACGCCATGTTCGCGCACATGGAATATACCCGCGACCGCGAATGGCTGCTCAACACCTGGTGAGCTTTCCGCGCATATTCCCAAAAAGTGGTTGCCGGTTTTTGGATAAGAATATGCGCCAACAAAAAGCGGCGCGTCGCCGTTCCAATCCTCGCGCCGCTATCCCCCTCTCCCCGCGCGCAAATCGCGCGGGGAGAGGGATCGATCGTCGCTTCTTCCTGGGTAGGTCAGCCATGGGATTCACGCAAAAGCTTTTCGCCAATCCGGATTTCGGCTGGTCGAACAAGGTGCGGCTGCCCGAATATCGCCAGGTCGAACTCTACACCAAGCGCAAGGCGCTGAGTTTTTCCGAGCCGCCTCTGCCTGAGGACGTGCCGATGGAGCGCATCGCCGCCGCCGCTCGCGCCGCGCTGGTGTTCGAGGCCGCGCTTGCCGGAGTTTATCCGACCCAGCATCCGCTGACCGCCTGGGCGCGCTGCAAGGAAATGCCCAAGACCAGCCAGATCGAGAAGGTGCTTGCGGAATTGCACCGCATCACGCGCATCATGCGAAAGGTTTCGTTTCATCCGCATGGCCATGTCGATTTGCGCGACGGCGTCATCTGCCTGAATGGCGCCATCGACGGCGTGGCGCTGATGCTGGAGATCACCGCCGCCGGGCTCGACCTGATCGAGACCATGGTCGCCTATTGGTTTTACGCCCGCGACAGCATCTATCCCGAGGCCTATGTCGAGTGGCTGTTCTCGGAAATGTTTTGCGATCTGGTCGCGGAGATCAAGCGTTTTTCCGACGAGGACCGCATCCTCTACCAGTTCCGCCGCCGGCCGCCATTCAACCGCCATTTCCGCTTCGACTGCGACAATCCCAAGGCGAGTTTCGATGGCGATCATGTCCATTTCGAGATCGGCGAGCGCTATCGCGATCCCGCGCGCTACGCCATCGACTTTTACGTCGTGCTCGATGACGTGCTGCACATCCTTCCGGTCGAGGCGCTGAAGGAGCAAAAAATCGCCCGCGCCGACCTGCCCAGATGGGAAGCGCGCACCCCCGACGCCCTGTCGCTGCCGGCGGCGTTCCGCACCCGTTTCGCCAGAGAAAAGATCGTCGTCGGACAGCCGATGACCTGATCAAGAAAAGGAGTTGGAGCCATGGAAGGCCAGCATCTGCGCATCGCCATCACCACCGACAGCCTGGTGAACCTCGACGCTAATTTTGTCGCCGCGAAGAATTTCGTGCTTTACGACGTGTCGCCTGACGATTCCGAATTCATCGACGCGCTGCAATTCGTCCGACGCTCCAAGGGCAAGGCGGCCGGCGGCGGCATGGCGGCGAATGGCGGCAAATGCATCATGGACGATATGGAGAACGATGACGGCACGGGCTTCGACCCGCTGACGGAACGGGTGAATTCGCTGGAGGGTGTCTCGGTGCTGTTCACGATGGGCCTGTCCGATGTCGCCGCCGTCCGCGTCAACGAATTGAAAGTGTTTCCGGTCAAGACCGAACATGCGCGCTCGATCGACGAGGTCATCGTCCAGGTGCAGACCATGATGTCGGGCTTTCAGCCGCTGTGGATGCGCCGTGCCATCGCGCGGCGCACTGGCGAGGAGCTGGCCGCGCAGACCGCTTACTGAGCGCGCTCCCTTTGCTTGTTTTTACGCTGGGAAGGCATTGGGCGGCAATTCCCAGAAGCAACATTTTCGTACGACCGTCGGAAACCTGCACATGTCCGTTGAATCTGCTCTCGCCTATATCAAGCGCATGCACGCCGACGAGGAATTCCGCGCGCGGATGAGCCTTTTGAGCGACGATGAGGAGGCGAGCTGGTCGGCTTTGCGCGAAGAGGGTTTTGAATTCACCCTGAGCGAATTCAAGCGGGGGCAGGAAGCCTATTGCCAGCAAAACGATCTGATCGAAAAAGATCGCGGTTGAGCAAGCCCCGGCGCCCGATCCGCAGTCGTAGGCGGCGCGTCCTTCTCCGAAAATGAGAACACGCCGCCAGAGGCGGCGCGTCTTGCTCTGAAAGCGAGAACAAGACGCGCGCCCGGTCAGACCGGGCGAATCGCAACGCCCTTGTCGGTCAGCAGCTTGGTCAGGGCGCCCGATGCGTACATTTCCTTGACGATATCGGAATTGCCGACGAATTCGCCCTTGACGAAGAGTTGCGGCTTGGCCTCGGCGAGGCCCTCGCGAATACGCGGGTTGGAAAGCAGATTTACTGGTTTGAATTGGGCGTTGAGACGGTGAAGAATTGACACCATCGCTGCCGAAAGGCTGCATTGCGGCTGGGCGGGAACGCCGTTGATAAAGGCGACGACGTCGCTGCCGTCGACGATGGATTTGATGGCGCCAGACGAGGTTTCCGACATGGATTTGACCTTTCGGAGTTGAGCCCGGGAACGGGCGGAAGGCGAGACGCCCGAACGGGGCGGCGCTCATGTTTGCATAGCAATAGCGGGGCCATTTTTCCGCCGTGAGCCGGGGCCGCCGCCGGGGAACTGGCCGAGGAGACCGCCTATTGAAAACAGGGGATTTCACGCAGCAAGGCGGCGGCCGCAGCGACAGCACGACGATGCGGTTCGCCAGCCGCACCGCCTCGGCAATATCATGGGTGACGAACAGCGCAGCGGAGCCGGCGTCCGCGACTTGGGCGGCGACAATATCCTGAAGCGAGCGCTGCAACCCGATGTCGAGCGCGCCAAAAGGCTCGTCCATCGGCAGCAGGTCAGGCGCCGCCGCAAGCGCGCGGGCGACGGCGAGACGAATGCGCAGCGTCGAAGTTGGGTGAAGGCGGCCGAATTTCGTTTCACGAAAACCGAGTGAAATTTGGCCAGTTTCCAATCGTAAGAGCGTGGCGCAAAATATATTCAATGCATAAATCGCAATAAACGACGGGCTTAACTAATTTTAGTTGTGTAATTGTATTTTCGAAACGAGTCATATTATGATAAATTACGTGGCTCTATGTATATTTGCGCAAACGGTGACAGAAGGTCTTGTTCGTCGTGAAAACACTTTCCGGGCGCGTACATGTCACGAGACATGCGTCATCCACGAGGTCAGCAGGGAGCCCGCGCCTGTTCGACCCCGAACTTACGTTTTGGTGAAAGGCACAATTTGGTGCGTTTGTTTCTGGCTGCGGCACGAAATCTGCGGAAGACGCGTGAAAGGAGCAGGGGTTAGCCTTGGCGCCGATCCTGCAAAGTGGGTTGGGGAGCCAAAAACTCCCGTCCTTCGCCTTTGCCGCCGGTCTGGCGCGAAGCCGAACATGCCGCCCCGAAAAAAAGGCGGCCGACTGCGGCATGAGCCGTTTCCCTAGAAATCGAGATCGTCGCGCGCGCCTTCGCGCCGCGTGGGCGGTCGCCGTCAGGAGACGCCATGGACACCGGTCAATCCATCCGCTGAAAACGCCCTAAACCCCAGCTTCGCAACTGCGGAACGCCTCAGACATCGAGCGAGTCAAGCGACGGCGGAGCCATGTTCAATTCTGTTCCGGAATGCCCGCATGACACATTCAACCCTTTCCCACGCGCGCGCCCTGCGGTTCGGCGTTTCCTGCCTGGCGCTGCTGGGCGGCGCCCGTTCGCTGCTGGCCGCCGAACGAAATCCCGACGGAGTCACGGTTCTCCCTGAAATCGTCGTCGAGGAGATGAAAGCCCTCGACAAGGCGCGCCAAGAGATCGCGCCCGAACTCGGCGCCACCCGCTACACGCTCGACGCCAAAAAGATCGACACCCAGTCCCAAGGCCAGGACGCTCCCTTCGACCAGACCTTTTACCGCTTTCCCGGCGTGGCGCAGGACGAGCTCGACAAGCGCCTGCATGTGCGCGGCGAGGAAGCCAATCTGCAATATCGCATTGACGGTTTCCTGCTGCCTGACGGGTTGATCGGTTATGGTCAGGAGCTTGCGACCCGCAATCTCGATTCCGTCTCTATGATCACCGGCACATTGCCGGCGCAATATGGCGGACGCACTGCGGCCATCGTCGACATGACCGGCAAGACCGGCCAGACCGCCAATGGCGGCTCGATTTCGGTCTATGGCGGCAGTTACGATACCGCGCGCACCACCATCGAATATGGCGGCGGCAGCGGCCAATGGACCTATTATGGCAACTTCGCCTTCAATCACGACGCCATCGGCATGGCCAATCCCGCGCCGAGCTATTTCCCCTCTCATGACCAAACCAATGTCTTCAAGGGTTTCGCCAATCTCTCCTATCTGATCGACGCCTCAAGCCGCCTCACCTTCATTGTCAGCGGCAACAACAATACATTCCAGATTCCCAACATCACCGGTTCGCCGCCGCTTTACACCTACAACTCGGTCGCCACTTTCGATTCCTCCAAATTGAACGAACGCCAGAGCGAATACGCCTATTACGAAATCCTCGGCTATCAGAAAAAACTGGGCGATGTCGATTTGCAGATCAGCCAGTCGTTTCGCGCCAGCGACCTGAATTTCAAACCCGATGTGGTCGGCGACGTCGTCTTCAACGGCATAGCCTCGGCCGCCGACCACCGGTTGCTGAGCAATAATTTCCAGACCGACGTCAGCGACAAGCTCAATGACAGCCATACGCTGCGCGGCGGCGCGGCGGTCAGCGTCCAGCACGCGACCGTCAACACCACCGATGCGGTTTTGCCCGCCGCCTGGGACCAGTCGCAGGCCGCATGGGCGCAGACCTCCAGCCAGCCGATCGTTCTGACCGACAATTATTCCAAGACCGGCGAACTGGTCAGCGGCTATATCCAGGACGAATGGAAGGTCACCAGACAATTGACCGTCAACGGCGGCCTGCGCGGCGATCTCTGGTCGGCCTTCATCACCGAGAACCAGATCAGCCCGCGCCTCAATATCACCTGGAAGCCGGTCGAGGAGACCGCGCTGCACGCTGGCTACGGCCGCTATTTCACCCCGCCGCCGCTCGAACTGATCCGCGCGGGCAACATCGCCATGTTCAACGGCACGACCAATGGCGTCGATCCCTCGCTGCTTGGCGACACGGCGGCGGTCAAGGCCGAGCGCTACACCTATTACGACATCGGCGCCAATCAGGATCTGTTCGACAAAAAGCTGCGCGTCGGCGTCGACGCCTATCTCAAGGACAAGGAATTCACCCTCGACGAGGGTCAATTCGGTCCCGCGATGATTTTCTCACCGAACAATTCCCAAAAAGGTTTGGTGCGCGGTATAGATTTCACGCTCACCTACGACTGGAACGACTTTTCCTTCTGGGGCAATGTCACCCGCTCCCAGGCGCTCGCCTATGGCGTCACCACGGGACAATGGCAGTTTCCCGCCTCCTGGGTCGCCTATATGTCGGACCATTGGTACCATCTCGATCACGACCAGAAATGGACGGCCTCGGCCGGCGTGGCCTATAGCTGGAACAAGACCAGGATTTACGCCGACATGCTCTATGGCAGCGGCCTCTACAGCGGCTTCTGCAATTCGGTCGAGCTTTCGCCCTATGCGACCTTCAATCTGGGCCTGACCCACACGTTCAAGCTCGATGACGGGTCCGATCTCAAGGTTCGCCTCGACGTCACCAATGTCGCGGATTTGAAATACGAAATCCGCGACGGAACCGGCATTGGCGTCTGGGCGCCGCAATATCTGCCGCGCAGGGGCGTTTATCTGGGCGTCACCAAGACGTTCTGAAGCCAAGGCGCCGGCGGGCGCCATCGCCGGCGCCTCCAGTCCAGAGAGGGTAAAATGAAAACGACAGCCATCGTCCTGTGTGCGCTCGCCGCCGCGCTTGCCAATCCCGGATACGCCGGCAAATCCGCGCCCAAACTCTATGTTCCCGGCATGGGCGAGACCATGGGGGCCACCCAGATGCGTCACGAAAAGCTTTGGTACGCCGGCGCCGCCGACAATTGGGACCTCGCCCAATATGAGCTCGACGAGCTTGGCGAGGGTTTTGAGGACGCGGTCGCCTATCATCCCAAGTTCAAGAACGATGCGCGCATCGCCGATCTATTGCCACGCTTCGTGACTGCGCCGCTGGAAGGTTTGGGCAAGGCGGTTAAGGCGCAAGACAAGGCGAAATTCGTCCAGGCTTTCGACGGCCTGACCGAGGCCTGCAACGGCTGCCACGCGGCGACCGGGATGGGATTCATCGAGATCCAGCGTCCGATCCCCGGAGCCTATAACAATCAGGCGTTTGCGGCGCGCAAGCCATAGCGGCGGCGCGGGCGTCAGGCGCTGTGCAAAAACCTTTGCCGCAGCGTCGCGCCGAAAAAATTCACGGTTGTGATCAGGCTGAGCAGCACCAGGATCAGCGCAGAGGCCTCGCGATATTCGAACAGGTGGAAGGCGGTGACGATTTCTAGCCCGAAGCCGCCGGCGCCGACAATGCCGAGCGTCGTCGCCGCGCGCAGATTATGTTCGAGCCGATAGATCAGCGCGTCGGTCAGCCGGGGCAGCGCCTGTGGCAGAAGCGCGAAACGGAACACGCCGAGTTTCGACACGCCTTGGGCGCGCAGGGCCGCGCTCGGGGCGGGATCGACATGTTCCAGCGCCTCGAAGAACAATTTGCCGAGCATGCCCGTGGAATGCACGCCGAGCGCCAGCACACCGGGAAGGGGGCCGAAACCCACCGCCGCGACAAAGATCACGCCCCAGATTAGGCCGGGAATGGCGCGCACCGCGCCCAGGCCGAAGCGCAGGAGTTCCCGCGAAATCAGCGGCGCGCCGCCATTGCGCGCGGCCAGCGCCGCGAGCGGCAGAGCCAGAAAACCGCCGAGCGCCGTGCCGGCGACGCCGGTCGCCAGCGTCTCCAGCAGCGGCCGCCCCCATTCGCGCCAGCGGGCGAAATCGGGTGGCAGGGAGTCCCGCGCCAATTGGACGATGGTTGGACCGGCGTCGAAATAGCGGGCGAAATCCAGCGCGCCGGCATAGGCGAAAGCGCTCGCGACAATCGCGGCCGCGGCGAAAAAAACCGCCAGCCGCCTCGCCTGCTGGCGTCGCCACTGCGGCGCCAGGCTGTCGAAGGCCGCCGGCGCGGCGGCGTTCATTGCGCCGGCGCCCAGGCGGTCTGGGCGCTCACCGCCTGGATCGCGGCGATCCAATCGCGCACCCGATCGACATCGGCGTCGGCGCAAGGGATGAATCTTTCCGCACGGAATACGGCCAGCGCGGCGGGATCGTCCACTTCGACAAAAGCCTTGCGAATCTCTTCCTTGAATTCTGGGTCGAGTCCGTCGCGGAACGTCCACATATACTCGGGGATTGGCGGTGAATCCTCGAGGACTCGCACCTTGTCGGACGCGATCTTGCCCTCTTTCAGCAGGCGCTCATAGATCGGCTTGGAGAGTCCGCCGGCGGCGACCTTTTTATTGGCCACGGCCAGCGCAACGGCGTCATGGGCGCCGAGCACGCGAAGCGTGTAATCGCGGCCGGATATCAGCCCCTCATGCAGCAATTGCCAGCGCGGAACCCAGGTTCCAGAGGTCGAGGCCGGGTCGCCAAAGGCAATGTCGCCGCCCTTGAGATCGGCGAGGGTTTTGGCCGGGCTGTCGGCGGGGACGATGATCGTCGCCTGGAAGGTCGGTCCGACCGAGGTATGCGAAGGCCGGGCGAAGGGTTCGAGCGGAACCTTCTTCGATTGCAGGATGTAGGTCACCGGGCCGAGATAGGCGATGTCGAGCCGACCGAAACGAAGGGCTTCCGAAGTCGCGGCGTAATTGGCGCCGACGACGATCTCCACCGGCAGATGCAGGCGCTTTTCCAGATAGGCGCGCAGCGGTTCGTTGAGCCGCATGACGGTGGGCGCGGATTCGCCGGGCAGCAGGCCGATGACAAGCTTTCGCGGGCGATTTTCCGCTGGTGCGGCGGAGGTGAACATAAACAGCAGGCCGCACAGGATGAACGCCCAGGCGAGCAATGGCTCGGACAAAAATCGTCTCATGTCAGCATCCTCTAGTGGTGGGTTTGTCGGGAATTGTTCTGGAGGTCGCGAAGATCGCCGCTTCCGCCTCGGCGTCGAAGGCTTCGGCGGGACCGTCGAAGACGATGCGCCCGTCATTGAGGCCGATGATGCGGTCGGCGAGCGCGCGGGCCAGCGCGATCTGGTGGAGAACAAGAATGACCGTGACGCCGTCGCGGGTCGCGAGCGCGCGCAGGTCCTGGCCGAGGCGGCGCGCCAGCGGCGGATCGAGGGCGGAAAATGGCTCGTCGCCGAGCAACAGGCGCGGGCGGCGCGCCAGCGCCCTGGCGATGCCGACGCGCTGGCGCTCGCCGCCGGAAAAATTCTCGACCCGCTCGAAGGCGCGATCGAGCAGGCCGACATCGGCCAAGGCTCTTGCCGCGCGCTCGCGCGCCGCTCGCGGCCAGGGCAGAGGCGAAAGCGGATGGCGCGCGTCGGCGAGGCCAAGCAGCACATTGTCGAGCGCGCTCAATCGCCCGATCAAGGCGTGATCCTGAAAAATACTCGCAGTGTCCTGGCGCAGCCGCCCCCAGCCGTCGGGACTGTTCAGGGCGCCAGCCCCAGCCAGGGCGCCAAGGCCGGCGGCGGCGAGTTTTCCTCCGCTCGGAGCGATGAGGCCGTTGAGCACATTGAGAAAAGTGGTCTTGCCGGCGCCGGAGGCGCCAACCAGGACCGTGACCGCGCCCGCATTGAAACTCGCGGAAACCTGGCGCAGAATTGAACGTCCTCCCCGCGTCACGGACAAATCCTTGACCGCCAGCGCCGGCGCGGCGGGCGCCGGGTCGGGCGCAAGACGCGCGGCGCTGGCCGGCGCGACGCCGGCGGCGAACAGGGACAGGGAAAGCAGCGCCATGACGTCTCCACTGTAAACCGTTCGCC
The DNA here is from genome assembly GCA_963804045.1 of uncultured Alphaproteobacteria bacterium. Lineage (GTDB taxonomy): Bacteria > Pseudomonadota > Alphaproteobacteria > Rhizobiales > Beijerinckiaceae > Rhodoblastus. Next base: position 221,027 of record CAWDOR010000004.1, on the reverse strand, counting down.
GGACTCCGATTCCGGGCGAAGGCTGCAAATTCGAGAACGGCTCATGCCGCGGTCGGTCGCGTGAAATTTCGGCGACGAAGCGCCGGCGGCGCGAGCCGCTGGCCCAAACTGGATTGCAGGAAAGGCGCCAGCCGGCGCAGCCCCGATTTATCGGCGGAAACCTCGCCGGCGCCCTGCCAAACTGTACATTCTCGTAGAAAGAACGTTCGCGAACGAACAGGGGCTTTGGCGGGTGTCGCCGCCAGGGGGCGGCTTTTCAGGCCAGGCGCGACCCGGAGCGCTTGGCCCGGCTATTGCTGTAGTCGTTTTACATAAAGTGGAATGCCCATGCCCAACCAGACTCGCCGCTCCGCCCCCTCCCGCCCTTCGCGTTCAGTGCTTGAGCCGACGCCAGCGCCCGGTTGGCTGCGGCCGGGGGTGATCGTCCACGATCCTCAGATCGTCGTCGATCGTCTGATCGTCGATTTCGCCGCGGAATTGCGAAGCCGTGGATTTGTCACGCGCGGCTATGCGCGCCAAGGGGCGGTCGCCATTGGCGCGCAGCCCTTGTCGATCGATCTGGCCACCGGCCAGACCTTTGTCGAGACGCCGGAAACGGCGCAAGCCCATCTGGCGCAGGCGTTGACAGAACGGGCGGATCTTTTCGCCATCGGCCGTTTTCCCGCCTGTACCGAAGCGGCGCGCGTCGCCGACCTGCCGATCGGCGCCGGCAATGGCGCCGGCCTGCCTTTGCTCACCGCCATAGCCGGCGGGGCCATCCATCACTGGCATGCTTTTGTTCGTCAGGAAGGCTCGATGATCGCCCCCAACCAACGCGCGCTGTGGAATTGGTGGGGGCCCGAACGGCTTTACGACGATCTCCGCCTCGGCGTCGACGAGGAGGAGACGCTGCGCATCGTCTGCGGTCCCCGCTGGATCATGGTCGAGGGACGCCATGGCGCCGGCCTCGCCTATCTGCCGCGCCATCCGCGCGAATTGGCGTCGCGCCTGCCGGAATTGTCGAAACTGTCGCTGCGCGATCTCTCGCGTTTCTGCCAATCGTGGAAACCGGTCGAGGCCGCGCTGGGAGTCGCTGCGCTCAACGCCTTTTACAACCGCTATGATCTCGACGGCGCGTCGGGCAATGGCGTGCGCGGCTTCCGTTCCTCGCCGGGCCCCATCGTCGTGATCGGCGCCTTTCCCGGCGTCGATTCCATCCTGCCCGATTGCGCGATCATCGAGACCGATCCGCGCCCGGGCGAATATCCGGTCGCCGCCATGGAATCGCTGCTGCCCGGCTGCGGCGGCGCCATCGTCAATTCCTCGGCGCTGATCAATCGCGGGCTGACGCGCATCCTGCGTCTGGCGCGCCACCGCGCCGTCGCGCTCATCGGCCCTTCGACCCCTCTGGCGCCGCGTTTGCACAATTACGGTCTGGCGGTGCTCGGCGGCTTTGTCGTTCGCGATCCGCACGGACTCGGGCAAGCGGTGCAGGCCGGCGTCGCGCCAAAAGAATTCGCCCGGTTCGGGCGCTATATTCATCTTCGGGACGAGACGGCGCCGTCGCGGCGCTGACTTTTCCCAGACGCCCCGCTTCGCGGGGAGTCCGACGCGGCATGAGCCGTTTTCCTTGGGAATCGGAGATTTCCGATCCAAACATGAGGAGACTCTTATGCGCCCGGAACTGTCGTTGAACACTTTCGTCGCCGCGTTGCGACTCGAAGGCTGCGGACCTGAAAGCCTGGCCTTTCTTCTGGCCGAAGCCGCGGTGGATGCTCTGACCTCGGTCGGACTGCGCGAGGGCGCCTTCGAGGCCGGGGTCGAACATCTGGCCGAGGCCATGCGCGACCGCGCCGCCCAACTGCGCGCGGCGCACTCGACGCCGGTTCCGCGCTCCGCGCCGCTGGTTCTGATCGCCAGGACCGAGAGATGATGATCTCCGCCGCTCCGCCGCGAACGCTTTCATCGGGCTTTCGCACCGCTCTGTACGATTGCGCGCCGCTCTTTTCTCACGCCCGGCGGCAAGACCTGGGCGCCCGGTTCTGGCGCGGCAATTGCTGTAAAAATCAGGTGGGAAAAGAAGGCGCGTCCCGGCCATGCTCGATCTGACGCAAACACTCCTGAAAGTCCCGGCGGCGCCGGCGACGCGGATTTTCTTCCTGGCGCGTTCGGCGCCTCTGGCCCCCGATTATGCCGCCGCGTGCTATCCCGGCGATGGCGGTTATCCCGCCTATTATCACCGCATCTACGAGGTTTTACGCGAGCTGGGCTATCAGGTGACCACGTCGAACCAATGCCGGGCGCTTTACGCCCAGGCCCATGATGTCGATCTGGTGTTCTCGCTCTATAATCGGATGGCGATCGACAACCCCGAAATTTTCGTCGCCTCGACCTGCGAGTTCCTCCATCTGCCGATGATCGGCGCCAAGCCCAACATCCGCGCGCTGGCCGAGGACAAATGGCTGACCAAGAATTTCGTTCGCTCGCTCGGCTTGCCCGTCAATGACGGCGCCATTTATTCCCGCGTCGAGGACCTGAAAACGCCGCCGCCCTTCGCCGGGCCTTATTTTGTCAAGAACCGTTTCGGTGCGGCCTCCGAGGGCATTTCCGAAGCCTCGATCCAGGACGATTGGGCGGGCGCGCGAAATGTGGCCGAAACATTTTTCGCGCGGGGCATGGCGGTGCTGGTCGAAGCTTTCGCGCCGGGCGTCGATGTGACCTTGCCGGTGATCGGCGCCGACGAGCCGCTAATCCTCGATCTGGTGCGCCCCTGTTCGGACCGCGCCGGCGAGATCGTCACCGAGGATTTGAAACGCGACGATCCCCTTGGTTACCGCCTGTTCGACGCGGGCAGGCTCTATGGGGATTTCGCCGCCGACGCGCGAAAACTCTGGGCGGCGGCGGGGCCGATGGATTATCTGCGCCTCGACTATCGTTTCGATGAGAAAACCGGCAAGCGGGTCTTTCTCGAATTCAACATTTGCTGCCACATCGGTCGCAGCGGCGCCATCTGCCTGGCCGCGGCGCAACAGGGCCTGAGCCAGGCCGAGTTGCTCGGCCATATCGTCGAATATTCGCTGCGCCGGCAGGCGCGGGCGGTGGAGGCGCGCAAATGGGTCCGCTGACCAGCATTGCTCTGTCTGTCGAGCCGCCGGCCCGCGCTTTTGGCGATCCCGCCAGCGCTCGGGCGGCGGCGCGCGGCTGGGATTTTCTCGGCTCCTGTCCGGCGCCGCTGCGCATGAAAATGCGCGACGATCTCGCCGATTTCTTGCGGACGCGGAGCTTGCGCGGCGGCGAAAAACTGAAATGCTGCATGCCCATGGGCCATGGCGGACGCACGCCCTTCGAGCGGCTGCGCTATGTCCGCGATCTCGACGACTTCCCGCGCATGCTGGTTTCCAGCGATCACGGCAACGCCTTCAATCGCGCCTTTCACGCCGAATATGTCGAGCGCGGCGCCTTCGCCAGCTTGCAACCCGCCGGTGCTGCGCGGGTTTTTTCCGAGGCGGGGCTGATCGATCCGCGCGGCTGGATCGGCGTCTATGCGGTCGCGCCCTTTGTCCTGCTCGTCGATCAGGCGCGGCTCGGCGCGCGCCCCGTTCCAGGAAGCTGGGCTGATCTCGCCGACCCCGTCTATCGCGGCGAAATCGCCTTTTCCGGCTGGAGGCGCGAGGGCGACAAATACTGGCGCGCCTATAACCAGTTTTTCCTGCTGGCGCTGTCGCGCCTGCTCGGGGAGTCCGCGTTGCGCGGCGTGCTGGAAAATCTCGCCGGGCTCACCCATTCCGCGCAAATGCCGCGTCTGGCCGGCACGGCCAATTCGCTCGCCGGCATTTACATCCTGCCCTGGGCGCTCGCCGACCTCTGCCCGCGCCGCGACCGAACGCAAGTGGTCTGGCCGCGCGAGGGCGCCCTGGCTTTTCCCTTGTGGATGACCGGGCAGACAGCCCATGCGAAAAGGCTCGCGCCGCTCGCCGATTATTATTTTTCTGAAAAAACCGCGCGCTGGCTCGACCATAATCTCTACCCCTCGCTGGCGCCGGGCGGCGCCAAAAAATTGCCGCCGGGCGCGCGGCTCTGCTGGCCCGGCTGGGATTTTATCCGCCATCCCTCGGCGGCGGAGGAAATCAAGCGCGCCTGCGCCCTGTTCCGCGATACCGCCGCGCAACTCGACCGCGGAGAGATTTTATGCGCGTGATCACTGTCGCCGGCCCGCCCTCGGTTGGAAAAACTTCGCTGGTGATCAAGACGGCCGTCGCCCTGCGCGCCGAGGGCCAGAAGCTTGCCGTGGTGAAATTCGACTGTCTGAGCACCGATGACGACGCGCTCTATCGCCGCGCCGGCCTGCCGGTGGCGGCGGGCCTGGCCGGCTCGGTCTGCCCCGACCATTATTTCGTCTCCAATATCGACGATTGCCTGCAATGGGCGGCGAGCCTTGGCGCCGACATGCTGATCGCCGAAAGCGCCGGCTTGTGCAATCGCTGCTCGCCCCATGTGCAGGGCGCGCTGGCGGTCTGCGTGGTCGACAATCTCTCCGGCGTGCATACGCCGAAAAAGATCGGCCCCATGCTGAAGCTGGCCGATGTCGTCGCGGTGACCAAGGGCGACATTGTCTCCCAGGCCGAGCGCGAGGTTTTTGCCCATAATGTCTGGCGCGCCAATCCGCGCGCCCATATTCTCGCCTTCAACGGCTTGAGCGGGCAGGGCGCCGGCGAACTGGCCTTTCATATGCGCGGCGCGCCCGATCTGGCCACGCTGGAGGGCAGCCGCCTGCGTTTTCCCATGCCTTCGGCGATCTGCCCCTACTGCATTGGGGAAACCTGCATCGGCGAAGCGCATCAGCGCGGCAATGTGCGCAAGATGAGCTTTCCGGAGGCGGCTTTATGAGCGCGCATTTATTCTCGTTGCGCGTCGCCGAGGCGCAAAGGCTGCACCCAAGTTTCGCGGCGCTGATCGGCGCGGCGCCGAAACCCGACATTTGCCTGCGCGACTGGCTGGATTCGCTTGATGACGCGGAACTGGCGCGGCTGGGGTTTTCCCGCGAAAATCTGGAGGCGCATCTGCTCGATCTCGCCGCCCAGGCGGAAGCCTTGCGCGCCCCACTTTCACGTTTGAGCGAGTTGCGCATTCTCGGCGGGCGCGACAAACACGGACGCCAGGAAAAACTCGATCTGACACTGCGAGCCGGCGAGATCGTCAGCGTCGTCGGTCCCACCGGCTCCGGAAAAAGCCGGCTGCTCGGCGATATCGAATGTCTGGCCCAGGGCGACACGCCCTCGGGCCGGCGCATCCTGATCGACGGCGCTATCCCTGAGCCGGCGCGGCGCTGGGCGGCGAGCGGCAAGCTGGTGGCGCAATTGTCGCAGAACATGAATTTCGTCGTCGATCTCACCGTCGGCGAATTCATCGAAATGCACGCCGAATGCAGGGCCGTTGACCGTCCCGAACAGGCGGCGGCGGAAGTCATCGCCTGCGCCAATCTGCTGGCTGGCGAAAAATTTTCGGCGGCGAGTTCGTTGACTCAGTTGAGCGGCGGCCAGAGCCGCGCCCTGATGATCGCCGATGTCGCCTTGCTCTCGGCCTCGCCCATCGTGCTGATCGACGAGATCGAGAATGCGGGGATCGACCGGCGCAAGGCGCTGGAGTTGCTGGTCGCCAGCGACAAAATCGTGCTGATGTCCACACATGATCCAATCCTCGCCCTGCACGCCCATCGCCGCATCGTCATCGCCGCCGGCGCCGTGGCCGAAGTTATCGACACCGGCGCGAAGGAACGGGTTCATCTTGGTGCGCTCGAACATTACGACCGGCTGATGAGCGAGTTGCGCGAAAGCTTGCGGCGCGGCGGAAGGCTCGAAACGCTTCCGCCGGAATTTTCCACGCTCGGAACCGCCCGATGGACGCCTTAGAACTGCTGCTGGAGCGGCAATCCTGCCATGCCTTGCAGGAACCGGGACCGGACACCGCGCAGCTTGATCTGATCTTGCGCGCGGCTTTGCGGGTTCCCGATTTTCAGCGGTTGCGCCCCTATGAATTCCTGATCGCCGAGGGCGAGGGCCGCGACAGGCTGGGCGCGCTGATGCAACAGGCGGCGCGGGCCTCGGGACGTCCCGAGGGCGACATAGAGCGCGCGCCGAAAATGCCGTTGCGCGCGCCGTTGGTGATCGTGGTCGCCGCGCGCGCGAAAGAGAGCGACATCGTGCCGATTTTCGAGCAGCAATTGACGGCGGGCTGCGCGGTGATGGCCATGCAAATGGCGGCTTTCGCGCTGGGCTTCGCCGGCGTCTGGCGGTCTGGCTGGCCGATGACCGACGCCCATCTCGCACGGGCGCTCGGCCTTCGAGATATGGACCGGATCGTCGGCTTTCTTTATCTGGGAACGGCGGCGCGTCCCTATCCGTCCCTGCCGGAGACGACGACGGCCCATTTTGTCCGGAAGCTTTGAAAACCATGCGCATCGAAATGCTTGCCGAACCCGACCATGCCGACTGGCTGCCGTTGTGGCGCGGCTATCTCGCCTTTTACAGGGCGGATTTGCCGGAGACGACCACCGACCTGACTTTTGCCCGGCTAATCGGTCCGGCGGAAACGACCATGGGCGCCTTTTTCGTCCGCGATGAATCGGGCAGGGCGTTGGGATTCGCGCATTGGATGGACCATCGCTCCTGCTGGACGCCAGGCGACTATTGCTACCTTCAGGACCTGTTCGTCGCGCCCGAGGCGCGGGGCAGGGGCGTCGCCACGGCGCTGATAGAGGCGGTGGCCGAGGCCGCACAAAAACGGAACTGTTCGCGGGTCTATTGGATCACCCACGAGACCAATTTCACCGCTCAAAGCCTCTACAACAAAGTCGCCGAGCGCAGCGGCTTCATTCAATATGTCCGAAAGTTGTGGTGACTTTATCGCCGGAAGCAATGGCCCGTTGCACGCAATCTGGACCGAGTCTGGAAAGTCGGCATCGGGTCGTCGATCATTTCGGGCGGCGCCCTTTCGGTCGACGGTTTGGCTTCGATAATCCGTCGTTAGGGTCTGGACCCATAAAATCCACGAGAGAAGATTGCACCATCAAAGCCCGGGACAAAACATCTTAGTGGCGCCGAGACTTGACCAATTGATCCAAGACAATTGACAAAAGACGGCGATTAAGGTTGACCTGCCATATGACTGGCGGCCTGCGCAAAACCAGATGGACAGCGGCGATCGCGGCGATTTACGCCGTGACCGCGCTGCTGCTTGGTTTTGCCCATGTCCATTCGGCGGTGGCTCAGCAGTCCAGCCAGACCGTCGCGGCGCGCAGCCTGCCCGATGGGACGCCGCTGCCGATTTGCGGCGGCGGCCCGACGAACCGCGATGGCTCGGGCGCGCCGGGACATGCGGCGACAGGATTTTGCGACGCCTGTCTGCTCACCGCCGCGCCGGGCGCGATTCCCTCGGCGCCCGTGTTCGCCGGCCCGCCGGATCGTTTCGTGAAACGGACGATCGCCGCCCATCTGGCCAGCGCCGCCAAAAGTTTTGCGCTCTCGCCGCAATCGCGCGGACCTCCGCAAGCCTGACAAACCGAGCCGGCGCCGCTGACGCGGCAATTTTTGCGCGCCTCGTCGCGCGGATCGCTCATGGAATTGTCTGGGATTGTCATGGCTTTCGTCGAAATCACTCCGCCTGCGCGCGAGTCCTCGCTCGGCGCCCCCGCCTTCGAAGCGCACGTCGCGGCGAAAGACACATTGCACGAAAACATCGTCATCGTCCTGATCTACCTCGCGCTCAGCACCGCCGTCCTGTCGGCAATGGCGCGCTTCGGGCCGGTCTATCTGGTTATGGGCCTGCTGGTTTGCCTGAATCTGCTGTTGCTGATCGCCGCCTGCATGTTTTTCGATGCGGCGGGCCGTACGGGCGAGCGCATCGTCGTGAGGGACGGCGCGGTTGAAATCACGAGGCTGCGGCGCAAGAGACAATTCTGGCGCCGCGAGCTGAAACTCTTCGGCCTCACGATGATCCGCAATGACGCTCCGGGACTCGGTTGTCTCGGGCTTTGGCTGGTTTTACGCGGCGAGCGCGTGGAAGTCGGCCGCCCCTTGTCGCCGCGGGAGCGCGAAACATTCGGCGACTGGCTGGAGGCGAGCCTGCATCGGGCCTCCGGCGCCCCGCCGCGCGTCAATCGGCGCGCCTGCATCCGTGTCGGCGGACCGGTGGAGGCCTGATCGATGACGCCGCGCCGAAAGAGCTACGACCTCGCCACAGACCACGCCGCCGGGCGCGCGTGGCGCGAAGCCGTGGCTCTGATCGGCGGCCTGATCATCCTGTTCAATATTGCCGCCGGCCTGGCGGCGGGACTCGCCGTCCGCGACGCTTCGCCCATGCTCGCCGAGCTCGACGGCGAGCATTTCGTCATCTGCACCGGCGCCGGCATGATCGTCGTCGATCGCGACGGCAAACCAACGGAGCAAAAACGGGGCGGCGCGCCGCAGCTTTGCCCCTATTGCGTGCCGCTGATGCAGGGCTGCGCCGACGCGCCGGCCGCCGTCGCCCTGGCCGCCGAACCCGTGGCCGGACAGCCGGTCGAGACGCCGCCCTACGAGGTTTTCCAGCCCAGGCTTCCACGCCTGATCGCCGCCGCGCAGCCGCGCGCGCCTCCGGCCTGAGGCGGTTTTTCTCAATTTCAGGCCCTCGCGGCGCCAAAGGCGCTCGCCCGTTCCGACATCATTCCGCGCGTCCACAGCTCATCGCGGCTCGGCTTTCCGAGCCGCGCGGCCGGCCCGTCGCGCGTCACCCAAACTCATTCAACCGAGGCAAACATGTTCGATTATCCGATCTTCGACATGCCGCTGCTTGGGCATCGACTGATCTTCGCTTTCGACGCCATTGTGCATGTCTTCATATCCCACGGCGCCGCCGTCGGCGGCTCCATCGTTCTCGTCCTGGCGCAATGGTTCGCGATCAAGAAAAACGACGCCAAATTCGACGCGCTTTGCTACAAAATCCTGTTCACCTTCTTCGTGCTCGCCACCGCCATCGGCGCGCTGACGGGCATCGGCATCTGGGTGCACGTCAACATCATCAACCCCGCGGCCATCGGCGCGCTGCTGCGCGTCTTCTTCTGGAAATGGTTCGTCGAATGGATCGTCTTCAACGTGGAGATGGTCTTCCTGCTGTGGTGGTTCCTGACCTGGAAGAAATATCCGATCGGCACGCCCGGAAAGAGCTTCAGCTTCAAGCTGGGCCTGACCTATGCGATCTCCTCCTGGTTCACCATGGCGATCATCACCGCCATTCTCGGCTTCATGATCGACTCCCGGTCATTGGCTGAAGACCGAACTGCCGGCGCAACCGGACTATCTTGCCGCCCTGGCCAATCCGTCATGGATTCCGTCACTCGGCTTCCGCACCTTCTTCTCGATCACCTGGGCTTCGGCGATTTCCATGTTCCTGACATGGTTTTTCACCCGCGACGATGAAGAGTTGCGCGTGCGCGCGCTGAAATTCTTCGGCAATATCCTGTGGGTGTCGGCGGTCGGCTTCGTGATCTTCGGCTACTGGTACTACGAGCAGTTCCCGAAACTCGCCAAGGATCTGTTCTCGATTGGCGCGGTCACGCGCACATTCGCGGGCAATCCGACGGTTCTGTGGGGTGTCGTCGGCGGTTTCTCCGCTCTCGCCGTTCTCGGCGGCCTCGGCCTCTATTTCAACCCGAAGAAGGCGCCGCTGGCGGTGGCGTTCATTCTTCTGGTCGGCTGCATGGGCCTGATCGGCGAGTTCGAGCGCGTGCGCGAATTCACCCGCAAGCCGTTCATCATCTATGGCTACATGTACGCCAATGGCGTGCGCGTGGTCGATGTTCCGCTGCTCAACCGCGACGGTTTTCTGAAACATGCGGCCTTTGTGCCGGATGAGCTGAAGACCATCACCGAGGCCAACAAGGTCGAGGCTGGCAAATATCTCTACGAGATGGAATGCCGCTACTGCCACACGATCAACGGCGTCAACGCCATCAAGGATAAGGTGAAAAGCTGGGACGAGGCGGCGATCTACGCCCGCATCGGCTCGCTGAATTCGCCGGCCACGCCGTTCATGCCGCCCTTCACCGGCACGGACGCCGAGCGCCACGCCCTGGCGGCCTTCCTCGCCACCCTCAACGAAACTCCCGCTCTCGCGGCGCAACGCTGATCGGAGGGACAAATCATGCATTTCAATTTCATACCCGGAGACATTCCGCTGCCCTTGCCGACCGGCGGATTCGAGTTTCTCCATTACGTCTTCCACGGTCTGCTGGTCGTGGCCTGGGTCGCGCATATCCTGTTCATCAATGTTCTGCTCGGCGCCTCGCTGGCTTCCGTGTGGTTCAACAAACAGGGCGTCCGCCACAACAATCCCGTCTTCGACCGCGTCGGCTATCTGCTGACCACGCCGGTGACGATTTCCGAAAACATGGGGGCGCTGTGGGGTGTCGCGCCGCTGCTGCTGGTGAGCGTGCTGTTCACGCCGGTGTTCTACTCGGCCACCGTGATGAACTCGCCGCAATGGCTGCACATCATCTATGGCAATATCGTCGCCTTCCTGTGCTCCTACCTTTATAAGTTCACCTGGCATAGCCTCGAGGACCGCAAGGGGCTGCACATCGCCATCGGCACGATCAGCGTCATTCTGTTCTACTCGCTGCCGCCGGTGTTCATGGCGACGGTGCAGCTCTACATGACGCCGAGCACCTGGACGCATGACACGAACTTCTGGACCGCGCTGCTGCGCGCGGACACTTTGTTCCGCCTCGTGCATTTCTACCTCGCCACCTTCGCGGTCTCCGGCGTGTTCATGCTGGTTTACGGCTTCTACAAGCGTAAATCCGAGGACGCTATCGACGCTGAAGCCGGGGCGGTTCTGGTGCGCACCGGCAAGGTGTGGTTCCTGCTGCCGACGGTCCTGAACCTGTTCATGGGCCCGCTGGCGCTGTTCCACTTCCCGACCTATGGCCTGGAAGCCTTCTTCAACGGCGGCTGGTTCTGGCTGATCATCCTCTCCGTGGCGCTGGCGCTTTTCCTCGTCTATCAGCTGCTGAAGGACTTCAAGTCTGACGATCTGCCGGCCTCGAAGGTCTGGACCATTGCGATCGCGATGTTCGTCATCGTGACCTCCATGGCCACCCTGCGCCATGGCATGCGCCTGGCGCTGGTCGAGCCGGTGATGAAGGCTTCGGTCGCCAAGTCGGAAGCCTTCCAGAAAGAAGCCAAGATCGCCTTCGACGCCGCCGCCCAGGCCGCGCCGATCAACACCAATGTCGGCCCGCACGGCAAGGTCTTGGCGGATCAGTATGGCTGTCTCGCCTGCCATGCGGAGCGCGAGAAGCTGGTCGGCCCCGCTTATGCGGAAGTCGCCAAGCGCAATTACACCGCCGATCAGATCGTCGCGCTGGTGCATCAGCCCAAGCCGGAGGACTGGCCGGAATTCAAGGATGGACCGATGCCGCCGATGCCGGATGTCCCCGACGCCGACATCAAGGAAATCGCCGGCTGGATCAACAGCCTGAAATAGGCGGGGCCTCGAGACCCGGCTGGCGCCAGCCCGCCGGGTCAAAGCCCTTTCATGAACTCCAGTCCATTTTCCGGGAGTATGCCGTGGAAGCCCTTATTCCTTTCGCCAACAGATATGCGCCGCTTGCGCCGCCACGAACCTTGACCTCGCCGCCGACGCGATGCCGGCGGTCCGCCAGACTGTTCCTCGAACCGCGTGACATTCTGTTTGCGCAGGGCGACGCGACGGGACGGATTTTCACCATTGCGGAAGGCGCGGTCATGATTCTGCGCCAATTGCCCGACGGGCGCCGGCAGATCGTCGATATCGCCGGTCCCGGACGCACAATCGGCTTTTCCGCCGACCGTCGGCACGATTGCGTCGCGTTGGCGCTCACGCCTTGCGAAATCAGGGCTCGGGCGCGCAGGCCGGGCGCCGACGATGCGCTGATGCTGGCGGAAATCCATCGGCTGCGCGACCTCGCCATCACGCTGGGCCGCAAACAGGCGATCGAAAGGCTGGCGACCTTCCTGCTCGAAATGATGGGCGAGGACTTCGACCTCGACCATCGGCTGGACTTCCCCGTCAGCCGCCAGGAAATCGCCGATTATCTCGGCCTGGTGCTGGAGACCGTGTGCCGCAATTTCGTCGCGCTGAAACGGCGCGGCGTGATTGCGCCGGCCAATCGCGAAAGCGTCTTCATTCGCGATATCGCCGCCTTGCGTCGTCTTGCCGCCTGCGAGGCTGAAATCGACTGTTGATATGGACTCGTCTTCCGCGAAACGGACCGCCAGTCTCGCGGAAGACGACGCGTCCGCAATGGACCGAAGTCTTCGCCAAGGCGGATGAATTCGACGAAAGGCCGAAAGGATCGGCGGATGGACATTGCCGCGGAAATCATGCTTTGGAGCCTCCTGGGGCTGGTCGTGACCGTCGGCCTCGGGCTGGCGCTTCCCGCTTTTTTCCGCACCCTGTATCGGGATGGCGCCGATGTTTCTCCCGATTTCTTGCGCGGAGACGATCGGAGAGCGATAAAGTCGCGAACAGCGCAACATGACGACGCCGGGGAGGGCCGCTCTGGCGAGATCTCCGAACAGGACGTCGTCATTTTAAAACAGGAAACATAGCCATGAAACATGTCTCACGCGCCGCTCGGCTTGTCGCTCTGGTCTCCATCCTCGCCGCCGCCGCTCAGGCGCATGAATATAAAATCGGCGACCTCGTCATCGAACATCCCTATGCGGACGCCACGCCCAAGGGAGCGCAGGCCGGCGCCGGTTTCATGACGATTGAAAACACGGGAAAAACCGCCGAACGCCTGCTCTCGGCGACCGTGGAGAACGCCGATCGCGTCGAAATCCACCAGATGAGCATGGAAGGCGGCGTGATGAAAATGAGCGAATTGCCCAAGGGGCTGGAAATTCCCGCCGGCGGCAAGGTCGAACTCAAGCCGGGCGGCTATCACCTGATGCTGCTCGGCCTCAAGGCGCCGATCGTCTCCGGCCATCGCTTCAAGGGCGCGCTGACATTCGAACATGCCGGCGCCGTGGCCGTTGAATTCGCCACAGAGGCCGATCATGACCACCAGCATATGCGCTGAAGCGGACAATTCGGTGAAGGATCCGCGCCGCCGTCTCGCCTGGCTTTCGCTGGGGGGCCTGCTGGCGGCTTCCGTCGTCCTGGTTCTCGGTCTCTGGCTGATTTTCTCGGGTGGACCGTCAGGCTCGCCTGTCGGCCCGCCAGCGCCGTCTTTCACCTTGCACACGCTTGACGGAGACAAATTCGATCCCTCAAAAGTGAGGGGACGGCCATTCGCCGTGTTTTTCGGCTTCACGAATTGTCCGGTGATCTGCCCGACCACCATGCGCGAGCTGACCGACTGGCTGACGGGAATTGGCGAGCCGGCGCGGGATTTTCCGGTCTATTTCGTCACGGTCGACCCCGAGCGCGATACGCCCGGTCAGCTCAAGGAATATCTCGGCAATTTCGCGCCACAAATTGTCGGTTTGACAGGAACGCCCGATGAGATCGCGCAAGCCGCAAAGGCCATGTCGGTCTATTATCGCAAGGTCCCGACGAGCGGCGGCTACACGATGGAACACACCGCGCTGATTTTCCTGTTCGACGCTCAGGGCCGCCGCAGTGGCGAACTGGTCTACGGCGTCGATCGGGAGGCAGCGACGAACAAATTGCGCGGGCTGATCGGCGGCAAATTTTAGGAAGCCGCGCCAGCTCCGACCGTCGCCGGCGATTGCCGCAAAAATCTGACAGCCCAACGGATTTCTCGCCCGTCGGTCCGGTTGTTGACATAAAGAAAGGCCGGCCGCCGAGGCTCTTATTAACTCCTCGTTCATCATTGGAGGCTTTGTCGTGGCTTGGCGTCGGACCCTCGCGGTCCCCTAGGTCTTTCTTCTGGCTCTGCTGGCGCAGCTCTACGCGCCGGTCGGGTCGAGTTTGGCCATCGGTCGGGCGCAAACTGGCGCCGCAACCGCCGCATGGCTCTGCGCGTTTCATGCGCAAGCCCATGCGAACACAGCGCGGAACGGAACTCAAAACAACGCGCCGCATTCGCCCGGCGCCTGTTGCGATCTCTGCGAATTCGTGTTTTCCGGCGCGGTGGCGGTCGCTTTCGACGCGCCAAGACTCGAATTTCATCCGGCGCCGGCGCGGCAGGTGGTCTGGACGTTGCCGCCGGGCCGGCGCGCCGCCGCGATGCGCCTGGAAACCGCCCAGGCCCGCGCCCCTCCGACGGTTGGCTGACTTCCGCGCCTCCAGCCTGAGGCGGGCTGGCTCCCTGGCGTGACCAAGCCACGACGCTTCGGCCTGCGCGCTATTCGCGCCACCGTCCCGGAATCCCGAATTTGAAAGTGAGCTGCTGCCGGTTTCGTGGACACCGAGATAAGGTGTTTTACAAAGCCGGAGGTTGGCGATGGAAAGGCGTAAGTTCAGTCGGGAATTCAAGATCGAGGCTGTGCGGCTTATTCGAGAGCGCGGGGTGGGCGTCGCGCAGGCGGCGCGGGACCTCGACCTTCATGAAAATATGTTGCGCCGCTGGGTGAAGGAAATGGCTGGCGATCCCGCTCAAGCGTTTCCAGGCAATGGCCAGATGAAGCCCGAACAGCTGGAAATTGATCGTCTGCGGCGCGAAGTCGCCAAACTGCGGGCGGAGCGCGACATCCTAAAAAAGGCCGCAGCCTTCTTTGCGAGGGAAGCGAAATGAGGTTCGCTTTTATCGCAAAGCACCGTTCGATCTGGCCCCTCTCGCCGTTGCAATGCAACGCCTGCCGGGCAAGGGGTGGCATGGCTTTGCGAAGCGCTGGACGTCTCCCGTTCTGGCTTTCATGCCTGGCTCAAACGCGGGCTGAGCGCCCGCGAGCAGATCGACGAGGAGATGACCGCCTCCATCCGGATGAGTTTTATCGCCAGCGCCAGAGCCTATGGCGCTCGGCGCGTCTGGCGCGATGTCCTGTCGGATGGCTTCTCCTGTGGCCTGCACAAGATTGAGCGGTTGATGCGGGCCAACGCCTTGCGGGCGCGGCCTCGCCGACGCGGTTTGCCCAAGGACGGCGGCCAGAGGCTCGCCAATGCCGTGGCGCCGAATGTTCTGGATCGCCAGTTTGCTGCCGATAAGCCGAACCAGAGATGGATAGCTGACTTCACCTACATCTGGACAGCCGAGGGCTGGCTATACGTCGCCGCCGTGATCGACCTGTTCTCTCGCCGTGTTGTCGGCGGGTCGATGAAGGCGGAGATGACGGCGCAACTGGTCGCCGATGCGCTGATCATGGCGATCTGGCGGCGCGGCAGGCCCGACGCCTTGTTGCATCATTCCGACCAGGGCAGCCAATACACCAGCGACCAGTTCCAGCGCCTGATGACAGACAATGGCGTGACCTGTTCGATGAGCCGCTCCGGCAATGTCTGGGACAATGCGGCCATGGAGTCATTCTTCTCGTCGCTGAAAACCGAACGCGTCGCCAGAAAAGTCTACCGGACGCGTGACGACGCCAGAGCGGATGTGTTCGATTATATCGAGCGCTTCGACAATCCCGTCCGACGACACTCCACCATTGGCTACATCAGCCCGAT
This sequence comes from uncultured Alphaproteobacteria bacterium, assembly GCA_963804045.1. Taxonomy (GTDB): domain Bacteria; phylum Pseudomonadota; class Alphaproteobacteria; order Rhizobiales; family Beijerinckiaceae; genus Rhodoblastus. The sequence continues at coordinate 205,460 of CAWDOR010000004.1, read as the reverse complement.
TGAGTTCGAACGGAAGATGGGATTAGCTTAACCGGGTGTCCACGAAACCGGCAGCAGCTCATGCCGCTCCTCGCTTGCCTGGCGTCACCTCTGCTAAATATCGCTCTAACAAGCTCTTGAGCGTGTGTCGTCGTAGGTCGGAGACAGACGGGGGAACTTGGCCACGTTCAAGCGTCCTCTCTGTCTCCAGAGCCCATCGCTTCGCAAGCTCATTGCTCGAAAATGAGCGGGTGACTGATGGAAAGCCTTTACGGCGTATTTTAACGTGCCACTTTCCATTCCGTTTTCTGATGGTCGCCATTTCGAAGCCTCGTTGTGCCCAGGTTGTGCCAACGGGACCGAAGTCTTAATCGAGAAGCTAATAACATCCTGCTGTCGTCTCAAAAAAGAAACGACAGAACAGGCAGTTAGGCCGATATGGAATGGCGCACCCGAAGGGATTCGAACCCCTGGCCTCTGCCTTCGGAGGGCAGCGCTCTATCCAGCTGAGCTACGGGTGCTTCGCGCCCTGTTTAGCCGATGCTTCGCTCTTGGGCAAAGCAAATTTACGGCGCTTGGGCGCTCCGGCGCTTTCGTGTAAAACTCGCGCGCCCGAACTTCCCGCGAAAGATGCGCATGAACCAAGCCGCCCCAAAACTCGCCCCCGGCGATCATGTTTTTCTCGTCGACGGGTCCAATTTCATCTTTCGCGCCTATTTTCAGTCGATCCGTCAGGATCAGAAATATAATTTCCGTTCGGATCGCCTGCCCACCGGCGCCGTGCGTCTGTTCTGCGCCAAGCTCCTGCAATTCGTTCGCGACGGCGCCGCCGGCGTCAAGCCGAGCCATCTCGTCATCATTTTTGACAAGAGCGAGAACAGCTTCCGCAAGGAAATTTATCCCGCCTACAAGGCCAATCGCTCGGAACCGCCGGAAGACCTGATTCCACAGTTCCCGCTGTTTCGCGAGGCGGTGCGCGCCTTCGGCTTGGAGCCTGTCGAGCAGGACGTCTACGAGGCCGACGATCTGATCGCGACTTACGCCCGCCAGGCCAAGGAGGCCGGCGCAGACGTCACCATCGTCTCCGCCGACAAGGATTTGATGCAACTGGTCGGTCCCGGCGTCTCCATGTTCGACCCGGCTTCCGGCGATCGCGAGGAGCGGCGCATCGGCCGCGACGAGGTTGTGGCCTATTTCGGCGCGCCGCCGGAAAAGGTCGTGGATATTCAGGCGCTGGCTGGCGATTCCACCGACAATGTTCCGGGCGCGCCGGGCATTGGCGTGAAAACCGCCGCGCAACTGATCGGCGAATACGGCGATCTCGACACCCTTCTCGCCCGCGCCCAGGAGATCAAGCAGAACAAGCGCCGCGAGACGCTCACCGATCCGCAGGTGGTGGAAAAGGTGCTGCTGTCGAAAAAACTGGTCAAGCTGGTCGATGACGTGAACGTCAAGGTCCCCCTGTCCGACCTGCGCCTGCAACAGCCTGATGGCAAAGCCATCGTCGGTTTTTTCAAGGCGATGGAGTTCACCACCATCACCCGCCGCGTCGCCGAAATTTTCGAGGTGGACGCCGCCGCCATTGATCCCGATCCCGAATTCGTTGGCCCCGGCGGCTGGCGCGGACGCAATGGCCAAGTGGTGGCCAAGCCGATCGTCGAGAAGCCGATCGTCGACAAGCAGCACGATCCCGCGCCGGCCGCTGTCGGCGGCGGGGCCGGACCGGCCGCCCTCGCCGCGGCGCGGCTCGAGATGGCGAAAGCGCCGATCGACAGGACCAAATATGTTTGCCTCACCGCGCCGGATCAGGTGAAGGACTGGGTCGCCGCCGCTTTCGAGGCCGGGTTCGTTTGTTTCGACACCGAGACCGATTCGCTCGATCCGATGCAGGCCAATCTGGTGGGCCTGTCGCTGGCGCTCGGCCCCAATCGCGCCTGTTACATTCCCTTCGGCCATAAATCCGGCGCCGCCGATCTGTTCGGCGGCGATCTGGCCCCGGATCAACTGCCCTTGCGCGCCACGCTCGATCTGCTGAAGCCGTTGCTGACAGCGCCTTCCGTGGTGAAAATCGCGCAAAACGTCAAATATGACTGGCTGGTGCTCGCCCAGCACGGCATCGAGGTCGCGCCGGTCGAGGACACCATGCTGGCCTCTTACGCGCTGGACGCCGGGCTCAACGGCCATGGCATGGACGAATTGTCGCTGAAATTCCTGGAGCACCGGGCGATCCCCTTTTCGCGAAGTCGCCGGGCAGGGCAAGAGCTTTATTGGTTTTGCCCGCGTTCCCCTGGACAAGGCCACCGAATATTCCGCCGAAGACGCCGATGTGACCCTGCGGCTGTGGAGCCTGTTGCAGCCGCGCCTGGTCGCCGAGGGCATGGTCACGGTCTATGAGACCCTGGAGCGGCCCATGCCCCTGGTGCTCGCGCGCATGGAGCGGCGCGGCATTTGCGTGGACCGCGCGCTGCTCTCTCGGCTGTCGGGCGAATTTGCCCAGGACATGGCGCGGCTGGAGGCGGAGGTTCATACGCTGGCCGGCGAGGCCTTCAACCTTGGCTCGCCCAAACAGCTCGGCGACATTCTGTTCGGAAAATTCGGCCTGCCCGGCGCAAAAAAAACCGCGACCGGCGCCTGGTCCACTTCGGCCAGCGTGCTCGACGAGCTGGCCGAACAGGGCAACGAACTCGCGTCCAAAATTCTGGAATGGCGGCAGGTGCAAAAATTGCGCTCGACCTATGCCGAGGCCTTGCCGCGCTTCATCCATCCGCAGACGGGCAGGGTGCACACCTCCTATGCGCTGGCGGCGACCTCCACCGGGCGGCTGTCGTCCTCGGAGCCGAATTTGCAAAATATTCCGGTGCGCAACGAGGCCGGCCGCAAAATCCGCCGCGCCTTTGTCGCCGCGCCCGGAACCAAACTGATTTCGGCGGACTATTCGCAGATCGAATTGCGGCTGCTCGCCCATATCGCCGAAATTCCCCAGCTCAAACAGGCCTTTGCCGAGGGACAGGATATTCACGCGCGCACGGCGTCCGAGATTTTCGGCGTGCCGGTCGAGGGCATGCCCGCGGAAATTCGTCGCCGCGCCAAGGCGATCAATTTCGGCATCGTCTACGGCATTTCCGCCTTCGGCCTCGCCAATCAACTGGGCATTTCGCGCGAGGAGGCCGGGGCCTATATCAAGACCTATTTCGCCCGTTTTCCCGGCATTCGCGACTATATGGAGCGCACCAAGAAACTCTGCCGCGAACAGGGTTTTGTCGACGACCTTGTTCGGGCGCAAATGCCATTATCCGCGCATAAACGCGAGCAATGCCGCCGAGCGTGCCTTCAACGAGCGCGCGGCGATCAATGCGCCGATCCAGGGGGCGGCCGCCGACATCATCCGCCGCGCCATGATCCGCATGGACGCGGCGTTGGCGGCGGCAGGTTTAAGCGCGCAAATGCTGTTGCAGGTGCATGACGAACTGGTGTTCGAGGCGCCGGAGGCCGAGGTCGCGGCGACCATCGACGTGGTGCGAAAAGTGATGGAAGGCGCGGCGCTGCCGGCGATGGAACTTACCGCGCCGCTGCTGGTCGAGGCGCGGGCGGCGGACAATTGGGATGAGGCGCATTGAGGGCCCCCCGGGCATGACGAGCATCTTTACAAAATGGGCTCGGCGATTTGGTCGGACATCGGAAACGCTGCGGCGAAGCCGTCGCCGCCGCTGACCTTCCGGCTTTCGCCCATCTGTCGTGCGAGTTCGGTCGGGTGAATAAACTCTTCGCGAAAACAGGGGAAACGGCGGGCGTCGAAAACCCGCCGCAGCCAATCGACGACAGTCATGTGCCGCTCCGACCCGCGAAGGTTCGGATGATAGGTCATCCAGATTTCCATCCTATACCGGGACGTTCCTATGTCGATTGGGACGAGACGTTCTCCGAGCACCGAGGCGTAAGTCGGCAGAAAACCGATTCCAGCGTCCCGCTCAATAGCATACAGGACCGCAGCGCTGCTGTTGGTGCGAAACCCCACGACGCCCTCGACGCTTTCCAGCCCGATTTGACGGGCCAAGGCTTCTTCTTCTAGCAACGGGGCGGCCTGCTGGATGAAGCGGTGGCTTGCAAGCTCCTCAAGACTGCGCGGATGGCCGAAGCGCTTGACATAATTGACCGAAGCAAAGCCGTAGACATGAAGGAAGCCTAACCGGACGGCAATGAGATCAGGCGATTCGGGGCGGGTAAAGTTGATCGAAATATCCGACTCCAGCTTGCTGACATCGGAATAGGACATTGTCGAAATCATTTCGATCGTCAGAAGGCGGTTCGCCTGCTGGAGGCTCAGCAGACGCGGAAGCAGCCAATAAGTGCCGAGACCTTCCGTGACTGCAATGCGAACGACTCCGCGCAGGCTCGTTCCGTGAAGTTGGCTTTGCCGGAGGATGTTGAACGAGGCATGCTGCATGACGCGGGCGTCCTGAGCGATCCGCTGGCCTTCCTCGGTCAGGCGGACGCCATCGCACAGCCGATAAAACAGGCGCGCGCCAATCGCTTGTTCCAACCGGTCGATCCTGCGGACGACTGTAGCTGAATCTAGCCCAAGCACTTTTGATGCCGCGCGGAAACTGGCTTTTTCGGTGCAGGCCAAAAAGATCCGCAAATCGTCCCACGAGACTGTGTGAGCGACCGCCGAACTGTTTGGTTGCTGCATTTCTGCATCGCCCCGACGCGGACTTGCCATGACGCTAGGTTCCGGTTTTTAGATTAAGGTAGCCTTAATACGAAAACACAACACAAATTTGGAACCGAGGCAATGCCCGCACCTTTCATGGCAGAGCGTCGTGATGCGCAATCGCATCGCTTCGATTTGGAATACCTGCCGGTCAGCCGGAGATTTGACGTCGCCGTCGCTACAAGTGATGAAATCGCGATTTTGGCGCAATTTACCGCGAAATACCTCCCTGCGGTCGAATCTGCCAAATCTGCGTTGTCGGCGGTCCAGGAAAAGTCCAAAAGCCTGTTGGCGATAAAGACGCGCAACAAGCTCGTCGGTTGTTTCGCTCTCTTGTCGTTAAATGATCGCGGCCTGGAGCAATTGCTTTCCGGCCAGCTCTGGACGGCAAAGCCCGATCTTGATGGACTGACCGTCCCCGACGAACGCGCCAGCGCAATTTTGGTTGGGCGCTTTGTTCTCCAGGGCATGGCGCTGGGGCGATTGGAAATCTTATGGAGTGGCTTCGCCGGCCATCATATGTCCATAGCGACATTTACGCGTGGGCCGGCTCCTCCGATGGAAGCCGTTTTATTGGCAAGACCGGATTCCAGAAGCTCACAAACACGATCAACGGTAGCCCCCTTTGGGTTTCTCGACGCAAAACCGCTCAAGGTCTCAGTTGAAAAGGGATGGCTACGATGACTTACGTCGAGCAGCGCTCGAAGCTTAGCCAACGGGACCGTTCGATCCGAGGCGGCGAATCACAAGACCCAGGTGAGGGTCGCGCGCGGTTTCGACGACCTGCTGATGGTCTATTCGATTCGCTCGGCGGTCTATATCGCCGAACAGGATTGCCCCTTCGCCGAGGAATTCGACGGCAACGATCATTGCGCCACTCATTTCATCGGCTTCGTCGATGGCGAGCCCGCCGGCTGCCTGCGCGCGCGCTTCTTCCACGATTTCGTCAAGCTCGAGCGTCTGGCCGTGCGCAAGGCCTATCGTCGCTCCTCGCTGGCCTTCGAACTGGTGCGCGAAGGCATTGGCATGGCCAAGCGGAAAGGGTTTCGCCGCGTCTATGGTCACGCCCGCCAGGGGCTGGAGCCGTTCTGGGCGCGTTTCGGCGGCAAGCCGGTCGAAGGCGCGGCGCCCTTCGTCTTCTCCGATTATTCCTATACCGAAATGGTGCTGGAGATCGAACCGACCTTCGACGCCATCGATCTCAACAGCGGTCCCCGGTGATCCTGAGGCCGGAGGGCGATTGGGACCGCCCGGGCGTTCTCGAAACCTCGGCCTCCCGTCCCGCGCGCGTCGCCGTCGAAAACATCGTCGAAAAGCCGTAAGTCCAAAATGCGCATGGACCGCTCCACGATCTGTTCACTTGAGGGCTTGGGGCGGCGTGGGCGGCCCACTATGCTCGTCTATTTCATGCCCCATCGCGATCAACCGGATACGCCGGACTTCCGTACGGCGCAGGCGAAGGCCCGCTCACTGATTGGAATCTGGGAAAGCGACTTTCGTCCGCTGGCCTTTGTCGGCGACGCCTGGCAATGGGACAGGCCCGCGGCGGCGGGCTTGCAGCGGCCGAGACCCGGCGACCTGTTTTTCGCCACCCATTCGCCCTCGCTGCTCCGCGACCGCAATTTTCTAAGTCTTGACCAGGACCTTGGCGTTCCCGACCTGCTTTTGGCCGGCGGTTCGATCGAGGACAGGATCGTCCCGACCGTTGTCGACGCATCGATGAGCGGCCGATTGGTCTCGGTGGCGTCGGATACGCTGTTTTTTCGGCGCATCGCCGAACCGAGGGGAAAAGAAAACAAAATCTGGCGCAGTCTTCTCTCGACTTATGCGCGCCTTGTTGATAACTCTGGAGTTTATCCGTGATCGACGACAACAATCCCAAGGCTTCCACGGAAGAAACGCATTCTCAGGTGGGGTCAGATCGCCGTAGAGACCTCGATGCGCTTGCCGCGCTTCTGGATTATATTCAGCCTGAGTTGCTCGAATATAGCGATCGCGCCGCGCAACTGGTGTCGCTGGCGCGGAAAATTCTGATCGAGGTTGGACGGTTGCATTAGCGGAGCGACCAGAAACACGTGAGCAGGCTCTCCGGAAAGATCATGCTCGAGTTTGGACTTTGGAGCCGACACTTTCCGAAACACGCGCATCCTGTTTTCATTGTGGCGATACGATGGGCCTTTGCTTCCGATTCTCCGAAAGGCATGGCCCGTCGCTTGTCAAAGGCGGGCGTCCGCCGACGATTTTTGGGCTCCCTGCCGCGTCAGCGGGCCATTGTTTTCACGACTGGCCGGTCGGCGCGGACGCCATTGGCCCTGGAAAATGGCCAATGGTATGAAATCCGTTGGCCTGAAGGCGGATGCCGATGCACGATGACCCTATCGACTCGACAGTCGACCAGCTGATCAACCTTGTCGACGAACATCCGGTCGAAAACGCCTTGGCTTGGGCGCGTCACAGAAGGGCGTTGATGATCGTGCTCAATGAACTGCGCGGGTCGACGCCTCAGCATCCGGCAGCGCTCAGGATGCATAACTTTATCAAAAATCTTGATTTTTTCTTTTTTGAAAAACAACACTAGTATTTTAACAGTGGATATAGTTACCTCGAGTGGCTCATGTTCTCGTGTTGTTATTTTTGTTCGCTTCGGTCATAAATTCTAGCAGATCGAGAACTTCTTTTCTTGCATCCTTGTTCTCGATGGCATGAAACGCCTCCAGAAGGGCCCGGTTGTCCTCGCTGTTATCGTTTGAAGCGCGGGGGCGCGCGGCCGCCGGTTCACGTTGCGGCGCGCGGCGGCTGTCGTCCGCGACGGGCGCGGGCTTGAAAAAATCCGCCAGGCCGACACGCAGGATATTTGCAAATTTCAACAACAGTCTGGCGTGGACCCGGATGTTTCCCTCTTCAAAATTGTGAAGGTCGATGAGGGAAATTTCAGCGAGCGAAGCCAGTTCTGTTTCGTTTAGTCCGGCGCGCAGCCGCGTCTCGCGCAGCCGCCGTCCGACAAATTCATCGATCGTATGGGATGAGCTCATAACAGGTCTCGGATCCGATCAAGCCGAAAGTCCTTCCAAACCAACGCACGGTTCGTGGCGAACCGAACCCCGCCGCGACGGACGGATTCCTTAGCCCCGCATGCGAATGGCGGCTCCGCCGAATCGCCATCAGCTCGTAATCACAATCTTTTCGCGGCGTTGCCGGCGAAAAGCCGCCGCCGCATGAGCTTTGCTTCCCTAAGGTAAGCATATGAACAATTGAGCGCGGAACTATTTTCTTGTCAACTGCGGCGATCCGAAATCGGATTGGCTGGGCGGCGTCATCCACGCCCTCACTCGGGATCGGCCACGTAAGTGTGGAACCTGATCCGCCCGTCTTCGTCGATCTCGCGGTAAATGCCCTGGATTTCCGCCTCGAAGCCGGGGAAGAGATTGGCGCCGCGCTCAAAAGTCTTGAGATAGTCGAGCATGGGCCGGGCGCGTTCGTCCAGGATTTCGCCGGGCGCGATCGTGGCTATGCCCGGGGGATAGACGACAAACAGGGTCGTGGCGATTTTGCCTTCGATCTGGTCGAGCGGCAGATAGCGCACCTGATTGCGCGTGAGTTTCTGCACCGCCTGCTGTGGGCGCATGGCCTTGGTCGGCAGGTGTTCCGGGCGGAACTGGCGGCGCTGGAGCTCGGACGTCTTGGCGTCGCGATAAAAAGCGTGCATTTGCGCGCAGAGGTCGCGCAATCGCATTTTGGCGTATTTTTGCGGACGGCGCGCGACAAACTCAGGGATCACTTCTTCCAGCGGCGCGTTCTGGTCGTGGTAGGTCTTGAAGGCCACGAGCGCCGAGATCAGCGCTCCCGCCTTGCTCGATTCCACGCCCGGCGTGAGCAGGAACAGCAGCGAATTCAAATCGTTCTTTTCCGCGACAATGCGGTTTTCGCGCAAATATTGCGCGACCACCGGCGCGGGCACGCCATGGTCGAGATATTCTCCCGTGTGGCGGTCGAAACCAGGCGTGATCAGGGTGAGCTTGCAGGGGTCGGTCAGCGCGTAATTGTCGGAGACATGCTTGAAGCCATGCCAATCCGCGCCGGGGTCAAAAGTCCAATAGGCGGCGTTGGAGGCGAGATCGTCGGTCGCCACATCCTCCCAGGCCATGCGTCCGTCGGGGGTCTCGACCTCGTCGGCGACGAAGGGATCGAAGAACCAGGCCTTGGACTTGTCCTTGGCCTTCTCGCGGAACTCCTGGCCGAGCGCGCGGATTTTCTTGCGGATTTCAATGCCGAGGCGGATCGTGTCGTCCCACAGCACTTCGCCGGATTTGCCCTTCATCATCTGCGCGCCGACGTCGAGCGAGGCGAACAGCGGATAGAAGGGCGAGGTCGAGGCGTGGATGAGAAAAGTCTCGTTGAAGCGCTTGTGCTCAATGCGCCGGCTCTGCCCCTTGATATGGCGATCCTTCACATGGATCTGCGAGGCCTGGGAAAAGCTGGCGAGTTGCTTGTGGGTCGATTGCGTGGCGATGATGCCGGGGGCGTCAGGGCCGAGTTCCTGCAGGCCCATGGCGAAATGGCCGGCGAAGATCGGGTGGAATTTCATGAAGCCGGCCCAGGCCTCGTCGAACAATATGTAATCGCAGAGATGGCCGATTTTTTTCAGGATGGTTTCGGCATTGTAGATCGTGCCGTCATAGGAGCATTGCTCGATCACGGCGATGCGGAACGGGCGCTCGCGCTTCCAGGCGGTCTTGTCCGTGATCAGCGGATTTTCCTTGATTTTCCTTCGGATCGCCTTTTCGTCCAGCGCCTCGTAATCGATCGGACCGATCAGGCCGAAGGCGTTGCGGTCGGTCTCCAGATAGATCGGCACGCCGCCGCCAAGCATCAGCGCGCCGTGATGGGCGGCCTTGTGATTGTTGCGGTCGAACAGCACCAGATCGTCGGGCGCAACGAGCGCGGAGAGCACGATCTTGTTGGAGGCGGAGGTGCCGTTGAGGACGAAATAGGTGCGCTCGGCCCCAAAAATTTTCGCCGCTTCCTTTTGCGCGCGCAGCGCCGGCCCCTCGTGGACCAGCAGGTCGCCCAGCTCCAAAACCGAATTGTCGAGATCGTCGCGGAAGATCGCTTCGCCCAGATGTTCGACGAAAATCCGGCCGATCGGGCTGCGGCTATAGAACACGCCGCCATTATGACCGGGGCAGGTCCAGAGCTGGTTGCCCTCTTCGGCGTAATCGACGAGTTCGCCGAAGAAGGGCGTCTTCATCGTCTCCGCATATTGCTTGAGCCTGGACACCAGGTTCTTGGCGATGAATTCGGGGGTTTCCTCGGCGAGGAAGACATAGCCGTCGACATTGTCGAGCACGTCGATGGGCAGGTCCTCGAAGCGCTTGCGGCGCACCAGCAGGATGATCGGCATTTCCAGCCCGCGCTTGCGCACATAGGAGATGAGGCTCGCCGTCTTCGAGTTCATCCCCTTCTTGCCCCAGTCGACGATCATGCAGCCGATCGCGGCGTCGGTCTTGATCGCCAGTTCCGCGTCTTCCACGCGGCGGGCGCGGGTGACCTCGAAGCCGGATTTCTCCACCGCCGCGACGATCTGGGCGAGGCGTGTGCCTTCGAGCTCATCGGGATCGAAGGAGGGGGCGCAGAGCAGGAAATTGAACCGGCGAAAATAATCCATGGCGATCCCGAAAGCGGCAGGGGCGAGCAGATTTGGCGGGGTCAGATGACCCTTTGATGAAGCCTATAAAGCAAAATTCGCGGGAATCTAACTGCGGCGCGCCAGAGCCGCGCCGATTTTGCTGGCCGGGCCGAAAAACCGGCCAAAAATTTTGGCGGCGACCGGACGGAACAACCGGCCGGGATCGAGCGCGAGCAGAATCGCGGCGAAAACGCCGGCGCCCAGAATCGCCGTCAGCAGCAGCGCGAGCAAAGCGGGTTGCAGGGCGCGGGTCAGGCTCATCGCCGCCGCCGCGCCAAGGCCGGCCAGCACGACGCCGGCGAGATCGCGGGGATGCGGCCAATAGGCTCGCCAGCGCGCGGTCAGGACGAGCATGAAGACGAATCCCGCGCCCAGGCTGGCGCTGTGCAGCAGAGCGTAACCGTCCAGGCTTTGCGGCGGCGCCAGCGCCAGCCAGCCGAGGTCGAGCGCCGCCGTGGCCAGGCCGGCGAGCAATACGCCGCCGGTGCGTCCTTCCAGCTGGGCGATGGGATTGAGGCAGAACTGGCCGAGGCAGAACAGGCCGACGCCCGGCGCCAGCACGAAGGCGAGGCGGGCGAAGTCGTCGCGAAATTTCGCCGGGGCGACCAAAGCGGCGAAGGCCGGCATGTCCGCCATATAGCCAAGGCAGATCAGGGCCAGGGCGGCGAAGATCGTCAGACTGTTGCGACGCACCTGCGCCTGGGCGCCGGCCTCGCCCGCGACCGCCTTTTGATGGACGGCGAGCTGGAACAGATAAATGTCCAGCGCCGCGCCGGCGGCAAGCATCAGCCGCAGCGAGACGTCGGTGGCCAGCGACAGTTCTCCGGCCGCGGCATAGCCGAGGCTCGCGGCGGCGGCGGCGCGATTGGCCAGGATCAGCGCCTGATAGAACAAATTGGCGACGACCACGGGCGCGCCATAGCGTAGATAGATCTTAATTTGCGCCGCCTGGCTCTGGCGCGGGCCGACGCCGGAATCGGCGGTCTGGCGGCGCAGCGCCAAGGTGGCGGCGCCGGCGCTGGCGCCGGCCATGGCCATGACCAGCACGGGGTCGCGGCTCCAGAAGGCGCCGCCGACCATGGCGGCGAAGGCCAGCAGGTTTTTCAAAATCACCAAGCCGCTATAAGCGGTGTTGCGGAAGCGGGCGCGCAGCAGCGCGCTGAAATAATCGAAAAACCCATTGGTCGCGGCGACCAGGGCGATGGCGCCGATCATTTTCGCGCCGAGGCCGGCGTCGAAGCCGAGCAGGACTAGCGTCAGCGCCAGGGCGGCGAGCAGGCCGGCGCCAGCGAAATAGCCGGCATCGAGCGAGGCGCGCAGATGCGGCGCGGCGCTCCGGCTTTCCTCGCGATAGAACCGGGTGGCGGAAAGCCGCAGCCAGTCGAACAGCAGCATGGCCAAAGCGGTGGCCGCGGCGAAGGCGATGGAGAATCGGCCATAGGAGTCCGGCCCCAGCCCCGCCGCGACGCAGAGGCCGAGGATGAAATTCAGCCCGGCGTTGAGGATGAAGGTGACGACGATCAGCATGGCGGCGCGTCTTTGTCGCGCCAACGCCGCCGCGCCGCTTCTATGCCCCAGACCGAGCCGAGCGAGACATAGAACATGCGCCAGTGATCGATGTCGATTTGCAGGCCCTGGACGAAAAACACGAAAGTCGCCGGGAACAGCACCTGCGCCTGACGTATCCAGGGGTGGTCCGTCAGGCACTGACGAAAACCGACCCAGAAGGTGGCCAAGGTGAGCATGATGAAGCTGAAGCCGCCGAGCCAGCCATTGGAGGCGAAGGCGTTGATATAGGAATTATGCGGCTCCAGGCCGAAGGTCAGACGGAAGCGCAGCGGACCCATGCCGTTGGGGCTCTCGAGCAGAATCGGAATGGAGCGCTGCTGATTGCCGAAGCGGCCATTGGGACCGCCGTCGTAATCCTGGGTGACGGCGGCGCGCTGAAAGAAGAAATCGCGGACGCTGTCCACGGAAAGCGCGCCGACGAGGCCAATGCCGGCCAAAACGACAACCGCCGTCGCGCCGCCAAGAATATTCGCGCGCATTTTCAAACTGTCGGCGGTCTTGAACAGGAAGCCGCTCATCATGACCATCGAGATGACCATGGCGCCCCAGGAACCGCGCGAGAAGGACAGGAACAGCGCGGTCAGGATCAAAGCCAGGCTGGGCAGCGTCAGCCACAGGAAACGCCAGCGCCCGAGCAGCAGCCGCTGCATGAGATAAAGCGCGCCGGTCACCAGATAGGAGCCGAGCACATTGGGATCCTTGAACGGCGCCATGGCCCGGCCGTCCCTGACCCAGTCGTCGCCGAGGTCGAAGGAGCCAAGCCAGGTGACCACCGCGATCGCCGCCGCCAGAATGCAGCTCGCGGCATAGGCGGTCAGCAGCAGATCGGCGCGGCGCGACGTGTTCTGCGAGAGGAAGAGCGCGTAAAAAAGCCCGGTCGAACTGATGAACAAGGTGTGATTCATGAAGCCGACGGGGTCTTCCTCGTTCCAATAGGGAATGAGGCCGATCATGCCGCCCAGCACCCAAAGCGACAGAAACAGCACGAAGGGCAGAATCGCGCGATGGATGGAAAAGCCCCGCGCCGCCCAGGCGAAAATGGTCAGCAAAATCAGAAAATCATAGGGCGAAGGCTCGATGAACACCACCGAGCCCGAGGCGACGGTCAGCCAGAACAGGGCATTGACCAGTTTGGCGTAATCGAAGACCCGCCGCCGGCCAGCCGGCGGCGCGAGATCGGCGTCGGCGCTCGTCACGGTCATGACGTCCGGTTTCTCCTGCGCGGGAATTTTAACTGAGCGTAAACCCTAGGCGTTAACAAAACCTCGCCTCCGACCGGCGATTAACGCAAAACTGGCGTTTGCCCGCCAGTCTGCCGCCACGCTTTTGTCCTCAAGATTTCGGGCGCGCCGCGCCGGGAGACGAAAATGGTTTTTGCCCTGTCCGCCCAATCCCGCCCTCGAACGGCCTTTTTGGAGCCTGGCAAAGTCTGGTTGGGCGCGGTCGGCGTGACGCTGATTCTGAAGCTGATCGCGGTGGTGGTCTATACGCCGGCGACCAAGCCGATTTTCGATCTCGGTTTCAGCTTCGATCCCTATGTGCTGTCGCTCTACCAGGGCAAGGGGTTCGAGAGCTGCGCCGCCTTCGGCTGCGATCATTCCACACGCATGCCGGGCGTGCCCTATTTCGTCTATGCCCTGAGTTTTCTTACCCTCAAGCTCCGCGTCGCCGCGGCGATCAAGGTCTGCCTGATGAGCGTCGCGGTCTATTTCGCCGGACGCGGCTTCGCCGAACAATTGACCGCGCGCGGGCGGCTGCACTGGACAATCAATCTCGCACTCGCCGGCTTCCTGCTGTTTTCGCCCGATCTCATCAAGCACATGACCCAGTTGCAATATGAGGAAGGCTATCTGATCGAAATTCTGTTCATCGTCACGGTCTCGCTGCTGAGCCTGCTGAGCCAGCCGGCGGAGCGGCTCGATTGGCGCGCCGGAGCGCTTCCGGTGGTTTTCGTCTCGCTGGCCTATCTGTTCAAATCCTCGCAAATCCTGGTCTGGGCGGTGGTCGTCATTTCGGTCTGCGGCGTGTTTCTCGCCGCTGGCCGGCAAAAGGCGGCGGCTGGCCTGCTGGCTCTGGCGCTGGTCGCGCCTCTCGGCTGGACGGCGCATAATCTCGCCACGGGGCACAGGCTGTCGGCAATGTCGAGCTATGACGGCGAAAACATGTTTCGCGGCTGGAACGCCCATACGCTGGATATTTTTCCCGCCTGTCACCTCGATACGCTGTTCGTGAAGCTGCGCACCTGTCAGGGGCGTCCGCTCGAACTTCCCAATGAAATCGGCCGTCCCGCCTATCCCGACGAATGGGCCTGGAACGACGCCTACAAGGCGCGGGCGATGGATTGGATTCGCGCCAATCCCGAAGCCGCCGCCCGGACTTTTGCCGTGAAGGCCGCGACCTTTTTCCTCTGGCCGCGCCTGGTGCCCTATTTATTGATGGACGAAACCAGCGAAACGCCGCGCAAGCCGGTCGAGGAGGCTCTGTGCGCGCTGTGGATCGCGTTCGGCCGCTTGCTCGAACTCGCCGCCTTCGTTCTGAGCCTGCGGCTGATCTTCAAGGGCGAGGGCCGCGACCGCGCGCTCGGCCTGAGCTGCGCGGCTCTGCTGCTCGCCTATGCCGCGCCCTATGTGCTCGGCTTCTCGACCGAGCGGCATTTCGCGCCTTTCCTGATGATCGCCGCGCTGTGCGATTTCTTCCTCGTCGATCGCCTGTTCGCCGCCCGCGACAAGGCGGCGCGGATGTGAGGCGCCGTGACGATCCTGCATAGTCCCGCCGACCGTCGCCGCCTGCTGGCCTCGGCGGCGCGCGCGGCGGCGCTGATTCCCTTCTATTCGTCCCTGGCGCGCGCCCATGCCGATCCGGTCGCCGCCGCCACCGAGGATTTTATCGCCGGACTTCAGGCGGCGGTTGTCGCGGGCCGGCCCTATCGGCTGAAGCCGGGGGTGACGACGCTCTACCATGTCTTGCTGCCCGACGGCGCCCATCTCCTCGGCGCGCCCGGCGGCTCGACCCTGCGCCTGGGCTATGACGGCGGGCTCTTCGCCAATCCGGGGCCCCAACGCGCGGTGACGCTGGAAAATATTACCTTCGACGGCGCCAATCGCCCCATCGGCGAAGCCTTTGGCCTGGGGAATTTCTACGACGTGGCCGAGGTCGCCGTCGAGAATTGCGTGTTCCGCAACAGCACGACCGGCCTGTTTCAGCACCGCTGCGGCGGCCGCATCCGGCTCAGCCGGTTTCACGATCTGCTGGGCACGGCGATCCACGACGACAATTGCGCCGGCATGGTCATCGATTCCAACCGGATCGAGCGCATCGGCGACAATGGCGTGCATCACTGGAGCCTGCACAGCCGGCGCCACGACGGTTCGCGCATCAGCAACAATGTCATCGCCGACATTCACAACCGCTCGGGCGGCGACGGCATGTTCGGCAATGGCGTGCGGGTCGCCGAATGCGGCCCGGTGACGATCGAGAACAATGCGATCGAACGCTGCGCCTATACGGCCGTGCGCAATACGAGCTGCTGGCAAGTGACGGTCGCCGAAAATCGCTGCAAGGGCTTCAACGAAAAGGCCATGTACGCCGAATTCAGCTTTCGCGACGCGGTATTCCGCAACAATGTGATTTCCGATTGCGGCGCCGGCATTTCCGCGACCAATTATCTCGGGCCGGGGAATGGCGACGGCGCACTCCTGGAAGGCAATGTGATTACGGGCTTGCGACCTTCGCATCCCGATCATGAATTCGGTCCGCGCTCGGGCTGGCTGCATGGCGTCCATGGCGAAGGCGACGCCCGCATCGTCGGCAACACGGTCGTCGGCTCGCCCGCAGTGGCGATTCTCGCCGGCTTCTTCGCCGCCCGCCACAATGTCACGGTCGAAGACAATCGTTTGATCGATAATGAATATGCGATAGGTTTCGCCAATCAGGATGGCGTCGAGGCCTGCGCGATCCGCCGCAATGACATTCGTGGCTCGAAAAAGGCCAATATCGTCGCTATGTTTCAGGAACGGATCGTCAGCGGCGATCTCTCCGCGCCGGGCGCCGCCAGCGGCTACAAGAACATCGAAATCCGCGACAACAGGATTTCCTAAGCGAAAGACCAGTCTGAAATGAGCCAGATCGTCCGAATCGCCGTGCAGATGGACCCGATCGAGCAAATCAACATCGCTGGCGACTCGACCTTCGCCCTGCTGCTCGAAGCCCAGGCGCGCGGTTTCGAAATCCAGTATTACACGCCGGAAAAGCTGTCGCTGCGCGGCCTTGATGTGGTGGCCGTGGCGCAGAGGCTCGAGGTTCGCGACGTCAATGGCGATCATTTCTCCCTTGGCCAGCCCCAGGAAAACTTCCTGCGCGACATGGATGTGGTGCTGTTGCGCCAGGACCCGCCCTTCGATCTTTCCTACATCACCTCCACCCATCTGCTCGAGAAGATCGGCGGGGATACCCTGGTGGTCAACGACCCCGCCAGCGTGCGCAATGCGCCCGAAAAACTGTTCGTCATGGACTACCCGCAATTAATGCCGCCGACATTGATCACCCGCGACAGAGCGGCGATCGACGCCTTCCGCGCCGAACACGGCGAAGTGGTGATGAAGCCGCTGCACGGCCATGGCGGCGCCGCCGTGTTCCGGCTCCAGGAAAAAGACGCCAATTACGGCTCGTTGTTCGATCTGTTCGCCAGCTCCTTCCGCGAGCAATGGGTGGTGCAGAAATTCCTGCCCGCCGTATCGAAGGGCGACAAGCGCATCATCCTGGTCGATGGCGAAGCGCACGGCGCGGTCAATCGCGTGCCGGCGGAAAATGACATTCGCTCCAACATGGTGCGCGGCGGCGCGGCGGAGGCCACCGCGCTCACCGCCCGCGAACGGGAAATCTGCGCGACCATTGGCCCGGAACTGAAAAGGCGCGGGCTGGTTTTCGTCGGCATAGACGTGATCGACGGCTTTCTCACCGAGATCAACGTCACCTCGCCCACGGGCATTCGCGCCATCCAGCGCACCGGCGGTCCCGATCTCGCCGCCGCCATCTGGGACGCCATCGCGGCGAAAAAGGCGGCGCGGGGGCAGAGGGCATGAATGTGCAGCCCAGCCCGACGCCGACGCCGGCCCGCTGGACCGGGCCGCGCCTCGACCTGCCGATGAAGAGCCTGATCGACCGCGCCGCGCTCGACGTGCATATCGCCCAGGCCGCCGAGAGCTTTGACGGCGGCTCCGCGGAATTTCGCAAAGCGGCGGTCGAACTCTTCGCCGAGGCTCTGGCCAAGGGAACCGCGGTCGCCCGCGCCGAACTGGAGTCCGGCGGGTCTGGCCTGGCCTGCGGCGCCCATCTCGCCTTTCTCGAAGACGAAATCCTGCGCGCCATGCACGCCTGCGTGGTCAAGCATATTTTCCCGCGCCCCGGCGCGGCGCGGCTCTGCGTGGTCGCCGTCGGCGGCTATGGCCGCGGCGCTTTGGCGCCCGGCTCGGATATCGACTTGTTGTTTCTGCTGCGCGAGCACGACCACAATCGCGACGAGGGCGTGGTCGAGGCCATGCTCTATCTGCTCTGGGATCTGAAGCAGAAGGTCGGCCACGCCACCCGCACCATCGACGAATGCATCCGCCAGGCCAAGGCGGACATGACCATCCGCACCACCCTGCTCGAAACGCGATTCATCCTCGGCGATCCCAGCCTGCTCGATACGCTGCTGGCGCGTTTTGACCATGAGATCGTGCGCAACAGCGCGCCGGAATTCGTCGCCGCCAAGCTTGGCGAGCGCGACGAGCGCCTCCGTCGCGCCGGCCTGTCGCGCTATCTGGTCGAGCCCAACGTCAAGGAGGGCAAGGGCGGCTTGCGCGACCTCAACACTCTGTTCTGGATCGCTAAATACGCCTATCGGGTCCGCGACGCCGAGTCGCTGGTCGCCGCTGGCCTGTTCAGCGAACAGGAATTGCGGCTGTTCCGCCGCTGCGATTCCTTCCTGTGGTCGGTGCGCTGCCACATGCATTTTCACACGGGCCGCGCCGAGGAGCGGCTCAGTTTCGACCTGCAAAGGGTAATCGCGCAAAAGCTCGGCTTCAAGCCGGGCGGCGGTCTCTCGGCGGTCGAGCGCTTCATGAAGCGCTATTTCGTCACCGCCAAACATGTCGGCGATCTCACCAATATCGTCTGCGCCGCGCTGGAGGAGCGTCAGGCCAAGCCACGCGCGGTGTTCGACCGTTTCGTCGGTAAATTGCGGCGCCGCGCCAAGCCCAGGGATCTCGGCCCCTTCGCCGTGGAGACCGACCGGATCACCGTGCCCTCGGCGGATGTGTTCGAGCGCGAGCCGATCAATCTGATCCGGCTGTTCTGGGTCGCCGCGCGCAATGAAATGGCGATCCATCCCGAC
This sequence comes from uncultured Alphaproteobacteria bacterium, assembly GCA_963804045.1. Classification (GTDB taxonomy): domain Bacteria; phylum Pseudomonadota; class Alphaproteobacteria; order Rhizobiales; family Beijerinckiaceae; genus Rhodoblastus. The sequence continues at coordinate 187,142 of CAWDOR010000004.1, read as the reverse complement.
GCGCTGCGGCTGGTGACGCAAAGCCTGCCGCGCATCGACGCCGAGCTGCGCGCCAATCCGGAAGCCAACCGGCTGTTCCTGGAAATTCTCACCCATCCCGCCTCGAGCGAAAGGGCGCTGCGGCTGATGAACGAGGCCGGCGTGCTCGGCCGCTTCATTACCGAATTCGGGCGCATTGTCGCGCTGATGCAGTTCAACATGTACCATCATTATACGGTGGACGAGCATTTGCTGCGCGGCCTGGGCGAACTGGCGGCCATCGATCACGGCCAGCAGAAGCAGGCGCTGCCGCTCACCAGCGAGATCCTGCCGACCATCACCCATCGCCGCGCGCTCTATCTGGCCATGCTGCTGCATGACATCGCCAAAGGCCGCAACGAGGACCATTCCGTCGCCGGGGCGCGGATCGCGAAAAAGCTCGGGCCGCGCCTCGGGCTCGACGAGGCGGAGACGGAAGCCGCGGCCTGGCTGGTCGAGCAGCATCTCACCATGTCCAACATCGCCCAAAGCCGCGATCTCGCCGATCCCCGCACCATCGAGGCCTTCGCCCGCACCGTGCAGACCATCGAACGGCTGAAGATGCTGATGGTGCTGACGGTCTGCGACATACGCGCCGTCGGTCCCGGCGTCTGGAACGGCTGGAAGGGCGAGTTGCTGCGCACGCTCTACTGGGAGACCGAGGTGGTGCTGGCCGGCGGCCATTCCACCGTGGACCGCAAGAGCCGGGTGGAGCGGGCGCAGAAGGAGTTGCGCGACAAGCTGCCCGCCTGGTCCGATCCCGAATTCGCCGAATATGTCGCCCGGCACTATCCGGCCTACTGGCTCAAGGTCGACTTGCAGCACAAGATCCAGCACGCGCAATTGCTGCACGCCAGCGCTGTCGAGGTCAATTCGCTGGCCACCGAGGTCTCCACCGATTCCTTCCGCGGCATCACCGAACTGACCGTGGTCGCGCCCGACCATCCTAGGCTGCTGTCGGTGATCGCCGGCGCCTGCGCGGCTTCCGGAGCCAATATTGTCGACGCCCAGGTGTTCACCACAGCCGACGGCCTGGCGCTGGACACGATCAGCATTTCCCGCGCCTTCGACGAGGACAGCGACGAATTGCGCCGCGCCGGACGGATCGCCCGCGCCACTGAACAGGCCTTGCGCGGCGAAATCCGCGTCAGCGAACTGGTCGCCGCCAGGAGCAGGGCGGCGCCCGACCGCGCCGCGACCTTCTCTGTGCCGCCGGACGTGGTCATCGACAACAGCATGTCGCATCAATACAGCGTCGTCGAAGTCTCCGGCCTCGACCGGCCCGGCCTGCTCTACGAGCTGACCTTCGCGCTGTCGCGGCTCAATCTGAACATCGGCTCGGCCCATATCGTCACCTTCGGCGAGAAGGCGGTGGACGCCTTCTATGTCACCGATCTCACGGGGGCCAAGGTCGTCAATCCCGCGCGTCAGGCCGCCGTCCGCCGTCATCTGCTGGAGGTTTTCGCACCCAGGGCCAAGGCGAAATAGCCGGCTGGACTTCATGGCTTGGGTGGACTTGGTCCGGTTCGGCTTCTATCTTCCGCCCGCTTGCAAAAGGGGGCGGACATGATCGGCTGGCTTGATAACGCCTATCTCTGGGTCAAGGCGGCCCATGTCGCCGTGGTGTTCTTCTGGATCGCCGGGCTTTTCGCCTTGCCGCGCTATCTGGTCTACATGTGCGCGACCGCGCCGGCGTCGACCGAAGAGGCTTTGTGGGCCGAACGCTGCGCCCGGCTGCGGCGGATCATCCTGACCCCGTCGCTTCTCGCCGCCTGGGTTTTAGGGCTCGCGCTGGCCTTCAACATCGGTTTCGCCGGCAATGGCTGGCTGCACGCCAAATTGACCGTGGTCGTGCTGCTCTCCGCCTATCATCTCTGGGCGGTGCGGGTCGCTACGAAAATGAGCCGGGGCGAGCGGCCCCATGCGGAAAAAACCCTGCGCATCGCCAATGAGGCTCCGGCGCTGGCGACCATACTGATCGCAATTCTTGTGATCGTCAGGCCGTTTTGACGCGGCGGCGTCTTTGACGCAAAGTCGTCTCCCGCGCGCGCGTTAACCCGAACGAAAAAACAGCCTTGTAGAACTGGGCGTCACCCTTGGTTCTCATCGCGCGTCGGGGCAAATGGCGTTCAATGCAATGAAACAGCAGGCGCCGGTCGCCGGCCTGGCGCTGGCGGGCGCGGCGGCGCTGGCGCCCTATCAATACGCCACGCTGCGACAGGTCAACGCCGATCTGGCGCCCTGGATCGTCCTCGCCGCCTTCGTCCTCGCCGCTTTCGCCTTCGCCGTGGCGCTGTTCCGCTTACGTGGCCTGATTCTGGCGCAGGCCAAGCCCATCTTGCTGGCCGTCCTTGGGCTGACGCCGCTGTTCCTGGTCTCGCAGAGCTTTTTTCTCAAGATCGGCCTTGGCGCCCTGGCCGGGCTGGCGCTGGTCCAGGCGTCGATACTGGCCCTGTTCTGCGCCTGCGCCTGGGCAGTGGTCCAGTCGGCGCTCGGTGGCGACAGGCGCCGTTCCGCAAAAAGCCTTTTGGCGATTCTCGGCTTCATGGTCGCTGTGGCCGCCTTCGCCCTCGCCTGGCTGCGGCAGAGCCAATATGTCTGGTTCTGGGATTTCTCGACTTACGCCGTGCTGCTGCGCGACCTCAGCCAGGCGATCCGCGAATCCGGCCCGATCGTCGGCGGGCTCGGCGTCGTGCAAAACAGCATTCAATATGAATATAACATGGTCCCGATCGCGCCGATCGCGGCGTTCCAGGCGGCCTATGGCCCCTTCGACCGCAATTTTCTCGTCGGCGGCATTGCCTTCCTCTATCTGGCGCCGACCCTGCTCGCGGGCGCCTGGTTGCTGCGGATCGTCTCGGGCGGTCTGAGCGGCGCCGGCGCGTTGCTGCTGATCTGCCTGTCGGCGCTGGTCTTTCCACTGGTCTTCTATGCGCCGCTCTACGGCATGCCCGACATTGGCGGGGTCGGTCTGATCGCCACGATCCTGGCGGTGGCGCTGCGCGAGGGCAGGGGACAGGGCGAATCGGACGACAGGGTCGCGCCGATGATCGTCTGCGCCGGACTGCTGGTGCTGCTGTGCATTTTCCGACGCTGGTATGTGTTCGCCGTCCCGCCGCTCCTGGCCATTTTGGCCATCCATGAATTTCGTCGCGGCGCCGCCCCGGAGTTTTTCGCCCGCCTGCGCGCGGCGTTCAAATCCATGCTGCTGCTCGGCAGTTTCGCGGGTCTGTGCGGCTTTGCGTTTTATTGGGGCCGGCTGCTCGCCACGCTGGCGCATAATTACCCCGACGCCTATCGCGCCTGGGCGCGTCCGCTCGACGAGGAAATCGTCCAGGCCGCCGATTGCTTCGGCTATGGCCCGCTGGCCCTGTTCCTGGCCTGCGCCGTGACGCTGATTTTTTGGCGGGCGACGCGATGGGTCGGGCTGGCCGCGCTGGCGGCGCCGATCCTCATTGTCGCTGAATTCGAGCGGGTCCAAGGATTCTCGCTGCACCATTATCTGTTGTTGCAGCCCTTCATGATTTTCGCCGTCGCACTGGCCGCCGCCACGGTTTTGGCGCGCTGGCCGCTGGCGCGCGGCCCGGTCTTCGCCGGCCTCGCCGCCTGCGCCGCGCTGGCGCTCTCGGGCGGCCATTTCCCCGGCGCGCAAATGACCATGTACGAGACCGGGCTCGCGCCGGCCCTGTCCATCGCGCCGCCGCAGCGCGGCGACCTGCCGGAACTTCGCCGCCTGACCCGCGATCTCGCGGCGCGCGCCGAGGCCGGCGATAAAATCTGCGTGGTCGCCAGCAGCTTTATTCTCAACCGCTCGATCATCCGCGAAAGCGCTTTCGAGATTGGCGCGGCGTCGCTGACCGGCGACAAATTCCTCTGGCTGGGGGATGTCGACCGCCGCGACGGGTTTTCCTCGGCCATAGCCAGTTGCGACATCGCCGTGCTCGCCGACCCGTTGCAAACTCATTTGCGCCGGGAGGAGCAGCAACTGGTGGTCTATCTCGCCCGCGCCCTGCAATCTGGCTCAGGACTCGGCGCCAGTTTCAGCCTGACCGGCGCAAGCTACCGGCTGGACGACGGCGTTCAGGCCCGGCTTTACCGGCGCACCGCGCCGCTGGCCGGAGAGGATTTGCGCGCCTATGCCGAGGCGGTGGAGAAAAAGCCGTCGCGGTAAAAAAAGCTCAGGGCCGCGCCAGCGCCGCCAGCGCCTGCGGCTCGGCGGGAAAAACGCCCTTTTCCGTGATGATCCCGCTCACCAGCCGCGCCGGCGTCACGTCGAAGCCGGGATTTTTCGCCCGTGTCGTCTTCGGCGCCAGCCGAACATTCACGACGTCGCCAGACTCGGCCTCTCCGGAAATATGGGTGACCTCTTCCTGCGCCCTTTCCTCGATCGGAATCAGGCTTCCCTCGGCGAGGGCGAAATCGAAGGTCGAGGCCGGCGCGGCGACATAGAAGGGAATGCCGCAATCCTTCGCCGCCAGCGCCTTGAGATAGGTGCCGATCTTGTTGCAGACATCGCCATTGGCGGCGATGCGGTCGGCGCCGACAATGACCATGTCCACCTCGCCGCGCTGCATGAGATGGCCGCCGGCGTTATCGACGATCAGCTCATGCGCCACGTTTTGCTGGCCGAGTTCGAAGGCGGTCAGCGAGGCGCCCTGGTTGCGCGGGCGGGTCTCGTCGACAAGAACATGGAGCGGAATGAATTGCGCCTGCGCTTTATAGATCGGCGCGGTGGCCGTGCCCCAATCGACAGTCGCCAGCCAGCCGGCGTTGCAATGGGTGAGAATGCGCACCGGCGCGCCCGCGCGTTTTTGCGCGATGTCGCGGATGACAGGCAAGCCCGCTTCGCCAATCGCCGCGTTGCAGGCGACATCCTTGTCGGCCAGATGTTTGGCGAAGGCGAAACTGGCCTCGCGCCGCATGAAATCGGGCATGTCCGAGAGAAAGCCCAGCATATGCGACAGCGCCCAGGCGAGATTGACGGCGGTTGGCCGGGTCTTGGCCAGCGTCTCCACCGCCAGTTTCAGGCCGGCGTCGGAGCTGTCGGCGCGCATGGCCAGGGCCACGCCATAGGCGGCGGCGACGCCGATCAGCGGGGCGCCGCGCACCTGCATGTCGGCGATGGCCCGCGCCGCGTCGTCGAGTCCGCGCAGCAGCACATTTTCGATGCGATGCGGCAGCAGGGTCTGGTCGATGACAAACACGCCCTCGCCATCGGGGTCCGGCCAGATGGCGGTGCGTTTTTCGCCGGCGATCAGCATGAGATTTTTCCTTTGGCGCCTGGTTTAGCTTCGAGGACGGAAGAATAAAGCGAATGAGCGATCTTGCCGTCGCGCAGCGCCAGCAAGGTTCCCGGCTTGATCGCCGTCCAGGGCTCGTCGCTGGTCAGCGGCCCCGTGGCGACCACGGTGACGCAATCCTCGGGCCCGGTCTCCTCGGCGAAATTCACGCAGCGGTCCTCGTCGATAAGGGTGGCGCGACCAAACGGCGCGCGGCGGGTCAGGCAGGCGAGCTTCTTGCCGCAAAAGGCGTAGAGCGTGCGTCCGTCGGAGAGCAGCATGTTGAACACGCCCATCGCCGCCAGCCGGCCGCAGAGCGCCAGAATTTCCTGGTCGAGCCGCGCCGGGGCGGGCAGGCCGTCGAATCGCGAGCGCAACTGATCGAGCATCCAGCAAAAGGCGTGTTCGCTGTCGGTGGTCCCGACCGGCGCGTAAAAATCCACCGGCAGTTTCTTCGCGCCGCGCAACTGGCCGTTATGGGCGTAAGTCCAGACCCTCCCCCAGAGTTCGCGGGAGAAAGGATGGGTGTTGGCCAGCGAGACCGCGCCGCTATTGGCCTGGCGGATATGGGCTATGACTGTGCGGCTCTTGATCGGGTGGTCGCCGAGGAAGCGGGCGATGGCCGAATGGGCCGCGGGTTCGGGATCATGGAAGAAGCGCGCGGCGCGCCCGTCATAAAAGGCGATGCCAAAGCCGTCGCGATGCGGGCCGGCGCCGCCGCCGCGTCGCGCCAGTCCGGCGAAGGAAAAACGAATGTCGGTGGGGACATTCGCGTTCATGCCAAGCAATTCGCACATGCGGACGCCGTGAGGGAAGAGATGGAACCGGCGTTGAGAACAGCCAGAGTCTTTCGCTAAAATCAAATCGCGACAAAAGCAAATCGGGCCGGCGATGTCGGTCGAAATGCGGAAGCTTGAAATGGTACCGCCACCCCGGCTCGAACGGGGGACCTCTAGATCCACAATCTAGCGCTCTAACCAACTGAGCTATGGCGGCCGATTTGTCGCGGCGGAACCTATAAGCAGAAACGCGCGATTGCAAGAGCAATCGCGCGTCCAATTTTCGTCGAAGTCGCTTACTTCTTGAAGACGGCGCCAAACTGGTCCTTCAGCGGGGCGGCGGCTTCCGACGCGACCTGCTGGGCCAGAGCGGTCAGCTCCTTGGCCTGGGACGAGAGCGTCTCATATTGCTTGCGCATATGTTCGCTCTGCAGCGCGATGGCTTCGGAAACGCTGCGCACCTTGGACAAGGCCTGGACATATTCCATCGAGGCGGCGGCATTGGCCTGATAGGCCTCCATCGCCTTGGCGGAAAAGGCCTGCAGCCCGTGGCTGGCGGCGGCGAAAGTCGCCTCCGCGCCCGCGGCGGTCTTCTTGGCGGCGGGAGCGGCGGCCGGCTTCTCGGCCTTGGGAGCCGGCGCCGGAGCGGCGGCCTTCGGGGTCGGAGCCGGAGCGGCGGGCTTTTCGGCCACGGGCGCCGGAGCGGCGGCCTTGGCGGCCGGAGCCGGGGCGGCGGCCTTGGGAGCCGGAGCGGGCGCCGCAGCCTTGGCGGCGGGTTTGCTGGGAGCCTTGGCCATTATTTAGCTTCCGGGGTGACGGCCTTCTTCACGGCTTCGCCGAGCGCCTTGGCCTGTTCCTGAACCGTCGCGACTTGAGCCTTCAGGAATTCGGACTGGATCGAGAGAATTTCCTTGGGGTCCTTGGCCTTGATCAGGCTTTCGGCCAGGTCGAAAGCGGCCTTCACATTGGCTTCGGCATAGCCGATGGCCTTGGTGCTGATGTCCTTGGCGTTGGCGGCGGCGCTTTCGGCGACGGTTTCCGACTGCGAAGCGGCCTTCTGGGCGGCGGCGACGAAGCCGTCAAAAGCCTTGCGGGCCTGATCGACGGTCTTTTCGGCGAATTCGCGGACTTCGGCGGGAATTTCAAGATTGAGATTGGTCATGGAACATCCTGTCTGTTGCGCTCGGGCTACCAGCGCTCCCGCTCCCGAGCCAATGAATTTACGTGTGGATGATTATCACGGAAAATATTGCGCCGCAACAGTAATTGTGCAGTGCAGCAATCCCGTTTCGCCATCAACTCCTTGCGCCGGAATTAACGGAAAATTCACCATAGCACGCAGCCTTTGGGAATGTCCTGGATCAAAACTGGATTCATCGGGGCGGACGTGTTTAATCTTTCGTTAAGGGACTCCGCCATGAGCGGGACGAGCGAAAGCATGATGACCGGAGACAGAAACGCAGAACAGCTGCGCGCGGTGTTGGGCGAAGGCTGGCTGGCCGCGCTTGACCGCGCTGGCGCGCCGATTCTGCTCGCCGGGGGCGATCCGCTGCGGCTGGCGCACGCCAACGCCGCGGCTCTGGCCCTGTTCGGCGCCGTCGACGTCGCCGCGCTGGAGGCGCGTCTGCTCGCGCCCGCCTCGACCTCCGCCGAATTGCTCGCCGCCGCGACCCGCGCCCTGGCGCCGGGGACGAAACGCATCGAGCGGCTGGCGCTCGATCCGGCGCTGGGCAAGATGGTTCTGCTGTGCAGTCGCGCCGCGAGCGCGCCGTCGCTGTTCGTTTTCGCAGGCCTCGCGCCGCGCTCGCGGCTTCTCCGCCGGGCGTCGCCGCCGGCCGCGCCGGCGCCGGCCGCGGTTCATGTCGAGGCTTCGGTCGCGCTCGACGCGCTGCGCCGCGATCTCGGCCGGCGTTATCCCGGCCTCAAGCCGGCGCGATTTCTGTGGCGCACCGATGGCGAAAGCCGGGTCGCCGAAATCACCCCGCCGCTGGCGGAAATCGTCGGATCTTCGGCGGTTTCGCTGATCGGGCGCGATCTGGCTTCGGCCGCGCGCGCGTTCGGCATCGACCCAGGCGGACGCCTTGGCGAAGCCTTGCGCGGCCGCGCCACCTTCAGCGGCGTCGAACTGGACTGGCCGATCGAGGGAACCGCCGTGGTGGCGCCGGTCTCGCTCGGCGCCCTGCCGGCTTTCGATCGGGACATCGGGTTCGACGGCTGGCGCGGCTTCGGCGTCATCCATCTCGACCGGCTGCGCGAGGGGCCCGCGCCGCAATTGCCGCCCGCGCTCGACCCGGCGCAGGCGGAGGGCGACGCCTCCGGCGTGGTCGTGCCTTTGCGTCCGCTTGTCGTAAAACTCGCCGCGCCGGAACAGAGTGAGGACCAGCGGCAATTGATCAGCCTGTCGCCTCATGAGCGCAACGCTTTCCGCGAAATCGCCCTCACGCTTGGGGCGCGTCCGGAATCCGGACCGGCGCACGACGAGGAGGACGCGGAGGTTTTGTCTCAGGCGGAGCCGGAAAAACCTCATGAGGCGGAGCCGGAAAAACATCGTGAGGCGGAGCCGGGAGACCGGCATAAGGCGGAGCCGGTTTCCGCGCTGGAGGTCGCGCCCGCGTCCGCCGAGGCGCCGCGTTTCGCTCGGTCCGCGAGCGACGAACAGGCTGGCCGGATCGCCGCGCTCGAACTGGCCGTGCGTCAGCGCGCGGCGGAAGCCGCCGACGCCATGGCCCTGGTCGAGGCCTCCGCTGACGGCCTGCTGCTGTTCAACGCCGATGGCGCGCTGCTGGGCGCCAACGCGGCGGCGGAAAAATTGCTGGGCCGCGGACGCGACGAGATCGCCGGCCGCAATCTTGCCGGCCTGTTCGCCGCCGAAAGCCAGCCTGCGGCGATTGAGGCCCTGACCCGACTGAAGCGCGGCGAGGCGGCGGCGGGCGGCGATTTCACCGCGCTCGGTCGCGGCGGCGATCCTCTGGCCCTGCGCATCGGCTTTGTCCGCCTCGATCCCAATGGTCCTGGCAAATTCGCCGCCGTGCTGCGCGATTTTTCCGGCGCGCGGCGCGACGCGCTGGCGCTGAACCTGGCGCGCGGGCAGGCCGAGGCCGAGAATCGCGCCAAAACTGAATATCTCGCCACCGTCGCCCATGAGATTCGCACGCCGCTCAACGCCATTCTCGGCTTCGCCGAAATCATCATGGACGAGCGCTTCGGTCCGGTCGGCAACGCTCGCTACAGGGAATATCTTCGCGACATTCACGCCTCCGGCTCGCATGTGATGAGCCTGGTCAACGATCTGCTCGATCTGTCAAAAATCGAGGCCGGCAAGCTGGAGCTGAATTTCGCCGCGGTCGATCTCAACCGGCTGGTCGCGGAATGCGTGGCGCTGATCCAGCCTCAGGCCAATCGCGAAAAAGTCATCACTCGGCTGGCGCTGGCGCCGCGCCTGCCGGCGGCTCTCGCCGACGAGCGCGCCTCGCGCCAGATCGTGTTAAATCTTCTCGCCAATGCGGTGCGCTACAACGAGCCCGGCGGGCAGGTGATTATCTCCACCGCCCAGGCCGACAAAGGCCATGTGCTGTTGCGGGTCAAGGACACCGGCATAGGCATGAGCGAGAGCGAATTGAAACTGGCGCTTGAGCCTTTCCGCCAGGCGTCCGGGCGCCGGGAGGGCGGCAGCGGTCTCGGCCTGCCGCTGACCAAGGCGCTGGCCGAGGCCAATCGCGCCGCGTTTTCCATCCGGAGCCGCAAGAACGAGGGCACTCTGGTGGAAATCGCCTTTCCGACCGCGCCGGGCGCGGCGGATGCGGCTTCGGCGGCCGAATAGGTTTTGACAAGGGAGGGTATGCGATGGATGCGGAGCTGCACGAGCGTCTGCGCGAGGCCGGCCTTGGTCCGGCGGATTTCGCCTGGCTCAACTCCTTCGGCTGGGACAATTCGCGCGTTCCCGCGCCCAAGGCGTCAGAGTTGACGGATTACCGCCGCCGCGAGGCGGCGCTCAATGCGTCGGTCGCCGCGCTGACCTTTTCCGAGCGCGCCATTTCGACGCCGGGAAAACTGGCCGCCGCGATTGGCGCGCTTTGCGCCGACGCTGAGGACCATGCGTCCGGCGACGAGGACTGAAAAGCCGAAAGCCTTCCCCGCGCACGCCGCCGGGAAGGCTTTCGTTTTCTTTGCTGGCTCGCGGCTAAAAGTTGGCCGCCGGCTTTGGCCTGGCTCAGAGATCGGGCGTCCAGCGCAGGCCGGCGCGGACTTCCTGGGAATCGATGGTCTTGTGCGCCACGGCGCCTGTATTGGTTTCGACGCTGACAATGCCCATGTTCAGATAGCGGTAGCCGATGTCGAGCTTGAGGTGGGGCGCGAGATCATAGCTGACGCCGGCCATCAGGGCCCACGAGAAATTGTTGCAAATCTGCGTCGGGCCATTGTTGCCCGGATAGCCATAGTGGATCAGCGCATTGGCGACGCTGGACAAATAGGAATTCACGCCCGCGCCGCCGTAATTGCCTTTGCCATCGTCCCAATACCACATTTCATTGGCTGTGGCCTGGATATGGGTGATGCCGGCGCCAGCGCCGACATAGGGCGTGAGGCCGAACCAGTGGCCGAGATCGCCATAGGCGTTCAACAGGCCGGTCCAGGATTGGACATTGACGCTGTCGGTCTTGTAGCAGGCGTCATTGGCGTAATTCAGATAGGGCACGTTGGTTTGCGTCGTGGTCGTCGGAATGGCGACCACCGCGCCGGTGACGGAATCGACCTGATAAGTCGTCGTGGTCGTCGTCACATCATGAACGGAGTCGATCGCGCAATTCTGCCCATAGCTGTTGACGGAGACCGTGTGCTGCTGCCGCCAATCGAAGGTCGCGTCCGAGCGGAACCAGTTGTTGAACTGATAGCCGGCGCCCACGGTGGCGTTGAGGCCGCCATAGGCGCTCGATCCCGGGCCGAAAATCGACTGCGACGGTCCCGGCGCGGTTTGCTCGTTGACGGAGACCGGCGGGTTGCCGATCGGAACCTTGACGCTGGAATAGCCGAGATCGCCGCGCAAATACCAGCCGCCGCCCGCTTCGACCAAGGGCTCCGAATTCGAGCGAGTAGACCGGCGGCAGGCTCATATCGGCCGCACGCGCCGCTTGGGCGGCTCCGGCCAGAATCACCGTCGCGGCGCTCGCCGCATGCATGAACTTGCGCATTTTGAACCTCTTCGGCCTTCCGCGAGTCGTTTCCAGTTGAAGGCAGTATGAAGGAAGAGGGTTAATCGCGACTTAACCTTAATATTTTGCGGACCAAAAGTTTTCATATTCGCTTTGACGCTGAATTCCCTTTCGGAAAAATGGAGCTAACGCTCAGGTAGGCAAGCAAAAGGGCGGAGGCTTGCGCCTCCGCCCTCGAGAGCAGTTCTGCTTCCGGTGTTCAGTATTTGGCGCGAACCGGCATGGGTTCGAGCACGGCGACACGCGGGTCGAGCATCCAGCGAAGGCCCACGCGCAGGTCGTTGGAGGCCAGCTTGAAATGCTGGGTTTCGTAGTGGCAATTGCCGTTGGCGGTGCTCGAGCAGGTGATCGCGCCGGTGGCGATCGATCCCATGTCGACATAACGGTAGCCGATGTCGAGCTTCAAATTCGGGGCCAGGTTGAAGGCGACGCCGGTCATCAGCGCCCAGGCGAAATTGGCGCTGTTGTGGGCAGGGCCAATGCCCCAGCCATTGGGCTGGCTCATGCTCTGATCGGTGATGGTGCTCATGCCATAGGTGTACATGCCGACGCCGGCGCCGACATAGGGCGTGGCCCCCATCCAGGTGCCAAGGTCGAGATAGCCATTGGCCAGGAACAGGCCGCCACGCAACATGGCGGTGTAATTGTCGCCGCAGGACACGTTTCCGGCGGTCGAGCTGGACCCGCCGACCGGGCAATTGCTGCCCGTTCCGGTGTATTGATAGAAGTTCTTGGCGTTGTAATTGGCCGAAGAACGATATTCGCCGGTCACGTCGGCGCGCAGCCAGCTGTTGAACTGATAGCCGGCGCCGATATCCATCAGCATGGCGTCGCCCACGCTCATGGGGCCTTCGTAGGCGCCAAGCGAGGCTTCGGTCGAATAGCCGTCGCCATAGGTCGAACGCAGCGAAGAGCCGCTCTGGAGGCCGACGCCGACATCGGTGCGCAGATAGAAGCCGGTATCCTCGACCGGGCCGCGCAACTGCGGGGCTTCGATCGGCGGGGGCGGCGGCAGCAGGTCGGCGGCATGCGCCGCCGGGACGGCGCTCATCGCAAGCAGGCTTGCGCAAGTGAGGGCTTTAAAGCGGCCCATGATTAAAATCCTTCCTCGAAGCAAGGATGGCCTCGAACAGTTCCACTGTTCCCAGGCGATCCAGCGGTTAACAGACCGTAAATTCGCGAATGACGCGCCGCATGCGGCCCGCCCGCCGCGATTTCCATGGGCGCGAAGGCCCCTTCATCGCGTTGACAGCAGCGATTGTTGCCAGCAATTACTTAAACAGCCCTTAACCCTAACCTTTAACCGCGTTTTTTTATCGATTGCCCCAGAGTTGTTTCGTTTCAGGACGCGGCCTCGGATGGGGGTGAGGGAAATACTTTACTAAGGCGCGCCGATCCGTTACGGCTTTGCGCTGAATAGCCCCGGCTCCCTCCCGGAATTCCGGCGCGGAGGCGCCGGCTGTCCGGGCGCTGGAGAATAACGACACCCGGGGCGAAAAAAGTGATGGAAGTGTGAGCCGATGGCGAATGTGGTGGTGGTCGGCGCCCAATGGGGCGACGAGGGCAAGGGCAAGATTGTCGACTGGCTTTCGGTCGAAGCCGATGTGGTGGTGCGCTATCAGGGGGGGCACAATGCTGGCCACACCCTGGTCATCGATGGCGTCACCTATAAATTGTCGCTGCTGCCCTCCGGCATCGTCCGCCCCGGAAAACTGTCGGTCATTGGCAATGGCGTGGTGGTCGATCCGCGCCATTTGATCAAGGAACTCGCCGCCCTGCGCGGCCAAGGCGTGGAAATTTCGCGCGACAACCTGCGCATCGCCGAAAACGCGCCGCTGATTCTCTCGCTGCACGGCGAACTCGACGCCCTGCGCGAAAATTCCGCCGCCGCCGGCGCCAAGATCGGCACCACCAAGCGCGGCATCGGCCCGGCCTATGAGGACAAGGTCGGCCGTCGCGCCATTCGCGTCATGGATCTGGCCGACCTCTCGACGCTCGACGCCAAGATCGCCCGGCTGCTCGCCCATCACAACGCCCTGCGCCGCGGCCTGGGGCTGGAGGAGGTCGCCGCCGCGACGATCCGCGCCGAACTGGAGGAGGTGGCGCCGCATATCCTGCCCTTCATGGATCGGACATGGTCGCTGCTCGACGACCTCCGGCGCGCCGGCAAGCGCATATTGTTCGAGGGCGCCCAAGGCGCGCTGCTCGACATCGATCACGGCACTTATCCCTTCGTCACCTCGTCGAATACCGTCGCCGCCAACGCCGCCACCGGCGCCGGGCTCGGCCCCAAGGCGATCGGCTATGTGCTGGGGATCGCCAAAGCCTATACGACCCGCGTCGGCGAAGGGCCTTTCCCCACCGAATTGCTCGACGACACGGGCCGGACCATTGGCGAGCGCGGACGCGAATTCGGCACGGTCACCGGCCGCGCCCGGCGCTGCGGCTGGTTCGACGCGGTTTTGGTGCGCCAGACCGTCAAGACATCGGGCATTGACGGCATCGCATTGACCAAGCTAGATATTCTCGATGGATTCGAGAGTTTGAAGGTCTGCGTCGGTTATCGTCTCGACGGCGAGACCATTGATTATCTCCCGGCCTCCCAGGCGGCGCAGGCGCGGGTCGAGCCGATCTACGAGACCATCGAGGGCTGGCGCGAGCCGACCGGCGGCGCCCGCTCCTGGGCGCAACTGCCGGCGCAGGCGATCAAATATGTCCGCCGCGTCGAGGAACTGATTCAAGCGCCGGTGGCGCTGCTCTCGACCAGCCCCGAACGTGACGATACAATTCTCATGCATAATCCCTTCCAGGATTAATTAGCCCATGGCGGACTATTATCCCTTGCTGGCCAAGGCCGTCGGCGGCCTGAGCGTCTCGACCCCCGAGGCGCGCAAATCGATCTACGATCGGGCGCGCAAGGCGCTGCTTGGTCAATTGCGCGCCATGCAGCCGCCGCCGCCGGAGGGGGCGATCGCCCGCGAAGCCCAGGCGTTGGACGAGGCCGTCGCCCGACTGGAGCGGGAAATCGCCTTGGCCGAAGGCAAGCCGATTCCCGAGGCTTTCGCCGAGCCGTCGCCGCCGGTTGCGGCCGCGCCGCCGCCGGAGCCGGTCCCAGCGCCGGAGCCCGGCCGCGATCCCTACCCGGGCGACGAGGAGCCGGCCGAGGACGAGGGCCAGGATGAGGCCGACGAGTTGCCGCCGCTGCGCGAAAGCCTGCGGCCCGCCGCGCCCAAGCCGATCAATCGGGAAAGCGGCGGTTTGCAGCGTCTGGCGATCATTCTCGGCTCGCTGTTTCTGGTCGGGCTGCTGGTCGGCTTCGCCGCCTGGAAATTGCGCGACAAGCCCGAGGATCTCGCCAAGCTGAAGCCGCCGGCTGAAGCCGCCGACCAGACCACGGGCGGCAAAATCGGCCAGAGAGTGGGCGATGTTCCGGCAGGGCCCGCCGGTTCGACCGAATCCGGCGCTCCCGCGCCGGGCGGCGCCGATTTGCCCATCGCCTATCGCTCCGCCGTGCTCACCCAGGACGCAAGCGAACCCGGCGGCGTCAAGACCTATGTCGGCACGGTGGTCTGGCGGCGCGAATCGACCAATCGCGGCCCCAACCAGCAGTTGGTCAGCGCCATTCGCGGCGATCTGGACATTCCCGAAGCCAAATTGAAGGTGTCGCTGCTGATCGAGAAGAATTTCGATCCGTCGCTGTCCTTCAGCCATACGATCAATATCCGCTTCCTGCCCGCCGAGGGGTCGCCGATCGGCGATGTCCGCGCCGTGGGCATGCCGGACATGCGTCGCGACGAGGCGCCCAAGGGCGCGCCCCTGCAAGGTTTGCAGGTGGAAATCGCCCCCAACGCCTATCTGATCGGCCTCAATCAGGCCGCGCTGGAACAGAATCTGGCGCTGCTGAGCAATCCGACCTGGATGGATGTCCAGATGAGCCTGGCTTCTGGAAAGATCGCCAAGGTGACCATGGAAAAAGGCGCCGCCGGCGAAAAAATATTCAACGACGTTCTCGCCGAGTGGAAGGCGAAATAAAGCCAAGCAAAAATGGCCGCTTCCCCTGAAGGAGGCGGCCATTTTTGGGTCCGGCGAAGGCTGTCAAACTCGCGCTTGCGCTGGCAGCGCCAGGCGCGGCGGCAGCGTTTCGACGCGGGCGACGCCTTCGCGCACCGCCTGCTGCACCTTTTCAAAGGCGCGCACCTCGATCTGGCGCACACGTTCGCGGGAAATGCCGAATTCCGCCGAAAGGTCTTCCAAGGTGATCGGGTCTTCGCTCAGGCGGCGGGCTTCGAAAATCCGGCGCTCGCGGGCGTTGAGCACAGTCAGCGCCTGCGCCAGGGCGGCGCGGCGATTGTCGGTCTCCTCGAACTCGACCAGGATGGATTCCTGGCTGGCGCTGTCATCGATCAGCCAGTCCTGCCATTCGCCCTCGCCCTCCTCGCGCAGCGGCGCGTTGAGCGAGGCGTCGCCGCCGAGCCGGCGGTTCATGTCCACGACTTCCTGCTTGCTGACGCCGAGCCTGGTGGCGATGGTGTCGAGCTGATGCGGCTTGAGGTCGCCCTCGTCCAGCGCCGAAATCTGGCTCTTGGCCTTGCGCAGATTGAAGAACAGCTTTTTCTGATTGGCCGTGGTGCCCATTTTGACCAGGCTCCAGGAGCGCAGAATGTATTCCTGGATCGAGGCGCGAATCCACCACATGGCGTAAGTGGCGAGACGAAACCCCTTTTCCGGCTCGAAACGCTTGACCGCCTGCATCAGGCCAATATTGCCCTCGGAAATCACCTCGCCGATCGGCAGGCCATAGCCGCGATAGCCCATGGCGATCTTGGCGACCAGCCGCAGATGCGAGGTGACCAGCCGATGCGCGGCCTCGGTGTCGGCATGTTCGCGCCAGCGCTTGGCCAGGGTATATTCTTCCTGCGGCGCCAGCATGGGGAAACGCCGGATTTCCTCCATATAGCGGGTCAGACCGGAATCGCCGGCCAGGATAGGCAGTGCGGCAGCCATTAAAAATCCTCCAGTCGCGGAAGCCCGTTCGCGGCGCTTCCGCATCGGCCGCGTCAGCCGGCCGTCTCAAACCCGTTCCGTTCCGGTCTGCTCGACCAATCCGAAGCCGGGCTCCGAACGGAACATATAGGGACCATAAACAATGGCCGAAAGAGGGCAAAGCCCTTAACCGCCGATTACAATTTGGTAACCTTGCCGGCGTCTTCCGGTTCCATTTCGCCCGCGGCTAAATTGCGTCTGGCCTTTTGCCTCCGATTCGCGCTAACAAGCGCCAAACTCACGCCATCCGAGAGAGCCATGTCCCATTCCCTGTTCGCCCAGGTCGAGGAATTGCCCCGCGACCCGATTCTCGGTCTCACCGAAGCCTTTAACGCCGACCAGACGCCCCATCGCGTCAATCTTGGCGTAGGCGTCTATCAGGACGAGAACGGCAAAGTGCCGCTGCTGGCTTGCGTGAAGCAGGCTGAGGCGGCCATGCTGGCCAAGGCCGGGCCGCACACCTATGTGCCGATTGACGGCTACGCCAATTATGACGCCGCCGTGGCGCAAATGGTCTTCGCCGATTTGGTCGATCTGGCCAAAGTCGCGACGGTCCAGGCGCTTGGCGGCACCGGCGCGCTCAAGCTCGGCGCCGAATTGCTGCGGGTGGTTTCGCCCGGCGCGAAAGTGTGGATCAGCGACCCCAGCTGGGAAAACCATCGCGCCCTGTTCGCCGCCGCGGGTTTCACGGTGGAGACCTATCCCTATTACGGCGCCGACGGCGAATTGGATTTCGCCGGGCTGATCGCGACGCTGGAAAAAATTCCGGCCGGCGATGTCGTGCTGCTGCACGCCTGCTGCCACAATCCCACCGGTCTCGATCTCTCCCATGACCAATGGAGGCGGATCGCCGGCGTCGTGCGGGCGAAAAACCTGACGCCTTTCCTCGACACCGCCTATATGGGCTTCGCCGAGGGCCTGGAAGCCGACGCCTTTTCGGTGCGGCTGTTCGCTGGCGACGGCGGACCGCTGTTCGTGTCCTTCTCCTTCTCCAAGTCGCTGTCGCTCTATGGCGAGCGCGTCGGCGCCCTCAGCGTGGTCACCGCCAGCGCGCCGGAGCGCGGCCGGGTGCTCAGCCAGATCAAGCGTATCGCCCGCATCACCTATTCCTCGCCCGCCGGCCATGGCGCGGCGGCCGCCGCCGCCGTGCTGGCCGACCCGGCGCTGCGCCAGCAATGGGACGCGGAACTGGGCGCCATGCGCGTCCGCATCAAGAAAATGCGGCAATTGCTGGCGGACAAGCTTTCGGCGCGACTCCCCGGAAAGGATTTCTCCTATATCGTCCGGCAGAACGGCATGTTCTCCTATTCGCGCCTGACCCAGCCGCAGGCCGTGGCCCTGCGTGAAAAATACGCGGTTTACGCGCTGGATTCCGGCCGCATCTGCGTCGCGGCGCTGAACGAGAACAATATCGACTACGTCAGCGACAGCATCGCCAAGGTGATGACCGAGGCGTGAGACTTCAACACCCCCTTCGGGCCAGCCGGAGGGGGCGCCCCGATTAACCCCTTCGCAAGGAAGGTGAAGATTGGGTAAAGCCTGCGCGTGACCGGGGCGGCGGGACATGGCATAAGGACTCATGGCTTCCATCGCACCCATCGTTCAAGATCCCGGCTTCGGCGTTTACGTGCATTGGCCCTTCTGTCTGGCCAAATGCCCCTATTGCGATTTCAACAGCCATGTGCGGCGTGGCTCTTATGAAGAAGACCGCTATCTCCAGGCCATTCTCACCGAATTGAAGCATCGCGCCACGCTGACGCCGGGGCGGATCGTGCGCTCGATCTTTTTTGGCGGCGGCACGCCTTCGCTGATGTCGCCGGACACTGTGGCCAAGATCATCGAGGCGGTGGGCAGGAACTGGAAGCTCGACGCCAACGCCGAAATCACGCTCGAGGCCAATCCGACCAGCGTCGAAGCCGGGCGCTTCCAGGGTTATCGCTCCGCCGGCGTCAATCGCGTCTCGCTGGGCGTGCAGGCGCTGAACGACGTCGACCTCAAGATGCTCGGCCGCATGCACAGCGTCGAAGAGGCGATGCGGGCGCTGGATGTGGCGACCTCGACCTTTTCGCGCGCCTCCTTCGACCTGATCTACGCCCGCCCCGGCCAGACGCCGCAGGCCTGGGCCAAGGAGCTTTCGCAGGCTTTGGCGCGCGCGCCCGAGCATTTGTCGCTTTATCAGCTGACCATCGAGCCGGACACCATGTTCGAGCGGCTGTTCGACGCCGGCAAGCTCAAAATCCCCAATCCGGACGTTGGCCGCGCCCTGTGGGACGTGACCCAGGAATTGACCGAACAGGCGGGCATGCCCGCCTATGAAATCTCCAACCACGCCCGCCCCGGCGGCGAGAGCCGCCACAATCTGATTTATTGGCGCTATGGCGAATATGCCGGCGTCGGCCCCGGCGCCCATGGCCGAATCATTTCCGCGCGTGGCGGGAGGAGGGCCCAGGCGACCGAGGCGCATCCGGAAATGTGGCTGACGGTGGTCGAAACCGAGGGGCATGGTCTGGTCGAGGACGAGAACCTGTCGGTCGAGGCCCAGGGCGATGAATTCCTGCTGATGGGCCTGCGCCTGACCGAGGGCATAGATCCCGCGCGGTTCCAGATGCTCACCGGCAAGCGTTTCGAGGCTTCGCGAGTCTCCGATCTCATCGCCCATGGCATGGTCGAATATACTCGCCAGGGCCGAATTCGCGTGACCTCCGAAGGTTTTCCCGTGCTGGACGCCGTGGTCGCCGATCTCGCGGCCTAGGGCCGTCGAATTCTCGCCGGCTTTGTGCTAGCAAAGCAAAACCATTGTGCTCCGCCGGTCATGAATCTGTTTTCGCTGTCGCGCCGCAAGCCCGCCGACCCCGTCCTGCATGGCGACGGGCTCTATTTGCGCGGCGCGCGCTCAAGAGATTTCGAGGCCTGGCGCGATCTGCGCGCCGCGAGCCGAATTTTCCTGAAGCCCTGGGAGCCGCGCTGGCCCGCCGACGATCTCACCCGCGCCGGTTTTCGTCGCCGGCTCGCCCGGCAGGATCGCGACCGGCTGGACGACGAGGCCTATGCCTTTCTGCTGTTTCGCGAAAGCGACGACGCCTTGCTCGGTGGATTGACGCTCGGCAATATCCGCCGCGGCGTCGCCCAATGCGGCACGCTGGGCTATTGGATGGGCGAGGCTTTCGCCGGGCAGGGCCATATGGCCGGGGCGGTGAAAATCCTGTTGCGTTACGCTTTTCTCGATCTTCGGCTGCATCGCGTCGAGGCCGCCTGCGCGCCGGAAAACGAACGTTCGCGACGGTTGTTGGAGAGGCTCGGCTTTCAGCGCGAGGGTTTCGCTCGCGCCTATCTGCTGATCGACGGGGCCTGGCAGGACCATCTGCTGTTCGCCATGCTCGACGGCGATTTTCTCCGCGCCCCCGCAGAAATCGAATAAAAACCTTGGAAAAATGCGCGAAATCCCGCCGCGCCTCGGCCTGACCACTGGACGGCGCGGCGCCGCGCTCTTAAGGCTGGACGGGACAAACATTCGACATGAAGGAGGCGCAGGCGTTCCGCCGCCACGCTTTCGCCCCAGAACGTGCAACGCCCATCCAGTAACGTGTAACGCCAACCAAGGTCACGTGCGCCCGTATCGTCTTGTCCTCGCCCTGCTGCTGCCGCTTGTCGCCTTGCTGGCTTCCGCCCTTCCGGCGGGCGCGGTGGATTCGGTGCGCGTGCCGCCGGACGCCCCGGCCATCGATCTGACCCGCTGGGTCGAGAATTATTCCAACCAGGGCGACCGCCTCCAGGTTTCCACCGCGCCGGGCTCCGACGGCATCGTTCGCCGCATCGAGGTCCATGCCCGCGAGGCCGGGGCCCATCCCGCCTGGATCGTCTTCGCGCTCACCAATGACACCGACGAGCAGCTGGAGCGGCTGATCGTCGCGCCGCATTTCCGTCTGGTCGGCTCCGGCGTGATCTGGCCCGATCTCGGCGCCGAGCGCATCGCCGAGATCACCGCGTCGCAAGGCATAGCCCCGGAAAAGGAAGACAATGCCGACGCCGATGTGTTCAGGCTGACGCTCGATCCCGGCGCCACCGTCACCTATGTCGCCGAGCTGAAGACGGCGAAACTGCCGCAGCTCTATCTGTGGGAGCCCGACGCCTACAAGGACAAGACCGCCAGCCTGACGCTCTACAAGGGCATTGTCATCGGCATTTCCGGCCTGCTGGCGCTGTTTCTCACCATTGTCTTCGTCGTCAAGGGGGCGGTGATCTTTCCTGCGGCGGCGGCGCTGGCCTGGGCGGTGCTGGCCTATGTCTGCATCGATTTCGGCTTCTGGTCGAAAGTGTTCGGCACAGAGACCAATGCGGACCGCATCTGGCGCGCCGGCGCGGAAACCGTGCTCTCGGCCACGCTGGTGGTCTTTCTGTTCGCCTATCTGAATCTGAGCCGCTGGCATGTGCGCGCCTCCCATGTCGCGGGCCTGTGGATCGCCTTCCTGCTCGCCTTGGCCGGGCTGGCGGTCTATGACGCGCCGGTCGCCGCCGGCGTGGCGCGCATTTCCCTGGCGACCATCGCCGTGGTCGGCTTCATCCTGGTGGTCTATCTCGCCACCCACGGCGTCGAACGGGCGGTGATGCTGATCCCCACCTGGCTGCCTGCTGATGGTCTGGGTGGCGGCGGCGGGTTTTACCGTCAACGGCTCGATC
Source organism: uncultured Alphaproteobacteria bacterium (assembly GCA_963804045.1). GTDB lineage: Bacteria > Pseudomonadota > Alphaproteobacteria > Rhizobiales > Beijerinckiaceae > Rhodoblastus. The sequence goes on along the minus strand of CAWDOR010000004.1, from coordinate 166,136 downwards.
AACAACGATCTGGCCTCGCCCGCCCTGCTCGGCGGGCTGGTGCTGCTGGTCATGCTGATCGGCTTCACCATCATGCAAAGCGCCTTCGCCTCGGGGGGAGTCGCCCATGGCTCGATCACCGATGTCGAACGCAAGGCGCTGGCGCTGACTGGCGCCAATGACATTATTTTCGACTGGGACGTGATCGCCGACCAGATCTATGTCAGCCCTGAGATCGAGGACCAGCTCGGCCTGCCGCGCGGCGAACTCGAGGGGCCCGCGTCCTCCTGGATGAATGTGCTGCATCCGCAGGAGCGCGACCGCTACCGCGCCTGCCTTGACGCCGTGCTCGAGCAGCGGCGCGGCCGCGTCGCCCAGGATTTCCGCCTGCATGCGGCGGACGGCCATTATTTCTGGTTTCGCTTGCGCGCCCGTCCCGTGGTTGGGCCGGACGGCGAAGTGGTGCGGCTGGTCGGCACGCTCGCCGATGTCACCGATCAGAAGAACGCCCTGGAGCGATTGCTGCACGACAGCGTCCACGACAATCTCACCGGGCTCCCCAATCGCGAGATTTTCTTCGACCGGCTGGACATGGCGTTGACGCTGGCCGAGACCGATCCCAACCATCGCCCGACGGTGATTTGCATCGACATCGACCGGTTCAAAAAGATCAACGACACCATCGGGGTTTCCGCTGGCGATTCCATCCTCCTTACCGTGGCGCGGCGGCTGGGGCGGCTGTTGCAGCCGCGTGACACTTTGGCGCGCATTTCCAACGACCTCTTCGCCATTATTCTGGTGTCGGAGGATCAGACCGAGGCCATTGTCAATCTCGCCGACCGCATTCGTCGCGCCCTGTCGACGCCGGTGACCTTCGCCAATCGCGAGATCGCGCTGAGCGTCTCGATCGGCATCGCCCTGTTCGACCCGCAATGGCATCCCAAGCGCGAGGACATGCTCAAGGACGCGGAAATCGCCATGCGCCACGCCAAACGCGACGGCGGCGGCAGCATCGAAGTGTTCCGTCCGTCGATGCGCGCCCAGACCTCGAACCGCCTGGCGCTGGAAAGCGAATTGCGCCGCGCCATCGACCGCGACGAGATCAAGCTCTATTTCCTGCCGGTGGTCCGTCTCCAGGACCGCACCGTGGCGGGGTTCGAGACGATGCTGCGCTGGCGGCATCCGCGCATCGGCAAGATCGAGCAGGCGGATTTCCTCCCGCTGGCCGAGGAGACCGGACTGATTTCCGATCTCAACCTGTTCGCCCTGCAACGCGCCGCCCGCGAGCTGGCCGCCTGGCAGAAGGCGCTCGACGTCGATCCGCCGATTTTTGTCACGCTCAATGTCTCGTCGCGGCATTTGCTGCGCAACGATCTGGTCGGCGACGTGAAAAACGTGCTGGGGCGCGCTCATGTCCTGCCGGGCTCCTTCCGGCTGGAGATCGGCGAGGCCCTGGCGATGGAAAATCCGGAGTTCACCGCGCAATTGCTCACCCGGCTGAAGGATCTGGGCGTCGGCCTGTCGCTCGACGATTTCGGCGCGGGCTATTCCTCGCTGGCCTATCTGCAGCGATTCCCCTTCGACATGATCAAGATCGACCGGGGCTTCGTCCGCCAGGACGGCGGTCCCGAGCGCATCGCCCTGTTGCGCTCGATCATCGCGCTCGCCCATGACTTCGGCATGGAGGCCCTGGCCGAAGGCGCGGAAAACGAGTCCGACGTAATCGAATTGTCGCAATATGGCTGCGAATATGCGCAAGGCTTCGCTTTCGGCCATCCCTTGAGCGCCTCTGACGCGCGCAAACTGGTCGGCGCGGCGGCCGAACCGGTGGCTTGAGCGGGAATCCAGCGAAATTTCCGCGATAAATTGTCGCTTTTCCCGGAAAACGCCGCGAGAGCCTTCACAAAGCCGTCATCGCGCCTATACATTATCCGCGTCAATGAATCGGCCCTGAGGCGAATCGCTTTCCAGGGCCTCTGAGACGGAGGCGGCGCATGATCCAAGTCGATCTGCCCACACAGGACATGGCGCAAGCCCTGCCCGGTGGCGTCCCGTCGAAAAAACGTCTCGTCCTGTCGGAAAACCCCGTCGCCTTCCCCCATCCTCATGCGAGGAGGGCGGGATGACCGCCGCGTTTCTGCATTCGCGCCTCGGGGCCAAGAATGCGGAAACGCCGCCGGCGCCCTTGGCGTCTCAAGAATTCGCCATCGCAAATCGGCGATCCGCTCGCGCGCTCTTGCCCTTCGAGCGAAGTTTTTTCCCTGCAACCGACTTAATGCGGAGAGCGGAATGAACGCTTCCGTCGCCAATCTGCGCACGCTCGTTCTCAATGCCGACATGCAGCCCGTGAGTTGGGCGCCTCTGTCGATCTGGAGCTGGCAGGACGCCCTGGTCGCCCTTCTCAAGGGCCGCGTCTATCCGGTCGCCAATTACGACGACATCCGCGTGCACTCCGCTAATCAATCCTATGAAGTTCCTTCCGTCGTCGCGCTGAAAAGCTATCACAAGCGCAAGAACATCGCCTTCACCCGCTATCACGTCTTCCTGCGCGACGAATTCACCTGCCAATATTGCGGCGAAAAGGGGTTGGCGCGGGATTTGACCTTCGACCATGTGACGCCGCGCTCGAGGGGCGGCCAGACCACCTGGCGCAATATCGTCACCTGCTGCCAGCGCGACAATTTGCAGAAGGCGGACATGACGCCGAAACAGGCGGGGTTGAAACTGCGCCGCGCGCCTTTCGAGCCGACGCCCTATCAGCTCGACACCATCGCCCGCCGGCTGCCGCAAGCCAACAGCGAATTGCACAAGACCTGGAACGACTTTCTCTATTGGGACTCCGAGCTGGAGAAGTGAGCGTCGTGACGCGAAGCGGTCGCCGTCCGGGTTTTGCGCGCGGCAAGCGCCTGCCGAAGCCGGCTACACAGTTCCGCCGATTCGCAGGCGACGGCGGTCGGTTTCGGCTCTGCCCCCGGCGCGCGATAAAAGGCTTCGATCAAGACCCGTTCGAGAGTTTTATCCATGACTGTTCTCGGTGTTTTTTCTTTTATTTTTGGGGCGTAAGCGCGAATCACAGGAGCTGCGTTCTTTTTCTCATTGTTTGAAAAAACACGCTAGGGTTGTGTTGGTTTTCGCGTGTGAAATTATATGGGCGCTTGGTTTGGACCGTTTTGCGGCGACGGTTGGGCAGGTCGGCGCGAACGCAAACGCCCGTCGGCGGGGGGCCGACGGGCGTTTGGCCCTCCGCGAGGTTTCCTGCGGGATCAGAGTTCGGCGGGCGCCGGGTTTCCGGCCAACGCCGCCTGGAGTTTGTCGCGATCGAGTTCGCCTTCCCAACGGGCGACCACGACGGTCGCCACGCCATTGCCGATAATATTGGTCAAGGCGCGGTTCTCGGACATGAATTTGTCGATGGAGAAGACAATGGCCATGCCCGGCACCAGACGAGGATCGACGGCGGCGAGCGTCGCCGCCAGGGTGATGAAGCCGGCGCCGGTAATGCCCGAAGCGCCCTTGGAGGTCAGCATGGCAACCACCAGAATGGCCAATTGCTGGTCCAGCGTCAGTGAAATGCCTTGCGCCTGGGCGATGAACAGGGTGGCGAGGGTCATGTAGATATTGGTGCCGTCGAGATTGAAACTATAGCCGGTGGGCACGACCAGGCCGACCACCGAGCGCGAGCAGCCCGCGCGCTCCAGCTTGGCCATCAGTTGCGGCAGGGCGCTTTCGGAGGAGGAGGTGCCGAGCACGATCAGCAACTCATCCTTGATATAGGCCAGGAATTTGAAAATGTTGAACCCGGCCGCGGCGGCGATGGCGCCAAGGACGATGGAGATGAACAAAGCCGAAGTCAGATAGAAGGCGCCAACCAGCGAAGCCAGACTGCCGAGCGAGGTCGCGCCATATTTGCCGACCGTATAGGCCATGGCGCCAAAGGCGCCGATCGGCGCGGCTTTCATGATGATATTGATGACGCCGAACACGGCATGGGTCGTTTCGTCGATCAGCCCGCGCAAGACTGCGCCTTTGTCGCCCATCGCCATCAGCGCGAAGCCCATCAGGATCGAGAACATCAGGACCTGGAGAATATCGCCCTTGGCGAAAGCGCCGACCACCGCGTCCGGGATGATGTCGAGCAGGAATTCTACGGTGGTGCGATGGACGCCAGTATATTTGGCGACCTCGGCCGCATTGCCGGCGTTGCCGGCGAAACCGGCGCCGGGCTGGAGGATATTGCCGACCGCCAAGCCGATGGCGAGCGCGAAGGTCGAGACGATCTCGAAATAGACCAGCGCCTTGACTCCGACCCGGCCAACCTTCTTGGCGTCCTGGATATGGGCGATGCCCGAGGAGACCGTGCAGAAGATGATCGGCGCGATCACCATCTTGATCAATTTGATGAAGCCGTCGCCGAGCGCTTTCACCCCCGGAGTGGTGGAAAAATCCGGGAAGAAGACGCCGACGACCACGCCGAGCGCGATGGCGAGCAGCACCTGGACATAAAGCAGCTTGTGCAAGGGTTTTTTGCCCGCCGCCGCCGGCGCCGCGATGTCCTGCATATTCCCCACTCCCAAGTTTTCTTGTTGCCCGGTTTTTCGCTTATGCGCTGGCGTGCGCCGCACAATCAAGCGCCAAATTACGGTTTCGTCAGCCCTGTCGCGCTCCGGCGCAAAGCGCGCGGACCATGCGCGCGATCTGCCGTTCCAGCTCAGCCTGGGGCACCGCGACAAGCTTTTCCTCCAGCCCCAACAGAACCACGCCATGAACGGCGGAAAACCAGGTGCGGGCGAGCAGGGCGCGCTCGGCCTCGCTTTGCTGGGGAGCCAGTTGGCGCAAGGGTTCGGCGAGATGAGCGAAGAGTTTGAGCTGCGCCTGGGCCTGCCAGTCGGGCAGGTCTTTTCCCGGCGCCAGCCGATGCTCGAACAGGGCGCGCCACAATAGCAGATTGTCGCGGGCGAACCGCGCATAGGCGAGGGCGATCGCCGCCAGCCGATCTTCGGGCGTGCGCGCTTCCGCCGGCGGCGCCAGGCTCTCATCGAGCCGACCGAGTGTGCGCAAGGACGCCAGCAGGATTAGTTCGTCGAGATCGCCGACCAGATTGTAAACGCCGCCCAGCGACACGCCGACGGCGGTGGCGAGATTCCGGGCTTTCAGCGCCGCCAGCCCCTGTTCCGCAATCGTGTGTTCCGCCGCCTCGATCAGCGCCTCGCGCTGACTCGCACGTTTTTCCTCGATTTTACTCATTTTTTACCATGTTCCCGCCTGCGATGAACGGTGTTCAAAAAAGACTTGAACGCCATTCAAAACATCGCTACAAAGACGATGAACGTTGTTCATAGCACGGAGTTTCCCATGTTCAAGCTTTTTGTGACTTTGTTTCGCGCCCGCGCCCATCAGGCCGAGGAAACATTCGCCGACGCCAACGCCCTTGTCCTGCTTGACCAGCAGATCCGCGATTGCGCCGCCGCCCTGGCTGAGGCCAAGAAGGCCACAGCGCTTGCCCACGCCCAGCACCAGGCGGAAAAGCGTCGCCTGGAGACGCTTGACGCTCAGATCGCCGACCTGGAAAGCCGCGCGGGCGCGGCGTTGAAACAGGGACGCGACGATCTGGCGCTGGAGACCGCCGGCCTGCTCGCCGATCTCGAAGCCGACCGCGACGCCAGCCGTCGCGCCTGCGACGGCTATGAGGCCGAAGGCGCGAAAATGCGCGCGCGGCTGAAGGCGTCCGAAGCGCGGCTTGCAGAACTCAACCGTGGCCGCCATCTGGTCCGCGCGCGCGACTCGCTTCGTCAGTTGCGCCGGGCCTCGCAGGCTGAAAACCCGTTCCGTTCCGATTTTTCCGAAGCCGAGGCCACCCTGTCGCGGCTCAATGCGCGCAACAGCCTTGCCGATGACGCCGAACAGGCGCTGGCCGAACTCGACGCCGAGCGCAGCCCGGAAAAACTGGCCGAAAAACTCGGCGAAAACGGCTGCGGTCCGCGTTTGCGCCCCAGCGCCGAAGATGTTCTGAATCGCCTGAAAGCCAAAAACGCCGCCTGAAACAAATCGAAAGACAAGGAGTTTCGCCATGAACCAGAATGCTCTACCCCATTCCTCGTCATGGGTGACTTTTACTTACGCCACTTTCGGTCTGGCCTTTTTCATGGTCGCCGCCGGAATTTACTTCCTGCCGGTCGACCTTTGGACAAAATCCTATCTCGCCATGGGCGTGGTCATGCTGGTGCAAAGCTGCGTCTCGGTCACCAAGACCGCCCGCGACATGCATGAGGCCGGAAAACTGGTGAATCGCATCGAGGAAGCCAAGACCGAGCGCCTGCTGATGGAAGTGGGAAAGTAAGGAAATTGTGACAATTCGTTAACCAGGATCGCTTTCGCCCGCCGAAAGCGATTCCCTGGCGACGTAGCGTCAAGAATTTCTTTGCGTTTTGCGTCGCATTTTACCGCCTTTCGGGAGGCATTGATGTTCGCTTTATTGGCCGCACGCAAATTCGCGCCGCTGTTCTGGACGCAGTTCCTTTCGGCTTTCAACGACAATTTTCTGAAGAACTCGCTGATCTTCCTGATCATGTTCAAGGCGGCCGCGCCAGCGGCGGATTCGGCGGCGGCATCCTCGGCGGAATCGCTGATCACGCTCGCCGGCGGCATTTTCATCCTGCCCTTCTTCCTGCTGTCGGGCCTGGGCGGCGAAATGGCCGACCGTTTCGACAAGGCGAAAATCGCCCAGCGGCTGAAACTGACCGAAATCCTCGCCGCGTGCTTGAGCGTCGCCGGCTTCTATCTCGACTCCATCGCCGTGCTGTTTTGCGCGCTCGCCCTGTTCGGCTGCATTTCCGCCCTGTTCGGGCCGATCAAATATGGCATCCTGCCCGATCATCTGGCGCAGCGCGAATTGCCCGCCGGCAACGCATTGATCGAAGGCGCGACCTTTGTCGCCATTCTCCTGGGCACGCTGGCCGGCGGCTTCGCCTCGCGCGGCGGCGGCGATCCCGGCAATTTCGCCCTCGCCATGATCGGCATCGCCGCGCTCTGCTATTTCGCCAGTCTGGCCATTCCGCCGACCGGCGAATCCGCGCCGGAGCTCAAGATCGAGAAGAATATTCTCCGTTCCTCCACCCGCCTGCTTGGCGATCTGTGGGATGACGCGCGGCTTTGGCGCGCAGGCGTCATGGTCAGCCTGTTCTGGATGTTCGGCGCCATAGCGCTGTCGCTGCTGCCGCCTCTGGTCAAAATGCAGCTCGGCGGCGACGAAATGGCGGTCAGCTCCTATCTCGCGGCTTTCGCCATAGCCGTGGCGCTCGGTTCCGGCCTCGGCGCCTTCCTCTGCGCCGGCCGGATCATCTTGCTGCCTGCGCCTCTGGCGACGCTGGCCATGGGCTTTTTCTCGGTCGAACTGGCGCTGGCGCTGCATGGTCACGCCCCGCGCGCGACTTTGCCCGATGGCGAATTCTTCAAGCATGCGATCGCCTGGCGGGTCGGCGCCGATTTGTTCGGCCTGGCTTTCGCCGGCGGCGTGCTGGCGGTGCCGAGCTTTTCCGCCGCCCAGGCCTGGGCCCATCCCGACCGGCGCGCCCGTGTCGTCGCCGGCGTCAATGTGCTCAACGCCGCCTTTATCGTCGTCGGCACGGTCGCCGTCGCCGCGCTTCAGGCTTTGGGCTTCGGCTTTTCCGGCCTGTTCGCGCTGATGGGCGCGGCCTGCGCGCTCTCGGCGATCTGGATGTTCAGGAACCTGCCGACCAATCCGCTGAGCGATTTCCTCTCCATCGTCTTTCGCGCCTTCTACCGCCTGGAAGTGGTCGGCCGCGAGAATTTCGCCAAGGCCGGACCCAATTGCATCGTGGCGCTGAACCATGTCAGCTTCCTCGACGCGCCCCTGGCCTTCGCGCTGCTCGACGGCGCGCCGGTCTTCGCCATCGATTCCCACATCGCCGAGGCGTGGTGGGTGAAGCCCTTTCTGCATTTCGCCCGCACCTATCCGCTCGACCCGACCAAGCCGCTGGCAACGCGCGGATTGATCCAGGAAGTGCGCAATGGCGCGACCATGGTGATCTTCCCCGAGGGCCGCCTGACGGTCACGGGATCGCTGATGAAAGTCTATGACGGCGCCGGCATGATCGCCGAAAAATCCGGAGTCAAGGTCGTGCCTGTTCGCCTCGACGGATTGGAAAGCACCATGTTCTCGCGGCTGTCGCGCGAACAGGCGCCGCGCCGCTGGTTCACCAAGGTCAAGGTGACCGTGCTCGAACCGGTCGAGCTGAAAGTGGATGAGAATCTGCGTGGAAAGGCCCGGCGCATGGCCTCGGGCGCGGCGCTTTATCAGGTCATGTCCGATCTGATCTTCCGCACCTCGCCGACCGACCGCACCCTGTTCGAGGCCGTGGTCCAGGCCGCCGAAAAGCACGGGACGTCGCGCATCGCCCTGCAAGACCCGGTGGCGGGAACGCTCTCTTACGGCAAATTGCTGATCGGCGCCCGCGTGCTCGGCGAAAAACTGGACGGTCTCGCGGAAGCCGGCGCGCCGATCGGCTTGATGATGCCCAATTCCAACGCGGCCGCCGTGGCCCTGCTTGGCCTCAGCTCGGCCAATCATCCGCCGGCCATGATCAATTTCACCTCGGGGCCGGCCAATATTCTCGCGGCCTGCGCGGCGGCCAAGGTCAAGAAAATCGTCACCGCGCGCGGTTTTATCGACAAGGCCAAATTGCAGGGGCTGGTCGAAAAGATCGGCGAACAGGTCGAACTGGTCTATCTCGAGGACGTCAAGGAAACGGTTGGGCTGCGCGACAAGCTGCGCGGCATGGTGCTGGCGAAAAAACCGATCCACGAGTCCGACGCCGAAAGCGCCGCCGCCATTCTCTTCACCTCGGGCTCGGAAGGCGCGCCAAAAGGCGTGATGCTGTCGCATCGCAACATCATGGCCAATGTCGCCCAGGCGGCGTCGCGCATCGATTTCGGCCGGCAGGACCGGGTGTTCAACATTCTCCCGGTGTTCCACAGCTTTGGCCTTACCGGCGGCTTGCTGCTGCCGCTGGTCTCGGGCGTGCCGGTCTATCTCTATCCCTCGCCGCTGCATTACCGCATCGTGCCGGAACTGGTTTACGGCTCCAACGCCACCATACTCTTCGGCACCGACACTTTGCTGGCCGGCTACGCCCGCTCGGCGCATCCCTATGATTTCCGCTCGCTGCGCTATGTCATCGCCGGCGCGGAGGCCGTGAAAGAGGCGACCCGCAAAACCTATGCGGAGAAATTCGGCCTGCGCGTGCTCGAAGGCTATGGCGTCACCGAATGTTCGCCGGTGCTCGGCCTCAACACGCCCATGTTCAACCGCTTCGGCACGGTGGGCCGGCTGATGCCGGGGATCGAGGCCAGGCTCGAACCGGTGCCCGGAATTGACGAGGGCGGACGCCTGCATGTGCGCGGCCCCAATATCATGATGGGCTATCTGCGCGCCGAAAACCCTGGTGTCCTCGAGCCGCCGGCCGAGGGCTGGTACGACACCGGCGACATTGTCGCCGTGGACGCCCAGGGCTTTGTCGCGATCAAGGGCCGCGCCAAGCGTTTCGCCAAGATCGGCGGCGAAATGGTGTCGCTGGCGGCGGTGGAGGCTTTGGCGGGCCAGCTCTGGCCCGACGCCAAGCTGGCGGTGGTCGCCCAGCCCGATCCGCGCAAGGGCGAGCGCACGATTCTGTTCACCGACAACGCCAAGGCCAATCGCGGCGATTTCATCGGCTTCGCCAAGGCGCGGGGCGCGACCGAACTGATGTTCCCCGCGCAGGTGATCGTGGTGGACAAGATCCCGCTGCTCGGCTCCGGCAAGACCGATTATCCCGCAGTGAGCAAAATGGCCGCGGAAATGGCGGCTTCGGCGGCGGCGTGAGTTATTCTGGCCTCTCGCGCGGATCGGCGCTCGCCGACCCGCGCGGGAATTTTATCAGAACTGCGCGTGGAAGCGGGCGGCGAGAATATTGGCGGGGCCGCGCGCGGAATTATAGGCGGGCGAACCGACGAATTGATAGTCGAGGCTCAGGTTCGCCCAGCTGTTCAGGCCAATATTGTAATAAGTCTCGACAATTTTCTCGCCCGAATAGTTCAAGGCGCCGTCGCCGATATTAATGCCCATGCCGCCGGCGGCGAGGAAGCTCTGGTAGGATTTGGACAGGCCGTTGACCACGCCGGCGACGCCGATCGTGTCCTGGTCGCGACCCCAGAGCGCGCCTTTGAACTGCGCGCCCGCCGAGACGCTGGAATCGATGTCGGTCCAACCCATGATCGTCGTGACGCCATTGCGCCAGGAGAGGCGCGAGAACAGGCCTATATCCTTGGTCACAGCCTGTTCCAGATTGGCGATGAAACCATATTCCAGATGATGGGCGCAGGTGGTCGTCACCGTCAGCGAGCAGATCATGCCGGGATTGGCGACTATTCTGGCTGAACATCGCCGCTATTGGCCCAGTCGATCCAGCTGGTGAAGCGCAGCTTGCCCGGCCGGTCGAGGAGGGTGTGGCGCTCCTCAACTTCGACGATTTCCTGCAGGCTGCGCAGCGACGTGTCGAAATTATTGCCATTGGGCAGCGTCGGCTCGAGGAAGGAGCCGGCGCGCACCGCCCAGTTCTTCTGGTTCAATTCGGCGACGGCGCCCCAGGTGTAACCTTTCTGGTCGGCGGCATAGTCGAAGGCGCCGCCGTCCATCAGCGAGAAATTCATGAACTGCCCGCGTGGATCGTGGCTGTAGGCGTTCTGGTCGAAAATGTCGGTGACCGACATGCGCCCGACGGTGAATGTGAGCCTGCTGACATCGACCTTGCCGGCGAACTGATTCTGGCCGTCGTCGACATCCTCCTGCTCGCCGCCCAGTCCAATGGTGTCGCGCAGGAACAGGCGTGAAGTGTTGTAATGCGGGAAGGGGAAGCCGCCTTTTTGCGCCTCGCCATTGGCGAAGCCGCCGAGACCATGGGTGGAGTCGAGGCCGAAGCCCTGGAACGGCTCGGGATTGAAATAGATTTCCAGCCCCGGCTGGATGCGATAGCCAAGGAACAAAGTGGTCGAAACCGTGTCGCGGGCGACATAGCCCGGACCCAGGCTTTGCGGGCCGGTATAGGCGGCGCGCATCGGCAGCGAGGCCTGATAGACCGTCGTGGTCTGCCCATGGATCGACCAATCGTCCATATTTTCAAAAAAGCCGCCGCTCTTGTCATCGGCGCCGAAATGATAGTTCAAGCCGAGCATGAGATTATGTTGCGACAGGTCGGAGTTGTAGCTCTGACCGGCATTGGCCATGAGAACATGCGAGCGGCCAAAACCGTCGTAGAGATATTCGAGCTTGGCGCTCCAGTTCGGGGAGAGTTTCAACTCCACGCCGGCGCCGGCGGCATAGCCCCAGCGGGTGAGATAATTGAGATCGGCGGTCGCGCCGCCCTGATTGGTTGCTTGCTCGCGGGCATAGGCTAGGCCGCCGGTGGCGTAGACCAGCCAGACACCATTGACATAACCGAGGCGGCCGCGAAGCGAGCCGTACATTTCGACGGCGTCTGCGGTCTGGCTGCCGTCGGCATTGATATGGCTGGCGATTTGCGTATCGGGGAAGGTGATGTCGCTTTCGACGCCGACCAGCCAGTTCTTGCCGATCAGCCTGTTATAGCCGGCCTGAAAGCCGCCGTTGAGCGGCCCGGTCTGGCCGTCGCGGGCGACCGCCGGCGAGTTTCCCGAAAGCGGCGCCATCGGGCCGGAGGTCCAGCCGCTGAGGCCAAAGGCCAGGCCGACATGGCCGCCGAAGTAAACGCCGCTCCAGGGATCGCCGCTTTCGGGGAGGGCGGGGGCGTCCTTGCGGTTCGGCAGGTCGGCCGCTTGAGCGGCGCCGGAAAGACTGGCGAGCAACGCCACAACCGAAAGAGAGGCCCTTGGCTGATCGTTTCGCATGAATGACACTTCTCTCTCCCACCATCGTATGATGAATAAGCTAAAACATCATACCGCGTTAAGCAAGCCGCGCGTTAGCCGCGAAACCAGCACAAAATATAGGGTCTCCGCCGATGCGGCCTCGAGCCCTTACTTTGGACGCGCTTGCCGAAACTGGTTTTCGTTCTTTTCCTCTCCTCTTTCAAAGACAATATGACAGTTTGGAATATTTCTAAAAATGGAGCGACAATTTCAATTGTTTATCCCTCACGCCGCCAAAAATGAAGGCGACAAGCACGCTTTTCCGCGCCGAGAGGTTGAGCCGCGACCTTAATAAATGAAAATGGAGCTAAGCCTGAGTGTTTCCCTGGGCCGCGCGACAAAAAGGGCGTCAGCCCTCCCGTCCCCAGACCAACGACAATTCCGCGTCGCCGGGAAATCCGTCGGGGAATGTGGCGATGCGCGCCGACAGGCCGAAGCCTTGCGGTTTTAGCTCCCGTTCCCACAGCAGGAAGAAATCCGCCGCTTTGCCGCGCAGGCTCGCCGGCCATTCCGGCGAGGGCAGGTTGATGGTCCGCCCGCCATCGGCGCAAAGCGCGGCGGGAAAGGTCAAGGCCACGCAGGAGGCCTCGCCGCGCCGCGCCGCCTCATGGGCGAGAGTCATCAATTGCCGCAGCTCGGCTTCGCTATATTTGGCGCGCAAAAGCTCCTTGACCGCTTCGTTGCGGCGGTCCTGCGCCTGACGCTGGGCCTCGGTTTTCATGTCCGATTTGCGCCGTTCGAAATCGCCGACCAGTTTTTTCAGCGCGCTGGCGCTGACGACGCCTTCCGGCGGCGGCGCGGGGGCGGGCTCGGGGCTGGACTTGGGCGCGGGCAGGCCGGCGGCCTCCATCGCCTGGTCGAATTCGGCGGGCGTGGGAACCGGGCGCGCCGTTTTCGTCTGAGGCGCGAAAAAACGCAGCAGGCCGGAGCGGGTGACGACGCCGGAGACCTTGCCGTCGCGCACCACCACCAGACGGCGGATGCGGCGCTGGCTCATCAATTCCGCCGCTTCGACCAGTCCGGCCTCCTCGTCGACGCAGATCGCCGGCGTGGCCATGATCCGCTTTACCTGATCGGCCTCGCGCTCCAAAGCGTCGAGATAATCCTTGGCCATGTCCTGCCCGCCCGACAGGATCTTGATCCAGGTCTCGCGCTGTTTCTGCCGTTCGATCGCGTCGGCGAAACGAAAATCCGTCTCGCTGACCACGCCGAGCGGACGTCCCTTGGCGTCCACCACCGGCAGGCCGCTGACCCGCAGCTTGATCATCAGTTCGGCGGCGTGGCGGGCCGAATCTTCGGGGGTCACGGTCACGGCGGGGGCGTTCATGGCGTCGCGCACGCGCTTGTCCGTCAGGGTTTTGACGATGTCACTCATGGGCCGGGCCTTTCAGCACAATTCGACGCGCTTGTTTTTACGACGGCATTGTTACGATTGTAAGCCTGAGCGAGGCTGTTCAGCCCCCGGAAGCCCAGACGCCCAGCAGCAGCGACAAGCCGAGCGCCAGCACCGCCAAAGCCGCGAGCGCCTCCAAGGCGCGTCCGAAAATTTCGGCGCCGCGGCTTTGCGCGCCGAGCAGGCGGGTCATGGCGGATTTGAAGAACACCGCGCCTGTCGCCAGAGCGGAAGTGGTCAGGGCCGTGCCCGCGGCCATGGCGAGGACAGCCCAGAGGCCGATGGAAAAGGCGCCGGTCGCCGCGGCGAAGACCAGCACCAGCAGGGCCCCCGAGCAGGGCCGCAAACCTGCGGCAAAAACGGTCGCCGCCGCCTGTCGCAAGGAAAAGTCGCCGCGCAGGCGCGATGGATCGGGCGCGATGCAATGCGGGCAATCCGCGCCATGCGGACTGGAGCCGTCGTCGCATTGAAACCGCGAATTTTTTTCAACGCGCGGCGCCCGCAGCGTCGCCCACAAGGCCGAACCCTTGCGCCAGACCAGCCAGGCGCCGAGCATGGCCACGGCGGCGAAGGCGGCTTTTTCCACCATTTCCGTCGCGGCGGTCATGCTCTGCGCGGTGACGCCGAGCAGCAGATTGGCGACGCCGACCAGGGCGATGGCGACCACGGCCTGCAAAGCCGCGGCAAGACAGGACAGGACGACGCCGCGTTTCAGCGCCTGCTCATTGGCGAGCATATAGGAGGAAATCACCGCCTTGCCATGGCCCGGCCCCGCCGCGTGGAACACGCCATAGGCGAAAGCCACCGCCGCCAACCCGGCGAGCGCCAGGGGATCGTGGCGCGCGGCTTCGACCCCGCCGCGCAGCAATTGATAGAAATGCGCCTGCTGCTGCAACAGAAACAGGCCGAATTTTCCCGCCGCGCCGACCGCGCCCTCGTTGACGCCCAGCGAGAACGGGTTTTTACGCCCCAGTTGCGCCCAGGCCGGACAGGAAAACAGCGCCAGCGCGCTGGAGAAAAGCCAGCGTTTCATGGGCAGGCGACAATGGTGCGCGGCGCCAGCTTGATGCCGAAATCCTGGCCTGGCGACAGGCCCGAGAGATAGCTTTCGCTCAGCTTGCCTTGGTCGTCGGAGGTGAGCGGTTCCGGTTTGACGGTGCTCATCGAGCAGCCGGCGGGCGCGTTTTTCAGCACCACGGGATCGGTCTTCTCCAATTCGATATCGACGAAAAAGGTCGGGTCATAGACCATGAAGGTAAAAGGTTTTTTCGCGGAAACCGGGTGTTTCAGCGGCAGGGTGAAACGCAAGGTGACGATCTTCTTGTCGTCGGCCTCCAGACCGTAATCGGTAGGCTCGCCAAATTCGTAATATTTCGGCCCGGTCTTGGCGGCGGTGAAATATTGGAACTCGGCCAGCGAATCGACATTGGTCTTGGCCAGCGGCGCCAGTTCTTCCCGCGTCGGCGGCTTGCCGTCCTTGCCCAGCCCCTGCACGGCGAAGGCCGAATACATTTCGTCAAATGTCCAGATGTGGCGGATGGCCGAGATTTCTCCCTGCGGATTGAACAGAATTTCCTCGCGGGCGGCGATCCAGACATGGGGATGGGCGCAAGCCGGCGCGGTGCAAGCCATCAGCAGAACGGCGGTTATGCAAGACCTGGGCGCCACGATTCGATTCTCCTGAACATTCTTATCAAGCGCGCGACTCGGGCGAAAGCGAGGCAAGTCTGCGAAATTGCCATTTGCCTTGGAGTCCCCTGCTCCCTAAAACCATTTGGCTCCAAACGGCAAAGATGGATTCCATGCGCGGCAAAGCTTTTCCTGTGGTCTTCGTAAGTCTCGCGGTGCTGATCGGCGGGCTGGCCTGGTTCCAATTCTCGTTCAAGCCGGCGATGATCGCGGGATTCATGGCGAAAATGCCGCGTCCCGTGAATGGCGTCACGGTCGATGAGGCCAGGGCGGAGGTCTGGGCGCCGCGCCTGTCCGCCATTGGTTCGTTCAAGTCGGTGCCAGGCATTGACGTCGCCGGCCAGCTCTCCGGGGTCATTTCCGAAATTTTCGTCAAGAACGGCCAGGACGTGCAAAAAGGCGATCCGCTGTTGCGCATCGACGACCGCAGCGAACAGGCCGATCTCAAGGCCAATATGGCGCAATTGAAAAATGCCGAAATCGCCTATCAGCGCCAGCAATCGCTGATGTCGACCGGGGTCGCCGCCAAGGCCAATCTCGATTCCTCCCTTGCTGCGCGCGATTCGGCTGCGGCGGCGGTGGAGCGCAGCCGCGTGCTGATCGGCCAGAAGGCCATTGTCGCGCCTTTCGCCGGGCGGCTGGGCATACGCCGCGTCGATGTCGGCCAATATGTCGCCGCCGGCAGCGCGCTGGTCAGCCTGCAACAGCTCGATCCCATCTATCTCGATTTCCAGGCGCCCGAACAATCCTCGGTTGATCTGGCGCTGGGACAGCAGGTGACCGCCGAGGTGGACGCCCAGGGCGGCGCGAAATTCACGGGCAAAATCGTCAATCTTGACGCGCGGGTCGATCGCGACACGCGCACGCTGCTGGTGCGGGCCGAATTCGCCAACCCGGACAAGAAAATCCTGCCGGGCATGTTCGCCAACGCCCAGGTCGAGGCGGGCGAGTCCCATCCGGTGGTGATCGCGCCGCGCACGGCCATCGCTTACTCGCTTTATGGCGATTCCGTCTATGTGGTGAAGCCGGACGATGCGCAAAAAGGTTTTGACGGACCGCTCCACGCCGAACGCCGCTTCGTCCGGCTGGGTGAAACGCGCGGCGAGAACGTCGCGATCTTGGAAGGCGTGGCGGCGGGAGAAAAAATCGTCACTCAGGGGCAGATCAAGCTCATGCCCAATGCGCCGGTGAAGATCGAGCCGGGGACCGGGCTGCCGCCGCAAAATCCCCGTCCGTTGCAATAGGCGGGGCGCGAGCACATGGGAGCCTTTACCGATCTCTTCATCCGCCGTCCGGTTCTGGCCAGCGTCGTCAGCCTGCTGTTGCTGCTGGTCGGCGCCGAATCCGGCTTCAACCTGCAAATCCGCCAATATCCAGCCCTGTCCTCGGCGACCATCACCATCACCACCAATTATCCCGGCGCCAACGCCGAGGTGATCAAGGGCTTCATCACCACGCCGATCGAACAGGCGGTGGCCAGCGCCGAGGGCATAGACACGATGGTGTCGAGCTCTCAGCAAAACGCCTCGACCATCACCCTCAACCTGCGCCTCAACGCCAACGCCGACCGCGCCGTGACCGACGTGCTCGCCAAGGTCAGCCAGGTCAAATATCTGCTGCCGCGCGAACTCGCTCGACCCGATCGTGGTCAAACAGGCCGGGCAGGGCACGGCGCTGATGTATATGTCGTTCAATTCCGACCAGCTCACCGCGCCGCAGATCACCGACTACATCACCCGCGTGGTGCAGCCGGCGCTGCAAACCGTCGATGGCGTCGCCAGCGCCCAGATTATCGGCGGGCAGAACTTCGCCATGCGCGCCTGGCTCGATCCCGACCGCATGGCGGCGCGCGGGGTCACCGCCGCCGACATCCGCGCCGCGCTGGTCGCCAATAATTTCACCTCCGCCGCCGGCCAGATCAAAAGCGATTATATCCAGACCTCGATCAACGCCCTGACCTCGCTCGCCAGCGCCCAGGCCTTCGCCCAGCTCACCGTGGCGAGCCACGGCGACGCTCTGGTGCGGCTCGGCGACGTCGCCAAGATCGAACTGGGGCCGGAAAGCGTCGAATCCTCGGCGGTGTTCGACGGGCTCAAGGCGGTGTTCATCGGCGTCTATGGCACGCCCACAGCCAATCCGCTCAGCGTCATCGAGGATGTGCGCAAGGCTTTTCCTAAAATTCAAGCCGGGTTGCCGGCGGGCGTAAAAGGCGCCATCGCCTATGACGCCACCGAATTCATCCGCGCCTCGATTCATGAGGTGGAGAAAACCCTGATCGAGGCGGCGCTGATCGTCGTCCTGGTGATCTTCCTGTTTCTGGGCGATCTGCGCTCGACGCTGATCCCGCTGGTGACCATTCCGCTGTCGCTGATCGGCGTCATGCTGTTCATGCTGCTGCTCGGCTATTCGATCAATCTCCTGACGTTGCTGGCCTTTGTTCTCGCCATTGGCCTGGTGGTCGACGACGCCATTGTCGTGGTCGAGAATATCTATCGCCATATCGAGCACGGCCAGACGCCGGTCGAAGCGGCGCTCGCCGGGGCGCGGGAAATCGCCCTGCCGGTGATCGGCATGACCATCACCCTGGCCGCCGTTTATGCCCCCATCGGCTTTGTCGGGGGATTGTCGGGGGCCCTGTTCAAGGAATTCGCCTTCACGCTGGCGGGTTCGGTGGTGGTTTCCGGCTTCATCGCTTTGACCCTGTCGCCGATGATGTGCTCGAAGCTGTTGCGCAGCCATCATCATGAAGGCGGCAAGCAGGGGCTGGCCGAATGGCTCGACTCCGCTTTCGAGAGGCTGCGGCTGCGCTATGAAGGGCTGCTGCATCGGGCGCTGAACGCCAGGCCCGTGGTGCTGCTGTTCCTGTTCGGCGCTCTCGCCTTGACCGGAATTTTCTATGTCTCGACGCCGCGCGAACTTGCCCCGGAGGAGGATCAGGGCATTCTTCTGGCGCTGATCAAGACGCCGCAATCGGCCAATCTCGACTATATGGAGCGCGTGACCGCGTCGCTGAAAAAAACCTTCGACGGCGTCGAAGAGAAACAGCATATTTTCGTCATCAACGGTTCGGCGGGCGTCAACCAGGGCATTACCGGCCTGTTGCTGAAGCCCTGGGAGGAGCGGGGGCGCAGCCAGAGCCAGATCATGCAGAGCCTGGGCGCGAGTTTGGCCGAAATTCCCGGCGGCCAGGTTTTCGCCTTCCCCTTGCCGTCGCTGCCCGGCAACGCCAGCGGCATGCCCGTGCAATTCGTCATCCGCACCGCCGGCGATTTCCAGACGCTCGCCGGCGTGCTCGACCGGATGCAGGCCGAGGCGATGAAAAGCGGCTTGTTCCTGTTCACCGACGGCGACCTCAAATTCAACACGCCGCAAGTGGAAGTGAAGATCGACGCCGGCAAGGCCAATGCGCTCGGCGTCTCCATGCAGGACATCGGGACGACGCTCGCCACTTTTCTTGGCGGCAATTTCGTCAACCGCTTCAATCTCTATGGCCGCTCCTACGAGGTCATTCCACAGGCGCCGCGCGATTTCCGTCTGACCGCCGACTGGCTGAGCCGCTATCAGGTGCGCACCGCGAGCGGAACGCTGACGCCCTTGTCCACCTTGGTGCAAATCAGCGAGAAAATTCAACCCAATGCGCTGACGGCTTTCCAGCAGCTCAACGCCGCGACGCTCTCCGCCGTGCCCTTCCCCGGCCATTCCATGGGCGAGGCGCTGACTTTTCTGAAAGCCAGGGCCGGCGAGATTTTCCCCGAGGGCTACAGCTATGATTTCCAGGGCGAGAGCCGGCAATATGTGCAGGAGGGCAATACGCTGGCGCTGGCCTTCATCTTCTCGCTGATCGTCATCTATCTCGTGCTCGCCGGCCAGTTCGAAAGCTTTCGCGACCCGCTGATCATCCTGATCGCCTTGCCGACCTCCATGTTCGGCGCGCTGCTGCCCTTGAGCCTTTTCGGCGCGGCCTCGATCAACATCTACACCCAGATCGGGCTGATGACCTTGATCGGGCTGATTTCCAAGCACGGCATTCTCATGGTCGATTTCGCCAATCACATGCAGCGCGACCAGGGGTTTTCGCCGCGCGAGGCCATAGAACATGCGGCGGGGGTGCGGTTGCGCCCCATCCTGATGACCACGGCGGCCATGGTGGTCGGCATGCTCCCGCTGATCGTCGCGGCGGGCGCCGGCGCCAAAAGCCGCGCCGCCATCGGCATTGTCATCGCCGCGGGCATGAGCATGGGCACGCTGTTCACGCTGTTCGTCACGCCGACGGTCTATTCGCTGCTGGCGCGGGATCATCGTAAAACGTTCTGACGAGTCCCGTTGGAAATTTCCAGTCCGCCACCGCGCCAGCTCTTGCGAGTCTTTGTTTTTTCTGCAAGTCTCCCTCAAATCGGGAAATGGAATTTTCAACAAATAATCGCTGGAGCCGACAATGGCGCCATTACCGCCTGCCGCGAAGTCGAAGGACGCCAAGTCCAAAGCCGTCACGAACAAAACAGCCAACCCCGGCGCGGCGCCCGGGACAGGCATATCGGGCAAGCCCGGCGCGTTAGCGGCGCAAGACGGCGCCGCTGAATCCTCGTTGCATCAGGCCATTTTGGTTCATGCCGCCGCAGTCAACCGCCTTGCCGCGGCCATTGAGGCCCGTCCGAAAACGACGAGCCGCGCCAGGATGAGCCAGGCGAAAAAAATCGCGGAATTAAAAACGATTTTCGGCATAGCCGTTGCGATCACGGCGGCGAGCAAACTGAGCGATTTCATTGGCGGCGGACCGGGTGCGTCGACGCCTGGTTTCCGAAAATCGATCAATGGCCGGTTTTCGTCCAAAATGGCCTAAGCCTCGATTTCGCCGCCGCGCATGTGTCTCAAACCTTTGGCCAGCTCGCCAACGCCATCAAATAATTTGAATGCGGCCAATATTCAGAGGTAAGCGGCGATGAAAAAACGCAATCGCTTCAATTCGCGCGTCATTCTTCTCGTTCTCGCGGCGGTCTCGACGCTGGCGGTTTCGCAGGCTGCCGCCGAGACCGCGCGTGAACGCCAGTTGGCCGCGCGCGTCAGAAAGCTCGAAGCCGAGCTGGCGAAGTTCAAAAAGGCGAAAGCCGGCGAACGGACTGTGAAAACCTTGGCGGCCAAGGAGGGTGAAACCCCGTCGGCAACGAAATCGTCGTCGGCTTCCACCGCGACCGCGCCAGATCATCCGACGCAACAGAGCTTTTTTCTGAGAAAGGATAAATTCGAGGCCTCGCAGAATTCTGTTCCCGGCGGCTCCCTTTGACAGCAAGGGCGCCAGCATTTCCTTCACGGACGATTACATCGGCAAAACCAACACATTGAATATTCAGAGTTATTTAACCTGGTTGCCGCCTGGCTTCGGGTCGTCGATCGCGACAAGCCCCGACCGGTTCCAATCGCTCCAGCTCGCGTCCTGGGCTTTCGCGCCTTTCGCCTATCTGAATGGCAAATTGACTTCGCCGTTCAAGAGTAGCGAGCGGAGCGCCGCCCAATTCGGCGCCAATGGCGAGTTCGAGTTTCTTGGCGGCCAGCCCTTCAGTCTGCTGGTCGCAAGCGTCGAGCCTTATTATCAGACGGACTTTCGCGGCTACGGAAAAATATACGGGCTTGAGGCCTATCTGGAGCCCTATCAGCCCGACTGGCGGCTTGGAACCCATGTCGTGACTGGCGCTCCGGTGTTGATCGATCCCTATTGGCGTGTGATCGCCGAGATCAATCCCGTTCACGTCGACAAGACCGGCCTCAGCAATTTCGTCAAACGGGATTACGATTTCGTCGGCGCAACGGCGCAGGCCCGCGCCGTCTTGTTCGAGAACATGACGTCCGTGCCGACCGAATTATGCGGGCGTATCAGCCTTCTCGGTTCCTACCAATATTTCTGGGACACGACGCGCCGCGAACCGGTACACAATGCTCATGCCGAAATCGACTATGATCTTTCGGGGAAAACGACGGCGGCGCGTTATTGCAGCGGTTCGGCAACTCCTGCGCCGCCAAGCGCGTCGCCGCTTCAGGCCAGCCTCGCATTGACCTATGACCAGGGCGTCGACAAGAGCACACTGGTGAAGGCGCAACAATTGGGCGTGACGCTCACTGTTCAATACTGATCGCGGCGTTGACATAATCGGCGCGGCCGTTCCGGCGCCGGGACAACAGGCGCGCTCCCAAAGGTAGATGGTCAGCGGCGGCGAGGAAATGGCTTCACGGCTCGATCACCCAATAGGCCGCGCCCGCCTTGTCCTTTTGCTCCAGCCCGCGCGCTGCTGCGGCGGTGGCTTCATTGACCACCTTGCGAAAATCCATCATCGCCTTGCCCTCGTCGAACAGATAGGAGTGGCCTGACAGCCTAGCGTCGACCGATTCCACGCCATTGACCACGAGAATGCCTGCGCCGCCGCTGCCAGCGCGCGGCGCCTTGTGATAGCTCTCGGAAATCAGGATGGCATGGTCATATTGCGAGGCGTAGAGCGTGTGGATCGCGCCGATCTTCTTGGCGATGCGGATCTGTTCGCGGAACACATCCTGGGAAATGTCGGGCGCGGCGAAAATGCTGGCGCCGATGCGATAATTGACATGGGCCTGGGCTAATTCCCGCAGGGTTTGAAGAAGGATTCGATTGCCCATGCTATGGGCGACGAAATCCAGTTGCAGCTCTGGCCCGGCGGCGGCGATTTCCCCCAGGAATTCGGCGAAATGCGGCTCGCTCCAGGCGTTGGAATCCTCGTCATAGGCATAGGAAAAGGCAGAGCCCTCCGACGGCCAGCTCCAGCCGACAATCGCGCCGTCATAATCGAGATCGGAGCCGAGTTGCAGGGCGCGCCAGACCAGGCCCTCGAAGGTTGTGTTGAAGCCGTGGATGACGAACAGGATTTTCTTCTGGCCGGACTCGCGGGTCTTTTTGACGATCATTTGCGCGCAATCCTCGGCGCCGCGCGAAAAATCCAGCGGCGAGGCCGGAATTTTCGGCTCGCCGGACATGCGCGCGGGCGCCCCCAAAAAGCCGCAGCTGTATTCGAAAGGGTCGAGCCGTCTTGAGCCGAAGCGCGTGGCGAGATTGGCTGTGCGCTCGTCGTCGCGGTCGGTGGCGAAAAACACTGGCGACAGTCCCAGGCTTTTGGCGACCGGCGTCGCGGCGGGCGCCGGCGCGGCGTGAACCTCTTCCTCGGCGCGTTTCCACAGCGCCATTTCCTCATGCAGCGCGCCGGAGTTGGAGCCGGCGGCCATCATCGCCAGGCCAATTTGGCGCTCCGTGTCGAGCCGGGTGAATTCAACATTGGGCAAGGCGCGGATCGCTTGCTCGCGCGCCCGAAGATCGGCTTCCGACGCCGCCGCCGCCTCGGTCAGGGCGGCGGAAAAAGCGTTTTTCTCCGCCTGGCTGCGGCTCTCCCAGAACGTCGGGCCGGCGGCGAGCACGCCGGTCTCAGGCCAGCCCACGGTCAAATAGAGTTTTTGCCCATATTGGGCGACGAAATCGCGGGTCGCCTGGGAAAGCCGCGTCTCCAGCGCATTGAACTTGCCCTCCATCGCCCTGGGCGCGCCCAGGGCGGATTGCGCGCCGACGGCGGCGAAGACGCGCGCGTCGGGGCCGCCATTTTCCGCCGCGACGACAAGATGTTTGAAATCCTCGGCGCCGCGCACCGGGTCGCGGGTCAAAACATAGGCGATGGCGTGATTCCAGATGCGCAGCGGAAACAGGCCGGTGCGGCCGGCGTCGGCCGCCGCCGCCGAACCCAGGAAGCTCTTCTGCATGAGGAAGACTTCCTCGGCCGAGGCGAAAATGAAGGGACGGGTGAGGATTTGCGCCTCGCCGCCGGCCTGTCGCAGTTTCTTCTGATCCTCGTTGGCCAGGGTGAAAACGGCGAGATCGGCTTCGCCGCTTTTCACCAGCCGCATGGCCTCTGCGTCGCTCTCGACCGGACGCGGCAGAATTTTGACGCCGGTTTCCGCTAGCGCCGGCGAGGCGCTCAAGGCGCCTATGAACAGATCGGACTGAAAGGCGGCGGGAATTGCGAGGCGGACATCGAGCGCATGAGCCGGCGCCGACAGGGCCAGAACCGACAAAAGAACGGCGGAGAGCTTCATGGGATCCTCACGAAAACGGACGGAAATCATGGTTGGACGTTCAACGAGTCCCATGCGGCGAGCGGGTCGGTCGGCGTCGCGCCATTTCGGCTCATGCGATAGGCGCGGCTGGCCTCATAGAGCCTGGCCCGCGCGGCGTTGATCCCGCCAAGCGGCGCCAGTTCCGCCGGGGCGTTGGCCGGATTGAAGCTCAGATTTTCGCACAGCGCGCCCGCCGCCGGCTTTTGCGCGGGAATGTCGATGCGGCCCAGCAGTTGGAGCGGCGTCGTCCATTCCTGGGTGGCGTCGTCGAGCGCGCCGCCCGGCCGGCTTTTTTGCGCGAGAAGCTCGAAACAGGCGGGGCTCTTCGACAGCTCCCGTTCCATGGCCTTGCGCAGGTAATCTGGATCGTCCGGCGTCTTGCCCGGAGCTTCGGCCGCCGCGCAGGGACGGGCGGCGAATTTGACCGCGCCGCTGGCGCCGAAAGCATAGGGCGTCATGGAATGATAGTCGCCACGCAGCGGCGATTCCATCGGGCGCGTCGCATTGCGGAACACGATCCAGGCCTGGCGCGGACGCCAGAGAAAAGGATTCCAGCTCGGGAAGAAATAGGCGCGGGCATGTTCGGTATCGCCCCTGACGCCGCCGGCCCGGGCGAAGGCGAGGAAATCGGCGAGATCGGCGAGAAAATAATTGGGATAATTGATGAACAGTAGATCGTGAGGCGGACGGCCGCGCGGCGGCCCGCCCTCCGGGGCCGCATCGAGGATTTTGATCGCCAGCCCCCGCCCGTTGGGCGCGCCGTCGGGCCCGGGGCGGAAGGCGCTGTTGGACAGGCGCATCAACACGCGAAAGCTCTCGCCGGGATGGGCGAAAGTGGCGATGCGCAAATCCGGGGGCAGATTGGGATCGACCCGGAACGTCGCTCTCAGGCAGCCATGGGCCTTGGCGTGGGCGGCGCGGCGCACCAGGTCGCCCGGGGGATAGGCGGCGGCGAGCTCCGCGACCGCGGCGGCGGCGATCTCGTCGATCGCCTGGGGCGCCGGCGGCGTCGGCTCCGCGCTCCAATGCGCGGCGAGTCCAGCGGCGCCGGCCAGAAGCGCGAGAAGCGAAGCCAGCCGCACTGCGATATGCATGGTCGCCTCCCCTAAAGTGTTTTCAGATAATCCAGCAAAGCCGCGCGTTCGTCGTCGCTCAGGGCGCGACCGACCACGCCGGGTCCGCCGCCAGTGTCGAAGGAATGGCCGCTGTTGGAATTGCCTTTGATCGGTTTGCCCTGCGCGTCTGAAAGGGAGAACAGGCTTTCGCCCTCGGCGCAAGGCGCAGCCGCGTCATAGCCGACCAGGCGGGGATCGTAATCGCGGCCGCCCAGGCAAAAGCTTTTGGGCCTCTGCGCCGCAGGCCGCAGCAGCAGGTCGAGCGAGGGGACCGAGCCATTGTGCAGATAGGGCGCCATGGCCCAGACGCCGTTCAGCGGCCGGGCGCGATAGACCGGCTCGCTCGCGGGATAGGGGCAATTTTTTCGCGCGCCGAAAACTTGCGCGCTGTCCTCCTCCGACACCCGGCGATCCGCCAGCCATTTGCGGGCGACATGCTCCACCGTGTCCATCAACGCCAGCGCAAAAGGCAGGCGCTCGCCATAGTCGGCGATTTTCTCGCCGCATTCCCAGGCGGCGTCGAGATCGAGCCGGGGCGACAGCATCAAGGCGGCCGGAGGCGCCACCCTGCGCGTCCTCAGCACATTGGCCTGGGCTGGAATCCGTTCCGATCTCGGCGACGGGATAGGCGTTGAGCGCCAGGGTCGCGCCCTTGGGCCCATGCTCCCAATTGGGCGCGGTCCAGAAAGGCTTGTCGGGATAGAGCCTGTCGAATTCGGCGTCATCGACCGGGCCGAGATGGCAGGCCGCGCAGATTTCCGCATAGAGCGCGCGGCCCCGCGCCACCCGGTTGATGTCGACGGCCCAGGCGGGGTCGCCGGCGAAGGAATTGCCGGGCCATTTGGGAGCGGCCAAGCCGGCGAATCCGGGACGAGCTTGCGAGAAAGGATCGGGTCCGCGCAAGAGATCCTCGATCCAGACGATATTGTCGAGGGCGACGGAGGAGCTGAAGGCCTGGACGCCGTCGAATCGCACGCGCGCGCCGACGCCGAGCGATTCGCCGACATTGCGCACCAGCGGCTGTTCGATGGAGGAATCATATTCGGCCCATTTGAACCAGGGCGTGCTCCACAGCGCCGGAAAGCGCACCGGCGCGTCCACGGCGTGATAATTGCCCGCCAATTCTGGACCGCCGCCGAGATCCTCGAAAAACACCCTGTTGCCAATGCGGTTCAGCGCGTCAATGCGGAAAAAGCCCTCCGGCGTGTCGGAAAGTCCGGCGGCGGCGTCGATCGCGCCGGTCGCGCGCACGGAGGCGACGATCCCGTCGAAAACCCTGCCGAGGTCTTCGCGCAGGCGCGCCTTCTCCGCGTCGGGCGCCTGGGCGCCGACAATGCGCCCGGCGAAACGCTCGAAACGGCCGGGAACGTTCAGCGTGTAGAAAATCGACAGCGACATGGCCCGCTCGAAGGCGTTGAGATTGAGCGCCGCCGGCCCGCCGTCGATAAGCAGCGACTGGCCGCCATAGTCGATCCGGCCGGTGTGGCAGGCCGCGCAGGTCAGGCCGATGCGGTCGGGTTCTCCGGCGATCTTGGCGCGGGCGAAACCGACGGGCAGACCGGCGTCATTGTCCGCCTCGCTCCAGCCCAGCGAGGTCGAGGGCGCTATTGCGCCGCCGCCATGCGTGCGGCCTCTTGCCTCGGGATTAAAACCCATGCGCGCGAGATAGGCGCTATCGGAGAGCAGTCCCGGGGCGAAAAAGCTCAGGCCCGGCTGTTCCAGCGCCAGAAACCAATCGTAGGGCACAGGCAGGGTCGCCGTGCCTTGACTGGCGTGATGGAGCCAGGCGCTGTCGTCCCGGCTCCAGTTCTGGTCGAGCCAATGCGCGGCGCGGGTTGGTTTCGGCGCGGGCAAAGGTGGCGGCAGCAGCACCGCCAGATTGTCTGGCAGCACGCGGCGCGCGGCCTCGGGCCATTCGACCACAACAACGGCCGCGGCGACGGGGAGGGCGCAAATGAGGGCAAGAACGCGCGCCAAACGTGACATGGGGCCTCTCCGTTCGAGTTCATCGGCGGCGTCGAGCGAGTCCGTCGCGTGAAAACTCTACGCAGGATCGGCTGGTTTGTTACGCCGCGCAAGCTTTCTCCCGGGCCGAAGGCCGGAGGAAACACGGAAAAACCTTTCCCTTTCGCGTCCCATGCTTTAATCAGCCGCGACCCCTTGTCCCCCAGCGGTTGACCATGCCCCCAAACGATCCCGTCGCCCGGCGGCGCACTTTCGCCATCATTTCCCACCCGGACGCCGGCAAGACCACGCTGACCGAAAAGCTGCTGTTGTTTGGCGGCGCCATCCAGCTCGCTGGCGAAGTGCGCGCCAAGGCCAATCGCCGCCAGACCCGCTCCGACTGGATGGGCATTGAGCGCGAACGCGGCATTTCCGTGGTCACCTCGGTGATGACTTTCGAGTACGGCGACTGTGTTTACAATCTGCTCGACACCCCCGGCCATGAGGACTTTTCCGAAGACACCTATCGCACGCTGACGGCGGTGGATTCGGCCATCATGGTGATCGACGCCGCCAAGGGCATTGAGGCGCGCACGCGAAAATTGTTCGAGGTCTGCCGTCTCCGCGACATTCCCATCATCACCTTCATCAACAAGATGGACCGCGAGAGCCGCGACCCCTTCGACCTGCTCGACGAGATCGAGAAAACTCTGGCGCTGGATACGGTGGCGCTGACCTGGCCGATCGGGCGGGGCAGGGGCTTCGCCGGAACCTACGACCTGCGCGCCAATCTGGTGCGCCGCCTGGAGGAAGGCTCCGAGCCGATCGCGGTCTCCGGTCCCGATGACGCCAAAATCGCCGAGATTTCCTCGGACGCGGACGCCCTGCTGGCCATGGAGGAGATCGAACTGGCGCGCGAGGCGCAAAAGCCCTTCGACGTCGCGGCCTTCCGCGAGGGCCATCTGACCCCGGTGTTCTTCGGCTCGGCGCTGAAGAAATTCGGCGTGCAGGACCTGATCGACGCCTTGGCCGAATTCGCCCCGGAGCCACAGCCGGTGGCGGCCTCGACGCGAAAAGTCGATCCGCGCGAAGCCAAGATGAGCGGCTTCGTCTTCAAGATTCAGGCGAATATGGACCCTAATCACCGCGACCGCATCGCCTTCATGCGCATCTGCTCCGGCAAACTGACCAGAGGCATGAAGGCGCGGCTGGCGCGCACCGGGAAGAACATCGCGCTCAATGCGCCGCAATTCTTCTTCGCCCAGGACCGACAACTGGCGGAAGAGGCTTTCGCCGGCGACGTCGTCGGCATTCCCAACCATGGCGCCTTGCGCATCGGCGACACGCTGACCGAAGGCGAGACCCTGGTGTTTCGCGGCGTTCCGAGTTTTGCGCCCGAAATTCTGCGGCGCGTCAAATTGGGCGACGCCATGAAGGCGAAAAAACTGCGCGAAGCCCTTCAGCAAATGGCCGAAGAGGGCGTAGTGCAGCTGTTCATCCCCCATGACGGCTCGCCGGCCATGGTCGGGGTAGTCGGCGCCTTGCAGCTCGATGTGCTCGCCGAGCGTTTGCAGGCCGAATATGGCTTGCCCGTGAGTTTCGAATCCAGCCGTTTCGAAATCTGCCGCTGGATCGATTCCGAGCAGCCGGCCGAGTTGGAAAAATTTGTCCGCGCCTATCCCACGGCCATGGCCAACGATCTCGACGGCGCCCCGGTCTTTCTGGCGCAATCGGCCTTTTCGCTGCGCTACGACCAGGAGCGCTGGCCGGCGATCGAATTCACCGACATCAAGGATTATCAAGTCGGTCAATAAGCCTCTCGATTTGAGACTCCCTTGCGACGCCGCCGAACCCCAGGTTCGGCGGCGTTTTCGCGCGTCCTGAAACCAGCGCTCGGCGTTAAGGTTGATAATCCGTAAAAACATAAGATAAATCAGTAGTTAATGCTTGTTTTGCCGCCCCGGAATGGCGCTGGCGTTTTTCCCAAAATGAGCCTTTTCGGCGCCGAATTCGCGCCAGTTTGGCGCAAGTTCCCGCTCTGGCGCCCCTTGCAGCAATGGCGACGCCGCTTCGTTCCGCAAATGCGGGCGAGGCGTCGTCGATCAGCTCGCTACTCCAGGGGAATTCGCCGATGTGGACCGCCGCCGAAACGCCGTCCTTCCATGTTTCCGCTTCGCGCTTCGCCGAGGTGGACGGCCAGGTCATCAATGTTCTCAATCCCGATGACGCGGTGGCCAGCGTCCGTTCCCGCCTGCTGGCCGGCCTGGGCTTCACTTTCGCCACCTTGAACCTCGATCATCTGGTCAAACTGCGCCGCGATCGCGATTTCCGCGCGGCCTACGCCCGCGCCACCTTCGTCAGCGCCGACGGCGCGCCGATCGTCGCGTTGGGTCGCCGCCAGTCGCCGAGCCTGCGCCGCGCCACCGGCGCCGATCTGCTGCGCCCGCTTTGCGCCATGGCGGCGCGCGAGGGCCTGCCCGTCGGCTTCTTCGGCTCCAGCGAAGAGGCGATGGGCGCGGCGATCGCCAAGCTGATCAAGGAATTCCCTGGACTGCGGGTCGTCTTCCGCGAAAGTCCGGCTTTCGGCTTCGATCCCTTCTCGGAGGAGGCCCGCGCGGCCGGCGCGCGCATGGCCGCCAGCGGCGCCAAATTATGCTTCATTTGCTTGGGCGCGCCCAAACAGGAGGTCTTCGCCGATCAAGTCGCGCGCTATCATGGCGCGATCGGCCTGATCGGCGTTGGCGCGGCGATGGATTTCATCGCCGGCGCCCAGCGCCGCGCGCCGCGCCTGATGCGCGAGCTTGGCGTCGAATGGCTATGGCGCGCCGCCTCCAACCCGCGCCGGCTGGGCGCGCGCTACGCCCAATGCGCCTTCCTGCTGGGACGCATCGTCGCGGAAAGGGCGCTGTTCCCGTCGCGGCATGGCGGCTCCGCGCCGACGCCCGCGGAATAAGCCGAATTTTGACAAAATCGCCTTGACGCCGCGGCGCGGTTTCGCGCATCGTCGCCGCGACTGGACAAGGGGATTTCCATGCTGGTTTCGCGCGGCGTCGCCGCTCTCATTCTTTGCCTTTCCGGCGCCTTCTGGGGCGCCGCCCAGGCGCGCCCGATCTCGCCCGCCGAGGATCGCACCATTGGCTATGACGGCGATCTGCCGTCCTGTGACGACTGGGGCGTGCTGAACATGGTGCAGGGAAGCTTCGACTGGAAGCAGTTCTGGTTCGAAGACAAGGATCTGTCGATCCACTCCTTCCAGCAGGCGCGTGAAATCGGCTTCCGCAAGCATGGCGCCGATTTCATTCCGCGCCGCTATTGCGAAGCCAGCGCCCTGTTCAGCGACGGGCGGACCCGGCAGGTCAAATATAATATCATCGAACGCGGCGGCTTCATCGGCATTGGCTCCGGCGTGGAATTCTGCGCCGTGGGCGAGGACAAAGCCCATGCCTATTCGCCGCATTGCGACAATGTCGTGCGCTGAGATGAAAGCCCTGGCTCTGGCGGCGGTCGTTCTGGCCGCCGCGCCGGCGCTTTTTGCGGCTGCGCCGGCTCGCGCCGACGATTGCCTGCTCGACCATTGCGCCGACCGCGCGCCGGCGCGCGGCTATGACCGCCCGGCGCCGGCCCCATCTGGCGGCGGCGGTTTCGATTATTACCTGCTGTCGCTGTCCTGGTCGCCGTCCTTTTGCGCTGGCGGCGGGGCGTCGCGCTCGCGTTTCCAGTGCGCCCCGGGCGCCAATCCCGGCTTTGTCGTCCACGGCCTCTGGCCGCAGCAATCGCAAGGCTACACGCCGGCCTGCAATGGCGATGGCTTCCTGCCGTTCAGCGTTGTGCAGAACTTGCGCGGCCTTTATCCCGACGACGGACTGGCCCGGCACGAATGGCGGGCGCATGGCGCCTGTTCCGGGAAGAGCCCGCAAGCCTATTTCGCCGATGTGCGCGCCGCGCGCGACGCTGTGCTCATTCCGCCTGAATTGGCGGCGCCGCGCCAGGATCAGACCCTGGCTCCGCTCGATATTCAGCGCGCCTTTTTCGCCGCCAATCCACGGCTGCGGCCTGGCATGATGACCGTCACCTGTTCGCGTGGGCTGTTGGAGGAAGCGCGCATTTGCCTGTCCAAGGATTTGCGCGATTTCGTTCCCTGTCCAGATGTGGCGCGGCGCGGCTGTTTCAGCCAGAGCATCACGGTTCCCGCGGGTCAATGAATTACCGGCATGCGTTTCACGCCGGCAATTTCGCCGATGTGCTGAAACATGCGGTTCTCGCACGCATCCTGCTCTATTTGCGCCGCAAGGACACCGCCGTCCGCTTCATCGACACCCATTCCGGCGCGGGGATTTACGATCTCGACGGTCCGGAGGCCGAGCGCTCCGGCGAGGCCAGGGACGGCGTCGACCGGCTGCGTGCGGCGGAGCTTCCCGCCCCGGCGGCGGAACTGCTGGCGCCCTATCTCGAAGCCGTGCGGGCGACCGGCGCCGAAAACCTTTATCCCGGCTCGCCGAAAATCGCCTTGCATCTGCTGCGTCCGCAGGACCGCGCGCTATTTTGCGAATTGCTGCCCCAGGCGCTGACCGATTTGCGCCGGGTCTCAAGCAGCGACCGGCGCGCCAAGGCGATCGGGATCGACGGCTATCAGGGCCTCAACGCCTTTGTTCCACCGCCGGAAAAGCGCGGCCTCGTGCTGATCGATCCGCCTTTCGAGCGCCGCGACGAATATGAGCGCTGTTACGAGGCCCTGGCCAAGGCCCTGGCCAAATGGCCGGGCGGGATTTTCATGGTCTGGCAGCCGGTCAAGGAGCCGGAGATCGCGGACTCCTTCTGTCAGGCGGTCGGAAGCCTGGGGGAAGCCTTGCGCATCGATCTTCAGGTCGCGACGCCGGGAAAAGGCATGACCCGCACCGGACTGGTGGTGGTCAATCCGCCCTATGTCCTGGAGCAGGAAATGCGGGTTCTGCTTCCCGTTCTGACGCAAATATTGGCGCGGGACGATGGAGCAAAATTCTGGCTTCAACGTTTTGGTCAAGCTGAAGTTCCGTCACAATAAAGATACTTTTGGACTGTGTCGGGCCTCTTGCCATTTATGAAAAACTGCCGCAACTTGAGCTTAATTGGGGGGACTTCGGCGCAGCCGGGGGCGTTGACGGAAATATCCGCAGCGCGGTCTTGCAGATAAAAAGACTGTAACAAGCGAGACGATCCGCCAATCGGCCGTAAGGTCGGGTGGTTGGGATTGCAGGAATGGCAATATCGGCCGCCCGCCGATCGGCGCATGACCGGAGGAAGGGCGTCATGACGCAACAGGGCGTGATCAAGTTTTTCAATGCGGAAAAAGGCTATGGCTTCATCAAGCCGGTCGATGGCGGCAAGGACATATTCGTCCATATCACCGCCGTGGAACAGGCGGGGCTCGCCTCGCTGAACGAAGGCCAGCGCCTGACCTTCGAGGTCGAGCCGGACAAGAAGGGCAAGGGCCCCAAGGCGGTAAATCTTCACATCGAATAGCGGCGGTCGATTCTTGGCTGCTCGACAAGGTCGCGCCATCGGTCCTTGATTGGGCCGATGGCGTCCGCTCCATTGGCGCGGAGCCGGCTTGCCTGCGCGCCGGGAATCGGCTTGGCTGCGCGCGCGCGTCCCGCGCGGCTGGATAATCGTCATGAAACTCTATTTTGCGTCGCCGTCGCCCTTTTCTCGCAAGGTCCGCATCGCCGCGGCCGTGCTGGGTCTGGACGAAGCCTTGCGGCTCGTCCCCACGGACACGCTCAATCCCGCCGATCCCATCCGCGAAAAAAATCCGCTCGGCAAAATTCCTATGCTCGAAACGGAGACCGGCGACTGCATCTATGACAGCGCGGTGATCGCCGCCTGGCTGGACGCGCGCGCGGGGGGCGGCAAAATCATTCCCGCCGAGAGCGAGGCGCGTTTCGACACTTTGGTGCTGGAAGCGCTGGCCGACGGTCTGGCCGATGCGGCAGTCTTGACCGTTTACGAAACCCGGTTCCGCGAGGAGAGCGAGCGCAGCGCCAAATGGCTGGCGCATCAACGCGGCAAGATCGACCGGGCGCTGGCGCGGCTGGAGGCGGCGCCCCGGCGCTGACCGCGCCGCCGCAGATCGGACAGATCGCCCTGGCCTGCGCGCTGGGCTATCTCGACCTGCGCTTCGCCGGCGAATGGCGCCAAACCTGTCCGAAACTGGCGCATTGGCTGGAGCAATTCGCCGCGACGGTTCCGGCCTTCGCCGCCACCGCGCCAGTATAAACAAACAAGCCCGGCGCGAAGCCGGGCTGAAGTCTTCGGGAGGCGTTGTTCTTCGCCGTCCGGGTCGTCCCGGACGGCGTTTTTGTCCGTTTTTCCAGAGCTTTCGCTCAGAAGTGATAGTTCACGCCGGCGCGCAGCAGGTTCAGGTTGACGCCCGACGAGGTGTTGTAGCCGGTGCCGGAGAAGTAATTGCTGCCGCCCAACGAGGAGTAGATATATTCCGCCTTGGCGGTGAAATGCGGGGTGATGGCGAATTCGGCGCCGAGGCCAAGGGCGAAGCCATTGGCGAAATGGGTCGAATCATAGCCGATGCCCGGTCCGAACAGGGCGCCGCGCAGATTGCCGCCGGCATAGCCGCCGGTGCCGTAAACCAGCAGGCGGTCGGCGGCATAGCCGAAGCGGGCGCGGGCGGTGAAGAAGTTCTCGACCACGCCAGTCGACGAGGCCCCGGCGAAAGGCGAGGCGGAATCGGCGATATGGGAGAAGGCGTAATCGACTTCGCCGCCGAGCACCAGCTTGCCCGATTGATAGTTGTAGCCGCCGGTCAGGCCATAGACGCCGCCGAGCGGGCCGGAGCCGAAATAGTGCTGCGCGCCGCTGTTGAAGCCGCCAAAGCCCATGCCGGCGTTGACGCCAATATAAGCGCCCGTCCAGGTGAACGCGGGCGGATAGTCATAGGACGTGGGGGCGGCTTTATTATAGGGCAGATCGGCGGCCTGCGCCAGCGAGGCCCATGCCGTCGCCATCCCGCCGATCGCGGCGATCAGAACCTTTTTCATCATACTCACTCCAGATGCGGGCCGTAAAAGGGCCGGTCTGGAATGATTTAGAACTGTAAAGGTTGTTGGGATGTAAAAATAAATGGTTTATGCCAGTTAGTAATTGTGTTCTGCGCATAGCGAGGGTTGCGTTAAAATAGTCATCGAAAGTTTAGTTAAATAAAGTTATGCCTTATAGGTTAATTAGCTGAAAGATTTTCTTCAGTCGCCTTCCGCGCTAAAAGTTAGAAGTGAATATATAGGTTAATAAATTGTTTTTTCGCGGGTCAGTCGGCGCTGGGCAGCCGGCGCATGGTGAATTCTATGCTGCCGTCGGCCAGTTCGCGCCAGCTTTCGATTTCGGTCATATAGGCGGCTTTGGGAAAGGCGGCGAAAACCTCGCGGGCCTTTTCGCGGGCTTTCTCGCGAGGCAGGGTAAAGCTGTCGCGGCGCCAGCCGTCGGCGGGGCGCTTTTCGCCGAGAGGCTTGTCCTTTCCCGGCGCCATGCGTCGCGCCATGCGCTCGGCCAGTTCGCCGGGATGTTTGTTGCGGATCGCCATGGCCCTTCGCTTTCCGGCGTCTTTTAAATCATTAACGACCGGTCCGCGTCCAGTCGGAATCTTTGTCGGACTCTTGCCCCCCCGCGCAGGCCTCGTCGATCAACCGGGCGACATTTTGCGGATCGCCGGGAAAACCGGCGCGAATCCACAAGGCTTGCAATCTCTTGAGCGCCACGCCGAGCGCCGGCCCCTTGGCGACGCCGCGCGCGAAAAAATCCGAGGCGGCGAAGGGCGCGCGCGGCGGCGGCGTGTCGCACAAGAACTCTTCGGCGCGCTTGAATTCGGGATCGTCGGGCGTTCGTCCAGCCTCGGCGCGGATCAGCGCCAGGCCGTCGCGCGCCGTCTCGGGGCCGAAATGAAACAGGGCCTCGCGCAGCGAGGCGGGGGAGGGGGCGGCCTTGGCGCCGTGCCAGAAGGCGGCGGCTTTCGCCGCGCCGAGCAGCCTCTTCTTTTGCGCATTGGAGAGACGCAGGGCCTCGCCGAGTTTTTCGGCGTCGCCTTCATGATGCAGGGCCAGAGCAGCCAGGCCGAGCAGGCCGTCGCCCGCGACGCCTTCCGGACGCAGATATTTCAGCCGGGCCGGCCAGGGCGCGCTGGGCAAAAAGCCGAACAGGCCGGAGGCGGCCATGATCCGCGCGACAAAGGCGGCGCGTGGCGCGGCCAGAATTTTGAGGGTTTCGGCGCCGATCCGCTCGCGCGACAGCGTCTCCAGCCCGCCGCGCAGGGCGACGCAGGCGGCGAGGCCCTCGGCGTCGAGCGCGTCCGCGCCATAACAAGCGGAAAAGCGAAAGAATCTGAGGATGCGCAGGAAATCCTCGGCGATCCGACGCCGCGCCTCGCCAATGAAGCGCACGCGCCGCGCGGCGAGATCGGCGCGCCCGCCAGTGTAATCGTGAAGCGAGCCCCGACCGTCGAGCGACAAAGCGTTGATGGTGAAGTCGCGTCGAAAGGCGTCGGCGGCGAAATCGCGGCCGAAACGCACTTTTGCGCGGCGCCCGTCGGTCTCCACGTCCTCGCGCAAGGTGGTGACCTCGAAATGTGCGCCGTCGAGGACCAGGGTCAGCGTGCCATGCTCGACGCCGGTCGGGACGACCTTGAAGCCGGCGCGCTCCGCCCGCGCCGCGACTCGTTCCGGCAGGGCGGTGGTCGCGAGGTCGATGTCGCCCGAGGCCTCGCCGAGCAAGGCGTTGCGCACCGCGCCGCCGACGATGCGAATTTCCTCGCCCTCGCCATCCAGCGCGGCGAAAAGCTTTTTTACGCCGGGCTGGCGCAACAAGCCCAAGACTGTGCCGCTCTCGCTCATTGGAAGCGCCCCGGCAGCAGGCGGCCGTTTTCCATATGGGCGGGAATATAGGCGCCCTGTTCCACGCCGAAAAAGCCGAGATAGACAAAGCCGGCTATGGCCAGCGCCAGGCCGGCGAGGGTCAGCCAGGACAGCGCGCCGCGCGACCAGGATTCGGCGACCAGCGGATGGCGGGCGCGAAAAATGAGAAAAGCGGCGTAGAGCGCGAAAGGCGCCAGAAACAGGCCGAGAGCTTCAAGCAGGGCGCGAGGCATTTTTATTCCGGCAGTCGGCGGAGGGGTATGATTTCGCAACCGACGCCAAAGCCCTTTCCGGGCTTGAGCGAGGCCGCGACATGGGCGACCAGCGCGTCATATTTGGACTTGTCCTCGGCGGCATATTCGATTTCGACATCGTTCCAGACCTGGTTGCGGCAGGATAAAAGCGATTTGCGGTAGAAAATCTTGTCGCCGCGCGTTCCCGACAGCGCGAGCCAATTGGCGCCCTTGGCCGAATAAGTCACGTTTTCCCCATCGAGCGGCCTGGCCTTCTCAGCCATTTCCTCGGCGCGGCCGTCGACCGCGAACATGCCGGATATGGTCAAGCTCGCCTGCGCGTCGGGCGAGAAAAACTGCCGGCCGTCGTCATTGGCCGGTTCTGGACCCATGGTCCAGTCGGCGGGATAATCGGCGGACACGCCGAAGCGATCGTTGCGATAGCGCTTCCAGCCTTCCGCGTGGGCCGCGCTGGCGAAGGCCAGAAACGCGGCAACAATGGCGGCGGTCCGCGCCGGTATTCTCATCATGTATAAAGCCGTTCGTAGAGACTGCGGATCATGCCCGCCGTCGCGCCCCATATATAGCGGTTTTCATAGGGCATGACGTAAAATTGCCGCTCCTTGCCCTGCCAGAGTTTCTTATGCCGTTGGTGATTGGCGGGATTCATAAGAAAAGCCAAGGGAGTCTCGAAAATCTCGTCCACTTCGCGGCGGTCGGGGGTCAGGTCGAGCGGCGGACGGGCGACGCCCAGAACCGGAAAGACGCGAAAGCCGGTGGAAGTCTGGTAGGGGTCGAGACAGCCAAGGATTTCGACCCTTGCGCTGACGAGGCCGATTTCCTCCTCCGCCTCGCGCAAGGCGGCCTCGAGCGGCGATTCGCCCAGTTCGATCTTGCCGCCGGGAAAAGCCACCTGTCCCGAATGATCGCGCAGGTTCGCGGCGCGCTGGGTGAGCAGCAGGCTGGCCTCCGGACCGCGCAACACCACGGTGGCGAGAACGGCGGCGGGCCGCGCCGGGGCGAAGGCGCGGGCCTCGTCCTCGGTCAACGGCTGGTTGAGCCTGTGGTCGCCGTTTTCCGGTCGCGCGCTCGGATCGAAAGCCGTCTCCGGCC
The DNA here is from genome assembly GCA_963804045.1 of uncultured Alphaproteobacteria bacterium. Lineage (GTDB taxonomy): Bacteria > Pseudomonadota > Alphaproteobacteria > Rhizobiales > Beijerinckiaceae > Rhodoblastus. The sequence goes on along the minus strand of CAWDOR010000004.1, from coordinate 129,718 downwards.
AGCCCTCCAAAAGGTTTTTCCGGGCGCGGGCCAAAAAATCGTCCAGGTCGAAAGTCACAGCAGTCCCGCCAGATCGCGCATCGGCGCCATGGGAAAAAACGCGCCCGCCGACCAGACGCCGAAAAACTCCTCGCCGCCGATGTCGCGCGCCTCGGCCCATTCGGCGAGATCGTAGAACAAGGCGCGCTTGACCAGCGCCCAGAGATCGCCGCGAATTTTCACATAGGGCTTCAGGCCCTCGGCGTCGCCGGGCTCGAAACGCAGCGGATTTTGCGCCGAAATCTCCACCCAGTCGTCGACATTGGTGCGCAAGCGCAAAACCTGTCCCTCGCCTTCGCCCTCGCGCAAGAATTCAACGCCGAGAAAGGGCGCGTCCTCGACGACAATGCCGACCCGCTCGACCGGCGTGACCAGCACATAGCTCTCCCCGTCCTTGCGCAGAATGGAGGAAAACAGCTTGACCAGCGCCGGACGGCCTATTGGCGTGCGGTTGTAAAACCATGTGCCGTCGCGGGCGATGCGCATGTCGATCTCGCCACAATAGGGCGGGTTCCACAAATGCACGGGCGCCGGGCCGCGCTCCTTGAAAGCGCGTTGCGCTTCGGCGAGGCCGCGAAGGGGATCGGCGTTTTCCATCGATGCGGCGCCTTGGTTGGGTTCTATGCAAAGCCGTTCAAACCTATATTGTCGCGACAGGCGCGACAATCGCGTTGGAGACAGACCGAACATGAACGTCACCGCCCGCGACATGGAGATGAAGGCGCAGGCCGCGCTGGAAAAGCTTTCCGCCGCCCGCGCCGCCGTAGAGGAACGGATTTTCGGCCAGCAGGATGTGGTCGAGGAGGCGCTGGCGACCATTCTCTCCGGCGGCCATGCGCTGTTCGTCGGCGCGCCGGGCCTGGCCAAGACGCTGCTGGTCGAGACGCTCGGCCGCGTGCTCGGTCTGGACAATGCCCGCGTGCAATTCACCCCCGATCTCATGCCCAGCGACATTCTCGGCTCGGAAGTTTTGGAGGAGAGCGCCGGCGGGCGGCGCGCCTTCCGCTTCATCAAGGGGCCGGTCTTCACCCAATTGCTGATGGCCGATGAAATCAACCGCGCCAGCCCGCGCACCCAGTCGGCGCTGCTGCAGGCCATGCAGGAATATCATGTCAGCATAGCCGGCGAGCGTTTCGACCTGCCGCGTCCCTTCCACGTGCTGGCGACGCAGAATCCGCTGGAGCAGGAGGGCACTTATCCCCTGCCCGAGGCTCAGCTCGACCGTTTTCTGTTGCAGATCGACGTCGACTATCCCGACCGCGCCGCGGAAAAACGCATTCTGGTGGAAACCACGGGCGCCGCCCGTCCAGCGCCGACGACTGTGCTCGACGCCGCGGGTCTAATCGAGATTCAGGATCTGGTGCGGCTGATGCCGGTCGGCGAATCCGTGGTGGAGACGATCCTCGACATTGTCCGCGCCGCCCGCCCCGGCGAGGGGTCGCCAGAACTGACCAAAGCCATCGCCTGGGGGCCAGGCCCGCGCGCCTCCCAGGCGCTGATGCTGGCCTGCCGCGCGAGGGCGCTGCTGCGCGGACGACTCGCGCCGAGCAAGGCCGATGTGCTGGCGCTGGCCGCGCCGGTGCTGAAACATCGCATGGCCCTGAATTACGCCGCCCGCGCCGAGGGCGACACGGTCGCCGCCGCGATCGAGCGGCTGCTGCAAAGATTCGCCGGATGAGCGCGCCGGGATTTCAGCCCGCCGCACAGGCGCGGCCCGACGCCGCGAAAAAGCAGGCGGGGCTCGATCTGGCGCGCCGGCTGCCGGGGCTGATGCTCGCGGCCCGGCAGGCGGCGGCCTCGCTGGCCACCGGCGTTCATGGACGTCGGCGCGCGGGCGCGGGCGAAAATTTCTGGCAGTTCCGGCCCTTCATTTCCGGCGAGACGGCGCAGAATGTCGATTGGCGCCGGTCTGGCCGCGACGACCGGCTCTATGTGCGCGAACGCGAATGGGAGGCGGCGCAGGTTCTGTGGGTCTGGGCCGATCTCTCCGCATCGATGAACTACCGTTCGGCGCTGGCGACCCAGACCAAGCTCGATCGCGCCCTGGTTCTGGCTTTGGCGCTGGCGGAGGCTTGCGTGCGCGGCGGCGAGCGCGCCGGCTGGCTCGGCCTGACGCCCTTGTATTCCGCGCGCGACATTGTCGAGCGGCTGGCTTTGGCCCTGGCCACGGAAGCCCGGCGCAGGGATGGCGATTATCCCGACCTGCCGCCTGGCGCGCGCCTGCGTTCGCGCGAACGCGCCGTGCTGATCGGCGATTTTCTCGTCGCGCCGGAAGAGTTCGACGCCTGTCTGGCGCGGCTCTCGGCGGAAGGCGGCGCCGGCCATGCGCTGATGATTTTCGATCCGAGCGAGGAGAGATTCCCCTTTTCCGGCCAGACCGAATTTTTCGATGAGACTGGCGCTCGGCTGCTCGCCGGACGCGCTGAGGATTACGCCGAAATCTTTTCCCGCAAACTCGCCGCCCATCGCGCCGCGCTCGGCGATTGCGCCCAGGCGCGCGGCTGGACCTTTGCGCTTCACGCCACAGACCGCCCGGCGACCGAGGCGCTGTTGCGCCTGTGGCCGCTCCTGGCGGGGGAGGGGCGATGACCCTGCTGTCGCTGGCCTTTTCCTCGCCCTGGGCGCTGCTGGCGCTGGCGGGCGCTCCCGCGCTCTATTTGCTGCTGCGGGTGACGCCGCCGCCGCCGCAAAAAATCGCCTTTCCGCCGCTGAAACTGATCCTGGGCGAGAATCGCGACGAGGCCAGTCCGGCGCGTACGCCGCTGTGGCTGCTGATCCTGCGCATGGTCTTGGCCGCGCTGGTGGTGTTGGCCATGGCCGGGCCGGAGCTCGCGCCGCCCGGCGCGGCGGCGCGAAAAGGCCCGCTGCTGCTGCTGGTCGACAATGTCTGGACCGCCGCGCCCGATTGGCCTGACAGAATCGATGCGGCCGCCGCGCTGCTCGAAGAAGCGGGTCGCGCGGGCCGCCCGGCGGCGGTGCTGGCGCTGGCGGACCAGCCGCAAGCGGCGCTGGAGGCCGCCGGCGCCGCCCTGACGCGGATGCGGGCTTTGGCGCCCCGGCCCTTTCTGCCGCCGCGCTCGCGGGCGCTCGACGCCATGGATGAATTTGTGCGCGCGCATCCCGAGACCGGCGTGGTCTGGCTGAGCGACGGCCAGCAGGACGCCGATGGCCGCGCCTTCGCCGAAAAGCTCGCGGCCCTCGCCCCCGGCGCGCAAATCCTGCGCGGCGTTCGCGCGCCGCGCGCCATTGTTTTGGCGCGCAACGAGTCCGAGGCTTTGGAAGCCGAAATTCTCCGCGCTCCCGGCGCGCCAGCGGAGGGGCGGCTTCGCGCCTTCGACGCCCAGGGCGCCGTGCTCGGCGAGACGGATTTTGCCTTCGACGCCGGGGAGCGCGCCGTGGCGCGGCTGAGCCTGCCCCTGCAAATTCGCAACGATGTCGCCCGTCTGGTCCTGCTTGGCGAAAATTCGGCGGGCGGGACGCTGCTGCTCGATTCTGGCGCGCGGCGGCGCCGCGTCGGTCTGGTCGGCGCCGCCCGACCCGACCAACCCCTTCTGTCGCCGCTCTATTATCTGAAGAAGGCTCTGCTGCCTTATGCCGATCTGCGCGAGGAAAAGCCGGGAGAGACCGATCCAATCGGTCGCTTGATCGGCGAAGGCGCGGATGTGCTGGCGATCGCCGACATGACGCTCGCGCCCGACGCCCGCGAAAAACTGGAGAAATTTTTGAACGCTGGGGGCACGGTGCTGCGCTTCGCCGGCCCGCGCCTCGCCGCCGCGCCCGACGATCTGCTGCCGGTCAAATTGCGGCGGGGCGGTCGTACGCTTCGGCGGCGCCCTGTCCTGGGAGCGCCCCAAGACTCTGGCGCCTTTTGACGAAACCAGCCCTTTCAATGGCTTGACCCCGCCGGAGGAGGCCAATGTGTCCAGGCAGATCCTCGCGGAGCCGGAGTCGGGCCTGCCGCAAAAGACCTGGGCGCGACTCGCCGACGGCACCCCTCTGGTCACGGCGGCGGCGCATGGCGCGGGAACGCTCATTCTGTTCCATATCGCGGCGGAAAGCTCGTGGTCCAACCTGCCGCTCTCCGGTCTGTTCGTCGATATGCTCCGCAAGATTCTGGCGCGCGCCGGCTCGGTCGGACCTGTGGCGCCGGGCGAGCGGGACGAGGCTGTGCTGCCGGTTCTGCAAAATCTCGACGGTTTCGGCGTGTTGGGACCGGCGGCGTCCGAGGCGCGCCCGTTGCCGTCGCAGGGCGAGGTCGCGCCGAGCGCCCAGCATCCGCCGGGTCTTTATGGAACGCCGGAAGCGCCGCATGCGCTCAACGCTTTCGCGCCTGGCATGGTTTTGAAGCCGCTGGACCTCGCTGGCCTGAATTTCACCGCCCGCGATCTCGCCGCGCCGGGCGCCGTCGATCTGCGCGGCCCATTGCTGCTGCTCGCCGCGCTGCTGGCTTTGGCGGACGGCTTTGCGTCTTTCTGGCTCGGCGGGGCGTGGCGGCGTCAGGCCGCGCCTGTTTTGCTGCTGCTGGCGGTCCCTGTTTTTCTGGCTCTGGCGCTTCTGGCGCCATCCGCGAAAGCGGAGGAAAAATCCTTCCAGCCGGCTCTGACGACCTCGCTCGCCTATGTGATCACCGGCGACAGCCATGCCGATAAAATCAGCGCGCAGGGCCTGGCCTCCCTCACCGAAACCCTGGCGCAGCGCACCTCGTTCAATCCCGGCTCGCCCAGAGGCGTCGATCCGGCTCGCGACGAACTGGCCTTCTATCCGCTGATCTACTGGCCCATTTCGCCCGATTTGCCGCAGCCGTCCGATCAAGCGGCGAAAAAGCTCGCCGCCTATATGAAACAGGGCGGTCTGGTGCTGTTCGACACCCGCGACGCGACCGAGCAGAGCGAGGGGGGCGAGCGCACGCCGGCGCAGGACTGGCTGAACATTTTCTTGAAAAAGCTCGATCCGCCGCCTTTGGCGCCCGCGCCGAGCAATCACGTGATTTTCCGCACCTTCTATCTGCTCGACGCCTTCGCCGGGCGCGCCGAGCGCGGCCCGACCTATATCGAGGCGCTGCCGCCGGAGGCCGAAGGCGAAAAGGCTCCGGCGCGGGCGGGAGACGGCGTTTCGCCGCTGATCGTCGCCTCGACCGATCTGGCGGCGGGCTGGGCCAGCGACAATTGGGGCGAGGCGCTCTACGCCTCCGGCTCCGATTCGGTCCGCCAGCATGAAATGGCGCTGCGCGGCGGGGTCAATATCGTCATGTACACGCTGACCGGCAATTATAAGGCCGACCAGGTCCATGTGCCGGAACTGCTGCAAAGGCTGGGACAATGAGCCAATATGGCCTGTCCTTCGCCCCGCTGATCGCCCCTTGGAGTCTGGCGCTGCTCGCCGTGGCGGCGGTCGCGCTCGCCGGCGCGCTGGCGTGGAAGCGGCGGCGCGGCGCGCTTTGGCGTTTTTGTGCTTTCGCCGCCCTGATCGGCGCGCTGTCCGGCCCGTCGCTGGTCGAGGAGCAGCGCCAACCGTTGCGCGATGTCGTGGCTCTGGTGCTCGACCGCTCGGCGTCCCAGAGCTTCGGCGACCGCGCGGCGCAGACCGACGCTGTCAGGCAGAAATTCGCGGCGGCGCTGGAAAAGCTCGGCGGCGCCGATCTGCGCGTGATCGAGGCCGGCAATGCGGCCGATGGCGGCGAGGGCACGCGGCTGTTCACGGCTTTGGACAACGGCCTCGCCGATCTGCCCTCTGAAAAACTCGCCGGCATTGTCATGGTCACCGACGGCGTCGTCCACGACACTCCCGCCAGCCCGCGCTGGAAGGCGCCGCTGCATGTGCTGGTCACTGGCCACGCGGGGGAACGCGACCGCCGCGTCGAACTGGTCGAGGCGCCGCGCTTCGGCCTGATCGGCAAGGAGGCAGTGTTCACGCTGAAGGTCGAGGAGAGCAACGGGCCCGGCGATCCCGTCGCCGTGGAAATCCGCCGCGACGGCGTGTTCTTGACCAGGGTTCTGGCGGCGCCGGGCGTGGCGATCAAGATTCCGCTGCGGCTCGATCACGGCGGCGCCAATGTGTTCGAATTCGATGCCGAGCCCCTGGCCGGCGAGCTCACCGCGATCAATAACAAGGCGGTGGCCCTGGTCGAGGGCGTGCGCGATCACCTCAAGGTGCTGCTGGTGTCGGGCGAGCCCAATCCCGGCGAGCGCGCCTGGCGCAACCTGCTCAAGGCCGACGCCAATGTCGATCTGGTGCATTTCACCATTCTGCGCCCGCCGGAAAAGATCGATGGCACGCCGGTGCGCGAACTGGCGCTGATCGCATTTCCCACCGCCGAACTTTTCGGCCAAAAAATCAACGATTTCGATCTGATTCTGTTCGACCGTTATTCCAACATGGGCCTGCTGCCGCCAGTCTATTTTGACAATATCGTCAATTATGTCCGGCGCGGCGGGGCCTTCGCCATTGTCGCCGGCCCCAATTTTTCGCGCGGCGACGGGTTGTTTTATACGCCCATAGGCCAACTCGCTCCGGCGCGCCCGAGCGGCGAGGTGATCGAGGCGCCTTTCCGCGCCGGTCTTTCCGAAATCGGCGCCCGCCATCCCGTGACCAGAACGCTTCCCGGCGCGATGCAAAAGCCGCCGGCATGGAGCGAATGGTTTCGCCAGGAGCAGGCCGAAGTTTTGCGCGGCGCGTCCGTTCTGGAGGGGGCCGGGGGTGCGCCCTTGCTGGTTCTTTCGCGCGAGGGCAAGGGCCGCGTCGCCTTGCTGCTCAGCGATCAGCTCTGGCTCTGGGCGCGCGGTTTCGAGGGCGGAGGCCCCTATGAGGAGTTGATGCGCCGCATGGCCCATTGGTTGATGAAAGAGCCTGAACTTGAGGAAGAGGCTCTGCGCGGCAAGGTTTTGGCGCGCGATCTGCTGGTCGAGCGACAGACGCTCGCCGCCCAGACCGGCCCGATCCATGTGGTCGCGCCCTCAGGCAAGGAAAGCGAATTGGAGTTGAAGCCCGGCGAGCCGGGCCTTTTTCGCGGCCGGATCGCCCAGGCCGAACTCGGGCTGTATCGTCTGACCCAGGGCGATCTGACCGCCCTGATTCCCGTCGGGCCAGAAAATCCGCTCGAATATCGCGAACTGGTCTCGACCACGGAAAAGCTGCGGCCGCTGGCCGAGTCGACGGGCGGTTCAGTCCGGCGCGTCGGCGCGGCCGGATCGGCGGAAATCTCCATGCCGCGTCTCCTCGCGCTCGGCGACAGCCCCTCCTATGCCGGCGTCGATTTCATCGCCCTGCGCCGCACAGGCGCCAGCGTGGCGCGCGGCGTCAGTTTGACGCCCTTGGCCGTCGGCCTGTTCGGCCTCATTCTTCTGCTTGGGCTGATTGTCGGCGGCTGGGCCTGGGAAGGACGAAAAGGCTAACAGAGTTTGACTATGGCCACGCTTCCTTAAGGGAATTTGTTTAACCGTGGGGAACGATTGTCCTTTCGAGTTGCGTCGCCATGTTCGGAGAGTTGTTTTCCGACCCCATGAATATCGGTTTTGTGCTGTCGCTGGGCGCGATGGCTTTCGCCATGCGCTATCTCGAAGCGCCAAAGGCGGAGCCTGCCCCGGTCGAGCCGATTTCGCTGGAGCGGGTCCAGCGCGTGCTCGACGGCCTCAACCGCGCCCAACAGCCGCCGCAGGCCGAGGCGATCATTCGCGCGGATTCGGCCGAGGGCGCCGCCGTCGTCGCGCTGACGCCGGACCCGCCCAATGCCGACGCCAATCAGGCCGGCGTTGTGGCGCGGCTGGTTCCGCAAATTCCCATTCGCGTCAATGAGGAGGCGCGCAGCTGGTTTGGCGGCGCGCCGGAAATGCCGGTCAGCGTCACCTGGCCGGATTTCCAGGGCAAGCGGGGAACCTTTCTGGCGCAAATCTGCTGTGCCGACCTGCCGCCCGCCTTGTGGGACGGCCGCGGGCCGCGCCAAGGCTGGCTCGCCTTTTTCGCCGATCCGGAGACCGGCCGCGACATTCGCGTGGTGCATTTCAACCGGCGCGGGCCAGTGCGCGCCACGCCCGAGCCTGGACCAGGATGCCTGTGGCGCGGCGTGACGACGGACGGCCTTGGCCTGAGCCGCGCCGAGGGGTTTCCGCGCTGGCCGCTGGATATTGTCGCCGTCGCGCCTGGCGGACCCGATCCCCGCGCCGCCGGCGCCAATCTCATTCGCCACGAAATGGACGCGCGCGGCTTCGATCTCGCCGATCCCCAGCATCATCCCTTCGATTGGCCGTCGCTGCTGGCGCTGCTGGACAGCGCTCATTCCGGCCTGGTTCGCCGCAAGGCGGTGCTCAAGAGCACCTTGCCCGATCTCGACAAGCAATTGCGCGACGCGCGCAAACATTTGTCGCTGGGCGGCATGAAGCAGGACATGACCGAGGCCATGCAGAAAAAGGCCGACGTTTTCGGGCCGACCGTGGAGGCGTGGAAAGAGTCGATCGCCAGTCTCGACGCCGCTGACGAAAAACTTCAGGCGATCATCGCCGAAACCCTGCCGCGCGCCGAGCGCGAAACCTTCAAGCCGGAGACCGCCGCCCGGATCATGGAGCGGCTGCGCGCCATCGAACTGGTGCATGTCGAGCGGGCCACCGAGATGAACAGCGGTCTTGGCGAGCCGGCGCGGACCAAGCGCCTGCCGCTGACCGTGCATGACCGTCAGGTCAACCTTTTCGTCTTCGATTACGAATTGCTGCGCGAGGATATGGCCAAACAGGTCTATTGCGACGATCCCTATGACCTGCCGACCCGGCAGCGAGACTATTTCGAGGGGCTTTGGCTGGAGTTGGCTCGGTTCGAAATGCCGAGCATGGGCCACAAGCCCTTCGGCTTTGTCTTCGGCTATGACTCCGCCCGCGATTACACGCTGGCCGAATTTCCCAACAGCGACGTGATGAACTGGCGTTTCGGCGACGGCCAGAGCCTGGCGGCGACGCTGCGCAAGGGCGAACTCGACACAATTTTTTCGACCCCGGGGCGCGCCACCAAGCGCAGCGCGGCTTAAACGGGAACGACCGCGCCGCGATAGCGGTCCTGGGCGCCGGGCTGGAGCGGATAATAGAGAATCCGGCCGGGATCGACCGGGCCGGGAAAGACGAACTGGCCATAGCCGGCGCGAACGAACCCCATGCGCTCGTAATAGGGGGGGTCGCCGACCAGCAGCACGATTTCATGGCCGGCCGCCTTGGCCGCCTCCAGCGATTTCTGCGCCAGGGCGTCGCCAAGCCCGCGGGCGCGAAAAGCTTCCTCGACCGTGAGCGGGCCCAGCAGCAGGGCCGGCGCGCCGCCAATCTCGATCGGCGTGAGCGTGCAGGCGCCGACCAGCATGCCGCCAATGCGCGCCAGCGTCGACAGCGACCAGTCGGGCGCAGCCAATTCGCGCAGCCGATAGGCGGTCTTGGCGAAACGCCCGGGGCCGAAGGCGCGCTCTTCCAGGCGCCGGATGGCGGGCAGGTCGGCGGGCTTCTGCAAGGCGAAATCGAGCGACAGATCGGTCATGCGCGCGGGTTTACAGCAATCGGCGCAAAAAACAACGCCGGCCGCCTCGCGGGCGACCGGCGTGTCCGGAGCGGAACGTCAGCTTATTTGCTGCCGTCGGCCTTGAACTGGGACAGATAGGCCCAGAGATTGTCGCGGTCGGCGTCGGCGGGCAGGCCGGGGAAGGTCATTTTAATGCCCGGGATCATCTTCTGCGGCGCCGTGATATATTCCTTGAACTTGGCTTCGTCCCAGGTGACGGCCGAGCCCTTCATGGGGTCGGAATAGTTGTAGCCTTCCGCCGAGGCGGCCTTGCGGCCGTTCAGGCCGTTCAATTCCGGGCCGACGCCGTTCTTGGCGCCGGGGCCGACCTTGTGGCAGGCGGCGCATTTGTTGAACACCTTGGCGCCGGCGTCGGGATCGCCGGCGGCGAAAGCGGGGGACGAGGCGAGAGCGAGAATGGCGGCGGCCGACAAAGCGTGAACGAGTTTCATGCGTGTTTCCTTCCTGACCTCGGGGCGGAGCGCCCGAACCGGTGCGAATTGACATTGGGGCGTAGCCGCCCGACGCCTTTCGGCAAGGTCCAAGATAGGGCGGTCAGCGCCGGATGACAATCGCGCCGGCGCGTGCTGGACACTCGACTTTGGCGTCATCTATCTTAGAAATTGGAGAGTGGCCGGAAATGAAACGCATGCGACATGGCCGATCTTGACAAGGAACGCCGCATTTTGCGGGAGGCCTTCGGCTTTGACGATTTCCTCCCCGGACAGGACGAGGCGGTCGCCGCCGCGCTCGACGGCGAGGATGTCTTCGTGCTGTGGCCAACCGGCGGCGGAAAGTCGCTGATTTATCAATATCCGGCCTTGACGCGGCCGGGCCTGAGCCTGGTGGTCTCGCCGCTGATCGCCCTGATGCGCGACCAGACGCGAAAACTGAGGTCGAGGGGCCTGCCGGCGGGCGCGCTGCATGCTGGCCAGGAGCCGGGGGAGGCGAAAAAAACCCGCGACGCCCTGGCGCGCGGCGAGTTGCGCCTGCTCTATCTTTCGCCGGAGAGGCTGGCCGAGGGCGAGATCGCTCGCTTGGCTGCGCGAACTCTGGCGTCAGATTGCTTGCCGTGGACGAGGCCCATTGTGTCTCGCAATGGGGCCACGACTTTCGGCCCGAATACGGAAGGATCGCCGAGGCGTCGGCGGCGCTCGGCCATCCGCAGACGCTCGCCGCCACCGCGACCGCCAGCCCGCGCACCCGCGAAGACATTATCGCCAAGCTTTTTCCGGCGCGAAAGCCGAGGCTGATTGTCGGCTCGTTCCGCCGCAAGGCGATCAGCCTGTCGGTCGAGCCCTGCGACAAGGATCCGACGCGACGCATTGTCGAACTGGTCGGCGCGCGGCGAGGCTTGTGCGGCATTATTTATTGTCCGTCGCGGCGGCTGGCCGACGGGATCGGCGCGGCCCTGGCGGAAGCCGGCCATCGCGCCGCAGCCTATCACGCGGGACTGTCGCCCGAAGAGCGGGAGCGGCGGCAGGACGAATTCCGCGATCGTTCCGACATGGTCATGGCGGCGACCATCGCCTTCGGCTTAGGCATAGACAAGCCGGACGTGCGCTACATCATTCACGCCGGCCTGCCGGAAAATATCGAGACCCTCTATCAGGAAACCGGTCGCGCCGGCCGCGACGGCCAGCCGGCCGAGGCGATCGCGCTTTATTCGCCGCGCCGCCTCGACGAGCTGCGCGCGGCGCGATTCGACATCGCGTTGATCGATCCGTCGTCGGCCGAGCGCGTCGCGGCGCTGCGCCAATATTATGACGCGAGCGGCTGCCGCGAACAGGCGATGATCGCGCCGCTTGGCGAAAGCGCGCCGCCCTGCGGCCAATGCGACAATTGTCGTCGAGGCTTTCCGCGCCTGCGCGGGTTGGCCTCGGCATTGCGCGCGGCGCCTGACGAAGCGGCGCGGCGAGCCCGGCGCTGGCTGGCGCGGGCCGTGGAGCGCGGCGGCAAGAACTGGTGGGACAAGGCCAGGTTCGCGCCAGGGGACTCAGCGGAAGACCAGGGCGAAGCCTCCGTCGTCGCAAAGGGTGGCGATCCGTTTCCTCTGCCCCCCCTTGACGATCTGACGGTGGAGCAGGCGCGGCTTTTGCGGCGCTTGCGCGAAACGCGGCGGAAACTGGCCCGCGCCGCCGGATTGGCGCCGGCGCGACTGCTCGACGACACGCTGCTGACGGGAATCGCCAAGGCCCCGCCGCGCGATTCCGCCGGCCTGGCCGCGCTCTATGGCGAAAACAGGGACTTGCCGACTCATTTGAGTCTGGCTCTGCTCGATTGCGCAAGGGAGGGGAAAGAGTGACCTTGCGCTAACGCCAGCGTCGATGAAAGAATGCGCAACTGTGACGTGTCCTCTTTATGTTTTTGAATTGTATGAATAATGCTATTCACTTGAATTTACGCAGCGAAATGCGAGCCCGAATTCTTGCGTTTTTGCCGATGCAAGCGCCAACGTAACATTTCAAAAAGTTAATTTTTGTTAAATTTTCGCATCGTGATCGAAGGATCGCATCAAGGGCTGCTCTAACGGATGGACGTCATGGGGTCGTGACGCCGCCGCCGGCGCGCCAGCATCTGGAATGTTCGGCAATGACGAAGTTGGTCGATTTTTCCTCACTTCCTTCCGCCAGCCCGGTCGCCGCGCCGGTCGCCGCCTCCTTGTCTCGCGACAATCTCGCGCGGCGGTTCGACGCTTCGCCGCGCCTGGCCTGTCTCGAGCGCCGGCGCGAAACGCTCGACGTGCGTTTCGACCCGCAATATGGCGCCGTCTGGTGTTCCATGCGCCATGAGCATTCGGTGAGTTGGACCCTGCCGCTGCTCTATGAATTGAATGCGCTGGCCGAAGATCTGCGCGCCGATTATGTCGAGCATGGCGATACCGAGGTGAAATTTTTTGTCGGCGCCTCGCTGCGCCAGGGCGTGTTCAGCATGGGCGGCGACCTCGCCTATTTCCTCGACCGTGTGCGCGCTGGCGACGCCGAATCCCTGCGCGCTTACGCTTATGCCTGCTGCGACGCCATCTACAATAATTTTCACGGTTTCGACTCGCCGGTGGTGACCATGGCGCTGCTCGAAGGCGACGCGCTTGGCGGCGGACTGGAGGCGGCGCTGAGCTGTCAGGTGATCGTCGCCGAACGCGGGATCAATCTCGGCTTCCCCGAGGCCCTGTTCCATACTTTTCCCGGCATGGGCGCCTATAGCCTGCTGGCGCGCCGCCTCGACGGCGCTCGTGCGGAAAAGCTGATGATGAGCGGCCGCATGTATAAGTCCGAGGAATTTTACGAAATGGGGCTGATCGACATTCTCGCCGAAAAGGGCGAGGGCCGGGCGCGGGCGCAGGCTTTCATCGCCGAAAATTCGCGCAAACAGAAATTGCTCACCGCCATGGGCCGGGTGCGCCGCCGCGCTTCGCCGCTGACCTTGCAGGAATTGCGCGATATTACCGACATCTGGGTGGATTCGGTGATGGATCTCGCCCCGGTCAATCTGCGCAAGATGGAAATGCTGGCCATGGCGCAAGACCGGCTGTTCGAACAGAACGCCAGCGCCCGTTTCAAGGGCTGACGCCTTTGGCGCGCGGCGGGGCGGCGGGGAAGGCTCCGGTCCGAAAACCCGCAACCCGCCACGCCGTCGCCAAGCGCCGCAAGCGAAACAGAATGAAAACAAAACAGCGCATCCGGAAAGCCGGATGCGCTGTTTTATTCGCTTGGCTTGAGAAGGAGGCGTGGGGAGGGGACGCGTCTCCGGTCAAGGCGCGAAATGGCTGATGCTCACCAGACCGCGGCAAGAACGCCAGTCATGAAGGCGAAGGCCGCGCAGACCGAGAAAAACTCAACCTTAAGGGTGGTGATCATGGTCGAATCCTCGTGAGAGAAACGCTGAAGGCGCGCGGGATCAATCTATCAACGCAGGGTTAATTTTCTGTTCCCGAGTTAATGAAGTGTAAGTTTTGTGACATGGCCCGCCAATTTCAAATGCTGTGCAGTGGCGCTGAAAAGCCATGCATTGGCGCCACTCATGATTAAAAAACCGGCAGATGCCGGTGATTTGCCGATTGACGGAAAAGCCGCAATGACTTTGGTTGATCTCTTGGGTTGATTCCTTGGGTCGATCCTCCGGGCCGATGTCCGGGAAAAAGTCTGGGCGAGGTCGATGGTCGGGGAAAACTGCGGCTGGCGGGGCATGGGGCGCCGCCCCTATCATCACGGACGGCTGCGCGAGGCGCTGCTCGCTGCGGCGCGGGCCTTGATCTCCGAGCGCGGCCCCGCTGGTTTCACCCTGGCCGAGGCGGCCAAGCGTGTCGGCGTCACCGGCGCGGCGCCCTATCGTCATTTCGCCGACCGCGACGCCCTGATGGCGGCGCTGGCGCAGGAAGGCTTCGAGCACTTCAACGAAAATCTCGCCAAGGCCTGGGATGGGGGGCGGCCCGACCCGGTCACCGCGCTGCGCCGGCGCGGCGCCGCCTATCTGGCCTTCGCCAGGGACGAGCCGGGCCTCTACAAGGCCATGTTCGGCGACGCCGGTTTTCTGCGTGGCCCGGCGGCCAATGCGCCGGCGAAAAAAGCCTTCGACGAATTGCTCCGCACCACCGTGGAAGTGTTGCGTTTCTTCCATGCCCCGGAAGCAGGCGCCGAAAAACTGGCCGTGCAGATCTGGGCGACCAGCCATGGCGTCGCCGATCTGCTGCTTGGCGGCCATTTCGGCGATCATGGCGAACAGGCGTCGACCGTGCTGGAAGAGGGCGTCGCCGCGCTGATCGAGGGCGCGATCCGCAAGTCCCTGGGGGTCAAGTCGGTTTTTCCGGGCGCATGAAATATTCCACGGGCGCCTCTGGAATTGGCCTTGATGTAAATGTATATTACATTCACATCGCAGGCGACGGCCGAGGCGATGATGGAGCAAAGCCATGACCTGTTATTCCCATGCCCGCCGTCCCAGCGGTTGCGGGCGCATGAACTGGAAGCCGATCGAATTGGTCGCGATGATCCTGGGATTCATCTTCTTCTTCCCCATCGGCCTCGCCATTCTCTTCTGGAAAATCTGGCAGGCGAAACGCGCGTCCGGCGATTTTAGCCAATTCGCCGAGCGGAAATGGGGCGCCTTCGAGGCGCGCTCCGGCTTGTCCGGCATGAACAGGCGCTTTGGCGCCTGGCCAGCTTCGGGCAACAGCGCCTTCGACGACTGGCGCAAAGCCGAACTGGAGCGCTTGGCCGAAGAACGCCGCAAAATCTTCGAGGCCGAAAAAGCCTTCGAGGATTATCTGGATGGCTTGCGCCGCGCCCGCGACCGCGAGGAATTCGAGCGCTTCATGGCTGGTCGCGCCCAGCCGCCGGCGCAGCCGGAAGGCTGACCCCGCCCGCCCTCCCCGTTCGCGGGGAGGGCGGGTGTTTTCACGAGGGCTCCCCGCCATGCGCGCCTTTATCGCCGCCAAGATCGGCCTTTTGCCTTTCGTGCTGTTCTGGGCGCTGGCGCCCGCCGCGCCGCCGCGCGCCGCCGGGTTGGCCCTGATCCTGTCGCTGGCGCTGAATCTCTGGCGTTGGCGTTCGCGCGCGGTCAAGCAGATGGAGCTGGCCGGGCTGGCGCTTTTTGTCCTGCTGGTTTTCATTCCGGGCCCGTCCGCCGCCGTCGCGCTGGCGCTATCCTTCTTCGTCCTGGCGCTGGCCGCCTTCGTCTCGCTGGCGCGGCAGAAACCCTGGACCGCGGATTATTCCGCCACAGCCTATGGCGAACTCCGGGAGAGCCCTGTTTTCACCGGCGTCAACAAGGCTTTGTCCTCGTTGTGGATGGCGCTTTTTGCGTTGCTTGGCATTTTGCAACTTTCGGCGGCGCCGCCGGTTTTTTCGGCGTGCGTCGTGGCTTTTGGCGCCTTGGCCTCTATTTTCGGCCCGAATATTTTGGTGCGCGCGATTTTGAGCAGAAAGCTGGCGGCGCGGCAAAAATTCGATTGGCCGGCCCCGGTTTTCGACCGGCGCGACGGCGAACTGGACGTGGCGGTGATTGGCGCCGGAATCGGCGGGCTGGCGGCGGCGGGCCTGCTCGCCAGGGCCGGACTGAATGTCAGGATTTTCGAACAGCATGTCCTGCCCGGCGGCTATTGCCATTCCTGGCTGCGCAAGGCGCATGACGGCGACAGGCCGCTGCTGTTCCGCTTCGACGCGGGACCGCATGATTTTTCCGGCGCCTGGCCGGGCGGAACCCTCGACAAATTGCTGCATCGCCTCGATTGCGCCGACAAGGTCGACTGGCTGCGGTTGGATTACCGTTTTATCGACTCGCGCGGCAAGATTTTCGACGCGCCGCGCGACGGCCGCGAACACGCGGCGCGGTTGGCGGCGCGATTTCCCGAGGACGCCGAGGGCGTCCAGGAGCTGTTCCGCATCATGAAGGCCTTGTTCGACGCGCTGACTCCCTCGACGGGCGAAGATTTTGCCGGTCCGCCGCAAAGCGTCAAGGCCATGCTGGCCTTCGCCCGGGAAAACCCGCTGTTTCCGATCTGGGCGGACCGCCCCTTCGTGGACCTGTTGCGGCAAAAGCTGAAAACAGCTTCGGCGCGCGAAGCGCTTTCGACGATGGTCGGCTATATCAGCGACGACCCGCGCGCGCCGAGCTGCGCCGACATGGCGCCGATTTTCGGTTATTATTTCAATGGCGGTTTTTATCCGCGCGGCGGGACCAGCGTTTTCGCCGAAGCTCTCGCCGAGGCGTTTCGCGCCCATGGCGGCGAGATCGCGTTCAAAACCCCGGTCAGGGAAATCTGGGTTGAACAGGGGCGCGCCGTCGGGCTGATCCTGGCCAATGGCGAAAAAATCCGCGCGCGCGCCGTGGTCGCCAACAGCGATCCGCGCAAGACGTTTCTCGAGATGATCGACGCCGCCGATTTGCCTGCGGATTTCCGCCGAAAATTCACCGAAAGTCCGCCGGCGACCTCCGGTTTCGCCGTGCACCTCGGTGTGCGCGGAGAAGGGGAGGGGCCGCCGCTGACTTTCATCGCTGGCAATCCCTCATGTCTGGTGGCGCGGCCCGGCCTGATCGACACCAGCGAGGCGCCCGAACATTATTCGACCGTGGATATTTTTTCGCTGTTCCCCCATGAGACGGCAAAGGACTGGCTGCCGCCAGAGGGCGCCGATTGGCGCGCATGGCGAAAAACGGAAGCCTATCTCCGCCGCAAGCGGGATTTCGCGGAAAAGCTGATCGATCGGGCCGAGACGGCGTTTCCAGGCCTGCGTGCGCGAATTGTCTATCGCTGCGAGGCGAGCCCCCTGACCTACGCCCGCTATGATCGCGCTAGCGCCGGCGCCATTTATGGCATTGCTCCGGCTGGGCGGTTGAGCGGCTCGAAAACGCCCCTGGTCAATCTGGCGGTCGCCGGGGCGATCAATCTTGGCCCCGGCGTCGAGGCCGCCGCGCTTTCCGGCGTCTGGGCGGCGGAGGCGCTTTGTCCCGGCTGCTCGCGAGAGAAGAGGACGAGAGCGAAATTTTGAAATCTTAACCAATTCTTTTGAGGGCCGGTTAAGCTGAACGCCGCATTTCTAGAGAATGGCGTGCTCCGATCGCTCCTTTCCTTCCTCAGACGCCGTCCGCTGGATCGGGCGGGGGGCCGCTTTTGCCTTGCTTGCCGCGCTGGCCGGCTGCGGCAAATTCGGCGCCGAGCGCCCGGCCTGGCGCCAGCATGCCGAGGAGGCCTGTTTCGCCCGTGGTCAGGTCCAGCTCTCCAATTACATCCAGCCCGCCAACCATGAGCTTGAGGGGCCGTCGATCTGTGGCCTGACCCGGCCGCTGAAGGTCACGGGACTGCTGGGCGGCAAGGTGCTGTTCAATTCGACGCAGACGCTGGATTGCTCCATGGTGGCGGAGCTCGAAGCCTGGGTGGCGGAAACCATGCAGCCGGCGGCGCAGGCGCGCTTCGGCCAGCCGGTCGTCCAGATCGATTCCATGGGCAGCTACAATTGCCGGGGCATGAACAATCAGCCGGGCGCGAAACTTTCCGAACATTCCTTCGGCAACGCCCTGGATATCGGCGGCGTCGTGCTCGCCGACGGGCGGAAAATCACCGTCGTCCATGACTGGACGCGCGGCGACGAACAGACCCAGGCTTTTCTGCGCGACCTGCACAATGGCGCGTGCGGGCGCTTCACGACAGTGCTCGGCCCTGGCTCGAACGTCTTTCATTACAATCATCTCCATGTCGATCTGGCCATGCACGGCATGACCTCGACCGGCCCGCGCCGGGTCTGCAAGCCGGCGCCGCAAAAGACCGAGCCGCCGTCGCGCAAGGACAATCTGCCCGATGCGCCGGAGATCGAGGACGATCTCGACATCGCCCAGGCCGGGCCGCCGCGCGGCGCCAATTCCTATTCCATGCAGCCTGGCCCCGATCTCGCCGCCACCGCGGCGATCATCTCCGGAAATCCGCCAAAGCCGCCGCGCCGTCCGCCCGCAGGACAAAATGCCGGCTCGGGACCTTTGGCGCTGCACGCCGCGCCGACCGACTTGCCCGCAGCGCCGCGCCGCGGTTCGATGAGCGAGGACGGCGTGTTCTCGCCGGAAGGCGCGCCTTCGGATTTCGACCTGCCGACATCGAGGACACAACGCTGAATTGCCGGCGCGAACGATTTCTTAACCATAACTGACCTAAGGTTCGGTCCTTGCCATTTCAGCCAGGATGAAGCCGGACGGATCGGAAGTTCCCGACAGGCTTCCAGCGGGACTGGAGGGGTCCGGGATGGATGAACTCTTAACTTTTACCACTGCGGGCGGAATCGCGCTCTCGGTCGACCTGACGCTCAGCGGCGCGGCCAATAGCGACGGCTCCTACACGGTGACGGGGCTCGCGGCCAACAGCAGCAGCAATTATTATGGCGCGACGACGATCACCGGCTTGGCCCCGGTGAACACGGACGGCAGCGACGACAAGATTTTCCTGAACAGCGCCCTCAACAATGGCGGGCTGGTCGATCTCGGCGGCATCACCTTCACCACCGGAGGCTCTCCGGGCGGCGCCTCGCTCGCCGGCAGCTCCCCGGGGACGAATTCCGGCGATATCAACCTGTTTTATACCGGCTCGACCACGCTGCTCGGCAATGAGAGCTTCACGGCGGATTCCTACGCCATCGACACCGCTCCGGCGGCTACTTATCTGACGCTCGACAGCGCGATCGATCCGCCCTGTTTTCTCCAGGGCACGCTGATCCGCACGCCCGAGGGCGACCGCGAGGTGGAGAACTCTTGAGCGGGGGGACCTGGTGCTTACCGCTTCCGGAGAGAGCCGGCGGCTCGACTGGATCGGCCGGCGAAAAGTCTCGGCCCAGTTCTGCGATCCGCTGAAAAGTCTGCCGATTCGCATCCGCGCTCATGCTTTGGGCGAGAATATTCCGAGCCGAGACCTGCTGGTCTCGCCCGATCACGCCATGCTGGTCGGGGACGTGCTGATCCAGGCGGGCGCCCTGGTCAATGGCCTGTCGATCCTGCGCGAGAGGAACGTCCCGGCGGTCTTTGTCTATTACCACCTGGAATGCGAGGCCCATGAACTGATCCTCGCGGAAAACGCGCCGACCGAGACTTTCATCGACAATGCCGAGCGCATGGGTTTCGACAATTGGGCCGAGCACGAGGCGCTCTATCCCGAGGGCAAGCCCATGGCCGAACTCGATCTGCCGCGCGCCAAATCCGCGCGCCAAATCCCCATGAGGATTCGCGCGCAACTGGCCGCGCGCGCCGAAAAGCTTTTCGGGACCGCCAAAGCCGCCTGAACGGCTTCACTCGTCCTCGTCAAAATCCTCGTCGTCGTCCAGTTCGATCAGATCGAGGCAAGCGAGGGGGATGGTGGCGTTGCGCAGCGTGTCGTCGCTCTCCGCATACCAGATCACATCGACATCGGTCTTGCCGGCCTTGACCACCGTCATCGAGCGGCCGCCGGATTTGAGCTGCACGAGATCGCCGGGTTGGAGTTCCATGGGATTTCTCATCGTTTGAGGGAGTTGACTACGGCCATTTGACCACGGGGGGCATGGAGGACAGGATCGAATCGACATTGCCGCCAGTCTTCAATCCGAAAATCGTGCCCCGATCGTAGAGCAGGTTGAACTCGACATAGCGGCCGCGCCGCACCAATTGCTCCTCGCGCTGCGCCGGCGTCCAGGTTTTTCCCATATTGGCCTCGACCAGTCGCGGATAAATTTCCAGGAAAGCCTCGCCGACCGAACGGGTGAAGGCGAAGGCCCGCTCGAAACTTTCGCCGCCGGCCTCGAGATAGTCGTAAAATATGCCGCCGACGCCGCGCGATTCATTGCGATGCTTCAAAAAGAAATAGTCGTCGCACCAGGCCTTGTAGCGGGTGTAATCCGCAATTTCATGACCGGCGCAGGCGGCGCGCATGGCCTGATGAAACGCGATGGAGTCGGGATCGTCCTGGGTGCGGCGGGCGTCGAGCACCGGGGTCAGGTCGGCGCCGCCGCCGAACCAGCTTTTGGAGGTCACGACCATGCGCGTGTTCATGTGCACGGCGGGAATATTCGGATTCCAGGGGTGGACGATCAGCGAGACGCCCGAGGCCCAGAAACGCGGATCGGCGTCGGCGCCGGGGATTTGCGCCGTGAATTCGGGGGCGAAAGTTCCATGAACCGTCGAGCAATGGACGCCGGCCTTCTCGAACAGCCGTCCCTTCAATATCGCCATGCGGCCGCCGCCGCCGGGCGCGCCATCGTGATTTTGCCGCTCCCAGGGCGTCAGCATAAATTCGCCGGGGGCCACGCCCGGTTCCGGAAAAATCGCCTCCGCGCGGCGCTCCAGCGCCTCCAAAGCGGCGAGGATGCGGCTCTGAAGCGCTGAAAACCATGCGGTCGCCGCCTGTTTGCGCTGTTCCAACTCGGAATCGGTCAAAAAATCTCTCCCTGGGGGAAGCTGTGAGTCTGCCGCAAGGCCTCGCCCAGCACCATGCTGGCGGCGACCGCGACATTGAGCGAACGCAAGCCGGGGCGCACGGGAATGCGCAGCCGGGCGTCTGCGGCTTCATGCACCTCCTCGGTCGCGCCAGCCAATTCGCGGCCGACCATGATGATGTCGTCGGGTCGAAAGGCAAATGCGGCGTAAGGCTCGGCGGCGCGAGTCGAAAGCAGCACGAGCCTGCGACCAGTTGTCGCACGCCAATTCTCGAAGGCGCGCCAGGACAGATGGCGCGCCATTATCACATGGTCGAGGTAGTCCATGCCGGCGCGGCGGAAGTGACGATCCGTCAGGGGAAAGGCGGCGGGCTCGATCAACGCCGCTTCGACGCCGAGACAGGCGCACAGACGCAGGAGGGTTCCGGCGTTTTGCGGTATATCGGGCTGGAGCAGGGCCAGGCAGAGGGAGGGCGCGGGCGGCATGACCGCGACCATAGCGGCGCAGGCGGGGCGCGCCAAGGCGCCTGAAATTCCATCATGACGCCTAAGGAAATGGCGGGCCCTTTCTATGGACATTGAGGCGGAAATGCGCCAAACAACGGCGCCTGCCGAATGGCGTCCCATGCCTTGCGTCCAGATTCGCGTCGCCTTGACGCGCGTGATGCAAGGGGGACGGACTATCGCCGCGTGGCGCCGCATACCGGCCCGCGTTTCGTAAAAACAGCTTCGCCCGTATCGGCGAAGACAGGCGTCCGGCTCGCCGGCGCGCTCAAATGACTGGGGATGTTGCCTTGTCCACAGATACGACGGTCGAACCGACCCGCAGAGACTTTCTCTATGTCGCCACCGGCGCCGTGGCCGCCGTCGGCGCCGCTTCCGCTGTCTGGCCGCTGATCAACCAGATGAGCCCCGACGCCTCGACCCTGGCGCTGGCCTCCACCGAAGTCGATATTGGCGCGATTCCCCGCCGGCCAGATCGTCACGATCAAATGGCGTGGCAAGCCGGTGTTCATCCGCCACCGCACACCGGAAGAGATCAAGGCCGCCGAGGACGTCAAAGTCGAGACCCTGCCCGACCCGCAGGCCGAACTCGGCCCGCGTGCAAAAGCCGGAATGGCTGATCGTCATCGGCGTCTGCACCCATTTGGGTTGCATTCCGCTGGGCCATCAGGGCGATTACGATGGCTGGTTCTGCCCCTGCCATGGGTCTGTGTACGACACGTCGGGCCGTATCCGCAAAGGCCCCGCGCCGCGCAATCTCGACGTGCCGCCCTATGCCTTCCTGACCGACGCCAAGGTCAAGATCGGCTGAGCCCTCCCGTTCCTTCTCTCAAAGAGATCTTCACATGCATGGACTCTCGTCTTTCGAGCCCAAGAACGGCCTGGTGAAGTGGCTTGAAGCCCGCCTGCCGATCCTGAGCTTCTCCTACGATTCCTTCGTCGGCTATCCCACGCCAAAGAACCTCAATTACTGGTGGACCTTCGGCGCCATTCTCTCCTTCATGCTGATCGCCCAGATCATCACCGGCATCGTGCTGACCATGCACTATACGCCGGAAGCGACCATGGCCTTCGCCTCGGTCGAAAAGATCATGCGCGACGTGAACTGGGGCTGGATGCTGCGCTACGCGCATTCCAACGGCGCTTCGATGTTCTTCCTCGCCGTCTACATTCACATCCTCCGCGGCATTTATTACGGCTCCTACAAGGCGCCGCGCGAAGTGTTGTGGATCCTCGGCGTGATCATCTTCCTGCTGATGATGGCCACCGGTTTCATGGGCTATGTGCTGCCCTGGGGCCAGATGTCCTTCTGGGGCGCCACCGTCATCACCAATCTGTTCTCGGCCATTCCGCTTGTCGGCGACGACATCACCGTTTGGCTGTGGGGCGGCTATTCTGTCGACAATCCGACGCTCAACCGCTTCTTCGCCCTGCATTATCTTCTGCCCTTCGTCATTGTCGCGGTCGTCGCGCTGCACGTCTGGGCGCTGCATGTGGTCGGCCAGAACAATCCCGACGGCGTCGATGTTCAGGACATCCACAAGGATTGCGTGCCCTTCACCCCGCATGCGACGCTGAAGGATTCGCTGGGCATCGTGCTGTTCCTGCTGCTCTATTGCTGGTTTATCTTCTTCGTCCCGAACTATTTGGGCGACGCCGATAACTACATCCCCGCCAATCCGATGAAGACTCCCGCGCATATCGTGCCGGAATGGTATTTCCTGCCCTTCTACGCGATCCTGCGCTCGATCCCGAACAAGCTGGCCGGCGTCATCGCCATGTTCGCCGCCATCGCCATCGTCGCCTTCCTGCCCTGGCTGGATACGTCGAAGGTGCGCTCGGGCAAATATCGCCCGCTGTTCAAGATCGCCTTCTGGGTCTTCGTCGTCACCGGCGTCGGTCTCGGCTATCTCGGCGCCATGCCGGCGGCGGAGCCCTATGTCACGGCGGCGCGCGTTCTCGGCGTGCTCTATTTCGCCTTCTTCCTGATCGTCCTGCCTGTGCTTGGCTTGATCGAAAAGACCAAGCCGGTCCCGGCCACCATCGCTGACGCGGTGCTTGCCAAGACCAAGAGCTGACCAGCCGAATTCGAGGAAAGACACATGACTCTCACGAAAAAACTCGGCAAGACCTCTGGACTCCTTGCCGCCGCCTTTTTCGGTCTGGTTGCTTTGTCCAATTCGGCGGCCCGCGCCGAAGAGGGCGAGCAGCCCAACCCCGCCAAGCAGAGCTGGAGCTTCTCCGGCCCGTTCGGGACTTTCGATCGGGCGCAATTGCAGCGCGGCTTCAAGATCTACAAGGAAGTCTGCTCCAATTGCCATGAGCTGCATATTCCGATCCGTACGCTCGGCCAGCCGGGCGGTCCGGAATTTTCGGTCGATCAGGTCAAGGAACTGGCGGCCTCCTACACCGTCCATGACGGCCCCAATGCGGCCGGCGACATGTTCGACCGTCCGGGACGTCCCTCGGACTATTTCCCGGCGCCCTTCCCCAATCCGGAAGCGGCCGCCGCCGCCTTGGGCAACGCCCCGCCGGACATGTCGCTGCTCGCCAAGGCGCGCAAATATGAACACGGCTTTCCCTGGTTCATTTTCGATGCGCTCCCGGTCCCCGGCGGCATGTATCAGGAACTCGGCGCCGACTATGTCTACGCCATCCTGAACGGCTATGAGCACGAGGACGATCCGAACTGGAACCTCTACTTCCCCGGCCACAAGATCGCCATGGGCAAGCCTTTGACCGCCGGACAGGTGGAATACCCCGAGGGCGTCCCGACCACGCTCGATCAATATGCCAAGGACGTCACGAGCTTCCTCTATTGGGCGGCGGAGCCGACCCTGGAGCAGCGCAAGCGTGTCGGCTGGCGCGTGATGATCTTCCTGGCCATTCTCGCGGGCCTGCTCTATTTCACCAAGAAGAAGGTTTGGGCCGACGTCGCCCACTAATCGGAAGATATGCTTCCGTCATGACCAGCTTGAAGAGAGGCCCCTGATACGGGGCCTCTTTTATTCTGCGGCATGCCCCGGCAAATGCGCGGCGCGGCCACCCTTGCGTCCCGCGCTCTTGGCGAGATCCTTGTCGCGCGCAAAACTGCGATTGCCGGGATTGACGCTCTTGCCGCCCTTGCGACCGGCTTCAGCGGCCAGATTTGCGTTCTGCGAAAAGCTGCGCTTTTCGCGCGGCACGCTTTCGCCGCCCTTGCGGGCGATCGCCCGCTGCTTTTCCGGGTCCATCGATGCGAAGCCCCGGGTGGATTTCTTCGGTTTCTCTTCCATGTTTTCCTCGCCACGCGCGGGGACATGCCCAATCGTCGCCGCGCGACTGTCGAGGTCAACGCGCGAAGCCGCGCTTCGGCTTCAATTTTTTATGAAAATCCCGATCACCAAATCGTGAGCGGCCTATTTGCCTGTCGCTTCCGCATAGCAGGCCACGGCGTCGTCGTGGGTTTCCGCCTTTTGCGCCTGCGACAGTTCATTGGCGATCAGCGCCCGCCAGCTTCCCTTCGCCTTGGCGCGCCCCGCCACGCAGCGGCAGGAGCTCTCGCAAAGTTTGGCGTCGACCCCCGAGCCGGAACATTGCGCCGCGCATTGGGCGATAAAGCCGGCCTCCTCGTCGGCCGGCGCGCCAAAAAAACCGATCAGCAGAAAGCCGCCGAACAGCACCGGTTGGTGGATGAGATAAAAAGCCAGGGAATGCCGGCCGAGGAAAGCGACCGGCCGGAGGACTGGCGGGGCCGGCTGAAGAGTTCCGCCGGAAGGCGCGCGCAGCCTGGCGCAGGCGACGCCAAGCAGGACGAAGGCCAGCCACGGCAGCAGGGGGCGGTAATCGTTGCTGGCGGGTTCGAAAGTGGAAAGTCCGGTCCACCAGAAAAATTTCGGATCGAACAGCGGCGAAGACAAGAGCGGCGGCGCGGCGAAAGCCAGCGCCGCGACGCCCAGCGTCCAAAACGTCGGCGCGTCGACCAAGGGCAGGGCGAGCAGACTGGAGAGCGCGATGCAGTGCAAAATGCCGAAAAAGATCGGCGCCTGCGGGTACAGCCAGAAACTTACGGCGCTGATCGCGGCGGCCGCCACGACGATCTGGCTCCAGCGACGCCAATAGGGCGGGGCTCGCCACAGCTGGGTTCCCCGCGCCCGCCGCGCCAGAACCAGGCTATAGCCCGACAGGAACAAAAAACTCGCGGCAATGGCGTGGCCGAACAAGTGAAAGCCGCGCGAATTGGCGATCGCGGCGTCCATCCAGTGGAAGGCGTCCAGGTCCCAGGTGAAATGATAGGCGGCCATGGCCAGCACAGCGGCGCCGCGCGCCGCGTCGATCGCTGGCCGGCGGCTTATCGTCTCAGGGGGCGAAATGTGAGAAGACCATGTCTGGGGCGGAGAGATTGTGCCGCGACGGCGCGGTGCGCCCGGCCCAGAGTTCGGTGACCTCGCCGCCCTTGTAGGACAGCACCGGCGCTTCGCCCCAGCCGGCGCCGTTTTTTTCGCGCCAGGCGATCCGGGCGACATCGGCGTTGGCCTCGCTGACATACATGGAGCGCATGGCGGCGAAGGGCAGAGCGTCGGGCATGGCCTTGCTATAGGCGACATCGAGGGCGATGTGGTCCTGATCGACCGTCATGATCGTCACGGTCGCCGAGCCGCCGCGCTCGAAATTGAGGACAAAACTCTTCTTGTCCGGGTCGAAGGCAATGTCCTTGATCGCCACGATCGGCCGGTCCTTGACTTCCACCGGGCCGATCAGGAAGGATGAGCCATAGGCGGTCCAGCGCATGTCCGCGGCGGGCAGGGGGCGGATGCGCCAATAGCCGTCCGAGGGATAGAGCACCAGAATTTCCTCGGCGCGCTCGCGGAAAAGCATCCACAGCTGAATGTAATTGAAGCCGGTTTCGACATGGTCGCCGATGCGGATCGGCACATTGGCCGGGCGCCAGAAATTCGGGTCGGACAGGCCGGTCAGCCAGAGGGTAGGGGATTCGTAGAAGGTCTTGCGCGGCAAGGCGCCCTCGCCGTGCGGCATGTTGCAGGCGGAAAAATCCGGGGCCCAGCGGTCATTGTGGATCATGCCGATATAGCCCGGATGCACGGCCTGAATTTCCATGTGGCGCACGTCGGGCGAAACAAATTCAAGCGCGACATTGTCGCGCTCGGCGCAAAGCTCTGGCGTGGAATGATTATTGACGGTGACCGCCAGTTCGTTGGTCAGGCCCTGCGACCCTTCGGCGAAAGCCGGGGCGGCGAGGCAGAACAGGGCAAAGGCGAGTTTCAGGCGCATGGCGAATCCAAATCCGGGGTTGGTGCGTTTTAATACGCGGCGAGGCGCGCGCATAGGAGGGCGAAGGGATGAATCTGCCGGAGGGCTGGAACGGGGACGACGGACGGATCGTCAAAATGTTCAAATTTTCGGGCTTTGCCGAGGCGCTCGGTTTCATGGTCGAGGTCGGACTCCATTGCGAGCGCGCCGATCATCACCCGGAATGGAAGAATATTTACGACCGGGTCTGGGTGGAGCTGACCACACATGACGCGGGCGGCGTGACCGACAAGGATCTGGCGCTGGCGGCGCATATGAACGCGGTGTTCACGCGGCGGTAATCAGCGCGATCTTGTTGGCGGCGGCGCTGCGCGGGCCGGGCAGGGCGAAGCGGATGCGCGCGCCCTGGCCCGGAGCGGATTCGATCTGTAGCCTGCCGCCGTGCAATTCGACCAGCGAGCGGGCGATGGACAGGCCGAGGCCGGGCCCTTTCATGCCGTCTTCCATCAGCGGCGATTTCTGCTCGAAGGGATGGCAGACCTGGGCGATTTCCTCGGGACTCATGCCGCAGCCGCTGTCCTCGACGGAAATTTCGCAGCCGTCGCCGAGTTTGGTGGCGCGCAGCACGATGCGTCCGCCCTGCGGGGTGAATTTCAGCGCGTTCTTCAGCAGCGGCGCCAGGATCCGGGCTAGGGAGTTGCGATCGGCGAAAGCGGTTTCGTCCTTTGGCGCGACCAGTTCCAGCGCGATCATCTTGTTGGCGGCGGGAGCGCGGAATTCGTCGAGCGCCCTGTCCAGCTCCGGCGCCAGTTCCAGTTCGCGCGGCGCCAGGGTCACCTGTCCGGCTTCGAGGCGCGACATTTCCAGCACGTCGCCGATCACGCCGCGCAAATATTCGCCGGAGCGTCGGATGTCGCCGGCGTAATTGAGATAGCGGTCATTGCCGATCTCGCCGAAAATCTGGTTCTCCATCATCTCGGCGAAGCCGATGATATGGGTCAGCGGCGTGCGCAATTCATGGCTCATATTGGCGAGGAAGTCGCTCTTGGCGCGATTGGCGGCCTCGGCGGCGGCCTTTTGCTCCAGATAGCGCTCGGCCAGTTCGGCGAGCTGCTGGGCTTGCAATTCGAGGGTTTGGCGGGATTTGCGCAGGTCGGCGATGGTCGCCATCAGCTTGCGCTCGCCGTCGAGCAATTGCTGCTCATGGCGCTTGAGGTCGGAAATATCGGCGCCGACCGAGACATAGCCGCCATCCTTGGTGCGGCGCTCGTTGATTTGCAGCCAACGTCCGTCGGCGAGGCGCGCCTCGTATATGCGGCCGCCGTCCTCGTCATCGCGGACGCTGTCGCTTTGTTCGACCAGGGGCTGCGATCCCGCCATCACCTCGGCATAGCTGGCGCCGGGGGCTGTGGCCGCGTCATTGAGGCCGTGCAGCCGCTGGAAACGGGAATTGCAGAGAACGAGGCGGTTTTGCTCGTCCCAGAGCACGAAGGCCGCTGACACCGTCTCGACCGCGTCGCGCAACCGGCGATCGGCGGCGGCGCTGCGTTCGGCGAGACGCTTCTGTTCGGAGACGTCGACGGCTATGCCGACCAGATGCATCTGGCCGTCGAGCGCGTCGCGGATCACCTGGGCGCGGGCGCGAATCCAGATCGATTCGCCGCGCGCATTGCGGATGCGAAAGGCGTGGTCGATGGAGTCCATGCGCCCGGCGGAAAGCTCCTCGGCGATGTCGGCGAGGTCGCCGTCCTCGGGATGCAAGAGGGCGCGAAGCTCGCCGAAGGAGAGAAACTCCGGTCCGGCGGGCATGGCGAGCATGTCGAACATGGAATCCGACCAATAGATACGCCCGGAATCGAGATTCCAGTCCCACAAGCCGCAGCGGCCGCGGTCGAGCGCCGTGTCCATGCGCGCGCGGATGCGGGCGCGCTCGGTCTCGGAAAAAGCGGCGCGGCGGGCCTGGGTGAAAAAGGCGAAGGCGAGCAGGCCGAGCATGGCGGCGGTGGCGAGCAGCAACAGTGCGACACGCCAGGTGGCGGCGCGCCATTCCGCGAAGGCGCTGTCGAGCGGTTGCAGGATCGCCACCTGGCCGAAAGGTTCTTCGAGATCGCGCACGGTCGCGAGAAATTCCGCGCCATTGGTGGCGGTGACGCGCATCGGCCCAGCCTTTTCGCCGAGCACGGCGAGTGGCGAGGCGCCGAGCCGCGCGGCGAGCGCGCCATTATGCATGGCGGGCGCGGGCAGGGCGGCGACGACCTGGCCGTCGTGGTCGGTGAGCAGCAGCGAGCGGCCATGGGCCAGCGTCCTGCGGCGCGCGGAATCGAGCAGAACGGCGGCCGGCGCGCCGGGCGCGGCGTGGCGCAAGGCGATGCGGATGTCGTCGGCGGCGAGCTGGCCAATGGCGTCGAGCTCCGCGAGCGCCTCCGGTTCGACGCGGGAATAGGCGGAAAGCGAGGCGTCGAGCGCCATGCCGAGCAGCAGCAGGAGGAACAGGGCGGCGGCGACGGGGACGCCCCTATGCAACAGTCCATGAAGACGCTCAGACGAGAGCGAAGCAGGAGGTTGCGCCTGCGGACGACGAGGACGGGGACATGGCGCGGGCGCCTCGACGGCCGCTAGCGGCGCGCTCTCCGCGCGCGCGGCGAAGAACATGGCGGCGGGGTCGTCGAGACAATAGGACGCATGTGTCGCGTTCGCACGCGCCATGTAACGCTCCCGAAAGGCGGAATGGATGGATTTTACGAAGCGGGGCGACAAACGCTGCCCCCGAATCACCGCTATCTGAATCCGGCGCGGCGTTTTTGTCCAGAGTAAATTTTTAGTAAAGCAGCGAGAAGGCCGGTAGATGTTGACGCTGCGTCGCTTCGGTCAGCGTCTTCCTCTGGGGAAATCATGGAGCCTTGTGTGAAGCGTCAAGGAAAATGCTGGAGGATTTCCAGCATTTTCCAGTGCTAACAAAGGGATGCTCAAGAGGCGTCGGCGGCCTCACGCAAGGGCGCGGACGGCGATATCGCGAAGATCGGATGACAGATCTTGCGCGCCAGCGACTTTCCGCAGCGCGAGTTCGGCCAGCGCGCGGCGTCCCGGTTCGAGATTGCGCCAGGAGCGGAAGGCCGACAGCAGTCGCGCCGCGACCTGCGGATTAATCCGGTCGATCTCCAGCGCCATGTCGGTGACAAATTCATAGCCGGCGCCCTTGGCGGCATTGAAGCAGATCGGGTTGCCATTGGCGAAGGCGCCGATCAGCGCGTAGACGCGATTGGGTGTCGCCAGGTTGAAAGCATGACTCTTTGTCAACCGTTTGACCCGCGCCAGGGTGTCGGGCTCGGGAATGGTCGCCTGCACCGAGAACCATTTGTCGACGATCAACGGCTCCTCGCAATGGGCGCGATAGAAAAATTCCAGCGCCTTTTCGCGCAGCGGTGTGGGCAGCCGGGTCAGCACCGTCAGGGCGGCCATTTTCTCGGTCATATTGGTCGAGCTTTGGAACTGAGCCATAGCGATCTCGGCGCCATCGGCATGATTGCCGGCGGCGTAAAGGTCGAGGCAGGCGGCGCGCAGCGCCCGGCGCCCGGCGCTGGCCGCATCGGGGGCATAGGCGGCGTCGGAGGCGAGTTGGTCATAGAGCGCGAGCAGCCGCGCGCCAAGATAGCGACCGGTCTCGTCGCGCAAGGCTTTGCGCGCCATGAAGATCGCTTCGGGATCGACATCGGCGCCAATGTCGCGGGCGAGATCGTTCTCGCTCGGCAGCATCGCCATTTGTGCGGCAAAGGCTGGGTCGGCTTCGTAGTCCTCAAGGGCGCGGCCGAGCGCAATCGCGAATTTTTCGGAAAATTCCGGCATGTCGCCGGCGCGGATGGCCTTGGTCGAGCGGATCATCAGCCGTGTCGCGAAGCTCTGCGCCGCCTGCCAACGGTTGAAGGGATCGCCGTCATGGGCGATCAGCAGCAACAGATCGTCCTCGCTCAAATCCTGATCGAGAATGACGGGCGCGGAGAAGCGGCGGTTGATCGAAGCCACGGGCCGCGCCGGCACATGTTTGAACTGAATTGTCCGCTCGGCGCCGGCCAGTTCAAACACGCCGAATTTAGCCTCGCGCGCGCCGGCGGGACTGTCCTGAACCAACGGTATTTCCGCGCCGTCCGGCCCGATCAGGCCGATGCGGATCGGCATGAGCATGGGTTTTTTCGTCGGTTGTCCCGGTGTGGCCGGAGCCTCCTGGCGGAGGGTCAGCGCGTAGCTTTGCGTCGCCGCGTCATAATCGCCTTTGGCGATGAGCCGGGGCGTGCCGGCCTGGGCGTACCAGAGCGCGAAGGAACTGAGATCGCGCTTGGCGCTCTCGGCGAAACAAGAGAGAAAATCCTCAATCGTCGCCGCCTTGCCGTCGAAACGGTTGAAATAAAGCTCCATGCCCGCGTGATAGGCGTCATGGCCGATCAGCGCGCGCAGCATGCGGACGATCTCGGCGCCCTTCTCATAGACCGTGGCCGTATAAAAATTGTTGATTTCGTGATAGGTTTCCGGGCGAACATTATGCGCCAGCGGTCCGGCGTCTTCGGGGAACTGGGCGGCGCGCAAGGCGCGCACATCGGCGATGCGCCGGACCGCGCGCGAGCGCTGGTCGCCGGAGAATTCCTGATCGCGATAGACCGTCAGACCCTCTTTCAGGCAGAGCTGGAACCAGTCGCGGCAGGTGATGCGATTGCCGGTCCAATTGTGGAAATATTCGTGGGCGACGACGCTTTCGATATGTTCGTAATCGGCGTCGGTGGCGGTTTCGGCGACGGCCAGGATATATTTGTCGTTGAAGATATTGAGGCCCTTGTTCTCCATCGCGCCCATGGTGAAATCGGACACGGCGACAATGTTGAACACGTCGAGGTCATATTCGCGGCCATAGACGAATTCGTCCCAGCGCATCGCGTGCTGAAGCGATTCCATCGCGTAATGGGCGCGGTGTTCCTTGCCCTTCTCGACGTGGATCGCGAGCTTGACCTTGCGGCCCGAGGCGGTGGTGAATTCATCTTCGATGCGGCCAAGGTCGCCGCCGACCAAGGCGAAGAGATAGCAGGGTTTCGGGTGGGGATCATGCCAGACGGCGTAATGGCGACCCGGCCCGGCCTCGCCGGATTTCGACCGGATTGCCATTGGAGAGCAGCACCGGCGCCTCTTCCCTGTCCGCCTCGATGCGCGTGGTGAACACCGCCATGACGTCCGGGCGGTCGAGATAATAGGTGATGCGGCGAAAACCTTCCGCCTCGCATTGGGTGCAATAGGCCGAGCCGGAGCGGTAAAGGCCTTCGAGCCTGGTATTGGCGGAAGGGTCGAGTTCGGTCTCGACTTCCAGGGTGAAGGCGCGTTGCGGCGGCTGTTCGACGCTCAAACGGTCCGGCGTGGCGACAGCGCCGAGATCGAGCGGCTGGTTGTCGAGCGCGGCGCGCAGCGGCTTGAGGTCGCCGCCGTCAAGAATGAGCGGCGCGCCGGCCTTGCCCTCGGGATTGGGCCGCAGGCTCAGGCGCGAGATCACCCGCGTCGCATGCCGGTCGAGCCTGATGTCGAGTTCGACCTTGTCGATCAGATAATCGGCGGGACGATAATCGGCGAGGCGGGTCGGAGCGGCGGCGGTCGATTCGGAGTTCCCAGACATGCGGTCTCCAGCGAGTTTCGGACGGGCAAAATCGCCCGCTTTTAATACTGCGACGCACAAATGGCCATTCCCCAAAAGATTTTTTAGACCATTCTTGACCTGGATCACGCCAAACCGTCAGGTTGGGCTGCGAGGAGGGGTCATGACATCAGGTGGAATCGGCAAAATCTGCGTCTATTGCGGCTCTTCGCCGGGCAATGCCCCGGAGTTTTTGCGCGCGGCCCGGCAATTCGGCCAGATTCTGGCGGAAAACGGCGTCGGTCTGGTCTATGGCGGCGGCAATCTCGGCTTGATGGGCGCCATCGCCCATGCCGTGCTCGAAGCCGGCGGCCATGTGACCGGCATTATCCCCGGCTTTCTGCAAAAGCGCGAACATATGCTCGAATCCGTGCAGGAGCTGGTCGTCGTCGACGACATGCACGCGCGAAAAAGACTGATGTTCGAGAGGGCGGACGCCTTTGTCGCTTTTCCCGGGGGCATAGGCACTTTGGAGGAACTGGTCGAGCAATTGACCTGGGTGCAACTGGGCCGCCACGACAAGCCCGTGCTGATCGCCGACATCCAGGGGTTCTGGGGACCGCTGCTGGCTTTGCTCGGCCATATGCGCGAAACCGGTTTCATCCGACCCCATTACGAGGCGCGCTATCTGGTCCGCGCGGGGGTCGAGGAGATTTTGCCGGCGCTGCGCGAAGCTCTGGCCAACACCTCGGCGCCGCGTCGAAAAAAGCTGCCGCGCGAGCTTTAATCCTCCCAATTGCCGTCCGGGGCGATATAGCCGCGATCGGTCATCACCACCCAGCCGCCGCCGCGCTTGACGATGCTTTGCACACGGGCGCCGCCTGGCAGCATGTCGCCGGGGCCGACTTCCTCAAAACCCTGGCCGCCCTCGACCACTGCCCGGCCGCCGGTCACGTCGCGCAGCACGTAGCCGCGATAGGGTTTCGCGGAGGCCGCGGTCACAGGCCGCGGCGGCTGGGTGACGACAGGCAGGGGCTTGCCGATCGAGGCGGTGGGACGCGGGTCGAGCGGGCGCGCCGGCGGCAGCGGCGCCTGCGCCTGAACGACAGGCTTGGGAGCTTGCAACCTGTCGAGCCGAGCCTGCATCTGCTGGGCGCTCGCCTGGGCCTGGGCCTTTTCGTCGGCCAGGCTCTTCTGCATGGCGGCGACGGCGGCCTCGGCGTCGCGGCTCTTTTGCGCCTGCGTCTCCAGTTTGTTTTTCAGATTGTCCACATGGACGCGCAACGCGGCGATTTCCTGCTTATGCGCCTCTTCCGCGCGCAAGGCCTTGTCGGCGGTTTCGGTGGCGGTCTTGGCCGCGATCTGCTCCGGCGAGGGGCCGCGCAAGGCGTCGACGCCAGCGCCGGCGCTCCAGCCCAAGGCGATCAGCAGCAGCGCCGCGCCGGCCGGCGTCGCGGCCTTTTTCCAATCGGATTTCTTGTCGAAGGCGTGGGTCAGGGGAACGAGATCGTTCATCGGGTGGCTCCAAGCAGAAGCGCTTTGATCGTCTATCTTCGCGGTTGGCGGCTTAATCGGCGATGAATGAAACGTGGGGCGTCGCAAGGCCCGCCAGTTATTGCAGTTCCTGATAGGCGCCGACGACGCGGATCGTGCGGCCATTGCGCTGGATCGAACCCGTCCGGTCGGCGGCGCGCGGCTGCGGAGCTACGTCGGCGCTGGCCTGCAGCGCGCGAGGATCGACCGGACGTTTGAGCGCCTGGAGCGAGTCGCGAAACCGGCGCTCGAGATTGGGGTCGCTGGCGGCAACGAAGCGGGCGCTGTTCGGCGTCTCGGGATCGCCGCCCATGAAGACCATCAATCCGTTGGGGCCGGAAACAATATCGCCGTGGCGCAGGGTCGAATTCTTGAAGCACCAGTTGCGCCGGATCCTTGCCGGCCTGGGCGGCCTTGAGCGCCAGATTGGCGGCGACACGGCGCTGCTCGCTTTCGGCGGCGCTGCGCACGGAGGCCTTGGGCCGATCGCTCCTGGCGGCCGCCGCCGGTTGGGGCGACTGGGGCGCCGGCGGCGCCGACTTCGCGTCGCCGCCGCCAAACAGCGCCTCCCACAAGCCAGCCTGGGCAGGCGTCGCGCCGCCGACCATCAGCGTCGCGGCGAGCGAAAAAGCGAGCAAGGCGTATTTGTTGAGGCTCATGGCGGCAAGGCAATCCGAAACAGCGGTCATATCGCGGGCAAAAAGGCGATGGGCCCGGAGCCTTTATACGAAATCATGGTAAATCTAACATTGACACCGCCGCCCGTCGCCAGATTTTGACCGTTTTGGCCATCACTTTCGCGGGATATCGCGATAGTGTGGCGCCAGCGCATCGGTTTTTCGCACACGGGATTCGGCGCGAATCCGGTTTGGCGGCGCCCCGAACCATTCTCGGGCGGCGCGGGAAAAGGCGCTGGGATCGGAAAAACCCAGTTGCGCGCCAATGTCGATCATCGGCATGTCGCTGGACAGCAGCAGATAGCGCGCGATTTTTCGCCTGACCTGATCGACCAGGGCCCGGTAACTGACGCCCTCGGCTTCCAGCCGCCTTTGCAGGCTGCGTCGCGACAGGCCGAGTTGGTGGGCGAGGCTGTCTATGCCCGATCTTTCATGCGCCAGGGTCCGGGCGATCATGGCGCCGACGAGGTCGGGGAAACTGGCGCCGGATGCGGCCGCTCGCCGTTCGGCTTCGGCCGCACGCTCCAGCGCCGCCGCGAGCGAGGGATCGGCATGAGGCAATTTCACCGACAGAGTCTCCGTGGCGAAGGCGAGCCAGGTTTCGTCGCCGCCGAATTGGATCGGACAGCCGAAAATCCGGTCGAATTCTCCGCGCGCGCGCGGCGGCGCATGGCCTATGCGCGCGTCTTGCAGCGGCCAGGCTCCGCCAAGCAGGGCGCGACTGCGTTCGAAAATATAGGTCAGGGAATAATCGATATACTGGTCATGAGGCGGAAGCTGTTCGACGAAACGCCAGATCAGGCGGGTGGTCGATCCACGGTCTTGAAGCTCCAGCCGATAGCCGGTGGAGACGAGGTCGGCGTAGCGCACGCGGGTCGCGATGGCCTCACCCCAGGTGGCGCTGCTGGCCGCGAGATGGAACAGCAGTCCCACGGGCTGACTCTGGCTGGCCAGAGCGAAACGCAGGCCGATGGCGTCATCGCCGGTCGCGTTGGCGAGAAATTCCAGCATTTGCGCGAACATATCCAACGAGATGGAGTGCTCGCCACGCGGCCGGGAGGCGTCGTCCAGGCTGAATCTGCGGATGATGTCGGGGGCATCGAGGCCGTGCGCGGCGATGAATTGCTCGAGGCCCACCAGAACGTCGGCGGTCAGTTTCGCGCCACTCACCACCATGGGAGGCTCCCGATCCGTTTTGGCTGGCGCCCTCGCCCTGGCCGCCGGCTCGTTGGAGGCGAAGGCGGATGTGCGAAATGTGCCACGCACTGGCGCGGCGAGACAAGACGCACGTCAAGGTTTGGACTAAATCTCATCAAGGGTGGCCGAACTGCGGATCATTTGGTAGTACAATGTTATTACACAATGTTCTAGAAAAATGCGTGTCCCTCTTGCGCGTCGCGCCACGGCGATCTGGCCGGGAAACGTTTCGCGCCAATAAGAATAACGAGAAGGTTAGATGACCGACAGCCTCGAAAATTCGCCCTACGCCGAAGTGGTAAAATATATTGAATGTGTCCAGATCGCCATGTTTTACGCTCTCGCCGACCGAGTTTACGAGTTGGAGTTGCGAGGGGCGGACAGCGCCGCTGTCGAAAGCGACACGCAAAGATTGAAGATTCAGGTGGCGCGCGCCGCGCTGACGGCCCTGCTTGAACAAATCGATTCGGCCTCGGCGGCGCGATAGACTTTATTCAGCGGCGGCGGGAAGACGCGACAGCAGACCGATCAGCGCGCGGTCATGGAGCAGCACCATGCGCTCCTTCGGATGCAGCCATTTGATCGCATCGTCTATGGTCAGGGCGTCATTGAGCTTGGCCTCGGCCATGGCGCGCTCGGGCAGAATGTCGCCGCGCACCCGATGCGGCGCCGGCGGCAGGAATTTTTCATGCGCGGCGCGGAAACCTGGGTCGGCGTAAATGGCGCGCAGTCCGTCGGCGTCGAAGCCTTGTTCGGCGAGGCTTTGCGACAGGAGATTGGCGCGCAGCGCCACGGGCGGAACGTCATGCTCCTCCGGCGTCACCAGCAGGCCCGCTTTTTTCAGCGCCAGGCCGATGCTCTTCTGGCCGCTCGCCCAGGACAGGAAAATCGCCAGGATCAGGCCGGCGATGGTCGGCGACATCCAGGCGACCAGCGAGGGCGAGATCAGCAGGCCGGCGATCAGGGTGACAAAACCAAGGATCACGTGGTCACGGTGGCGGCGCATGATCGCCTTGAAGGCGATGGAGCCGTCGTCGCGGCGCTGCGGCTCCCATCCCGTGTCGAAGCCGAACAGAATATGAAGCACATGGCCGGCGTGGATCATCATCATGATCGGCGCCAGCAGCGCCGACATCAGCACTTCGAACAGGGTCGAGAGAATCAGCCGGATCGCGCCGCCGGCGCCGCGCCGCGCCGGCCCGTCGAACAGGGCCAGGATCAGTCCAAACAATTTGGGCGCCAGCAGCACCGCCATGGTCACCAGGAACAATTCCAGCGACCGCTCCGCGTCGAATTGCGGCCAGGTCGGGACCAGAGTGAAATCCTTGGAGAAATATTCCGGACGGATGTAGCTGGCCTGCAGGACCAGCAGAATGCCGATCAGCAATTGCGCCAGCCACAGCGGCGATGACACATAGGCCATGATCCCCGTGGTGAAATGCTGGCGCGTGGCGGGATGCAGGCCCTTGGCCGGCAGCACGCGCAAATGCTGGAGATTGCCCTGGCACCAGCGGCGGTCGCGCGCGGCGACGTCGATCAGCGAGGGCGGGCTTTCCTCATAGGAGCCCGCCAGCGAGGGCAGCATGTAGACCGAATAGCCGGCGCGGCGCATCAGCGCCGCCTCGACGAAATCATGGCTGAGAATATGGCCGCCGAAAGGTGGCCTGCCCTTGAGATGCGGCAACCCGCAATGGGCGGCGAAGGCGGCGGTGCGGATGATCGCGTTATGACCCCAGTAATTGCCGTCGCGGCCCATCCACAGCGACAGGCCGTCGGCGATCACCGGCCCGTAGATGCGCGCCGCGAATTGCTGCACGCGGGCGAACAGCGTGTTGCGGTTGACGATCAGCGGCAGGGTCTGGATGATGCCGGCGTCGGGATCGGCCTCCATGGCCGCCGCCAGCACGACAATGGCGTGGCCGGTCATCAGGCTGTCGGCGTCGAGCACGACCATATGTTCATAGGCGCCGCCCCAGCGGCTGACGAAATCGCCGACATTGCCGGCTTTTCGGGCGGTGTTTTTCGGGCGGTGGCGATAGAAGACGCGGGCGTCCTCGCCCAGTTGGGCGCGCAGGGCCAGAAAGGCGCGCTCCTCGGCGATCCAGATGTCGGGATCGGTGGTGTCGGACAGCAAGAACCAGTCGAAATGGGCGCCAAGTCCGGTGGCGGCGACGTCTTCGAAAATCGCCTGGAGCGCGCCGAACACCCGCGACGGCGCCTCATTATAGATGGGCATGATCACGGCGCTGCGCGTCGCCAGCGCCGTCGGAAGCTCCGGCTGTTTGGGCCTGTTCACCAGCAGATGGACGAAACCCACCACGCCGGCGGCGAAAGACAGGGCGATCCAGGAGAAATTGGCCAGGAACAGAATCAGCAGCAGCCATTTGAGCAGGGTGATGCCGCCGACGTCGATGACCCGGTACATTTCGTAGCCGCCCCAGATGGTCAGGGCGAGGCCGCCGCCAAAGGTCGCCAGCCGCGCCAGCAGTGGCGCGCGGAGCGGATGGATCGGTTTGCGCCGCTCGGTCGCCGGGTCGAAATGCGACAGCGACTGCGTCGGCATTTGCAGAGGCGATTCCTCCGGCATGGCCGGCGGCGGCAAGGTTTCGGCGGAAAGGGTCAGGACGTCCATCGATAAAGCCAGGTTTCCGAGACCGGCGCGCCCTGGCTTTCCAGGACGAGCCGCAATTCGCAGGCGGTTTCGCCGGCGGTGTCGAGATCGAATTGCACGCGCAGCCGCTTCTGCTCGGGCGCGGGAAACAGCCGATAGGCGGCGATGCGGCCGGGGCCCGCGGAGAGATTGGGCTTCACATCGGCGAGTTTAGCCGGATCGGCGAGGGCTTCGCCTTGGAAATCGACGAGAAAGCGCCGCTGCTTGGCGCCGGAGCCGCGGCCGCCGCGCGAGCCCACGGTAACCGCCAGAGGCGGCGAGGAGGGCGGCGACCAGCACCAGAACTGGCGATAGGCGAATTCGGCGCTCTGGCCCTTGGTCAACCCTGCCTTGGTCCGCCAGAAGGCGATCATGTTCTGGGCGTTTTCGGTGTCCGAGGGGATCTCAAGCAATTCGACCGAGCCGGCGCCCCAATCGCCGATCGGCTCGATCCACAGGCTGGGGCGCAGCTCCCAATGCTGGATGTCGTCGTGGAACTGCTCGAAAGTCCGGCCGCGCTGCAAAAAGCCGAAGCCGCGTGGATTGTGATCGACGAATTCGGAAATTTGCAGATTGGCGCGATTGGTCGCGGGACGCCAAAGCCATTCGCCGCCGCCGGTCAGGATTTGCAGGCCGGAAATTTCGGCGACGGCGTTGCGCACATCGTCGGCGTCGCGCCGGTCCAAGGCCGAAAACAGCGTCGAGGCGCCCATGGCCCCCAGGCCGAGAACGTCTATGTCCGTGCGCGGAAACAGAGTGCATTCCGTGTCGATGATGACGGCGTCGCCTGGATGCAAAGTGAAGCGGAAGGCGCCGGTCAGGCTCTCGGAATCGACGAGAGCGTGAATAACCAGCACATTGGCCGCGCGGCTCGGCTTTTCAATCCAGATGGCGCGAAAATTGGGGATTTCCTCGCGCGGGTCGCCGGGACGCACGGCCAGCGCCCGCGCCATCACCCCGTAATTCTGGCCCGGAGCCTTCGAGCGGAAGAAGGTGCCGCCCTGGAAAATCGCCAATTCGCTCAAGCTGCCGTCATCGCCGCGATAGAGCACGCGAAAGCCGGAAAAATCGAGATTGGCCGGCGGCGCCGACATGTTGACGCCGCCGAAGATGAAATTCCCGGCGTCGTAAGCGACCTTTGTGGCCTGCCCCCCGTCGACCAGATTGATCTGCACCGGCGCAGTGAAAATATAGCCGCGATGCAACGGCTCCAAGACGAAGCCGACATTGTCCTGGCTCCAGATCAGGCTGCTGGACTTGGCCTGGATGGCGGCATAGGCCTCATAGGATAAATTGCTCAAAGGGCCGGGCAAATCGGTGTTCGGCGCCTTGAACGGCTTTGTCGCGAGCGCGCGGGCGGCGTCGATGACGGAGCCGCCGGAAAAGGGAGAATTCGCGCTCGCCGACGCGGTTTGCGGCCGGGCCTCCGAAGACAACAGCGATGCGGCGGCGCCTCCCGCCAATTGCAAGACATCCCGGCGTTTCAACATGGGGGAGGCAGTCCATTCCCTGGGGTTTCGATCATCCGGGGCCGACATATAACCGAAATTGTGGCGGGCGCGAGATCGAAAATTCACTTTGTCGTCTTTCTGATGATCCCCTATAGAGCGGCAAGGTTAAGGGAATTTGCGGAGGAATCGCATGACTGACGCGCCGGGCCCCGGGGGCGCGCGACGCTGCCTCGCCATTATTCTCGCCGCTGGCGAGGGCAAGCGCATGCGCTCGTCGCGGCCGAAAGTGCTGCATGAGGTCGCCGGCCGCTCCATGCTTGCCCATGTGCTCGACGCCGTGGGCCAGGCCGGGGCCGATGCGCTGGCGGTGGTGATCGGGCCGGGGCGTGACGATGTCGCGGGCGAAGTCGCGCATGTTTCGCCGGCGGCGAAGGTTTTTGTCCAGGCGGAGAGGCTGGGCACCGCTCATGCCGTGCTCGCCGCCCGCGAGCTGATCGTCGAAGGTTTTGACGATATTCTCGTGCTGTTCGCCGATACGCCTCTGGTTCGTCCCGAAACTTTTGGGGCCTTGCGCGCAAAGCTGGCGGACGGCGCCGGCGTGGTCGCGCTAGGGTTCGAGCCGGAAAACCCCGCCGGCTATGGGCGGCTGCTGACGGACGCCTCGGGGTCGCTGGTGGCGATTCGCGAGCACAAGGACGCCAGCGCCGCGGAACTGGAGGTCCGCAGCTGCAACGCCGGCCTGATGGCGCTCGATGGCCGCCACGCGCTCGCCTGGCTGACGCGCATCGGCAATGACAACGCCCAGAAGGAATTTTATCTGCCCGACGCGGTGGAGGTCGCCCGCGCCGACGGGGCGACATGCGCCCTGGTCGTCGCCGAGGCGGGCGAAGTGCTGGGCGTCAACGACCGCGTCCAGTTGAGCCAGGCCGAGGCTGAGATCCAGCGCCGGCTGCGCCGCGCGGCCATGGAAAACGGCGCCACGCTGATCGCTCCGGAGACCGTGTTTTTCAGTTACGATACCGTTCTGGGCTCCGATGTGCTGGTCGAGCCGCATGTGGTGTTCGGCCCCGGCGTCACCGTCGGCGACCATGTGGCGATCCACGCCTTTTCCCATCTGGAGGGCGCGACGCTCGCCGACAATACCGCCATCGGCCCCTATGCCCGGCTGCGCCCCGGCGCCAATCTGGCCAAGGGCGCGCGAATCGGCAATTTCGTCGAGATCAAGAAGGCTGAGATCGGCGAGGGCGCGAAAGTCAACCACCTCACCTATATCGGCGACGCCGACATCGGCGCGGGCGCCAATATCGGCGCTGGGGTCATCACCTGCAATTACGACGGCTTCCTCAAATATCGCACCGAAATCGGCGCCGACGCCTTCATCGGCTCCAATGCGTCTCTGGTGGCGCCGGTGAAGATCGGCGCCGGCGCGCTGATCGGCTCGGGCTCGGTGGTGACGCGCGATGTGCAGGCCGATGCGCTGGTGGTGGCGCGCGGCAGCCAAGTGGAAAAGCCCGGCTGGGCGGCGGCTTTCCGCAAGAAAATGGCGGCGCGCAAGGCGGCGAAATAAACCAAATCCTAGATTTCGCCGCCTATGACATGAATTGTAAATTATCTTGACTTGCCAGCGGGCGGCCGAGGCGGCTTCTTGTGCGCAAGTCTCCAGGGGAATGTCTCATGTGCGGAATTGTCGGCATTATTGGTCAGGGTCCGGTGGCCGGCTCATTGGTCGATGCGCTGAAGCGGCTCGAATATCGCGGCTATGATTCCGCTGGCGTCGCCACGCTGGAAAAAGGCCATCTCGAGCGCCGCCGCGCCGAAGGCAAATTGCGCAATCTCGAAGCGCTGTTGCGCGAAAAGCCTCTGAACGGCTCGATTGGCGTCGGCCACACCCGCTGGGCGACCCATGGCCGCCCCACCGAGAACAACGCGCATCCCCACGCCACGGCCAAACTGGCGGTGGTCCATAACGGCATTATCGAGAACTTCCGCGAATTGCGTGAGGAACTGGCCGCCCAGGGCCATGAATTCGTCACGCAGACCGACACCGAAGCCGTCGCCCATTTGGTGACGGAAAAAATCAACCAGGGGCTCGCGCCCGTTGACGCGGTGGCCGCCAGCCTGCCGCTGCTCAAGGGCGCCTTCGCGCTCGGCTTTCTGTTCGAGGGCGAGGAAGATTTGCTGATCGGCGCGCGGCGC
This sequence comes from uncultured Alphaproteobacteria bacterium, assembly GCA_963804045.1. Taxonomy (GTDB): domain Bacteria; phylum Pseudomonadota; class Alphaproteobacteria; order Rhizobiales; family Beijerinckiaceae; genus Rhodoblastus. Next base: position 88,208 of record CAWDOR010000004.1, on the reverse strand, counting down.
GGCGCGCCGCTGGCGGTTGGCTATGGCGAAGGCGGGGAAATGTATCTCGGCTCCGACGCTCTGGCCTTGGCCGCCTTCACCGACACGATCACCTATCTCGAAGACGGCGACTGGGTGATTCTCAAGCGCGGCTCGGCGGAATTCCGCGACGAGTCCAACCATGTCGTCAAGCGCGCGCGCCTGAAAACCCAGGCCTCGGCCTTTCTCGTGGACAAGGGCAATTACCGCCATTTCATGGCCAAGGAAATCCACGAGCAGCCGGAAGTGGTGGCGCGCACGCTGGCCCATTATCTCGATTTCGCCAATGGCTGCGTCCGCCTGCCTTTCGAGCTGCCCTTCGACCCCAAGGCTCTGACCGGCATTACGCTCACCGCTTGCGGCACGGCCTATTACGCGGGTCTCGTCGCCAAATATTGGTTCGAGCGTTTCGCCCGTCTGCGGGTCGAGATCGACGTCGCCTCGGAATTCCGCTACCGCGAGGCGCCCATGCCGGACAACGGCCTGATGCTGGTGGTGTCGCAATCGGGCGAGACGGCGGATACGCTGGCCAGCCTGCGCTACGCCAAGGCCCATGGCCAGAAGATCATCGGCGTGGTCAATGTTCCCACCTCGACCATCGCCCGCGAGGCCGATGTCGCCGCGCCGACGCTGGCCGGGCCGGAAATCGGCGTCGCCTCGACCAAGGCTTTTACTTGCCAGCTCACGGTGCTCGCCGCTTTGGCCATTGCCCTGGGCCGTGCGCGCGGCGCGCTGAGCGCCGAGGAAGAGAAGCGTCTGGTCAATGAATTGATGGTGGTTCCCGGCCTGCTGGCGGAAGCGATGAAGCTGGAGCCGAAAATCGAAACCCTGTCGCACCAGCTCGGCAAGACCAGCGATGTGCTTTATCTCGGGCGCGGAACCTCCTATCCGCTGGCCCTGGAAGGCGCCCTGAAACTCAAGGAAATCTCCTATATTCACGCCGAGGGCTATGCGGCGGGCGAGCTGAAGCACGGGCCGATCGCGCTGATCGACGAGCAATTGCCGGTGATCGTCATCGCCCCAAGCGATCCCGTGCTGGAAAAAACCGTCTCGAATTTGCAGGAAGTTTCCGCGCGGGGCGGTAAAATCATCCTGATCGGCGACGCCCATGCGCTGGCCGAGGCGGCGACGCCGCTCGCCGGGGAAATCCGCATGCCCGACATGGCCCCGGATTTTTCGGCAATCGTCTATGCCGCGCCGATCCAGATGCTCGCCTATCACACGGCAGTTTTCATGGGCAAGGACGTGGACCAGCCGCGCAATCTGGCGAAAAGCGTCACTGTGGAGTGAGGGCGCTTCCTAACAGGCCGCCGCCCCCTCCGGCAATTCGTCCACCCAGACCTTGAATTCGTGGATGAAATTCTGGCCGAAGAAATGGACCAGCGGCACGTCCGCCGCGTCGCGGCCCTGCGCCATCAACACGCGCCCGGTGCGCGGGGCATTGTTGCGCGGATCGAACACCCACCAGCGTCCGCCGAGAAAGACCTCCATCCAGGCGCAAAAATCCTGCGTCGCGTAAGGCTTGGGCAGGCCGATGTCGCTGATATAGCCGCTGCAATAGCGCGCGGGAATATTGAGACAGCGGGCGAAGGCGATGGCCAGATGGGTGAAGTCGCGGCAGACGCCCACGCCCAGCGCATGGGTTTGCGCGGCGGTGCGGGTCGGATTGGTGTTGACATAGTCGAAGCGGATCTGGCCGTGGACATAATCGCAAATGGCCTGGACCCGAGCCCAGCCGGGCGGCGTCTCGCCGAACAGCCGCCAGGCCTCGTCGGCCAGCAGGTCGGTTTCGCAATAGCGGCTGCCCAGCAGAAACTCCAGCGTATCGGAGGGCAGGTCGGCGACCTCGTGCTGGATGGCGCCGAAATTGACGGCGTCATGGGCGCGCAAAATATGGAAGACCGCGTCGGCGGTGATGCGCAGCCGGCCGGGCGGCGCGACCATCCGGGTGCAGAGATTGCCAAAGCTGTCGAGATAGGTCTGCAACGGCAGCACTGGCTCGGTGCGCAGATAATCCGGTTGTTCGAGCTGCGCGGCCTGGCGCTGGTGCACATTCAGCAGGCAGATGATCGGCGTCACCGCCGGCGCCTCGAAAGTCATGTCATAGCCAATGCGAATGCGCATGAAGTCTCCAGTCCGGGAGTTTTCGCCGGCCAAGCCGTGAGAAACGGCGGGGGCGCTCAGCTATAGCCCCCCCTGCGCCGCCGGCGCAAATCCGACGCCAAGCGTCAAAGGTCCGTGAGACGGGCGGTCACGCCGATCCGGCTCAATTCACGGACCAGCCTTGCGCCTTGCGGCCGATAGAGCGGCCTGTCCAAGGCGCGCGGCAGAGCGGTCAGGGCCTGGCGCGCCGTGGCGAGGTCGCAGCCGGCGATCCGCGCGATGCAATTGCCGGCTTCGAAAGCATTTGCGGCGGCGCGGCAGGACTCGACGATCAGCCGCCCGTCGGGCGGTTGCAGCTCGCCCCGTTCGATGCGCCCCAGCGCCGCGACCGTCGCCAGCACGACCAGCTGGTCGCCCGCCTCCAGCCGGGAATCGTCGCTGGGGTTGAGCTTGGTCGTCTCGTCGCGCCGGTGCAGCAGCGGGACTGCGCCATAGCCATAGGCCATATGCGCCAGCTGACGGCCGATCAAGGTGTCGCCGGGTTCGACGGCATATTGCGTGACGAGAATTGAGCGGCCTCTCAGGCGGAAGGCGCTGAGAATGCTCTCGCCAAAGGCGGCGCCGACAATGGCCTCCGCCGCCACTTCCCATTCGTCTATGCCTTGCGATTCCGGCACGAGCGCGGCGACATTGGCGGCGAGCTCGCGGTCGGCGACGCGAAACACCAGTTCGCAATGCGGGTTCATCGAACGGGCGAGCAGCATGCATTCGAGATTGGCGATGGCGTCGTCGCCGGCGATGACGACGCTGCGCGCCGCGCCAATATTGGCGCGTTCCAGCGCGTCGCGCGCCGGGCCGGTTTCGATGGGCAGATCGCGCAGGATATTTTCGGCGACGGGCTGGTCGGACACGCCGACCGCGGCGCGGCCCCAGCGTTTCAGCTGCGCCGCGATATTCTGGCCGATCGGCCCGAGGCCGACGATGATGGTGTGCTGTTCGGCCGGCGGCTCGGGGCGCCGCGCCGCGATGGCGAAACGCGCGCCGAGGATTTTCTCGGTGATCGTGGCGAAGACAATGCCGAGGAAAATCGAACTGGTCAGCTTGGTCAGCAGCGAAAAGGCATAGAGGCCCGGCGAGATCGGAAAGGGCGCCTTGAGCGCGCCGAACACATTGTCGAAGCCGCCGACGGCGAGAACCACGGAGACATTGATGGCGTCGAACCAGCTGATGTCAGGGTTTTCGGCGCGATAGAGCAGCACGCCGCCCACCGTCAGCGCCGCGACGATCGCCAACGACGCCAGGGCGGCCAGCGGCGCGCCGCGCAGCCAGCCGCGCGCCCGGCCGATCCTGCGGCCCCAGAGCAATTTTTTGCGCCTTTTCTCCAGCCCCTCGGTTTTTCTGGCGTCGCGCGACAGGTCGCCGCAGGCGATGAAAGTGATCTCGTCTCCGGGCGAGACGATCTCGGCGCCATTGGTCCGGTCGAAGAGATCGACCAGGGCCCGCCCGCCGGACACATGGCTGACGATCCGGCGATTGAGCGAATTTAGCTCGCCGGGTCTTTTTCCGTCGCACCAGTCGCCGCTTTCGACCCGATGCGCCACCACCCGCGCCCGGGTTTCCGCGAGATCGAACCAGGCCTTGGTTTCATTGGCCAGCGCGGCCACGGCGAAAGCGGTCGCGGAAAACCGGTCGGGTTCGAAGGCGACGAGATCGCCGAGATGTTGCGCGAGCAATTCATTCAGATTTTCCTGGGCCGAGCGGATGACGATCCGAGCGCGGGCGTTGAGCAGCCGCGCCGCCAGCGCGGCGGCGATATTGCTTCGGGCGTCGTCGGTGAGGATCAGCAGGGTGCGGCAGTCGGCCACCCCGGCCTGGCGCAGTATGTCCGAACGGGCGCAATCGCCGACCACCAGGCGGTCGAGCAAGGCCAGGATCTCGTCATCGGGCGGCGGCGGCTGAAAATCGACGCCCACCACCTGGGCGCCAAAAGCCTTGAGCAGAGCGGCGCATTCCTTGCCGAGCCGGCCGAGGCCGCAAATGACGATCGCGCCCGAACGCGGCGCCCGCGTCGGTCCGACCCGCGCCTCCAGCGACGTCATGATGATGCTCCCGATTTGGCAAGTCGGCGGATTCGCGCGAAGCATATAGCAAGAGGCGGGAAAATCACCCGGCTTCGGCTGGCCGGCGCCGGACAACAACCGTCATGGCCGAGTGATTGAATTTCGGCGGGAACAGCGCATGATTCGCGCCTATGTCCCGGGAGGCGGACCATGCGCAAGATTCTCCTGACCAATGCTTTGGACTATTGCGGTCCCGGCGCGGTTTCCGCGCTCGTGCGCGCCGGCGCCCTGACGATCTGCCACGACCGCAGTTTTGTCGCGGCGGAGGCGCGCGACGCCTTCGAGCGCAAGACCGGGGCGCGGGCGTTGCAAGCGCAGACGCCCGAGGCGATCCATGCGGAAACGCTCGATCTCGCCGGCCTGCCCGACGCGCTCGTCAGCAATGACGTCCACCCGATCGCGCGCAACGCCATAGAGGACATCCCGCTCGACGATTTCCGCGCCACTTTCGAGGACGTGGTGCTGTTTCCCGTGCGGCTCACCCAGATCTTCCTGCCGGCGATGAAGGCGCGGCGCTCCGGCGCTTTCGTCTTCGTCACCTCGGCGCGCGAGACGCGGCCGGAGCCGGGCTTCGCCGTCCCGACCTCCCTGCGCGCGGCGACCACCGCCTTCGCCAAGGCGCTGGCCAAGGAGGCCGCGCCTTTCGGCCTTCAGGCCAATGTGGTCGCGCCGAACTATCTCGCCAGTGAAATGTATTATCCGCGCGCCCGCTTCGTCGACGATCCCGAAGGCGCCGCCGAGATCGCCGCGAAAGTGCCGCTGGGCCGTCTCGGCACGCCGGAAGAGGCCGGCGCGCTGATCGCCTTTCTGGCCTCGGGCGACTCGCCGTTCACGACGGGACAGGTGATCTGTTTCACCGGCGGCTGGCCATAGCGCCGCCAATTGCGGCAAATGTGGCAGGGAGTGAAAATCGACAAAACCGCGAAAACAGCCTTTTTGGCGAAAATTTGTTCTTGTTATGTTTCATGTGAAACGCCCCGGGCGCTGCGCTGGGTATTTTAACAACTAATTGTTGTAGCAATAAAAACGCTATAACCCGCCCCGCCGGAGTCGGGCTCTGAAACATTTTCACCTCCCAAGGGCGTCTGGACAACCGAGGGGTTGTCGCATCAAGAAGCACGCGTATTTTGCCAAAAATCGTGGTTTTTTTGCAAAAACCTTCATGTTTTCGCCTGTTTTGCGCGATGTCGTTTCAACCAGAAATAGAAAATCGTCAAAAATCAGGCTCCGGGCGCCGCGATGACGGCGCCAAAAAACAGCCGTCGCCCATCCCGTCGTCACCACTGAACAGGAGCGGATCGAATTCAGCGGCGGCGGCGAACCGAGCAGGCCCCGTCGCGCCGCAGGGGGCGCAAACAGAAACGCGACGCCCTCGGGCAATGAGTGGAGCCGGCTCGAGGAAGACGTCCGCACTCGGAAGTGAAGGTCGCTTCTGAACCAGATTTCAGCCCGTCGCGCGAAGCGTCACTTTGTCTCCGCGCCGTCGGGATGGCTAAGCTCCGGGGGCGGAAAAGTCGGAGCGAACAGGCAATCCCGCATCCACTTTGGATCGGGTTCATCGGGTTCGATATCGGGATCGTACTTCCAGAGGTCGTTTAGATGGGCAGTTGGCAAGTCTCGGGCTGGCTGCGGATTAGTATTCCAGTGCGCGGCAGCGTTCGTTTCAGCATCGTCAGGGCTATCGGGGCATTGTTCCTTGTCGAATTCGCCGGTCGAGCAACGCGCGACATTTTTTAGTTCGCCAGCTATAAGCGCGCTGACAAGCCGATATTCAGAGGTCCGCCCGCTGGTCCATACTGCGTGTGCACTGCAAATTCGATCATGATTTTGTCGTTGCCATGTGCCCGCACAGTCATAGCCCCAATTCCCGTAAGGTGGAGGATAGGAAATGCATTTCGTCGCGTAGCCAGCAAATGGACCGCCGCTCTCTTTCGAAACGGTCTTCCGCTGCTCCTCCATTTTGTGAATGAGTTCGCCCGACCGTAGAGATTCCAAGCGGTCACGGGTTATCTTTAGCAAGACTTCTTGATCGGCGGTCTTGTCGTCTTCCGCCAAGCCAAACCGTTGGGGTCCCTCCAAACGAACCTGAATCCATCTACGTTGACTGCGTATGAGATATTCGTGGAAATCCGGGTCTGTGGTTGCGCGTAAGAGTTTGAAATAGGCCGCGCCCATCTCACTATCTACCCGCATCAATTCGGGGGTTTGGCAAATGAGCTTTTCGACCGACGCTGAAACTTTTGCGCAGTCGAGCGCATATGCCGGCATCGACAAGGCGACAAATGAGACGCCAAAAACCAAAAGAAAATCTGACTTCATTGAAAACCCAAGGAAAGACGCACCGGGGTGCAGCAATATCGGTTTCCTGCAATTTGCGCCAGCTTTAGGCTGAGCGTCACCGTATTCACGGACATAGGAATTGCAGCTGTCCGACGATTACCGGCCAGTGACGCTACTTCCGCTTCCCGCCATTTTGCGTCATTCGGCATCGCCACGCCAACTCGCGCCCAAATCGCCCCGGATCGACCGTCAGCTTTACCCAAGGTTCACCAAAGCAAAAACGCGCCAATCGCCGTTTACGATTGGTTCAATCGCGCGCCTTACTCTGTCGTATTATTTGACCCGGCTGCATTATTCGATTTTGGGGGGACTTGATGGCGGAATTCGGCAAGCGAAAATACGCGGCGGGCGCCCCGTCCCATCGCCAACCGGCGCCGTCGGCGGATCTGGCGGGCGCGCTGGCGGCGGCCAGGACCGGCAAACTGCCCTATTGGGCGAAAATCGGTCCCGTCCGGCTCGTCGTCAGCCTACTGGCGCTGGCGGCCGTGCTGTGGTTCCTGATCTTGCCCTATGCCGGCGACATCCTGCGCGATCATCGCCTCGCCGGCACATGGCGGCCCGCCTATGACATGCAGGTCGCCGACGGCCTGTGCACGCGCCATAATTTCCTGATCACCAATTGTTCCGCCAAGATCAAATCGCGCGCCGAGCCCAATCAGGCTCCGGTCGCGGTCGATTTCATGATGGCCTTCGTCAGCGGCGGCGGACAGCCGCTCACGCCGGTGTGTTCGAGCGTCGATCCCAACGCGCTGACCATCGCTTATGCCGCCGAGACCGAGCTTTTAAACCGGACCCTGACCTTTCTCGCGATGGCCGTCGGCCTGGTCGCGGGTTTCCTCGCCGGCCTGAGCGCGCTGGTGAAGGGGCGCTATGTCGGCGGCGCGGCCCATCGCGCGCTGCTGGCGGGCTTCGCGGAACTGAAGACGCGGGTCGAAAGCGCGCAGGCCGATCCCCGCGCCGCCGCCTGAGGGCTGCGCCATTTAGAAAGGCGGCGCCATGTCGCGCGCGAAAATCCTGGGCTTTTGCGTGGCGGCGGCGCTGATCGCCAAAAACGAGCTGGCGCCTTCGGCCGCCGTGGGGCCGGCGACCCAGACGCTGGCCGTTCGCGAAGAGCCTGGCCGCATCGTGCTCGCCTGGAGCGGCCCCATCGCCGCGCCCATGCGCGACCAGATCGCCGCGGCGATCGAGCGCTTCAAAGCCGATCCGCGCCCCCTGGTCATCGCCATGAATTCTCCCGGCGGCGCGCTTGGACATGGCCATGAGGTGATGGCGGCGATCCGCGACGCGGCGCTGCGGCGCGAGATCGACACCTCCGTCGAGAAAGGCGCGACCTGCGCGTCGATGTGCGTGCCGATCTACCTGCTGGGCGCGCTGCGCACGGCCGATCCGGGCGCGCATTTCATGTTTCACCAGGTGAGCTTCGCTCTTCCCGCCGGGCGGGAGGGCGGCAAGAGCGCGCCCGCCGTCGCCCCATTGGCCAGCAAGGCGCTGGAGTCGGTCATCACCGACAGTTTTTACGCGACCGACATCGCCGGGCGGCGCGTCAATCCGCAATGGCTGCGCGAGATGCGCGGCAAAATCGCGGACCGCGAGATCTGGGTCAGCGCGCAACAGCTCGTGGACTCAGGCTCCGGCGTCGTCGACGCGCTGGTTCCCACCGCCGCGAAATGAGTTCAGGGTCGCGCGCCGACAGGGTTTGCCGGAATTTAGCCGCGCGGGACCGCCAGAGTTTTTCGTTCATGTGGAAAAATCCAGAAATCCCGGTCGGAGCGCAGCGATGACGGCGCCAAAAAGCATCGTCTTCGCCATCCACGACCCCGGCTCCAGGCGCCCGAACACCCCCGTTCAAGCTGTCGTTGCGGTCATGGATCCGAGGCCAAGAATCGGATAGGCAATTCAGGTTTTCGAAATTGGGAATTGCCTGTGACCGACGAAGACCTTTCCCCGGCGGATGAAATATCGGACGTTTCGACGCATCCCGAAGGCGCGGATCCGCAAGCCGCCGTCGAACGGAAAGTCCCGTCGGACATTCTGGAAAAATACGAGGTCTATTCGTACAAGAACGCCGCCGTCATTCTGGCCGAAACGCGACAAGAGGACTTTGCCGAAATCTGCGACGCGCTGCGCGCCTTCACGATCACAAAGGCGATGATCGCCGCGCCAGGCGGCAATGAATCCGAGATGCCCAAGCTGTTCTCGGCGTCGCTGCGGCCTCTGGGCTGGCATGAGACGAACATTCGCGGCGATCTTGAGGTCAAACTGTCATGGCGTGAGGCCGAGACGAACGCCAGGGGCAAAACGGTCACGGCGCCAAAGGAGCGAGTTATCAGGCGCGAGCGCTACCTGGACGGCCATAAGATCGATTACGTCAAAGGCGCGGTCGCCTTCGACCTCGAATGGAATTCCAAGGATCAGACGTTTGACCGAGATCTCTACGCCTTCCACGCCTTTTATCTGTCGGGCGCGATCGATTGCGCCGTGCTCGTGACGCGCAGCGCGTCGCTGAACGAGATCTTCCGCGACATGGGGCTGATGAACAAATATGGCGCCTCCACCACCTGGATGGGCAAGCTGCTCTACAGAATGAATGCGGGCCGGAACGGCGGTTGCCCTGTCCTGGTCGTCGGCATAACGCCGAAATGCGTCAGCGACTGGACGGCGCCGATGGCCTGACTATTCGGCGGCCTGGGTCTCGGACTGCGAATGATTGGCGTAGGTGTCCCAGGTCGGCGAATAGGAATCATCGGCCTGATCGCCCCAAACCGTCCACCCCTTGCGGACGCCGCGGCAAAACATTTCCAGCCGCGGGCCTGGAGAGCAAGCTTCGATAATGTCGAAAATCTCATCCGGCTTGCGGCTGTGCTCGCGCTTCCTGGTCGCCAGAAGGTTGACCTGCGTGCGTCCGGGTTGAAGGGTGCGGGCGTTCTTGCCGCGAACGCCAAACAGCAAAAGCTCCGTTACATTGCGGAAATAGAAGCCAACGCCTCGGCCATCGCTGCCGCCGTCCTTGCGGACCTTATGCCAGACAATGTTGCTCTTGTAGGTGAAGCCCCATTCCTTCATGACTCGGAGGCCATCCGGCAGAAGGGCGTTTGGAACCCAAAGATAAAGGTGGGCCGGATCGGCGCAAACCTCCGCGACCGGCAGCGCGCAAATGTCGTCCAGGGTCATGGTGCCATAGCGCGCAAGGCGCTTGTGCTCCGGCGCGACTTTGCCGGTGCTGTTCTGGAATCGCCAAGGCGGATCGGCAAGAACGGTGTGAAACCGTTTCTTTCCGGCGGTCTTGAGCAGATCTGCGGCAGCGGTCATGCGATTCGATCCTGAGAGAAGCACTGGATTGTTACATGAGGACGCGTAAAGGCGCAGTCCCTTTTTTGGGAAAGCCTTCGGCCGCTTCACCTGAAAATGCTGACGCGGGAGGTCCACGGCGCATGCGACAGCCGTGGTCGGACCCGGCCTGTCTTGGCGGCCCAGAGCTGACAATCTGTTCCAATCGATGCAATCGGGTTGCGATTGCGACGGTCCTGTCGGAAAATTTCCGCGTGCCGCCGGCCCTGGCGCCGGTGCGGATTTTGCAACGGCGCCTGTGCTCGCCCATCCACAATCTCGTGCGCAAACGCGCGTTGGAGTGCGCTATGCTGACCGTCGAAGAATTTCTCGCCCATTCCATCCACCTCGAGGCCGAGGCCGCGACGCGGTTCGGCGAACTCGCCGACGCCATGGAAAGCGCTGGAAACAAGGAAGTCGCGCAATTGTTCCGGCAGCTCGCCAATTATTCGCGCCTGCATCTGGCCGACGCCAAGGCCCGCGCCGGCTTTCGCGATATTCCCGAATTGCAGTCCGGCGATCTCATCTGGCCCGATCTGGAAAGCCCGGAATGCGCCGCCATCTGGGGCGCCGATCCCATGATCGGCCGCGACGAGGCCCTGGAGATCGCGCTGGCCGCCGAAACCGCCGGCCACGACTATTACAAATCGGTGCGCGATACGACCGCCGACCCGGAAATCAAGCGCTTCGCCGCCGAATTCGCCGAGGAAGAGGCGGGCCATGTCGCCGAGCTGAAAAAATGGATCGCGGCGGCGAAAGCCGGGCTGTCCTCGCCGGCGCACTGAGCCCTTTCCCAAAGCTTTGAAAGCAGGCGGACCCATCGTCCGCCTGATGACGCCGTTCGCCCTGGCGGCTGGCGGACCGCCGGAGGACGCATGGCTGTTTTCTATCCCTTTCTCGATGGCGAAAGCCATGAATTGCCCGAGCAGGCTCCGGAGGCTTACCGCCTGATCGCTTATTTCGGCGCGCTCGGCGAAGCCGATTTGACCCCCGGCCCGGCGCTGGATACGGCGCGGCGCGACGACATCGGCGGCGTGCTGACGCTGATGGGCCTCGATAGCGAGGCGATGCCGCCGCAGGCCGGCGGCGCGGGCCGCCCGGTCCGCATGGCCTGGCTGGAAAGCGACGCGGCGCAAGGGGTGACGCCGGAAATCGTTTTCGCCCTGGAGGATGAGGCGGCGCGGCGCTTCCTGCTCGATCTGCAAGCCGGGGTGGCGCTGCTGAAGGCGTTGCGGCCGGGCTATGCCGGCGGCTGCCTGTTGCAGATGATCGAGCCGCTCGGCTAGAAACAGAGATGTTTCGCGGAGGCAGGATCCATGCGCATTCTCGGGCTGACCGGTTCGATCGGCATGGGCAAGTCCACCACGGCCGGGCTTTTCCGCAACAACGGCGTCGCGGTGTTCGACGCCGACGCCTGCGTCCACCGGCTCTATGAGGGCGAACTGGTCCCCGCGCTGGCGGCGAAATTCCCGCAGGCGATCGAGGACGGCAAGGTCGATCGCGCCGCGCTGCGCGAGGCCGTGGTCGGCAAGCCCGAAAGCATCGCCGCGCTGGAAAAGATCGTCCATCCCGCCGTGCTCGCCAAGCGCGTGGACTTCCTGGCGAAGCTGCGCCAGGCCGGCGCGCCGGTCTGCGTCCTCGACATTCCCCTGCTGTTCGAGACCGGCGCGCAAAAGGACGTCGATGCGGTGATCGTCGTCACCGCGCCGCCGGAACTGCAAAGGGCGCGGATCCTGGCGCGGGGGACGATGAGCGCCGCCCAGGCGGAACAAATCCTGAAGCGCCAGACGCCCGACGCGGAAAAGCGCGCCCGCGCCCATTATATCGTCGAGACCCAGCACGGTCTGGACTTCGCCGCGCGGCGCGTCGCGGCGATTTTGCGATCCATGGCGGTTTAGCGCCTTTTTCGCTTGGCGCGGTTGGCGTTTTGGTGAATATGACGGCGCCGGAAGCCATGCGGCGGCCGGTCTCGCCAATTCCATAGCTCCCGCCAGCGTCGAAGGATTCCGCATGACCCTCGAAGACATCGCCGAGGCCAAAGACCTCGCGGGCTTGCATCCCGCCGACGCCGTCGAAGCGCTGAACGAGATGGAGACCGAACGCGGCGCGTCGCTGCTCGCCGACATGGATTTCCCCGCCGCCGTTCAGATTTTCGAACAGGCCGGCCTGGAAAAGGCGGCGGATTTGATCGACGCCATGCCCGCGGTGCGGTCGGTTCCCTTGCTCACCGAAATCGCCGCCGACCGCCGCGCCGAAATCTTCCGCCATCTGGACGCCGACAAGGCGGCGACCCTGCTGACGCTGCTGCCTCCGGCGCCGCGCGGCGAGATGGAAAAACTCCTGTCCTACGAGCCGGATACGGCGGGCGGGATCATGACCACGGAGTTTTTCCGCGCGCGCCCGGAATGGACCGCGGCGCAGGGGCTCGACGCCATCCGCACCAATTCCGCCGCGCTCGAGACGGTTTACGCCATCTATGTCGTGGACGCCAAGGGCGTGCTGCTGCGGGCGATCTCGCTGCGCGAACTGGTGATGGCCGATCCGCAGGCGCTGATCGTGTCGATCGGCACGGATCGCAAGCCCTTGTCGGTCGCGCCCGACGAGCCGCGCGAAAAAGTCGCGCATCTCATCTCCAAATATGACCTCAGCGCCGCCCCGGTGCTCGACGAGGCCGGCAGGATACTCGGCATTGTCACGGTCGATGACGTCATCGACGCCATTGTCGACACGGCGACCGAGGACGCGCAGAAAATGGGCGGCCTCGAAGCCCTCGACGCGCCCTATATGGCCATGAGCTTTTTCGCCATGATCAAGAAGCGCGCCGGCTGGCTCTGCGCGCTGTTCCTCTCGGAAATGCTCACCGCCAGCGCCATGCAGCATTTCGAGAGCGAGCTGGAAAAGGCGGTGGTGCTGACCCTGTTCATTCCGCTGATCATGAGCTCGGGCGGCAATTCCGGCTCGCAGGCGACCTCGCTGATCATCCGCGCCCTGGCGCTGGACGAGTTGAAGCTGCGCGACTGGTGGCGTGTGGCGATGCGCGAATTGCCCTCGGGTCTGGTGCTGGGCTCGATCCTCGGCGCGATCGGGCTTGTTCGCATCGTGCTCTGGCAGAAAATGGGCATTTACGACTATGGCGAGCACTGGTTTCTGGTCGCCGTCACCGTCGGCGCGGCGCTGGTCGGCATTGTCACTTTCGGCTCGCTGGCCGGCTCCATGCTGCCCTTCGTCCTGCAAAGGCTGAAATTCGATCCCGCCAGCGCCTCCGCGCCCTTTGTCGCCACCCTGGTCGATGTCACCGGCCTGGTGATCTATTTCACCATCGCCCTGGTGATCCTGCACGGAACGCTGCTTTAGGCTGTTCGCCTCGCGGCGAAGGACTCGCTCAGCCGCGCGGCGACGTCGGCCAGCAGCCGGTATGAGCGTTGCCGCGCCGCGGGATCGAAGATCGCCGAGGCGACGATGAGCTCGTCGGCCTGGGTGCGCGCGACAAAATCCTTCAGCTTCGCCTCGACGGTCGCGGGCGCGCCGACAAAGGAACAGGCCAGCATCCGCCCCGCCTGCGCCAGTTCCTCCGGCGAAGCATAGCTGGCGATGTCGTCGATCGGCGGCTTCAGCGTCCCGCGTGTGCCCCTGACCATATCGACGACGCGCTGCTGGTTGGAGGTGAACAGCCGCTGGGCCTCGGCGTCGGTTTCGGCGACGAACACATTGACGCCGGCCATGGCGTAGGGCGTGTTCGCTTGCGCCGAGGGCGAGAACCGCGCGCGATAGACTGCAAAGGCGTCAAACAGCGCCTCGGGGGCGAAATGCGAAGCGAAGGCATAGGGCAGGCCCAACGCCGCCGCGAGCTGGGCGCCATAGAGGCTCGAGCCGAGAATCCACAGGGGCACGCCGAGACCGGCGCCGGGAACCGCCCGAATCTGCTGTCCAGGCTGCACGGGGCCAAAAAACGCCTGCAACTCCAGCACATCCTGCGGGAAGCGGTCGGACGCCTGGGGGTCGCGGCGCAGGGCGAGCAGCGTCTGTCGATCCGTGCCCGGCGCGCGGCCCAGCCCCAGATCGATGCGGCCGGGATAAAGCGATTCCAGCGTGCCGAACTGCTCGGCGATGACCAGCGGCGAATGGTTGGGAAGCATGACCCCGCCGGCGCCGACCCTGATCGTGCTGGTGACGCTGGCGAGATAGCCTGTCACCACCGAGGTCGCCGCGCTGGCGATTCCCACCATATTGTGATGTTCGGCCACCCAGTAGCGCTTGTAGCCCCAGCGCTCCGCCTGCTGCGCGAGCGCGCCGGCATTGCGCAGCGCGTCCCCGGGCGTTCCGCCTTCGACGACATTGACGAGATCGAAAACGGAAAACTCGACCATGGACCTGCGTCTGTTGGCGGCGCGGGGCCTGAATGGGACAATCAGCCCTGCCGCACCTCGATGGTGATATGCGACAGCGCCTTGAACGGAGCAAGCTTTTCCCGATAAAAATCTTCGCCGCGCGGCGCGGCGCTGACGATGGACAGCACTGCGCCGAGATGGCCGGGGCCGAGCCGCCAGAGATGCAGGTCGGCCAGACGGTCGCCGTTGCCTTCCACAGCGAGGCGCAGATTTTCCGCCATTTTGCGGTCGGGCACCATGTCGAGCAGCACGGCGCCGGCGTCGCGGACCAGGGTCAGCGCCCAGGAGGCGATCACTAGCGCGCCGATCATGCCGGCCAGCGGGTCCATGAACAGCCAGCCATAAAACCTCGCCAGCAGCAGCCCGGCGATCACCAGCACGGAGACGGCGGCGTCGGCGAGCACATGGGCGATGGCCGCGCGGAAATTATTGTCCTGGACCGCGGCGCCCTGGGCGTGATGGTCATGGTCATGGTCATGGTCGTGATGATCGTGATCGTGGTCATGCGCATGGCCGTGATGATGATCGTGGCCGCTGGCCAAAAGCCAGGCGCTGACGAGATTGACCGCCAATCCAAGCGCGGCGATGGGAATGGCCTCGTTGAAATTGATCGCCACCGGCGAAAACAGCCGCGCCGCCGATTCCCAAAAGACCAGAATGGCGATGAAGCCGAGCACGATGGCCGAGGCGAAGCCGGCGAGATCGCCGAATTTGCCGGTTCCAAAGCTGAAACGCGGATCGTCGGCATGGCGCCGGGCGAAGGAATAGGCCAGCGCCGCCAGCAGCAGCGCGCCGGCGTGGGTGGACATATGCACGCCATCGGCGACCAGCGCCACCGAGCCGAACAGCAGCCCGCCGGCGATTTCGGCGACCATCATCGCCAGGCACAGCCAGATCACCGCCCAGGTCTTTTTTTCCGCACGCGCGTGATCGGCGCCGAGAAAGACGTGATCGTGAAAAGCCTCGGTCATGACGGCCTCATTTCAGATAGGCGCGGACGACGTCGAGCAAATGCCCGGCGGCCTCGCGGTCCAGCGCCCCGGGAAAGCGCGTCTCGTCCACCAGATGGGTGTTGATATGATCTTCCACCACCTCGGCCATCAGCCCGGCCATGGCGCCGCGCGCCGCGGCGATCAGATGCATGACCTTCTCGCAGCCGGCCTCGGAGTCCAGCGCCCGTTCGAGCGCCTCGACCTGCCCGCGCAGCCGGCGCACGCGGGCGAGAAGCTTTTGCTTGTCGCGGATGGTGTGGGACATGCGGCCTTATAGCATACCCCCATACCCTATTCAACCTTGGGAAAGGCCGCTCTTGACGCCGATCAAGGACAAGGCCGGCCCCGGAGGCGCATCAATCCGGCGCGATGCCTCGAAGCAGGGAAGCGCGCCATGCGTTACGCCAACGGAAATTACGAAGCTTTCGTCCGTCCCCGCAAACCGGAGGGGGTGGAGGCCAAGACGGCCTGGTTCGTCGGCGCGGGACTGGCGTCCCTGGCGGGGGCGGCTTTCCTGATCCGTGACGGCCAGATGGCCGGCGACAGGATCGCCATTCTCGAAAGGCTCGACCTGCCTGGAGGCGCGCTGGACGGATTCAACGATCCCAAACGCGGCTTCGTCATTCGTGGCGGCCGGGAAATGGAGGATCGCTACGAATGCCTGTGGGACCTGTTCCGCTCCATTCCCTCGCTCGAGGTCGAGGACGCCAGCGTGCTCGACGAATTCTATCGTCTGAACCGCGACGATCCCAATTCCTCCTTGCAGCGCGCCACGATCCAGCGCGGCCAGGACGCGCGCACCGACGGCCTGTTCACCTTGAGCCGGCGGGGGCGGCGGCAATTGGCGAAACTCTTCCTCGCCAGCCGCGAGAGCATGGAGAACAAGCGCATCGACGAGATTTTCGACGCGGAATTCTTCGCCAGCAATTTCTGGCTCTACTGGCAGACCATGTTCGCCTTCGAGACCTGGCATTCGGCGCTGGAAATGAAGCTCTATCTGCATCGCTTCATCCATCACATCGGCGGCCTGCCGGATTTCACCGCGTTGAAATTCACCCGTTACAACCAGTATGAATCCCTGGTCCTGCCCCTGCGCAAATGGCTCGAGGATCGCGGCGTCCGCTTCGAATATGGCGTCGAGGTCACCGATGTCGATTTCGCGCTGACGCCGGGGCGCAAACAGGCGACCCGCATTCATTGGCGGCGCGACGGCGTCGAGGGCGGCGTCGATCTCGGACCGGACGATCTGGCGTTTCTCACCATAGGCTCGCTGACCGAAAATTCCGATTGCGGCGATCACCACACGCCGGCGCGGCTCGACACGGGCCCGGCGCCGGCCTGGGATCTGTGGCGGCGCATCGCGGCCAAGGACGAGGCCTTCGGCCGCCCCGACGTCTTCGCCGGCGACATCGCCCGCAGCAAATGGGAATCGGCCACGGCGACCACGCTCGACGCCCGCATCCCCAAGGTGATCGAGAAGATCGCCAGGCGCGACCCGTTCAGCGGCAAGGTGGTCACCGGCGGCATTGTCACGGTCAGGGATTCGAGCTGGCTGATGAGCTGGACGGTCAATCGCCAGCCGCATTTCAAGGCGCAGCCCAAGGACCAGGTCGTCGCCTGGATATACGGCCTCTATGTCGACCGGCCCGGCGACTATGTGAAAAAGCCTATGCAGGACTGCACCGGCGAGGAGATCACGCGGGAATGGCTCTATCACATGGGCGCGCCGCTCGACGAGATTCCCGAACTGGCGGCGACGGGCGCCAGCGCCGTCCCGGTGATGATGCCCTATGTCACCGCCTTTTTCATGCCGCGCCAGGCCGGCGACCGGCCGGACGTGGTTCCACAGGGCGCGGTCAATTTCGCCTTCATAGGCCAATTCGCCGAATCCCAGCAGCGCGATTGCATTTTCACCGTCGAATATTCGGTGCGCACGCCGATGGAGGCGGTCTATACGCTGCTGAATGTCGAACGCGCGGTGCCCGAAGTCTATGGCTCGACCTATGATCTGCGCCGCCTGCTCGCCGCCTATGCCCGGCTCGGCGACGGCAAGAAAATGGACTTGCCGCTGCCGGCGGTTCTGCGCGCCCGGCTGCTGAAAGCGGCGGGTCGCACCGCGCTGGGCGATCTGCTCAAGGCGAGCGGCCTGGGGCCCGATTGACGGCGGATGAAAATCGCTTTTGCGGGAAGCTTGCCTCGCAGGGGGCAAATCGGTTATTAGAAATACTCCAGGTTCGAAAAAACCTGCCAAGAGAGCCGCACGTGACCTTTGTCGCCGACCACACGCAACTGCTGAAAGCCGCGCCCAACAGCGCGACGCCGGCTTTTGCGCGCGCGCTCGCCCCCCAAAAACTCCTTCTTATCGTCCCCTGAGGGCCGGCCGGGCTTTGTCGCCTGGGCGCTCAGGGGTTTTGCCTTCGCCGCAGATTTCCTGCCCGGCCCGGCTTGTCGCGCCTGTTGCGCGTTCTCAGCAAAAAATCTAAGCCTGGGCCAAAGGGCGCACCGTTCTGGAGCCAATCATGACCGTAGAGACCCCCCGCGAAAACGACCGCGTTTTCATTTTCGACACCACCCTGCGCGACGGCGAGCAATGCCCGGGCGCCTCGATGACATCAGAGGAGAAGCTGGAGGTCGCCGACGTCCTGGACGCGCTGGGCGTCGATATCATCGAGGCCGGCTTTCCCATCGCCTCGCAGGGCGATTTCGACTCGGTGTCGGAAGTCGCCCGCCGCGTCAAAAACGCCTCGGTCGCGGGCTTGAGCCGCGCCGCGCCCAAGGATATCGACCGCTGCGCCGAGGCGGTGAAACATGCGCGCATACCCCGCATCCACACGTTCATCAGCACCTCGCCGGTGCATATGCAGTACAAGCTGCAAATGGCGCCCGACAAGGTGCTGGAGCTGATCGCTTCCTCGGTGTCGCGGGCGAGAAATCACGTCGAATTCGTCGAGTGGTCGGCGGAGGACGGCACCCGCACCGAGCCTGATTTCCTCTGCCGCGCCGTGGAGACCGCCATTTCGGCGGGCGCGACCACGATCAACATCCCGGACACCGTCGGCTACACCACGCCGGATGAATATCGCGCTCTGTTCCAAATGGTGCGCTCGCGGGTGCCCAATGCCGACAAGGCGATTTTCTCGGTGCATTGCCATAACGACCTGGGCCTGGCGGTGGCCAATTCCATCGCTGGCGTGCAGGGCGGCGCCCGCCAGATCGAATGCACGATCAATGGCATTGGCGAGCGCGCCGGCAATGCGGCGCTGGAGGAAATCGTCATGGCGCTGAAAACCCGCGCCGACGTGCTGCCTTTTTCCAACCGTATCGAGACGAAATTGCTGAACCGCGCCTCGAAACTGGTGTCGGCGGTGACCTCCTTCCCGGTGCAATATAACAAGTCCATCGTCGGCCGGAACGCTTTCGCCCATGAAAGCGGCATCCACCAGGACGGCATGCTGAAAAACGCCCATACCTACGAGATCATGACGCCTGAGTCGGTTGGCGTGTCCAAGACCTCGCTGGTGATGGGCAAGCATTCCGGCCGCCACGCTTTCAAGGAAAAGCTGAAGGAGTTGGGCTACGATCTGGGCGACAACGGCTTGGAAGTCGCGTTCACCCGCTTCAAGGATTTGGCAGACCGCAAGAAAATCGTTTACGACGAGGACATTGTCGCGCTGGTCGATGACGAAATCGCCAACGCCCATGAGCGCATCAAGGTCGTCGCCTTGTCGGTCATGGCCGGCACCAAGGGCCCGCAATCGGCGGCTCTGACGCTGGACATAGATGGCGAGCAAAAAACCTATCAGGCCACAGGCAATGGTCCGGTCGACGCTATTTTCAACGCCATCCGCGCCCTGGCCCCGCATGACGCCAAGCTGGAATTGTTCCAGGTCCATGCGGTGACCGAAGGCACGGACGCGCAGGCGGAAGTCTCGGTGCGCCTGTCCGACGACGGCATGGTCTGCGCCGGCAAGGGCGCCGACCCGGACACGCTGGTGGCCTCGGCCCGCGCCTATGTCTCGGCGCTGAACAAGATTTTCGCCCGGCGCGGACGCGGACCGCTGGAGGCCGTGGCCAGCTTGTAAGCATTTCGCAAGCGAGGCGGCTCTTGGCGGCCTCGCTTGCGCTCCCTATCTTAGGGGCAACGGGAGACTGCCATGATCGGATTTCTTGTCCGCGCCGCCATTGTCGCTTTGGGGCTTTACGTGGCCTCGCGCCTTGTGCCGGGCGTCCACTTCTCTTCGACCGAAAGCCTGCTCTGGGCGGCCATCCTGCTTGGTCTGGTCAATGCCGTGGTCCGGCCGATTATGGTCATATTGACCTTTCCGATCACCATATTGACGTTAGGTCTGTTCCTTCTGGTGATCAACGGGCTGATGATCGAGCTTGTTGCGCATTTTCTTGACGGTTTTGCCGTAGACGGGCTGGGCGCGGCGATCCTGACCTCGCTGGTCGTGAGTTTCGTCTCCTGGGTCGTTTCCTGGTTCGTTGGGACCGGCGGCTATGAGGTCATCGTCACGCGCCGCTGATTTGGGGGCCTGCCATGAATGTCCTGCTGTCGATCCTGTTTTCCTTCGGGCTGTTTTTCGCCCTGGTGATCATTCTCGGTTCGTTTTTCACCGTGCAGACGGCGCAGGTGGCGATCATCACCCGTTTCGGCCGCTATGTGCGCAGCGCCGAAGCCGGGTTGAACTGGAAGATTCCAATGATCGAGGCCCTGGCCGGGCGCATGAGCCTGCGGGTCAACCAGATCGAACTGACCATGGAGACCAAGACCAAGGACAATGTCTTCGTCACCATTCCCATCTCCGTGCAAACCCGGGTGCGCGCCGAAAAGGTCTATGCCGCCTATTACAGCCTCTCCGACCCCGAGGCGCAGATTCGCGCCTATGTCGAGCAGGTCGTGCTCGGCCATGTGCCGGGCATGACGCTCGACGAAGTCTTCGCCAGCCAGTCCGGCATCGCCGCGGCGGTGAAACATGAACTCGACGTGGACATGGCCGGCTTCGGCTACGAGATCGTCAATGTGCTGGTTACCGACATCATTCCCGACGCCAAGGTCAAATCGGCGATGAACGACATCAACGCCGCTCAGCGCGAGCAGGTGGCGGCGGCGGCGCGCGGCGAGGCGGAAAAAATCCTGGTGGTGAAAAAAGCCGAGGCAGAGGCGGAGTCCAAGGCCTTGCAGGGCCAGGGCATCGCCAATCAGCGCCGCGCCATCATCGAGGGCCTGCGCGGCTCCATCGAGGATTTCCAGAAGGCCCTGGGCGAAGCCAGCGCCCAGGAGGTCATGCAACTGGTGCTGGTCACCCAATATTTCGACACGCTGAAATCCATCGGCGAGCAGAACAAGACCAATACTCTGTTCGTCTCGCACACGCCGGGCGCGGTGCAGACCATTTCGGACCAGATTCTTCAGGCTTTGGTCGGCGCCGACAAGAACAAGAGCTAGCGGTCAAAATCACGCGCTTGGCGTCCAAGAGCGACGATTGGAAACGGCTCGAATGCCACCATCGCCTCTGATTTCCGAAAAACGGTTTGACTCCGATTTTTATCATGCAAGCGGTCGGCCCGCCTTGCCAAAGGAGGCTTTTGAGAATTAGCTCACAACTGGTTATTCATGATGAGCGACGATCCTTAGCACGAAAATTGGATTGTTAGGATGACCGGCAGTCGGACCTTATTGTTCTTCAGGTCAGGCTTGCGGCAACAATGAGGACACCAAAGAGACACTTGGGAACTGAGAATTTCGTCGGGCTATGGGATAATATGTGTATACACAATAGAATCTCGCTCCTTTCTCATATTTAATTCGAGGTTTTAATGCTGATAGTGTTGTTTCACATAATGCTTGTTGCAGGGTTCGTTAATTTTATGACGCAGAAAATTTATTCGTTTGGCATTTCTAGATTTGAAATTGACAAGTACTACAATGCCCCGTCTCTGCTTTACTGTTTCGGAGTTGCCAATTTTGACGTCATGGTTAGCGAAGTTTGCGTCGTTGCTAGCGCCGTTTACATGTACGCCGGAGGCAGGAGTCGATGGGTTCTGATCCTTTCCTTCCTATTCGGCGTTGTGGTCGACTTCTTTCGCTTTTTTGGGCGCGCCTATGGAACATTGTGAGAGTAAATCAGCGCCGTCACAGTGAACAGAGGAACGCATGTCGGGCGTCGCGCTTCCCGCTGTTTTGCGTCCTTTGTCGTCGGTCCAAGGCATCAGAATCTATTTAACGCGGGCAGCCCTTGGCCTTCTCAACGGAAGCAATGGCCGCGACATTGGCGCGCTCGTAATTGTTGAGCGGGACCTGGCTGACGTCGTCATAGCGGCAGCCGGCGTTGCCGAAGGTCGCTATGCCCCGCTGGGTGTTGAAGCAATAGCCGCGCTGCTTGTAGATGGCGTTGCGCATCATGTAGAGGAAATCGCAATTCGGCCCGTCGGCGAGGTCGGCGGCGCGGAAATAATTGCGATCCGAGCAGCCGAACACATCGTAGCAATCGGCTTTCGCCGCGCCGGTCAGCAGCAGCAGGGCGACAAGGGCGCGGGCGAGCATGGCGGCGGCCTCCTTTGCCGCCAAGCTAGGCCCAAGCCGCCATCAAGGCAAGGAGATTTCAGTCACTTGCCCTTGACGACGACGCCGATCATCGGGCCAAGCGGCAGGGTAAAATCGTCGCGGTTCAGCTCCGGCGCATAGAGCGCGGAAACGGAGCCGTCGAGGAACAGCGCATTGTCGCATTGCAGCCTGTCGCGAAAAAAACTGGCGAAGGCGAAAAAGGTCACGGGCTCGTTGGAAATGGCGAAAACCGCCAGGCCGTCGCGGTCGACGCCCACGCCATTGCGGGTTTTTTCCGAAACGCCCTCGGCGTGGATGCGCGGGTGAAAACGCCCGCCAAACACCAGCAGCGGCCCGGACTGCGTGGCGTAATCGGCCTGGGGACGCTCTTTCAGGAAGCGCGTGGTCTCCATCACCCCGGCGCGGCCGCCGCCGACATAGAACACGCCATTGGGTTTCAAGTGAAAATTTCCGGCCCCCGAGCGGATGTTGGCGTGTTTCAACTCGTTTCCGCGCTCGATATAAAGGCCGACCGGCGCGTCATCCTTGTCATACATGCCGCCATTCATGGCGAAGACCAGCTTTTCGTCGCGTTTCAGGCTGGCGGCCAGCGCGCCGAAAGAGGCCAGCGGCGCGCCGTCGTCGCCCTGCCAGAAGGTGCGAATGTCGTCCTTGCGCGGATCGAATTTGCACACCGTGTAATTTTTTCCATCCTGCGTCAGATCGGCGCAGGGACCGGCTATGGCCGTCGACGCCGTCAGAATCGCAGTCAAAACCGGGAAGAAACGCAAAAAATCACCCGCGCGACGCGGGTTCAGCCTTCCAAACCGGGATTTTAGTATTGCTAAAATCCGCAAAAGTTCTAGTCTCCGGCGCCATGAAACTGGCGGATTGGTTGCGCCAATCCGGCGTCAGCCGGATTGAATTTTCTCGGCGGCTCGGGCTGACCCCTGGCGCCGTGAGCCAGTTGTGCAATCAGCAGAGCGTGTGGATGTCGCGCGAAACAGCGCAAGCAATCGCGCGCGAAACCGGGGGGGCGGTGACGCCCAACGACTTTCTGCCCGGATTCGGGGCGGACAACAAGAGGATGGAGAGGGACATGGGCCATTCCGTGACCGAGGCGATCCAGGCGATCGCGCGGGGCGAAATCGTCGTCGTCACCGATGACGACGACCGCGAAAACGAAGGCGATCTGGTCATGGCCGCGAGCCTGGCCTCGCCGGAGAAAATGGCTTTCATCATCCGCAATTGCTGCGGCATCGTCTGCGCGCCGCTGCCGATCGAAGAGGCCCGCCGCCTGCATCTGGCGCCCATGGTCGCCGAGAATGACGCGCCGCTGGGCACCGCCTTCACCGTCTCGGTCGACGTCAAACACGGCCTGACCACCGGGATATCAGCCGAGCAGCGCGCCAATACCGTGCGCGGGCTGGCCAATAATAATTTCGGCGCCAATGATTTCGTCCGCCCCGGCCATGTCTTCCCGCTGGTGGCGCGCGAGGGCGGCGTGCTGATGCGCTCCGGGCATACGGAAGCGGCGGTCGATCTGTGCAAGCTCGCCGGCGTGCCGCCGGTCGGGGTGATCTGCGAATTGGCCAATGACGACGGCACGGTGATGGTCGGCCCGCAAATCTCCGCTTTCGCCGAAAAGCACGGGCTCAAGCAGATTTCGGTCGCCGATCTCATCGCCTATCGCCAGGCGCGGGAAAAACTGGCGCAGCGCGTCGCCGAATTTCCGGTCCAGACCCGCTTCGGCGCGTTCAAGGGCTATGCTTTCGTCACGCCCTTCGACTCGGTCCAGCATTTCGCCCTGGTCGCCGGCGAGATCGGCGATGGCCTGGACATTCCCGCGCGTCTGCATCGCGCCGATATTCTCACCGATCTGTTCGGCGGCCATTCGGCCATAGACGCCGCGCTGGAGGCCTTTCAGAAGAATGGACGCGGCGTGCTGGTCTATCTGCGCGACGGCGCGGCGGGCGTGCCGGCCAATCTGGTCGGCCAGCGCGAGGAGACTGGCGCCGAGACCGAGCGGGCGAAAAACTGGCTCGACATTGGCCTGGGCGCGCAGATCCTGCGCAATCTCGGCGTCTCCTCGATCCGGCTGCGCACCAAGACGCCGCGCAAATATGTGGGCCTCCAGGGCTTTGGCATAGAGATCACCGCCTTCGAGGAATGAGCATGAGCGACGAGGCGCGCCACAAGGAGAAAATGGCCAGGCGCAAGCAGGTCCAGGACGCCGAGGTGGCGAGCAAGACGATTTCGGCAAAGGGTCTGCTGATCGTCCATACCGGGCCCGGCAAGGGCAAGAGCACGGCGGCTTTCGGCCTGGTTTTGCGTGCGCTGGGCCAGGACTGGCGCGTTGGCGTGGTGCAATTCATCAAGGGCGCCTGGGAGGCCGGCGAACGCCGCGCGCTGGAACGTTTTGGCGAACAGGTGAGCTGGCACACCATGGGCGAGGGCTTCACCTGGGAGACCCAGGACCGCGCCCGCGACATCGCCGCCGCCGCCCGCGCCTGGGCGAAGGCCCGCGAGCTGATGACGGATGAAAGCATCAAGCTTCTGGTGCTCGACGAGCTGAACATAGCCCTGCGCTACGATTATCTGCCGCTGGACGAGGTGGTCGCGACCCTGGCCGCAAGGCGCCCGGACCAGCATGTGATCGTCACCGGCCGCAACGCCAAAAAGGAGCTGATCGACGCCGCCGATCTGGTGACGGAAATGACAATGGTGAAGCACCATTTCGCGGCGGGCGTGAAGGCGCAGGCGGGGATCGAGTTTTGACGGAGCGGTTATGACCCGCGCGCTGATGTTCCAGGGCACCGGCTCCGATGTCGGCAAATCGCTGCTGGTCGCCGGCTTCTGCCGCGCCTTCGCCCGGCAGGGCTTGAGAGTCGGCGCCGTTCAAGCCGCAGAACATGTCCAACAACGCCGCCGTGACCGAAGACGGCGGCGAGATCGGCCGCGCCCAGGCGCTCCAGGCCCGCGCCTGCTTTCTGCCGCCCAGCGTCCACATGAACCCGGTCCTGCTCAAACCCCAGAGCGAAACCGGGTCGCAGATCGTCGTCCAGGGCAAAATCTTTGGGCAGGCGAAGGCGCGCGACTATCAGGGACTGAAGCCGCAACTGGCCGGCTTCGTCAGCGAATCCTTCAATCTCTTGCGCGACAAAACCGATCTGGTGCTGGTCGAAGGCGCGGGCTCGCCGGCCGAGGTCAATCTGCGCCGGGGCGATATCGCCAATATGGGTTTCGCCCGCGCCCATGACGTGCCGGTGGTGCTGATCGGCGACATCGATCGCGGCGGCGTGATCGCCCAGATCGTCGGCACTAAAGCGGTGTTGGACGCAGAGGACGCGGCGCTGGTGCGCGGCTTTGTGGTCAACAAATTTCGCGGCGACCCCACGCTGTTCGACGAGGGGCTGAAAATCATCGCGGAAAAGACCGGCTGGGCGCCGCTCGGCCTCATCCCCTTTTTCAAGCAGGCCGCGCGCCTGCCCGCCGAAGACGCTTTTGCCCTGCGCGGCGCCCGTCACGGCGGCGGCGCCAAAAAAATCGCGGTCCCGCTGCTGCCCCATATCGCCAATTTCGACGATTTAGACCCGTTGAAAGCCGAGCCCGGCGTCGAACTTATTTTGGTCGCGCCCGGCGAACCGCTGCCGCTCTGCGATCTGATCATCCTGCCCGGCAGCAAGACCACCCTTGCCGATCTGGCCTTTTTCCGCGCCCAGGGCTGGGACATCGACCTGCGCGCCCACGCCCGGCGCGGCGGCAAGATTTTCGGCATTTGCGCCGGCTATCAAATGCTCGGCCAGAGCATAGCCGATCCCCTGGGCATGGAAGGTTTGGCCGGCGCGGCTCCAGGGCTTGGCCTGCTGGCGGTCGACACCGAACTCACCACCGCCAAAAAACTTGTCGCCTGCTCGGGCGTCTCCAGCGCCGGCGCGGCTTTTTCCGGCTATGAAATGCATGTCGGCGTCACCACGGGTTCAGATTGCGCCCGTCCCACGCTGCGTTTCGCCGACGGTCGCCCCGATGGCGCCGGCAATGCGGAAGGCAATATCCGCGCCGCCTATGTCCACGGCCTGTTCGCCGCCGACAGTTTTCGCGCCGAATTTTTGCACTGGATCGGCGCCGAAGCCTCAGGATTGAATTACGAGGCGGAGGTCGAGCGCATCCTCGACGAACTCGCCGAGCATCTGGCTTGCCATGTCGATCTCGACGCGCTGCTGGCGCTGGCAAGGTGATTTTCTAATATAAAGATCAACTCTGGCTAGGTCTGCCAAATCCTATAAATCGTCGTTGCGAGCAGAACGAAGCCATGACGGTGGAGAGGTCGAGGATGGTGATTTCAACGCTCAACTGACAAGGATAAGCCCCGCCGCCAGCGCCGCCGCCTGCACCATGCAAGCCCGGCGATAAAGCTCTAGGGCGCGAGAAATATCGGCGGCGGTCAGCTCCGCCCGCCCATCGCCCATATAAACATCGGCCACTTCAACCCCGCCATAAACGCGCGGTCCCGCGAGCTTGAACCCCAGCGCTCCGGCCAGCGCCGCCTCGGGCCAGCCGGCATTGGGCGAACGGTGTTTTGTCGCGTCGCGGCGCACCGTCGCCAAGGCCGCGCGCCAATCGCCGCCGGGGGTGAACGCGGCGGCGACCGCCAGCCACACGGCGGCCAGCCGCGACGCCGGCAGGTTTACAAAATCGTCGAAACGCGCCGCCGCCCAGCCAAAAAACAGATATTTTTCCGACTTGTGGCCGATCATCGAATCTGCGGTATTCGCGGCCTTGTAGAGCGCGCCGCCGACCAGCCCGAAACTGGCGATCCAGAACAGAGGCGCGACCACGCCGTCGGAAAAATTCTCGGCGAGGCTTTCCACCGCCGCCCGGGCCACGCCAGCCTCGTCCAGCGCCGCGACATCGCGCCCGACAATGCGCGCCACTTTTTCACGCCCGCCGGCAATGCCCTCGCGCTCCAAGGCGCGGGCGACATTGGCGACATGATCGTAAAGGCTGCGCTGCGCGACCAGGCTGGAGGCGGCGAGCGCCAGCAGCAGGAAGCCGACAAGGCCGCGCCCCGCCCAATCCGCGAAAATCCAGGCCGCGCCGCCCGCCGCCGCGAGGATCGCGGCAAGCGACAAAAGCCCCGCGCCGCGCCGAGAAAAAACCGACATTTGCGGCTGGTTCAACAGGGAATCGAGCCGCGCGATCAGCGCGCCGATCCAGCCGACGGGATGGCCGATTGCGGCATAGAGCTTTGGCGGATAGGAAAAGAGCGCTTCGATCGACAGTGCGGCCAGAGCGAGAGCGAGAGTGAAAGCGGAGAACATGGCGAATCCCTGGATCGAACAAGCCTATCATGGCGGCGGGCTTTCCGCCGCCGCGCAAAAATACCCAGAGGCGCCCAGACCCTGGCTCGATCTCTCCACCGGGATCAACGCCGTCGCCTATCCCTTCGCCCCGCTCGGCCCGGAAGTTTTCGCGCGGCTGCCGGAGGCCGAGCACATTTCCGCGCTGGAGGCGGCGGCGGCGCAAGCTTTCGGCCTGGGCGGCGGGGCTTGCGTCGCCGCGCCGGGAACCCAGGCGCTGCTGCAAATCCTGCCCCGGCTGATCCCCGCGAAAAAAGTGGGCCAGCTCGGCTTCACCTATGCCGAACATGGCCGCTGCTGGGCGGCCAGCGGCGCCGAAGTTTTTCGCGCCGAGGCGCAGGAAGACCTGCTGGACGCGGAAGTCGCGGTGATCGTCAATCCCAATAATCCCGATGGCCGCCCGCTGCGCGCGGAAGAACTGCGCGATCTCGCGCAAAAATTCGCCTCGCGAGGCAAATGGCTTGTCGTCGACGAGGCCTTCGCCGATTTCATGCCGGAAAACAGCCTGGCCCCGCTTCTGCCGCTGCCGGGCGTGATTGTGCTGCGCTCCTTCGGCAAATGTTTTGGCCTCGCTGGCCTGCGGCTCGGTTTCGCCCTGAGCGTCGAGCCCTTCGGCAAGCGCTTGAAAGCGGCGCTCGGCCCCTGGGCGGTGAGCGGCGCGGCGGTGGAGATCGGCGTGCGGGCCTATGCCGACGCCGCTTGGCGCGATGCGAGCGCCAAGCGTCTGGCCGGGGAGGGCGCCCGTCTCGATGAAATTCTATCCGCCGCCGGTTTCGAGCTTGTCGGGGGAACGCCGCTGTTCCGTCTGGCGCGCCATGAGAAAGCTGGAGACATCTTCGCGACCCTGTGCCGCGCCGGCATTCTCACCCGGCCTTTCGCCGAAAAGCCAGATTGGCTGCGCTTCGGCATCCCCTATGGCGAGCAAAATTTCGCCCGGCTGGCGGCGGCGCTGAAATAGCGGTCAGACCAGCGGCACGGTGAGCTTTTCGATCAGCGCCCGCGTGTCTGGCCGCACCCCGCGCCAGCGTAAAAATGCCTCCGCCGCCTGCTCGACCAGCATGCCCACGCCATCGGCGCATTTTTGCACGCCCGCCTCGCGGGCGAGGCGCAAAAAAGGCGTCAGGCCCTTGCCATAGGCCAGATCATAGGCCAGCCCGTCGCGTGCAAAAGCCCTGGGCGGCACAGCGGGGGCCTCGCCGAACAGGCTGGCCGAGGTGGCGTTGAGCGTCAGATCGTAAGCGGCGCCATCGCGCCCGAGATCGCCATAGGCGAGGAAATCGAGATTCTTGGCCTCGGGAAACAGCGCGCGCAAATCGGCCTCCTTGCCCGACGTGCGAAAAGCCACCGTCAGCCGCGCCGGGTCGCGCGCCAGCAGAGGCCCCAGCGCGCCGCGCGTCGCCCCGCCCGTGCCAAGAATCAGCACGTTTTTTCCGGCGATGGGCGTCGCCAGATTGGCTTCTATATCGCGGGCGAGGCCAATGCCGTCATAATTGGCGCCCTCGGCGAGCGGACCCTCAAAAGTCAGGCAGTTCACGGCGCCCGCCTGTTGCGCGGCGGCGTCGAGCCGGTCGGCGTAAGCGAAAGCGTCGAGCTTGAAGGGCACGGTGATGTTCAGGCCGCGCAGGCCTTTTCCGCGCCAGGCGTCCACCGTGTCGGCGAAGCCGCCGAGCGGGGCTTCGATGGCGATATAGTCGAGATCCTGGCCGGTCGCCTCGGCGAAGGCCTTGTGGATGAGAGGCGATTTGCTGTGCGCGATCGGATGGCCGATCACGGCGTAGAGGTCGGTCACAACAGGAATCCTATAAGAGGCGGCGGGCGATCTTGCCGTTGCGGGTGCGCGGCAATTTGTCGAGGAACACATATTTCTTAGGGTTCTTGTAGCCGGCGAGATGGGCGGCGCAATGATTTTTCAGCAAAACCTCGTCGGGCGCGGCGCCAGGCGCCGGCACAATATAGGCGCAGATCACCCGCACATCGGCGCGCGCCTCGCGCTCGGCCACCGCGGCGTCGGCGACGCCGGGCGCGGCGCAAAGCACGGCTTCGACCTCCGCGGGGGAGACGCGATAGCCGCCGGCGTTCATCAGATCGTCGGCGCGGCCATGCAGCCAGACATAGCCCTCGTCGTCCAGATGAGCGACATCGCCGCCGACGAACCATTGGCCGCGAAACACTTCCGCCTCCGCTTGCGGGTTGCGCCAATAGCCGAGCATCAAGCCAGGATCGGCGCGATGCGCGGCGATCAGGCCGCTCTCCCCCGGGGGCAGCGGCGTCTCGCCGCCTTCGACCGGCAGAATGGCCACGCGCCGGCCCGGCTGCGGTTTTCCCGGCGATCCCGGCCGATAGGCGAGGCCGGGGCCGGTGGAAATATAGGTGGAGATTTCGCTCATCCCCAGCGCTTCATAAAGCGTCTTGCCGGTTCGCGCCTCGAATTCGCCGGCCAGAGCCGGCGGCAGTGCCTCGCCGGCGGTCAGCCCGTGGCGCAGGCTCGCGAGATTTTCCCGGTTGCAGGACTCGTGGCGGAGCATCTGGCGATAGACGCCGGGGACGGCGGCGAAAATCGTCGCGCCGAACCGCGCGATCAGCTTCGGCCAGACGCTTGCGTCGGCGGGGCCGTTGTAAAGCACGGCGGTGGCGCCCTGGCAGAACGGGTCGATCAGCCCGACGCCCAGCGTATAGGTCCAGTTCATCGCCCCGGCGTGGAGCATGATGTCGTTCTCGCGCAAGCCCTCCCAGGCGTCGAGCATGGGCGCGCGGCCCAGCACGACGCGCTGGGCGTGCAGCACGCCCTTGGGTTTGCTCGACGTGCCCGAGGTATAGATGAGATAGGCGGGGGCTTCCGCATTGGTTTCGGCATAGGCGCGCGGGGCGAAAGCGGCGAGCCGCGCCAGTTCCGCCTCGCCGACGATCCGCGCCCCGCCGGGGGCTTGCAGGCTCTCGGCGCAGATCAGCGCCTCGGCCTCGGCGTCCGCGACCAGATAATCGACCTCCTCGACGGTGAGCTGCGCCGAGGAGGGCAGGACGACAAGGCCGGCGGCGATGGCGGCGAAAAAGCTCAGCACATAGAGCAGATCATTGCCGCGCCGGATGGCGATCCGCGCGCCGGGCGACAGGCCGAGGGCGCTGAAACCCGCCGCCAGCCGGCGAACGGCCAGGTCCAGCTCGCCATAGGTCAGACTTTGCGCCTGTTCGGCCCCGGCGAGGATCAGTGCGGTCTTCTGCGGGCGCAAAACGGCGTTTTCCGCCAGACAATGGGCCGCGAGATTGAAATTTTTCATGACAGGAAAAGATCAAAGCTTCATGCCAATGTCACCTGTTTTTCATAGGCAGGCGGGATTGGCTGTCCGGTGATCGCAGGAGGTTGATTCATGTCGCAGGTGCTGGCCCCGGTGGAGACTCTCAACGCGCGCAAAACCTATGAGCGCATCGCCTTTCTCTACGATCTGCTCGACGCGCCCTATGAGATCGGCTGGAAACGCGCTTTGCGCCGCCGCATGTTCGAGGGTCTGCATGGCGCGATTCTCGACGCTGGCGTCGGCACGGGCTGCAATTTCGTCGCCTATCCCGAGGGGGCCAAGGCTTCGGGCTGCGACGCTTCCGCAGCCATGCTGGAGCGCGCCCGGGCGCGGGCCGAGCAATTGGGCATGATGGTCGAATTGCGCTGTTCCGACCTCACCCGCCTCGACTGGACCGACGCCACATTCGACGGCATTGTCGCCACCTTCGTCTTCGCCTGCATCGAGGATCACGAGCAATTGGCGGCGCTGCGGGAGTTGCGCCGCGTCTGCAAGCCCGGCGGCGAAATCCGCATCGTCGATTACCGGCTCTCCGACCGTCCGCTGGTCCGCGCCGGGCAGAAACTCAAGTCCAAATGGCTGAGCGGAACCTTCGCCGCCTCCTATACGCCGACCACGGAACATTATTTCGACGCCGCCGGCCTGGAGGTGATCGAGGAAAAGTTCTTGCGCGGCGATATTTTGAAGATGATCCGGTTGCGTCCGCGCAGCCATTCCTGAATTCGACCCAAGCCTCCGGGCTTGAGACGGCGGCGCGAAAGCCGGTTCGGCGAATTTCGGTTCGTCGAATGGGTTTTGGCGCCGCCGTTTTTTTTGCGGTTTTTGATTCAGGTCAAAGAGCGCGCCGGCGTCGCCGCTATAATCTCGACAAAATGGATTATGTCGGAAATTTTCGGCATTGTCGCTAAAGCTTAGAGGTAGGGGGAAGCCCGCCGAACCGCGCAAAAAATGCGGGCGGCGGGAACGGTCGATGTCCTGAGGACCGGCCGATTCCGGGAATAAACAGCTTTTGTCTCGACCGTCGCGGCTCCGCCCGGCGGGCCGCGGATCTGCGCTTGCGCGCGGCCGTGGAGCGGGAAGGGGGCGTCTCGCGGCGGCCGGATGCGCTGGCTGGTCGGGAAGTCATGCGTGTTTCGCGGCGGCGAAAAGCGGCGCCGGGAATCTGGCCGAATGGCCTGTCAATCGGGAGGAAAATGAAA
Organism: uncultured Alphaproteobacteria bacterium; assembly: GCA_963804045.1. Classification (GTDB taxonomy): domain Bacteria; phylum Pseudomonadota; class Alphaproteobacteria; order Rhizobiales; family Beijerinckiaceae; genus Rhodoblastus. Next base: position 56,521 of record CAWDOR010000004.1, on the reverse strand, counting down.
TGGCCCTCAGCGGAGTTTTGCGTCCTGGCTTCATCCAGCTTCGTGTTCTGGATATGCCGGCGGCGGTGGACTATTACACCAAGCGCATCGGCTTTCATCAGGTCTGCGAAGGGCCCGACGGCCGCGTCTATCTGAAATCGGCCGATGAATTCGATCATCATTCGATCGTCCTGCGCCGCGCCGATGCGGCCGGGGTCGATCTGATGTCCTTCAAATGCCTTGAGGACGCCGATCTCGACCGTTTCGCCAAGCGCGTCGAGGATTACGGCTTCAAGGTCGATCACGTGCCGGCGGGCGAACAGCCGGGCATTGGCCGCCGCATCGGCTTCACCATCGCCTCCGGCCATCGCATCGAGCTTTTCGCCAAGTCGGACATGTCCGACCCGCATCCGCGCCTCCATAATCCCGACGTCTGGGATCTGGAACCGCATGGCATGCGCGCCCGCCGCTTCGACCATGCGCTGCTCTACGGCCCGGAGATCGAAAAGAACCTCGACTTCTTCACCAAGGTTCTCGATTTCCGCTGCGCCGAGCGCGTCGACATGCCCGACGGCCTGCTGGCCATCTGGCTGACCTGCGGCATGAAGGCGCATGATCTCGCCTTCGTCAAATATCCGGAGCCCAACAAGCTCCACCATGTCGCCTTCGAGCTGGAGAACTGGAGCGATGTCGGCCACGCCGCGGATATTCTGACCCGCTACGACATTTCCATCGACATCGGTCCGACCCGCCATGGCATCACCCGGGGCCAGACGATCTATTTCTTCGACCCTTCGGGCAATCGCAACGAGGTCTTCGCCGGCGGCTACACCTATTATCCCGATCTGCCGACCCGCACCTGGGACGAAACCGAAATCGGCAAGGGCATTTTCTACTACGAGCGGAAGATGAACGACGCCTTCCTCACCGTGGTCACCTGATTTCTAATTCCCGGGTCGCGGCGCGACGCGACCCGGGGACTGTCGCCCATCGGCTCGGCGTCTCGCCGGCTTCCGACAGGCTCTCTTCGCAGAGGGGAGCCGGCGCGGCCCGATACGAGCGGCTCCATAATAAGCGGGAAAAACTTGGCCCGCCGGTTTTGCCGGCGGGCCTTTTTGTTCAACGAGAGCGCAAGGGCTCAGAACACCATGCGGAACAGCCAGTAGAGCGTTCCCGACAGGATCATGGCGACCGGCAGGGTGAGCACCCAAGCCATGGCCAGGTTGCGCAACGTGGACATTTGCAGGCCCGAGCCATTGGCGGCCATGGTGCCGGCGACGCCGGACGACAGCACGTGGGTGGTCGAGACCGGCAGGCCCAGGCCGTCGGCGGCGCCGATGGTGGCGGCGGCGATCACTTCGGCGGCGGCGCCCTGCGCGTAAGTCAGATGCGTCTTGCCGATCTTTTCGCCGACGGTGACGACGATGCGCTTCCAGCCGACCATGGTGCCCAGGCCCAGCGCGATGGCGACGACGATCTTCACCCAGGTCGGGATGAACTTGGTCGCCTGATCGATGGATTTCTTATAGCCGTTCAGCGTCGCCACGTCCGAGGCCGAGAGCTCCGCCGCCTTGTCCTTCATCAGGAAGCGGATCGCTTCCGAGGTCAGATACATGTCATTACGCATGTTGCCGACCTGATCGTAGGGCGCCTTGGCGATCTCGCCGTAGCTCTGCACCTGCGTGGAAATGTCCTTGATCAGCACCGACAGCGACGGAAAAGTGCCGCCGGTGATTTCATGGCGCGAAATATAGGCGGTCACCGCCGGGCGCGGGTCGCCGATGATGTTGTAGCCGGCGGCCTTGGAGTCCACCACCTGCGAAGCCGCGAGCGAGGACTGGGTGAACTCGTGGATATGGCTCGCCGGCAGCGACTTGTTGAGGGCGTAGGAGGTGGGCACCGTGCCGATCAGGATCAGCATGATCAGGCCCATGCCCTTCTGGCCGTCGTTGGAGCCGTGGAAGAAGGACACGCCCGAGCAGGTCAGGAACAGCAACACGCGAATCCACATCGGCGGCTTGGCGTCGCCCACGGGCGCCTGGTAGAGATCCTCGCGGACGATCAGCTTCTTCATCAGCGCCAGCAGGGCGAAGGCGCAGACAAAGCCGAACACCGGCGACAGCAGCAGCGAATAGCCGATCTCGATGGCCTTGTCCCAGTTGACGCCCGACGTTCCGTCGCGACCGCGCATGATGGCGTTGGTGACGCCGACGCCGATCACCGAGCCGATCATCGTATGCGATGATGAGGCGGGAAGGCCGAACCACCAGGTGCCCAGGTTCCAGATGATTGCCGCGATCAGCAGGGCGAAGACCATGGCGAAGCCGGCGTCGGAGCCGACCTGCAGGATCAGTTCGACCGGCAGCAGCGAGATGATGCCGAAGGCGACGATGCCGCTCGAGGTGAGAACGCCGAGAAAATTGCAGAAGCCCGACCAGGCCACCGCGACGGGCGCGGGAAGCGTGTGGGTGTAGATGACGGTCGCCACCGCATTGGCGGTGTCATGGAAGCCGTTGACGAATTCGAATCCCAGCGCGATCAGCAGCGCCACGCCGAGCAAAAGGAAAGGCCAGAATTTGGCCACTCCGGCTCCAGGACCGAGATCGGAATAGATCGACCAGGCCGCGTAGAAAATGCCGGCGAGGCCGATGGCGATCAGCGCGTAAATGGTCTTGGGTTCGGTGGGATGGTCGAGTTGCGGCCGGACAATGGCCGGAATGTTTTGGGCCGGCTCGTCATGGCTTGGCGTCGCGACAGTCATGGTCAACGTCCTTTCGCAGGGAGAGAACTTTGACTATGGTCATAACATTACAGCAGCATGACGGTCATTAAAATGCTGTTAAATATGCATTTTATCCGGCGGCGCGCCGCCCGCCGATCGTCGAGGGGGCCGCGCCGCGCACCACGCTGTTGGGCCGCGCCTGAATGGGCGTGGTTTCCGGCTCGAACATCACCACCATATTGCGCCCGGCGCGCTTGGCGGCATAGAGCGCGCTGTCGGCCTTGCGCAGCAATTCGTCGATGTCGTCGCCGGGCTCGCCAATGGCGACGCCGAAGGAGCAGGACATGCGCAGGCCCGTCTTGTCGGCCTCGACCTCCTGCATGGCCACGAGGCGGCGCAGATCCTCGGCGGAGCGCCAGGCTTGCGCCGGGTCGGCGGTTTTCAACAGCACGGCGAATTCCTCGCCGCCGAGGCGCGCGACCAGATCGCCCTGGCTCTTCAGGCAGTCGGCGACGGCGCGGATCGCCTTGTCGCCTGTGGCGTGGCCATAGGTGTCGTTGATTTTCTTGAAATGGTCGATATCGGCCATGATCGCCGCCAGGGGCGCGCCTTTGTCGTGGCCGAGCGCGTTGGCGCGGCTGAAAAAGGCGGGGCGGTTGTAAAGGCCGGTGAGGCCGTCGCGCGTCGCCATTTCCAGCAGCTTGTTCTGCATCTGGTTGAACCGCTCGGCGGCGCGCAGCCGGGCGTAAAGTTCGTCGGCGGAGAAGGGCAGTTGCAGCACATCGTCGGCGCCGCAGTCCAGGGCCTCGATGAAGGCCTGGGACTTCAGCGGATGGGTGACCAGGCAGATATAGATCGGCCGCTCGAAGCTCGACAGCAGCCGCGCCTCCCAGCAGATTTCCGCGCCAGCCTCGGCGTCCTTGCCGCTGACGATGATGAAAGCGTTGATCTGCGCATCGTTTTCCAGGCGGTCGAGACCCTTCGCCGCGTCCGGACAGGCGATCACGTCATGGCCGCGCGTCTCGAGAATCGAGGTCATCGAGGCTTGCAGGGATTTGTCGGCGGCGACCAGGACGACATGCATGAACGGACATCCGCGAAAGAGCGAACCAAAGCGCAGGCGATCCGAGCGGGCGCCTTCTCGTCTCGGAAATTACCCATGAATTGTGAGCGGACGGTTAATTCAGCCCTCCGCATTCGCCGCATTTTTTCCACGCCCGCATAGGGTTAACGAGCCGCCGCCGGCTGTCTCCTCCTCGATCGCGCGCCCCGCGGCGCCAGCTTCGCGCAAGCCAAGAGGCGCAAAAAGGCAGGCGAGCCACAGGGCAGGAGCAATGCAATGGGTCTCTATGACGCCATGAACGCCAGCGTGACTGGCATGAATTCGCAGTCCAACTATTTGAGCAATATCGGCCAGAACATCGCCAACGCCGCGACCGTCGGCTACAAGGAAGCGGACACCGAATTCTCGACCCTGGTCGATCAGGCCGCCGTCGGCCAGACTTCGGCGGGCGGCGTCGCCTCCGTCACCCGGCTCGACGTGGCTTCCCAGGGCACGCTGGAAAGCACCACGTCCTCGACCGATCTCGCCGTCAGCGGCAATGGCTTTTTCGTCGTCTCCAGCGCCGGAGGGCAGGAATATCTCACCCGCGCCGGCTCTTTCGTCGCCGACAAGAACGGCAATCTGGTCAATGCCGCCGGCTATTACCTAATGGGTTACAGCCTGGCGCAGGGCACACCGACGATGGCGTCGAATTCGCTGTCGGGCATGCAGGTCGTCAATGTCAATTCCTCGGCGCTTTCGGCGACGCCGACCACGACCGGCACATTGACCGCCAATCTACCTTCGACGGATTCGATCGTCGCCGCCGCCAATCTGCCTTCGACCAATTCGTCGACTTCGACCTATGACGAAAAGACCTCGATGGTCATGTACGACAGTCTCGGCGGTTCCGAAACCATCGATCTCTACATGACGAAAACCGCCTCCGACACCTGGGAGGTCGCAGCCTACAACCATGCCGACGCCAGCGCCTCCGGCGGCTTCCCCTACAGTTCCGCCGCCCTGGGGACGACCACGCTGGACTTCAATCCCAGCAATGGCGATTTGACCGCATCGAGCGCCAACTCTCTGTCCTTCACCGTGCCCAACGGCTCGGCCATGACGCTCAACTTGTCGGGCATGACCCAATTGGCCGGCAGCTACGCGGTCTCGACCTCGACGGTGAATGGCAACGCCGCCTCCTCGGTCAGTTCCGTGACCGTCGGCACGGATGGCACGCTGTCCTATCAGCTCTCCAACGGCTCGACGGTCGCCGCCTACAAGATTCCCCTGGCGTCCGTGGCCAGTCCCGACAATCTGCTCTCCTCCACCGGCGACGTCTATTCGCCGAATATTCTCTCCGGCCAGGCCTCTGTCGGCACCGCCGGCACCGGCCAGCTCGGCACGATCAAATCCAGCGAGCTGGAAGAATCGACCGTCGATGTCGCCACCGAATTGACCAACATGATCGTCGCCCAGCGCGATTACGAGGCCAATTCGCAGATGTTCAAGGCCGGCGCCGACCTGATGAACACGCTGATTCAGATGAATCTCACCTAAGATAATGGATGAACGGCCATGGGCCTGAGCAACGCCTTCGATATCGCCCAGACTTCGCTCGCAACCAATGCGGCCTTGCAGGCGATTGTCTCGCGCAATGTCTCCAACGCGCAGAATTCGACCGGCTATGTCTCCGCCAAGGTCGCCAATGTCGTCACCGGGGCCAATGGCGCCGCGATCGTCCAGTCGATCTCCAATCTCGCCAATTCCAGCCTGTTCGACGCCATGCTGTCCAGCACCTCGGCCAACGCCTCGGCCCAGGCGCTGTCAAGCGGCGTCGCCACCTTGCAGCAGACAGTGTCCGACGCCACGTCGACGACGGATTCGACCACCGCCGCCCAATCGCCATCGACCCTGCTGCAAGCCCTGTCCTCGGCGCTGCAAACCTATTCCTCCTCGCCCAGCAATTCTTCAGCCGCGACCGCGGTGGTCACCGCCGCGCAAAATCTCGCCAGCGGCCTGAACAACGCCGAGACCGTCACGCAAAACGCCCGCGAGACCGCGGATCAGGCCATGGCGAACTCGGTCTCGACCATCAACAGCCTGCTGTCGCAGTTCCAGGCGGTGAATACGACCATCGTCAACGGGACCGGGACCGGCGCCGACATTACCGACGCGCAGGACCAGCGCGACACGATCCTGCAAAGCCTGTCCAAACAGATCGGCATCGCCACCACGACCAATTCCAACGGCTCGATGTCGATCTATACCGACAGCGGCGTCACCCTGTTCGACACCACGCCGCGCACCGTCACCATGCAGGCGACCACCAGCTACAGCGCCACGACCACCGGCGCGGCGGTTTATGTCGACGGCGTGCCGGTGACCGGCGCCAACGCCATCATGCCCATCCAGTCGGGCGCCTTGGCGGGCTACGCCAATCTGCGCGACAATGTGGCGCCGGCCTATCAATCTCAGCTCGACGCCATCGCCGGCGGCCTGGTCAACGCCTTCGCCGAAACCAACACCAGCGCCGGCGGCCAGCTTCCCGGCCTGTTCACTTATTCCGGCGCGACTTCGGTTCCCGGCTCGACGCTGGTCTCGGGCCTCGCCGGCGCGATCCAGGTCAGCGCCGCCGTCGACCCCTCCCAGGGCGGCAATCCCAGCCTGATCCAGAACGGCGGCGTCAACGGCGCCAACTACGTCCAGAACACCACGGGCGCGGCGAGCTACAACACCACGCTGCTCAACGACATCTCCGCGCTGAGCGCCACCACGACCTTCCCCGGCGGGACGGGGCTGGCGACCTCCACCAGCCTGACCGGTTACACCTCGGCCTCGGCGAGCTGGCTCGACAGCCAGTATCAGTCGGCGAGCAACAGCGCGACCTATCAATCGACGCTGTCGTCCCAGGCCTCGCAGGCGCTTTCCAACGCCACCGGGGTCAGCATCGACGCGCAATTGTCGACCATGCTCGACTACGAAAACGCCTATCAGGCGTCGGCCAAACTGATCTCGACCATCAACACGATGTTCGGATCGCTCCTGCAAGCGGTGGCGTGATGACCGTGAATTCCGTTTCCTCTTCGACCCTCTCCGGCATTTTGAACAATACGGTCAGCCGGTTGCAAAGCCAGGTGACCACGCTGGAGACGGAAAACTCCACCGGCGTGCTCGCCGACATCGGCCTGACGCTGGGCTCCGACTCCGGCCAGGACATCGCCATGCATCAGCAGATGGCGGATCTGAACGCGATCACCGCCTCCAACGCCGTCGTCTCCACCCAGCTCGACACCTCCTACAATGCCCTGACCACCTTGCAGAGCAGCGCGCAGACGGTGCTGTCGGCGGTGGTCGCGGGCATGTCCTCGACGCCGGGATCGACAGGCGCGACCGCCCTGGCGCAGCAGGCGGCCGGCGCCCTGGCGAATTTCGCCACAACGGCCAATTCCTCGGTCGGCGGCGTCTATGTCTTTTCCGGAATCAACTCGGGACAGGCGCCGATTTCCGCCTATAGCCAGACCCCGACCAGCGCGGCGCAGTCGGCGGTTCAGAACGCCTTCCAGTCCTATTTCGGCTTTTCCGAAACTTCAGCCAGCGTCAGCACGATTACCGGGACGCAGATGACGAGTTTTCTCGACACGACATTCTCGCCCCTGTTCAGCGGCGCCAACTGGACCTCGAACTGGTCCTCGGCGAGCAGCACGGCGATGACCAGCCGGGTCAGCGCCAACGAGACGACCGCGACCTCGGTCACGGCCAATAGCCAGGCCTTCCAGAGCATGGCGCAAGGCTTGACCATGCTGAGCGAATTCGGCGGCCTGAATCTCAGCGCCGACGCCTATTCCGCGCTGATGACCTCGGCGCAAACCACGATGAACAGCGCCAGCAATCAATTGACCGACGCCAGCGCGGAGGTCGGCACGATGCAGAACACGGTGACCCAGGCCAATTCCGGCATCAGCTTGCAGCAGAATGTGCTGACCACGCAGATCAACAGCAAGGAGGACGTCAACGCCTATCAAGTGGCCTCGCAGGTGACGGCGATCTCCAATCAACTGCAGGTCGCCTATTCGCTGACCTCTCAAATTCACAAACTGAGCCTGGTCAATTTTCTTTAGCCTGAAATATGCGGGACTGACCGATGTACCAGTTCACTTATGCCGAAGTTGTCGACGATTCTCCCCAGGAAATGCGCGCGCGCGAGCGCGACGCCATGGATCGCGCGGTCGATTTGCTTGAACGCGCCCAGCGGGCCGGCGCGCGCACGCCGGAGGCGCTGGACGCCCTGACCTATACGCGCCGTCTCTGGACGATTTTCATCGACGATCTCGGCAGCAAGGGCAACGATCTGCCCGAGGCCTTGCGCGCCCAGCTGATTTCCATCGGCATCTGGGTGATGAAGGAAATCGAGCGGCTGCGCACCGGCGCCACCGAGAACTTCAACGATCTCATCGAAATCAACGCGATCATTCGCGACGGTCTGGCGTGAGGCCTCCATGCTGCTGAAATTGCGCGCGGGCGAAAAACTCTATCTGAACGGCGCCGTGATCAAGGTGGACCGCAAGGCGACCATCGAATTGCTCAATGACGCCACCTTCCTGCTCGAGGCGCATGTGATCCAGCCGGCCGAGGCCAATACGCCGCTGCGCCAGCTCTATTTCGTGTTGCAGACCCAATTGATGGAGCGCGAGGCGGCGCCGACGGTGCTGCAAATGTTCGCCACCATGCTGGCGGCGACCAGCGAGGCGCTCGGCCCCTGCGCCGTCGTCGAGGGATTGCGCGCCATCAAGACGCTGGCCGAATCCGGCCGGGTGTTCGAGGCGATGAAAAGCCTGCGCGGCCTGTTCCCGCTGGAGGCCGAATTGTTGAAGGACAAGGCGACGGCCACCGCCGCCTGACCGCAAAAAGGATCGACCATGACCGTACCCGCCGTCACCAGCGCGACCTCGACCACCTCGACCGCTTCGACCTCCGCGGCCTCGACCACGGCGGCCTCGTCGCAGCTCAACTACAACCAGTTCCTGCAATTGCTGATGACCGAATTGCAGAACCAGGATCCGACCCAGCCGATGGATCCGACCTCGCAGCTTTCGCAGCTCGCCGAATTCTCGGCCGTCGAGCAGCAGGTGCAGACCAACACCACGCTGACCTCCATGCTCAACACCTCTATGCTCTCGCAAGCGGAGTCCTCGATCGGGCTGACCGCGACCTCCGCCGACGGCACGGTCAGCGGCACGATCGCCTCGGTCACGGTCAATTCCTCCGGCTCGACCGCGACCCTGACCAATGGCTCGACCATCACGCTCGGCTCGGGCGTCACCATCTCCTGACGGGATTTTTGCCGGAATGAACGAGGCCGACGCGCTCGATCTGCTGCACGCCTCGATCTGGACCGTGCTGATCGCCGCCGGCCCCGCGGTCGGCGCGGCCATGGTGGTGGGCGTGCTGATCGCCTTGTTTCAGGCTTTGACGCAAATCCAGGAATCGACGCTCACCTTCGTCCCCAAAATCATCGCGGTGCTCTTGGCTCTGGCCTTTAGCGGCTCGCTGATCGGCGCGCAGATCTATTCCTTCACCGAACAGGTCTATGGCCGCGTCGAAAAAGGCTATTGAGCCGCGTCAACCCTGTCCGGCAGGTTGAGGCAAGCTTGCCCGGCCATCCTCGCGTCAAGACAGCCGGGGAGAAAAAATGACGCAGACCGCAGCCATCGCGCCGCTCTCATCGCCGAGCAAGGGCGGACGCGACATCGCCTTCGCCGCCGCCATCGTCGGCATTCTCTGCGTTTTCTTCCTGCCAATTCCCGCCTTCATGATCGACATGGGCCTGGCGGTCTCCATCGCGCTGTCGGTGCTGATCCTGATGGTGTCGCTGTGGATCGAGAAGCCGCTGGAGTTTTCCGCCTTCCCGACGATCCTGCTGGTCGCCACCATGCTCAGGCTGTCGCTCAACATCGCGACGACCAGGCTGATCCTCCAGGACGGCGCCCATGGCGTCACCGCCGCCGGCTATATCATCGGCGGCTTCGCCCGGCTGGTGATGGGCGGCGATTTCGTCATCGGCCTGGTGGTGTTCACCATTCTCATCACCGTGAATTTTCTGGTCATCACCAAGGGCGCGACCCGCATCGCCGAGGTCGGCGCGCGCTTCACCCTCGACGCCATTCCCGGCAAGCAAATGGCCATCGACGCCGATCTCTCCGCCGGCCTCATCAACGAGCGCGAGGCGCAATTGCGCCGCCGCGAGCTGGAAGAGGAAAGCTCGTTCTTCGGCGCCATGGACGGCGCGTCGAAATTCGTGCGCGGCGACGCCATCGCCGGTCTGATCATCCTCGCGGTGAATATTTTCGGCGGCATTGTCATCGGCGTCACCCGCCATGCCCTCGACGTCGGCGCCGCCGCCGACGTTTACACCAAACTGTCGGTCGGCGACGGTCTGGTGTCGCAGATTCCCGCGCTGATCGTCTCGCTCGCCGCGGGCCTGCTGGTCTCCAAGGGCGGCACGCGCGGCTCGACGGAAAAGGCGGTGCTCGGACAGCTCGGCAATTATCCGCGCGCCCTGTTCGTCGCCAGCGCCTTGCTGTTGCTGCTCGGCGTCATGCCGATGCTGCCCTTCATTCCCTTCGCGACGCTCGCCGGCGCGCTGGCCTTCCTCGGTCACGCCATTCCGCAAAAGCTCGCCAAGGAAAAAGCCATCCAGGAGGCCGCCGAACTGGCGCGCGAAGAGGCGGCCAAGGCCGAAGTGAAGAATTCGGTGAAGGAATCGCTGCGCACCTCCGAAGTCGAACTGGTGCTGGGCAAGCAACTCGCCGCGCGGCTGATGCTGTCGCAGAACGAATTGTCGACGCGCGTCGCGCGTATGCGGCGCAAATTCGCCGTGCAATACGGTTTCGTCGTCCCGGAGATCAAGGTCTCGGATTCGCTGACCGCGCCGGCGAAAAGCTATCAGATCAAGATTCACGGCGCCATTGTCGCGACCCAGGAGGTGCGCATCGGCGAATATCTGGTCATCAGCGGCGACGGCCGCCGGCCCGACACCCCCGGCGAGGAGGTGCGCGAGCCCGCCTTCGGCATGAAGGCCTATTCGATCGCCGAGGCTTTCGTGCCCGAAGCCAAGCGTTGCGGCTTCAACCCGATCGACAACATGTCGGTGCTGCTCACTCATCTTTCCGAGGTGATCCGCAACAATCTGGCGCAATTGCTGTCCTACAAGGACATGCGCGCCTTGTTCGACCGGCTGGGACCGGAATACAAGCGGCTGCTCGACGAGATCAGCCCGTCGCAGATTTCCTATTCGGGCTTGCAGGCGGTGTTGAAACTGTTGCTGCAGGAACGCATTTCCATCCGCAATCTGCATCTGATCCTCGAAGCCATCGCCGAGATTTCGCCCCATGCGCGCCGCGCCGAGCAGATCGCCGAACATGTGCGCGTCCGCCTGTCGCAGCAGATCTGCGGCGATCTCGCCCAGGGTGGGGCGCTGAAAATTCTGCGGCTCGGCAATCGCTGGGATCTGGTGTTCCACCAGAGCCTCAAGCGCGACGCCAAGGGCGACGTGGTGGAATTCGACATCGATCCGCGCCTGGTCGAGGAATTCGGCGAGGAGGCCGCCAGGGTCATTCGCAAGCACATGGACGCCGGCGAGCATTTCGCCCTGGTCGCGGCGCCGGAAGCGCGCCCCTATCTGCGCATGATCGTCGAACGGCTGTTCGCCACGCTGCCGGTGCTGTCGCATCTCGAACTGGCGCGCGGCGTCGAGATCAAATCGCTGGGGACGATTTCGTGATCGCACTCGCGCCGGAGATGGTCGCGTCGATCTTCGTGCTGTTTTGCCGGATCGGCGGCTGCCTGATGCTGGCGCCGGGTTTTTCCAGCGCCCGCGTTTCGCCGCGCGTGCGGCTGTTCATCGCGCTGACGCTCACCCTGGCGCTGGCGCCGGCGCTGACCGGCGGCAAGCCCTTCGCCCTGACCGGTCTCGGCGGACTCGCCGGTACGATTTTTTCCGAACTGCTGCTTGGCGGCTTCATCGGCATTCTCGGGCGGCTGTTCTTTCTCGCGCTGGAGACCCTGATGATGGCGGCGTCGATGAACATCGGCATGAGCAATCCGCTGGGCGCGCCGATCGACGAGGCCGAGTCGCTGCCCGCCATCGGCGTCTTCGTCAGCGCCTGCGTCACCTGTCTGATTTTCATCATGGGCCTGCATTGGGAGCTGATACGGGGCCTGGTCGCCTCCTACAGCGTGATGCCCGTCGGCACGCTCCTGCGCCCGCAGACGCTGCTGGATTCCTACGCAGACGTGTTGCAGCGCGCCTTCGTGGTGTCCCTGCGCGTCGCCAGTCCGTTCATCATCTACGCCGTGGTCGCCAATTTCGCCGCCGGCCTGCTCAATCGGCTGACGCCGCAGATCCCGGTCTATTTCGTCGCCGGCCCCTTCATGATCGCTGGGGGGCTGCTGCTGTTCCATTCCATTTCCAATTCGATGATCACCGCCTTCATGTCGGAATTCGCCGATTGGGCGGTCAGGGGGAACTGATGCGCGACAGAAAAAAATCGCTCGAACGGCTGTTGCAGGTGAAAAGCCAGTTGCACAAACTCGACGAGGCGCGGCTCGAAGACATCCGGCGGCGCAAGGCGGAGCTGGACGCCGAGCGCCGCGCGCTGTTCGATATCCTGAACGATGTCGAAAAGACCGATCCGCTGATCCTCGGCCTCGCCTGCCGTCAGATCGCCCATTCGCGGCGTCGCGAAACAGCGCTCGAGAGCGAGGAGCAGGAGCAGAAGACGAAATTATTCACGGGCGCGGCGCAGAAAAAGGCGCTTGAGAAAGTCGTCAAGGAGACGGCGCGGGCCGCCGATCGCGAATATGAAAAACAGCAGCTGCTGGAGATCGGCGAGCGCCTCGCGGCCAATGGCCGCTCAAGCCTCCCGTAAGTTTGCGGCGCTAGAGTCCTGGCGCAATCACGGCGGCGTTCATGGCGATATCCCCAGTTTCCGATCTCATTCTCGATGTGGCCAGGGCCGCCGATCCGCAAAAGGCTTCGGCGGCGTCGCGGGCCCTGGCGGCGGGCGATGGCGGCGCCGGTTTTTCCGCCGCGCTGAGCCAGACGCAGGGCGCCGTCGATGCGGGCGGCTATGCCTATCGCAACGGGGGACAACAGCTTTCGCAGGCGATGTCGCCGGCGAAAAAGGCGGCGGTCGGCGTCGAATCCGTGCTGCTGAAGAGTTTCATCGACGAAATGCTGCCCAAGGACGCCGCCGATGTGTTCGGCTCGGGCACCGCCGGCGATGTCTGGCGCTCGATGCTCTCGGAAAAAATCGCCGATCAGGTGGCGAAATCGGGCGCGCTGAAAATCTCGGAGCGGCTGTTCGCCAGCCATCCGGATCTGCTCAAACCTTCCACGGTCGGCAAGCTGCCGGCGCCCGCGGCCTTGGCCCCGCAATTGAAACTGAAAATTTGATGGTGCGCGCATGAGTCACGAGTTTGGCGCATCCGCGCGCGGTCCCGTCAAGGCTCACGCCGCGTTTTACGACGCGGTCGGGCGCATGGAGCTGGTGGTCGATCAGGAGACGGCGCTGCTGCGGGAAAACCGCGCCGTGGAGCTGAACGAATTCAACAACCGCAAGCAGCAGGGTTTGCTGGAGCTCAATCGCATCATGCGCAATTTCACCCATTTCGACATAGAGGCCATCGACCGCGCTTGCGTGAAGCGCCTGGTCGCCAAGCTCGAAGCCAACAGGCAGATGCTCGCGCATCATTTGCGCGCCATGGACGAAATCTCCAGCCTGGTGTCGCGGGCCATGCAGGAAGCGGAATCCGACGGCACCTATGGGCGTGGCGGCGTTTAAACCGAAAAGGGCGGGCGATGATCAAGATGCTGGCGGTTGCCGTCTGGGCGAGCGTGATCGCGATGGTCGCGGCCAGCGCCGCCTCGCATTGGCAGGCGGCGAAAAACGCGCCGCATCAGGCCGAGGCCGTCGAACACCAATATGAATATCGCAAGACCAAGGTCGTCAATGTTCCCGTGATCGGCGATGGCGCGCTGCTTGGCTATGTGCTGGCGCAATTTCTCTACGGCCTTGACGTGAAGGCGGCGGAGAAGCTGGCGCTCAGTCCCGAGGCGGTGATCCAGGACGAAGCTTTTCGCGCGCTTTACGGCGATCCCCACCTCGATTTTCGTCATCTGGAAAAATTCGATGTCGACGGGCTGACCAAAAAGCTTGTGACCGCGCTCAACGCCAAGCTCGGCGATGGCATGGTCAAGGACGTTCTGATCCAGGACTTCTCCTACATGCCGAAGAACGAGGCGCCGCGCTGACGTAGGTCCCGGGGGCTTTTCGTGACAGGGATATGCAGCCGCTAAAGGTCCGCGCAAGCTCGCCGGGCTAGTTTGGTCGAACCCGACAACGCGCCTCGGCTCAGCGAGGCGGCAAGGATGGACGAACCATGGAATTATACCGGCTCGGCAAGGCGCGCATGGCTGCGTCGGTTTCCGAAAACGCCCAGGCCGAGCTGGCGTCGCTGCTGCTGCCGCAACTCGACCGCGTCGCCGAGGAATTCCACGCCCATATTCTGTCAGATCCGGCTTCGGCGAAAATTCTCGCCGGCGCGGACGCCGCCGGACTGAAACGCGCGGTGTGCGGCCACTGGCGGTTTCTCTTTTCTCAGCCCTCGGGCGATGAGCTGAAAATTCGAGCGCGCCGCATCGGCGAGGCCCATGTGCGCGCGGCCTTGCAACCCGACGCCTATATCCTCTCCTACGCGTTTCTGCACAAGGCGTTTTCGCGAATCGTGCTCGGCGCGCGTCCCCGGGAGGCGGCGCTGATGTCGACGCTGACCGACGCGCTGTTCGCCGATATGGCCGCGAGTTTCGTGGCGTTTTTCTCCGGATCGGAGACCGTGTCGCGCGAGCGCGAGGCGGTCGAACTGGTGCGTCTGGTCGATGGCGAAATGGACGCCTCCAATCGCATCGCCGAATCCCAGTCCAAGGCCATGCAGGCGATTGTCGGCGATCTCGAAGGCGTCATCGACGGCTTGCGCAACGGCGTCGATCTGGTGCGCGAAGGCGCGGGGCAGGCGGGCGAATCCATCGGCGCCGTGGCGGCGGCGGTTTCGCAACTGCACGCCAGCAGCCAGGAGGTCGGCCGCCAGGCCAGCGACGCCAACACGCTGGTTCATGAAGCGGTGCGCCAGGCCGACGTCGCGGAACAGTCCTTTGCGGAACTCGCGGCCTGCGCGACGCGGGTGTCGGAAATCGTCACCCTGATCTCCGGCATTTCCAACCAGACCAGCCTGCTGGCGCTCAACGCCACCATAGAGGCGGCGCGCGCCGGCGAAAACGGCCGCGGCTTCGCCGTGGTCGCCAATGAAGTCAAATCCCTGTCGCAGCGCACCAGTCTGGCGACGCGCGACATCGGCGCTCAGATCGCGGACATCGAGGCGGCGGTGCGTTCCTCGGTCGCGGTCATGCGCCAGGTGCGCGAGATCATCGGCCAGATCAGCGATATCGCCGCCTCCGTGGCGCAGAGTTCGGACCAGCAGATCGGCGCCATCCAGGAAATCGGCCAGAGCGCCAATTCGGCGGCCCAGGGCGCGGCGCATCTTGGCGGCAGCGTCGATCTGTTCAATGGCGCGGTGAGCAACGCCAACGAAGCCACGGAAAAAGTCGGGAGCCAGTCGCGCCAGGTCAGCACGCTGTTCGAACGCCTGACCAAACGGCTGTCGATCACGCTCAAAAATTTCGCGGACGCCGATCAGCGCAAATTTCCGCGCTCCCCCGCAAAAATTCCGGTGACCCTGACTTGCAACGGCCAGAGCGTTTCGGCGGATATTCTGGAAATTTCCGAAGGGTCCGCCCTGGTCGGCGGCGCCGGCGTGAATTTTCCGGCCGGCGCGGCCGTGGACGCCGTGCTCAAGGACATCGGCCCCCTGCGCGCGCGGGTCGCGGCTTTCGCCGAATTCGGCCTGCGCATTCAATTTTCCGAAACGCCGCCGGCGACCGCCGCCGCGCTGAAGGAACTGATGCAGCGTCTGCTGAGCAAGGAGCGGACGTTGCGCGAAATTGTCATCGACCGCGCCAGGATGATTTCGGCGCTGTTCGAACAGGCGGTGAGCGCAGGAACAATTTCCGAGACCGATCTGTTCGATGTCAATTACGCGCCGATTCCGGGAACCAATCCCCAGCAATATCGCAATCGCGCGCTGGATTTCCTCGACGCCCATCTGCCGGCGATTTAGGAGCCGATCCTGGCGCTGGATCTCGGCGGTGGTGTTTTCAGCGGCGGTGGACCGCAACGGCTATCTGCCGGTGCATAACAACAAATATTCGGCCCCGCAGGGCGAGGATCCCGTGTGGAACAACGCCAATTCGCGCAACCGCCGGATCTTCGACGACATGACCGGCCTGCTCGCTGGACGCAATACGCAAAAGGCGCTCAGCCAGACCTATCCCCGCGATCTCGGCGGCGGCCGCATCGAGTTGATCAAGGATATTTCCGCCCCCATCTTTGTGCGCGGCAAGCATTGGGGCGGCTTGCGCATGGGCGCCAAGATCGCCTGACCCGATCGCGATCGGATCGGGCGTCAGCCCGTGAAACGTCCCGGCTGGCCGGGACGTTTTTTTTGCGGCCGGCTCTTCAGCTTAAAAGCTGGCGCCCTTGAGGATGACGCCGCCGGCGGCGCGGCGTGGCGGCGTCAGGCGCGCGTCGGCGATGGCTTCGGCGAAACGGCGCGGCGCCTCCGCCTGGGCGCCGGCGCCGTCCAGCGTCAAATGCTGGATCGCCACGCCGGCGCGGGCCGTATCGAGCGTCAGCCGGAAAAAGGCGGTGGCGCCGCCCCAGCGGAACTCCATATTGAGGGTCACGCTTGGCGGCGCCTCCCATTGCACTTCGACTTCGGCCGACCAGCCGTAGCGCAGCGCGCCCTGCTTGAAATAGAGCTCGGCCGAGGAATTGACCAGGTCTTCGAGATTGGCGCAGCGCTGCTGCTGCACATAGCCGATCAGATCGATCACATTGACCAGGCGCAATTCGGTGGCGACATCGGCCAGGGCCTCGGCCAGCGCCTGCTCGCAAGCCAGCGCGATCTGCTTGCTGTTCTGGGTCATGGTCAGGCCTTCAGGTCTTGCGCGCCGCGGCGCCGGTCCGGTTGAGGAAGTGGATCAATTCGGCGATCACTCGGTAGAATTCGGCGGGGATCATCATGTCGATCTCCACACGGTCGTACATGGACCTTGCCAGAGCCTTGTCCTCGATCACGGGAATGTCGTGCTGCTCGGCGATCTCGCGAATTTTCAGCGCGATCAGATCCTGGCCCTTGGCGACCACGGTGGGCGCGCCGCCCTCCTCGCGCAAATAGCGCAGGGCGATGGCGTAATGGGTGGGATTGGCGATGACCATGGTCGCCGTGGGCACGGCGGCCATCATGCGCTTGCGCGAGCGGTCCAGCGCCACCGAACGCTGCCGGGCCTTGACCATCGGGTCGCCCTGCATCTGCTTCAGCTCGTCCTTCACATCCTGCCGGCTCATGCGCAGATCGCGCTTCCAGTGGATGCGCGTCCACACCAGATCGGCGGCGGCGAGCACGAAGACCGCCAGGGTGACGCCCGACAGCAGCCGCGTCGCCGAGGCCAGCAAATGGTCGGCGAGCCCGGCGGGATCGGAAATCAGCGTGGTGATGGCCCCGCCGATCTCGCCCTTGATGAGCGTGAAGGCGACGGAGCCGACAATGATCAGCTTGGCGAGGTTCTTGCCGAATTCGGTGAGGCCGCGCGAGGAGACCAGTCGCGACCAGCCGGCCAGAGGCGAGATGCGATCGAATTTGGGCGCGATGCGGTCGGGCGACACTTGCGGCGGGTTCTGGCCGAAACTGCCGATCAGCGCGCAGACCAGGAACAGGATCGCCGCCGGCAGCAGAAACAGTCCGACGGCTTCCGCGATCGCGCCGAACAGATAGAAGACATTGCGGCCGGCGCCGACCTGAAACTGGCCGCTGTGGTCGAGCAGGCTCTGGAGAACCGCGACCAGGCGCACGGCGCCTTGGCGCAGGAACAGCGAAAAAAACAGCAAGGCGGCGAACAGGCTGGCGAACACCGTCACTTCGCGCGAACTCGGCGTCTCCCCGCGTTCGATCGAATCGTGTAGCCGCTTTTCCGTCGGCTCTTCTGTCTGGCTTTCCTTGTCGGGCTTGTCGGACATGTCCGCCTGTTTCGTCGCGCGCGGTCACGCCATCGGCCAGTGAGGAGAGCCGATGGCCTATTCGAACAAGGCGTCGTCGCCGCCGCTCGAATTGATTTCGATTTCGTTGCGTTCGGCCATTTCCAGCACCATGTCGGCGATGGCGCGGCGCGCCTTGAGCACGTCGCGCTGCTGCGCGGGTCCGCCGGTGTTGAGTTCGGCCTCGACCATGCGCCGGGCGCGGGCGCCCATCGACGAGAGGATGAGCTCGCGGAAAGTCGGGTCGGTGCCTTTGAGCGCCATGACGACACGATCGGCCGGAGCCTTGTCGAACACGGCGGTGCGGGCCTTCTGCGACAATTTGGCGATATCCTCGAAAGTGAACATCAGGCCGCGCAGCGTCTCGGCGTCCTTCGGCTTGTCCTCGGCCAGCGAATTGAGCACGTCCTCGATCTGATCGCGCTCCAGCTTGTTGATGATGTCGGCGATCTTGCTGTGGGTGTCGCCGCCGGTGTTGCGCGCCACATTGAGCAGCAGATCCTCGTGCAGCGTTTGCTCCAGCAGGCGGATCATCGGGTCCATCACCGGGCGCGGCGACAGCATGCGGCGCATCAAGCCATTGCGCAGGTCGCGCGGCGTCAGCGCCATGACCTTGGCGGCGGCGCCGGAGGAGAGTTTAGACAGCACGAAAGCGAAAGTCTGCGGATGCTCCTTTTGCAGATAGCCGGAGAGCGCCGCTTCAGGGGCGGCGGACAGCCGGTCCCACATCGCCTTGTTGGAATTGCCGAGCACGTCGGAGAGAATTTCCGCCGCCGCTTCGGGATCGAGCGCGCCGCTGAGCAGGTTTTGCGCCGAATTGGCCGAGCCGAGCAATTCGGCGCCGGCGGTGAACTGCTCGGTAAAATCGGAAATCAAATGTTCGATGGTGGCCGGATTGACCGCGCCCAGCTCGGCGGCGGCGCGGGTCACCTGGCGCAATTCGAGGGGGTCGAGGCGTTTCATCAACTTCCCCGCGACCTCCTTGTCCATGGCGAGCAGAAGGGCTGCGACCTTTTCGGCGCCGAACAAGGGGCGGGCGACGCCGCCACCACGCGACGGCGGCGGATAGCGTCCGTGATCTTCAGTGGAAGGCGTCTGCATCCGATGAGCCTACGATTTCGGTCAGGGAAACGCCGAAGCGCGAATTGTCCTCGTCGACGACCACGACCTCGCCGCGCGCGACGATGCGGCCGTTGACCACGACATTGACGGGTTCGCCGACGCGCTGGTCGAGCGCCACCACGGCGCCGCGTCCGAGTTTCATCAGATGCGCGACCGGCATTTTCGCCGAGCCGAGCACCACTTGCACGGTGACGGGAATGCGCAGAATGGCGTCGTGATGGCCGATGTCGCCGTCGCCGACGAGCGTCGGCGCCTCCGCCTCGGGCGGCGCATGTTGCAGGTCTTCGCTTTCGCTCATTTCAATCCTCGTTGAGTCACTTCGCGCGCTTAAGCATGGTCGCCCGCCGTCGCTTTCAGGAATTGCGCCAGCGGCACCTCCTCGACATTGACCCGGTCGGCGACTTTCAGCGTATAAAGGCCCTTGGCCTGCCCCAGCTCGCACCAGAACAGCGGCTGGCCCTTGCAGTCGAAACGCACCTGGGTCAGCGCGGTGGGCTTGAGCGGCAGCATGTCGCCGACTTTCCAGCTGGAAATATCGCCGAGCGTGACGGTCAGCTCGTCGAGCACGCCGGTCACCTGCACTTCGGCCTTCTGCACGCCGTCACGAATCATCTTCTGCCAGCGCGGGTCGCTGGCGGAGCCGTCGCTGGACAGGTCGCGCGACAATTGCTGGCGAATCGGCGTCAAGGCCGGCTGCGGAATGACGACGAACATCTGGCCGCCGGTGTCCATCGACTGGATCAGAATCTTGGCGATCACCGCCAGCACGTTGCGCCGGCCCATGATGGTGAAATCCATGCGCGTTTCGACGCGCTCCAGCCGGAAGGTCGTGGCGATCACCGAGCCGAAAGCCGAACTCAGCGACTCCGCGGCGATTTCGAACACCGTCTGGGCGACGCGCACCTCCAGCGTGGAATAATTGCGGTCGTCGTCGAAGGGCGGCTCCTGGGCGTCGCCGCCGAGCAGCACTTCCATCAGCGAGAACATGCAGCGCCGGTCGAGTCCGATCAGGATGCGGGCGTCGAGCTCCGGCGAATAGAACACCGCGGCTATGCTGCCGTCATAAGCGTCCAGCGCGTCCCAGACATGATCGGTCGAGATCGAATTGACGAAGCAGGAGACGATCGCCGGCGCATAGGGGCGTATGCCCTCGGCGCAGGAGGTGGCCAGCTTGTCGAAGATCATGGTGAGCATCGGCAGGCGTTCGACGGTCAGCCCCGGATTGTCGAGGAGCCGCTCGGCCGCGCCGCGCGTATCGGTGGCCGCGTTCATGTCTTAGGCCGCCTCTTTGCTGCCGCCGCCGGTGGTCTCGCTCTCGACCTCGTCGATGGTCGGGCGCTCCTTGGCGGGAATGGTCTTGCGGCCGAATTCCACCGCGACCTGCGGCATGGCGCCGTTCATGTAGGCGAGCAGGGTCTGCTTGACCATGGTGAACAGGCGCAGCGACTTGGTGCGGGTGCTCTTGATCAGGCTGGCGAGCGGCGAGACGATGCCATAGGAGGCGAAAATGCCGGAGAAGGTGCCGACCAGCGCCGAGCCGATCAGCCCGCCGAGCACTTCCGGCCCCTGGTCGAGCGCGCCCATGGCGTGGATGATGCCGAGCACCGCCGCGACAATGCCCAGCGCCGGGAGGCCGTCGCCGACGGAGGTGAGGGCGTTGTAGGGTTTCAGCTTGTCATAGGTCAGGGTCTGGATTTCCTCGTCCATCAAGGCCTCGATCTCGAAGGAGCGGGCCGTGCCGATGATGATCAGCCGGGAATAGTCGCAGATGAAATTGGTCAGCAGCTTGTTGCCGAGAATTTTCGGGTGGGCCTTGAAAATTTCGGATTCGCCGGGATTGTCGATATGGACCTCGACCTCGCCGCGCGACTTGCCGCGCATCTCGCGCATCAGGCTGTGCAGCAGCGACAGCAGATCGAGAAAGTCTTTCTGCTTCGGTCCCTTGCCGGCGATGGCCTCGACAATGGCGGTGCCGGAATCCTTGATCACCGGCATCGGATTCTGCAAGACGAAAATGCCGAGCGCGGCGCCGCCGAGAATCAAGAATTCATAGGGCTGCATCAATGCGTGGAGATGGCCGCCGATGGCGACATAGCCGCCGAGCATGCAGCCCATCGATATGGCGAGGCCGATGACGAAATTCACGAGCGCGCTCCACTTGCCTTAACACCATGAATACCATGCCACGCCCGCGTGAACCCGTTTTCGCTCAACGAATTTCCGCAAGACGCCGTTGTCGCGGATCGCAATCGCACGGCAACCGCATAAATCCATTTGTGCGTCGCCGGGCTTGCGTGAGGCTGGCAGCGGCGCGCGTCAGCCTCAAGCAAGCGCCGATGGTTAAGGATCGGTTTGGATGCGGCGGTTCGCCGTCAAGCCTCGCGGAAATCTCGGATGCAATCGAGCCTTTATGTCGCCTTGTCCGGCCAGGTGGCGTTACAGAAGCGCCTGGACACGGTCGCCCATAATATCGCCAATGTGAATACGGCGGGTTTTCGCGCCGACGAAGTCAGCTTTTCGACGGTTCTGTCGCGCGCCGGGCCGACGCCGGTGGCTTTCGCCAGCTCCGGCGAAAATTACATTTCGCGGGCGACCGGCGAAGTCGCGCGCACCGGCGATCCGCTCGATCTCGCGGTGCGCGGCGAAGGGTTTTTCGCGCTGAAAACGCCTGACGGCGTGGCCTATACCCGGGACGGCCGCCTGCATATGGACGCCAGCGGCGCGCTGATGAGCGTCAACAATTACCCCATTCTTGACGCCGGCGGCGCCTCGATCCTGCTCGATCCCAGCGCCGGGACGCCCACGGTCGCCTCCGACGGCATGATCTTGCAAAACGGTCGTCAGGTTGGCGCCGTCGGTCTGTTCCAACTGCCGTCCAACGCCACATTGAGCCGTTACGACAATTCCGCTGTTCGCTCCGACATGGCCGCGGCGCCCGTGCTGGATTTCAACAATAATGGCGTGCTGCAGGGCATGGTCGAAGGCTCCAACGTCAATCCGGTGCTGGAGCTCACCCGAATGATCGACATTCAGCACAATTTCGAGAGCGCCAACAACGCCATCCAATCGAGCGAAAGCTCGCTTCAGGACGCGATCAAGACGCTGGGCGCCACGAGCTGAGCCGCGCGCGGTTTGAAGGGAGACGGGTTTGGACGCCTTGGAACAATTGCAGCGCGAGGTTCTGGAGGCCGATTTGCGTCTCGATCCGGTGCGCGTCGGCGGCATGGTCACCGAGGTCGGGCCTTCCGCCTATCGGGTCGCCGGCCTGTCGCGCTATCTGAAACTCGGCGATGTCGTCGCCTTGAATGGCGAGGAGCGGCCCTCGCTGGGCGAAGTGGTGAAAATCGACGTCGCCGGGATCACCGTCAAGAGCTTTGACGCGCGCGTCGAGACCGGCGTCGGCAAGCTGGCGTTTCGCGCCCGTCCGCTGCGCTTGAAGCCGCACCGCTCGTGGAAGGGGCGGGTCATCAACGCGCTGGGCGCGCCGGTCGATGGGCTGGGACCGCTGGTCGAGGGGCCGCGCTCGCAGCCGATCGACGCCGAGCCGCCGCCGGCCATGCGCCGCGCGCGGGTGCAAAGGGCGATCAAGACCGGCGTGCGCGTGCTGGATTTCTTCACGCCGATCTGCGCGGGACAGCGCATCGGCATTTTCGCCGGCTCGGGCGTCGGCAAATCGACGCTGCTCGCCATGCTCGCGGGCTCGCCGGGCTTCGACAGCGTGGTGATCGCGCTGGTCGGCGAGCGCGGCCGCGAAGTGCGCGAATTTCTCGACGAGGCGCTGGGCGAAAACCGCAAATTGGCGATCACCGTGGTCTCGACCGCCGACGAGAGCGCGATGATGCGCCGTCTCGCGCCCAAGACCGCCGTCACCATCGCCGAATATCTGCGCGACCAGGGCGAATCCGTGCTGCTGATCGTCGATTCGATCACCCGCTTCGCCCATGCGGCGCGCGACGTGGCGCTGGCGGCGGGCGAGCCGGCGGTGGCGCGCGGCTATGCGCCGAGCGTGTTCAGCGAATTGCCGAAACTGCTGGAGCGCGCCGGGCCGGGCGAGATCGGCGGCGGCGCCATCACCGGGGTGTTCTCGGTGCTGATCGACGGCGACGACCATAACGATCCCGTCGCCGACAGCATTCGCGGCACGCTGGACGGCCATATCGTGCTCGACCGCGCCATCGCCGATCAGGGCCGTTATCCCGCGGTCAATGTGCTGTCCTCCGTGTCGCGTCTCGCGCATCACGTCTGGACCAAGGAGCAGCGCGCGCTGGTGATGAAATTGCGGGCGATGATCTCGCGTTTCGAGTTCCTCGCGCGATTTGCGCTTGATGGGCGGCTATCAGGCCGGTTCGGATCCGCTGATGGACCAGGCGGTGACCTTCACGCCGAAAATCTACGAGGGCATGAGCCAGAACCGCGAGGACCCGCCAAGCGAGGACGCCTTCCGCGAACTGGCCAATGCGCTGCAAAGCGACAAGCCGCCAGCATGAATTTTTGTCATATCCGGCGCCGCGCCGGAAGAAAGGATCGGGAATGATCAGCGATTGGGCGCTCAAGGGCGCGGGCCTGGCTTGCGCGGCGGGCTCCATCTGGTTCGCCGCCCATATGGTCGCGCATCAGGGCGGCGCGCCAGGCGTTTACGCCATGGAGGACTTCGGCCTGTTCGCCCAGCCCAATCGCGTCCGCGCGGTCGAGGCGGCGATGCGCGGCCTCAGCGCGCAGAACGATCCGCGCCGCACCGGACGGGTTCTGGAAATCGACATGACGCCGATCGGCGCGACCCACATCCGCTCGGCGACGAAAACCGAGGAGGGGCGCCGCGACATCCGCATTGTCGAACTGAGCGAGGACAATGCGCTGCTGGAGACGCTCGACGGCTATCGCCGCGTCAAGATCGGCGACGATCTGCCGGAAATCGGCAAGATCATCTCGATTCGCCGCATGGGCGATTATTGGATCGTCGTGGCCAGCCTGCGCTCGCTGGCCCAGGCGGCGCCGCCTGAAGGCGCCAGGTCCGCGCCTTGAACGAAAAAGCGCCGCGCGGCGGCGGGGCTTTTGTTCGAAAGTTCAGCTCGGCAGGTTGAACAGCGATTTGATGCGCTTGCCGATGTCGCCGACGGCCAGGATTTCGTCGGCGCAGCCGCTTTCGGCCACGGCGCGCGGCATGCCCCAGACCGAGGAGGTCGCCTGGTCCTGGGCCATGACATAGGCGCCACCCTCCTTGAGCTTGCCAAAGCCCTTGGCGCCGTCATTGCCCATGCCGGTGAGCATGATGGCGAGCACATTGCCGCCATAGGCGGCGGCGGCGCTGTCGGCGAGCACGTCGACGCTCGGCTTGTAGAGGCTTTCGCCCTGGGCGGCGGCGATCTTGGCGCGGCCATTGGCGAGACGGAACTGCATGCCGCCGGGACCGACATAGGCCACGCCGGGCGCGAGCGTCATGTCGTCGGCGGCCTCGACCACCTTGATGGCGCAGACATCGGTGAGCCATTTGGCCATGGCGGCGGTGAATTGCGGCGGCATGTGCTGGGCGATGACGATCGGCGCCGGGAAATTGGCGGGCAGGCCTTCCAGCACCTGATGCAGGGCGCGCGGTCCGCCGGTCGAGGAGCCGATGACGACGATCCTGGGCCTGGCGGGGGCGATTCGCATCGGCAGCGCGCGGCGCGGCGCGGCGGGCGCTGGGCTCAGCACCACCGGACGCTGGCGGGCGCGGGAGGCGCCGACCACGGCGTGCAGCTTTTCGTGCAATTGCTCGAAACCGCCGGCCTTGGGGATGAAATCCATGGCGCCGAGCTGCAGCGCCTGGATGGTGGTCTTGGCGCCGGCTTCGGTCTGGGAGGACACCATGATGACGGGGACCTGGGATTTGGCGAGAATCTGCCGCAGAGCTTCAATGCCGTTCATCTCGGGCATTTCCACATCCATGGTGATGACGTCGGGTTTCAGCTGTTCCGCCTTGGCGATGGCCTCGCGGCCGTTGCTGGCGGTGTCGATGACGCGGAAGCGCGCGTCGCGCTGGATATGACGGGTGATGGCGTTCCGCATGAAGCTGGAATCGTCGACGACGAGAACGCGGATCGGTTGGGATGCCGGCTGGTGTTTCAGCATTGGGAAGGTTCCGCTCCTGTCGTGATGGTTCCGTCTCGATTCGTCGGTTCCGCCGAACGGGAGCGCCGACGAGCCGCTTGCGGGCGCGTTCTGTCCATTCATATTGGCGCGTCTTTCTTAATAAAGCCTTCAACTCAAAGTTGTGGAGCGATTTCGGCCATTCGATGAAAATACCAGCAATTCGGCAGCAATCGTTACACGCATAACGAGAATGGTAACCAAAAATTATCGTTTAACGCGCAAATATCGGCGAATACAACCTATGCGAGTGGTAGGGGCGCATATGCTTCACGCGATGGAAACGGACGGTCCGGCCCCGGGAGGCGATCGGGAAGACCATGCCGGTTTGAGCCTCGTCAATCCCGTGAGCGGATTGGCCAATGACTATCTGAATGTCTTCAACGAGATTCTCTTGCTGCTGGAATTCTTGCCATCCATGCCGGAAATGACCGAGGAAGCTCTGGCTTGGCGTCCGCGCAGCTATAGCGAATATTTCGAGCAATCGCCCATTCCCGGCGCCCGTCACGCCCTGGTCGCCTATTCCAACGTGAATCCGGCTCTGAAGAAAAAATTCGAAGCGGCTCTCGGGCGGCTGACGAAAATCGTGACGGAGTCGCAGCGTGTCGTCGCCGCGGAATCGACGCGACCGGACTTTCCGGACTGCATTGTTCCCTCCTGTGAAGCCACGGCCGAAGCCATGCGTATCGGGCTCGCCTATGTGAACCGCCTGATCAACGAAGGCGGAACCTCGTCAGCGGGCGCGTCCCGCTCCCGCACAAAAAAGAGCTGATGGATTAGAGCCATGGATGAAATGCTCATGGAGTTTCTCGCCGAGTCGGCGGAGCAGATTGAAGCGGCTTCGGCCCAGATTGTCGCCTTCGAGCGCAATCCCGACGACGCCGCATTGATCGCCAGTATTTTCCGGCTGGTGCATACGATCAAGGGAACCTGCGGCTTCCTCGGGCTTGAGCGCCTGCAAAAACTCACCCATCACGCCGAAAGCCTGATCGGTTGCCTGCGCGAAGGCGCCAAGGCGACGCCGACCGTGGTCTCGGCCATCCTCACCGCCGTGGACCAGGTCAAGGTTCTCTTGGGCGAGTTGGAGGAAACCGGCCACGAGCCGGACGGCGACGACGCCGCCATGATCGCCTTGCTCGAACGCCAGGTGGTGATCTGCCAGGGCGGCGAGGCGCCGGAAGCTGTCGCGGAGACGCCTGCGGTCCACGAGCCCGCGGCGATCGCATCGGAATCGCCCGCGGCGATCGTCGAAGCCCAAACCCAAACCCAAATCCAAGCCCAGGCCGAAGCCGAAGCCCAGGCCCAAGTTGAAGCCGAAGCCGTTTCCGAGGAGGGCGGCAAGGGCGCCAAGGCGCAGACGCAGGAAGCCCTGGATGCGCTGGTGGCGTCGCTGCGCCGCGCCAATCTCGACACGCGTCACAAGAAAGTCGAGGCGACGGAGCCCCAGCCGGCGGCGCCCGCCGAGGCGAGTGTCCAGACAGCGAAAACGCCGACCGGCGAGGCGAACGAAAATCGCCCGGGGAAGGGCGCCGAGACCATCCGCATCAATCTGAACACGCTCGAGCGGATCATGAATCTGGTCTCCGAGCTGGTGCTGACCCGCAACCAGTTGATCGAGCTGACGCGGCACAAGGAAGAAGAGACGCTGAAGTCGCCCTTGCAGCGGCTGTCCACCATGACCACCGATCTGCAGGACGCGGTGATGCGCGCCCGCATGCAGCCGGTCGAGCGCGTGTTCGCCAATCTGCCACGCATGATCCGCGATCTCTCCAACGATCTGCACAAGAAGATCAATCTCGTCACCGAGGGCGCCGACACCGAGCTCGATCGCCAGCTGATCGATCTGATCCGCGATCCCTTGACCCATCTGGTGCGCAATTGCGCCGATCACGGCATCGAAACGCCCGAGGAGCGCGTCCGCGTCGGCAAGCCCGCCACCGGCACGGTGCGCGTCTCCGCCGCTCATGAGGCGGGACAGATCACCATTGAAATCGCCGACGACGGTCGCGGTCTCGACATTTCGAAAATCAAGGCCAAGGCCTTGACCATCGGTCTGGCGACGCCGCAGCAGCTTGAGCGGATGAGCGACGAGGAAATCTATCGCTTCATTTTCGCCGCCGGC
The DNA here is from genome assembly GCA_963804045.1 of uncultured Alphaproteobacteria bacterium. Classification (GTDB taxonomy): domain Bacteria; phylum Pseudomonadota; class Alphaproteobacteria; order Rhizobiales; family Beijerinckiaceae; genus Rhodoblastus. The sequence continues at coordinate 29,198 of CAWDOR010000004.1, read as the reverse complement.
TTCTCCACCGCCGAAAAGGTCACCAATGTTTCCGGCCGCGGCGTCGGCATGGATGTGGTGCGCGAAAACATCCAGGCCATCGGCGGTTCGGTGGCGCTGTCCTCGACGCCGGGCAAAGGCGCCAAATTCGCGCTGAAGATTCCGCTCACGCTCGCCATTGCGCCGGCCTTGATCGTCGAGGCCAGCGGCCAGCGTTTCGCCTTGCCGCAGCATTCTGTGGTCGAGGCCGTCGGCCTCAATGGCGGCGAGCACAGAATTGAACTGGTGCAGGGCTCCAAGATTCTGCAACTGCGCGAAGCCGTGCTGCCGATCGGCAGCCTCGCCGAACTGCTTCATCTCGCCGCGCCGGAAAACCCGGTCACGGAAGCCGAACAGCTCGCGGTGATCATGCGCGTCGGCGCCCATGCCTTCGGCATCACCGTCGACGCCGTGGTGGATGTGCAGGAAATCGTCGTCAAGCCGATGGGCGGCTCGCTGTCGCATCTGTCGTCCTTCTCCGGACACACCATTCTCGGCGACGGTTCGGTGGTGCTGATTCTCGACCCCAATGGCGTCTGTCAGTCCCTGGGCCTCGAACAGTCCCGCGAGACCTCGGCGGCGTCAGTCGAAAGCAGCGCCTTGCGCACCAGCGATCAGACGCGTCTGGTCTATTTCCGCGCCGGTTCGGGCGTCGACAAGGTGCTGCCGCTCTCCAACATCGCGCGCATCGAGACGGTGCATTCCGACAAGATCGAAATGTCCAATGGCATGATGCTGATGCAGCACCAGGGCCGGCTGATGCCGATCGTCGCCAGCGCGCATGACGTGATGGTCAAGGAGGGCGACAACACGGTGTTCGTCATCGCGCCGGATGGCGAGCCCTTCGGCCTGCTGATCGACACCATCGTCGATATCATCGAGGAGAAGCTCGATGTCGAAATCGCCGGGGATCAGCCAGGCATCGTCGGCGCCGCCGAAATCAACGGCAAGGTCGTCGAACTCCTCGACATCGCCTATTTCATCGAACTGCTCAATCCCCAGCAGGAACGCGCCAAGGACCGCAAAAGCCGTCTGCTGCTGATCGACGACGCCGCCTTCTTCCGCGACATGCTCGCCGCCACCTTGCAGGCTTCGGGCTTCGAAGTGGTCAAGGCCGCCTCGGCGACGGAAGCCGCGGCCGCCATCGGCCACGGCGCCGGCTTCGACGCCATATTGGTCGATGTCGATCTGCCTGAGATCAGCGGCTACGAACTGGCGGAGCGCCTGCGCGAAGCCGGAACCCGGGCGCCGATGATCGCGCTCGCGCCCTACGCGACCCGCGAGGTGATCCGCGCCGCGGGCGACGCCGGCATGGCCGCGGCGGTCGGCAAGTTCCAGCGCAACCAGATGCTCGATCTCATCCGCGCCGCGATCGAACAGAGCCAGGAGCAGGCGCTCGATCACGATTACCTCGCGGGAGCCGCGGCATGAGCTACGAACCGTCAAAAATCCTTCGCGACCATTCGCATGCGGCTGGAAATGCGCTGGATGGCTATTTCTCCATCAAGATCGCCGGCGACACTTTCGGCCTGCCGGTGACCCGGGTGCAGACCATCTTCCGCATCGGTTCGGTGACGCCGGCGCCGGGCGGCCCCTCCGACATCGTCGGTCTGGTCAATCTGCGCGGCAAGATCGTCACGGCGGTCAGCCTGCGCCGCCGGCTCGGACTCGAGCCCGAACCGGGCGGCCCGGGAAGCCTGGCCATCGGCATCGAGCATCACAAGGAATCCTTCGCGCTGCTGGTGGACGAGGTCGGCGACGTGCTGACCTTGACGGAGGACAACGCCATCGCGCCGCCGCCCCATATCGGCAAGAGGCGGGCGCGATTCGCCTCCGGCTACAATCGGGTCGGCGGGCAGATCCTGCCGCTGCTCAACATCGACGCGGTATTCGATTTCACCGAGGACAACGCCTGAAACGTCCCAAATTCAAATGGAGCTGACCAATGAAAAATGTGCTGGTGGTTGACGACTTGCCGATGATCCGGCGCATCGCCAAGAAAATTCTCGAGGAGCTGAACTTCAAGACCCAGGAGGCCGAAGACGGTCAGAAGGCGCTTGCCGCGGTTAACGCCGCCATGCCCGACGCCATTCTGCTCGACTGGAACATGCCGGTCATGGACGGGCTGGAATTCCTCATCAGCCTGCGCCAATTGCCCAATGGCGGCGCGCCGAAGGTTCTGTTCTGCACCACGGAAAGCGATGTGAAACACATCACCCGCGCCATGCAGGCCGGCGCCGACGAATATATCATGAAGCCCTTCAACAAGCAGATCGTCAAATCGAAATTCGAGGAAGTCGGCCTTTGCTGATTCGCAGCGAAAAGCGAACCCATCCAGTTTCGCACGGATGATGGGTTCGCGCCGCCCACCAGCGTATGCGTAAGAGTTTGCGTCATGTCCCATGCCTTTTCCGCCCTTCAAGCCTTTTTGCTGAAATCCTCCGGGCTGTCGCTCGACAAGGAAAAACAATATCTCGTGGAAGCGCGTCTCACCCCCGTCATCGAACAGGCGGGATTGAGCGGCCTGGGCGAATTGGTCGCCTTGATCGAGAGCGACCGATCGCTCGCCAAAAAGGTGACCGAGGCGATGACCGTCAACGAAACCTTTTTCTTTCGCGACCGTCAGCCCTTCGAAGGCTTTCACCGCGCCATTCTTCCCGACCTGTTGAAGACTCTGCGCGCGGCAGCGGCGCATTCGCGTCTGGTCGGCGGCCTGTTCGACCGGGCAGGAGCCCTATTCCCTGGCGATGATCCTCGATGAGGAAGCGCGGGCCTTGACCGGCTGGACCGTGGACATCGTCGCCACCGACATCGCCGAAACCGTGCTGAAAAAAGCCAAGGACGGCGTTTACAGCCATTTCGAGGTGCAACGCGGCATGCCCGCGGCGCATCTGGTGCGCTATTTCAGCAAGCGCAAGGACAATTGGGTGGTCAACCAGAACATTCGTTCGCGGGTCGATTTCCGCCAGCAGAATCTCATGGCGGATTTCTCCCATCTCGGCCAGTTCGACGTGATTTTCTGCCGCAACGTGCTGATCTATTTCGCCCCCGATCAGAAGCGCGACGTGCTCAATCGCCTGTCGCAACGGCTGGCGCCGGACGGCTATCTGGTGCTCGGCGCGGCCGAGAGCGTCATCGGCTATTCCTCGGAATTCAAGCCGCATGGCGAGAACCGCGTCATCCTGACCCGTCGCGCGCCGACGCCGCATCAGGAGCCGCAGCGCGCGACCGCCAGCCTGGGACAAGTTCGAGCGGCAAGATAGAAGGGCGCCGCGCCATCAGGGCGGGGGCTCCGGAGTAATGTTCATGGCCGCTTTGCCGCAGTTCGCCGCGTCTGTTCCCCAGCCGGTGGCCCGCCCCTTGATTGGACTTGCCGAATTGACCCGCCGCGCCATGCGCGGCGAGTTGCTGGCGCCTTTCGCCGCCACGCTCACGGCGCGTCTCGCGCTGGACGCCGATGACGCCTCGGCGCTGCTGGATCTCTCCACCATCGAGCAGTTGCGCGGGTCGCGCGCCGGGCGCATGGCGTTTCAGGCGCAGGCGCTGCGGCTGCGGAAGAATTTTACGCAGGGCGAATGTCAGGGCGCCGCGCCGACCCTGCTGGTCCTGGTCGCGCCCGGCGATTTCATGGCCAATACGCCGGTCGAATTCCTGCTCGAAGGCGCGCCGCTCAATGTCGAATTTCTCTATGTCGATGGCGAATCGCCGATTATCCCGCCGCCCCACGACATCGCCCTGGTCGCGGTCGCCGAATCCCGCGCCAATCAGAAAATACTCGCCGCCATCGACCGGGCCGCGCGGCTCTGGCCTCGGCCGCTGCTCAATGCGCCCGGCGCCATCGCCCGGTTGACCCGCGACGGCGCCTGGCGGCTGCTCGGCGATCTCGACGGCGTGTTCTATCCGGGCAATCTGCGCCTCGGCCGCGACCAGCTCGGCGCCGGCGACGCCGGCCCCTTTCCGATCATTGTTCGTCCCGTCGATTCCCATGCCGGCGAGGAGCTGGAAAAAATCGCCGGCGACCACGACCTGCTGTTCTATCTGCGCCGCCACGACGCGGCCGAGTTTTACGCTTCGCCCTTCGTCGATTACAGCGGTCCGGACGGCAAGTTCCGCAAGATGCGGCTGGCCTTCCTCGGCGGCGCGGCCTGGCCGGTGCATTACGCGGTGTCGTCGCGCTGGATGGTGCATTATCTCAACGCCGACATGCTGCACAACGCCGCCCACCGCGCCGAGGAAGAAATTTTCATGCGCGACTTCGCGGGGTTTACGGCGCGGCATGAAAAAGCTTTGGCCGGTTTGAGCGAAAGACTCGGGCTCGACTATTTCCAGATCGATTGCGCCGAAGCGCCGGACGGCCGTCTGCTGATTTTCGAGGTGGGCACGGCGATGATCGTCCACGATCTCGACGATCCCAGGACTTTTCCCTATAAATCCGCGCCGATGCGCGCGCTGTTTTCGGCTTTCCAGCGCCTGCTGCTGTCGCGCGTGGCGCCAGCCTGAGGCAAGATTGCCCGGCTAGTCTCTCCCTTGTGCCTGTCGCAATAAGGGAGAGTTGGACGTGGAAACCTTGGCGCTGTTCTCGCTGGCCTCGCAAAAGGCGAGCTGGCTCTCGACACGGCAGGCGACCATTTCCGCCAATGTCGCCAACGCCAACAGCCCCGGCTACCGCGCCCAGGACGTCACGCCCTTTTCCTCGGTGCTGTCGCATCTGCAATTGAACATGGCGGCGACGGCGCCCGGCCACATCCAGCCGACCTCGGCTTCCGGCGCCAAGGCGAAGGTCAAATCCGGCGACAGTTGGGACGTGGTCTATTCCGGCAATAGCGTCAATCTCGAACAGGAGATGATGAAGGCCGGCGAGACCAGCAGCGCCTTTTCGCTCAACACCAATATTGTCCGCGCCTTCCATCAGATGCTGATGAACGCGGTAAAGGTCTGACCATGGCGATCGATCCCCTCGTCTCCTCGCTCCATATCGCCGGCTCCGGCCTGCGCACCCAGTCGACGCGCATGCGCGTCGTCGCCGAAAACATCGCCAATGCGCAATCGACCGGCAGCGTCGCCGGCGCCGATCCCTATGCGCGCAAGACCATCACCTTCGAAAGCGAGCTCGACCGCGCCAGCGGCGAAAACCTGGTCGCGATCAAGAATATCGGCGTCGATGCGACGCCGTTCCACATCGAGCACATGCCGGGCAATCCCGCCGCCGACGCCAATGGCGACGTGAAGACGCCCAATGTCGATCTGCTCTTCGAAATGGCCGACATGCGCGAGGCCAACCGCTCCTATGAAGCCAATCTCCAGGTGGTGAAACAATCGCGCGAAATGCTTACCCAGACCATAGACCTGATGAGGACCTGACATGATCGCAGCCCTGCTTCCCCTCGCCGTGGACACCATGCGCGGCCTGACGTCCTCGAGCCCGGCGACCGCAAGCGCCGCCAGCGCGACAGCCGGCGCCGATTTCAGCCAGGCCATGGCCCAGGCCGCCAGCTCGGCCGTGCACACGCTGAAATCCGCCGAAGCGACCTCCGCCGCCGGCATCGAAGGCAAGGCCAGCGTGCAGCAGGTGACCGAAAGCGTCATGCAGGCCGAACGCACCCTGCAAAGCTCGCTCGCCATTCGTGACAAGGCGGTCGCCGCCTATCAGCAAATCAGCCAGATGCAAATCTGAGTAAGGGGTAAAAGTCCATGCGTGCGCTCGCCATAGCCGCCACCGGCATGAACGCCCAGACCCAAAATCTGGAAGTCATCGCCAATAATATCGCCAATATCAACACCACGGCTTTCAAGAGGTCGCGCGCCGAATTCACCGATCTGATCTATCAGGCCGAGCGCCTTCAGGGCGTCGCCAATCGCGGCGCCAGTTCGGTGGTGCCGGAAGGCGCGCAGATCGGCCTGGGCGTGCGCACCGCCGCGATCCGCCCGCTGGAGGTGCAGGGGTCGCTGACCAACACCAACAATCAGCTCGACCTCGCCATTTCCGGGCGCGGCTGGTTTCAGGTGATGTCGCCGAGCGGCGAAACGCTTTATTCGCGCGCCGGCTCGTTCTCGACCAACGCCACCGGGCAGATCGTCAACACGGACGGTTACACCTTGATGCCGGCCCTGGTGGTTCCCAACAACACCACGGCGATCACCGTCAGCCAGACCGGGCTGGTGTCGGCCACCATCGGCGGCCAGACCAATCCGCAGCAGATCGGCCAGCTCACCCTGGCCAGTTTCGTCAATGAAGCCGGGATGATGGCGCTGGGCAACAATCTGTTCCAGCCTACCGCCGCCTCGGGTCCGGCGGTGACCGGCGTGCCCGGCGATCCCGGCATCGGCCAGATCAGCCAGGGCTATCTCGAAGCCTCCAATGTCGATCCGGTCTCGGAAATCTCCACCATGATCCAGGCGCAACGCGCCTATGAGATGAATTCCAAAGTGGTGGAGGCGGCGAGCTCGATGGGCAGCACCATCTCCAATCTGCGGGTGTCCTGATCATGACGTGGACGGCGCGATTCGGCCTGGTCATGCTCGCGGCGCTGGTCGGATCGACGCCGGCCCGCGCGGGAGCGCGCAGCCTGCCCGTGCCGGCGCAGGTGATCTATCCCGGCGATCGCATTTCCGAGTCCATGCTCAAGGACTCCAGCGAAGCCGAAATCGCCGAGGCCGGCGGCGTCATCGACAATCGCGCCGAGCTGGTCGGCAAGGTGGCGCGCCGCACGCTGCTGCCGGGGCGCGCCATAGCCCCGGGAGCGGTCGAGGAGCCGCGCGCCATCACCACCGGCGCGCTGGTGCAGCTGGTCTATCAAAACGACGGCCTGAGCATCGTCACCACCGCCCAGGCGCTGCAAAACGGCTATGTCGGCCAGGCGGTGCAGGTGCGCAATATCGAAAGCGGAACCGTCGTGTCCGGCGCCGTGCAGGCGGATGGATCGGTGCGGGCCAATGGCGGCTGAGATGAAAATTTTCGGCGCTCTGTTGCTGGCGTTTTGCGTCGCGCTGTCTCCCGCCGAGGGCGCCGTGCGCATCAAGGATGTCGCGGCGGTCAAGGGCGTGCGCGACAATCAGCTGGTTGGCTACGGCCTGGTGGTCGGCCTGCAGGGCACCGGCGACACCTTGCAGAACGCGCCCTTCACCGGCCAGTCCTTGCAGGCGATGATGGACCGCATGGGCGTCAATGTGCGCGGCGCCAATCTGCGCACCCGCAATGTCGCGGCGGTGATGGTCACAGCCGACCTTCCGCCCTTCGCCGCCAGGGGCACAAGGCTCGACGTCACGGTGTCCTCGCTGGGCGACGCGGCCTCGCTGATGGGCGGCACCTTGCTGCTGACCACGCTGAGCGGCGCCGACGGACAGGTTTACGCCGTGTCGCAGGGCGCCGTGGCGGTGACCGGTTTCGCCGCGCAAGGTCAAGGCGAAACGCTCACCCAGGGCGTGCCGACCACGGGCCATGTGCCCAATGGCGCGACGGTGGAGCGCGAGGTTCTCAACCGCCTCGGCGAGGACGGCCCCATGTCCCTGGAATTGCGCAATCCCGATTACACCACGGCGGTGCGCATGGCCGACGCCATCAACGCCTATGGCTGGTCGCATTACCATCGCCGCGTGGCGCGCGAGGACAGCCCCAATTCCGTGACCCTGCAAAAGCCGCCGGGCGTCGGCGCGACTCATTTCATCGCCGAGATCGGCGAATTGCTGGTCGAGCCGGACACGCCGGCGCGCGTGGTGGTCGACGCGCGCACGGGAACGGTGGTGATCGGCCAGGACGTGCAGATCCTGCCGGTGGCGGTGACGCAAGGCGCGCTCACCGTGCGCATCACCGAAACGCCGCAGGTGTCGCAGCCCTCGCCCATGTCCAAGGGCGGCAAGACCGTGGTGACGCCGCAGACCAACATCGACGCCAGCCAGGCGGGCGGCTCGGTGGCCATGCTCGGCGGCCGATCCTTGCGCGGGCTTGTGCGCGGCCTCAACCAGATCGGCGTCAAGCCGCAGGGCATCATCGCCATTCTCCAGGCGATCAAGGCCGCTGGCGCGCTGCAAGCGGATATCGTCATCCAATAGCCCGTTTTCGCCAGCGCGGCGCAAGCTTGCCGGCGGACAGTGCCGGCAAAGGATGCGCCTCGCCATGAACCGTCGTTTTCCATTCCTCCTCGCTCTCGCACTGGGTTTTGCGGCGCTCGCCGCGGCTGGCGCGCCGGCCCTCGCCAATGAGGAGCATGAGCATGGCGGCGAGGAGAAGAAGAAAGAGCCGCCCAAGACCGAGCCCGACATGCCCGGCCTGAGAAAGGTGCAATTGAAGAAGCAGATCGTGGCGCCGCCTCGGCCGCCGGCGGTCGAGGGCATCAAGGGCGTCGAGAATTTCTGCGGCGCGGTCGCGGCCTCCGCCGCCAGCACGCGCCTGTCCTGGCAGGAGGAGCGAATCAAGGCGCTTCAGGCGCAAATGGTGGTGAAGATCGCGGAGCTCGAGGCCAAGGAGGCCGACGTGCGCGACTGGGTGCGCAAGCGCGAGCAATTGCTGGCGCGCGCCAATGAAAATCTCATCGCCATCTATTCAAAGATGAAGCCGGAGTCCGCCTCGGCGCAAATCTCGGCGATGGACGACGATTCCGCCGCCGCCATCCTGCTCAAGATGAAACCGGCGACCGCCAGCGCCGTGCTCGGCGAAATGGAGGCGACGCGCGCCGCGCGTCTGAGCGATCTGCTGTCCGGCGCCGCCGCCAAATCGGAAGAGAATAAATCGTGACCCGCCCCGCGCCCGCCCTTGTGCCGATCTGCGTCCTGGTCTGTCTTCTGGGCGGCTGCGCCCGCCATCCCGACCTGTTCCAGGAGCCGACGCTGTCGCCGGTCGGCAGCGGCTTCGTCGCCCATACCGATCCCGCCATGCTGAAGATCGACATGCCCCGCGCCAATACCGGCAGTTCGCTGTTCCAGGACGGCGCCGCCAATCTGTTCACCGATCCGCGCGCCGCCAAAGTCGGCGACGTCGTCACCGTGAACATTCAGATCAACGACAAGGCCACTTTCGGCAATACCTCCGGGCGCTCGCAGACCGCGCAGGAAACCGGCGGCTTCGACTGGTCCTTCGGCCTGAACTCCTCCACCAACAAGGTCAATGCGGCCGCCGACATCAACGCCTCCTCCTCGTCCAACGGCCAGGGCAGCATCGACCGGTCGGAAAAAATTCAGCTTGCGGTCGCCGCCGTGGTGACCCGGGTGCTGCCCAATGGCAATCTTGTCATCAGCGCCTCGCAGGAAGTGCGCGTCAATTTCGAGATGCGGCAATTGAAGCTCGCCGGCATCGTCCGCCCGCGCGACATCAGCAGCAACAACATGATCTCCTACGACAAGATCGCCGAGGCGCGCATTTCCTATGGCGGCCAGGGCCGCCTCAGCGAAGTGCAGCAGCCCTCATGGGGGCAGCAGATTTTCGACGCGGCCAAACCTTTTTAACAATGAAAAGCCGTTCCGACGGCGGAGACGGGCATGGCGGAGAAGAAACCGGCCAAAACGGCGGCGGCCAAGGACGCCAAGGAGGCCAAGGGCGGCATGACCATGGCGCAGAACGCCATCGCCTTTGTCGTCGCCGGGGCGCTGGCCGGCGGAGTCGGCTTTTTCGCGGGCATGCAGAACAAGCCGCCGGAACCGGCCAGGGAAGCCGCCAAGGATGCGGTCAAGGACGCTGGCAAGCCGGGCGAAAAAAAGAAGGAAGAGGAGGTCAAGCCAGCGGCTCTGGTGGATATGGGCTCCCTGGACATCCCTCCCGTGGTCACCAATCTCGCCGCGCCGCCGGAAACCTGGGTGCGCATCGAAGGCGCCATCTTGTTCGAGGGCAAGACCCTGCCGCATGGCGACGCCATGGCGGCGCAGATTTCGGGCGATTTGCTCGCCTTCCTGCGCACCCAGAACTCTCGAGCAAATTCAGGGCGTCTCCGGTCTGGAGCATCTGCGCTCCGATTTGAACGAGAGAGCGCGCACGCGCTCGGAAGGCCACGTCAAGCAATTCATCATCAAGGCCCTGGTCGTGCAATGAGGCGCTCTTTCGCTCTCGCTTTCCCGCTGACGATTCTCGCCGCGATGCTGGCCGCAACTCCCGCGCTCGCGCAGGCCGCCGCCACAGGCGATCTGGCTTCGGCGCTCAACGCCGCCGGCGGCATGGCCAGCGGGCAAATCATTCAGCTCGTCGCCCTGCTCACCGTGCTGTCGCTGGCGCCGGGCCTGCTGATGATGGTGACCAGTTTCACCCAATTCGTCATCGCCCTGTCCTTCCTGCGCTCGGGCCTCGGCCTGCAAAGCACGCCGGCCAATCTGGTGCTGATCAGCCTGGCGCTGTTCATGACCTTTTTCGTCATGGCCCCGACTTTTGACAAGAGCTGGCAGGACGGCGTCAAGCCGCTGATCGACAACAAGCTCAGCGAGGAGGAGGCCTTTCCGAAAATCGTCGATCCCTTCCGCCAGTTCATGGCGGCGCAGACCCGCGAGAAGGATTTGCGCCTGTTCGAGGATCTGTCCAAGGGCGCTTTCGATATTTCCGATCGGACCAAGGCCGATCTGCGCGTGCTGATTCCCGCCTTCATGATTTCCGAGCTGCGGCGCGGATTCGAAATGGGCTTTCTGATCATCCTGCCCTTCCTGATCATCGACATGATCGTGGCGACGCTTACCATGTCCATGGGCATGATGATGCTGCCGCCCTCGATGATCTCGCTTCCGATGAAGTTGTTGTTTTTCGTGCTGATCGACGGCTGGAACATGCTGATCGGCAGCCTGGTGCGCTCGGTGAATTGAGATTTTTTTTTGGGCGGCGCGCCCGGCGCGGCGAATTATTTAAATCTTTAACGCTTCAGCAAGAATTCCCGCCTAGGTTGCAGATACGCACGACGGGTTGAACTAGCGAATAGTTCTTAGGCATGAGGCCGTTTCCGTTGTTCCGGCAAGCCCGGGATGTTCGACCAGATTCCCCACATCCCCAAGGACACATCGATCATGTCTTACCTGCTTACCAACGCCTCCGCCCTGACCGCGCTCCAGAATCTGACCATGACTCAGAACAGCCTGTCGATGACGCAGTCCGAACTCTCCACTGGCCTCGCGGTGCAGAACGCCTCCGACAACGCCTCCTACTGGTCGATCGCCCAAACCATGTCCTCGGACAAGGGCGCGCTCGGCGCCGTCGCTTCGTCGCTGAAGGTTTCGGCGCAGATGGTCTCGAACTTCACCTCGGCGATGACCCAGGCCATGTCGGTCGTCAATAACATCAAGAACGATCTTGCCGAGGCCCAGACCTCCGGCGCCAACCTCACCCAGATCGGCAACGACATCACCAATCAGCAAGCTTCGCTGGTTACCATCGCCAATGGCTCGACCTTCAATGGTCAGAATTGGATGAACGGCAACAACGATTCCACGGGCGCCGCGCAGGGCGCCAGCATCGCCGATTCCTACACCAATGCCGGCGGCGTGGGCGCAATCTCCCTCACGAAGTCCAGCGGCGCCACCACCACCACGGGCACCGGCGACATAGACAAGCTGTCGCTGTTCACCAGCGCGAGCACGACCTCGGCCAGCGCCGCGGCGGGCGGCATACTGGGGGCCGTGCAAACCGCGGGCGGGACCCAGACCAACGGCGGCGCCTACACCGTTATGAGCATGTCGGTCTCATCCGCGACAACGACGCAGAACCTTCAGGACATGATGCAGGAAGTGAACGCCGCTTATACCTCGATGGAAAATGCCTCGGCGAAGCTCGGCTCCTATTCCAACACGATCACGCAGCAGCAGAGCTTCATCTCGTCGATGCAGACCAACTTGACCAATGGCGTGGGTTCGCTGGTCGACGCCGACATGAATCAGGTTTCGACCCGTCTGCAGGCCTTGCAGACCCAGCAGCAGCTCGGTGTGCAGTCGCTGTCGATCGCCAACCAGTCCAGCTCGATGATCCTCAAGCTGTTCCAGTAACCTTCCAGACCTACCCGATATTATCGAGGCCGCGCCGAAAAGCGCGGCCTTTTCGTTCTGGCGTCGCGCCAACATCCCCGCGCAAGTTTGCCGCCCCAAAATGCGGGAAAGTTTCCCGCCAGAGGTCGGACGCCCCTCCATGTCGATCAGCGCGCATTTCCAACGCCCGCCGCAAACCAGCTTCGCCGCTGTCGCCGCCGAAGATTTCTATCGGCGCGGCATCGCGGAACAGGCGGCAGGCCGCCTCGACGAGGCCATTGGGCTGATCGACCGGGCGCTCCGCCTGCGTCCCGATTTTCCCGAAGCGCTTTCGGCCGGCGGTTTCATTCTTCAGGGGCGAGGCCATGCGGCGGGCGCGCTCGCCTTTTACGATCGCGCGCTGACCCTCAAACCCGACGACGCCATCGCCTGGTTCAACAGCGGCGGATTGCTGCTGGAGCATGGCGACGCCGAAGCGGCGCTGCCGCGCCTTGAACGCGCTTGCGCCTTGCAGCCGGGGCATGCCGGCGCGCATTGCAATCGCGGCGCGGCTTTTTATGCGTTGGGGCGGCTGGAGGAGGCGGAACAGGCCTATCGCCGCGCCATCGCGCTGGATGGCAAATCGCCCAAGGCGCAGCTCAACCTCGGCAATGCGTTGATGCGCATGGGCCGCTATACCGAGGCGCGTCAGGCCTATCTGCGCGCCATTGGGCTGCGGCCCGATTATGCGCTGGCGTTTCGCGGCCTCGGCATCGTCAACAAGGAAATGGGTTTCTTCGACGAGGCGATGCAGGCTTTCGACACAGCGCTCGAGCTGGAGCCGGACTCGGCTGAGGGATTGAGCAATAAAGGCTGCCTGCACCTGCTGCTTGGAGATTTCGCGCGGGGATGGGAGGGCTACGAATATCGCTGGGACGCCGGCCAGCGTCCGGTCGCCATTGCCGACGCCCGCTTCGATCTCGATGCGCCCGGGCGTCAGGCGGGGCGGAAAATTCTGGTTGTGAACGATCATGGCCTGGGCGATACGATCCAGTTCTTCCGCTACGTCGCGCTGCTCGGCTGCGCCGGCGCACGAGTTTCTTTCGCCTGCCCGCCAAAAATGCGGCGTCTGCTTTCATCCGCCGGCGTCGATCTCGAATGGCGGGATGAAAAGGACCTGTCCGGCGATTTCGACGCGACCCTCGCCATCAGCAGCCTGCCGCGCGCCTGCGCCACGCGGCTTGAGACGATCCCGGCGCCCATTCCCTATCTTCACGCCGAGCCGGACCGCGTCGCATTCTGGCGCGAACGCATGGCTGGTCCCGGTCCGAAAATCGGCCTGTGCTGGCGCGGCAATCTCGATTTCCGCGTCGATCCGCGCCGCTCGATTCCGCCAGAGGCCCTGCTGCCGCTCTCCACGGCGCCACTGGCGAATTTCTTCTGCCTGCAGAAAGACGCGGGCAACAGCGAATTGCCGCCCGAATTGGCGGCGAGAATGGAAATCTTCGGCGCCGAATTCGACGCTGGCGTCGATGCTTTCCTGGATACTGCGGCGGTGATGGCCAATCTCGACCTGATCGTCACCTGCGACACCTCCATCGCCCATCTGGCTGGCGCGCTCGGCCGCCCCGTCTGGGTCGCTCTACGCCATATCTCCGAATGGCGTTGGATGAATGAGCGCGCGGATTCTCCCTGGTATCCGACGATGCGGTTGTTCCGCTGCCCGGAAGGCGACGACTGGGCGGCGCTGTTCGCAACGATCGCCGGCGAAATCGATCGAATTTTCGGCGATGGAAGCTCGGGGCGTCCTTGATGAGCCTTGGAGCGCCGCGAACGCGCGGCCCGCAGGGCCGGGCGCTTCGTCGTCAAGGCAATCCTCCAAGCGCGTCAGCCTGCGCCAATCATGCGTTCACTGTCGCGGCGACCGCCGAAGTTTTTCGCCAAAACCCCCGCGCAAGTTTGGCCGCTGATGATGCAGGCGAAAATGTGAACTTTCACCGGGAATGGGTATGAGCGCCCGCGAACAAATCGAACGGCTTTTTTCCAATCTGCTCGCGCTCGGGCCGCGTCGTCTGATGCTGCTCGCGGCGATCGGCGCGATCGTGTTCGCCCTGGTCGGCGTCGCCGGCTATTATCTCAGCCGCCCGACCAATGACGTGCTCTATGCCGGTCTCGACAAGCAGGACGTCAGCCGCATCGGCTCGGCTCTGAAGGAGGCGGGGGTCAATTTCGACGTCTCCGCCGACGGCGCCACCGTCTATGTGGGCTATGGCGACACGGCGCGCGCCCGCATGCTGCTCGCCGAACAGGGCCTGCCGCGCTCCGGCGGCGCCGGCTATGAATTGTTCGACAAGCTCGGCTCGCTCGGCCTGACCTCCTTCATGCAGGAGGTGACGCGGGTGCGGGCGCTCGAGGGCGAGCTGGCGCGCACTATTCAGACCATGCATGGCGTCAAGGCGGCGCGCGTCCATCTGGTCATGCCCGACGAAGGTTCGTTCCGCCGCGCCAAGCAGCCGCCCTCGGCCTCGGTGGTGCTGCGCACCGACACCGTCGACAACGCCCTGGTCGCCCAGGCGGTGCGCCATCTGGTGGCGGCGGCGCTTCCCTCCATGACCGTCGATCAGGTCACCGTGCTCAATGTCGACGGCCAATTGCTGGCGGCGGGCGGCGAGGGCGCCGAGTCCGGACCGAACAAGGCGCTGGCGCTGGAGAAAAGCGTTTCCGACGAGATCCAGAACAATATCCGCCGCACGCTGGCGCCCTATCTCAGCTTGCGCAATTTCCAGATCAGCGTCGCGGCGCGGCTGAACACCGACCGCAAGGAAACCACGCAGACCACTTACGATCCGGAGTCACGCGTCGAGCGCTCGGTGCGCACCACCAAGGAAACGCAGACCTCGCAAAACACCTCGACCCAGTCGCCGACCTCGGTGGGCCGCAATGTGCCGCAGCCCAGCGCCTCGGGCGGCGACGGCAAGCAGGCCGCCGAAGACAGCCAGAAGAAGGAGGAGCTGACCAATTACGAGCTTTCCTCCAAGGTCACCAACACCGTCTCCAACGGCTTCGCCATCGACAATCTCTCCATCGCCGTGCTCATCAACCGCCAGGGTCTGGCCTCCACGCTCGGCGACAAGGCGACGCCCGAGGCCATCGACAAGCAGGTCGCGGATATCGAGCAGCTGGTCGCCTCGGCCGCCGGCCTGCGCAAGGATCGCGGCGACACCATCAAGATTTCCGCCGTGGATTTCATCGACAGCGGCAAGGAGCTGGAGCCGGCGCCGCCGCTGCCGATCGTCGATGTGCTGATGCGGCAGTTCGGCAGCATTCTCAGCGCGTTGGCGCTGCTGGGCGTCGCCGCTCTGGTGGTCTGGGTCGGCCTGCGCCCTGTGACCCGCGCCCTGATCGAAATGCGCGAGCCGCTGGGCGGCGAAGGCGCTCTGGCGCTCGCCGGCGGCGAGATTGGCCCCGACGGGCGCATCGAGCCCAATTTGCTCGGCGACAGCGCCGAGGAACAGGCGCTGCTCGAGGATCTCAACGCCAAACGGGGCCGCAATCCGCAGAAGCGGCTCGAACAGATGGTCGAACTGGATGAAGCCCAGGCCGCCGCCATTCTGAAACAATGGATTCGTCATGGAGAGCGCGCATGAAGCCGGTGCCATTCGCTGAATATCTGGCGCGCCAGCGCCAGCCGCCGGCGGTCGCCGAAGAACTCGCGCCGGTCTGGCCGCCCAAGCGCAAGCGGGGCGCCGACGAGCAAAAGGCGCGGGTCTCGCCGCTGCTGCGCCAGAGCGAGCCCCAGGTTCAGATCCCGGAGGCCAGGATGGCTGGGCCCAAGCTGGAGCAAAGCGTGCTGAAAGCCTTCGAGGAGGGGCGCGCGGCGGCGCGCAAGGATCTCGAGGAGGAGCGGGGGAAACTGCGCGACGGCATGGCCGAGGAACTGGCCAAGGCGCGGGCCGAATGGGCCGCCGATGAGGGCGAGCGGCTGGCGCAGGCCCATCGCGCCGCTTTCGCCGATTTCGAGCGGCGCTGCGCCCAGGCGGTCACCAATATTCTCAGGCCGTTTCTCACCCAGGCGGTGATCGGCAAGGTCACCGAGGCCCTGGTGAAAAATCTCGAGGTGCTGTTCGACTCGCGCACCCAGGCGCTGTTCGAGATCAGTGGCCCCGCCGATCTGCTCGACGCCCTGAAGCAGAAATTTTCCGACCGCGAAGCGGCGATCGTCTATCAGCCCGACGAGTCGCTCGACGTGCGGGTGCGCATCGAGGACACGGTGATCGAAACCCAGCTCGAAGCCTGGATGCGCGCGCTCGGCGCCTTGCCCGCGGAGGCCGCGGATGAGTGACGAGGGCGAACACCAGGAAATCATCATCGTCCGGCGTCACGGCGGCCACGAGGAGGGCCACCACGGCGGCGCATGGAAAATCGCCTATGCCGATTTCGTCACCGCGATGATGGCCTTCTTCCTGGTGCTGTGGATTTTGAATTCGACCAACAAGGACTCCCAGACCATCATCGCCCGCTATTTCAATCCGGTGAAAATGGAGGATTTCGCCAAGAACAAGCGCGGCATTCGCGAGGACGACAAGGCCGACGACAAGCCGCCGCAGCAGGGCGAGCCGGACAAGGCGCCGGGCGAGGGGCAGAAGCAGGACGCGCCCGGCCAGCAGAAGGAGTCCAAGGGCAAGGATCCCGCCAAGGATATCAACGCCAAGGCGCTGATGACCGAGGAAACCCTGTTCCAGAATCCCTATTCGGCGCTGGATCAGATCGCCGGCAAGGCGCCGGCGAAACAGAAGACCGGCGCGCCCGCGGGACAAGCGGGCTCCGCCGACGCCTACCGCGATCCGTTCCGCGCCGCCGAAGGCGCGGCCGAGGCCGACGAGGACAAGGAAAACGAAAACCAGTCGGGCCTGGACCAGGCGTCGGGCGAAGCGGAAACGCAACAGGCGACGCCGGGCGGCAAGGCCGAGGCCCAAGCGGCCGCGCAAGCCGCCCCCCAAGCCGCAACCCAAGCCGGCGCCGCCGCCAAGGGCCAGGCCGAGACTCGGCAAAGCGCGCAGGAGAAACAGGCCGCGGCGGACAAGGCCGAGGCCGAAACCATTCAGAAACAGGTGAATCGCGCCGCCAGGGACGAGGCGGGCGAGAATGCGCCAAGGCTCGAGGTCCAGGCGACCTCGGAGGGCCTGCTGATCAGCCTGACCGACGGCGAGAAATTCAGCATGTTCGAGGTCGGCTCGTCGCAGCCCAATCCGAAAATGGTGCATCTGATGGAGCGCGTGGCGCGGATTTTGATCGATCGCCCTGGCCCGGTGGTGCTGCGCGGCTTCACCGATTCTCGGCCGTTCCGCAACGGGGCCTCGGACAATTGGCGGCTGTCCGCCTCGCGCGCGCAGATGGCGCGCTTCATGCTCGGCCGCGGCGGGCTCGACGACGCGCGGATCGAACGCATCGAGTCCTATGCCGACCATAAGCCGAGGGATTCCGAACATCCCGATGCGGCGGAAAATCGCCGCATCGAAATTCTTCTGCGTAAGGCCGCGTCATGAAAGCGCCCAAGCTGAAATTTTCCCTGCCGAAAATTTCCTTGCCAAAAATCTCCCTGGGCAAACTGGCGCTGCTGAAATTTTCACGCCGCAAGACGACGCCCGCCGAAACGATCGACGATGACGCGACCGAGGTCGAGCCCGACGCCGAAGCCGAGTCCGACGTCGCGCCGGCAAAGAGGAAATTCGGACTGCCGCGCCTTCAGGGCAAGGCCCGGTTGATCGTTCCGGCGGCGGCGGTCGTTTTGCTCGTCGGCGGCGGCGGCGCGGCGACCTATTTCCTGAAAAGCCGGCCCCCCGCCAAGGCGCCTGCCGAGCTGGCCGAGGCCGAAAGGCCGCAAAGGGAAGCGCCGAAAGCCGAAGCGCCGGAAGGCAAGCCGGCGGAGGGCGCCTCCCAACATCCCAAGCCCGAAACCGCTGAAGCCAAGCATGAGGCGGATAAGCCCACGGCGGAAAAACCCGCCGAAGCCCATGCCGAAGCCGCCAAGGAAGGCGGCCATGGCGGCGAGAGCGGGGAGGGCGGCGAAGGCGGCCATGGCAAGAAGGCCAAGGAAGGCGTTGCGGCGGCGCCCTTGCCCTTGCCGCCGCCGCCCAGCGAGATCGAAAAACAGGTGCGCCATCTTCAGGAGCTTCAGGACCATGTCGCCGCCGGCGACGGCGTGGCTTTCGCCGCAATGCCCAAGGCCTTGCGGAGTCTGGCGCGGCTCATCAACGCGGCGCCGCCCGAAACCTGGGAAAGGCCGGAGAACGGCCGGGCGCTGATCGTCTATCTGCTCAGCGGCGGCAGCGCCGCCGTGGGCCGCAACGCGCTTGCCGCGCCGAAATTTTCCGCCGCCGAGGCGGTCATCGCCAAGGCGGCCGCCGCCTATCTCGAAAATGCCGAGGGACCTGAACGCGACGCCATGCTCACGTTCGATCCGCGCGCGCTGGACCCAACGCTCGGAGCCCAGATCGCCTTTGTCCAGTCGATCCTGCTGACGTCTGGGGATCGCGCGGCGGCGATCGCCAAGCTCGATCTCACCCGGCTGCTGGCGCCGGGCGGCCTGGTCGAGGAGGCGGCCCTGCGCCGCGAGGTCAGCCTGCTCGCCGAATCCAGGGATTACGAACGCTTCGCCTCGCTGGCGCGGCAATATTGGTCGCGTTTCCGGCCCTCGCCCTATGCCGATAATTTCCTGCGGCAATTCATGCTCGGCGTCGCCCGCGTCAGCCTGTCGATCAAGCTGGAGCAATGGCGCCAGCTCGATGGCTTCATCGAAAGCCTCAGCGACGAGACCAAGCGCAATATCTATCTGACCGTGGCGCAGACGGCCTCCATGGTCGGCAATTTCGATCTGGGCGCCATGGCGGCGGCGCGCGCCCGCGACCTCAGCGCGGAAGGGTCGGCCGAACGCCAGCGCGCCATTGTCTATGGCGGCGCGGCGACGGTGGGCGCGGCTCCGGAACAGGACAGCGCCCATCTGCTCGACGGCGTCGCGCGGGAGCAATTGCCGCCCGGCGACCAGCCGATTTATGACGCCGTCGCCTTCGTCTCCGGCCGGATTTTCCGCGCCCCTGAAAAAGCCTTCAAGGCGCCCCCTCCTGGCGAGGCCAATGAGGCGGACGGGCGCATGGCGCAGGCGGAAAAATTGTTGCAGCAGGGCGACGAAGTCATCGCCAGCGTGCGCAAGACGATGGAGAGGAAAAATCCATGAGCGCGGCTTTTGCGGCTACGGGACTTTCGGCGCTCGACAGCGGCGCACTGTTTTCATCGCGAAAAGGCGCGCGCGACGCCGGCGACGCCCTGGATCAAAGCGCCTTCGATCAGGCGCTGGCGGAAAGCGCCGACGAGACCGCGCCGGCCTCCGCCACGGCTGGCGCGCAGGCTGCGGCGCAATCCGGGACTGCGGCGACCGCAAGCGGAGATCCGGCGCCTCTGCCCGTCGATCTTTCCTCCTTGCTCGCCGCCGCCGCGACGGATGCGTCCGCCGCCGCGGGCGCGACGGACGCCGCGGCTGTCGCCGGGACCGACCCCACGCTTGGCGCGGGCGACAAGCTCGCCCGCTGGATCGCGGCGACGCAGCTTGAGGCCTCGGGCTCAGGCGCCGCCTCGGCGGGGACGGCGGCTGCGACCCCAGCGACGATCCCGGTCCAGGCGGCCACGACGGGCCTGCCGGTCGCGCCAACGTCGTCACCGCTCTCGGCGATGGACGGTTCTGTTCCGGCGACGACCGCCATCGCGACCGAGACCCCCGCCGCCCGGTCCGCCAGCGGCGCCACGTGGCGGGCCGTGTCGGGCCTCGCGTCCTCGTCGGTCGCGACGACAAATCGCTCGGCTCTGGCGACGCCTGCGTCTGCTGTCGCCACGACGACGGCGGATGCGGGCGCCGATCCATCGGTCGCCGCCGGCGCCGGCGTCGCCGGAAGCAACGCGACGCGCGCGCCGGCTTTGGTTGGAAACACCTGGCCGCGCGCCAAATCGGCCCAGGTCGTCGCCGTCTCGACTGTCCCCGCCGCCGCGACCGGGAAAGGTTCGACCGGCTCCGCGGCGCAGGCCAGCGGGACGACGACCGCCGCCGCATCGCCCGAGGCAAGAGGCGTATCTTCGGTCAAGAGCGCGCCGGCCCCCGCGAGCGATGCGCAAGCGGCGCAGTCCGCCAACACGAGCACGCAGAGCTTGGCCGCATCGCAATTCGCCGCCATGACGTCGACCGGAGTTTCGCCGCCGAATAGCGCGTCCAGCGCGCCGGCTCCGACCGCCGATGCGGTGGCGCAAATCGGCGCCGCGCTTTCGGCCGCGACCAATGTGAAAAAGACCGACGCCCTGTCTTCCGGCAAGGCGGACGCCGCCGGCGAGGAAACGCCCGCGAGCACGGCGGTTCACGTCGTCGCGCAGCAGAGCTGGCTGCCGCCGGTGGACGCCGCTCTGAGCGGCGGCGGACGCGCGCCTTTCGCCAGGGAACAGGCGGCGCGCGACGCCGCCAAGACCACGCCGAGCGAAGCCGCCGCCCAGGATGGCGCGCAGGCGCCGGCGGCGCCGGCCTGGCCCATGGCGCAAGCGAATGGCGCCGTCGGGCAAGTTGTTGCGACGACTCTGGCCGCCGGTCAAAATACGTCCGGCGCGTCGGCGGCGGGCGCGACCGCCGCCAGCGCCTCGACCGCCGCCGCGAGCGGCGCGCCGGCTTCGGCGCCGACGCCCTCGGTGCGTCGCGACCTCGAGATCACCTTGACGCCGCCCGATCTCGGCGGGCTCCAGGTGAGGATGAAGAGCGCCGGCGACCGGCTGGAGTTGAGCTTTGTCGCCGATCGCGGCGAGACCGCGCGCATGATTTCCGACAAAAGCGCCGCCTTGGAGGGGCAATTGACCGACGCCGGCCTGGGGCTCGGCGGGGTGACGATTTCCTCGGCCACAGCGGGATCGACAAGCGGCGAAAGCAATTCCGGCGGCGCCGCCCAATCGGGCGGCCAGAACGATTCCGACGCCGAAACCACGGGGCGCGGCCGGCAGAACCCGCCGAGCGCCCGGCAGGACGATGGCAATGAAACCGATCAGACCTCTCGCGATCCGCGCGGCTCTGCTGGCGATCGCGGCCTTTACCTCTAGCCTCGCGTTTTCCGGTTCCGTTGCGGCGCAATCGCCGCTTGGCCCTTGCGAGCGCGAAATGGCGCGCGCCGCGCAGGCGGAAAACATTCCGCTCGCCGTGCTTTATTCGGTGGGGCTGACCGAAACCGGCCAAGGCGGCCAGTTGCAGCCTTTCGCCATGAATGTCGACGGCGCCGCGGTCGCTGCGGCCAGCCTGCCCGAGGCTCTGGCGAAATTCCGCGCGGCCCAGGCGCGCGGCGCCAAATTCATCGACATCGGCTGCATGCAGATCAACCACCGGTTTCACGGACGGAATTTCGCTTCGCTGGAGGCCATGTTCGACGTGCGCCTCAATGTCGCCTATGCCGCGCGATTCCTGAAGACGCTGCGGGCGCGCGAGCCGAGCTGGACGCTGGCCGTGGCGCGCTACAACGCCGGGCCGGACAATGATTACGCGCAGAAAAAATATGTCTGCGCGGTGATCGGCAATATGGTGCGCAGCGGCTTTGGCGCCTGGACGGACGCCGCCCGGCGTTTTTGCGCGCCGGGCGGCGTTTAGTCTCGATCAACCGAGGTCGAACCGGTCGGCGTTCATCACCTTGGTCCAGGCGGCGACGAAATCGGCCAGGAACTTCGCTTCGCCGTCCTCGCTGGCGTAAACTTCGGCGAGCGCGCGCAATTGCGCATGCGAGCCGAAGATCAGATCGACGCGGGTCGCGGTCCATTTGACCTGGCCGTTCCCGCGATCGACGCCCTCATAGACGCCTTCCGCTCCGGCGGCTGGCCGCCATTCGGTCGCCATGTCGAGCAGGTTGACGAAGAAATCATTCGTCAAAATTCCAGGCCGGCTGGTCAAGACGCCATGCGGCGATCCGCCGGCATTGGCGCCGAGCACGCGCAAGCCGCCGACCAGAACCGTCATTTCCGGCGCCGTCAGCGTCAGCAGGCTGGCGCGATCGACCAGCAGCGCCTCGGCGGCCCCATGCGGCTTATCGCGCAAAAAATTGCGGAAGCCGTCGGCGCGCGGCTCCAGCGGCGCGAAGGAGACGACGTCGGTCTGCGCCTGCGCGGCGTCCATGCGGCCCGGCGCGAACGGAATTTCGACCGCGCCGCCGGCGGCCTTTTCGATCGCCGCGCCGCCGGCGAGCACAATCAGATCGGCCAGCGAGACTTTTTTCCCACCGGAGGCCGAGCCGTTGAACGCCGCGCGGATCGCTTCCAGTTCATCCAGCACTTTGGCCAGATGCGCGGGATCGTTGACCTCCCAGTCCTTCTGAGGCGCCAGCCGGACGCGCGCGCCATTGGCGCCGCCGCGCTTGTCGGAGCCCCGAAAAGTCGAGGCCGAGGCCCAGGCGGCAGAGACCAGTTCCGCCACCGAAAGACCGGAAGCCAAGACCTTCGCTTTCAGCGCCACGATATCGCTCGCGTCGATCAGCGGATGATCGACGGCCGGGATCGGGTCCTGCCAGATCAACTCTTCCTTCGGCGCGAGCGGGCCGCGATAGCGCGCGCGCGGCCCCATGTCGCGATGAGTTAGCTTGAACCAGGCGCGGGCGAAGGCGTCGGCGAATTGATCGGGATGCTCGAAAAAGCGCCGCGAGATTTTCTCATAGGCGGGATCGAAGCGCAGCGCCAGGTCGGTGGTCAGCATGGCCGGCGCATGACGCTTCGACGGGTCGTGCGCATCGGGAATCGTATCGGCGCCAGCGCCGTTTTTCGGCCGCCATTGATGCGCCCCGGCGGGGCTTTTCGTCAGCTCCCAGTCGTAGCCGAACAGGTTCCAGAAGAAATTGCCGCTCCATTTGGTCGGCGTCGAGGTCCAGGTGACCTCCAGGCCGCTGGTGATGGCGTCGCGGCCTTTGCCGCTTCCATAGGCGCTTTCCCAGCCCAAGCCCTGCGCCTCGATCGGCGCCGCCTCCGGCTCCGGCCCGACCAGAGTGGCGTCGCCGGCGCCATGGGTCTTGCCGAATGTATGGCCGCCGGCGATCAGGGCGACAGTCTCCTCATCGTCCATCGCCATGCGCGCAAAAGTTTCGCGAATGTCGCGCGCCGCCGCCACCGGATCGGGATTGCCGTTCGGTCCTTCCGGATTCACATAGATCAGGCCCATTTGCACGGCGCCAAGCGGATTTTCCAACTCGCGGTCGCCGCTATAGCGCTCGTCGCTGAGCCATTTGCGCTCGGGCCCCCAATAGCTGGACTGGTCGGGCTCCCAGGCGTCGGCGCGGCCGCCGGCGAAGCCGAAGGTTTTAAAACCCATCGACTCCAGGGCGACATTGCCGGCGAGGATCATCAGATCGGCCCAGGAGATTTTGCGGCCATATTTCCGTTTGATCGGCCAGAGCAGGCGGCGCGCCTTGTCGAGATTGACATTGTCCGGCCAGCTGTTGAGCGGCGCGAAGCGCTGCTGTCCCTCGCCGGCGCCGCCGCGGCCGTCGGCGATGCGATAGGTGCCGGCGCTGTGCCAGGCCATGCGGATGAACAAGCCGCCATAATGGCCGAAATCGGCCGGCCACCAGTCCTGGGAGTTGGTCATCAGGGCATGGAGGTCCTTGACCACGGCGTCGATATCGAGGCTGTCGAATTCCTTGGGGTAGTCAAATTGCGCGCCCATGGGGTTGGAAAGCGGCGAATGCTGATGCAACGCTTGAAGGTTCAACTGGTTCGGCCACCAGTCCGTGTTGCCGGGACCCTTGCCCGCGCCCGAAAATGGGCATTTGCTGTCGGTGGTCATTTTGCTCTCCCATTCTATCGACATTCCGCCTGGAGCTTCGTTGGCTCCAGGCAAATGACAGGCGTCTCGGGGTCGACGTCTCGCGCCTGTGTTTCACGCCAACGGCGGCGGTGCGGTCTGGTTCCAACCGCGCATCGATCTGTGTCGGCAACCGTGAACGGGTTCATGATTACACCCGCCGACATATTTTTAAAAACTTAAAAACAATCTATTAATAATCGAAAAAAACGATTACTTGGCAAATGGCGGTCGTGCAGCTGAACTCAGGGCGCTAAAGGGATTTCCGCGCGATGGCGCTGTCTATGGCGGCGTTGACGCGGGCCAAAAATGCTTCCGCTTCGGAGCGCGCCTCGGGAGCGGCGCGGTCGGGGTGCGACAGCAGCGCGCAATGGCGGCGGAGCCGACGCAATTGCGCCGGGTCGGCGCGGCCAATTTCCGCCGCGATCGACTCGAAATCCAGTTTGGCGGGGGCGGGCGGCGGCGCGGCGTCCTGATGTTCGGCGTAAAAAAGCTCGATCGGGCCGTCGCGATAAATGTCGCCGCGCGGAGGCGGGGCGGCGCGTGGCCAGAGCCTTTCCGCCCCCGCCAGCGCGCTGAGCGACAAAGCCTCGGAGCCGCCATCGTCAAGTTCCGCGAGAATTCCTCGGAAAAAGCGCGTGGGCGGACGAAAACGCCGGGACGGGAACGCATTGAACACAACTCAGGGTTACGCACGGCGCCTGTGCGCCTAACAACCGGTGAAGAGAATGCGCGGAAATTTGTCAACGAAAACATAAGAGACCGGTTCTAGCTTGCTCATTTTCGGCACAGCTTTCTCAACCTTAACTGTTCATTAACCATATTCACACAACTTGTGCGTGTGTTCGGCGCGGGTCGCGCAAATCGGAAATGAATTTTCGGAACGGGGGATGACATGTTCGTCATTGTGGATGAGCGCGATATCGTGAAAACCGGCTACGCCACCAGTTTCGACCGGGAGGGCGTCGCCTCCACGGGCTTGCGCCCGGACGAATTCGAGGAATGGGTGTCGGGGGCCGGCAAGCCTGATCTCCAGGCCGTGGAGGCCTTTCTGATCGGCGACTGCGTCAACCGCGAATCCTTGCCCCGCCTGATCCGCGAGCGCTGCGTCGCCCCGGTCATCGCGCTCAACGATTCTCCCTCGCTCGAACAGACGCTGGAGCTTTTCGCCGCCGGCATGGACGATGTGGTGCGCAAACCCGTCCATGTGCGCGAGATCATGGCGCGCGTCGGCGCCATCCGCCGCCGCAAGGAGACCAACCCCGAATATAAGATCGTCGGCGAGATGCGCGTCTATTTCGACGGCCGCGATCCCGAAGTCGGCGGGGCCGCCCTGCCGCTGCCGCGCCGCGAGCGCCGCATTCTCGAATATTTGGTGCAGAACCAGTCCAAGCGCGTCACCAAATCGCAGATCTTCAACGCGATTTACGGCCTGTTCGACGAAGAGGTCGAGGAGGATGTGGTGGAAAGCCACATCAGCAAATTGCGCAAGAAGCTGCGCCACCGTCTCGGCTACGATCCCATCGATTCCAAGCGCTATCTCGGCTATTGCCTGACGCTCAACTGAGCCGCAGACCGCTTCCACGGACGCCCCGCGTTCCCACAGGCCTTCCGAACCCTCGATTCGGAAGGCCTTTGCTTTTGCCGATCCCGCCGGCGTTGCCTGGGTCGGGGGCGGCGAGCGTCAGTCGGCGATGGCGTAGAATTTTCCGCGCAATTCGATGATCTGCCGGCGCGTCGCGGGGACCGGGCCGCCGGGCCGCAGCCGCGCGCCGATCATCGCCTGCCGGCGCCAGATTTGGCGCGCGGCGTAGATTGTCTCGCTTTCGTCGTCGAACAGATGAAAATTTTCCGGCAGGTCGCAATTGCGCGCCAGCCGCAGTCTCAGCCCCCCGGACGAGCGGTCGATGATCGCCGCCTCGACCAGGAAGCGATTGCCGCGATCGAGGATTTTTCCCGAGCGCAGCCGCGTGCGCCGGCGCGGCGCCGTCCGCCGGTCGATCGCCGCCTGGAATATGGGCGCGACGCTATAAGTGACCTCGCCGCGCGGCGGGCGGCGGAACAAATCGAAAATCGAGGCGCGTCCGCCGGCCGGAAGGCGCAAGGCGTTGAAGTCGCGGGGCGGCATGGCTTTCGAGCCCTCAGGCGGCGGGCGGCATGCGGCGCAGATCGGCGATGGCGCTGCGCATCATGTCGAGCTGAAGCGTGTTCATTTTCTCGCCAATGCCGTCGCGGGCCTCCTCGTCGCAGGTCTTCAGCTTGGCGACCACATCGGCGAAGCTCAAGGACGGCTTCTCGGCGATCGAGCGTTTTAGCGCGCCGATCAGATCATAGGCCGATTGGCGCGCCGCGTCCGGCAGCGGGCCGGCCGCCGCGAATTTCATTTCCAGCATGCGCAGGCGCAAAATTGCGGGGCTTTCCGCAATGGCGGAAATTTCGTCCGGCGTCGAAAAACTCGTGGGGAACATGGCGCGGGCGGTCCTTGCGGGCTGCGAACGGGGTGAACATGCTGACTTGAAGCCATTGAACAGCAGCTTCCTTTTGCGAAGCTTTCGTTGCGCGCGGAGCGAAGGCGAAAGCTTCGCGCCAGTCCCGCGACGAAAGCTGGCCCGATGACAGGGAGGGTGATTCGATGCCGCACGATGTTCTCGAGTTCATGCGCGCCTTGCGCGAAGAAATGCGCCAGCGTTTGATGCAAGTTCCGGAATATCGGGCCTTGATGGCGCTCGACCGCTCCATCGACGAGCTTTGCGCCATTCTGCAGGACGGCGTGAGCGCGCCGATCGCCGCCGCGCCGAAGCCTGCCCCGGCGCCCGCGCCGATGGCGGAGGCGCCGGCGCCGCGCTCGGCGGGCATAGCCGCGGCTTTCGCTGAAACGCTCGCCGCCAAGCTCGACCAGCGCAATCCGGCCCGCGCCGCGTCACCCTATCCGCCCAGCCATCGCGCGGTATAATGCCGCGGATTTTTCACGATATTTTCAACGATCTATTGAGCCGATATTAACCCGCGGCGCCGATGCTTCCGTTCCTTCGAGACGGAAGCTGGGATGGAACAGATCATACATCGCCTGGAAGCCATTCACCGGGCTTTGCGCAATGCGCCGAAAACCTACCGCTGCGATCCGCGCGTCGCCGATTTGGTCGCTCTATGTCTGCGCGACCTGCACGCCATTGTCGCGGCGCAGGCGTTGGGGGAGACGCGGACCCTGGGCGAGACGCCAGCCCCGCGCTTGCGGCTGATCGATTGCCGGACATCGCGGGAGGGCGAATTCGCCGGTCTATAGGCGCCAGTTTCGCGCAAGTTCGCGCGTCTAGGCTTGCCCCCGTCGCATCGGTCCTTGAAGAGGCGGGGATGAGCACTTTCACCGATTACATGATGGTCGCCAACAATCTCGCCCGCTATCAGAAGATGACGGCGGACGATCCGACCGTGGCCCAGGCCACCAAATATTTTCAGGCCAATATCGGCTCGATCACGACGCCGGCGCAACTGGTCAACAATACGCGCATCTTCAATTATGTGATGAACGCTTTTGGTCTGAGCGACATGACCTACGCCAAGAGCCTGATCCAGAAAGCGCTGGAGCAGGGGACGTCGAGTTCGACCGCCTTGGCCAATCAGCTCAACAACCCGAACATCACGGCCCTGGTCAAAGCGTTCAATTTTTCAACTTACGGGACTTCGACCACCCAGCAGCCCTCGGCGACAACCGATGTCGTCAACAAATATGTGATGCAAACGCTGGAGACCAATCAGGGCAACAACGATCCCGGCGTTCAGCTCGCCCTCTATTTCCAGCAGAACGCGTCGAACATCACCGACGGCTATTCGATTCTGGCCGACAAGAATCTTCTCACTGTGGTGCAGACGACGCTTGGCATTTCCAGCTACACCTCCGCTGAAAACGTCGATCTTCAGGCGCAACAGCTCGACAGCATGCTGAATTATTCGGACTTTCAGAAACCCAGCTACGTGCAGAATTTTCTGGAGCGTTTTACCGCGCAATACGATCTCAACAATTCGAACTCGTCGAGTTCATCCTCATCAACGGCAACGCTGTTCGATTCGACCAGTTCGGCGAGCACGGGCATGAGCACCAGCCTGTTGATGAGCATCCAGAATTTGAAATTGGGTGGAAGCTGAGAGATTGAACGCGGCCATGACGGCGACGGCGACCGCCGACCCGGTGCGGCGGCTGTTCGAAATCGGCGTCGCCGACTAGGCGGCCGGCCGCCTGGAGGACGGAATCGCCGCCCTTGACGCCGCCCTGCGGCTGAAACCCGACTTCCCGGAAGCGCTCAGCCTTGGCGGCTATATTCTCCAGCAACGCGGACATGATGCGGGGGCGCTGGCTTTTATGGCCGCGCGCTGCGATGCAATCCCGACGCCCCCCCCCGCCCTGTTCAATCGCGCCCTGTTGCTGCTGGCGCGGGCCGGGGCGCATGTGACTTTCGCCGGGCCGTCGAAATTGCGCCGCCTGTTGGCCTCCTCGGGCGCGGCGATCGCCTGGCGCGACGAAACCGATCTGTCCGGAGATTTCGATGCGATCCTGCCGATCTCCTCCTTGCCGCGCGTTTTTGGGACGCGCCTTGAAACGGTTCCGGCGCCCATTCCCTATCTCCGCGCCGAAACCCTTGCCCAAGCGCTGGACGGCCCGGCGCTAAAAGTCGGCCTGTGCTGGCGCGGCGATCTCGATCTCCGTGTCGATCCGCGCCGCTCCATCCCGCCGGCCGCGCCGGCCGTTCTGGGCGGCGTGAAAAACGTCGATTTCTATTCCTTGCAAAAGGACGCCCCGCCAGGAGAATTGCCGCCGCCCTTGCGGTGTCGGGTTTTGAACCTCGGAGTCGAACTCGACGCCGGTCCCGACGCCTTTGTCGAAACGGCGGCATTGATGACCCGGTTGGATTTGATCGTCACCTGCGACACCTCAATCGCCCATCTCGCCGGGGCGTTCGGCCGTCCGGTCTGGCTGGCGCTACGCCATATGCCGGAATGGCGCTGGATGATCGTCCGCGCCGACACGCCCTGGTATTATATCCGACCATGCGGCTGTTCTGTTGCGCCCAAGGCGACGATTGGCGCGGCCTGTTTGCCGACATCGCCGCCGAATTGACGCGGCAAAGCCGATAATCCCATTTTGAAACAAGATTTAAGCGGCGGACGGCGCCCTCTGGGTGAGTTTGCGAATTTTTTATGTCGCCGAATAAGTTATTGAAAATAATCAAATTAAAAACATTCATCCACAGGCGCGCGCCAACGAATGGCCGGGAAATGAGTTTTTTCGAAAAATCGCGCTTGACCCCGACGAAAGAGGCGCCCTATAAGCCGGTCATCGACGGCGACGTTGCCACTGAGCAACGGGCGCTGCCGCGTTTTCCGAAAAACTCTGTGAAGGGTTTTGCCGGCTTCGGAGCCGGGGGAGATG
>CAWDOR010000003.1:0-15157 GCA_963804045.1 uncultured Alphaproteobacteria bacterium | reverse complement strand
AATGTATTGCTCATCCACTCGAGCTACGCGGCCAATACAGGCGACTACGAGCGAATCTTTGTGGCCTATCCGACTATTCCCGTGCCGCACAACGCTCCGCTATCGCCGCTGGACACGACGATTAACCCCGGCCGGACAGTTGAGGGCACTTTTGTTTCGGCTTTCAAGATGACGAAGCAGGACTGGGACGCGCGCAAGAATTGCTTCCTATTTTTTGATGTGGAGAACCTAATGCATCATTCAAGTTAGCTACTTGTACTCCCTGTGGATTGGCATATATATACTGGAAATTATAATCAGTGACGAAGTAATTGTTTTCGCAAAGGAAGAAAACCACATTTCGAACGGCAAGCGCCATAACAATCTGCTTCATAGCAACTTGATAATATAAGCCCAGTAAAATCCGTTCTTATCAGTATAATGCCCCCAAGCGTTTGCTCCTTCTGCTCCCCCTATGAACACATTGTAACTATACAGCTCCATCCCTAATGGGCTGTCTTGCGACTCTTGAAAATATCCTTCAATGAATCTAAAATTACTTGTGCTTATAAACGGGCAATAAATGTAAAAAGTATCCGCTCCATTACCCCAAACATCCACATTTCCATCAGTGCAATCTATCTCGATTTCCTTCGAGTAAGTTCCTATAGCGTCTGGTCGTAGAGTAATAGTTTGTCCATCCACAGAAGACACAGAACTCAGAATTAGCTATTCCATAAATATAAGCACCCTGGTGGAATTCCTTGGTTTCGACCGGCGTGAGCTGAAACTGCGTCTGGCCGCCGTGCTGGCGGCGACGCCGGGCGAAGGCGCGCCGCCGCTGCTGGAGCTGATCGACGCTCACCCCGGAGATCGGGGCGGGCATCAAACGGTCGATCTTTTGCGCGCGGGACTCGATCCGGCGCGCAGCCTGAAACGGCTCATCGCCGCAGCGCCGGACGGCGGCGACATTGATGTCGCGGCCTTGTCCGCACTGATCGAGGCCTTGATCGCCGATAGACCGGGCGACCGCCCCAACCCTGGCGCGCCGACGACGGCGCCCTAGCCCTCGCCAAATGTTTCTCCGCCGATCTTCGCCGAATCGAAGCGCCGCGTCGACGGTGACCAGAAATAAATTACGGAGCCAGGCGCAACCGGTCCAGCGACGGTCGCGACAAACTTGAGCAGAACGTTTTTTTCGCTGGCCAAGAGTCTATTTGTTTGATTATAAATCAAAAAATGAGACGCAAGAACGAAAATCCCACAGGCGCAACCCGCCGGATCGGCATAGAGACCAGCCCGCATGGGTCGCTGGGGCTGGTGACTTGCATGGCCAATGGCGCGATCAGCTGGCGCGGCCCTCTGAGCGAACTCGAGGCTTCCGGCCCGTTCGACGCGATTTTTTGCCATGATGACGACGCCGAGGCGGTTCGCCAGGCCGTGGCCGCCCTGCGCGCGGGGGCGTGATTGCGCCGCCAGCCCTAAGTCTAGAGTTAAGTCAACGATATTACGTAACGTAAGACTTTAGCAAGCTTTGAGCGATATTTTCGCCTAAGTCGCTATAGGGTCATGTTTTTTTGGTCCTGCTGGCGCGACAGTCGCAATCTAGGCCGGTCAATGCTTCCCTGGCGTCGAAAAAGCTCCGTTAAAGCCGACCGCGCGGCGCCGCGGAGGAAACCCGGCTTTCTCGCGGATATACGGGGCGTGACAGCGATTGAGTTCGGCTTCGTCGGCGGGCCTGCTTTGTTGACCCTGGTCGGCGCGCTGGAAATCGGCATGACCTTCTACATGGAGGCGAGCCTCGATTACGCCGCAAAAAAGACCGCCCGCCTGCTGATGACCGGATCGGCCCAGACCTCCGGCCTGACGGCGTCCCAGGTTCAGGCCAAAGTCTGTTCCTATCTGCCCAGCGTCTTCACCTGCAGCAATGTCTTCGTCAATATTTCGGCCTTGACCGCACCCGCCTATATCACCACCCAGCTCGCTTCACCCTATCAGACCGCCTATTACACTTACGTCAATTCCAGCCAGTCCGGGCTGATCACGCCGCCGCTGAACTCCACCAAGGACACTTATACGACCACGTCCGGCGCCGGCGCCTGCCAGCTGATTGTTGTGCAGATCGTCTATCCCGCGCCCTCGCTGCTCACCTGGCTGATGCCGTCGAGTTCCTACAATTTACAATGGCCAGCCGGTCAATGTGATGTTCTCCTCCTCCACATTCCTGACCGAGCCCTATCCCGCCAGCTCCACCTCGCCGACGGTCGGGTGCTGAAATGAAGCGTTCCCGCAAATCGCTGTTGCGCGACCAACGCGGCATTGCCGCGCTGGAATTCGCCTTCGCCTTTCCGATCATCCTGGCGCTGTTCGCCTTCGGCTTCGAATATGGCCGCGCCGCCCGCGCCGCCCGGCGGCTGGTCAATGCCGCCGACACGGTCGCGCAAATGCTCGCCTCGACCCCGCCTTACAGCTCAACCACCTCGGGATATGCGAATTACATCACCCTGCATTACGCCCATGACGCGGTCCTGCTGCTGTTCCCAGATGTGCTGGGCGATTCCTACAAGCGCGGCATCGCCTGGGGATCTCGATATCACCATCTCCATGACCGGAATCAGTTTCGCCCTGAACACCGGACAAAAGGGCTGCACCACATCGAGCACGACGGCGAGCTGCTATACGGCGCATGTCGCCTGGACCGGCGACGGCAAGACCCGCGCTTGCGATTCGACCATCACCTCGGCCGCCGACAATGTCGCGCCCAGCGCCACGACCCTGCCCGTCGATCTGTTCACGCCGGTCTCGACCCAGACCGCCGGCGTCTATGCCGCGCCGCCGCCGGTGATCGTCGTCGACATCACCTATCTCTGGCGCCCCTGGGCGTTTTCCTCGCTGATCGGCGCGGTGACCGTCACCCGTTCCGCTTATGTCAACGCCCGTTACATGACCGAGCTTCAATATCAGAAAATCGGCGGCGATGACGGTTTTGGCGCGATCTGCGACGGAGGAATTTATTGATGTCCCTGCGGAAAACATGGGCGGCGCTGGGCAAGCGCCTTGGCGCGCTGCGGAGCGACCGGCGCGGCAATGTCGCGACCATTTTCGCCTTCGGCGCCATTCCCGCCGTCGGCCTGATCGCGCTGGGCCTCGATTACAGCACCGAACTCACCTATAAGTGGAAAATCGACGCGGCCTGCGACGCCGCCTCAATCGCCGGCGTCACCGGCGTGCAGAATTACATCAAGTCCTATACCGGAACCGGCGACCCGACCGCCGCCGCCCAGGCCGCCGGACAGGCGCTGGCCCAGGCGCAATTCAACGCCAACACGGGCACCCAGCTCGCCGGCGTGACGGTGACCTCCAATATTTCCACGACCCTGCCGAGCATTTCCAACGGAACGATCAGCTATCAGGTCACCGCCAGCTCTTCGATTCCGACAGCCATGATGCGCCTGTTCAACGTCGACTCGCTGCCGGTCTCGGGCGCGAGCACCGCCACCGCCGTGCTGCCGGCCTATGTCAACCTGTTCATCGTCATCGACAATTCGCAGTCCATGGGGATCGGCGCCGAAAGCGCCGATCAGCAAATCATCTACAATCAGAGCCTCACCTCGTCGAATTTCAGCGGTTTTTCGCCCGCCCGCTCGATGAACTCCGACCGCGCCTCCGGAGAGGGCAACGGCTGCGCGCTGGTGTGCCACTATGACGCCCCATCGGGAAATTACGATGGCGCCCAGCAAGACTCCTCCACGGACCTGACCGCGATTGTCCGCGCCGCCGGCGCCCGCCTGCGCATCGATGTCGCCAAGCAGGCGATCGCGGCGGCGCTCGGCAAAATCGCCGCCGGCAATATCAGTATCGCGGTGTTCACCATGAGCTCGAGCCTGACGCAGGTTTACCCCGCCCCCGCCTCCGGCTCGGCCTGGTCCTGCTACACCAGCGCCCTCAACTCGACCAGCCTGACCCAGAATGGCAATTTCGCCTATCCGTCCAATGACATTACCGACGGCCTGACGGCGATCAACGCCATCGACCTGCAGAACAATGTGCTGTTTCCCAACAGCGCCAGCGTCACCAGCCAGCAATATTCCAATGGCGGCACATTTATCACCAACGGTTTTCAATGCCTCAACGCGCAGCTCAAAACGCTGAATATTTCCGGCACGAGCGTCACGCCCGGCATGGGCCTGACGAAATATACGCCTTTCTCCTTCGTGATTTTCCTGTCGGACGGCGTTCAAGACTCCGCCCGTGAGGCGCAAATGGGCTCAAACGCGCCGGTGGTCGATTATCCCTATTACAAGGATAGCCAACCTAGCTGGACCTTCGCCACCCTCAGCACCTGCACGGATAATACCAGTTGCGTGGAAAGCACGGTGTTCGATACGCCGCAACTTTACATTGAGGCCATGGACCAGACGCAATGTTCGCCGATCAAGACCCTCGGCTACAATATCATGACGCTGGAAGTGCAATATATCATTCCGGCGACGAGCTATCAGGGCACAAGCGGCGCAGCGATCAACCTGTTCCCCATGGCTTCGGATGTCACCGGCGCGAGTTCGAGCGGGGGCGCCAGCGTCAGCAGCGGCGCGGTGTCCACCAATATGGCGGCCTGCGCCAGCATGCCCGCCTACGCCTATTCGGCCAATTCGGTGGCGGATATCAATAGCGCCGCCAATTCGCTGTTCGGCTCGATCAAGCAGGTGCAGGCGGCGCGTATCACCAATTGACGGGACGTTGTAAAACTTGCCTTCGGCGGTATTCGGCGCCAGACAAAACCTAGACACAAGCTTTAGTGGTTATTGGGTGATCGGCGCTTTTTGGCGCGATAAATTTTTACGGCGGGCCATGACAATTCAACCGGAAATTTCACCGGACGCGGCGCATGTGGCGCCCCGCCATACAGGCTTGGGCGCCTTGTGCGGTGTCGCCGCCTATTACCGCATCGCCGCCGATCCCAATCATCTGGTCAAGGAGCTGGCGATTTCCACGCCGGATGAGACGCCCAGCGATCTCGCCCGCGCCGCCGCGCGCATCGGTCTGAAAGCCCGCGTCATCGACAACCCGAGCGCGCGGCGGCTGGCCGCCGCGCCCACCCCCGCCCTGCTGCGGATGAGGAACGGAACCTATTGCGTGTTCGGCGGGGTCACCGCCGAGGGCCTGTATCGCATCGTCGACCCGGTGGTCCGCGCCCCGCGCGAGCTGAGCCTCGACGATCTCATGGCCGAAGTGGACCCGGTCGTCATTCTGCTGGCGCGGCGCTTTCTCGGCGCCGGCGTCGATCCCAAAACCTTCGGTTTCCTGTGGTTCGCGCCCTCGCTGTGGCGCTATCGCAAGCCGCTGATCCATGTGCTGATCGCCTCTTTCTTCGTGCAGATCTTCGCGCTGGTGTCGCCCTTGTTCTTCCAGGTGGTGATCGACAAGGTCCTGACCCATCGCGGCTATTCGACCCTGTTCGTGCTGGTCGGCGGCCTGGCGATCATCGGCCTGTTCGACATCGCCTTGCAATATTTGCGCAGCTACGCCTTGTCGCACACCACCAATCGCATCGATGTCGAACTGGGCCAGAGACTGTTCCGCCATCTGGAGTCGCTGCCGGTCTCCTATTTCGAGACCAGGCCGACTGGCCAGACGGTGGCGCGCATGCGCGAGCTGGAGACCATCCGCTCGTTTTTGACCGGACAGGGGCTGTTCTCGGCGCTCGACCTGTTCTTCACCTTCGTCTTCATCGCCGTGCTCTTCGCCTATTCGTGGAAGCTGACCCTGGTGGTGCTGGCGACCATTCCGCTCTATCTGATCATCGCCGCCATCGCCCGGCCGCTGTTACGGGAAAAGCTCAACGAGAAATTCAATCGCGGCGCCGAAAGCCAGCAATTTCTGGTCGAATCCATCGTGGGCATGCAGACGCTCAAGGCGGCGGCGGTCGAGCCCGTGGTCGCCAAGCAATGGGAGGAAAAGCTCGCGGCTTACGTGCGCTCGGCCTTCGACACGACCATGCTCGGCGCCAAGGGCCAGAACGCCATTCAATATGTCAACAAGCTCTCCACCGCAGCGCTGCTGCTGTTTGGCGCCAAGGCGGTGATCGACGGCGAGCTCTCGGTCGGCGAACTCGTGGCCTTCAACATGATCGCCGGACAGGTGGCCCAGCCGGTTTTGCGCCTGTCGCAGATCTGGCAGGATTTCCAGCAGGTGCAGGTCTCGGTCGAGCGACTCGGCGATATTCTCAACAGCGCGCCGGAGCCGACGCCGCCGACGCGAGTCAATTTGCCGCCGCCCAGGGGCAAGATCGAGTTCCGCAATGTGTCGTTCCGCTATCGGCCCGACGCCCAGCAAGTGCTCAAGCAAATTTCGCTGCGGGTCAATCCGGGCAAGGTGGTCGGCATTGTCGGCCCCTCCGGCTCGGGCAAATCGACGCTGACCAAGCTGATCCAGCGTTTCTACATTCCCGAGGAAGGCCAGGTGCTGCTCGACGACGCCGATCTCGCCCAGGTCGATCCGGCCTGGCTGCGCAGCCATATTGGCGTGGTGTTGCAGGAGAATCTGCTGTTCAACCGCTCGATCCACGACAATATCGCGCTCGCCAATCCCGCCATGCCCCGCGCCAATGTCATGGAGATCGCCCGGCTCGCCGGCGCCGACGAATTCATCGGCAAGCTGCCGCGCGGCTATGACACGATGATCGAGGAGCGCGGCGCCAATCTCTCCGGCGGCCAGCGCCAGCGCATCGCCATCGCCCGCGCCTTGGCCACCAATCCGCCGATCCTCATCTTCGACGAAGCGACCTCGGCGCTGGATTACGAGAGCGAGCGCATCGTCCAGATGAACATGCGGCAGATCGTCCGCAACCGCACGGTGTTCATCATCGCCCATCGTCTGGCGGCGGTGCGCGATTGCGACGTCATCATCGGCATGATCGAAGGGCGGCTGGTCGAGGCCGGAACCCATGACGAATTGCTGAAAAATCCGCAGGGACTCTACGCCCGCCTGTGGGGCATGCAGAATGAGCGGAGCCCGTCATGAGCGTCCTGACGGAGAAATTGCGTTTTTTCGCGAGCGGCCCGAAGGCGCCGCTGTCCGACCGGGAATTCCTGCCTGCCGATCTGGAAATCCTGGAAACGCCGCCCTCGCCAGTGCGGATGGCGCTGATCCTGATCATCGCCGCGCTGGTGGTCGTCGCGCTGATCTGGAGCTATTTCGGCCGGCTCGACATTGTCGCCATCGCGCAAGGCAAGATTCAGCCGACCGGGCGGGTCAAAGTGATTCAGCCGCTGGAGGCCGGCAAGGTGGCGGCCATTTCCGTCGAGAACGGCCGCCACGTCAAGGTCGGCGATGTGCTGGTCGAACTGGACGCCGGCGACGCCCGCGCCGAGGAGGCCGACGCCAAGGGCTCTTACGACGCCTTTCGCGCCGAGGCGCAGCGCCGCCGCGTCGCACAGGACGCCGCGCGCAACCTGACTTTCGAGCCAGCCCCTGAAATTCCCTTCGACGCCGACCTGCCGCAGCCGATCCGCGAGCGCGAGGCGCGCGTGCTGGCCGGCGACCTGAACCAGCTCGCGGTCACGGTCGAGGGCTATGAGGCCCAGATCCGCCAGAAAGAGATCGAGCGCGACCGCGCCGCCGAAACCATGGCGGCGCAGGACAATCTGATCGCCGTCCTGCAACAGCGCGTCGACATGCGCAATTCGCTGGTGAAATCCGGTTCGGGCGCCAGGACCAATCTGATCGACGCGCAGGAAACGCTGGAATATCACAAGACCCAGCTCGCCATGCAAAAGGGCCAGCGCGACACGGCGCAGGCCAATATTCCCGTGCTGCAACATGAGCGCGGCAAGACCATCTCGAATTTCATCGCCGAAAATGCGCAGAAATTGTCGGACGCCCAGCGCCAGGCCGACGACTGGCGGGAGAAACTGGTCAAGGCGCGGCTGAAATCGGGGCGGACGGTGCTGACAGCGCCGATCGACGGCATCGTCTATGGACTGAGCGTCAACACCATCGGCCAGGTGGTTGGCGGCGGCGACGAATTGATGCGCATCGTTCCCGAAGACGCCGTGCTGGAAATCGAATGCTATCTGGCCAATCGCGACGTCGGCTTCGTCAAGCCGGGCCAGAACGCGGTGGTCAAGATCGAATCCTTCCCCTTCACCCGCTATGGCACGATTTCGGCCAAGGTGACCCGGGTGTCGAGTGACGCCATTCCCGAACCCGAGGCGGAGCAGCG
Source organism: uncultured Alphaproteobacteria bacterium (assembly GCA_963804045.1). Classification (GTDB taxonomy): domain Bacteria; phylum Pseudomonadota; class Alphaproteobacteria; order Rhizobiales; family Beijerinckiaceae; genus Rhodoblastus. The sequence continues at coordinate 6,954 of CAWDOR010000003.1, read as the reverse complement.
GGAAAGCGACACCGCCCGTCTGAGCCGGGAAAAGACTTTTGGCGGGGCGCAGCGCACGCAGAATCTGGTGTTCCCGGTGACGCTTACGCCGGCGCGCACGGCGATGAACATTGACGGCCTGACCGTGCCGCTGACGCCGGGCATGGCGGTCAGCGTCGAAATCGCCACAGGCAGCCGCCGCATTCTCGAATATGTCTTTTCGCCGCTGGTCGAAACCGCCTCGCAGGCGATGAAAGAGAGGTGAAGCGAGACAATGTCTTATTTAAATAAGTTATTTAGTTCATATAATTATTGATGTTGTTGAATGCTATATGTCAGATATGGGTCGATCGGGCTTTCGGTCAAAACCGCCCTAAAAGCTCCCGCGTCAGTCCGCGCGCATCCTCCAGAACGAGATCGGCGCCGCCGAGATCGTCGTCGCGGCAATAGAAGGACCTGACGGCGATCACCCGCAGGCCCGCCGCCCTGGCCGAGGCCACGCCATTGGCGGAATCCTCCACGGCGACGCAAGCCTCCGGCGGCAGCACCAGTTGGGACAAGGCGAGTTCATAGACATCCGGCGCCGGTTTTTTCCGCGAGACCATGTCGCCGGCCGCAACATGCGGGAAAATTCCGCGCCAGTCCGGCGACAGCGACGCCGCCAGCAGGGCCTCGATATTGGGCAGGCTGGTGGTGGTGGCGATGGCCAGTTTTTTCTGGCCCCGCACAGCGGCGAGAAATTCGGCAATTCCCGGGCGCAGGGGGATTTCGCCCGCAGCGACCATGGCTGTGTAAAAACCCGTCTTGGCCTTGTGCAGCGCCGCGACGTCGCTTTCAGCGAGCGACGGCAAGCCCGAAACCTCCAGAAAATACGCGATGCGCTCCTTGCCGCCGGTCACCTTCAGGAGTTTTCGATAAAGCGCCTCGTCCCAGACCCAATCGAGCCCGGCCTCGGCGAAGGCATGATTGAAGGCGACCCGGTGGACGTCCTCGGTTTCGGCCAGGGTTCCGTCCACGTCGAAAATCACGGCTTGCGGCATGGCGCCTCCTCTCGAAGGTCATGCTGCCAGCGCAAAAGCGAAAGGGAAATTGAAAAAATTCCAAGTGCTGTTCAGGAAAACTAAATCTACTGCGGCGACGGGTCCTGAAGCGGGAAGGCGCCGAAAATCTTTCTTAAAAAGCCCGGGGCTATCGCCGAAAGCGGATTGACGGACAGAACCGGGGCGCCGAGCCGTCCGGTGACGCGATAATTGACGCCGATCAGGCCCTCGCTCGAGCCGCCGCCGAGAATGGCGCCGACCACCGGCAGTTGGCCGAATAGATTGTTGACGCCATAGGCCGGCACGAAAGTGCCGGAAACATCCAGGGAGTCCCGGTCGAAATCGACTGTGCCCTCGAGGGTCGAGCCTATGGTCGGGCTGTTCATCGCGCCGTCGTTGATTTGCAACCGGCCGCCGGTCTTGTCGATCAGGGCGTGGAGATGGGCGAAGGCGACGATTTCCGGATTGAGCCGGACCCTCTCCGCCAATTGCTCGCCCGCCGGAGCGCTGGCGAAGGAGCGCATGGCCGGTTCGCCGCGCAGCACGAAATTGTCTATGTCCACCGGCCCGGCGAAACCGTCCTTGGCCAGCCGCAGCGCCGCCTTCAGGCGACCGCCCTCCATATGGCTGTAAACGTCGAGGAAACCGAGCAGAGCCCCGGCGTCGGCGGACGAGAGCTTCAGCGTCGGCGCGCCGCCGTCGGTGTGGGTCAATTCGGCCTCGACCGGGTCGCCGCCAAGCTTGCCGGAAAAATTCAGCGCGCGGAAAGTCTGGCCCTTTTTTGAAAGACGAAGATTGGCGTTGGAAACGATCTGGCGATTGGCGCCAGAGATCACCGTGCATTGCAGGTCGAGATCGAAATCGCTTAAGTCGGAGCGTCCGGAGTCGCTCCCTGACGCCAGGCTTTTGAGGAAGGGTCGGGCGTCCAGCGCCTCGCCACGGGCGGTGACCTTCAGCGTCTCCCCGGACTTGGCCGCGTCCAATTGCAGGGAATCGCCTGGAGAAAATTTGAGCTGCGAGAATTTCGCCGAAACCAGGCCCCCCTCCGCTCCCAATTGCACAGCGCCCTTGGCCAAGGCGCCGCCACCCTCGAAGACGATCTGGTCGAGAACAGCGCCATGCTCCTCCTCGCGGTAATTGAAGGTCGCCCTGGCCGGACGTCCCGCCGGTTTGAACAGGCCCGGCACGGGATAATTGAAGCCGGCGCGAGTGAAATCCATATCGACCTGGGCCTTGGCCGGCGCGACGCCAACCGGGCCGAGCAGTTTCACCGCCACCGGGCCTACGAGCGAGGCGCCGAGATTAAGGCCAAGTTTGGCGCGGGCGGCTTCGTCCAGAGTGAAGGAAATGACCCCCTGCGCCGGATCCTCGCCCTTGCGGTTCAGGTCCAGCACGGCCGCCGCGCCAAACAATTTGCCCGTTCCCGTAACTTTGACGGCGCCATCGCCGACCGTCGCGGTCAGGCTGGCCTGTTCGAGCTTCTCCTTGCCGACCAGATGTTCGGCGGAAAAATTCTCGACCTTCACATTCGCCTCTATGCTCGACTGCGCCGGGTCGTAAACCGGCGTCAACTTGGACCGGTAGGTGAATGTTCCGTCGAACTGGCCCTTGGTGGTCTTGGGATCGATCGGCAGGCTGGCGACATGGGCGAAAGCCGGCCCGGACAGAATCTCGCCGAGCACATCCACCTGGCCCTTGACGCGGGCGGCGACGCTCATCGGCGGCGGCTTGGTCAGCAGATCGGGCATGGAAAACACCACTTCCGAAAGGTCGAGCTTCTTGCCCGGCGCGCTTTCGATGGCGCCGCCGGTCGCGGCGAAGCGGGAGGCCCTGCCGCTCGAATGGCCCTGGCCATTGACGCCAAACAGCGGCGGCGCGCCATCGAGAAAGGTGAAACCGGCGTCGCGCACCGTGTAATCGACGAGGATGCGGTCGTCCATCGGCGGCAATTGGGCGCGCATCATGCGCAGATCGACCCAGTCGAGGTCGAGCGCCAGCCGCAACTCCTGCAGCACGCCGGCTTTCACATGGTCGCCCAGCCAGCCGCGCGCCGGGGCGCCGGCGGCGTTGGGCCAGAGCGCCAGCACGCCGGCGACGGGCATTTTCGCCGCCGCGACGCCCAGCCGCAGGTGCGGCCCATCGGTCCAGTCGAGCGAACCTTGCAAGGCCGCCGCCACTTCCGGACCGCGCATTTCAAACCGCCGCACATCGATCCGGCTGCGATCCAAATCCACGGAGGCCTCGCCATGCAGCCCCGAGATCGTGACATTTTTCTCGCCGGCGCGGTCGGGCCCAATGGTCCCCGGCTCGATCTGATCGACCTCCACCGTCCAGGGCGCGCCGGGTTCGGCGGGCGCGGTCGCCGCGCCCTTGAGGAAAAACCGCGTCGGACCGGAAAAAACCTGGCTTTCGTCGACGACCAGCCGGTGCGCGCCGCTGTCCCAATGCGCGGCGGCGAACATTTCATCGACAAAGACCGGAGCGAAATCCGGATCGTCGAACCGCCAGAAACCGGCGCCCAGCGACAACCGGGCGTTGGCGGCGAGCACATGGCCGTCGCCCTGGAACGAGGCCGTCGCCTTCAGCGACAGCGCCATGTCGGAGTCCACGGGCAGGCTGGTCTTGCCCAAAGCCAACGCCAGGTCGTCGATGGTGAAATGGTCGGCGGTCAGGCTCAATTCATGCGCTTCCTCGCGCCCGCCCTGCGCGACCCCCTCGACGCTCCAGCGGCCATTGGGACCGTCGGCGGCGATTTTCACCGTGGCCAGCCCCTGGCCGCCGCTACGCTTGCGATCGAGATCGAAGGTGAAGTTGTCGAAGCCGCGGCTCTGGCCCGCCGCCAGATCGTCGAAAACGAATCTTCCGCGCCGCACGCCGAAATGATCGAGCCCGTGAATCGGGCTGCCGCGCGCTTGCGCCAGATCGAAAACGGCGTTGATCGCCCGCCCGATCTGCTGCAGGGCTTTCGATCGCGGCGCCGGGGCGGCGGCTGGGCTGGGCGCTTGGGGCGCGGCGACGGGCGGCGGCGGCTCCTCGCCGCCGACGCTGAAATCGACGCCGCCATCGGGCAGAATACGCATCCGCACCTGGAGATCCGCGACATCGACGCGATTGGGCTCGAGGGCGCCGGCCAGCAGGCGCAAAGTCGAAAAGCGCACATCGGCCTTGGGCGCGGCCAGCAATTTGCGGCCATTGGCGTCGATCAGAGCGAAATCCGTCAGCGCCAGGGCCAGGCCGCGATTCTCGCGCTCCACCGCCAGCCCGCCTATGTCAAGTTTCAGCCCGGCGCCGAGCCGCGCCTGAAGGGCCTCGACGATCACCGGCCGGAAGGTCTCGAGATCGATCCGGCCTCCGGCCAGCAAATAGACGCTAAAACCCGCGGCGGCGACCACGGCGATGAAGGCGAAGGACAGCAACGCGCCCATGAGTCGCCAATGCCGCCGTCGTCGCAAGGGCGGACGGATGCTGGTTTGGGTTTCCGTGGACTCTGCCAAAATCCTTCCGCCCATCCTGCCGGGACGCCGCGCGCCGAATCGCGGCCTGTGCTAAAAACCTTCCTAGGTTCTCGCCCAGGACGCGAAGGCTGACAACGGAATTTACGTTACGGCTTCGGCGCAAATGCCCCTGGGGCGAGAAACGCCACAGCATTGAGACGAAAGGAAGGCCAATGGTTCAGGACTTGACGGTCGGCGACGTCGCCCCCGCGTTCACCTTGCCGCGCGACGGCGAAGGCGCGCTCGGATTGAAGGATTTCGCCGGCAAGGCGCTGGTTCTTTATTTCTATCCCAAGGACGACACCTCCGGCTGCACCGCCGAAGCCAAGGATTTCGCCGCGCTTTCGGCGGATTTCGCCAAGGCCGGAGCCCTGGTGGCCGGCGTCTCCCCCGATCCGGTGAAAAAGCATGACAAGTTCCGCGACAAATACGAGCTGAATTTCCCGCTGCTCTCCGACGAGAGCAAATCCATGCTTGAAGCCTATGGCGTCTGGGTGGAGAAGAGCATGTACGGTCGAAAATACATGGGCGTGGAACGCTCCACCTTCCTGATCGACGGCAAGGGCCGGATCGCCAAAATCTGGCGCAAGGTCAAGGTGCCGGGCCATGCCCAGGAGGTGCTGGCGGCGGTCAAGGCGCTTTAGCCTTCCGACGTTTTCCAAACATTAACCATGGGCGCTTAGCTTTCGGTAACCACGTTCGGCTCCTCCGTCGGACCATGGAGACCGTTTTCGATGCGCCCAGTGTCTCGTTCCGCCAAGGCTGACGCCGTCCTCGATCCGAGGATGGTCGCGGTGCGCGTCGCCTTTGGCGGCTTCCGCCGCGAATTCGCGCTGGCGCCGCATTGGGCCGGATTGCTGTTCGGCCTCGTCCCCGTGACCGCGGCGGCGCTGCTCGGCCTCGGGCTTTATACGGTGTTCCGCGACGACATGCTGACCGCGCTGATGCGCCGGCAGGCGCAGATGCAATTCGCTTACGAGGATCGCATCGCCGCCCTGCGCGAGCAGGTCGACCAGATGGCGACGCGCCAATTGGCCAATCAGGACACGGTCGAGGGCAAGGTCGCCGAACTGGCGGTCCGTCAGGCGCGGCTCGAATCGCGTTCGGCCCTGGTGACGGCGCTCGCCGCCAAAATCTCCCCGGCCGCCGACCCCTCGCCCGCCCTGCCCCGCAATGCGCCGCGCCCCGCCATCGCCGTCAAACCGGCGCCCCAACCCGATTCGGTTTATGCGCCGCCGGGCAAACCCGCGCCGGAAGGTTTCGATCTGCGCCGCGGCCCCGAGAGCGCGCCAGGCGGCGCCGGCGCGAGCGAGGATGTTTCCGACGCCGGCGACAGCCTGTCCCCCGAACAGCGCCTGCGGCAGATGGCGCAAAAATTCGACCGGATCGAGCAGAAACAGGTGGCGGCGCTGGAAAACCTGCGTGGACCGGCCGCGAGCAAGGCGGAAACTCTGCGGCTCGCTTTCGCCGAGGCGGGCCTGCCGCTGGAGCGCCTGCTGCGCCACGCCATTTCCAGCCGGCCGAACGCCGAGGCCGTCGGCGGCCCCTATGAGCCCGTTCCCGGCGATGGTTTGTTCGACCGCGCTTACGCCAAGGTCAGCCAGAGCGTGACTCTGATGGACGGGCTGCGCAAGGCCCTGCCCTTCGCGCCGCTGCGCCAGCCGCTGCCGGGCCAGCTCGAGGTCACCTCGACCTTCGGCGTCCGCACCGATCCGTTTTTTGGACGGCCGGCGCTCCATTCCGGCGTCGATCTGCGCGGCGAATATGGCGAGGCGGTGCGCGCCACGGCTTCGGGACGGGTGAATATCGCCGAGGCCATGGGCGGTTATGGCAATATGGTCGAGGTCGATCATGGCGCAGGGCTCGCCACCCGCTATGGCCATCTCTCGGAAATCGACGTCGACGCAGGCCAATGGGTGGAATTGGGAGCCGTGATCGGACGCATCGGCTCGACCGGCCGCTCGACCGGCCCGCATCTCCATTACGAAGTGCGGGTCGATGGCGCCGCAGTCGATCCCAGCCGCTATCTCAAAGCCGGCAAGCTTTTGAACGCGGGCCTGTGAGGCCGCCGCCTCACTTGCCGGCCTGACGCATCAGATCCTGGAGCCAGTCGGCGTTGATCGCTCCCGGCGTCAGCCACATTTTCAACAGGGCCTCGGGCGTATAGCGGTCCAGCGACTCCTTCATGCGATGCTCCAGGTCGTCCAGGGCGCGCTTCTGCATGGGCTCGAAATCAGGCAGACCCAGGAAAGCCCGCGCCTCCGCCGGCGTGCAATCGACGTCCACTGTGATCTTCATGACTTGGCCCCGGCGCTGAGAAAATGGCGAAACTGCCGCTCTTACATAGGGATGAAGAGCGCAAGCGCCGGCAGTGTCAAGCCGAAAGCTTGCGAAAGCGTTTAAGCCTTCCGCGGCGCGCCGCCGCCAGGACGCCTATTGGA
>CAWDOR010000002.1:5000-168286 GCA_963804045.1 uncultured Alphaproteobacteria bacterium | reverse complement strand
AACAGCTAAGGCCCCCAATTCGTGGCTAAGTGGGAAAGGATGTGGAAATCCCAAAACAACCAGGAGGTTGGCTTAGAAGCAGCCATCCTTTAAAGAAAGCGTAACAGCTCACTGGTCTAAACAAGGGTTTCCGCGCCGAAGATGTACCGGGGCTCAAGCCACGAGCCGAAGCTTTGGATTCATCCGCAAGGGTGAGTGGTAGCGGAGCGTTCCGTAAGCCGATGAAGGGACAGTCGTGAGACATCCTGGGAGGTATCGGAAGTGAGAATGCTGACATGAATGATGACAGACAGAGGACAGACTTTGTCGCCGAAAGTCCAGGTTTCCTGCGTAAAGTTAATCTCCGCAGGGTTAGCCGGCCCCTAAGGCGAGGCCGAAAGGCGTAGTCGATGGGAACCACGTTAATATTCGTGGGCCAGCGGGTGGTGACGGATCTCGTATATTGTTCGACCTTACTGGATTGGTCGGGCCGTGAAGAGGTTCCAGGAAATAGCCCCCGCATGAGACCGTACCCGAAACCGACACAGGTGGACTGGTAGAGTATACCAAGGCGCTTGAGAGAATGACGTTGAAGGAACTCGGCAATTTACCTCCGTAACTTCGGGATAAGGAGGCCCATGGCTCACGCAAGTGGGTTGTGGGGGCACAGACCAGGGGGTGGCAACTGTTTAGCAAAAACACAGGGCTCTGCGAAATCGCAAGATGACGTATAGGGTCTGACGCCTGCCCGGTGCCGGAAGGTTAAGAGGAGGTGTGCAAGCACTGAATTGAAGCCCCGGTAAACGGCGGCCGTAACTATAACGGTCCTAAGGTAGCGAAATTCCTTGTCGGGTAAGTTCCGACCTGCACGAATGGCGTAATGACTTCCCCGCTGTCTCCAACGTCAGCTCAGTGAAATTGAATTCCCCGTGAAGATGCGGGGTTCCTGCGGTCAGACGGAAAGACCCCGTGCACCTTTACTGTAACTTTGCGCTGGCATTCGTGTCGGCATGTGTAGGATAGGTGGTAGACGTTGAACCCGGGCGCCAGCTCTGGTGGAGTCACCCTTGAAATACCACCCTTATCGTCATGGATGTCTAACCGCGCTCCGTCATCCGGAGCCGGGACAGCGCATGGTGGGCAGTTTGACTGGGGCGGTCGCCTCCCAAAGAGTAACGGAGGCGCGCGATGGTGGGCTCAGACCGGTCGGAAATCGGTCGTTGAGTGCAATGGCATAAGCCTGCCTGACTGCGAGACTGACAAGTCGAGCAGAGACGAAAGTCGGTCATAGTGATCCGGTGGTTCCTCGTGGAAGGGCCATCGCTCAACGGATAAAAGGTACGCCGGGGATAACAGGCTGATAACTCCCAAGAGTCCATATCGACGGAGTTGTTTGGCACCTCGATGTCGGCTCATCACATCCTGGGGCTGGAGAAGGTCCCAAGGGTTCGGCTGTTCGCCGATTAAAGTGGTACGTGAGCTGGGTTCAGAACGTCGTGAGACAGTTCGGTCCCTATCTGCCGTGGGTGTAGGAGAATTGAGAGGATTTGCCCCTAGTACGAGAGGACCGGGGTGAACGTACCTCTGGTGGACCTGTTGTGGCGCCAGCCGCAGTGCAGGGTAGCTATGTACGGAAGGGATAACCGCTGAATGCATCTAAGCGGGAAACCCGCCTCAAAACGAGTTCTCCCTTGAGAGCCGTGGAAGACGACCACGTCGATAGGCCGGGTGTGGAAGCGCAGCAATGCGTGCAGCTTACCGGTACTAATAGCTCGATTGGCTTGATCGCTCTCATTAATCGACGCCCATCTCAAAACCAGAGATGGCGATCCTGAAAATCCATTTTTGCTTCGAAACGCCCATAAGCCCAAAAAGACGGAGACCTTTTTGGACTAAGCTTGTGGGCGGAAAATGTTGTTTGTCTTTCGCCGGCCTGGTGGCTCTTGCGAAGTGGCCAGACCCGATCCCATCCCGAACTCGGCCGTCAAACGCTTCAGCGCCAATGGTACTATGTCTCAAGACCTGGGAGAGTAGGTCGCCGCCAGGCCTGCCAAAGACAAACAAATCCTCAGCACAATCCAAAACTTGCCTCAGGCGGCCCAAAAGGCCGCCTGCGCGCGTTGGCCCAGCACAGGCCCTCGCGCAGAAAAAGTTGACGCGGGGTGGAGCAGCCCGGTAGCTCGTCAGGCTCATAACCTGAAGGTCACAGGTTCAAATCCTGTCCCCGCAACCATCTCAACTTGCGACGCCAAGTCGCATGCAAAGCCGCCCCCCGGGGCGGCTTTTTCGTTTGTGCGGCGACAAACCGCGCCTTCTTCGCCTTCTGCGCCGCCGCGATCGTCAAGATCGCCGCGAGATCGCCGCGCAAGTCAATTGTCAGACCCCCTACTTCGTCCGGGGTCAAGATGATGGCCTCGATCAGCGAGCGGAGTATCTCCCTGGCTTCGGTGCGATCCGTGTCATCGCCCTCCACAAGGGCGACATGGAGCTGCGCCACCTGACGACGGTAGTAGGAGGCCATTTCGGGGTGGAGCAGGGGCGGCGCTTCGCCAGCGCCCGCAACGGTTTCTTGGAGCTGCTTTTTGTGCTGTTCGAGTTCGACCATCTTGGCGTTGATGCGTTCGGCCGCGCCGCCCTTGAGGATGAGCTCCAGCAAGGTGTCGAGTTCGCGGTTCGATCTTCTTGATCTCGGCCTTGGCGTCTTCGACGCCCGACCGGGCTTGCGCCCGAATGCGGTTCAGCTCGCGGGTGAATTCCTCGCAGAACACCTTGAACAGAGTAGGGTCCATCAACTGCTCGCGCAGGGCTCCGACGATCCTGCTCTCGAGCGCTTCGCGACGGATGTTCACACGATTGTCGCAGGTCCCCTTGTTGCGGGCGGTGGCGCAGCCCACGAGATTTGCGGAAATCATTGTGTAGCCGCCGCCGCAGCAGCCGCATTTGGCCAAGCCCGAAAACAGATATTTCGGACGGCGGCGATCGCGAAAATGGTTCTCTCTCATCCGTGCCGTGGATATTTGTCGTTGCCGCCTGGCGCGCCTGACCGCGTGCCAAAGCTCGTCGTCGATGATCCGCCATTCCGGCACGACCTTCGTTAACGGTGCGGCTACAGCACATGGCGCCCTCGGTGGTTATCGGCGAAACTGGCAACGGTTTGAATCCGTTGGGAGGTCTCGCTAAATTCCATGCATCAAGACAGAGATGAAGGCGCCTCTTACCGGCGCGTCGAAGTCATCACGGGCCGTCGTCGGCGGCGGTTCTGGAGCGACGATGAAAAGGCGCGGATCGTTGCAGAAAGCGCTGATCCGGAAGCAAACGTCACCGAAGTCGCGCGGCGCAACGGGGTCAGTCGCGGCGTGCTGAGTGTCTGGCGTCGCCAGGCCTGCATTTCCCCGATTGGCGCGGCGTCGTTTGCGAGGGTGCAGATTGAGGACGCGTCCGGCAGTAGAATGACGACAGTGAACGCCGGCGCATCGGTCAGCGGGGACAGTCGGATTGAGATCAGGATCGGGGGTGCAACCGTGCATGTGCCCAACGGCGTCGACGCCGAGACGTTGAGGAACGTCCTCGTGGCGCTGCGGTTTGGGCGATGATTTCGTTCGGCGCGGAGGTTCGCGTGTTTGTGGCCACCCGGCCGATTGACTTCCGAAAAGGTGTCCATGGCCTGATCGGGCTGGTTGCCGAAGGCTTGAACGGGGCCCCTTATAGCGGCGATGTTTTCGTGTTTCGGTCGAAGCGCTCCGATCGTTTGAAGATTTTGGTCTTCGACGGCACGGGAATGTGGCTGATGACAAAATGGCTCGAAATTGAGGGCGGACGTTTTGCCTGGCCGCCGATCCGCGAGGGCAAAATGATGCTGACCGCGACGCAACTGGCGATGCTGCTGGATGGACTGAGCGAGTGGCTCAAGATTGCGCCGAGGTCCGCGAAACGAGCGATAAAAACGGCCTGAAATGCCCTGTTTTACTGGTGTTTCAAGGCGATTTGCGCTAGCTTGTCCTTATGGCGCTCCGACCTGAAAACCTGCCCCGCGATCCCGATCAGCTGATCGAGATGCTGCTCGCCAGCGAGGGCAAAAACGAGGCTTTGCAAGCGACGATCCGCAGCCTGAAGGAAATGATTTTCGGATCGCGCTCGGAAAAGCTTGCGGTCATCGTCGCAGAACAAATGGCGCTGGGTCTCGGCGAGACAAACGCCGCCGCCCCGGAGCCGGCCAATGACGAGCGCTCCGACGAGATAGAGCCGCCCGCCGCAGAACGGAAGAAACGCAAGCGCAACATCGGCGCCTTGCCGAAACACCTGCCGCGCCATGATGTCGTGATCGAGCCGCAATCGATGGATTGCCCGTGCTGCGCCGGAAAACTGCATCGCATTGGCGAGGCAGTCAGCGAAGCGCTCGACCGGATTGCGGCGGTGGTTCGGGTGGTGCGCACGATCCGGCCAAAATACGCCTGCCGGGCGTGCGAGGAAGTGATCGTGCAGGCCAAGGCTCCAGCGCGTCTCATCGAGGGCGGCATGGTCACGACCGCTTTTGTCAGCCATATCGTCGTGGCGAAATATGGCTGGTATTCGACGCTTTATCGCCAGATGCAGATTCTTGCTGGCTATGGCGTCACCATCGACCGTCAGACGCTGTCGCGCTGGATTAAAGAAGCGGCGCGGATGCTGAAGAGCCTGTACGAACGCCAATTGGCCGCCATGCATCTGCATTCACACCTTTATTGCGATGAAACGCGGATGCCGGTTCTCGATCCTGGAAAAGGCCACACCAACATTTGCCAGCTGTGGGCGCATGCGACCGACGATCGATGCTGGCGGGGGCCGGCGCCGTTGGCGGTCGCCTATGTGTTCGCTGGCGGGCGCGGCAAGAAGGAGATCGCGACGCAGCTCGCGACATTTTCTGGGACGCTACAGGTCGACGGCTACGGGGCCTACAAATCGCTCGCCAAGGACAAGCGGGCCGCGGGCGCGATCCAGCTGGCGTTTTGCCTGACCCACGCGCGGCGGAAATTTGTCGCCGTCTTCAAGTCGACCAAATCGCCCTTCGCGCAGGAAGTGGTCGAGCGCATCGCGGCGATGTACGCGATCGAAAAGAGGATCCGCGGCCTTGAGGCCGGTCAGCGCCGCGCTGTGCGGCAGGCCGAAACAAAGCCTTTGATGGAAGCCTTGAAAGCCCGGCTTGATGCGACGCGGGACGGATTGTCGATCCAGTCAACGCTGACAAAGGCGATCAATTACACGCTCAACCATTGGGCTGGCTTAATCCTGTTCCTCGACGACGGCCGCCTCGAGCCGGACACCAATATCGTCGAGCGTTCGATCAGGCCGATTGCAATCGGGCGCCGCAACTCATTGTTTTGCGGCGACGAAGGCGGGGGCGAGAGCTGGGCTATTCTCTCGTCGTTGATCAACACATGTAAGCTCAACGAGATCGATCCAGAAACCTATTTGACCGACGTTCTCGAGCGCATTGTCTCCGGCCGGACGAAAAACAACCAGCTGGACGAATTGCTCGTTTGGAATTGGAAAGCCGAGCGCGAGGCCGAAGACATGAAAGCGGCGGCGGCTTGACCCAGTCGCGCTTCACCTATGACGAGGCCGACACAATCCTGTGCGGCTTGGGCCGAAGGGATCATGTTGGAATCAACGCCATTGACGGCCTGATCGCCGCAGTCGTGGCTGGTCCAGCTCATGTTGAGACCGATAAATGGCTGTCGCAAATCTTTGGCGGACGAGCGCCCACGCACCCCTCTGGGACGACCGCGCATCGCCTCGTGAAGACTATTCTGCATCGCCACGGCGAGGTCGTTGAAACCCTCGCTCAACATCCCGGAACTTATGCTCCGCTGCTGACGAACGCCGAAGGCCGTGCCGCTATTATGGAATGGTCGGTCGGCTTTTTGCTTGGCGTCAGTTTGAGCGTCGACGCATGGGGCCCGTTGATGATCTCAGGCTTCAGGAGAGCGACGCTCGCGCCGATTTTGTCGCTCAATCCGATGGGCCGTGAATTGATGCTCGATGTGCCCGACACCGAACTCGACCGGATCGCGGCGACAGCTCACGACGCTATTGGCGGCGCCGTCATCGCTTTGTCTCGGCACTGCGCCAGCGCTCGATCCGCAAGCCAGCGCCTCGCCAAACTGCGAACTGCTCGCAAACGCTGACAAAATCGAAAACTCGACGACCGGTGGAGCCGCACCGGTAACGCAGCATCGCTACATGAGCCTTGAGACCATGACCGGCCTCGCCGAAGAGGCGACGTCATTGCCAAAAATCGCAGCCTGAGGAGGCGCAGCGACCGCCCCCTAATTTCCACCACCTTGACGGACGCGTGTATCTGCAACCATGCACGACAGACTTCCGCTCGGAACATCCCCAGCCGTTTCAGGTTGCCGGGCACGGCGTGATAGTTCAGATAGCGGCTCGCACCACGCGCTTGAGCCAAGCGCCAATGACTTTGAGCGGACTGTGCCGCCGTTGCATCAGGCTTGACCGAAGCGCTTTCAAGGTCGCCACCATTCGTTTGGCCACGGTCAACCGCCGCATGATAAAGCTCCCGTTCCCTCGCCTCTTTGCGCATATATGCGGGCGAGTAGGCCGGCGGGATTTCGCCGCCAGCCTCTCTCAGATCCGTGCATGAACCTCTAGGTCACACGGCTCCCATCAGGCGAACGTGCCGGTCATGCCGATACGCCAGTGTTCGAAGAGGTTGGCCGGGTTCCGGACCAGCTTTTCGAGAAAACGGGCGGCCCGAACCTTACGCGCCTTGAAAGCGCTTGAACTTCCGCATCGCCCAGCCCACGAGCGTCAGATTGACGTGTCGGAGCATGGGCTCCAGCGCTGCGCGGTTGTATCGCCCATAGTACCCGATCCACCCCCGTAGGAGCGGATTGAGCTTCCTGGCGATGTCGTCCAGCGAGCGCTGGGTCAGTTGCCGGATGTTCAAGTCCCGGACCGTCGATCGCATGGCTTTCAGCGCCGAGGGGCTGACCGCGGGAGTGAAGCTGCAGAACAATTCGTTGTTCCGAGAACTTCTGACCACTCGCGGTCGGAATTGGTATCCGAGGAAGTCAAACGTGACGTTCGGATACCGCCCTTGCGCTTCCCATCCTTGCAGTAGACGATCTTGGTTTTGGTGGGATGCATCTCCAAGCCGCATTCCGCCAAGCGGGCTTGAAGTTCGGCCTTGAGGGCCTCCGCTTCCAGCTCACTGCGACAATGCACCAGCCCGTCGTCTGCATACCGACACCATGGGAGGTCGGGGTGTGTCCGCGTCATCCAGAGATCAAACGCATAGTGCAGGAAAAGATTGGAAAGTACAGGGCTAATCACGCCCCCTTGCGGGGTGCCGCGGGTTCGCTCTATAAGCATTCCTTCCTTCTCCATCGGCGCCGTCAGCCATCTCTCGATGTAGAGTAACGCCCATTTACACTTCACGTGCTTCCGAACCGCCTTTAGAATCAGTTCGTGCGCGATGTTGTCAAACAGACCTCTTATGTCGAACTCTAGAACCCAATCGTATTTCCAGCACCGCTCTCGCGTGACCCCTACTGCATCCAGGGCCGATTTTCTCGGCCTGTAGCCGTAGGAATTTGGCAGGAAAATGGGATCCAAATCCGGCTCAATCAGCTGTTTGACCACCATCTGCGCGATCCGATCGCCGACAGTGGGCACACCTAAAATCCTTTCGCCGCCACTCTTTTTGGGAATGGAGACAGCGCGCACCGGCGGTGGAAAGTAGCTGCCCGAGCTCATCCGGTTCCAGATCTTGTAAAGGTTGCCCTCCAGATCGGCATCGAACTGCTCGATCGTCTGCCCATCCACGCCGGCCGCACCCTTGTTGGATTTGACCGCTTTATACGCTTCGTACACTTGCCGTTTCTCGATCATGAACGGCTTGTCTGTCGTATCCGTCGACGTCATCCTGTCTTCCAGTTGTTTCGCTAAACACGACCACCTGACCCGACCCCTTTGCTCCAGCCCCATTACAGGGCCTTCACCACCACGCCTTTTTGGACGCAGCAGCTTGGAGTGGTTTGAGACCCGCTCCTGAAAGCTGATCCCGAGGGGCCCACCCTGATCATTTGCGCAGCTTTAAGACATGATTTTAGACGTTCATGCAAAACTCCTTCCCATGTCTCTGCAGCACACTGTAGCCCAGGAAGTCGAAAGTTTCAGGGCGGCGCTGCCCGCGCCGGGCGCGACGTTCGATTGCATGGCGTCCAAACTCCAGTATTCGTGTCTTCGCCTCGTTGAGCGCGAGACCGAACTGGGCCAGCCGTGTCCGCAGGCTGTCGAGATACGCCTGCGCATCGCCGGGGTATTCGAAGCCAACGACGCTGTCGTCCGCATATCTGAGGACGATTACATCCCCCTTGGGCAGACGCAGGCGCCACCGATGCACCCAAAGGTCGAAGATGTAGTGCAGGTAGATATTGGCAAGCAGCGGCGAGATCACCGCTCCCTGTGGCGTGCCCACCTGCGCAGATATCCTAACCCCGTGTTCGATGATTCCGGCCTTCAGCCATTTACGGATCAAACGCAAGATGCGTCGGTCCGCGATCCGATGCTCGAGGAACCGCATCATCCAGTCATGATCGATCGTGTCGAAAAACGACTTGATGTCGGCGTCGAGGATCCAATTCACTTTCCTTGCGTTGATCCCGTCACAAGTGCGTCCAGCGCGTCGTGCTGGCTGCGCCTCCGGGCCGGAACCCATAGGAAAAGCCGAGAAAGTCCCGCTTCGTAGATCGCCGTCAGCACCGTGACCACCGCCTGCTGGACGATCTTGTCCTCCAGCGCGGCGATGCCCAATGGCCGCTGAGCCCCATCAGCCTTCGGGATGTAAACCCGTCGGGATGGCTGCGCTCGGTAGCGGCCCGATTGGACTGCATCCCAGAGCAAGGCGATCCGAGTCATCGAGACCGTTCTCATAATCGCACCACGTGACCCCATCTACGCCCGCCGCCGCCGAAGCGCTTCAAATCACATGAAGCTCTCGGTCAGCAATTCCGGCGTAATGTGGTGCATTAGCGCGGTGAACCGCAGCGTTCTTATCCCTACCAGCAGCTTCACGTACGCTGTCCATCTCCATCGACGCACTGGTCCGGCTCGAAGTTCCGGGCGCGGGGAAATCTGCCAGCGTTCCTCTTGGCTGCCCGCCTTCCCTCCTGATCCTCCGCTGGCGTCGGTTTGGACCCGCCGCCGTTGTTCGGATCGATTCCTCGGTGACAATGCAGGCATCCGACTTCTCGTCGGTGTGGCTCTCGGGGTTACGACCCTCGGCCTTCCCCATAGCTCCCCTTGCCAGCGGCCACGGGCTCCGACGAGATCTCCAGTTCCCGTACGAAGGATTTCCCCGCATGCGCAGGTCTTCGACCACGTGGAGCTCTCGGACGGCTCGCGATATAGCGCCGCCCTCGGTTTCGCCTTCCGCATCGGTTAACGGCGTCGGCGCTCCAGACTTGCCGATTTCGCGGCTCAATGGCTGGCCTGCGGCTTCCCCTGTCAACGCTTCGACGTCGGCCTCACGACCGGCACCGCATCGAATCGGGGTCAGAATGGCTCGCTACTCCTTTTCTGTATCGAACTTTCATCGACTATCCTTCGCCAGTTTCACTGGCGCACTATCCATCCGCCGTACCACGCAGGCGCTACCCCCGGCTTCAGCACGAGCGGTTCGCCAGAATGGTCGGTAAGCGTCTACCTGGTGCCATTCTGGCGGCGCGGGGTGCATATTTGGTAATGGTTGGACATGGATAGCAACATCTATGTCTAGGCCTATGCGCAGAACAACACGAACCAGTTCATAGAGGTCCGAGCCGAAGGGCTCGATGGAGGCCGGTTGGCGAACGCCGGCGCTGGTCCGACGACTTCAAGGATCGAGCGATCGCCGCGTCGGTGGAGCCAGGCACGAACATTTCGGCGCTGGCGCGTACGCTGGATATCACGCCGTCGCAACTTTTCGCTTGGCGTCGCGCTGCTGGTCTCCGGGCGGAGAAGATCGAGCGCCAGGCGCCGGGGGAGCCACGTGCGGCAAGGAAGCGGCGCGTGGAGATCGAGATCGGCGGAGCAGTGTGCGGGTCAGCGCGGATATTCCAGGAGCCGACCTTCGCCGTCTGCTGCGCGCGGTGCGCGAGGCATGATCCCGCAAGGCGCACGGGTGCTGTTGCGGGCGGCTGCGGTTGATTTTCGCAAAGGCCCAGAAGGACTGGTTTCTCTGGTTTGGGACGCCGGGGCCGATCCCCATCCGACGGCTCTCTTTATGTTTTCCGGGCGAAACGGGCCGATAGAATAAAAATTGTTTAGTGGGACGGCTCGGGTCTTTGTCTTTTCGCGAAGCGTCTTGAACGCTCGCATTTCTGCTGGCCGACGGTGGGAAGCCACGAGATCCGTCTGAGTTACGCGCAAGTCATGGCGCTGGTCGAAGGGCTGGATTGGAAGCGGATTTGCGTGGTGGAGGTGCGGACGCCGCAGAGCGCCGGCTGATATGAAAAAGATGCGTTCGAATCTCGTGAAAGCTTAGAACACCTTGTTCAATCGCTGTCGATGAACATGAACAAATTCATGCAGTTGCCGATAAGAATTGGCGCCGGCGACCATGCCCAGGATCGCATAGAGCAGCACCGTCGCCAATTCAAACCGCTGCCCTTCCCGTCGTCGATGATCTGGAACCGACCGCAAAATCTCCAACAGCGACGTGGGCATCCGACAACCTCCGATTCGGGTTGTCGCCCTTAGATTTACACATTTCTCCCGCTCGGGAATCCCGGCGCCCGCCTTAAAGATTAGAGAACTGAACAGCCCTGCGGAAAATCGACCGATCCGAATGGCTTTTTACTCATTCATGTGCGATAAGCTGATGAGCGCCTTGCATAGAGAAAGTTGGGTTTTTAACCGACCCTTTATCCAAACGGCGCTCGTGCGTTAATCTAGCGACGACGTTCTAAATGCCTTTGACCACTGCCTCTTGAGTGACCAGCCCGCTCACATCGCCAGAAAGACTGAACGCGCCTTGCAATCCGCCCTCAATTTCATGCGTAAGTTGTTCTATTGCGGGGGCGGCTATCCCCTGCTGATCACGGTCGCCGCGCTCATGGATTTTCGACGTATTGCAGCTTTCGCGTTTAATCGATTTCGTGATTTCGGCCACGCGGCGTCCCTGTTCGAAGGTGTCAGTTATTTGCTGCTGGCGGAATGGATCTACATCATCGTGGCCGCCTGGAAACTGGACTGGTGCGAGATCAGCGTAGGCAAAGCGGAGCGGGCGTTCGGATTGGTTGTGGTGCTTTACGCCTTGTTTGGCGTAGTCGGCACCGCGCACTGGCCGACCATGGCCGTCTGCTTTTTGCTTGCGGCAAGGCTCATGCCTTATCCAAACCTGCGCTGGCTTACCCTGCGTCTCGCGGCGGTCGCTTGCCAGAACCTGTCCACTCGTCCCGAACTTGATCCCCTGCACGCGATTTCAGCTTATTTCGATGCCTGGTCGGTGCATCACTTGCTGGAGGCGGCGGGCTTCGCCAACGAGCTGCATGGCACGGTTTTGCTTACGCCGAATGCGTCCTTCTCTCTCCAAATTATGCCCGCCTGCGCGACGTCGAGCATTGTTCCGGCAGTGTTGACGGCGTTTTTGATCTTTCTCCTTGGCCGACGGCCGTCAACGACAAGCATGAGGTGCGGGGATTGTCGCCATCGGCGCCTGTTTCATTCTCAACATGCTCAGGCTGTCGTTAATGGCGCAGTCGGAGAGCGACGCGCATTACTGGCACGAAGGCGAGGTACGTCGATTTTGAGTATGTTGATGTGCGCAATCGGCTATCTCACCGCGTCCGCGGCCGCGAGCTGGGACGCGGCCCATTCTGATATCAATGTAACGCCGGGAAACCGGTATGCTTTTGCGGAGCGACTGATCTGGATGGCTAAGATATTTCAGTTTTTGCCCCTGATTTTCTGGGCCTTGATCGCCTTTGGCGCGCTCTATTCGCTGCTGGAAACGGACTTCAAGCCGATCAGCGTAATCGTCCGGAGCGCAGCCACCACAGTCCGGATTTTGGTGCATGAGCGCAAGATCAGCGCGGCGCTGCTGGCCCTCTTCATCGGCGCGCCCGTGATTGAAATCATTGTGGCGTTAGGACTGAAAATGCAAGGTCAAAAGCTGATCGTTACGGGCTTTGCTTGGCAAGGCCTGACGGCGGCGGCGATCGCTTGGATCGCCACCCAGATCCATGAGGTGACGCTACCGCTGCCAGCGCGTGACAAGACCGCAGAACGCCGCTATCGGATCTTTTTCGTTGGTCGCCGGCGTCGCGGTATTTCTGACTTCGGTGCTGCTCTCGATCGCTTCGTCCTTGATCATCCAGCATTACGGCCTTATTGGACGCTATGGATCGGGTTTTTGGGCTAGTTTTCTCCAGACACTTATATTCGTTCCGCTCGCGCTCGTGCGGCCCGCGCTGTCCATCGGCGAGAAAAACCCGCTTGAATTGGCATTTCTGACGGCCCTCCGATCTCCGATTGGGGCTGGTAGTGTGGGTGACCATCTTGGCCCTGCCTGTCCTTGTATTCAACATTGTCGGTGCTGACATTTTACAAGCGCACCACTCACTGAGAGCCGCTCTTGCGGTTCAAGCCTCCAAAGCGGTGTTCAATGTCATCGCATGTGTGTTCTTTGAAACGATGACACTTTCACTGTTTGCGCGGGCGACGGCGCGACTGCGTTTCAGCCTCCACGAGTTCCTGACGGAGATTTTCGTCAATTCGTAAAGCGAGCAGATCTCGTTCAATGAACGTACGCCGCATTTGGTGCAGAGTACGAACAGGCGTTCTTCGTAAGCGTCCACCCGGTGCCTTTCTGGCGGCGCGGGGTGCATATTTGGTAGGTTGGACATGGATAGCAACATCTATGTCTAGGCCTGCCTTTTCGTGAACGATCCGAGTTCAGACCACCTCTTCCAGCTTCAGCTGATCGTTTATGCGGCACTGGCAATTTGTGCGCGGGCCGAGCGTGGAGGTGTCGATTTCGACCTCTTCGCGGGCGTAAGTCGCGGCCTGGCGGTTGAGCGGCTGATGCAGTAGAAACTTCGACACCAGGATCACCACCCCCAAACGGGTTGCCTTGTTGCCTATTTCGTTCACGAATACAAACTGCGTTCCCGTTATGATCGACTGAGAGAACGGGACGCTGACCAAAAAAGGAAGCTGCGGCGCGTCTGAATATCCACGAGACCACCCTTACGAGCTGGGTCAAACATGGCCTTGTCAATATATTGCCCGATATCGATGGGCAGCTTCCCCGACGCTCGTCGCGTCCTGAACCAAAAAAGCGGAAATGATAGTTGCGGCTCACGAGGGAAATAGTGCAAAAAGGGTCGCGTGTGGCTAATACGAAATGCTGAACGCCGTACTGCCCAGCGCTCTAGCGGAATAGACATGCAATCAAATTTCACTAGTAACAGAGAGATCGTCGGCGTCCAAGTCACCGGCTGGGCCATCGCCGGCAATCCTGTGGGTCTCGGCGCCCTGCCGGTCAAGCTGGGCTCGCCGACCGTGCCCATGCCCGGCTATGATGTGCAGATCGTCGATGAGGCCGCCCATCCCGTCGGCGCCGGCAAGATGGGCTCGATCGTCGTCAAACTGCCCCTGCCTCCGGGCAATCTGCCGACCCTGTGGAACCAGGACGACCGGATGAAGGAGAGCTATCTCGTCGACTTCCCGGGCTTCTACAAGACCGCCGACGCCGGCTTCATCGACGAGGACGGCTATGTCTATATCATGGGCCGCACCGACGACATCATCAATGTCGCGGGACATCGCCTCTCGACCGGCGGCATGGAGGAAGTGCTGGCCTCGCATCCCGACGTGGCGGAATGCGCGGTGATCGGCGTCAAGGATGAACTCAAGGGCGAGCAGCCCTGCGGCTTCATCGTGCTGAAATCCGGCGTCGATCGGTCTCCCATCGACATCGAGAAGGAGATCGTCAAGCTGGTGCGCGACAAGATCGGCCCGGTTGCGGCCTTCAAGATCGCCATCACCGTCAACCGCCTGCCGAAGACCCGCTCCGGCAAAATCCTGCGCGGGACGATGAAGAAAATCGCCGATCGCGATCCCTGGACCATGCCGGCGACCATCGACGATCCCTCGATCATGGACGAGATCATGGCCGCGCTGGAAACCAAGGGCGTGTAACAGCCAAGCTCTGGTTCCGACGAACCAAGCCGTCTTGCCTCCGGGCAAGGCGGCTTTTGCTTAGCAAAGGCCGCGCCGCATCAGGGCATAAAAAAACGGGGCGCTGAGGCGCCCCGTTCCGTGAATTTTGCTTTGTCGCTCAGAAGGCGGTGAAGGCGTAGAGCATCAGGACGCCATTGTCCTTGGCGCTGCGGCCACTGACCGGGTTGTAGGCGGCGCCGCCGTCGAAGGTGTTGTAGAGCGTGTAGGATAGGCCGATGCGCGTATTGAGCCAGGGCCAGAAGCTCGGCCCGCCCTTGGAGAAGGGCAGGTAGGCGACGTCAAAGATCCAGCCGTTGGAATTGGGCGAGCCCATGAGGTTGTTGGGCAGCAGCATGGCGTCCGCGGAGCCGGTCAGCTGGAAATAGGTCAACGTCGCGGCATAGGTGTGATCGTAGACATATTCGCCCGACAATTTCAGGCTGCGCAGATAATTGACTGGATTGCTCGAGCCGCCCTGAGCGAAGGTCGAGTTCAAAATCTGGCGCTCGAACAGGTAATTGCCGCGCAGGGTGACGGCGTGCATCTCGCTGATCCACTGGTATTGGGTGTCGAAGCCGAGATCGAGATATTTGTCGAAATCGAAGCCATAGACGTCGTTCGGGCGGATGTTGGCGGCCATGCCATAGGCGCCGATCATGAAGGCATGATCGCCCCAGACGGGCTCGGCGGCGAGACGCCAATAGGGCGCTATGCCGTTGATGTTATAGCCGAGCTGCGGCGGCGACAGGCCCAGCGTGGTCTGGGTGCGCGCGGCGGTCGAGCCATAGGCCGACAATTCGGCGTAATAAGTGTCGTTGACGAAAATATAGCCGCCAGCGCCAAGCATCTGGTCGGGGTTCAGATTTTCCAGCATGGTCGCCGCCGACGGCGTGATCTGGAAATTAGAGCCGATGAACGGGCTGCTCCAGGCGGGCGTGGTGTTCCATACGTCCTGTACCGAGGGATTGTTGTTGGCGGTCAGACCGTAGAGCACGTCCTGGCCGAACAGCTTGGTGGTGTCGGCGTAGCGGATGTCGGTGTTGTCGAGCGTGAAACTGCGGCCCGAGTTATTGCTGTAGGTCATCTGGATGAAGGCGCCGACATTGCCGAAAATCTTGCCGCCATAGAAGACGCTGATCTGCTGCGCCAGATCGACGAAATTGTTGGAATCGTTGAAGCCGCCGCCCTGAGGCCCCGGAGCGCCGTTGAAATGGGTGAAGCCCGACTGCACCATCATGGCCAGCGGCGGCGTATCCGGATGGTCGCCGCCTTCCAGCGTATAGCCGCCAAGCTTGAACCGGCGGCCGAACGGGGTCAGTTGCGGAAAGGCGGTGTGACAGGCCGAGCAGGTCTGGCCGGTCTGGCGGGCGAAGCTCGGCAGGGCGTTGGAGGGCGAGGCCATGCCGAAGAGGACGGCCAGTCCCAGGGATGAAACAGCCAAAGCCTCGGAAACGGTTGAACGCGCTTCGCGGCAATTCAATAATTTTTTTATCGCGGCCATCGCCCGCTCCCTCAATTTATTAACCGATCTCGAATCGGCGTTTATTCCGGAGCTTAAATTACGCCAAATGGTTACCAAATTCCGTTGATTTCCGTTGCCTAAAGGTGATATTTTTAAAACTGTGATCGAATTGCCACAAAACTTGATAGTTACCACGAGGAAACTACACAAACGAACGACAGATCGATGGATGTTATGGCCTTGCTAGACTTAAAGTCGGGGCGCGAATTTGCGTGGATTGACAAATTTACATATACAAGTTGACTTGAATCAAGGCGAGCGCTTGTGAAAAATGCTGGCATAAATTCGTTGAATATATTTTTCAGGGAGAACGACATGAGCAACGCCGACAACAAGACCCCCGAAAACATTTCCCGTCGCGCCGTGCTGCGCGCCGGCGCCGCGCTCGGCGCGGTTCCGGTCCTTTTGGCGAGCCAGGGCCCGGCCAGCGCGAAAATGGCGCAGAGCGGCGTCGCCTATCAGGATGCGCCGCATGGTTCGTCGAAATGCGGCAATTGCAAGCTGTTCATCGCCCCGTCGAGCTGCAAATCCGTCGCTGGCGACGTGTCCGCCAATGGTTGGTGCAAGATCTGGGTCAAGGGCTGACGCCCGCCCCAAGCGCGTGGCGTCCGAAACTGGACGCCACTTTGTTTTACGGCCCCGGCGCCGCGTCGGTTAGACTCAATCCTTTTTCAGCCCCAAGGCGTCGGCCAGCGTGTTCAGCCGCTTCATCGCATCGCCGTCGCTCCCTCGCGCCTTTTTCGCTTCGGCCCAGGCCGCCTGCGCCCGCGCCGTTTCCTTCAAGGCGACATAAGAGCGGATAAGCCGCTCCCAATCCTCCACCGCGCCGCCGCCAGCCGCGAGCCGCCGCGCCAACCCCTCGACCATATCGCGAATCTGCGCTTCCGTTGGCCCCCCCTCCGCGGGCGCATCGAGCATCGATAAATTCTGCTCCACCGCCTGACGCAGCGACGAACCCGCCGGCAGCTCCCCGGCCAAAACCGTCCAGACATCGCGCGCCCTGGCCACGTCATCATGCTGCGCCGCCGCCAGACCGAGCAGATAGCGCGCCTCCGGCCAATGCGAATCGAGCGCCAGCGCCCGCTCCAGCGGCGCAATCGCGTCGGGCGTCACCACGCCATCGGCGGCATAGGCCAGCGCCTCGGCGTAACGGGTCAGCCGCTCCGGCGTTTCCCCCAACAGCCGAAGCGCCTCGCCGCGCGCCCGCGCCGCCTCGCTCCAGCGGCCCGCGCGCTGTTCGACCTCGGCCATGCGCTCAAAGGCGGCGCCATCTTCCGGGCGCCTCGCGACATGGGCTTCGATTTCCGCGCCCTTGGCCAGATCGGCTCTGATCGCGCCCAGCTCCGGCCGCGCCGACAGCGGCTGGTCGCGCAACTCGGGCCGCCCGAGCCGCCCATAGAACCCAAGCGCGACAGCGGGAATGAGAACAACCACCATCGCCGCGGCCATTTTTTTGCGCGCGGACGTCGAATGAAGGGTTCCGACCTCCCCCGGCGCGACTGCCAGCAGCCGGCGCGCGGCGATTGCGCTCGCGGCCTTGGCCGCTTCAGCGTCTATCGCGCCCCGCGCCAACTCGGCGCGGATTTCGGCGATCTGGGCGCGATAAAAGGCGACGTCGGCTTCATCCTCAAGCGCCTTCGACGCGGAACGCGCCAAGGGCCAGAGCACGGCGAAAATCGCTGAGACGGTGAGCGCGGCGAAGACAAGCCAGATCATGACGGTCAGTCATAGTCGTTTTCAGCGCAATAGGTAAGCGGCGCCGCAGGTGAGTGGCGGAACCTGGCTTCACCAAGTATTAACCATAAATCCCAAACTTTCCTCAAGCATAACGCTCATTAAGCATTTTCTCAACGCCCAACGCCTAGCGTCTTTTCAAAGTTATGAAAGGAAAGACCATGGCCACTGGCGTGCTCATCGCTCTCGACCTCGCGCCGCAGATCTGCGCCGCCATCTCCCGGCGCGGCCAGATCCTCGCCGACGATGTCGGCATTCTCTCGCATCTGCCCAATCAGGACGGCGGCCTCTCGGAAAGCGAGATCGTCGCTCTGGGCGCCCTGGCCCGCGCCCATCTGCCGGCCTGCGCCGACTGGGGCAAATTTTTCGCCGACAAGGTGGGCGCCTGGTATCTCGACGAATACGCCAGCCGCACCCCGACCCGCGAACAGGCGGCCTGGCTGATCGATTATCTCGGCGGCTTCAACGCCGAACTTTCCACCGCGCAGTTCCGCCTGTTGATGCATGTGCTTGAAGGCCTGATTTCCTGCCCGGAAGAGCTGCAATCCTTCGCCCGCGCCTGCCTGGTGCGCGCCATGGGCCGCGAGATCGAATCCCGCCGCGCCAAAGGCGGAAAAGCCTGATTTTCAGGCCATCAGCCCGCTCACCAGGGCGTCGAGCCGCGGCGCGATTTGCGCGGCGCGGCCATGCAGCACGTGATCGAAATATTTTTCGGGGATCGCCGGCTCGGGTTCGAGATTGGACAAAACCGTGACCGCGCGGCTGTGCCGGGCGATTCCCGCGATCGGCAGGACATTGCCCGATGTCCCGAGAATCACCAGCAGATCGTCATGGGAAAGCGAATCCAGCCGCTCCCATAATTTCTGGTAGAGCGGCGCCCTTTCGTTGAAAAACACCACATCCGGCTTGACCTCGTGGACGCCGCCGCACTGCGGGCAGCGGTCGACAGCAGGATCGAATTTTTTATAGCCCCAGTCCCATTGCGTTTCGCAGGCGAGGCAATGCAAGCCGGTGAGATGGCCGTGGACATGCAGCACCTCGCGGGCGCCGGCGCGCTCGAAGAGATCGTCGACATTCTGGGTGATCAGCTCGGCCCCAAAACGCTTCTGCCAATCCGCCGCCATTTTGTGCGCGACATTGGGCCCAACCTGGGCGAGTTCCTCGCGGCGTTTCGAATAGAATTCATGCACCAGTTCGAAATTTTCTTCCCAGACGTCGAAATTGCAAACGACTTCCGGATCGTAGCGCGCCCAGAGGCTCTGCCCCCCGGATGTGCGAAACGTATCGAGGCCGGAATCGGCGGAAATCCCGCTGCCAGTGAGAAGAACCAATTGCCCCATTCCAAACCATCCATAAACAACGGCGCGGAGATTGCCGCTTTCCACCTCCTTTGAAAAGACCGCAAACGCCATCTTGCCGAAAAAGCTGACGCGGGGCAGATTGAACAGGTCATTTCAAGGGAGTCGGCCTTGCCAGAATTTCTTGCCGGCCTTCTGGCCTTCGTCGCCTATTTTTTCGGAGCCATCGGCTTCGTCCTGCTGTTTTGCTTCATTTACGCGCGGATCACCCCGCATGACGAATTCGACCTGATCGTCCGCCAGCACAATGCCTCCGCCGGCCTGGCCTTCGGCGGCGCGCTGCTCGGTTTCGCCGTCGCCTTGTCCGGCGCCATTCACAATACCACCAGCGTCGGCGAATTCGCCGCCTGGGGGCTGGTCGCCGTGGTCAGCCAGATCGTCGGCTATGGCGTGGCCAGGCTGTTCCATCCCGGCCTGTCGCACGCCATTGAGCAGAACGCCATGGCCTCGGCCTATTGGCTCGCCGCTGTCTCCATTTCCTCCGGCCTGATCGCCGCCGCCTGCATGAGCCCCTGATGACCCAGCCTCCGCGCAAGACATTTGGCAAACGCGGGCCGCCGCCGGAAATCAGACCGCCGGCGCCGGTCTATCACGCGCCTGAGGGACTCGGCGGTCCCGCGCCGCACGATTCCCGCCGGTTGCGGTCCACGGCGGTGTTCCTCTCCGTCTGGGGCGTGGCGACGCTCGGCGGCTTGTGGCTGGTGGGGGCGCGCGCCTGCCAGGATGACGATCCCAACGCCCCCTGCCATGCCAGCGGCCACGGCGGGGGCGGCCATGGTTTTTACAGCTCCGGCGGCGGCGGCTCCGCCCATGGCGTTTCGTTCGGCGGCTTCGGCGGCACGGGCGCGAGCGGCGCTCATGGCGGCGGCGGCCATGGCGGCGGCGGCGAATGAAGCGCGAAACCTCGCCGATCCGCACCGATTTCAAGGAGCAGGCGGAAAAAATCGGTTTCGCCTTCTCCCATATCGACGGCCAGCCCTATTGGGACGAATCGGCGCGCTACCGCTTTTCCCTGCGCCAGATCGAAGACCATCTGGAGCGGGCGACGCTGGAGCTCGGCGCGCTGTTCCGCGATCTCGTCGGGCGGGTGATCGCCAGCGAAGCAATGATGGACAGGCTGGGAATTCCCGTTCAGGCCCACGACGCCGTCGCCGAGAGCTGGCGGCGCCGCGACCTGTCGCTCTATGGCCGCTTCGACTTCGCCTATGACGGCGAAAACCCACCCAAATTGCTGGAATATAACGCGGATACGCCGACCAGCCTGTTCGAGAGCGCCGTCGTGCAATGGTTCTGGCTCGAGCAGATGGTCGAGTCGGGCGCCCTGCCTGGAAACGCCGACCAGTTCAATTCGCTGCACGAACGGCTGATCGACCGCTGGCGCCGGATCGCGGAAAAACACCTTGTCCATTTCGCCTGCGTCACCGGAAGCGTCGAGGATCGCGGCACGACCGCCTATCTCGAGGATTGCGCCCGCCAGGCCGGCGCCGCGACAGCACTGATCGACATGTCCGACATCGGCTTGGGTCCGGGCGGCTTCGTCGACCGCTCGGGCCGCGCCATCGAGCGAATGTTCAAGCTCTATCCCTGGGAATGGATGTTCGACGAGGAATTTGGCAAGGCCCCGGCGCTGAAACAGGCGCGCTGGATCGAGCCGGCCTGGAAAATGCCTCTGTCCAACAAGGGCATGCTCGCTTTGGCCTGGGAGCTGGCGCCCGGCCACCCCAATCTGCTGCCCTGCTTCTTCGACGACGATCCGCGCGCCGCCAGCCTGGGCGAAAATTACGCCGTAAAACCGCAGCTGTCGCGCGAGGGCGGCAATGTCGAACTGCATTGCGACGGCGCGGTGATCCGCGGCCCCGATCTCGCCTATGGCGGCGGAAAAATCCGCCAGGCCCTGCGGCTGCTTCCGGATTTCGGCGGCAACCGCCCGGTGCTCGGCTGCTGGCTGGTCGGCGACGAACCGGCGGGGATGGGCGTCCGCGAGGATGTTTCTCCCGTGACCGGCGACCGCTCGCGTTTCGTCCCGCATTACATTCTCGACTGAGCCACGCGGACGACACAACTTATAGATAAGCTATTGCAGAGCAATAGTGTTCATTGTATGTTCCAGCTAGTTTGAAGCAGTGTCAAAATTTGAAGGAGCCGGACATGATCGCGCAAATCTGGCGAAAACTCGTTCTGTCGGTTCGCCTGCTCGCCGCTTGCCGGTTTTCTTTGCTGTCCGCCCTCGGCGGCCTGGCGCTGCTCTGGGGCGTGGTCCAGGCGCAAAACCTTTTCGCCGATCTCGCTTTCAGCAATGGTTTTTTTCAATTTCTCCACTGGCTGTGGTTCCTGCTGGCGGTCTTCCTGTTTTGGGCCTTTCCCGTGCATTATGGCGCGCGCCGGGTGCTCGACGAGCCGCACTGGTTGATTCCCGCGCAATTGCGCCGCGACTTGACGCCCGATGCGCTCGACGCCTTGCAGAACAAGCTGCGCGAAGAACTGGCTTGCGCCATAAAATGGGTTCCACGCATGCTCGGCCTCGTTCCCTTCGCGGCGGTCGCCATCGGTCTGCATGAATGCGCCGCCTCCATGGATCAGGCGCGGGCGCTCGAACAGTCGCAGCAGGCGCATAGTCAAATTCTCTGGCTCCAGGCCGGCAATGCGCTCGCCGCCGCGGGTTTCGCCGCTTTTGTCATCTGGCGACAGCCCTTGCTCGGCTGGCTCGCCGATCACGCGGAACTGCGCAACTTTGGCGGCCGGGAACAGGTCAAGCGCCACTTGAGCCGCTTTGCCCAGTTCTCCCTCGTCTTCACCGCGCTGTTCTTCGTCGCCGCCTATCTGCGGCCGCATGAATTGGCGGCTCTGACCGATCGCGCCCTGCTGATTCCCTTCCTGTTCGGCTCGCTGGTTCTGGTTCTCAGCCTGCTGGCGCGGCGCGGCCATGAGAGCGGCTGGCCGGTTCTCGTTCCGATTTTCGCCTTCAGCCTGTTGCTCACCGCCAGCAACAAGCATCTCAACGATCTGCGCCTGCTGCCGCAGCGCCCGGCCGACCAGCTCGCGGCGCGGCAGATCGACCTTTCGGCGGCGGTGGCGAAATGGCGCGAAGCCAATGGCTGCGCGCAAGACGGAAGCAAATGCCCCTCGGCGCTGATTCTCGCCGCCGAGGGCGGGGCCAGCCGCGCCGCCTTCATGACCGCGACCGTCGCCGGCGAGATCATCGACCGCACGGGCGCCGGCGGCGCGCCGGGCCGCCGGATTTTCGCCATTTCCGGCGTCTCCGGCGGCGCCTATGGCGCGGCGGCGATCCGCGCCGCCCTGGCCGACGCCGCCGATGCGGACGGCAAGCCCCCATGCCGCAACGCCGATCCCGGCTGGTTCGCCGCGCATGACGCCGCGACGCCCGGTTTCCGCGAGTCCTGGCGTTCCTGTTTGCAAATTCTGGTCAGCGGCGACTATCTGTCGAGCGGCTTCATCGGCCTCGGCTTCCGCGACAATTTCGCCCCAGCCAAAGGACCGTTTGGCGAGGGATCGGCGATCGTCGACCGCGCCGCGCTGCTCGAACAGAGCTGGGAGCGCCATTACGACGAAACGACCGGCGGCGCCGGCTTTTTTGGCGGCGCGGTCTGCGGCGCCGGACCGGGCAAGGGCTTGTGCCGCCCCTTCGGCTATGCCGGCGCGAGCCAGGGCTGGCTGCCGCTGCTGATGCTCAACGGCACGTCGGTGTCGACGGGCCGGCGCATCGTCGCCGCCGATCTGGTTTCAACGAGAAAATCGCCCGACGGCGGCTCGCGGCAATCGCTTTATGCGCAGGCCTATGACCTGTTCGAACTGATGTCCCGCCCCTGCCCTGAAAAATTGCCAGAAGACGCCGTCGCTTGCCCGCAGGCGGCGCAGGGCGGCGCCGACCAGCCGCAATTGCGCGACGCGACTGACATCCGCCTGTCCACGGCGGCGCTGATCAGCGCCCGCTTCCCGGTGATTTCGCCGGCGGGCGTGATCCGCAACGACGCCGTTCCAGGCTATGGCGACCGCGTGGTCGATGGCGGCTATTTCGAAAACTCCGGCCTGACCACGGCGCTCGATCTGGCCCAGGCGCTAAACAGCCAAGGCGTCACGCCCGCCATCGTCTGGGTGCAGAATGATCCCAATATCGACCGCGCCAGGCGGTTGACGCCGCCGCGCGCCGCCGCCACGCCCAAACTCGGACCGCTCGACGACGGCCTGTTCACCGAAGCCGCCGGCATGCTGGCTGCGCCCATCGACGCGCTGATCTCCACCCGTGAAGGGCACGGCGAAGAAGCCGCCGACGCCGCCGCGCAGGCGTTGGCGCACATGAATTCGCGAGGCCGCGCCCCGCTTTTTCACCATCCTGATGAAAGCGCGCCCCGAGATCGCCGCCGATCCACGCGGCGACGCCCTGTTCCCAAAGCAATGCGCAGCGCTGTCCGGCCGCAAGCCGTCGATGAGCGTGGTGTCGATGAGCTGGTGGCTGTCGGCCGCGGTGCAAGCCGAACTCGACGCCCAGTTCTGCGACCGCGACAATCGGATGACCCTCGACGACATGGCCGGACTGCTGAAACCCTGAAAAGACTCAGCGCCAGAACGGCCGCGTCTGCTTGAAAGCCTTCCACGATCTGGCCAGACGCCGATCCGCGATCAACGCCTCGCGGGCGTACCAGCCGAGCACGACGCCGGCGGCGCGCGAGGCTTTCTCGTCATGGGGCCGGCTGAGGAAATGTTCGGCGGTGGCCACATCATTATGCGCGCCGAGCAGGCCCTGAAGCTCGGCGGTCGAGCGAATGAAGCTTTCCGCTCCGCCCCCGCCAAACACGCCGGCGAAAAACTCGGCCGCATAGCGGAGATTTTTCAGGGCGATTCGCGCCTCGTGGCGCTGTTCGTCTGGAAGCGAGGCCAGCCGCCGACCGCGCTTGAGCACGCGCTCATAGAGCCGGTCGAGCGCGGCGCCGGCGAAGACATCGAGCGGATCGGTGAGCCGCGACAGATTTTCCGCTGACAGCGTATTGCGCCAGCCACGCCGCGCGACAAAGGCGCCGAGATCGAGCGCGAACAGGGTCGGCTCCGCGCTTTCGATCAGGGCGCGCGCCTGCGCATAGGCCTGCTTCCGGGTGGTGTCCAAGGCTTCGAGCAGCGGCGCGAAATCGCCGTTTTTGGCGAAATGCGGCATGGGCCCGTCCTCGACCAGATCGCGCAGGGCGTCGCAATCGCGCGCCGGACCAAGCGCATTGGCGAGATCGCGGGCGCGGGCGCGGAAAGCGTCGAATTCGGCGGAAGGAATGGCGCGCTTGAACATGGCCAAGGCGGCGCGCAGCCGCCGCAGCGCCACACGCATCTGGTGGATGGATTCCGGCGCGTCGCTGGCGCGCAGCGAAGTCCAGTTGACGAGAAAATGATCGCTGGTCGCGAGAATGATCCGCGCCATGGCCGCGTCGAGATTGAACTCGGGACCCAGGGCGGCGACCCGCGTCTTGACCGGCGCCGGCGTGCTGGTCCTTGCCAGATGAAAGGCGCGCTCGGCCTTGCTGGCCATGTCCAGCCGCAACGGCAATTCGGCGGCCAGCCGCCGCCCCAGTTCGAGCAGATCGGCTTCCGGCCCTTCCTTCAATTCGAGTTCGACCTCGCGGATCGCTCGCGTCAGCTCGCCAGCGACGATCTCGCCTTCGTCGAAGGCCGCCTCGACCAGAGCCGCGCCGGCGCGCACCAGCCGCGCGGTGCGATTGACCCGCGTCTCATATTTCGCCTGCAACGGCTTGTCGCCGATCAAAAGCCGCAAGCCCTCGCCGGTCTCGCCGTCGAACAGGTTCACGTCGGGCGTCATGGCCCGCAGCGGAAACTCGATCTCGCCCCGCGCGAACAGCCCCTCGCCCTCCTCCGCCTGCCATTTCAGCGTCATCACCGGCGCGGACCGGCCCGAGCGGCGCACCCGCAGCGCCACTTTCCGCCTCTGCAAATCCCAGTCGGGCGTGTCGTAATAAATGGAGATCAGCCTTTTCGCCGGAGTCTTATCCCCCTCGGGCCGCAGCAGCGGCGAGGCCAAAGCGGCGGCGAACCCAGCCTCGTCGGCGGCGAATTTAATTTCGATCTCCCGGGGTTTTTGAGGCGCCGGCGGCACGGGGGCGACGTCAGAAACGTCTCCGGAAGAAGCACTGGAAATATCGGTCACGCGAAGACTGCACTCGGGGAAGGACTTAGCCCATCCTATCCCAATACCGGCGAAAATCGCAGCCCCTTTTTGTCAGCCGGGAAAATCCAGCACGCCCGCCTGGCCGCCACGTGTGCCGAAAATCAGCCGACCGCCCTTGGAATCGAAGGCCAGCGCCGAAACAGCGTCTTTTTCGCCTTCCGTACGCCGCACCAAAATTTCGGCCGCGTCCGAGAGTCGCACCAGCATGACCCAGCCATCGTCATAACCGATGGCGGCGATCAGCGCGCCGGGATGGAAGGCCGTCGCCGTCACCAGCACATGGGGCCGCACGCCACATTCGCGCGGCGCCTTGCCCATCGGCCCGTCCTTGCCGGCAAAAGGCCAGACGATGCAGCCGTCCGCTCCGGACGTCGCCAGCCAGCCTCCGTCATGCGACCAGGCCAGGCTGCGCGACTTGGCGGGATAGCCGGTCATGCGCATATCGTTTTTGTCGGCCAGCCGCCAGCCATGCAGCGCGTTTTCCTGCATGGAGGTGACGACGAAACGCCCATCGGGCGAGACGGTGACGTCGAGATGCGAGCCCTTCCAGCTCAGCGCATCCGGCGCGCCCTGGACATTGGGAAACCACAAGGAGACCCCGTTGTAATGGGCGATGGCGAGGCGATAGCCCTTGGGAAAAAAGCTCAGCCCGCGCACGGTGGAGGCCGCCTGAAAACTTTTGATCTCATCCTTCGTGTCCCGGGCGTGAACCGTCTTGCCCGAGGACCAAGCCAAGACGCCATCGCGTGCGGCCAACGCGTCGATCCAGCCCTTTTCCTGACCCAGCAGTTCTGTCTTGCCGCTGGCGTCCATGGCGAAAACCTTGCCGTCGTCGCCGCCGGTATAGAGCTTTTTGCCATCGCTGGCGGCGACGAGAATGGCGCCCTCCTCATGAACCCTGACCCTCGTCTCCGCGCCGATTTCGGCGAGCAGAACCTCGCCATTGGCAAGAACGAAAAGCGGGACGCGGCCAAGGAAAAATCCGCCAACGACTTCCGCGCCCGCCTGGACGGGGGTCACGCGCTCCGTGAGAGAAGAAAGACTCATAATCCATCCGCAAAGGCTTCGCGCCCGAAAAATCCCGGGAGCGGTGAGGCAGGGGCGCATTTGAAGCCCACACGGGCGCGGTTTGGCAAGGCCAATCGCACTTAAAAAGCGCTTCGCCGGCAAGTTTGGCGCCTGGGAGCCCAATCCGGGAAATTACGCAAGCCCCTGAAATTCCGATCTCGCGCGCCTATATGGAGGACAAGTTCAGCCAGGAGAATATCCATGCTTCGTCAGCCCGCCGTGGCGGGGAGTTTTTATCCGGCCGACGCCGCCATCCTCAAACAAGCGCTATCGCAATTTCTGACCGCGCCCTCGACGCCGCCCGAAACGGCGCCGCCCAAAGCGCTGATCGCCCCGCACGCCGGCTATATTTATTCCGGCGCCGTCGCCGGCCGGGCCTATGCTCAGCTCATCCCCTTCACAAAAATCATTCGGCGGGTGGTTTTGCTCGGCCCCGCGCATCGCCTCGCCTTTCGCGGCTTGGCGCTCCCCGAGGCTGATCGTTTCGCCACGCCGCTCGGGGAGATCGCCCTGGACCGCGAGGCGACGGACAGGCTGGCGCGCCTGCCGCAAGTGGCGATCAACGGCGCGGCCCACGCCCAGGAACATGCGCTGGAAGTGCAACTGCCCTTTTTGCAGAGCGTTTTGCCTGATTTCACCCTGGTCCCGCTGCTCGTCGGCGACGCCGCCGCCGAGCAGGTCGCCGAGGCGCTCGAAACTGTGTGGGGCGGACCGGAGACGCTGATCGTCATCAGTTCCGACCTGTCGCATTATCTGCCCTATGACGCGGCCAGACAGGCGGACCGCGACACGGTCGAAAGCATTTTGCGCGGTCATTTGCTGACCCGCTACGCCCAGGCCTGCGGCGCGCTGCCGATCAACGGCCTGCTGCTGGCGGCGCGCCGGCACGGCCTGACGCCGAAATTGCTGGCCAACTGCAATTCCGGCGACACGGCGGGCGACCGCCAGAAAGTCGTCGGCTACGCGGCCATGGAGTTTCTGGAGAGCCATGACTGAAACCGAGCTCAAAATGGATCGAGGCCCGGCGCTGCTCGCCTTGGCGCGCGCCGCCATCGCCGGCGCCTTGGGCCTGAAAGCCGAAGAGGTCGCCGCCGCGCCCTGGCTGCGCGAAAACGCCGCCTGTTTCGTCACCCTGACCCGTGGCGGACAATTGCGCGGCTGCATCGGCAGCATCCAGGCCCACCGTCCCCTGGCGCAGGATGTCGCCGCCAATGCGCGGGCGGCGGCCTTCAACGATCCGCGCTTTCCGCCGCTGACCACCGAAGAGCTCGACGAGCTGCGCATCGAGGTTTCGCTGCTGTCGCCGCTGGAGCCTTTTCCCGCGCGCTCGGAAGCCGAAGCGTTGCGTGGCCTAAAGCCCCATGTCGATGGCCTGGTGCTGGCCTGTGGCCGCCATCAGGCGACCTTTTTGCCCCAGGTCTGGGAGTCCCTGCCCGACCCAAGGGATTTTTTGGGACAGCTCAAGCTGAAAGCTGGACTGCCCCGGGATTTTTGGTCGGATGATCTCCGTCTCTTACGCTACCATGTCGCCAAATGGAGTGAGCCCGAAGCCGGGCCAGGCCCATCATGAGTTTCGACCGTCATCCCGCCGATTACTGGCACAAGATCGAAGACGGCCGCATCCAGTGCGACGTCTGTCCGCGCGATTGCAAATTGCACGAGGGCCAGCGCGGCGCCTGTTTCGTGCGGATGCGCGACGGCGACGAACTGGTGCTGACGACCTATGGCCGCTCTTCCGGCTTCTGCATCGATCCCATCGAGAAAAAGCCGCTCAACCATTTCCATCCCGGTTCGAGCGCGCTGTCCTTTGGCACGGCGGGCTGCAATCTCGCCTGCAAGTTCTGCCAGAATTCCGACATCAGCAAGACCCGCGAAATGGACCGGCTGATGGACAGCGCCACGCCGGAGGCCATAGCCGCCACCGCCGCGAAACACGGCTGCCGCAGCGTGGCCTTCACCTATAACGACCCCGCGATCTTCCTCGAATACGCCATGGATGTCGCCGACGCCTGCCACGCGCGCAACATCAAGACCGTCGCGGTCTCCGCCGGCTATATGAACGACCGGGCGCGCCGTGATTTCTTCGCCAAGATCGACGCCGCCAATATCGACCTCAAGGGTTTTAGCGACGACTTCTATTTCAAGCTGACCGCCGCGCATCTTCAGCCCGTGCTCGACACCCTGCTTTATCTCAAGCACGAAACCAATGTCTGGTTGGAGCTCACAACCTTGCTGATTCCCGGCAAGAACGACTTAGACGAGGAGATCAAGGCGCTGTCCGAATGGACAGCGCGCGAATTGGGCCGCGACACGCCGCTGCATTTCTCCGCCTTCCATCCCGCCCATAAAATGCTCGACACGCCGCCGACGCCGCCCGAGACGCTTGCGCGCGCAAGAACAATCGCTGTTGCCGCGGGCCTCGACTATGTCTATCTCGGCAATGTCCACGACGCCGAGGGCGACACGACATTTTGCCCGCGCTGCCGCCAGGCCCTGATCGTCCGCGACTGGTACGAAATCAAGCGCCACAGCCTGGCGCAAGGCGGTTTTTGCCCAGGGTGCGGAACCGCGATCGCCGGCCGTTTCGACGGTGGCGTCGGGAATTTCGGCCGGCGGAGAATTCCGGTGACCATCGGGGGATGATGCGGCGCATCGACGATTGCCTATCGCCCTGTTTCGCGCGAATGCCGTTGGCTCACTTTTGGCTCAGCAAGGACGCAAGCGCCCGCGGGCGCCAGCCGAAACGGATCACATCGGTTAATTTCGACGATCGCGACTGTTTCGGATTTGGATCGTAGCCGTAAAATTCGAAATCCTCGGCGAATTCCTTGAGCACGAAATCTCTGAACCGCGCATCGCGCTGAAGCCGAGAGGTCATCTCCGCCTTCTCGGCGCCCTCATCCAACTCATGAGGCGCGGCCACGCTTTGGACACCGAACCGTCCGAGCACGGTCGCCACATCGGAGGGAAAATTTTCGAATCTGATGACCCGCAACTTCTCCCTTGGAACGCCCTCGACAAAGAACTTTTGCGGATAAAACCCCCAGAGGCGCGGATGTTCTGGCTTGAAATCGTAGTAAAACTGAACAAAATCTTCGAACGACCGCGTTTTGCTCGCTTGTCCGAAAATGAAGTTTCCGCCCTCGGCATTGCCGAGGTCCTTATAATAAAACTCGTAAAAAACCGACGCGAACCATGTCAAAGGGTGTCGGGAAATGGTGACAAAGCGCCAATCCTCGTCAAACACCCCCGCCAATCTCTCAGCATTATCGGCAAAGGTCGAATGTTGCGCGCCATCGACATGCCAGTTTTCCTGCCAGCCCCCGCCCGAAAGGCGAGGCGGTTCACGCCTGTATTGAGAAACGGTGTAGGGCGTGAGCAAGCGGGTGACCGACGTCCCCCCGGTTTTGTAGACGTGAATGAAGCCGAGTTTCAATTTTGGGCACAAAATCACCAGCGCGCCCTCCGAATCGGACGAATTTTATTCTTTTTCCACCTTGTCACAATTCCGACATATCACCTGAACGAGACATGAACTCAAAAAATTTTTCTACAGCTGTGAATTGAGGCGCTCCTGACGATTTCATTGGGGAATTCTTCAATTCGGTTTGGCAGGCGGGTCGAACTTCCCGGTCGCACAAACAATGCGACGATAAATCAAGCCTGAGAGACCGGCCTTTCGACCGAAGACGGCAAGTCTAGCCCGCCCGCGCGCAGGCGGCGGCCTCATCGTCGAAAGCCTCGCTCATTTTGCGCGCACGGCCAAGATTTTCGGGCGACAGCGCCTCCGCCGTCGGTCCCCAAAAAATTTTCTCCCGCGCCAGCAGCAGCGTCTCTGGGAAATGGGCGCGCACCAGCTCGAAATCGTGCAAAACCGCGACAATGGTGCGGCCCTCGCCATGCCAGCGGGCGATCAGCGCCAGCAGGTCGCCGACCGTGCGCTCGTCAATGGCGGAAAAAGGCTCGTCGAGCAGAATCGCCGGCGCGTCCTGCAACATCAGCCGGGCGAACAGCAGCCTTTGCGTTTGGCCGCCCGACAGGGCGCCGATGGGACGGCGTTCGAAGCCCGACAGGCCGACCGCGGCAAGCGCCTCGCGGACCCGCGCCTTGCCGGTTTCGTTCAACCCGCCGAACAGGCCCATGCCCTTCCACAGGCCCATGGCGGCCATGTCGAAGACATCGATGGGAAAGCTCAGGTCGATCTGCGCCGCCTGCGGCAGATAGGCGATGTCGCGCGGCCGCGCGCCGCCGCGATCCACGCCGCCGCCCATGGGCTTGAGAATGCCGGCTATCGCCTTGATGAGCGTCGATTTGCCCGCGCCATTGGGGCCGCAGACCGCCAGCAACCCGCCCGGCGCGATTTCGCCGTCGAGGTGATGCACTGCGGGATGCCGATCGTAGCCGAGCGTGAGATCGCGCAAGACGATTTTTCGAGGGGTCATGACAGCGCCCAAAACACGCCTCCCCAGAGCAGCGCGACGGCGATGGACGCCAGGCCGATCCTTTGCGCGGCGGAGAGCCGCAGCAGCGAAAACCCGGCTTCTTTCGGCGCGGGCGCGTGATTATGCGCGTGAGTGTGAACGTGATCGTGCATCGTCGGACATGATAAAGGAGCCGCGGGCTTTCCGACAGGGTTTTGTCGCCGGACGGTGACCGCGGTCCTCGGCGGTCCTGACCCCGGATCAGCGGCGGAAGGGTTCGTGCTCGACGGCCTTGCGCATGAAATAATAGAGTCCGACCAAGCCGATGACGATGAACACGACTTCCAGCGCGCGGCCAATGGACGGGCCGAACTGGAACAGGCCGGTGAGCGCCCAGCCCGCCGCCCAGGAGGCGCCGACCAGTTCGGTGCCGACCAAGATCGCCAAGGCGATCAGGGTGCGGGCGTTGGTCCAGTCGATGCTTTTCTTGTCGGCCATTTTGGGCTCCGTATCGGCTTTTCCATCTAAACCATCGCGGCTCGCCGCGCAATCGCCCCATTTCCCGGACAAAAGCTTGTCGGACGGCGCGATTTCGGGCAGAAAGCCGCCACCGCCGCCGATTCACCCGGAGCACAAGACCCTATGGCCAGCAAAACCGCTTTCGCCGCCCTGCGCCGCGCCGCCTTTTCCCTTCCGCTTTGCGTTTTGGCGCTGACCCCGGCTTCGGCCAAGGTTCTGGCGACCGTCAATGGCATTGACATCACCGACCAGGACGTGGCGCTCGCCGCCGAGGATGTCGCCGCCTCGCTGCCCAAGCAGATGGACGAAGCCGCCCGCCAGAAGGCTATCCTCGATTATACGATCGACGTGACTCTGGTGAAGCAGAAGGCCGCGGACGACAAGCTCGACCAGACGCCGGAGTTCACCAAGAAGCTCGGTTATCTCCACGACAAGCTGCTGATGGAAGCCTTTCTCGCCAAGGCCACCAAGGAAGGCGTGACCGAAGCGGCGGAAAAGCAGGTCTATGACGAAGCCGCCAAGGCGCAGAAGCCCGAGGAGGAAGTCCACGCCCTGCATATTCTCGTGCCCACCGAGGAAGAGGCGAAAAAGGTCGAGGCGCGGCTCAAGGCCGGCGAGGATTTCGGCAAGCTCGCCGACGAATTGTCCAAGGATCCGGGATCCAAGGGCGGCGATCTCGGCTGGTTCACCAAAGAGCGCATGGTGCCGGAATTCGCCGACGTGGCTTTCAAGCTCGAACCGGGCAAGGTCTCCGATCCCGTCAAGACCCAGTTCGGCTGGCATGTGATCAAGGTTCTCGACAAGCGCAAGAAGCCCTTCCCGCCCTTCGAGCAGGTCAAGGACCAGGTCGAGCATTTCCTGCAACAGAAGGTGCAGGGCGAAACGATCCTCAAGCTGCGCGAAGCCGCCAAGATCACCCGCACGGATGAGCCCGCCAAGCCGGCGGAGGCGCCCAAGCCCACAGAGGCGCCCAAAAACGCCGCCCCGGCGGAACCGGCCAAGAAATGATTCTTAAAGCCCCGCTCCGGCGGGGTTTTTCGTCTCCCCCGCGCCTCGCAGAAAAATGCGTCTTGACGCGACCAAGCGCCGGACGCAAGTGAAGCGCGTTTTTCGTCAGAACAGGATCGAACCATGGCCGCCCCCGCCCCGCTTTCCCCGCTCGCGCCGAAAACCTTCGCCGAATTGCCGCCGATCGACGGCGTTCGTCTGGCCGCCGGGGCGGCGGGCATCCGTTATCAGGGCCGCACCGATGTGCTGCTCGCCCTTTTCGACAAGCCCGCCGCGGTCGCGGGCGTGTTCACCACCTCCAAATGCCCCTCGGCGCCGGTGGACTGGTGCCGCGCCCATCTGAAACAGGGCAAGGCCCGCGCGCTGGTGGTCAATTCCGGCAACGCCAACGCCTTCACCGGCAAGCTCGGCAAGGCCGCGACCGAACTGACCGCCAAGCTGGCGGCCAAGGCGGTCGGCGCCGATGAGAGCGAAATCTTCCTCGCCTCGACCGGCGTGATCGGCGAGCCGCTCGACGCCGGCAAATTCGACGGCGTGCTGGACAAACTCGCGGCGGAGGCCCGTCCCGACGGCTGGCTCGACGCGGCCAAGGCGATCATGACCACCGACACTTTTCCCAAAGTCGCCACGGCCAAGGCCCGGATTGGCGATGTCGAAGTGACGATCAACGGCATGGCCAAGGGCGCCGGCATGATCGCGCCTGACATGGCGACCATGCTGTCCTATGTGTTCACCGACGCCGCCATCGCCCCGGAAGCGCTGCAAAAGCTGCTGTCCAAGGGCGTCAAGGGCACGTTCAATGCGATCACGGTCGACAGCGACACCTCGACCTCCGACACTTTGATGCTGTTCGCCACCGGCGCGGCGGAAGCGCGGGGCCAGAAGAAGGTCAAGAAGGCCGGCGGCAAGGCTTTGGTCGATTTCGCCGAAAAGCTCGACAGCGTGTTGCTCGACCTGGCGCAGCAGGTGGCCCGCGACGGCGAGGGCGCCCGGCATTTCGTCGAAGTGCAGGTCACCGGCGCCGACAGCGACAAGGCGGCCAAGCGCGTGGCCTTCTCCATCGCCAATTCGCCCCTGGTGAAAACCGCCATCGCCGGCGAGGACGCCAATTGGGGCCGTGTCGTCGCCGCCGTGGGCAAAGCGGGCGAAAAGGCCGAGCGCGATCTCCTGTCGATCTGGTTCAACGGCGTCCGCGTCGCCCATCAGGGCCTGCGCGATCCCGGCTATGACGAGGCCAAGGTCTCCGAGGAGATGAAGCGCGCGGAAATCGTGATTCGCGCCGATCTCGGCTTGGGCAAGGGCGAGGCCAAGGTCTGGACCTGCGATCTGACCAAGGACTATGTCGCCATCAACGGCGATTATCGCTCGTGAGCGGGACAAGGCTGCTGCTGGTGGTCGCCGTCGCCCTTGTCGACGCCGACAACCGGGTGCTGATCGGGCAAAGGCCAGAGGGCAAGCAGCTCGCGGGCCTCTGGGAATTTCCCGGCGGCAAGATCGATGCCGGCGAACGCCCGGAAGAGGCGCTGATTCGCGAAT
Organism: uncultured Alphaproteobacteria bacterium; assembly: GCA_963804045.1. GTDB lineage: Bacteria > Pseudomonadota > Alphaproteobacteria > Rhizobiales > Beijerinckiaceae > Rhodoblastus. The sequence goes on along the minus strand of CAWDOR010000002.1, from coordinate 134,752 downwards.
TGCGCGAGGAGCTGGGCATTGAGGTCAAAGCCGCCTGCCTCGCGCCCTTGACCTTCGCCAGCCATGGTTACGAAGATTTTCACCTTCTCATGCCACTCTATGTCTGCCGGCGATGGGAGGGACAGATTGTCGCACGGGAAGGTCAGGCGCTGAAATGGGTTGAATCCCGGCAATTGCGGGACTATCCGATGCCCCCAGCGGATGAGCCGCTGATTCCCGCGTTGATCGAACTGCTGCCCTGATTCGGCCAGATTGTTCGTTCATAAGCCGGCCCGCTCAAATATGTTGCAGCGCAGCATCGAAGAGGAAAACACCTCGAGTAAGCTCAGGACGCAAATTCAAGGGGTAAAGGCGCGGCGCCGCCAAAAGTAACCCTGTTTCGTGACCTTAGTCATTTGTCTAATGTTCGGGCTTGAACTAATTGCTGCGATGCACCATAATAAGATCAATCGAGGAAACGTTCAGTCGTCGGGGGATTGGATCACAGCGGCGAAAGCCGCGCAAAGGAATAGGAAGACCACATGGAACAGGCTATGATCCATGGCGGCGTTGTTCGCAGACTTTGGCCCGCCGATCTGGCGGCCTTCCGGGACCATCTGCTGCGCCTTGACGCGCAGAGCCGGTATGACCGCTACGCCATGGCGGTCAATGACGAGTTTCTCACCCGCTACGCCGAGCGCTGCTTCGGCATCGACGACGTGATCTACGGTTATTACGTGGATGGCGTGCTGCGTGGCGCGGGTGAATTGCGTTCGGTCGGCAACAATATCATCGGCGGCTCGGTCGAAGCGGCCTTTTCCGTCGAAATGGGCTGGCGGCGCCGCGGCGTCGGCACCGAGCTGATGTCGCGCATCGTCCGCGCGGCGCGCAACCGTCGCGCCGACGCGCTCTATATGTCCTGTCTGGCCAGCAACCGGGCGATGCAGGGTCTGGCGCGCAAATTCTCGGCCGACCTGCATTTCGAGACCGACGACATGTCGGGCAAGCTCGTGGCGCGCTCTCCCAGCGCCGCCTCGGTCTGGGGCGAAATCGCCGACAATGCGACCAGCTTCGCCACGGCCATGCTGGATTTGCAGACCCGCGTCTTCTCGATGCAGCCCCGCGCCTGATCGATTTGGCGCCTGGGCATCCGCTTGAAAATTCAAGCGCGTCCTTCGGGGCGCGCTTTTTTTACATCACCACGGTCAGGGTCTTGGCCGCGCGGGTGACGCCGGTGTAAAGCCAGCGCTCGCGGTTTTCGCGGAAGGCGAAGCTCTCGTCGAACAACACGACATCGTCCCATTGCGAGCCCTGCGCCTTGTGCACGGTCAGGGCGTAGCCGAAATCGAATTCATCGGATTCGCGGCGCTGGGCGAAGGGCAAAGCCTCTTCCGTCCCCTCGAAATAGGCGGGCAGCACGCCAACGCGAATGGCTTTGGCGCCCGGCGTTTCCTCGGGAATCAGCAACATGCGGAAGCGGCGCTGGCGCAGCCCCGTGGCCTTGTGGACGCGAAACACCGCGCCATTGAGCAGACCCTTGGTCTTGTCATTGCGCAGGCAGACCAGTTTTTCGCCGACCTCAGGCATGGGCTCCTTGTAGCCCAGCAATTCGCGCAGCCGCTTGTTATAGGCGCGGCGGGTCTTGTTCATCCCGACCAGAACCTGATCGGCCTTTTTCACCAGTTCGGCGTCGATTTCCCGCCGCGAAATCACCCGCAAGGCGCCGTGATCGCCAAATCCCAGCCGCTCTCCGGCGCGCACCTGCATCGACAGGCGCACGATGGGATTGTCGGCGGCCTGGCGATGCACCTCGGTGAGCATGACATCCGGCTCCTGTTCGGTGAAAAAGCCGCCGCCCTTCACGGGGGGGAGCTGCGCGGGATCGCCGAGCACCAGCACTTTCTTGCCGAAAGAGAGGAGATCGCGGCCCAGCTCCTCATCGACCATGGAACATTCGTCGATGATGATCAGGCTCGCCTTGCTCGCCGGCGCATCCTCATTGAGGACGAAACTCGGCTCTTCCGTATCCATGTCCTTGGGGCGATAGATCATGGAATGAATGGTGCGCGCGTCGTCGCAGCCTTTTGAGCGCAACACCAGCGCCGCCTTGCCGGTATAGGCGCCAAATTGCACCTCGCCATCGACATTTTCGGCCAAATGGCGGGCGAGCGTGGTCTTGCCCGTGCCGGCATAGCCGAACAGCCTGAAAACCTGAGGCGAGCGCGGGTCTTCCACCCATTCGCCCACCGCTTTTAAAGCTTTTTCCTGCTGCGCCGACCAGGCCATGTCCGCTCCGTTCAAGCGGAACTTTTATAGAACATTTTTGCGAAACGGAAGCGGGGCTTTTGGCCTTATTCCAACTCCGCGGCCAGCCTTGCCCGCGCCCGCAGCTTCTCCGTCTCGCTCTTCAACTGGCCGCAGGCGGCCAGAATGTCGCGGCCCCTGGGGGTGCGCACCGGCGAGGCGTAGCCGGCGTTGAAGACAATGTCGGAGAATTTCTCGATGGTCTCCCAGTCGGAACATTCATAGGGCGCGCCGGGCCAGGGGTTGAAGGGGATCAGATTGATCTTGGCCGGAATGCCCTTGAGCAGCCGCACCAGTTCGCGCGCATCGGCGGGGGAATCGTTGACGCCCTTGAGCATGACATATTCAAAAGTGATGCGCCGGGCGTTGGAGGCGCCGGGATAGTCGCGGCAGGCCTGCAAAAGTTCCTTGATCGGATATTTCTTGTTGAGCGGCACCAGTTTGTCGCGCAAATCGTCGCGCACCGCATGGAGCGAAATGGCCAGCGCGGCGCCGGCCTCCTCGCCCAGCCGCTCGATCTCGGGAACCACGCCCGAAGTCGAGACGGTGATGCGCCGCTTGGACAGCGACAGACCGTCGCCATCGGAGAGAATCTCCACGGAGTCGCGGACATTGTCGAAATTATAGAGCGGCTCGCCCATGCCCATGAAGACGATGTTGGACACGGCGCGCACGCCCTCGCCCGAGGGGATCATGCCGCCGTCGTCGGGCGGCGTCTGGCCGGGGAAATCGCCCAGACATTCGCGGGCGACGATGAGCTGGGCGACAATTTCAGCCGTGGTCAGATTGCGCACCAGTCTTTGCGTGCCGGTATGGCAAAAAGTGCAATTGAGCGTGCAGCCGACCTGGCTGGAGACGCAGAGCGTGCCGCGATCGCTCTCGGGAATATAGACGCATTCCACTTCCGCGCCCTTGTCCAGGCGATCCACCGGAGCCATGCGGATCAGCCATTTGCGCGTACCGTCGGCGGAAACCTGTTCCTCGACGACTTCGGGGCGCGCCAGGGTGAAATGCTCGGCCAGTTTTCCGCGCATGACCTTGGAGACATTGAGCATCGCGTCGAACTCGCGCACGCCGTGGAAATAGATCCAGTGCCAGAGCTGCGCCACGCGCATGCGGATTTCGCGGTCGGGCACGCCAATGCCGCGCAAGGCCTTGGCCAGGCCGGCGCGGGTCTGGCCGACCAGCGACGGCTTGGCGCCGGGCGAAAAATTTTCGGCGCCGGCCGCGCCTTGCGGCCCGGCCTCTATGCTCCGCTCCATGCGGAATACCCTTGTGATCGAGGAAATTTTGTTGGCTTGTAACATAAAACGCCCCTGCGGAAAACAGTTGCGCCGCCCTGCGACAATCCTCTCGCTTGACCGCCGTGTGACAGGAGCGTAATCGCGGCATTGGGACAGCTCGCCCCAACGCGACGCCGCCCATCTGGGAGGATGGAAATGCAGAAGCCCGCCGTTTTGCCGAAATGCCCGAATTTTTCTTCCGGCCCCTGCGCCAAGCGCCCCGGCTGGTCGCTGGACGCCCTGAAGGACGCGCCGCTTGGCCGTTCGCATCGCGCCAAGATCGGCAAGACCAAGCTCAAGCTGTCCATCGATCTCACTCGCGAAGTGCTTCAGGTTCCCGCCGATTATCGCATCGGCATCGTCCCGGCCTCCGACACCGGCGCGGTGGAAATGGCCATGTGGTCGCTGCTCGGCGCCCGCCCGGTCACGGCCATAGCCTGGGAAAGCTTTGGCGAGGGCTGGGTCACCGACATCGTCAAGCAGCTCAAGCTCAAGGACACGACCGTCCTCAAGGCGCCCTATGGCGAGCTGCCCGATCTCGCCAGCGTCAATTTCGACCATGACGTCATCTTCACCTGGAACGGCACCACCTCGGGCGTCCGCGCGCCCAATGGCGACTGGATCGCGGCCGATCGCAAGGGCTTGACCATCGCCGACGCCACTTCCGCCGCCTTCGCCCAGAAACTCGACTGGGCCAAGCTCGATGTCGTCACCTATAGCTGGCAGAAGGCTCTGGGCGGCGAAGGCGCGCATGGCGTGCTGATCCTTTCCCCGCGCGCGGTGGAGCGGCTGGAAAGCTATTCCCCGGCCTGGCCTCTCCCAAAAATTTTCCGCATGACCAAGAGCGGCAAGCTGATCGAGGGGATTTTCGAGGGCGAGACCATCAACACGCCCTCCATGCTCTGCGTCGAGGATTATCTTGACGCGCTCAACTGGGGCAAAAGCCTGGGCGGACTTGACGCGCTGATCGCCCGCGCCGACGCCAACACCAAAATTCTGGCCGACTGGGTGGCGAATAGCAGCTGGGCGGGCTTTTTGGCCAAGGACGCGGCGATCCGCTCCAACACCTCCGTCTGCCTGAAAGTGATCGATCCCGCTGTGGCGGCGCTGGCACCCGAGGCCCAGGCGGCTTTCGCCAAGAAACTCGCCTCATTGGTCGAGAAGGAAAAGGCCGGCTATGACATTGGCGCCTATCGCGACGCGCCCCCCGGCCTGCGCATCTGGTGCGGCGCCACCGTGGAAGCGGCGGATGTCGCCGCCCTGACCCACTGGCTCGACTGGGCCTTTGCGGCCGCCAAAGCCGAACTCGCGGCATAAGGCGCAGCCACGACAGCAAATCTTTGAGCCCCGCTTTGGAATTTCCGCCGAAGCGGGGCTTTTCGCTTCAACATCATAAAATCCAAAAAACAGAGGAATCCCCAATGGCCCCTCGCGTGCTCATTTCCGATGCTTTGTCCCCCGCCGCCCTCGCCATTTTCAGGGAGCGCGGCGTCGATGTCGATTTCCAGCCAGCGCTCGGCAAGGACAAGGAAAAACTCGCCGCCATCATCGGCGATTATGACGGGCTGGCGATCCGCTCGGCGACCAAGGTCACCGCCAAAATCCTGGAAAACGCCAAGAATTTGAAAGTCGTGGGCCGCGCCGGCATTGGCGTCGACAATGTCGACATTCCCGCCGCCACGGCGCGCGGCGTCATCGTCATGAACACGCCCTTCGGCAATTCCATCACCACCGCCGAACACGCCATCGCCATGATGTTCGCGCTGGCTCGCGAAATTCCCGCCGCCGACGCCTCCACCCAGGCCGGAAAATGGGAAAAGAACCGTTTTATGGGCGTGGAAATTACCGGAAAAACGCTGGGCGTGATCGGCTGCGGCAATATTGGCGCGATCGTCGCCGACCGCGCGCTCGGCCTGAAAATGCGGGTGATCGCCTTCGACCCCTTCCTGTCGCCGGAACGCGCCAAAAATCTCGGCGTGGAAAAGGTGGAGCTGGCCGATCTGCTGGCGCGCGCCGATTTCATCACCTTGCACACGCCCATGACCGCGCAGACCAAGAATATCCTCTCGGCGGAAAATCTCGCCAAGACCAAAAAGGGCGTGCGCATCGTCAATTGCGCGCGTGGCGGGCTGGTGGACGAAGCCGCCCTGCGCGCCGCGCTCGACAGCGGCCATGTCGCCGGCGCCGCCTTCGACGTCTTCGTCGAGGAGCCCGCCGTCAATAATGTGCTGTTTGGCCATCCCCATGTGGTCTGCACGCCGCATCTGGGCGCCTCGACCAATGAGGCCCAGGAGAATGTCGCGCTTCAGGTCGCCGAGCAAATGGCCGATTATTTGACCCGCGGCGCGATCAGCAACGCCATTAATTTTCCCTCGATCACCGCGGAAGAGGCGCCGAAACTCAAACCCTTCATCGCGCTCGCCGAAAGGCTCGGCTCCTTCGCCGGGCAGATGACCAAGGCCGGCGTGAAAAAGCTGACGCTCACCTATGAGGGCCATGTCGGCGAGTTGAAAACCAAGGCGCTGAGCGCGGCGGCGATCGCCGGCTTCCTGCGCCCCATGCTGGCCGACGTCAATGTCGTCTCGGCGCCGGTGGTGGCGCGCGAGCGCGGCATGGTCATAGACGAAACCACCCGCGCCGCCGAAGGCGATTACGATTCGCTGGTGAGCCTGACGGTGGAGAGCGAAACTGGAAGCTTTTCGCTGTCCGGCTCGGTGTTCAACGATGGCAAGCCACGCATCGTCGAAATCGCCGGGATACGCGCCGAGGCCGAATTCGCGCCCTCAATGATCTATGTCTCCAACGCGGACAAGCCCGGTTTCATCGGCCGGTTCGCCAGCCTGCTCGGCGAGGCCAAAGTCAATATCGCCACTTTCGCCTTGGGCCGCGACGCCGAAGGCGGTTCGGCCATAGCCCTGGTGGCGGTGGACGGCGACGTGCCCGAAGAAGTTTTCGCCAAAATCTCGGCGCTGCCGGGGGTGAAACAGGCGCAGGCGCTGAAGTTCTGACGTCGGCTGACCGCTGGGCCTTCAGGGCTTGAGCCCAACAGTCCCGTCGTCACTTGACTTCCCGCGCGGAAATGGCCAGTTTCCGCGCGCCTTTCAATCCGAGGCCGGCTTGCTTTTGCCGGCTTCGCGCCGTGACCAGTGGGGCCCATGGCTTCTCAACAGCCCTCCTATCTCGATTTCGAAAAGCCCGTCGCCGAACTGGAGGCGCGGGTCGAAGACCTGCGCGCTTTGTCGGGCCAGAAGGATTCGCCCAATATCGCCGATGAGCTGGCCAAGCTGGAGGCCAAGGCCTCCAAAGCCCTGGCCGATCTCTACGCCAATCTCACGCCCTGGCAGAAGACCCAGGTCGCCCGCCATCCGCAACGCCCGCATTGCGTCGATTACATCGCCGGGCTGATCGAGGATTTCACCCCGCTCGCCGGCGACCGCAAATTCGCCGAGGACGAGGCGATCATCTGCGGTCTCGGCCGGTTCCGCGGCCAGTCGGTCGCCATCCTCGGCCAGGAAAAAGGCTCGGACACGGCCTCGCGGCTCAAGCATAATTTCGGCATGGTCAAGCCGGAAGGCTATCGCAAGGCCGTGCGCATCATGGAAATGGCCGACCGTTTCGACCTGCCGGTGCTGTCCTTCGTCGACACCGCCGGCGCCTTTCCCGGCATCGAGGCGGAAGAACGCGGCCAGGCCGAGGCCATCGCCCGCGCCACCGAGGCCGCGTTGATTCAGGGCACGCCCAATGTCGCCACCGTCATCGGCGAGGGCGGCTCCGGCGGCGCTCTGGGCTTAGCCGCCTGCAATGTCGTGCTGATGCTCGAACATTCCATCTATACCGTGGCTTCGCCGGAAGCCTCGGCCTCGATCCTGTGGCGCGATTCCTCGCGCGCCCAGGACGCCGCCACCAGCATGAAGATCACCGCCCAGGACCTCTACAAGTTCGGCATTATCGACGGCATTGTCCGCGAGCCCATGGGCGGCGCCCATCGCGACCGCGAAGCGGCGATCCAGTCGGTCGGCGACGCCATGGCCAATGCTCTGGCGCGTTTCGTCGATCTGCCGCCCGATACGATTCGCGCCTCTCGCCAGGAAAAATTTCTGGCCATGGGCCGCAAGGTCTGACCTTTCAAAGCCAAGCTTGCGTAAACTTAACGCTTCCTTCACTATGCGCGCGAATTCCATACCGCTTGGGCAAGGAAGTTGTAAGCTTAATGGCGGTAAACCTTGGCGCAAGGCGGCGGTATTAAGCTGCTGAGGCCGAGACTCGCTGGGACGAAACGAATATGAGCGCGCGCAAAACTTTCGGCCTCGCCATTGCTCGCCCGAAAACGGCGACGCTGCTGGGCCTTGGCCTGATCGGCGCGCTTTCGGGCTGCAACAGCGTTGACAACAGCCGCTCCATGCAAGCCCTGTCCAGCGAGACCATGGCCTTGCTGGCGGAAAAGGGCGTCAGCCCCGATTCCCCCATGCTGATCCGCGCCTATAAAAAGGAATCGGAGCTCGAAGTCTGGAAAATGCGCCCCGACGGGACCTATGTCCTGGTCAAGGCTTTTCCGATCTGCCGCTGGTCCGGCCAGCTCGGCCCCAAGCGCCACGAGGGCGACCGCCAGTCGCCGGAAGGTTTTTACACCGTTACCCCGGGGATGATGAATCCCAATTCCTCCTATTACTTGTCCTTCAATGTCGGCTATCCCAACGCCTATGACCGCGCCCATGGCGCGACCGGCGGTTCGGTCATGGTCCATGGCGTCTGCTCCTCGGCGGGTTGTTTTTCAATGACCGACCGGCAGATCGCCGAAATCTACGCGCTGGCCCGGGAATCCTTCACCGGCGGTCAGCGCGCCATCCAGATGCAGGCCTATCCCTTCCATATGGATGCGAAGAATCTCGCCAAATATCGGCTGGATCCCAATATGCCCTTCTGGCGCGAGTTGAATAAGGGCGCGGAACATTTCGAGGCCACCCATCATGAGGTGAGCGTCGGCGTTTGCGGCGGCCATTATGTGTTTGGCGCCAAATCGGCCAATGGCCAGCCGCTCGACGCCGAAGCCCCCTGCCCGGCGCTGGCCTATAATCAGGCCGAGGAGGCTCTGGTCGCCGAGCGCGAACGCGCCGACGAGCGCCAGGTCGCCGCCTTGGTGGCGCAGGGCGAACGCCCGGTGCGGCTGGTCTATCAGGACGGCGCCCAGCATCCGGTCTTCGCCAATCGCATCGAGGAGGTCAGCCGTCCCGACGCCCTGGTTCCCCCGGTCGAGCTGGCTCTGGATGGCGGCAAGGGCCAGAAGGTTCGCCAGGCGCCTCTCGCCGTGGCGGTGAAAATGGCGCAAGCGCAAGCCCGTGACGAAGCCGTCGCCAAGGCCCATGACGAGGCGGAGGCCCGCGCGCGGCGCGACGCCCAGCCGCCGGTCGCAAACCTCGCCGCAGATACGCTCGGCGCCTCGCGCGACAAGATCGCCTCGCTGATGTCTTTCGACAAACAGCCCGCGAAATCCGAGGGCGAGAGCACGAAGGCGGAAACGCCCGCGCCAATCGCCGCCGCGCCGGTCGCAAAAAAGCCCGAGACGAAAAGACTCGCCAAAACGATCACCCCGCCCGCCAGGGAAACGACGGCGAAAGCGGCCAAAGCCGTCGGCGACAAGCAGGCGGCGCAGGAACGCGCCGCGAAAGAGCAGGCGCGCAAGCTGGCCAGCGCCGCCGTCGTCCCGACCCACTGACCTTGCCGTCGAACATGGCTGCGGTTGCGCCCGATCTGCGCCGGCTCCTGGTCGTCACGCCCAATCTGCATCGACGCTATTCCGGCGTGACTTCAACCATTCTGGCGCTGGCGCCTTATATGGCGCGGCTCGGCGCGGTCGCCTGCGTCGGCGCCCATCTGCCGCCAGACGTCCCGCAAATCCGTTTCCGTCAGATTTTTTCGCGCGGCTGGTCCAAGCCGCCGCGCGGAAACTTCCGGCTGTGGCACGCGCGGCGCAATGACGAATTGATCGTCGGCCTGTTGCTGCGCCAAGTGCTGCGGCAGAAATGGAAGATCGTTTTCACCTGGGCCGGCCAACGCCGCCAGAGCGCTTTCACCCGCTGGATGCTCAGGCGGATCGACGGGGTGGTCGCCACCTCCGAGGGCTCGGCCGCCTATCTCGAAGTCCCCTGCGTCATCATTCATCATGGCGTCGATGTCGGGCGTTTCAAGCCGCTGGCGGATCGCGCCGCCGCCTGGCGCGAGGCGGGCTTGCCCGGCTCTTTCGGTCTGGGCGCCTTCGGCCGCATCCGCGCGCAAAAAGGCACGGATGTGCTGGTCGAGGCTGCGATTGCCCTGTTGCCGAAATATCCCGAGGCGACGCTGCTGCTGACTGGCCTGACCACCCCGGACAATGAGGCGTTCGTCGCCGGTCTGAAGGAGAAAATCGCGGCGGCGGGGCTGACCGGGCGCATAAGATTTCTCGGCGAGCAGGACCGCGAAACAATGCCCTATTGGTTCGCCCTGGTCAGCGTCTATGTGGCGCCCATGCGCTGGGAGGGGTTTGGCCTGACGCCGCTCGAAGCCATGGCCAGCGGAACCGCGGTGGTCGCGACCCGCGTCGGCGCGGCGGCGCAACTGGTCGCCGAGGGCGACACCGGTTTCCTGGTGGGGCCCGATGACGCGGACGCCCTGGCCGCGGCGATCGAACCGCTGCTCGCCGATCCGGCAAAGGCGGCGGCGATGGGCGCGCGTGGGCGCGAGAAAGCGCTCGCGCAACATGATATTGCGCAAGAGGCGGCGAAGATCGCCGCCTTCTATGAGAAAATTCTGGGCGTTAGCCTGAAATAACCGCGCTCAGTCGCGGTCTTCGACCGGAGCTTCGCCATTGATCTTGGCGATCAGCGTCGGCGAGGCTTTAAAAGTCAGCACGCGGCGCGCGGTGATCTTGGCCTCGACGCCGGTGCGCGGATTGCGGCCGATGCGCTCGCGCTTGGAGCGAACCGAGAATGCGCCGAAGGAACGCAGCTTGACCGGGTCGTTGGCGACCAGGGAGTTGACGATTTCGTCCAGGGTCATTTCGAAGATTTCACGGGCCTGAGCGCGCGACAGAGTTGGACAGGCGTTATAGACCGCGTCGAGCAATTCGACGCGCGTGACCGTCTTCGAGCCATCTTCCGGTTCCGGCGCGGCCATGATTTTCCTCGAGTTCAGCTGATCCATTTTCCCCTCCGGCGCGGACGGCGGCGACGCCACTCCGGTTTGCTTAAAATCGCCTAACGAATCCAAGCGTTATGCTGCATCAAGCCTGCGCGAAAGTGGCTATCGTCATGTCGGATTCGTGACCAAGGTCAATTTTGTCGCAATTTTCATAATTCAGGACAATGGATTGAATGATTAGCGGTTCCGCGACCACTTGACGCGGGGCGCCAGGCGGGGATCGCCCCACATTCCTGAGCAATATATTTTGGACAAAAAAGGCCGCCTGTTACGGCGGCCTTTCCTGAACGATTTGGAATGGATCAGAAATCCATGCCGCCCATGCCGCCGCCCGGAGGCATGGCGGGCATGCCCGAGTTCTTCTTCGGGGCTTCGACGATGATCGCCTCGGTGGTGATCAGCAGGCCGGAGATCGAGGCCGCGTCCTGAATGGCGGTGCGCACGACCTTGGTGGGGTCGATGATGCCGGCCTTGACCATGTCGACATATTGGCCCGACTGGGCGTCGAAGCCGAAGGCGTAGTCAGCCGATTCCATCAGCTTGCCGACCACGACCGCGCCATCGGCGCCGGCGTTGTCGACGATCTGGCGGGCGGGGGACTGGATGGCCTTGCGGACGATGTCCACGCCGGTCTTCTGGTCGCTGTTGGTGGTGACCACGGCGTCGAGCGCCTTGATCGAGCGCAGCAGGGCCACGCCGCCGCCCGGCAACACGCCTTCTTCCACCGCGGCGCGGGTGGCGTTCAGCGCGTCTTCGACGCGGTCCTTCTTTTCCTTGACTTCGACTTCGGTCGCGCCGCCGACGCGGATGATGGCGACGCCGCCGGCGAGCTTGGCCAGGCGCTCCTGGAGCTTCTCGCGGTCATAGTCCGAGGAGGTCTCTTCGATCTGGGCCTTGATCTGGGCGATGCGGCCTTCGATGTCCTTCTTGTCGCCGGAGCCGTCGACAATGGTGGTGGTTTCCTTGTCGAGGCGCACCTTCTTGGCGCGACCCAGCATGGCCAGGGTGACGTTTTCCAGCTTGATGCCGACGTCTTCCGAAACCACCGTGCCGGCGGTCAGGATGGCGATGTCTTCCAGCATGGCCTTGCGGCGATCGCCGAAGCCCGGCGCCTTGACGGCGGCGATCTTGAGGCCGCCGCGCAGCTTGTTGACGACCAGCGTGGCCAGAGCCTCGCCTTCGACGTCTTCCGCGACGATCAGCAACGGCTTGCCGGTCTGCACCACGGCTTCGAGCACGGGCAGCAGCGGCTGCAGGGTCGAGAGCTTCTTCTCGTGGATGAGGATATAGGGGTCTTCCAGTTCCGCGATCATCTTCTCGGCATTGGTGACGAAATAGGGGCTGAGATAGCCGCGGTCGAACTGCATGCCTTCGACAATGTCGGTCTCGGTGACCAGGCTCTTGGCCTCTTCGACGGTGATCACGCCTTCATTGCCGACCTTGGCCATCGCATTGGCGATTTCCGAGCCGATGAAGGTGTCGCCATTGGCCGAGATGGTGCCGACCTGAGCGATTTCGTCGTTGGAGGTGACCTTCTTCGAGTTCTTCTTGAGGTCGGCGACAATCGCCTCGACCGCGAGATCGACGCCGCGCTTCAAATCCATCGGGTTGAGACCGGCGGCGACCGCCTTGGCGCCTTCCTTGACGATGGCGGCGGCGAGAACGGTGGCGGTGGTGGTGCCGTCGCCGGCGATGTCATTCTGCTTGGAGGCGACTTCGCGCACCATCTGGGCGCCGAGGTTCTCGAACTTGTCAGCCAGTTCGATTTCCTTGGCGACGGTGACGCCGTCCTTGGTGATGCGCGGCGCGCCGAAGGACTTTTCGATGACGACGTTACGGCCCTTCGGGCCCAAAGTGACCTTCACCGCATTGGCGAGGACTTCGACGCCGCGCAGCAGACGGTCGCGGGCGTCGGTGGAGAAACGGACTTCTTTGGCAGCCATTTTTCAGCTCCTAACGAGATTTTTTAAGGGAAGGGATTCAGCCGACGAAAATCGGTGAACCGATATCAGCCGACGATCCCGAGGATGTCGGATTCCTTCATGATCAACAAATCCTGGCCGTCGATCTTGACTTCGGTGCCGGACCATTTGCCGAACAGCACGCGGTCGCCGGCCTTGACGTCCAGGGGAACCAGCTTGCCGGATTCGTCGCGGGCGCCGGGGCCGACGGCGACCACTTCGCCTTCCTGCGGCTTTTCCTTGGCGGTGTCGGGGATGATGATGCCACCCTTGGTCTTTTCTTCGCCTTCAAGGCGCTTGACGACAACGCGATCGTGGAGGGGACGGAAGGCCATGATAATGTCCTCTAGCTTGGTTGAATCCGCCGACCGGACGGCCGGGGTGAAAGGAATGGCCTGTTATCACTCACCGAAAGCGAGTGCTAACAGGTTGACGGGTAGATAGGGAGGCGGGCAAAAAGAGTCAAGGCTGCGGCTATGTGCTTTTCATCCGGTTTGTTAACGTAGCGCGTCAGTTGCAATTCGATTCGAGCGAAGGAGCATGTCGTGGCCGTAGCGGCGACGGGAGAGGGACAGGGAATTTTCGCCGCGCGCCAGATCGCGGCCCTGGCCCAGGCCGGGGCGATCTCGCCGGCAAGACCTTTCGCCCCGGACCAGATACAGCCGGCGAGCCTCGATCTGCGGCTCGGACGCCGCGCCTGGAGGATGCGGGCCTCCTTCCTGCCCGGCGGCCGCGCCATTGGCGAGGCCATCGCCCTCTACGCCCTGCATGAGATCGACCTGACGGTCGGCGCGGTGCTGGAGACCAATTGCGTCTATCTCGCCGAACTGGCCGAGAGCCTGGCGCTGCCGCCCGACATCGCCGCCGCCGCCAATCCCAAAAGCTCGACCGGCCGAATCGACGTCTTCACCCGGGTGATCGCCGACCGCGCCAACGCTTTCGACACCATAGACGCCGGCTACACAGGCCCGCTTTACGCGGAAATTTCGCCGCGCACCTTTCCGATCCTGGCGCGCGAGGGCTCGCGCCTGTCGCAGATCCGTTTCCGGCGCGGCAACGCCCGGCTGGACGACGCCGGCCACGCCGCCCTGCACGCCCGCGAAAAACTGGTGTCCAACGCCAGTCCCTCCTTCTCCGGCGGCGTCCCGGTCTCCATCGATCTCTCGGGATTCGAGGGCGGCCTAGTCGGCTATCGCGCCAAGCGCCACACCGGCCTGATCGATGTGGACCAACCCAACAGTTGCGAAATCGCCGATTACTGGGAGCCGATTTTTTCGCGCGGGCGTGGAGAGCTGGTGCTCGATCCCGGCGAATTCTACATTCTCGCGTCGAAAGAGGCGGTGCGGGTGCCGCCTGACCACGCGGCGGAAATGACGCCCTTCGATCCGCTGGTCGGCGAATTCCGCGTTCATTACGCCGGCTTTTTCGACCCCGGTTTCGGCGCGGTCGAGGCCGGCGGCGCCGGCGCCCGCGCCGTGCTGGAGGTCCGCTCCCATGACGTGCCCTTCATCCTCGAGGACGGACAGGCGGTCGGCTGGCTGGTTTATGAAAAAATGGCGGAATTGCCGCGCGACCTCTATGGCGCCGGTCTTGGCTCCAATTATCAAGCGCAAGGACTGAAACTGTCGAAACATTTCCGGACGCCGCGCTGAAAGCCGGGCGAGTGAAAGACTTTTTGCATGTCCCGGCCTGTTTGGGGAAAATATGAAACGCATTCATCCGAAACTTGATTTGAACGCCTTCTCCTGCCCGCATTGCCAGGCCATGGCCCAGCAGCGCTGGTATGGCGCTCAGTTGAGCGGCTATGACAACGATAACGGGCCGGTGATTCCGACCGACAAGAGCATCGAAATTCTCAAGACCGACAGCGGCATAGCGGAAGACAGCGCCGCGGTGCAGTTCCTGCGCAAGCTCGCCAGCAAGGAGCTGTTTCTTGACGGCGGGGCAATGACCGGGAGCAATCCGAGCGGGTCTCTGGTCAATCTCTATGTCAGCGAATGTTCGGCCTGCCTGAAATTCTCGGTCTGGATCGGCGATGATCTTTTCTATCCGCCGCTCGCGGCGGCGATCAAGCCCGTCGAGGGCATGCCGCCCGAGATCCAAAAGGATTTCAATGAAGCCGCGCAGATCGTAGATTCCTCGCCGAGGGCGGCAGCGGCGTTGTTGCGCCTGGCGATCCAAAAAGCCATCCAGGCCCTCGGCTTTCCCGGCAAGAGCCTCGACGGCGACCTCGCGGTTCTCGTGCAGAAAGGGCTCGATCCGCGCATTCGCAAATCGCTGGATATGGTGCGCGTCATCGGCATTCGCGCCATCCAGCCGGGCCAGATCGACGCCTCCGACGACAGCGCGGTGGCGATGCAATTGTTCACCCTGGTCAATCTGCTTGTCGAGACCATGGTCGTGGTGCCGAAACGGGTCGCCGATTTTTACGAGAATCTGCTGCCCGCCAACGGCGGGGAGTTGGGCGACGCCAATATTGACAAGTGAACAGTTGCGACGGCGCTCGGCTTTGGCTATCTATGCGGACCGGAAGGCGGGCGTAGTTCAGTGGCAGAACGACAGCTTCCCAAGCTGTATGTCGTGAGTTCGATTCTCATCGCCCGCTCCAAAATTTTTCTCTTCTGAATCAGATATTTGGAAATTCGACCGCCGAAAGCGCGGACCGTTTGAGTTCGAGCTGTACAATTGTCGTGCCGTGAATCAGAGAATCTCTGGCCTAATCCTTGGAAAGCTCGCTGTGTCGGCTTTACACGACAACACGCTGATTTTGCGTGTAATTAAAGGGTTGTTGGAAACGCCTGCCGGAGCGATGGGGCGCAGGTCGATTCCGCCAATCGGACCGCAATTCGCGCCCTGTCGTTGATTTCCGTTTGCAACTGACCCGGGTTTTCCATTGAGAAGCGGCCCGCCTTTTTATGTTCCTTGGGTCAGGTTCCGGTGCTCGGCGCATGGATTGCGCAAGGCCTCCGCCGCGTGGTTGGCCGAACTTGTATGCTCGACAAAGCAGATCATGGCGATAACCGGCCACAGGACCCTGAAAGAGATCGAGCGCTATGGCAAAGCTCGCCGCGGGACAGAAAAAGAACAAATCCGCCTCACCTAAACCCAGTTCTCAGCAGGGTGAGGCAAAACAGCCCGCAAGCGATTTATATTGCCTGACAAGGAGGGGGGGGGTGGTGGTGCCAGGGGCGGAATTGCGTTCTCATTATACCGCATTGTTATCATGAGATAAAAAATATCTTCGATTTTGAAATACCCGCATTTGTACCCGCAGATGTTATCGCTTCCACCCAGAGCCGACCACCGCCTCAATGGCGGTTGTGGTGGTGGGACGGCCCAGGTGGAACTCCGAGTTCAGTGCCACTCCCAGTATTTTTTCAGCGCTGCCGCGAAAGTGTTGAAATTTGCTACTGGCCAAGAAGTTGGAGAGGCGTCGCGCACGAGCCAGTGCATGTGATTGGCACAAACGAGTTTTTCACGGTCGGTCGTGACGATATGATTGAAACAGTTAATCCACGTTTGCTGGTACGTGCCGCCAAATTTCTGGTCTGGCACGTTATAAAGCATACCCTCGATAAAATACGATGGCGCGATCCCATCCGCTAGCAGCTTTTTTTCGATCATCGTGTTCCGCATGTTTTTGAAAATGCGGACGATAGGCTTGAAGAAACTCCTCGTATTTTGGTGTTTTGTTGTGCAGTTCTGCGCATGTAGCTTTGGAAAATTCTCGACCATCGAGCCATCCGCGAGAAAAAAGCACACACCTTGATCAAAGCGGTGATTTTGCCAAGTTTTGAATTCATAATAACGGCGAAACTCGGATGCAATTAGTACATCAGAATTTCTACGCCCTGAGCCGCCTCCGGGAACATAGAGCGCTTTTTTCAGAGTGTTCACGCCATCGTATAACCGCGCGATGTATGTCGTTGCATCGCGCTTGAAGTCGGCGTAGCCGTAAGTCACCGTTCCCCCGCTGGCAGCGCTGTAAGCGCGACAATCCTCAACTGAAAGTCGGCTCAAGTCCTTATAGAACGCACCCGTATGGCAAAGGACGATATCGACGTCGCTATCGCCATAGACGTTCGTATCATTCCTGTAGGAACCTTGGAGAAAGATGTCGATATCCGCAAGCGGATAGGGCGCGCTCTTGTCAAGCAGATTGCCACGGATACGATTGTAGGTATCGGTGAATTGTGTCGTCGGGCCTTGCGAGGCCCAGACTTCTAATTGATTTTCGCTTATCACCCGTGCCCCCTCAAATCAAAATCTTTCGCAAATTAGATTCGGCATCGCGAGCGCAGTCGCGTCCACGCTGCCAGAGCAGCCCAAGCTTATCTATATCAACTTCAAGCATGTCAGTAGCCATGTCCGGCTGTGTATACCTTTCATGGATACGAATAGTCTCAACGTCTCGGAAAAGTACTTTTCGTAACTGGTCCATTGATTGCGAACTGATTTCCATCGTCTTTTGGAGAAAGACCAATGTTGGAAGTTTGCTGAGCCACTTCCGAAGGCTCCAGGCCGGCAGCTTTGGCGGAGGATATTCGCCCACGCCGACGCTCACCACGCGTAAGTTTTTCCGGGCGAAACCCATCGATTCCGTCGCATCGATAATGGCATAGAGCGTGGGATTATTCGCGACGAAGCCACCGTCGCGCACCTCGATCTTTTCGCCGCGGCTGGTGGTAACGAATTTCTTTTTAAAGAATGGATAAGCTGAGCAAGATGCGACGATTGCGTCCCCGATTGCGCAGCCAAAACCAGGCTCAAAAGTCGCCTTTCCGAAAAAAGCCTGTCGCCTGTCCGTTTTGAAAATAATGGGCCGCTCTTCTTTCCATCGCGTCCCCACAATTCCCATGCCTGTCTGGAAGGCATCGAATTTCAATTCCTTGAACACGTCGGCGGCAAGCGCCTCCAGTGCCGCTGTCTTTTGGCTTGGCAGCCAACGCGCCATCACAGTCACGACATGCTTACGGTAAAGCTCCTCGATCTCGTCTACGGACTTTCCAAGTCCGAGTAGAGCGGCAATGATGGCGCCGGTCGAGGTTCCGTAGATGAGGTCGAATTTTTCGCACAGGCGGCATTCGACAAGCGCCTCTATCTCCTTCAACGCTCCGAGTGTGTAGAACCCCTTGGCTCCCCCGCCGTCCAAGCTGAGAATACGAAATATTTTTGTCTCTGAAGCGTCATCACTCATTGCATATCTATCCAAACAAAATGACTTCTACTTTAAGCAGGAAAACGCGCATTCCGGTCCATAATCAGGTGTAGTAGGTTTCATTCATTTCTGGATCGGGAGCGCATCGTTTGGTTAACAAGCGTATCGCATAATCTTTGTGCGGCGCGGCCTCGATCCGGTCCAGTGCTACATTGACCCGGCGACACTGCTCTGGCGAAAGGTAAAAACGCTTCTCGTCGATAAAGCGACGTGCGTCGTGAAAGTTATCAGG
This sequence comes from uncultured Alphaproteobacteria bacterium, assembly GCA_963804045.1. Lineage (GTDB taxonomy): Bacteria > Pseudomonadota > Alphaproteobacteria > Rhizobiales > Beijerinckiaceae > Rhodoblastus. Next base: position 116,602 of record CAWDOR010000002.1, on the reverse strand, counting down.
GCCAGCCCCCTCAAGTTCTTTAACTTTGGCTTCGACAAGTTCGCGCGAAACGCGGGGGCGAAGCAATGGCAAAATATCCGTCGTTCCGTCAGCCGATCGGACCAATGCCAAGCGTGGCGAAGAACTCGAAAAAACGTAGCGCACCGCTGAGTTGTAACGGGAGCCTCGGGACGGCGTGCAACGCTCATTCGCCACTCCGTCCAGAATGACGCCCACAGCATAACAAACGGCAAAAGGGTCAACGAGGATTGTCCCGTCAATTTTACTAGCTCGACTTAAAAGTTCTTTCGACAACAACGTCGGCTGAATAACCATGGCTTGTTGGGAAAGACGCGCGGCCTCGGTGGCGGCATCCGCCGCTATTACGATCATACTGCCATGCTGAGCTTCAGCCATGACTTCGACGAGGCGCCACATCCGTTCAGCATCAGCCTCGCTAGTTTCAGCAAATTTGCGAAGAAAACTATCGAAAAATCTGGGTTGCGTTATCGGCTCGTCGGGAAGTCGAGCCTCTCCGAATGCGGTGGTCATAAGCGTCCGTCGACCTAGCCGGAGGTTCCAACGACAGTGATCTACAAAATCGATCCAATACGCGTCCTGAGCCGTCGAATCATGTTCTGCGCTGAGGTCGCCCAGCCCATGGATCGCGTGTCCGTTTGCGACAAGGGCAAACTCTGCCGACGACATTTGCAGTATTTTTCTCGCCCAACGTGCCTGCCTGAATGGCACCGGAACCGCTAAACGCATCGAGTAGACAATCAGGGGGTTATCCGGCGCCACCAACAGAAGTCGCCCCACTCCCTTTGCTCCTTCGTAAAGCAGCGACGAGAGCTCATTAATTGCCGTAAACAAGTCGACGAACGGAAATTCCTTGTCACCGAGCGAAAGTGGAAGTCTCCGCAAAAAACTTTCGGCCCCACGTCGGACGATTTCAGTAGCGGGGCTGGAACTCATCGGAAAGCTCCTGCCGGGATTGGGACGACCCATTTCTTCCTCCGCTTCAGCGAGAACTTGTTTCATGCATTCGCTGATTAAGCCCTCTGGCGTCGTATATCCGGCCCAGCCCGTTCGAACGGGAAGCGGCGGGTAGAGCTCAAAAACATGGGTAGGAACTTGGATCACTGGCACGACATAACAATCGAGAACGGGATGAGCCGGGCCGAAGAATGACACGACCCCGGCTTCAGCATCGACTTTCGACAACGCTGCCAACACCGCCGTCCGCACGCAGTCGCGTCGGATATGCTCCGGCTTTTCCTGCATGGCGATATCATCGTTTAAATATATTAGGTTATGGGCATCATGCGCATTGAATGTCGCCTGTACTGACTGCTGAACTCCGTCGAAAATATCAAGGGACCACTCGGCGTTTTCAGGTTCGATACAAACGGGATGCGGTCCCGGTGTGTCAGGCCAACGAATGCCGACTAGCAATGTTTTCACTTCGATTTCAATGCCAAGCTGTTGAAGGACTGACTCAGCGCGGTACTTTAATCCCCAGCGTAATGAACGTTGGAAAGGAAACATGAATAGCGTGATGGTATCGTTCATCTGGCGGTCCATTTGCCCGGCACGTCGAAGACGCGCGCCGTATCGAGAAAGCTGAATTTATCAGCCTCGCCATTGCCGGGTAAAATCGGCCAGTCGGAAACCCGCAAAACAGCCAAGGCCAAAGCCGATAAGAAATATCGCCATAACGAAGGTTCCGATTGCACTAGACATGTAGGAGCCTTTCTATGTTTTCTATATATGCGACGAGCATGGAAATTCATTTGGTGCGCGATTTTATGCTCCTGTTATGTCCAACTTAAGCCGTCGCTCCCACTCGTTGCCGCATATGTAGCATTGATAACGCTGATCGACGATTTTGCAGCGCTTCATCACATGCGCTTCGCGTTCGGTAGTGCCAACGAGATTGCCATGACGATCATAACGCCGTTCCTGTAGCGTCACGATTCCGGGGCGCTCTTCAAAACCGACATGAACCCAACTCGTTCGCTGACCGCCTGACTTACCGCAGTTCGGGCAGCCTTCCTTCGTTATGCCGCCCCAAAAGCGGTCAAGAAAAGACCTATTGTCGGCAATCTGTGTGGCCTCGCCCTTTGCCTGTTCGCCAGAAAGCTTCTCTGCCCCGAACGATGAAGGTTTTTCGGGTTGGGAAGGCGTATCGGCTTCGTTTTGCGCGGTCGAAAATAGCCAGGTTGCAAAGGGATTCCAGTCGCCCATTTACGCTTTTCTCCGCGTTCAATAGCGTCACGGACCGCTGTCAGGACGAAGGTTCCGATAACTCCAGATTTGGAGGCGCCTTTCTGCCGGCGAGGCTGCGGCGGACGCCCAAAAAAATCAGCAGAAGTGTCGAGCCAGTCAGGACGACAGCCTGAGCAAGAGCAATTCCATTAAGGATTGGCATGTGTTGAGCGGCCCACTTGTCAAAAGCTGCATGGTAATCGACAAGCTTTGCTTTAACCGCGAGCTCGGAGCCAACAAAAGTGCTCACTGGAAGTGCGGGCTCACCAACGCCGAAGAAAATAAAAACGCAGATTAACGAGACCGCAGAGAGCGCCAAGACAATGGCCGCTGTCGCAATAGGCGAGCAATTTTCACGAAAGCGCGCTTTCCAGACCTGCCAAGCAATCAAAATCCAAAATGGGCCGAAGGCCAAAGCTTCATTCTGCCGGTGGATGCCCAAAACGACCAAGACGGAGATGACGGCGCCAATTGCCAGCAAGCGAAACCATTTTGTCCGTTGCGCAGGGGTCGTAAGCGGCTTTCCGCCACGCACATAATCTGCGGCAAAAAAGATCGTGCCGACAAGGACAAGGACCGCTGACACCAGGAGGATATTCTGCCTCTCCGCCATGAGCGACAAATTCGCGATATTTGTTCCGGGCGCGTTTATCGCCATGCTGAACGCAAAACAAGCCCCGGCAAGTCCGAGGACGATCAGCAGAATCGCGATGATGCGAGGCATTGCTTAAATCCTTTTCGGCGACCGGCTGATTGATGCGCCCTAAAATCCTAAAATGGGATTATCCTAGATTGGAATTAGCTCTGCCTGCGCTCGGACACAAGCGCGCGCATGAGAAAAAGTCTTTACACCGATGACCAAGAGCGCTTGCAGATGATGCTGCGAGAGGTTCGCTTGTCTGCGAAAATGACTCAAAGCGAACTCGCCAGTCGTTTGTCGCGGCCTCAATCGTTCGTGGCCAAGTATGAGGGCGGGGAACGTCGGCTTGACGTGATCGAGCTAATTCATGTTCTTCGCGCTCTTGATGAAAATCCCGCGCGATTTGTTGAGATGCTGGCTACGCATATCGCCTAAACTCGCAATTGAACCCGAGCGTTGCGCGAATGGCTGTTTTGAGCCGAACAAAATGACAACTGTGCTGTTGCAAGGCAACAAGCGGGACAAGCTTACAAACTCGGTCAAGACGGCGGAACATGACCACCCCGCCAACTGACAAAACTGACAGAAGCCTTTTGTCAGTTTTGTCAGTGACGGATGCCCAGCCAAACGGACTATTTTCGCTGTCCCTTTGGATTTATGAAGTACCTGATCCCGGTCCGACCGCGCGTCGGAAATTGCCGCTGTGCGAGCCAGTCGAAATCAACGAGTAAATCGAGTCCCGCTTGAACCTGTTCGCGGTCGGACAGATTCGCCCACGCGCGGCGATAAATATCGCGCGCCCCAAACCCGTCCGACAATTCACCGCGCCGGATTCTGGAAAGGATCGCCTTCGCGCTAGCGGTTTCCGCCTCGCTGGCAGCGCCATATGCGCGCCGGGCGTGGGTTTCCAAATATTCTGCAAAGGCCAACGCTCGCTTAAGCGCACTGGCGCTGATAGGACCGGCGCTATCCGCCACATGGCCGATAAGCGCCAGGGCAGGTACAAGCTTGCGATATTTCGATAAATGGCTCTCCAATGCCGGCGACAGCTCTTCCGAGCGCAGTCGGGCTTCAAGTCCCTCTCGCCAGTCTTCGAACAGTCCTTGCGCGGTCCTGTCGAAATGCAAGAAGGGCAAGCGCTCGTATTGATCGCGCTCGCATCCGATCTCATCCGGGTCCAAAGTGTCGAGCCACTGAAATGTTTCAAATGCCGCCGCACGGGCTTCGCTGTCGGGATACCAATCGACGTTGCGCCATTCCGCGTTTTGATCCGGCCAAACAAGCAAACCGAAGCGCTGGATAAGGCCGTCGTCGCCAGCGCCGCCGCTGGCTCGCCTGATGTATTCGGCGATGCGCCCCGGTTGCGTCGAACCAAGCAGACTTAGACAAGCGGCGTCGATATAGGTTTTGCCGCGAATAATGCGGTCGAACGTGTAGCCGCTCGTTCCATTCCACGCCGTCAAGAAAAAGCCGCGTGCCGCCGCATTGTCCTCCCGGTCCAGCGTTTTCAAAAGCGAAACCAACTCATCGCGGAAAGCGAGCACGCCGTTTGGATTGTCCGCCATGATCGCGCCAAGAGCTTCGTAGGTGCAATCATTGACGATGTATCGCCGGGCTTTTGGCTCTTCTGGTCCCTCCAACGCGAACAAAGCCGATGCGCCTTGTTTTCCCTCCTTCAGTGCCGTACGAGCTTTGTTCGCCGCCACCTCCTTTGCCAACTTGTGGACTTCAGCTTCAACCACATAAGCCTTCGCCGCCTCCTCATTGTCTTCGCGCGCCTTTGCATCTAGCCGATTCACCGGCTTCAATGCTTCCGCCATTGCCGGCGATTTCATCGTGCCGGGCGCCCGATGATGCAGCCCCATAGGTTCGGAACCTCCAGCCAATCCGTCTTGCGCTGCGGCCTGACCCCGAGTTTGCGACCGATCACGGAGCCAAGACCAACCATCGCGGAAATGCCGACGAAATCGCTAGGGCATTGCATTCGCACGGCTATGTCCGACACCCAGGGGGCTATTCCTTTCGGAAGGAATGCGCAATCGAACGGCGCCACTGGCGAAAGGCCGTTCGGCAAGGGCTTTGGGTCTGGCCATTCGTCGTTGGACGCGTTTGGCCTTTCATCTGGAAATTCGATGTCCCGATTCCAACCGTCAGGCCAAGTCCATCCTGTCGGCGGTGCCCACCCTTCGTTGGACGCGCGAAGGCGAATTGTTTTGCCCGACGCCTTCAGCGCGCTTTTTTCGAGGTTCGACACGGCACGGCGCCAAACCCCATCCGTTTCGTCCTCGTCGTAATGCTCCTTGATCCATCGCGCCGAAAATTCGTGCGCGATCTCACGCCCCTCGTCCGAACCGCTGGTTTCGTCGCAGATCGCACCAATGATGGCGATCCAAGTGTTCATATCAATGCGCTCGTCATGGGGAATCGCGTCGACGGCGCCGCGAAGAACGTCGACGTTTCCTCTGAACAGGCGATTCATTTCAGCCGAGGCCGAAGGCGCATTGCGCCGCGCCGGCACTATGCGGCCCTTCTCTTCGATGTCGGTTGAAGCAGGCCCATTCAATAGGGAAATGAGCCATTTGGGCGGGCGCGGGAGTCGTTTCTCGCGAAATGCGTCCGCAAATTCTTGCAATCCTTCGCGCGCTCGCCAACCACAACCATTTGAAAGCGTTGCACCAGGGGCGATCACATAGCCGCCGTCGCCGCGCACGTCGACCGCGCGCGCCAAGCGGCCGGTCGAACACTTAATTTCGGTCGGGTTGAGGAAATAGAAGTGCCGCCCTCTTCCTGCGGTCTCGACGATTGGCGCTTCAACGGGCGTGTTATTCCGCAAAATGCTTTGGAACGCTTCAACGCCGTCCGGGCCTCCGTGCCTGTCGGCGTCGATGACCAAGACGCCGGACTTGCCGCAATCAATCGCCGGAAGAGCGTTCGGCCATCGCCGCCACCATTCTTTGATGGTTTCTTGATCGCGGGTCGAACTTTCGCGCCATCGCGTGAGCGGCCTTTTGTCTTCGTCGCAAGGATGAATGAAAAGCCCGGCGCCAGCCAACAAGAGCGCTGCCGCAAAGTTGTTGTTGGCCAAGGGGCGAATGCGTTCGCCGGGCTGCCTTGAGGAAAGACCGATTTTTCGGCGCTCGATAGTCATCGTGCGCTCCCACGAGCAAGCCGAATTGCGATCTCATGGCTGAAGGCGCCCCGCCTGTCACGAAAGGCAAATCGCGCCTCGGATTTATCCGTATAGAGACAAGCGCGCCTGTCATCATGACGCCAGCGTTCTCCGATCATGGCGAAGGCCAGCAAAGCGTGGCCGCAGTTGAGCAGCGGCGACAAGCCATGCGGCTTCAGCCGATCCAAGATCACCAACGATTGTGCTTGCAATTGGTGACCTTTTGGGACGAGGCCTCTCGGGGCGTCAATCAGCTCAAGCGGAAATCCATTATTTTCCCATGTCCAGCGACTTCCCTCGAAGGCTCGCAAGGCGTTTGATGTTTCGTTGGGGCGAGACGAAAAGATTGTCACCGGCATATGCTGAATATCCCTAGCGATAAGCGTGGGACGCTTGTCGGCAACAGCAATGGCCAAAGCCGCTATTACCGATGTTGGCGGCTCAGATTCGTCGGAATGAACGACAGTCAATTTGTACGTCGCCGCGACGCCCGCGACGACTTCTTGAGCGAGGGATCGGTGGTAATTGAAGGGATCGCGCGCATGGCGCACTGGCGTTTTATTTTGGAACGTCGTATTTTTCATGATGCAAAAGCCTTTCGTCCGTTTCGTTCGCGTCAGGGCGGACACCTTTCGGATGCAGGCGGATGTCGTGAATATCTTCACTCGGTTTTGCGTTGGCGCGCGGAGCCGAGTTTTGATTTTCAGGGCTTTTGCGGGTTTTCAAGGAGGGATTCCACGGCGTCTCGGGGGACGAGACGCCGTCCGCGGATTTTGACGGTGCGCAGAGTGCCTTCTTTCATCCAATTGTAGATGGTTGTGCGCGATACGCCGCAAACCCTCGCTGCGTCTTTGACCCCGAAAGCGCGCGTTTCATGTTCAAGCATCTTCATAGTATCGCTCCTCACTGTTTCAGCGAGGCCAATGCTATTCGTCCGCCTTCCAACGTGTAAAGCTGCTTACAATAACAGTCTGTGGCCCTTCAGGCGCCACAGTTTTTAAGTTGTAGCCGTCCGATAGCCACATTCTCGACATGCAAAAAAAACGCATTTCGCTTATGTATCTGATTTTTATTCTATTGTTTTTTGCAGCTCGAACGGGACACTTGCTTTCTATGAAAGTAAAAATTGATAAAACTCTGTGGATAAGTCTTGAACTCCGGCGAGAGTGGCTAAGTTCGCCGCGCGGCAGGACGGAAGTCGACGACTTGCCCGCCGGCTTTGAGCACGTCGAGATAGTCCGCCCACCATTGGGCCATCTCGACCCGTTCAGCCCAATACGCGCCACGAGCATAGGCGCGGCGAACCGGATCAGGGTCTTGATGCGCCAATGCGCGCTCAATCGCGTCGGGCGAGAATTTGCCGCTTTCGTTCAAGAGGGTTGAAGCCGTTGCGCGAAAGCCGTGCGCGGTCACTTGATCCTGCGCGAAGCCCATTCGCCGCATCGAGGCGTTGAGCGTGTTTTCGGAAATTGGCCGCTCTTTGGAGCGGAGGCCCGGAAAGACCAGCCGCCCGGCGCCCGTCAACTCTTTCAACTCTGTCAAAATGGCCAATGCTTGACGCGGCAGCGGCGCTTGATGCTCGCGCCGCATCTTTGTTCGGCTTGCGGGTATCGTCCAAATAGCCTTAGTCAGATCAAATTCCACCCATTCGGCCAGTCGCAGTTCGCCGGGTCGGGTAAAGACCAGCGGCAGGAGCCGCAGCGCGGCGGAGGTCTCCGGCTGGCCGTCGAAGCCGTCCAGCGCGCGAAGGAAGGCGCCCAGCGCAGCGGGGTCAGTAAGAGCCGCCCGATGTTTGGCTTTCGGCGCGACAAGGGCGCCCTTGAGCGCCGTGGTCGGATCGTTCTCCGCCCGCGCGGTGGCGATCGCGTAGCGAAAAACCGCGCCGATGGTCGACCGCAAGCGGCGGGCGCTTTCGAGGTTTCCGCGCGCCTCGACAGGCTTGATTGAGGCAAGGATTTCGGGCGCGCCAATCTCGCTTATCGGTCGCTCGCCTAATTTCGGCAGCACGAGCGCCAGGAGCCAATCCAGCTTGTTTAAAGTGGCAAGGGAACGACCCTCGCGTTCCATTTTGTCTCGATATTCTGCGGCGATTAGCTTGAACGTGGTCGCAGTCAGGGTTGCCCGCGTGAGTTTGGCGAGCCGCTTTTGCTCGCCCGGATCGTCACCCACAGCCAAAGCCGCCTTAGCCTCATCGCGCTTTTCGCGCGCATCCTTGAGCGAAACAGTCGGGTACGCGCCCAGCGAAAGCAGCTTTTCCTTGCCGTTAAAGCGATAGGCCAAGCGCCAAAGCTTCGATCCGGTCGGGTTCACGACCAGATAGAGCCATCCGCCATCTGCAAGCTTGTAAGGCTTGCCCTGCGGCTTCGCATTTTGGATTTCGATATTCGTGAGCGCCATCTCGGGTATCCCCTTGCGGGTATCGGCGCAGCGGGTATCGCCGATATACCCGCGAGACTACCCGCTTTTTTGATGGCTGCAACCGAACGGCAACGGACGAAATAAGACAGTTTGCCGAATAGAAACCCTGATTTTCATGGGGTTTTCAGACGGTTACGAACGGATTTGGACGAATTTGGAAGGGCGAGTGGTGCCCAGGGGCGGAATCGAACCACCGACACTGCGATTTTCAGTCGCATGCTCTACCAACTGAGCTACCTGGGCGGCCAAGGCGCGGGGAACGCCGAAGCAGGGGCCTTATAGAAAGCGTCGCTCCCCTTGTCCAGCCCTCCGGAGCCGCCTTGTTCAAAAATCCGTCATCAGGGGCGCCGCCACAGCCGTTTGGCGTTGGCGCGCACTTTTCGAACTCGCGGGCGCGGTCGCGGCTTCCGCGACATCCATCATGTGGTTGGCCAGAACCGTCGGATGGGCCAGCGCCACCGGATGCGCCTCGCCAAGCATCACGCTGATCGTCGCCCTCGCCGTATGCATGGCGCTCGCCTGAGCGCCCTCGGCGACCGCCTTGAGCTTTTCCGCCACCATTTCCTGCGTTTCGCCACGCGCATGGCGGTCGCCGAAACCGGTCGAGGCGGCGGCGATCAAAGGCAGGCGCGCGGCAATGGTGGCCGAGGCGGCCGCCGTGGTTTCCGCCGCATCCCACCACGCCCGCGTCAGACGCTGGTTCAACGCTATAAATTCTTTCATGACTCACACCTGCCGGTTTGGCCCGAAAAGTCTTGAGCTTCCCTCCGCGCGCCATTGGCAGGCGCGTCGCAATTTGATATAGCGCGGCGGTTGTCAGGCGCGAAACGCGATTCCAATTACCTTCCCGCCCTCGATCCCGTCCCGTTTGGCGCTCCAGCCGGACAGGACAATAGAAAAAGCGCGGGCGCGAACTTCGCCGCAGATTTCGATCTTGCGCGGCCCATGCGCCAATGACAAGCGACTTTTTGCTCCTCCTGACGAACGAGGCGCTGGAAGCCGGCGGCAGACCAATGATAGGACCCAGATGTCGAAGGAAGAACTGCTTGAATTTCCCGGTGTTGTCAGCGAATTGCTGCCCAACGCCACTTTTCGCGTGACGCTTGACAACGATCACGAGATCATCGCCCATACCGCCGGCAAGATGCGCAAGAATCGCATCCGCGTGCTCACCGGCGATCGCGTGCTGGTGGAAATGACGCCCTACGACCTGACCAAGGGCCGCATCACCTATCGTTTCAAATAAACCGCCGGGAACAGCGTGTCCGACGAGAGCAAAGCCCGCACCGCGCATCTGGCGCTCGCTTCCGGTTCGCCGCGGCGGCTCGCGCTGTTGCAACAAATCGGCCTCGAACCCGACGCCCTGCTGCCCGCCGACCTCGACGAAACGCCTGGCCGCAACGAATCGCCGCGCAAGCTCGCCGCGCGCCTGGCGCTGGAAAAGGCCCAGGCGGGCGCCAAAGTTGCGCGAACCCGGCCGGAGTTGACGCCCTGCTTTGTCGTCGGCGCCGATACGGTGGTCTGCGTCGGGCGCCGCATTCTGCCCAAATGCGTCACTTTGGAAGAGGCCGAGGATTGTCTGCGGCTGCTCTCTGGCCGCGCTCACCGTGTTTACACCGGCGTCACCATTATCGACCCGCAAGGCCGCGACCGTTCGCGCCTGGTCGAGGCCCGCTTGCGTTTCAAGCGCCTGTCGTCCAAGGAAATTTCCGCCTATCTGGCGTCGCGCGAGTGGGACGGCAAGGCCGGCGGCTACGCCATTCAGGGACTGGCCGGCGGCTTTGTCGTCAAGCTGGCAGGCTCCTACAGCGCCGTGGTCGGCCTGCCGCTTTACGAAACCATGGCGCTGCTCGACGGGCTCGGCTATCCCGCCCATGCCTTCTGGGCGGGAGCGCCGGAATGACCGAGCCGAAGCCGGCGCTCGCGCCCTGCCCGATCTGCGGCAAGCTCGCCGCAACGGCCTATAAGCCCTTCTGCTCGAAACGCTGCGCCAATATCGATCTCAATCGTTGGCTCAACAACGCCTATTCGATCGCGGGCGAGCCGCAGGAGGATGACGGCGGCGAGCGAGATTTCGAGCCATCGCAGAATTAGATTCTTTCCAGACTGCAAGTTCCGCATTGCGCCAAAAAGCGCCAGCGCCAATACTGACGTCGTCAATCCGAGCGCCGTCATGACCGAACTGAGCCAGAGTTTGCCCATCCAAAAAAACCGTCTGGCGCGTTTCCTCGCCGTGGCCGGTCCCGGCCTGGTGGTCATGCTGGCGGACACCGACGCCGGCAGCGTGGTCACCGCCGCCCAAAGCGGAGCGAGCTGGGGCTATCGCCTGCTCTGGTTGCAATTGGCGTTGATCCCCGTGCTTTACATCGTGCAGGAGCTGACAGTCCGGCTCGGCGTCGCTACCGGCGAAGGCCATGCCCGGCTGATCGCCAAATATTTCGGCCGCTTCTGGGCCTGGTTCTCGGTTTCGACCCTGCTGCTGTGCTGCGTCGGCGCGCTGCTCACGGAATTGGCCGGCCTCGCCGGCGTCGGCGCGCTGCTCGGCCTGTCCCCGGCGCTCACCATGATCGTGGTGGTCGGCGCGCTGCTGTTCATGGCCTTTTCGCACAGCTATCTCACCGTCGAACGCATCGCCATGGCCATAGGCGCCTTCGAGCTGGTGTTTCTCGCCGTGGTGCTGCTGGCCAAGCCCGATCCGGCCGAACTGGCGCGGCAGGCGCTGCAAATCCCCTTCCACGACAGCAAATATCTCTATCTGATCGCCGCCAATATCGGCGCGGTGATCATGCCCTGGATGGTGTTTTTCCAGCAAAGCTCGGTCGTCGAGAAAAAACTGACGCCCGATGATCTGCCGGCGGCGCGGTTCGACACTTTTCTCGGCGCCATTCTCACCCAGCTGGTCATGGCCTCGGTGCTGATCGCCGCCGGCGCGACTCTCGGCCGCGACGGTCAGGGCGGCGATCTCGACACGGTCCAGCGCATCGCCGAGGCGATCACCCCCTATCTCGGCCAGTTCGGCGGCAAATTGCTGTTTGGCCTGGGCATGGCCGGCGCCGCCCTGGTGGCGGCCATTGTCGTCACCATCACCGCCGCGCGCACGCTGAGCGAAATGCTCGGCGTCAAATGCAGCCTCGACCACGAGCCGCGCGAGGCGCCCTGGTTCTATGGCGCCTATACGGCGGCGCTGATCGGCTGCGGCCTGGTCGTCGCCTCCGACGTCAATCTGGTGTCGCTGAGCGTCGGCGTGCAAGTGATGAACGCCTTGCTGCTGCCCTTCGTGCTCGGCTTCCTGTTCCTGCTCGCCCGCCGCCTACCCGCGCCGCATCGGATCAGAGGGGTTTACGCCGCCCTGTGCCTGGGCGTGATCGGCGTCGCCTCGCTGTTTGGCGTCTATGCCGGCGTCTCCGGCCTTTTCGAATAAGCGTCGCTAATTCGACCCCTGCGCGCCGACGAGAACGGGATCGGCGCGATACCAGTCCGGATAAAGCCGCTTCAGATTGCCGACCTTGGGCAGATCGTTGATGACGATATAGGGATAGCCGGGATTCCGCGTCAGAAAATCCTGATGGTAGGCTTCGGCGGGAAAAAAGCTCCGGCCAGCCTCGATGCGGGTGACAATCGCGGCGTCGAAGGCGCGGGCCTGATTGAGTTGGGCGATATAGGCTTTCGCCACCCGCGCCTGCTCAGGACTGGTCGGGAACAGCGCCGAGCGATATTGCGTTCCATGGTCCGGGCCCTGGCGATTGAGCTCGGTCGGATCATGCGCCACTGAAAAATAAATCTGGAGTATGCGCCCGTAAGAGATCCGGCGCGGGTCAAACGTCACCCGCACCGATTCCGCATGGCCGGTGCGCCCCGAACTGACGGTTTCATATTGGGCGTCGCCAGCCTCGCCGCCGGCATAGCCAGCCACAGCGTTTTCGACGCCTTTCACATGCTGAAAGACGCCCTGCACACCCCAGAAACAGCCGCCAGCCAGCACGGCGACCTCCGAACTCGCGGCTTCCGGCTCATCGACAGCGGGCGGCGGAATCACCCGCGCCTGTTCCGCGCCGAAAACTGGCCCCTTGAGCGCAAAACCCAGAGCGAGCATGGACGCGGCCAAGATGACCGCGGTTCTCCAAAGCGGAAGGCGGCGGGAGGTCGGTTCAATCTTCTGAGTCATTCGACTGCGCTCCGTTTCAACCGAAGGTGAAGGCATAGGCCGTCGCGCCCGGGTCGAGGAATTGAATCTCAAAAGTGCGGTCGCCAATGGCGTCCTTCTGGCGGATCAGCTGATAGAGCCTTTGCTCGGACACAACGCCGGCGCCGTCGGCCGTCACGTCGACGCCACGATTTTCGCCGGGCGGCGCGCCGTCGATGGTGACCCGGAAGCGGACCGGCTTGCCGTCGGCGCCAGGCCCAAGCACCAGATTGAGATCGCGCGCGTGAAAACGGTAGCGAATGGCGCCGCCCCCCGCGTCGAGGACAGCGTGTTCGGCGCCGACGGTCCAGTCGCCGACAAGCCCCCATTCGTTCAGGCGCGGCTGCGGCGCCTCGTAGACATGAGCCTTGTCCTGCTGTGCGCCGCCGGTCGAAATGAAATTTTCCGCCCGTTCATAGCCAATATAGGTTTCTGGCGAGCGGACCTCGCGCATCAGCGGCTGCGCTTCCAGCCCGGCGGCCTTGATCTCGACCAGAGGCGCGGTTTCCGCTTTCTGCCCGGCCTCGGCGAGCAATTGCTGGATGGCGCGCTCGGACTCCTCATAGCCGCCCTCGCCGAAATGCTGGCGGCGCACGCGGCCCTGGGCGTCGATGAAATAATGCGCCGGCCAATATTGATTGCCGAAGGCGCGCCAGATCGCATAATCATTGTCGATCGCCACGGGATAGGAAATCTCCAGCTCCGCCGTGGCCCGCCTGACATTGCCTATGTCCTTTTCGAAAGCGAATTCCGGCGCGTGGACGCCGATCACCACCAGCCCACGATCCCGGTATTTTTCCGCCCAGGCCCGGATATAGGGCAGCGTGCGCAGGCAATTGACGCAGGAATAGGTCCAGAAGTCGATCAGCACCACTTTTCCGCGCAGGCTTTGCAAGGTCAACGGCGGCGAGTTGAGCCAGGCCACCGCGCCCTTCAATTCGGGGGCTTCGCCGAGGATCGGGAGAGCATTCATCTTGGCCTTGGCGGACGCCGGCGCGGCCTGCGTCATCATGGCCGGATTCGCGGCCATCATCGCCGGATTTCCGCTCATCATCATGGCGTCGCCGCCCGTCATGGCCGCGGGCGGCTCGACCGGAGGATGGAGACGGTCGAGCAAGGCCTGTTCGAGCGAAGAGGTGTTGGCGAGCGAGGCGCGCGTCAAAAAGCCGACGTCGAGGCCCGTGGCGACGGCCGCGACCCCGGCCAGCACGGCGACGCCCAGACCGCGCCTGACCCATTCGCCGAGACCGAGCGAAGCTTTCATGGCGGCGAAGACGCGACCGCCCGCGAGCAGCGCCAGAGCGAGCGACGTCGCGGCGCCCAGGGCGTAAGCGGCAAGCAGCAGAGTGGTTTCGGCGCTGGCGCCCTTCAAGGCGGCGCCGGTCAGGATCAGACCGAGGATGGGGCCGGCGCAGGGCGCCCAGAGCAGGCCGGTGGCGACGCCGAGCAGGAGATTGGCGCGCAATCCCGGCGCTTGTCCATCCTGGTCGGCGCGGTTTGACAGTCGGGAGCCAAGCCCGACCAGCGGCCGCGCGGCGCGATCCGCCATGGCCGGAAACAGCAGAGCCAGGCCGAATAGCGCGAGCAGGGCCAGAGCCGCCAGCCGACCCCATTGATTGGCCTGAGCCGCCCAGCCGCCACCGACGGACGCCAGACTGGCGACGCCAGCGAAACTGACGACCATGCCAACCAGCATGGGCAGGCCATTGCGCAAAAAGGGCTTGTCGGCGCGGGCGAAAACAAAAGGCAGAACCGGCAGGATGCAGGGACTGGCTATGGTCAGGACGCCGCCAAGAAAGGCCAGTACGAACAGGATCATGAGAAGAAATCCAAGAGTTGCGTTTTCGAGTGGGCGGCCCCCGCGCGCGCGTTCAAGCGCCTTCGGCGGGCTTGAAAGTCATGGCTACGCCATTCATGCAATAGCGCAAGCCGGTCGGCTCCGGCCCGTCGTTGAAGACATGCCCGAGATGGCCGCCACAACGCCGGCAATGCACGGCCATGCGAACCATGCCATAGGAATTGTCGGTCTCGGCGACGACGGCCTTGTCCAGCGGCGCCCAGAAACTCGGCCAGCCGGTGTGACTGTCATATTTGGTCGTCGAGGGAAAAAGCTCGAGATCGCAACCGGCGCAGGCGAATGTTCCGCGCCTGTGCTCGTTCAGCAAAGGGCTGGTGAAGGCCCGTTCGGTGCCATCACGGCGCAGCACCTCATATTGCTCGGGCGTAAGCAGCTTCCGCCATTCGGCGTCGCTGTGGGTCACTTCGAATTTCTCCCCTTCGACCGCGGCTCTTGACCGCGACGCCTGAAACAGGGTCATGGCCAGACCAGCCAAGCCAGTGCCGATGAAAAGCCGTCTCGTTGTCATGACGCGGGTCTCCCATGAGCATCGCCTGCTCAAACTCTGTTCCCGTCATACGTCCGAAAGGCGGCATTGTTTCAGCGGCGCGGCATTTTTCGCGCAAGGCCAATGACGCGCGGAAGCTGCCGGACGATCATTGGCTTATTTGTGGCGCCGTGGCATTCCTGCCATAGCTGAACCGCGGAACAGCTGCTAGTCTGCGCCTCTGTCGAAGGGTGAGCTCCGCCATGGGTCGGTCGAAAATTGCAAAAAGCCTGATCGCGTTGATCGCTCTCGGTGGCGCGCAAGCGGCCCGGGCGGCGGAAACCTCGCCTTTTGGCGCGCTGCTGCCGCCTGAGGCGACCTATCGCGAACTGTCGCCCTATGAATTCCGCTTCGGCGGCTTCGCCCACGATCCCGCCAGCCCGGAAAAGGGCTCGGCCGATCTCAGCGGCGATCTCCTGTTCGGCCATTTGTCGCTGACCGACAATCCCTGGTGGCGTTTTCTCACCATCCGCGGCCATGTCGGCGGCACCTACAACACCGCGCACAAGACCGACGGCGAATATCTGGGTCTGGCCGCCACCGCCGCCCTTTACGACAAATTCTTCGTCGAAGGCACGCTCGACGGCGCTTTCAACGATGGCATGACCGGCGGCGTCAAGCCGCTGAACCGTTCCGCCATGGGTTGCCATGTCGGCTTTCACGAGAGCGGCTCGGTCGGCTACCAGTTCACAGAACACTGGAGCCTGATGGCGACCGTCGAACATTATTCCAATCTGAACTTCTGCCTGCTCAATCACGGCATGACCAATTACGGCGCCAGGATCGGTTACGCCTTCTGATCTTTATTTTTCTGTTTTTCGGCGGCGAAACGCGAAAATTCCCCGTCGCCTCCCTTTGACGCGCGGGCGATGTGCGCTTATAGGCGTCTCGGACGAATTTTCCGCGGCCCTGCCGCCTTTCCCTCACCGCAGGACAACAAGAAGATGCGCGTTTATTACGACAGCGATGCCGACATCAATCTGATCAAGGGCAAGAAGGTGGCCGTGGTCGGCTATGGCTCGCAGGGCCACGCCCATGTCCTCAACCTGCGCGATTCCGGCGTCAAGGACGTCGCCGTGGCGCTGCGCGCCGGCTCCGCCACCGCCAAGAAGGCGGAAGGCGAGGGCGTCAAGGTGATGACCGTGGCCGAAGCGGCCAAATGGGCCGACGTGCTGATGATGCTCACCCCCGACGAATTGCAGGCCGATATTTACAAGGCCGACATCGCCGACAATATCCGTCCCGGCGCCGCTTTGCTGTTCGCCCATGGCCTCAACGTCCATTTCGGCCTGATCGAGCCGCGCAAGGACATTGACGTGCTGATGGTCGCCCCCAAGGGCCCCGGCCATACGGTGCGCGGCGAATATCTCAAGGGCGGCGGCGTGCCCTGCCTGATCGCCATCCATCAGGACGCTTCCGGCAACGCCCATGACATCGGCCTGTCCTATGCCTCGGCCATTGGCGGCGGCCGCTCCGGCATCATCGAGACCAATTTCCGCGAGGAATGCGAAACCGATCTGTTCGGCGAGCAGGCCGTGCTCTGCGGCGGTCTGGTCGAGTTGATCCGCGCCGGGTTCGAAACCCTGGTCGAAGCCGGCTATGCCCCTGAAATGGCCTATTTCGAATGCCTGCATGAAGTGAAGCTGATCGTCGACCTGATTTATGAAGGCGGCATCGCCAACATGAACTATTCCATCTCCAATACGGCGGAATGGGGCGAATATGTCACGGGTCCGCGCATCATCACCGAAGAGACCAAGGCGGAAATGAAGCGCGTTCTCAAGGACATCCAGACCGGCAAATTCACCTCGGACTGGATGCAGGAATATCGCGCCGGCGCCGCTCGTTTCAAGGGCATCCGCCGCGTCAACGATTCCCATCAGATCGAGGAAGTCGGCGCAAAACTGCGCGGCATGATGCCCTGGATCGGCAAGAACAAGCTGGTCGACAAAGCCAAGAACTGACGCTTGAAAGCCGGCGCGTCTCTTTCGGGACGCGCCGGTTCTCCTTTCTCCCCTTCCGGACCCGATGAGCGACAGCGACAGTCTCACGCCGACGACGGACAGGCCCGCCTTCGAGCGGATCGTCGCGGCCGTTTTGGAGTTGCGCGCCCAGCCGGAGCGGCTGGCTCCCTATCTGGCGCGCGAGGCCGACTGGCATTTGAACGGCGACCCGGCAAGCTGGGTCTATGCTGGCAAGCGCAGCAAGCGCGAGTCCATTCTCGACTATCTTCGCGCCTTCAATGTCGAATTCGAACAGGGCCTCGTGCGCAGGCAGGCGACCCTGATCGAAGGCGAACAGGCTTGTGTGCTATATGAAATGCGCTTGCGCCATCGCGGCACAGGGCGGGACGATGTCCTGCCCTGCCTGTGCTTCATCCGCATTGAAGGCGACCTCATCGTGGAGGTCTGCGAATTCATCGACAGCGCCAGCCTGTTCCGCTTGCGCGAAAGCCGCAGCTGATCGGCTGCGGCTCCGTCCTCCACCGTTCCGGTCGAGCAGAAAACACCTTTCATGATCATTTAGTTATCTGGAAAAATGGCGCCCAGGTCGCGCCACGATGGCGCGATTCATTTGCCGTTTTACCAAAACGATAAACTTCGCTGTCGCGAAATATGCTTTTTTTCTTTCTATTTCAAATAACTGCGCTTTATCAACCCAACAAAGCATCTCCATTCGCGCTGCATCAGCAACGCCAGTCGAAAAATTGTCTTACGATTTCGCCTGTACGCGACTATGTTCACCCGCTGCCGCGCATATTAAATCTTTCGGTATCGCGCCGTCGTGATCCGACCGTCGCCACGCATGCGAAAAATTGGACATTGCCGCCGCGTCGGAGCGTATTTTGGCCATTGGCGGGATTTCGGCGATTCCCCGACCCTTGGCCGCAAGGACTCAAGATGAAATATGAAAATATGACCCGCGAAGATTACATTGCGATCTGTCGCGATATTTACGGACGGCGCGCCAAGGGCGACAACGAACCCGGCCTGGCGCTGTTTCACGACGACGCCGTCTATCGTTTGCTGGGCTCGCGCGCCCTGATCCCCGCTGCTGGCGTGCGTGTGGGCAAGGATGAAATCCGCGAGGCCTGGCGAGCCTTCGACGTCGATTTCGAGATCATGCGCTTTGAAGTGGACGATTTCGTCGCCGATATTCCGCGCACGTCCTACATGTCCTGGCACATGACCTTGCGCAACCGCGGCACCGGCGCCGTTGCCGATCTCGAAGGGGTCGACCGGCTCAGATGGGCCGATTACAAGATCGTCGAATGGACGCGCTATTTCGACACGGCGCTCGTGGCCGCCCTCGGGCAGACCGACGGCCACGGCTGAACAATTTTTAAAGCATCAGCCGCCGCTTTTTGGCGCGGCGGGCGTTTCCTGCTTTTTCTCCGCGGTCGGCTGAACCGGCTCAACCAGACCATTGGCGATTTTCGCCAGGATTTTCGGCAGATCCTCGGGTTCGGGATTGAGGTCGCGCGCATGATTCCACTGGAACTGCGCGTCCAGTTTGCGCCCCGCCTGCCAATAGGCGTCGCCAAGGTGGTCGTTGATGGTCGGATCGCCCGGCTTCAGTTCGATCGCCCGCTCCAGCAGTTTCACCGCCTCGTCGTAATGACCCAGCTTGTAATGAGCCCAGCCCAGGGAATCGACGATATAGCCATCCTCCGGCTGCAATTCGACCGCGCGGCGCAACATTTTGAAGGCTTCGTCAAGATGTTCGCCGCGATCGACCCAGGAATAGCCGAGATAATTCAACACAAGTGGCTGTTCGGGATAAAGATCGAGCGCCTTTTTGAAATCGGGCTCGGCCTTGTCCCAGACCTTGGCGCGCTCATAGCAAATGCCGCGGAAATAATAGACGGCCCATTGGCCCTTCTCTTCCGCCGGCGTCGCCGCCAGCACGCGCCCATAGGCCTCGGCGGCGCCCAGATAGTTTTTCTTGGTCCGCAGCAGATCGGCCAGGGCTGACAGCGCCTCCGGATTGTCGGGATGGGCGTCGGTGAGCTTGCGCAGCCGCGTCAGGGCCTCGTCCGACTTGCCCACCGCATCGAGCAGCAGAGCGATGTGAATATCGGCGTTGGTCCGCATCGGGCTGGCCTCGGGCGTCTCCTCATAGACGTCGATGGCCGTCGCATATTGTTTCAGCCGGCTATAGGCCTCGCCCAAAGTATCGATCGCCAGGGCGTGCTGCGGCTCCAGCGCCAGCGCCAGGCGCAGGAAAACTGTCGCGGCGATCTCGTCGCCGGCGCGACCGCCCGATGATCCGAGGCCATAGGCGCCCAGCCCATAAAGTACTTCCGCCGAACCCGAACCAATGTCGCGGATCAGCGGCTCAAGCTTGCGGCCGGCGTCGAGATCGGCCAAAGCCGCCTGAACCAGCGGCTGGCGCGGCTGCGCCTTGTCGAAGGCGCGATAGACCGCCTTGGCCTCGTCGATCTTGCCCTGGCGCGCGAGATTGCGACCATAGGCGTCCACCAGCCGCAATGTGTTCTGATCGCTGGCATAGGCCGAGGCCAGCCGTTTGCCGGCCTCTTCGGTCTTGCCGGCGGCGTCCAGCATCAGCCCGGCGTGGAAATCGCGGAAGACGGCGAAATTGGGCTCGCTGAGCAGATCGACCAGGGCCAGGGCGCGCTTGACGTCGCCGGCGCCAATATAGGTCCAGGCGTCGAGCAGCACGGCGGTCAGGTCACGCTGGCGCGCATTGCCGCTGGCGCCGAGGTTTTTTCGGGCGCCGGCGAAATTCTTGGCCTTGATGTCGCGCACCGCCAGCGCCAGCCGCGCCGTGCCATTCTTCGGGTCACGCGCCAGCAGCTTTTGCGCGAGGGCATAGCATTCGGGCATGTCGCCATTGAGCAAAGTGGCGACAAAGGCCCGTTCGATCAGATCGGGATTGCCGGGGTCCGCCCGCAGCGATTCTCGGGCGAAGGTCGAGGCCGCCAGCGAATCGTGCTCGGCCTCGGCGATGCGCGCCGACAAATAATTTCCGGCCGGGCTGTCGCTGACCTCGAAAGGATCTGACAGCGCGATGGTCTCGCGCGCTTGCGCAGCGCCGCAAAACAGCAGGGAGGCGGCCAGCAGGCTCAGGACGGAGGACGAAGAAAATTTTCCGGACACGAAAGGACTTTCTCGGACGCGAGGAGGCGTTGCGCGGAATCGAGGATTTACAGGACAAGATGGCGTTTTTGCGCCTCATGCACAAGGGCGGCGCAAATGTTCAGCCCATTTCTATATCCAGACCGAGATCGAGCGCCGGGGCGGAGTGGGTCAGCCCCCCCGAGGAAATCAGATCGACTCCGGTTTCCGCGACGTCCTTGACGCCGCCGAGATGGATGCCGCCGGAGGCCTCGGCCTTCATCCGCCCGCCGATCAGCGCCACCGCTTCGCGCAATTGCGCCGGGCTCATATTGTCGAGCAAGACGACATCGGCCCCCTCGCCCAAAACCTCGCGCAATTGGTCGAGCGTATCGACCTCGATCTCGATCTTGACCAGATGTCCCGCAAAATTCTTGGCCGCGCGCAGCGCGGGGACGACGCCGCAGGCGACGGCGATGTGATTGTCCTTGATCAGCACCGCATCATCGAGGCCGAAACGATGGTTCATGCCCCCGCCGCAGCGCACCGCGTATTTTTCAAAGGCGCGCAGGCCCGGCGTGGTTTTGCGCGTACAGCAGATCTTCGCCTTGGTGTGAGCGATGGCCTGGGCGTAATGCGAGGTCAGCGTCGCGATGCCGCACAGGCGTCCGAGAAAATTCAAAGCCACGCGCTCGGCGGAAAGAATGGCCCGCGCCGGCCCCTCGATTTCAGCGATGATCGCTCCAGGCGCCAAATGGTCCCCGTCGGCGGCGAGCGCCTCGAAATTCAGGGAGGGATCGACCATTTCAAAGGCTTTTCGCGCCAGATCGAGCCCGGCGAGCACGCCGGGTTTTTTACGCGCCGCGATCACCGCTTTGGCGCGGGCCTCCGCCGGAATGGTCGCCTGCGACGTGATGTCGCCGGCGCGGCCGAAATCCTCGGCCAGCGCGGCGCGCACCGCCTGTTCGACCAGCAGGGGATTAAGCACGGGCAAGGACATCGCGGGCAAGGACATGGGACTTCTCTTGAACAAGGGATTGCGCCAGCTCCAGAGCCTGGTCCAGCGTGATGGCGGAGCGATGCGCCTGGGCCGGATCGGCTTTGGGGAAATCGGTGCGGAAATGCCCGCCTCGGCTCTCGCGGCGCAGGTAAGCGGCGGCGGCGATCAGCAAAGCGGCCTCGGCGCGATTGCGTAGATCGAGATTTTTCCCCACCACGGCTTTCTCACGCAAGGCGAACAGCGCGACCAGCGCCGCGCGCAGCCCGGCCCCGTCGCGCAGCACGCCGACGCAGCGTTGCATGATTTCCCGAATTTCCTTCGACCCGGCCGCATCGTCGGAGAAAACGGAAGGGAGCGCCGCCGGCGCCTGCGGCGCGGGCAGGGTCGGCAGGGCCGCCGCGACATCCTCGGCGACACGCGCGCCAAAAACCACGGCTTCGAGCAAGCTGTTGGAGGCGAGGCGGTTGCCGCCATGCAGGCCGGTGGCGCCGCTTTCGCCCGCCGCCCACAGGCCGGGCAGCGACGTGCGCCCCCGCGCGTCGGTCCACAACCCGCCCATGTGATAATGTTCGGCCGGCGCCACGGGGATCGGCTGCGTCGCCGGATCGATCCCCGCCGACAGGCAGACCGCCGCGACATTGGGGAATTTTTCGGCGAAAGCCGCGCCCACGGCTTTGGTGGCGTCGAGAAAAGCGCCGCGTCCGGAAACGATTTCGGCGAAAACCCCGCGCGCGACACGATCGCGCGGCGCGAGTTCCGCGTCTTTGTGCAGCGCCGGCATGAAACGGTTTCCGGCGCGATCGACGAGAATGGCGCCTTCGCCGCGCAGGGCCTCGGTGGCCAGAGGCGCGGGATCGCGGCCAATGTCGATGGCGGTGGGGTGGAATTGCACAAATTCGGCGTCGGCGACCCGCGCCCCGGCCCGTGCGCCCATGGCCAGCGCCGCGCCGGTCGCCTGTGGCGGATTGGTGGTCAGCGCGTAGAGCGCGCCAATGCCGCCAGTGGCGAAAATCGTGGCCTTGGCGGCAAAGGCGTGAAAGACGCCGGAGGCGTCGCGAGCGAAAACCCCGGCGACCCGCCCGTCATGGACGATCAGATCCTCGGCGACAAAGCCCTCGGCAAGCCGGATGGATGGCGTCGCGCGCACCGAAGCAATCAGCGCCGCCATGATCGCCGCGCCGGCGCCGTCGCCCTTGACCCGGACGATGCGCCGCGCCGAATGCGCCGCCTCCTGCGAAGGCAGCAGATTGCCGTCCGCGTCGCGGTCGAAGGGCGCGCCATATTTGAGCAGATCGTCGATCCGGGCGCGGGCCTCGCGGGCGACCGATAGAGCTATGGCTTCATCGACGATCCCGGCGCCGGCGGCGACCGTGTCGGCGGCGTGCCGCTCCGGACTGTCGCCGGGCAGAACCGCGGCGGCCACGCCGCCTTGCGCCCAGTTCGACGAGGCGCCTTCGCCGAGCGGCGCGGCGGCGAGCAGAGTGACCGGATGGGGCGCCAGCTTCAGCGCGCAGAACAACCCGGCGAGACCGCCGCCAACAATGAGAATATCCGAACGGGGCATTGCAAACCTCCCGCCAGCCCCTTGCGGGGACGGGTCATTTCACCGCGATCATGCGCTCCACGGAGCGCCGGGCGCGGGCGGCGAGCGCCGGATCGACCAGAACCTCCTCGCGCATATAGACGAGGCTGTCGAGAATTTTCGGCAGGGTGATGCGCTTCATATGCGGGCAGAGATTGCAGGGGCGGATGAATTCCACGTCCGGCGTCTCGGCGGCGACATTGTCGGCCATCGAACATTCGGTGACCAGCAAAACGCGCTTCGGCTTGCGCGTCTTCACATAATCGATCATCGCCGCCGTCGAGCCGGAGAAGTCGCAGACATCGACCACCTCGGGCGGGCATTCGGGATGGGCGATCAGCTCCAGCGTCGGATCGTCGGCGCGATAGGCCTGCAATTCCTCCGCCGTGAAGCGCTCATGGACCTCGCAGGCGCCGTGCCAGGCGATGATCCTGACCTTGGTCTGGCGGGCGACATTGGCGGCGAGGAAACGGTCGGGAACCATGATCACCGTATCGACGCCCAGGCTTTCGACGATCTTCACCGCATTGGAGGAGGTGCAGCAAATGTCCACTTCCGCCTTCACTTGCGCGGAGGTGTTGACATAGGCGACCACGGGCACGCCGGGATATTTGCGCTTGAGCGCGCGCACATCCTCGCCGGTGATCGAGGCGGCCAGCGAACAGCCGGCGCGGGAATCCGGAATCAGCACGGTCTTTTCCGGGCTGAGGATTTTGGAGGTCTCCGCCATGAAATGCACGCCGCCCTGCACGATGACATCGGCTTCCGATTGCTCGGCGATGCGGGCGAGTTGCAAACTGTCGCCGACGACATCGGCGACGCAATTGTAGATTTCCGGCGTCTGGTAATTATGCGCGAGAATGACGGCGTTGCGCTGTTTCTTCAGCTCGTTGATCGCCTTCACATAGGGCGCGTGGAACGGCCATTCGATCGGCGGAATGATCGCCTTGACCTTTTCATAGAGATGCGCGGTTTCGCGGGCCACTTCCGGCGTCCAGGCGAGATTGGGCATGGCGACCGGCTGGAAGCGCGGTTTTGCTTCGCGAGAATCGGTCTCGCGGGTTTGGGCCGGCGCCTGACGGGCGGCTTGAGCGGAAGTGGCCTGCATGACGCTTACCCCCCTTATGCTCACTATGAGCATAATACCACCCGATAAAAACGCCGTCGAAACGGCGGCTTGATCTTCACGAAACCTACATATACTCATTCTGAGTATAAAGGCAAGATGTTAATGCTCCCGCCTTTGGTCTGACGGGGCAGACAAAGCGTCAACCATTTGCCGCTAGAGTCCGGGGCGATCCCAAGGGGATCCCCAGGGGATCTGAAGCCATCCATGACCGACGCCGTTCTCTCCAACGCCACCGCGCGCCAAAAGGCTCCTGAAATTTTCGAAAAATTTTTGCGCCTACCGCCGCTCAGCCTGGCGCCCGCCTGGAACCTGCCGCTGGCGCTGCTGGCTTTCCTCAGTTTTTTCGCGCTGTTGACGCCGACCGCGCCGAGCCTGCTCGCCGACGCCGACATGTTCTGGCACATCCGCACCGGTCAGGAAATTTTGGCGACCGGCCATTTCCCGCTGGAAGACGCCTATAGCTGGACCTTTACCGGAAAGCCCTGGATCGCCAAGGAATGGCTGTCGCAGGTGCTTTATGCCGGCATTTACGCGCTGGCCGGCTGGACCGGCGTTGCTTTTCTCGCCTTGGCCGCCGCCGCGTCCGCCTACGCGCTGGTCTTCGCCGCCGTCGAGCGCCGGGCCGGGCCGATCTTCGCCCTGGCCGCGACACTTTGCCTGGCTCTGGCCGGCAATTTCCACCTCGTCGCCCGCCCCCATGTGCTCGCCTGGCCGGTCGCGGCGCTGTTCGCCATCGGCCTGCTCAACGCCGCCGAACAGGCGCGCGCGCCAGGCCGCGCCTTGCTGGCGCTGATGGTTTTATGGACCAATCTGCACGGCTCCTTCCTGTTCGGTTTCATCCTTCTGCCCTTCTTCGCCTTGGAATCTCTTGCGCGCGCCGAAAAGGACCGGATCGCTTTGGCCGGGCGCTGGGCGGGTTTTGCTGTCCTGCTCGCCTGCATGCCCATCCTGAACCCATACGGTTGCCGCGTTTTCACCGCCGCCCGCGACGTGCTGGCGCTCGGCCCGGCCATGAGCCTGATTTCCGAATGGCGCCCGCAGAATTTCGCCAGCCTCAACCATTTCGAGGCCATATTGCTGCTGGCCCTGGGCGCCGGCTGGCTGAGCGGGATCAAGATTCCCCTGCCGCGCGTCGCTCTGCTGCTGGCGCTGCTTTATGCGGCGCTGGCCCATGTGCGGCAGGAGTTTTTCGCGATCCAGATCGGTTCGCTGCTGCTCGCCGCCCCCGTCGCGGCTTTGCAGACAAAAATCCTCCGCTTGCCGAAAGAAGCGCTGCGCGGCGGTTTTCTGACCGCCGGCGGCCTGCTGCTCGCCTCGGGCTTTGGCCTGGCGCAACAAGGCGCCCTCGCGCCGGTGGAGCAAATCGCCCCGGTCAAGGCGCTGGCCGCCGCCCGCGCGGCTGGCGTGACCGGTCAGGTTCTCAACGAGGACCAGTTCGGCGGCTATCTGATCGCCGAGAGAATCCCGACCTATGTCGATGGCCGCGCCGAGCTGTTTGGCGCGATGCATTACCAGCAGTCGCTGGCGCTCGCCGGACGCAAGCCGGAAAAACTGGCGGAAATCCTCGCCGATAAAAACATCGGCTGGACCTTTTTGCCGAGCAATCTGCCGGCAAACGAGGTTTTGGCGGCCTCGCCCGACTGGCGCGCCGTCTATCGCGACGAGACGGCAAGCGTTTTCCTGCGGATCAGGTAATCACGCTCGGCGCGCCGCGGCCGGTAAATTTCCGGATTTCCGCGAGGCTTTCCGCCAAAGCGATCAGATCGGCCAGCGCGTCCTGCGTCTCCAGATCGTGCCTGACGGGATCGGGCTCGTAGCGCTCGATATAGACACGCAGGGTGGCGCCGGAGGTGCCGGTGCCGGACAGGCGATAGACGATGCGCGATCCCCCGGCGAACAGAATGCGCACGCCCTGCTGTTTCGACACGGACCCATCAATCGGGTCAAGATAGGCGAAATCGTCGGCGGCCTCGATCTTCAGCGCGCCAAAGGACTGGCCGGCGAGCCCAGGCAATTTTTCGCGCAAGGCGGCGATCAGGGCGTTGGCGCCTTCTGTGGCGACCTCCTCGTAATCGTGGCGGGAATAATAGTTCCGGCCATATTCGGCCCAATGGGCGCGGACGATGTCCCTCACGCTTTGTTTTCGCGCCGCCAGAATGTTCAGCCACATCAGAATAGCCCAGAGCCCGTCCTTTTCGCGGACATGGTTTGAACCCGCCCCGGCGCTTTCCTCGCCGCAGATCGTCACTTTGCCGGCGTCGAGCAGATTGCCGAAGAATTTCCAGCCGGTTGGCGTCTCGTACATGCCGACATCAAGCTTCTCGGCGACGCGGTCGGCGGCGCGACTGGTCGGCATGGAGCGCGCGATCCCAGCGATCCCCGCCTTGTAGCCCGGGGCGAGATGAGCGTTGGCGGCGATGATCGCCAGGGAATCCGAGGGGGTGACGAACTGACCGCGCCCGATCACCAGATTGCGGTCGCCATCGCCGTCGGAAGCGGCGCAGATATCCGGTGATACGGGCGACATGGCCAGATCGTAAAGATGCTTGGCATGGACCAGATTGGGGTCGGGGTGGTGATGGCCGAAATCCGGCAAAGGCTCGCCATTCAGCACCGTGCCCGGCGCCGCGCCCAGTTCCCTTTCGAGAATCGCCAGGGCGTAGGGGCCAGTGACCGCGCTCATGGCGTCGAATTTCATGGTGAAGCCCGCGGCGAACATCGCCTTGATCGCGGCGAAATCGAACAGGCTGGCCATCAGATCGCGATAGATCGCCACGGGATCGATGATCCGCACCTTTGTCACGCCGATAAATGTTTCGCCGAGCCTGTCGATGTCGATATCGTCGGCCTCGACGATTTTATAGCTGTCGATGGTCTTGCTGTGTTCGAAAATCGCCTCGGTGATTTTTTCCGGGGCCGGGCCGCCATTGGAAATATTATATTTAATGCCGAAATCGGCGTCGGGGCCACCGGGATTATGGCTGGCCGAGAGCACAATGCCGCCAAAGGCCTGTTCGTGACGGATGACGGCGGAAGCGGCGGGCGTCGAGAGAATGCCGCCCTGGCCGACGATCACTTCGCCAAAACCATTGGCCGCCGCCATTTTCACGATGATCTGGATGGCCTCGCGGTTGAAGAAGCGGCCATCGCCGCCAACCACCAGCGCCTTGCCTGCAAACCCCTCGAGCGAGGCGAAAATCGACTGGACGAAATTGGCGAGATAATGCGGCTGCTGAAAATGCCTGGTCTTCTTGCGCAGACCGGAAGTGCCCGGACGCTGGTCGGAAAAGGGCTTGGTCGCGACGATTTCGATCGACAGGGTCTCGGACATTTCTGGCATCCGCTAAAAATTTGAACGCCGCTTCATGCCAGAGAGTTTTGCTCGGCGCCAGAGTCCATTTTTACGCGCTTCGCCTGCACGCGCCAGACGATGAGGCACAGCGCGACGACGGGAAGGCCGATGCAGGCCGTTCCAACGAAAAATGTCGGAAAGCCGAAAATCTCGACGAGCCTGCCGGAAGCCCCGCCGGCGAATTTACCCACCAGCGCATAGATCGAGGTGACAACGGCATATTGGGTCGCCGCATAGGCGGGCGAAACAATGGTGGACATGAAGGCGATCAGCACGGTGCTGGCGTAAAATGTGGCGAAATTCTCGACGCTGATCGCCACCGTGAACACATCGAGTCGCGGCCCGCTGACGGCGAGCCAGGCGAAGCTGAGATGCGACAGCGAGGCGGCGATCCCGCCAATCAGCATGGAAGGCATCAGCCCGAGGCGCGCCACCGAGACGCCGCCGACGAAAATCCCGGCAAGGCCGATCCAGAATCCATAAAGCTTGGTCACCGTGGCGATTTCTGCCTTGGAAAAACCAACGGAACTGTACAGGAGATTGGCCATGGCGCCGGAGACATAATCGGGCAGGCGGTAGATGGCGATCAACAGCAAGAACAGTGTGACATTGGGGCCAAGCCGTTGGAAAATTTCCTTAAGCGGATCGACAATGGCGTCGCGCAGCGAGACTTTGGCGTGCAAACGGCCGGTCGAAGGCGGCTCCGGCGCATAGCGACAAGCCAGCGCGCCAACCGACATCAGCGCCGCCATGGCCAGATAGGCGAGCCTCCAGGAGGCGAATTGCGCCAGAAAAAGTGTCCCGGCGCCCGCGACAAACAGCGCGATATTATAGCCGTACATGGACGCGCTGGCCATCAGGCCCTGTCGTTCCGGCGGCGTCACGGCGATGCGCCAGCCGTCGATGACAATATCCTGGGTCGCGCCGGAAAAACCCAAAGCCAGGGCGAAAATCGCGCTCCAGGCGAGATTATGGGCGGGATCGCTGAAAGCCACGCCGAGCAGCGCCAGCGCGCAGGCGATTTGCGCCACCAGCATCCAGCCGCGCCGCCGCCCGAAACGCGCGCCGAAAAAGGGCGCATCATATTGATCGACAAAGGGCGCCCACAGAAATTTCAGCGAATAGGGCAGCGTCATTTCGTAAATCAGGGTGATGGTCGCCAGGGGAACGCCGGCCTCGTGAAACCAGATCGACGGCGTGGAATAGACCAGCTTGATCGGCAGGCCCGAGGAAAAGCCCAGGGCGAGCATCAGCAGCAGATTGCGGTCGGCGAAAACGGCTTTCAAGCCGCGCGGCGATTCGGTGTCCATGGGTCCGGACTATCGCATGAACAGGGGCAAAGCGGAAAAGCGCGCGTTGCTTTTCCATCGCTTTACTAGAATTTCCGCCGGCAATCCTGTTATGCTCCGCCGCAAAAGGATTTGCCCATGCTGACCAACAAGGGAAAATACGGTCTCAAGGCCATGGTCCATCTGGCCGGGCTCGAGCCGGGCGTGCTGGCGCAGGTCCAGGACGTCGCCGACCGCAACAATATCCCGAAGAAATTTCTCGACCAGATTCTCTCGGAATTGCGCAACGCCGGGCTGGTGTTTTCCAAAAAAGGCAAGGGCGGCGGCTATGCCCTGGCGCAAGCCGCGCATCAGATCACCGTCGGCCAGATCGTGCGTGTGCTCGACGGCCCCCTGGCGCCGATCCAATGCGCCAGCGTCACCGCCTATCGCCGCTGCGACGATTGCGGCGACGAGCGCGCCTGCGCCGTGCGGCTGGTCATGGTCAAGGCCCGCAACGCCATCGCCGATGTGCTCGACAATCACACTCTGGCCGACGCCCGCGCCCTGACCGACCCGCCGGAAGCGGCGGCCATGTTCCATATCTAAGGGCGCGACCGGCGTTTTCGCCGGTCAGGCGAAATAAGGAGCCATCTCGGCTTCGCCAACATCCTCCAGCCGCGCCGGCTTCCATTGGGGCGCGCGGTCCTTGTCGATCACCGCCGCCCTGATACCCTCGGGAAAATCGTGACCGCCGAGACAGGCGGTCGCCGCCGCCAGCTCCATGTCGAAACAAGGCGCCAGCCGCCCGACCGCCCGCGCCTGACGCAGCAGGCGCAAGGTCACTTTCAACGAGGTCGGCGAGTGTTTTTGCAATTGCGCCAGAGCCTCCCCCGCCTCCGGTTCCGCCCGCCCAGCCAGACGGCCGGCGATCTCCTCGACCGTCTCGGCGGCATAGGCGGCGTCGATCCAGGCTTTCGAAGCCGCCAGCGGCGCCGGCCCGGCTGAGGCCGCCACCTTCCCCAGCGCGGCGCGCACGTCGTCATGCGAGCCGCAATCGCGCAAAAGTTCCGGCAATCCTTCAAGCTCGGCCTGCGGCACAAAATAATCGGCGAGGCCGACCAGCAGGCAATCCGCCGGTCCGGCGCGACCCGCCGTCAGCGCCAGATGGGTTCCCAATTCGCCCGGCGCCCGGGCCAGCAAAAAGGTGCCGCCAACATCGGGGATGAAGCCAATGCCGACCTCCGGCATGGCCACGGTCGAATTCTCGCAGACCACGCGATGCGCCGCATGGGCGGAAATCCCGACGCCGCCGCCCATGACAATGCCATGCATGATGGCGATCACGGGTTTCGGGTACTCGGCCATGGCCAGATTGAGCCGATATTCCTCGCGCCAGAATTCGACCGGCGCGGGATCGCCCGAGCGGGCCGCGTTGTAAATGGCGACAATATCGCCGCCGGCGCAGAGGCCGCGCGGCCCGGCGCCGCGAACCAGCACGGCGCCGACGCTGTCGTCCTCGGCCCAATCCCGCAACGCGCTGGCCATGACGCGCACCATATTGAGGGTGAGCGCATTGATCGCCTTGGGGCGGTTGAGCGTGACAATGGCCAGACGGCCGGCGCGGGACAGGAGGATTTCAGCTTCTTCGGTCATGCCCCAGCTATAGGCGGCCTCGGCGCGGCGCGAAACTTGGCAATTTTGCGCAATGGATTTGCCGAAAAGCGCCAACCGGGCCTAGATATGCCCCTGGCCCAAGGACAAGCGATGGCGCTCGACTGGAACGATCTGCAATTCTGTCTGGCGGTGGCGCGCGACGGCACGGTCTCGGCCGCCGCCAAACGGCTTGGCGTCGATCACGCCACCATCATCCGCCGCATCGACCGGCTCGAGCGCGACATAGGCGCGAAACTCTTCGCCCGGCGCAAGACTGGCTATGAGCTGACCGACGCCGGCCGCCGCGCCGCGACCATGGCCGAATTGATCGAATCGCAGATACGCGGCGGCCAGGCGGAGATTTCCGGCGGCGCGGCGCGGCTCGCCGGCGCGGTGCGCATCGGCGCGCCCGACGGCTTCGGCTCGTTTTTCCTCGCCGCCCGCCTCGGCCCACTGGCCGACAAGCATCCCGACCTGCAATTGGAGCTGGTGGCCACCGCCCGGCTGTTCAGCCTGTCGAAGCGCGAGGCCGACATAGCCATCAGCCTCGCTCTGCCGCGCGAGGGCCGGATTTTCGGCCGCAAGCTGGTGGATTACCGGCTGTTTCTCTATGCGTCGCGCGACTATCTCGCCCGGCATGGCGCGATCGAAAGCCGCGAGGCGCTCAAAACCCGCCGCCTCATCGGCTATATCGCCGAATTGCTGTTCACCCCGGAACTCGATTATCTCCCGCAAATCCTGCCAGGCCTGTCGGCGCAAATCCGCAGCGCCAATCTCATCGCCCAATTGCAGGCGGCGCTGGCCGGCCTTGGCGTCGCCATGCTGCCGCGCTTTTTGGCCCGGCAATTCCCCGATCTCGTGCCGATCCTGCCGGCGGATATTTCCATAACCCGCAGTTTTTATCTGCTGATGCACGCCGACGGCCGCGACTTCCCGCAAATCCGCGCCGTCGCCGACCATATTTACGCGGTGACCGAAGCCAACAAAGCCCTGTTCCTCGACCCGCCCTGACCGCCTCGCCATGACCGCGCCGCGCAATCTTTTCGACGACCTCCCCGCCCCCGGCGGCGACGAGGATTTTCGCACGCTGTTCGAACGCGCCGGCGTCAGAATTGAGCGCATCGTCTCCACCGGCCAGAGCAGCCCGCCCGGCTTCTGGTACGATCAGGACTCTTTCGAATGGGTGGCGCTGCTCGCCGGCGCCGCGCGCCTGCGCTTCGCCGATGAGGCGCAAGAACGGATTCTGCAACCCGGCGACGCCCTGCTGATCGCCCCGCATCGCCGCCACCGGGTCGAATGGACGCAGATGGAGCCGCCGACGATCTGGCTCGCCGTGCATGTCGCCAAGGACCAAACGCCCGCGCCGAACAGCGATTGAGGCAAATAAGGGCAAGTATGTCGCTGATTTTTTGTGCGTAGAGGACAGGCTGATTGTTGAACTCGACGGTGCGCCGCACGATGCGCCGGAACAGAAGCTTCACGATGCGCGCCGGACGATCTGGCTGCAATCGCAGGGATATCGCGTGTTGCGCATTCCCAACAGCACGGTGATCGGGGGTTGCGATATTGCGCTGGGGCTTATTCGCAATGCTCTGGCGACGAAGTAGCGACGGCTTTCAAAGGTTGAAGGCGTGGCGCCGCCCTCATCCGACCCGCTTTCGCGGGCGTTTGGACGCTGGCCCTGGCCTTAAGGCGCGTGTTCGCCTGACGCTTTATCGTCGTCGCGGCATGAGGTCTGGTTTTGGCGCCTTTGATTCCGATTTTTGACCCGGATTTTCGCCAATTTCTATCTCAGGTTGAAAACGAATCGCGCAAAACCTGCGAAAACATGCGCATTTTGCGCGAGAACACACGATTTTCGACGAAAAACACGTGTTTTTACGCATGACCACCTGCCGGTTGAGCATGTTGAAATCGCAGGTGAAAACGGGTTTGGGTCGGGACGCCGCCGGGGCTCGCGTCTGAGTTTTTATCGTTACAACAATCGCTTAAACCTGTTTCACGCGCAACGCGGGGGGTGTTTCACGTGAAACATAACATGAACATATTTCCGCCCAATTGGCGCATTTCGTGCGAAAATCGATTTTCACCCGCCGCCACAATTGCCACATTCGCGGCGAAACGCCGCCGTCACGCCACGCCGGCGCGCAAGAGATCGTGGATGTGGAGAATGCCCGAGGGCTTGCCCTCATCCAGGATGAACAGCACGGTGATTTTCCGCCGGTTCATGATTTCCAGCGCCGAGGAGGCCAGCGAGCCGAGCGGCGCGGTGCGCGGGGCGCGGGTCATGACCTCGGCCGGGCTCTTGCCCTGCATGTCCGGGCCCCAGTGGCGGCGCAGGTCGCCGTCGGTGATGATGCCCGACAGCGCGCCCGAGGCGTCGGTGAAGCCGACGCAGCCGAAGCGCTTGCCGGTCATGGTCAGGATGACCTCGCTCATGCTGGCGGTTTCCGGCAGCAGCGGCATGTCCGCGCCGCTGTGCATGAGATCGTCGACCCTGTGCAGCCGGGCGCCGAGCTTGCCGCCGGGGTGGAACACGCGGAAATCGCCGGCGGTAAAACCGCGATCCTCGATCAGCGCCACGGCCAGGGCGTCGCCGAGCACCAGTTGCAGCGTGGTCGAGGTGGTCGGCGCCAAGCCGTTGGGGCAGGCCTCCTCGACCTGGGGCAGCAGCAGCAAAATATCGGCGGCGCGGCCGAGCGCGCTGTCGCGCCGCGAGGTGAGCGCGATCAGCGGCACCGCGTAGCGCTTGGCGTATTCGATGAGATCGGCCAGCTCCGCCGTCTCGCCCGACCAGGAGAAGGCCAGCAGCACGTCGTCCTGCGTGACCATGCCGAGATCGCCATGGCTGGCCTCGGCGGCGTGCAGGAAAAAGGCCGGCGTGCCGGTCGAGGCCAGGGTCGCCGCGACCTTGCGGCCGATATGGCCCGACTTGCCCATGCCCGAGACGATGACGCGCCCGCGCGCCGTGCGAATGGTTTCGATCGCCCGCTCCAGCGCGGCGCCGAGATCGCCGTCCAGCGCGGCGCGCAATTGCGCCAGGCCGGCGGTTTCGATCTCGACGCTTTTGCGCGCGGCTTCCAGGGCGACCCGTGTCATGCGATCCTCTGTCATGAAATCCGCTCTAAACCATCGCGCCGGCGACGGCAAATCGCCGCAAATCGCCAGGATGGGAATCGGCACGACGAGAAACGCCCAGCCATGACCCATGACGAGTACAATCTGTTCTGCGCCGGCCTTCGCCAGGCGACCCATGTCGTGCAATGGGGCGGCGCCCATGTCTGGAAGGTCGGCGGCAAGGTGTTTTGCATTGGCGGCGGCGAGGACGGCGCCCCGGCCTATTCCTTCAAGGTCAGCGAAATCGGCTTCATGGTCCTGCCGGAAAGGCCGGGATTTCGCCCCGCGCCCTATCTGGCCTCGCGCGGGTTGAAATGGATTCAGGCCGATGGATTTGTCGTCGACGGCCAGGAGTTGCGCGAATTGATCTCCGAATCGCACCGGCTGGTCGCCGCCGGACTGACGCGCAAGCTGCGGCGCGAACTGGGGCTGGAGAAAGAAGGGGAGGAAGGCTCGCGCCTTTCCACTTGACCCGCGCCGCTTTTGCCTTACTGCAAAATTGCACAGCGGGGAGATCGGCCTATGCGTTCGGATTGGATCAAACTGACGGATCGCGACAATGGCCAGCCGATCTTCGTCAATCTGGCCAACGCCCTTACCATTCAGCGCGGCAGCAATTGCTCGTGGATCTGGTTCCCGACGGGCTCCGCCGATGAGGACAGCATCGAAGTGGTCGAGACGCCCGAGCAGATTTTCAAGCTGCTGGACGAGGCGCGCCAGCCCAGGGGCTGAGCGCGGCGCCAAAACCGGCGCATCGCGCTTGTCAGCGCGAAATGATCGCGCCGAAAATGCTCAACAGCGAATCGTCCTTCGGCTTGGCCGCGCGGGCGGCGCGGCCGCGGCGCGGTTGCGGCGCGTCGCTGGCGGCGCGCTCAATGGAGGCGCGCTCGATGGCGCCGGAAGGAGGCTCGCCGACAATGGTGATGCTGCCGCCCTCGGCCCGCACCACCGAGTAGAGCGTCGCCGCGTTTTCGGGGGAAATGCGCACGCAGCCATGCGAGGCCGGCTGGCCGAGATGGGCCTGGTCATAGGTGCCGTGAATGGCGTAGCCGCCGTAAAAGAAGATCGAATGCGGCATGGGCGAATTATGATATTTTTTCGAATAATGCATGGTTTGCAGGCTCTGCACGCCATAGGTGCCGCGCGGCGTGACATAGCCGTCGCGCGCCGAGGAGATCGGCCAGGAATAGGAGCCGCTCGAAGAGTCCACGCTCATGGTCTGCGAGGAGAGATCGACGGTGATGCGCGCCCGCGCCTCGCAGGCGGCGGGCGCCAAGGCCAGCGCCATCGCAACATAAAAAGCAGACGCCAAGCCGCGCATGAAACCATCCTATCGCCGGAACCTCCCGATCACTATCCGCAAAACATTTCCGATTGCTAGCGCCAGCGCGCGGAATGCCGCATTTTTTCGGGCGCGTGGCTTTTGTGTCCCACCGAGGACGCCCCCGCGACAGCCGCCTTGCGTGTCGGCGCCGTTTGCTCTATAGCAGCGTCAGTCAACATCTTCGTCAGGCCTCAGGGCCAAGCGGGAGTGGGGCCCGGTCGGGACCCGCTCTTTTTTGTTTTCGGAATCCGGACCGCCCGTTTGAACGACACGCCCAGTCACGACCGCCATTTCGCCGCGCCTCTCGACGAGCCGCGCCTCGTCGAGGAAAGCGGCCTCGCGGCCCGCGTCGCCCAAATCGCCGAGCGTGTGCTGACCAGCATGAATTTCCGGCTGGTGCGGGTGAAGATCATGGCGGGACAGGGCATGATCGTGCAAATCATGGCCGAACGCCCGGATGGAACCCTGACCATCGACGATTGCGAGGAAATTCACGACGCCCTGTCGCCCTTGCTCGATGTCGAGGACGTGATTTCCCAGGCCCATCGGCTGGAAATTTCCTCCGCCGGGATCGACCGTCCCTTGGTGCGCGTCTCCGATTTCCAGCGCTCGCTGGGCATGGAGGCCCGCGTCGAGCTGGCCCGCCCGCACGAAAGCGGCCGCAAGCGCTTTCGCGGGACGATCCAGGCCATTGAAGGCGAGGGCCGCGACGCCATATTGGTCATCGAGCGCGGCGACGCCGGGCCGGACGAGGAAAAGACCCCGCGGCTGTTTTTGCGCGACCTCGACGAAGCCAAGCTGATTCTCACCGAGGCGCTGATTCGCGAATCGCTGCGCGCCGCGAAGGACATGGCCAAGGGCGGCGAGGAAGAGGGCGAGGACAGTTCGCCGGAAACCCCGGAAAAACCCGAACGCGGCCCCGGACGTTTCGGCGGCGTGAAAGCCCCCAAGGGGCAAAAGGCCAAACCGCTGCTGCCCGCCGGCGTGCGGGCCCAGTTCAAGAAGGGCGGCGGCGCCCCGCGCCGTCCCAAAGATTCAGCTAAAGACTGACCCAACAGGAGATACCCATGGCCGTCAGCGCCAACAGGCTCGAACTCTTGCAAATCGCCGACGCCGTCGCGCGCGACAAATCGATCGACCGCTCGATCGTGATCGCCTCGATGGAAGAGGCTATGGCCAAGGCGGCGCGTTCGCGCTACGGCCAGGAGACCGAGATCCGCGTGGAGATCGATCCGCGCACCGGCGAGACCCGCTACAGCCGGCTGATGCTGGTGGTCGACCAGATCGAGAACGACGCCACCCAGATTTCGCTGGTCGACGCCCGCAAGCGCAATCCCGCGGCGGAAGTCGGCGACTGGATTTCCGACAAGCTGCCGCCGCTCGATTTCGGCCGCATCGCCGCGCAATCGGCCAAGCAGGTCATCGTGCAGAAAGTGCGCGAGGCCGAGCGCGACCGCCAGTATGATGAATTCAAGGACCGCATCGGCGAGATCATCAATGGCGCGGTCAAGCGCGTCGAATATGGCAATGTCATCGTCGATCTCGGC
Source organism: uncultured Alphaproteobacteria bacterium (assembly GCA_963804045.1). Classification (GTDB taxonomy): domain Bacteria; phylum Pseudomonadota; class Alphaproteobacteria; order Rhizobiales; family Beijerinckiaceae; genus Rhodoblastus. The sequence continues at coordinate 80,508 of CAWDOR010000002.1, read as the reverse complement.
CGCGCCGAGGCGATCATCCGCCGCGACGAAATGATCCCGCGCGAAATGTTCCGCCCGGGCGACCGCGTCCGCGCCTATGTCTATGACGTGCGCCGCGAGCAGCGCGGCCCGCAGATTTTCCTGTCGCGCACCCATCCGCAATTCATGGCCAAACTGTTCATGCAGGAAGTGCCGGAAATCTACGATGGCGTGATCGAAGTGAAATCGGTCGCCCGCGACCCCGGCTCGCGCGCAAAAATCGCCGTGACCTCGCGCGATTCCTCGATCGATCCCGTCGGCGCCTGCGTCGGCATGCGCGGCTCGCGCGTCCAGGCGGTCGTCAACGAATTGCAGGGCGAGAAGATCGACATCATCCCCTGGTCGGCGGACGCCGCGACCTTCATCGTCAACGCCCTTCAGCCGGCGGAAGTGGTCAAGGTGGTGCTCGACGAGGATTCGGCGCGCATCGAGGTGGTCGTCCCCGACGATCAATTGTCGCTGGCCATCGGCCGTCGCGGCCAGAATGTCCGCCTCGCCTCGCAGCTCACCGGCTGGGACATCGACATTCTCACCGAGGCCGAGGAATCGGAGCGCCGGCAGAAGGAATTCGTCGAGCGCACCCAGAATTTCATGAATGCGCTGGACGTGGACGAGGTCGTCGGCCAACTGCTGGCCTCCGAAGGCTTCCGCAATGTCGAGGAGCTGGCCTATGTGGACGGCTCCGAAGTCGCGGCCATCGAAGGCTTCGACGCCGAGACCGCCGAGGAAATCCAGAACCGCGCCCGCGACTATCTGGCCCGGGTCGAAGCCGAGCAGGACGCCCGCCGCACCGAGCTTGGCGTCGCCGACGAATTGCGCGAGATCGACGGCGTGACCACCGCCATGATGGTCAAGCTCGGCGAAAACGATGTGAAAACCATCGAGGATCTCGCCGGCTGCGCCACCGACGATCTGGTGGGCTGGACCGAGAAAAAGAACGGCGAAACCATTCGCGAGCCAGGTTTTCTCGACGGGATCGACATCAGCCGCGAAGAGGCCGAAGGCATTGTCATGCGCGCCCGCGTGAAGGCCGGCTGGATCGAGGAAGCCGAACTGGCCCAGGACCATGGCGAGGGCGACAAGGGCGAGCGCGACGAAGGCGAAGCGGAAGCGTAAGGATTACAGATTGGCGAAGACGGCGAAACACAGGTCCGATTTCGACTCCGCCTCCGACGAGGAGAGCGGGCCGGAGCGCACCTGCGCCGTCACCCGCGAAAAAGCCGCGCCAGAAGACATGCTGCGCTTCGTGCTCGGTCCCGATCATCAGGTCGTCCCGGACATCAAGCGCAAACTTCCCGGAAGGGGCGTCTGGATTGGCCTGTCGAAACAGCGGGTCGCTCTCGCCGTCAAAAAACAGGTTTTCGCACGGGGCCTGAAAGACAAGGCGATCCCGAGCGCCGATCTGCCGGAACTCGTGGAAAGCCTGCTGCGGCGCGACGCCTTGCAAGCCCTGTCGATCGTCAACAAGGCGGGGCTGGCGACCACTGGCTTCGTCAAGGTCGAAACCGCTGTGGCGGCGGGAGATGTCGGCGCGCTGATCCACGCCCGCGACGGCGCGGCGGATGGCAAGCGCAAGCTGGGACAGGCCCTGCGCCGTCAATATGGCGTCGAAGGCAAGCCGCAGGTCGGCCTGTTTTCGACGGATGAGCTGGATGCGGCGCTCGGTCGCGGTCCTGTGGTGCACGCCGCGCTGGGAAATGGCGCGGCGACGAAGGTTTTTCTCGCCTCTTGCCGCCGACTTGCGGTATATCGCGACGAAGATGAAGCGCAAGACCCCTGCAAAGGGGAAAACAACCCCGGCAAAGGGGAAGACAGCCCCGGCGACGGGGAGAGTTTTTCGGCCGAACGGGCCGAAGGCCAAAGCCCTTGGGATGCAAGAACGATATGAACGACACCAATAATCCCGGCGACAAACCCGCGACCAAGACGCTGTCGCTGAAGCGCCCCGTCGAAGCCGGCACCGTGCGCCAGAGCTTTTCGCACGGGCGCACGAAGACGGTTGTCGTCGAACATGTGAAGCGCCGAGCGCATGAGCCGGCCAAGCCCGGCGCCGCCGCGCCCGCTCCGGTCGCCGCCGCGCCCGCGCCCGCTCCGGTCGCCCCGCCCGCGGCGCCGGCCCCGCGCGCGCCGCAAAAGCCAACCGCGCCGCGTCCGCAGACCGGCGTGGTGCTGCGCACCCTCACCGACGACGAACGTGACGCCCGCGCCCGCGCGCTGACCGACGCCCGCCAGCGCGAGGAAGAAGACCGCCGCCGTCAGGAAGCCGAGGCCAAGATCCGCGCCGAGCGCGACTCCCGCGAAAAGGCCGAGCGCGAAGCCGCCGAAGCCCGCAAGCGCGACGAGGAAACCCGCCTGACCCGCGAGGCCGAGGCCAAGCGCCGGGCCGAGGACGAAGCCCGGCGGCGCCTGCCGCAGCCCGGCGCGCCGGCCGCGGAAGTCGAACCCTCCGTGAGCTTCGCCCCGACCCGCGGCAGCCGTCCCCAGCAGATCGTGTTCAACACGCCCCGGCCGGCGGCCCCGGCGCCGGCCCAGCCCGCCGCCGCGACGGCCACGCCTGCGGCCGCTCGCGCGGAAAGCCCCGCGGGTCTGGCGCCGCGGCTCAAAATGCCAATCATGGCACCCAAGCTCGCCGTCCCCGCCGTCAAGCCGACGCGCGGCGGCGAGATGAAGCAGCGCGGCCGCCTGACCGTCACCAGCGCCACGGCGAGCGCCGATGGCGACGAGCGCACGCGTTCGGTCGCCGCCTTCCGCCGCCGCACCCAGCGCATGAAGGGCGTGGTCGAGCAGAAGGAGCGCCTGTCGCGCGAAGTGGTGCTGCCCGAGACCATCACCATCCAGGAACTGGCGAACCGCATGTCGGAACGCGGCGTCGACGTCATCAAGATGTTGATGAAACAGGGCCAGATGCACAAGATCACCGATGTGATCGACGCCGACACCGCCGAACTGATCGCGACGGAACTGGGCCATACCGTCAAGCGCGTCGCCGAATCCGACGTGGAGGAGGGCCTGTTCGACACGCCCGACGCCGAGGAGACCCTGGCGCCGCGTCCGCCTGTCGTCACCATCATGGGCCATGTCGATCACGGCAAGACCTCGCTGCTCGACGCCATTCGCCAGGCCAATGTCGTCTCGGGCGAAGCCGGCGGCATCACCCAGCATATCGGCGCCTATCAGGTGACGTCGCCGCTCGGCGGGAAGATCACCTTCATCGACACCCCAGGTCACGCGGCCTTCACCGCCATGCGCGCCCGCGGCGCCAAGGTGACGGATATTGTCGTGCTGGTGGTGGCGGCCGACGACGGCGTCATGCCGCAGACCATCGAAGCCATCAGCCACGCCAAGGCGGCCGGCGTGCCCTTGATCGTCGCCATCAACAAGATCGACAAGCCGGACGCCAAGCCCGAGCGCGTGCGCACCGAATTGCTGCAATATGAGGTTCAGGTCGAAAGCCTCGGCGGCGATACGCTGGAAATCGAGGTCTCCGCCAAACAGCGGACCAATCTCGACAAGCTGCTCGAAGCCATCACGCTTCAAGCCGAGGTTCTCGATCTCAAGGCCAATCCCGAGCGTCCCGCCGAAGGCACGGTCATCGAAGCCCGCCTCGACCGCGGTCGAGGCCCGGTGGCGACCGTGCTCGTGCAGCGCGGCACGCTGGCGGTCGGCAATATCATCGTCGCCGGTTCGCAATGGGGCCGCGTTCGCGCCCTGATCGACGACCAGGGCCAGAACTGCGCCCAGGCCGGTCCGTCTTTCCCGGCGGAAGTGCTGGGCTTTGCTGGCGCGCCGGAAGCCGGCGACCGCGTCGCCGTGGTGGAATCCGAAGCCCGCGCCCGCGAAATCACCGAATATCGCGATCGTCAGAAGCGCGAACAGGCCGCCGTGCGCGGCGGCGGCGCGCGCTCCTCGCTCGCCGACATGATGAGCCAGCTCAAGAGCACCGCCGGCCGCAAGGAAGTGCCGCTGGTGATCAAGGGCGACGTGCAGGGCTCGGTGGAAGCCATCTGCGCCGCGCTGGAAAAACTCGGCACCGATGAAGTGGTGGCCCGCGTCCTCCACGCCGGCGTCGGCGGCATCACCGAATCCGACATCACCCTGGCGGAGGCCTCCAACGCGGTGGTGATCGGCTTCAACGTCCGCGCCCACAAGGAGGCCCGCGAGGCCGCCGAGCGGGTGGGACTGGAAATCCGCTATTACAACATTATCTACAACCTCGTGGACGATGTGAAAGCGGCCATGTCCGGCCTGCTGGCGCCGACCCTTCGCGAAACCATGCTCGGCAACGCCTCGATCCTGGAAGTGTTCAACATTTCCAAGGTCGGCAAGGTCGCCGGCTGCCGCGTCACCGACGGCACGGTGGAGCGCGGCCAGCATGTCCGCCTGATCCGCGACAATGTCGTGGTTCACGAGGGAAAGCTTTCGACCCTCAAGCGCTTCAAGGACGAAGTCAGCACCGTCCAGCCCGGTCAGGAATGCGGCATGGCTTTCGAGAATTATCAGGACATGCGTCCCGGCGACGTCATCGAGTGCTATCGCGTCGAAGAGATCAAGCGGAGTCTCTGATTTCAAACTGCCGATCGCGCTGAGGCGCGGTCGGCGCTCCCCTGGCGCGTCAGGTTCTTTGCGGTCGCAAGGCGCCCCTCGGACGATGGGCTTTTGCGCACCGCGAGGCCAACGTCCAGCGGGACATTGTCGCCGCGCGAAAAAAGAAAAGCGGCGCTGTTTCAAGAGGCCAGCATGTCCAGAGAACATCAAAAGGGCGGCGAACCCAGCCAGCGCATGTTGCGCGTCGCCGAACTGATCCGTCACGCCGTGGCGCAGCTTTTGGCGCGCGGCGAGATCGAGGATCCCGATCTCGCGGGGCTGGTGGTCACCGTGCCCTCGGTGAAGATGAGTCCCGACCTCAAGCTCGCCACGATCTATGTCATGCCCATGGGCGGCCAGGCTCAGGACAAGATCGTCAGCGTGCTCGACCGCCACCGGAAATTCCTGCGCGGCGAAATCGCCCATCGCGTCAATCTCAAATTCGCGCCGGACCTCCGCTTCCGCGTTGACGAGAGCTTTGCCAACGCCGCGCGCATCGACGCCTTGCTGCATTCCCCCAAGGTCTTGCAAGATATTGCGCCAGCCGATGAAGACTCCGAGGACAAGGCATGAGCGCGCCGCGCTCGCAGCGGGTCGAGGTCAATGGCTGGGTGATTCTCGATAAGCCCGTCGGCTTCACCTCCACCCAGGCCGTTTCGAAGCTCAAGCGCCTGTTCAACGCCAAAAAGGCCGGCCATGCCGGCACGCTCGATCCGCTGGCCTCCGGAGTCCTGCCCGTCGCCTTTGGCGAGGCCACCAAGACCGTGCCCTTCGTCCAGGATGGCGAGAAAGCCTATCGCTTCACCGTGCGCTGGGGCATCGAGACCGAATCCGACGACGCCGAGGGTCAAGCGACCCAAACCAGCGACGCGCGCCCGCAAAGGGTCGAGATTGAGGCGCTGCTGCCGCATTTCACTGGCGAGATCCTGCAGCGGCCGCCGTCCTATTCGGCGATCAAGATCAATGGCGAGCGCGCTTATGACCTGGCCCGCGACGGCGAAATCGTCGATATCGCGCCACGACCGGTGACCATTCACAGCCTGCGCCTGGTCGAGACCGACGCCGACCACGCCACGCTCGAAGCCGAATGCGGCAAGGGCACCTATGTGCGCGCCATCGCCCGCGATCTCGGCCGGGCGCTCGGCTGTTACGGCCATGTCGTCGCCCTGCGTCGCACCCGAGTCGGGCCGTTTTTCGAAACCGAGGCCGCGCCGCTGGCGGGCTTGCTCGAGGCGCCGGACCATGCCCACCAGGACCTGCTCAATGTCGAAGCCGGCCTCTCGGAACTGCCCTGCATCGTGCTCGACCGCAATGGCGCGGCGCGGCTGCGGCGGGGACAATCGGTGATCCTGCGCGGCCGGGAAGCCCCCGCCGAGGGCGCGGCCTATGCGGTCTGCGCCGGCGTGCCTATCGCCTCGGGCCTGGTCGAAAACGGCGAGTTCCAGCCCAATCGCGTTTTCAACCTGCCTTTCTAAAGCGGTTTCTCATATGTGATGCGATAAATCGCGCCATTCTGGTCGTCGGAAACCAGAATGGCGCCATCGGGGGTCTCGGCGATGTCGACGGGACGTCCGAGATAGGGCGTCTGGCCGGGATTCCAGCCCTCGGCGAAGGGAATCGACGCCCCGGCCTTGCCGTTGTTCACCGGTGTGAACATCACGCGGGCGCCGATGGGAATGCTGCGGTTCCAGGAGCCATGCTGGGCGGAGAAAATCCCGCGCCATTGCGCGGGAAACTTTTCGCCCCGATAAAAATGCAGACCGAGGTCGGCGGCATGGGCGGCCTCCTCCACCTCGGGAAAGACCACATCGTCCGGCGGGATCGTCTCGGCCCATTCACGGGTGCGGACGTGACCGCCGCCATACCAGGGAAAGCCGAAATTCATCCGGGCGCGAGGCGCGCGATTGATTTCGCCGGGCGGAATGTCGTCGCCCATCCGATCGACCTGATTGTCAGTAAACCAAAGCACGCCATCGGCGGGGTCGAAATCCAGCCCGACGCTGTTGCGAATGCCCGAAGCGAAAATTTCCCGGCCGGAGCCGTCGGCGTTCATCCGCCAGATCGCGCCCATCCCCCATTGTTCGTAAAGACGCTGCCGGGTTTGCGAGGGCACATTATCCGGCTGGCCTATGGCCAGATAAAGCTTGCCGTCCGGGCCGAAACGGCAAACGCGCGCCGCATGGTCGCGACTGGTTTCGCTCGCCGGCTGCAACCCGCCTTCGGCGACAATATCTTGCGGATGCGCCTCGTCCCAGCCGTCTCCGACCGGCGCGAAACGTCTGATACGATTGAATTCGGCGATATAGAGCGAACCGTCCGCCGCGAAACAGGGGCCATTTGGCATTTTGAACGCGATTTCCGGTGCGAAAACTTCAGCTCTGCCAAGCTTTTCGCCACTCAGAGCGAGGCGATAGACATGCTCGTCCCCGGTCCCGACGATCAGGACCCGCCCGTCCGGCGAGACCGCCATATGCCGCGCGCCCGGCGCCCGAGCGAACAGAGCGATATGGAAGCCCGGCGGCAGGCGAATTGCGGGGAGTACGGAGTCCAGCCCCGCGTCAGGCTCGGCGCCCGCTTTGGCGTCATGAGCCGCCGCCATGACGCAAGCCAAGATCAAGCAACGAAAGTAGGACATTTTTTCTGCTCTCCGGTCGGCCCATGAGGGATTTTGAGCGACGCCGCCGCATCGCCGCCACAAAGAATTAAGTTTTTAACCGCTGGATTCCTGATACGTTTCTCGCTAAAGCCTGCCGCCGAAAGACGCGAACACGGTTCCGGCCCGTCAATATAGCAGCTTTGCGGATCTCATTGATGCAGGTTTCGGCCACAGACTCGATTGTTGGACGACGATTGCGGGTCTATCGCGTCGCGAAGGGATTCGAGCGCGCCGAACTCGGCGCGGCGATGAGGATCGACGCCGAAACGCTCGGCCGCTATGAAGACGGCCTGGAACGCATGCCCGCGCGCATGCTGCGCGCCGCCGCCGAAATCCTTGGCGTTTCCCTCCACGCCTTTTTCGATCCGCACAACGCCAAGATCGTCAGCGAGACGCCAGTCGCGCCGCCGCCTTGCGTCGTCGAGCCGGCGGGCGACATTTCCGACGTGGTCGAATTGCTGGACAATTTCGGCAAAATCAAAGACCGCGAATTGCGCAGCGAAATTCTGAAATTCGTCGCCTTCCTGTCCCAACATCCCTGATCGCTCAGTTCGCGCCGACTCAGCTTGAGCGCCAGCGGCCCGATCCGAGGCGCCATTGGCCGCTGCAAAAATATTTGATCCGAAAGACATGCCGACGCGTTTAATGGTCTGGAGTTTCATTTTCGGCGCGTTTCGGGCGAATTCCGTCCGCACACTCTCAGGAGGCCCTCATGCGACAAGCTGGGAAAATCAAACGGGCGATATCCACGGCGGTTATTTGTGCGGCCGTGGGCTTGGTCTGGCCACAGTCGGCCTCCGCGATCGGCGGCGCGACCGAAGATCTGATCGATGGAAATCTTGGCCCGGGCCTCTTCAACACGCAGCGAGAGCCGGAAGCCCGCGTCGCCCACCCGATCCATCACAAGAAATCCGCCTGGCGCCACAAAAGGCGGAGGCATATGGCTGAATAGCCTAAAACTCTTGAGAAGACTGGCGTCCCGGAAGGGATTCGAACCCCTGACCTACGGTTTAGGAAACCGTTGCTCTATCCTGCTGAGCTACCGGGACGTCGACGCCTCCCTATCATAATTTTTCGTCGTTAAAAACATTTCCGCAAGCCGCGCGCTATAATCGCGTGGCCATGCGCGCCCTGCTCGTCCTCACCCTGCTCTGCCTGCCCGTTCCCGCCGGGGCCGGGACGGATTGCGGCGACGGGCGCGCCTCAAGCGTGCAGGTCGCGGCCGTGGACGCGCGGCTGGACCTGGCGCTGGCCGATGGCCGGATCGCCTATTTTCCCGATCTCGAACCGCCACGCGCCACGCCCGCCGAGCCGGAGCGCCCCAGACGCGTCGCCGGGGAATTGTTGACGCTGCTGCGAGATGGCGCGCCAAAGCTGAAAATGCTTGGCCCCACGGACCGCTGGGGGAGAATGCCCGTGCGGATTCAACTTGAAAACGGCGACGGGGCCGATGAAATTCTCGCGGCCGGCGGGCTGGCCATGGTGTCGGCGGCCGCCGCGCCCTGCGCCGAGGCCGCTCGCGCCGCCGAGGCGCAGGCAAGGGCTGACCGGCTCGGACTATGGAGCGATCCTGCGTTCGCCGTGCTCGACGCGGCCAAAACCGAAGATTTTTTCCCCCGCGCCGGGACCTTGGCGCTGGTTGAGGGGCGTGTGACCTCGATCGGGCACAGCGCGCCCCGACTCTATCTGAATTTCGGCCGCGGGCGCGGCGATTTTTCCGCCAGCATCAGCAAGCGCAATTGGCCGACCTTCCAGCGCGCCGGCTTCACCGAGGCTCTTTTGCGCGAAAAAAGGCTCAGATTGCGCGGAATAGTTGAAATTGGCGCCGCGCCGCAAATCGAATTGTTCCATCCCGGGCAAATCGAGTTTATGGAAGAGCAGCCCGCCGATGCGGCGGGACCATCCCAATGAGGCTGGCGGACGTCCTGGGCATGTGACGTTCGCGCGCACCCTTGGGCGAGTTTGGCGAGAACGGGCCGTGCGCCCGATATGGGGCGGCGCGGCATGGCGGCGGAACGGCGAAAGACGAGGCGAGGCCTTTGGGGCCTGGGACCGTCGCTCGCGGCGCTGTGGCTGCTCGCCGGCTGCTCGACGCTGGAGCGTCAGGGAATCGTCGCGGAGCCTCAGACCCCGGCGCCGGCTGCGCCGAAAACCCTCGGCGCGGAAACGCCAGACAGCGCCGAGCGCAAAAAATTGATCGCCATGTATGGCGGCGATTATCGCTGGCCGAAGGCGGAGAATTATCTCAACGAAGTGCTCGTCAAGCTGGCCAAGACCAGCGAAAAGACCAGCGATGCGCCGAATCAGCCCTATCGCGTCACCTTGCTCAATTCCGGCGTCGTCAACGCCTTCGCCCTGCCCTCCGGCGACCTGTTCGTCACCCGCGGCCTGCTGGCGCTCGCCAATGACACTTCCGAGGTCGCCGCGGTCATGGCCCATGAGATCGGCCATGTCACCTCCCGCCACGCCTTTTTGCGCGCCGAACAGGAAAAGACCGCCGAAGTCATCACCCGCGCCGCCAGCGTCATCCAGAGCCGGCAGAAGGGCCAGCAAATCGGCGCCAATTCCGCCCTGTCGCTGGCGAGTTTTTCGCGTTTGCAAGAACTGGAGGCGGACCGGATCGGCATTCGCGGCGCCGCCAAGGCCGGCTACGATCCCTTCGGCGCGGCGCGCTTCCTCAATTCGCTGGCCCGCGCCGCCGAATTGCGCGATCAGATCCTCGGGCAGAAGAAAGACGACAAGCCCGACCTGCTCGCCAGCCACCCCTCGACCCCCGAGCGCATCGCCGCCGCGCTGAACGAGGCGCGGCAGATCGGCGGCCCCGGAATTGGCGAAGCGGCGCGCGCCCCCTATCTCGCCGCCATCGATGGCATGGTCTATGGCGACGATCCCAAGGACGGCACGGTGCGCGGCCGCAAATTCCTGCATCCCCGTCTTGGCTTTTCCTTCGAGGCGCCGGAAGGTTTTGCCCTGGAAAACTCAGCCCAGGCCGTGCTCGGCGTGGCCGACGGCGGCGGCCAGGCGCTGCGGCTCGACAGCGTGCGCGCGCCGCAGAACAAGACGCTGAGCGAATATCTGACTTCCGGCTGGATCGACGGCCTTCTGACCTCGACCATCCAGACCGGACAGGTCAACGGTCTTCAGGCCGTGTTCGCCGACGCCCGCGCGGGCGAATGGAATTTCCGCGTCGCGGTGGTCGCCTATCGCGACGACCTCTACCGCATCATTTTCGCCATAAGGGCGATGACGCCGGAAGCGCGGCAGACTTTTGACGCGGCGATCGGCACATTCCACCAGATGCCGGCCGACGAGGCCAAGCTGGCGGCGCCGCTGCGCATCCGCCTCGCGGTCGCCGGCGCCAATGACGACGCCGCCACGCTCTCGACGAAAATGGCGGTCGCCGACCACCAGCTCGAACAATTCCTGGTGCTCAACGGCCTCGACGACAACAAGCTGAAAGCCGGCGACAGCTACAAGATCATCGGCAATTAGGAATTTTGAGCGCCGCGAGGCAGGCGCGGGCGCCATCCAGCGCCTGCCGCATTTTTTCAGCGTCCCAATGGCCGCGCGCCAGGACATAACCGCCTTCGACCACGGCCAGCAGCATCGCCGCCAAGGTCCGCGCATCGACGCCGGCGGCGAGCTGTCCGGCGTCGCGCGCCGCCACCAGGGCCTCGGCGAGGCGGTCTTCGATCTCCTGAAGAAAATCGCCGATGGCGGCGCGGAACCGGCCCTGCTCCATCGCCGCCTCATTGGCCAGCCGCGCCAACCGACACCCCCTCAAAGCTTCGCGCTCGCGGGCGAGATAGGCCTCGACCCGCGCCAGCGGCGGCTTTTCCGGCGAAAAGATTTCCGCCAGGCTCGAGCGCTCCTCTTCGGCGATGGATTCGATCGCCACACAGGCAAGATCGAGCTTGCCGGCGAAATGATGATAGAGGCTGCCCTGCCCCGCGCCCGAACGCGCCATGATGTCGCGCGGACTCATGGCCTCGTAGCCGCGCTCCCAGAGCAGCGCCTTGGTCGCCGCGAGGATTTTTTCGCGCGTCGGCGGTTCAGACATGTGCCGGGGGGTTTTCGACATATTGCGCCACGCCCTCGCCAAAAGACCAGTTTTCCAAACTCGTTTCGATCAGATGGACGAAAACATTGCGGCTTTCGACGCCCTGTTTCTCCAGATTTTCCGCCAAGGCGCGGTAAAGCGCCTGTTTCTTTTCGACGCTGCGGCCGAAGGACAGGTGGATTTCGACAAAAATGGCCCCCTCGTCGCGCGCGACGTCCAGAAATTGCGGATCGACGATCATGTCGGCGCCGAGCGTTTCAACAATCTGAAAGCGATCCTGCGCGGGAATGCCAATGGCCTGCTGCAAGGCGGTGTGAACGGCGTCGGCGATGGCGCGACGCTGAATTTCCGAGCGAGGCGTTTTCAGGCTGATGCGGACGAAAGGCATGGCTAAACTCCGTTTACCTTAGCGTACATACTACTCGTTACATATTTTCGATCAAGGACGGCGGCGCAAACCCATGTTTGCAAACTCATACCGTCAGAACTCAGACGATCCGGGTTTCGACCTCGCCAACGCCGTCGATCGCGCCCCGCAAAACCTCGCCGCGCCGCAAGGAACCAACGCCCGCCGGCGTTCCGGTAAAAATCAGATCGCCCGGCGCCAGCGCCACATAGCTGGAGAGGATCGAAATGATTTCCGCGACCGACCAGGTCATGTCCTTGAGATCGCCCTGCTGGCGGATTTCGCCATTGACGGTCAAGGCGATGCGGCCGGCGCGCGGATGGCCGGTCAGGGCGGCCGGATGGATCAAGCCGATGGGGGCGGAGGCGTCGAAACCTTTGGCCATGTCCCAGGGGCGCCCTGCTTTCTTCGCCTCGGCCTGGAGGTCGCGGCGGGTGAGGTCGAGTCCGGCCGCATAACCGAAAATATGGCTCTCGGCTTCGGCGACCGGGATTTCGGCGCCGCCCTCCCCCAAGGCCACGACCAGTTCGATCTCGTGATGCAGATTTTCCGTCCGGCCGGGATAAGCGGCCTCGGCGCCATTTATCACCACGGCGTCGGTCGGCTTGGTGAAGAAAAACGGCGGGTTGCGGCTGGGATCGCCACCCATTTCGCGGGCGTGCTCGGCGTAATTCTGACCGACGCAGAAAATCCGCCGCAGCGGGAACAAGCCGCCACCGGCGACGGGAACAGCGGCTCGCGCCGGCCGCGCTATGACGAAATCGCTCATGTTCGCTCCTATTCCGCTGGCTGGGCGACGGGCTGTTCCACCTCATGCTCGACCACCGGCAGACAAAGCAGGGCCGAGATCACGCCAAGCGCGATGGAGAGAATCCACACAGGCAGATAGGAGCCGGTCGCGGCCCGCGCCCAGCCCCCGAGCAGCACGCCGAGGAAACCGCCCAATTGGTGCATGAAGAAGGCGAAGCCGTAAAGCATGGACAGGCTGCCGGCGCCGAACATGCGGCTGATCGCGCCAGATGTCGGCGGCACGGTGGACAGCCACAACAGGCCGGTGACGGCGGCGAAGACCAGCGTCGATTCCGCGCTCGCCGGCAACAGGATGAACAGCGCGGTGGCGATGGAGCGGGTGAAATAAATCGCCGCGAGAATATAGCGGCGCGGCGCGAAGCCGCCGAGCCAGCCGGACAGCAGCGAGCCGAAAATATTGAAAATGCCGACCAGAGCGAAAGCCCAGGCGCCTATTTCCGGCGACACGCCGCTTTCGACCACATAGCGCTGGAAATGCACGGTGATGAAGGCGAGCTGGAAGCCGCAAGTGAAAAAGGCGGTCGCCAGCAAAACATAGGATTTGTGGCCGACCGCGCGGCGGAACATGGCCCCCTGGCCGCCGGATGCGGCGAAATCGCCTCGCGGCGTGTCGAGCGGCGTCGCCAGCGGAACGATGGCGAGGATCGCGACGGCGAAAATCACGCAGGCGAATTCCCAGCCATGGGCGGCGATCAGCCCGCTCGCCAGCGGCGAGAACAGGAACTGGCCAAAGGAACCCGCCGCCGTGGCCGCGCCAAAAGCATAGGAGAGCCGCCTGGGCGGCAGCAATTTGGCGAAGGCGCCAAGCACCAGATTGAACGAGGCGCCCGACAGGCCGAGCCCGACCAGCACGCCGGCGGAAAGATCGAAGCCGAGGCCGGAGGGCGCATAGGCCATGGCCGCCAGGCCCAGCGCATAAAACAGTCCGCCGAAGATCAGCACGGGGCGCGCGCCGAACCGGTCGGCCGCCGCCCCGGCGAAGGGCTGACCAAGGCCCCAAAGCAGGTTCTGGACAGCCAGGGCTATGGCGAAATGGCCGGCGCCCCAGTCGCGCGTGGCGAAAATCGGCAGTTGAAACTGCCCCATGATTGAACGCGGCCCGAAGGACAGCAGCGCGATCAGGCAACCGGCGACGAGAATCACGGCGGGGGGCGATTTGCGGAGGGCAGACAGTTTTCGGCTCCCTGGGCGGTATTTCTTGCAATTTAGCTCATCCTGCCGCCCGCGTCCTTGCGGCCAGGCAAAACCGACCCTGCGCCGGCGGCCTCCCCGGGGGCGCGACGCCGGGTCCGCGGGCGGGCGCGACAAATTTATTCGCTTTCTGATAGGCTTGCGGTCGTCACGGTCCATTTTTCACTGGGAAGCCCGCTTGTCCTCCATCGCCGATTCCGCGCCGGAAAACACCCTCGCCAAGCGCCACGTGCTCGCCGTGGCGCTTGGCAATGGGCTCGAATTCTATGACTTCATCGTTTTCGCCTTTTTCGCCGGCGCGATCGGGCGGCAGTTTTTTCCTTCCGAAACGCCTCTGGGCAGCCTGTTGGCGGCGTTGGCGACTTTCGGCGTCGGCTTCCTGTTTCGCCCGCTCGGGGCTTTCGCCTTCGGCCATTTCGGCGACAGGGTCGGACGCAAGCCGGCCATGCTCGTCAGCTTCACCGCCATCACCTTGTCCATGCTGGTCATGGCCCTGACGCCGCCGCAGGCCTCCTGGGGCCTGGCGTCGCAGGCGATTTTCGTCGCGGCGCGCGTCGTCCAGGGTTTCGCCCTCGGCGGCGAGGTCGGCCCCTCCACGGCGCTGCTGATGGAGATCGCGCCGGCGGACCGGCGCGGCCTTTACACCTCGTGGCAATTGAGCAGCCAGAACATTTCGGCGGCGCTGGCGGGGGCGGTGGGCGTGAGCCTCAGCCTGAGCCTCGACAAGGGCCAGCTTGAGCTTTACGGCTGGCGCATCGCCTTTCTCATCGGCGTCCTGGCTTTGCCGCTGGGCTTCTGGCTGCGCCACGCCCTGCCGGAATCCCTGACCGCGCAAGCCTCGCCACAAGAAAACCCGACGGAGCCCGCCGAGCCGCAAATCTCGCGCGCAAAAATTCTCCGCACCCTGGTCTGCACGTTTTTCATGCTCGCCAGCGCCACCATCGGGACTTATTGCGCGCTCTATATGACGACCTTCGCCAAGACTTTTCTCGGCATGAGCGATCTCGCCGCGTTCGGCGTGCAATCCGTGCAGAGCCTGGTGTCGGTCGCCGCCATACTCGCCTGGTCGAGCTGGTCCGACCGGATCGGACGCAAGCCCGTCTATATCGCCAGCACCTTGGCCCTGCTCGCGCTCATCATGCCCGTCTATTACGCCATCGCTGCCTATAAGACGGTGTTCTGGCTCTATTTCGGCAATATTCTGCTCGCCCTGACCTCGGCGGGGGCTTCGGTGTTCTGCGTGCAATTCCTGGAGCTGCTGCCCAGCGCGATCCGGGCGCGGGCCTTCGGACTGAATTACGCCCTGGCGATCACGATTTTCGGCGGCTCGGCGCAATGGATCGTCACCAAGCTGATCGCAGTGACCGGCGACCCGACCATGCCCGGCTGGTATTGGCTTGGCGCGACCGTCGTCGGGCTGCTCGCGGGTCTGGCGCTGGAAGACTCCGCCCCGGTCCGCGGGCAAAAAGCCTGAGGCTGGCGCCTCCGTCGAAATGCGCCGTCATCTTCACGCAGGAATCGCGCTATAAGACCGAAGCCGCCGGACCATAGAGTTTCGGATCGAGGGAGAGCCATGCGCCTGATCGCCACCGTTTTCGCGCCGCGCCATTGGGCGCTGATTCTCAGCATTGTCGCCTTTGTCTCGGTGCTGCTGTTCATGGCCTTCCACCGGGGCGAATATGACTGGTTGGCGATACCCCTGGTCATATTCGGCATTTTCACCACCATCGGCCTGGGCGATCTCGCGCAGAAATCCCATTCGGTGCTGCGCAATTATCCGATCCTCGCCCATATGCGCTTCCTGATTGAAGAGATTCGCCCGGAAATCCGCCAATATCTCTTCGAGAGCGAGACCGATGGCGCGCCCTTTTCCCGCGACCGCCGCGCCCTGGTCTATCAGCGCGCCAAGATGCAGCTCGACAAGCGCCCCTTCGGCACCCAGCTCGCCACTTATGCCGATGGCTATGAATGGCTGCTGCATTCTTTCGCGCCGCGCCCGCAATCCCCTCCAGACTTTCGCGTCACGGTCGGCGGTCCCGATTGCCAGAAACCCTATTCGGCCTCGGTGTTCAACATTTCCGCCATGAGTTTCGGCGCGCTCAGCGCCAACGCCATTCGCGCGCTGAACGGCGGGGCAAAGCGCGGCAATTTCGCCCAGGACACAGGCGAAGGCAGCCTGTCGCCGCATCACGAGGCGCAAGGCGGCGACGTGATCTGGGAGATCGGCTCCGGCTATTTCGGCTGCCGCACGCTCGACGGCAAATTCTCGCCGGAGAAATTCGCCGACGTCGCCAAGAAAGATCAGATCAAGATGATCGAGATCAAGCTCAGCCAGGGCGCCAAGCCCGGCCATGGCGGCGTTTTGCCTGCCGCCAAGGTGACGCCGGAGATCGCCGCGATTCGTGGCGTGCCCCTGGGTCAGGACTGCATATCCCCCGCCGCCCATAGCGCCTTTTCCACGCCGGCCGAACTGATCGCCTTTATCGGCCAATTGCGCCAGCTCTCCGGCGGCAAGCCGGTCGGGATCAAATTCTGCCTGGGCCAGCCCGTCGAGTTCCTCGGCATTGTCAAGGCCATGCTGGAAAGCGGAACCGCGCCGGATTTCATTGTCGTCGACGGCAAGGAAGGCGGCACCGGCGCCGCGCCGGAAGAATTCATGGACCATATTGGCACGCCGCTGCGCGAGGGCCTGCATTTTGTCCATAACGCCCTGGCCGGCGCCGGTTTGCGCGACAAAATCCGCATCGGCTGCTCCGGCAAGATCACCACGGCCTTCGACATAGCCCGGGCCATGGCCATGGGCGCCGATTGGTGCAACGCGGCGCGCGGCTTCATGTTCTCGGTCGGCTGCATCCAGTCGCTGTCCTGCCACACCGACGCCTGCCCGACCGGCGTCGCCACTCAGGATCCCTGGCGCGGCCGCGCTCTGGTGGTCCCCGACAAGATCGCCCGGGTCGCCAATTATCACAAGGCCACGCTGCATTGCCTGGCCGAGCTGGTTGCGGCGGCAGGCCTCGATCATCCCAATGAGTTCGCGCCCGAACAATTCCGCCGCCGCGTGTCGGAAACCGCCGTCGCCAGTTTCACCGAGCTTTATCCGCCGCTGGAAGACGGCGAATTGCTGCGCGGCGCGCAGGACGACCATTTGCGAGCCATGTGGGAAAAAGCCAGTTCGGCGCGTTTCGCGCCGCTTAAGCCGATTTCTTGACGATGTCGGCGATGCGCGGCGGCAGCTCCGCCTGAACCAGGTGGGCGCGCTGGGCGTCTTGCCTGCGCCGCATGCGGAAATAGAACAGATTCACCGAGCCGCGGCGCAGGGCGAGCGCCAGCGTCACGGCCAGAAGCAGCATCGGCACGGCGGCGGCGGCGACGCCGATGGTCATGACAAATTCCTGCGTCTTGCCCGACAGCCGCGACAACAGGCCAAAACGCGGACCAAGGCCGATCAGCGCCAAACTACAGCCGATCACGGCGATGATCGCGTTGACGGCGATGCCGAAACTGGCCCCGCGCAAAAACAAATGGGCGAAATAGCCAAAGGCCAGGCTATAGCCGACCAGGATCAGGCCGAGAAAATCGCGATGGTCGCCGTCGAGATTGTCCAGCCTCGCCCATTGCACAAGATTGTCGACGAAGGGAAAGCTCGATTCCGCGCCATAGCCGCCAGCCAATGCCGGCGCGCAGCCCGCCGCGAAAAACATCAGGGGGAGAGCAATCTTGCGCGCACTGGCCATGGTTCAAGCTCCGACAAACGTAGGGTCACGTTAGCCGGAGCCGATTTATGCCGGGTTAAGCTTTGAGCCGCCGTCTCACATATTCGGATAATTCGGTCCGCCGCCGCCCTCGGGCGTGGTCCATGTGATGTTCTGCGCGGGGTCCTTGATGTCGCAGGTTTTGCAATGGACGCAATTCTGCGCGTTGATGACGAAACGCGGATCGGTTTTCGCCGCCTCGTCGCCATAGAGCACTTCATAGACGCCCGCCGGGCAGTAAAGCCGGGCCGGTTCGCCATAGAGCGGCAGATTGCTCGTCAGCGGGATCGAGGGATCGCTCAGCTTCAGATGGATCGGCTGGTCTTCCTCGTGATTGGTGCTCGACAGGAACACCGAGGAGAGCTTGTCGAAGGAGACCACGCCATCCGGCTTGGGATAGACAATTGGCGTCACCTCGCTCAGCGGCTTCAGCGTGGCGTAATCCGGCTTGCCGTGCTTGAGCGTGCCAAACAGCGTCAGGCCCGCGAGATTGTTGAGCCACATGTCGATCCCGCCCAGGGGAACGCCGATGAACGTGCCGAATTTCGACCAGAGCGGCTTGACGTTGCGCACTTTCTTGAGATCGGCGCCGATCGGTCCGGCGCGCCAGCCCTTTTCGTAAGCGGAAAGCTCGTCATGGCCGCGGCCCGCGGCGAGAGCCTCAGCGGCGGCTTCCGCCGCCTCGATCCCCGACAGCACCGCATTATGCGAGCCCTTGATGCGCGGGACATTCATGAAGCCGGCCGCGCAGCCGATCAGCGCGCCGCCGGCGAAAACCAGCTTCGGCACCGATTGCCAACCGCCTTCGGTCAAGGCGCGGGCGCCATAGGCGATGCGCTTGCCGCCGACAAAAGTGTCGCGGAAATAGGGATGGGTTTTGAAACGCTGGAATTCGTCGAAAGGCGACAGCGTCGGATTCTTGTAATTGAGGTGGATGACATAGCCCACCACCACCTGATTGTCCTCGATATGATAGAGGAAGGCGCCGCCGCCGGTGTGCGAATCCAGCGGCCAGCCGAAGGCGTGCTGGACCAGGCCGGGCTGGTGCTTGGCTGGATCGACCTGCCACAGCTCCTTGACGCCAATGCCGTATTTCTGCGGCTCGCGGCCCTCGTCCAGCTTGTATTTGGCGATCAGCTGCTTGGACAGCGAGCCGCGCGCGCCCTCGGCGAACAAGGTGTATTTGCCCCTGAGCTCCATGCCGCGGGTGAAAGAGTCCTTGGGCTGGCCATCGCGGCCGACGCCCATGTCGCCGGTGGCGACGCCCAAAACTTCGCATTTATCGCCATAGAGAATCTCGGCGGCGGCGAAGCCGGGATAGATTTCCACGCCCAGCTCCTCGGCCTTGGCGGCGAGGAAGCGGGCGACATTGCCGAGCGAGCCGACATATTTGCCGTGATTGTTCATCAACGGCGGCATGGCGAAATTGGGCAGGCGCACGCCGCCGCCCTGGCCGAGCATGTAGAAACGGTCCTCGCTGACCTGGGTCTTCAACGGAGCGACCGGGTCTTCGCGCCAATCGGGGAGCAATTTGTCGAGGCCGATGGGATCGACCACCGCGCCGGAGAGAATATGGGCGCCGACTTCCGAGCCCTTTTCCACGACCACGACGGTGAATTCGGGATTGATCTGCTTCAGCCGGATCGCCGCCGAAAGGCCCGCCGGTCCGCCGCCAACCACGACGACGTCATAATCCATCGATTCCCGGGGCTCCAACGCGCTCATCCCTGTCTCCCGCAGTAGTGTCCAGCCTGCTTTCTTAGCGCGTCGCGCGCCGCTGTCCACTGGCCCAATGGCCATTGGCGGCGTTTTTTTGCGTTGCGGCGCCATTTGCGCCGCCGCGCCGGACTGGCTACAAAGGCCGATGCTCGATCTTTCGGCGCTCGATCGCGACGGCCTTGCGGCTGTGTTGCGCTTTTATCGCGATATTGGCGTGGATGCGCCGGTCGCTGAGACGGCTTTTGACCGTTTCGCCGAATCCGAAGTTTTGGCGCGCGAAACCGAGGCCCGCCGGCTGGAAGCGCCCGTCGCCCCGACGCCGCCCGCTCCCCAGCAGCGCCCGCGCGAAAAAGCCGCGAGTCCGGCGCCGCGCGAAAAAATCGGCGCCGCCGCCAATCCCGTGCTGGGCCTGAGCCATGACGCCGCCAGCGCCGGGGCGCGCGAACAGGCGGCCAGCGCCCAAACGCTGGAAGACTTGCGCGAAAGGCTCGCGGCTTACGACGGCTGCGCGCTGAAAAACTCGGCGACCCAACTGGTTTTCGCCGACGGCGCGCCCAATGCGCGGGTGATGATCGTCGGCGAGGGTCCAGGCGCCGACGAGGACCGGATTGGCAAACCTTTCGTCGGCCGCGCCGGGCAACTGCTGGACAAAATGCTCGCCGCCATCGGCCTCGACCGCACAAAAGTCTATATCGCCAATGTCGTGCCCTGGCGCCCGCCGGGCAATCGCACGCCGACGCCGCAGGAACTGGCGCTCTGCCTGCCCTTCGTCCGCCGCCAGATCGAACTGGTTTCCCCGGATTTTCTCGTGCTGCTCGGCGCCTCGGCGGCCCAGACCCTGCTCGGCGAAAAGGAAGGCATCATGCGGCTGCGCGGCCATTGGCGCGACTATGATTGCGCCGGCAAGCGGGTGCGCGCCCTGCCCATGCTGCATCCCGCCTATCTGCTGCGCGCGCCGCTCGCCAAGGCCCAGGCCTGGCGCGATTTACGGGCGCTGAAAAAGGCGCTGGACGAGGCGTAGATGGTCGCCCATTTCGAACTCGAGCGCGAGGCTTTTCGCCAGGGCCTTTACCCCATCGCCGGGATCGACGAGGTCGGGCGCGGGCCTTTGGCCGGACCGGTCTGCGTCGCCGCCGTGATTCTCGACCGCGACAATCTGCCGCGGGGACTCGACGATTCCAAGAAACTCACCGCTAAGAAACGCGAGGCGCTGGCGGAAGAAATTTACGCGACGGCCCTGGCGGTTTCCGTGGCCCTGGCCCCGGCGGCGGAAGTCGACGCGCTCAACATCCGCGGGGCGACGCTCGCCTGCATGGCCCGCGTCGCAAGGGCGCTGGCGGTCAAGCCGGCCCTCGCCCTGATCGATGGGCGCGACGCGCCGACGCTGATCTGCCCGGCCCGCGCCGTGATCAAGGGCGACGCGACCTCGCTGTCCATCGCCGCCGCCTCGATCGTCGCCAAGGTGAGCCGCGACCGGTTGATGACGCGGCTCGACGAGCTTTATCCTGTTTACGGTTTCGCCGTCCACGCGGGCTATCCGACCCCGGCCCATCTGGCGGCGCTGAAGCGTTTTGGCCCCTGCCCGGAGCATCGACGCTCCTTCGCCCCGGTGCGCGCCGCGCTGTGAGCCGCGCTGTGAGCCGCCCCGTTTATAGAGTTCTTGCCGCCATGCGGCGGGGCGGGCCAGCGTTCACACGATCTTAACACCTGACAACTAAGGGCGCTAACTCTTGGTAACCCTAAGAACGCGTTAAGTTTTTCGTGCGGAAAAGGGACAGGTTCGCCAAGGCTTTCTAAACCTCGTCTTTACCCTGGCGCGGCTAAGTTCGGCTGGTCAGTCAGTCGCGTAGATGGTTTCGAGTTCATGAGTATCCAACGCGCCGGGGCGGCCGGCTCCAAAGTCCAGAAACTGGTTTCGCGTACTGGACTTCAGCCGGTTCGCCGCCCGGGCGCGGCGGGACTCAGTGTCGCCCCGCCGCGCGACGTGATCCTGGTCGGCGACTGCATCGAGTCGCTGCGCGGGCTGCCGGAGGCCAGCGTCGATCTGGTCTTCGCCGACCCCCCTTATAATCTCCAGCTCGAAGGCGGCCTCACCCGCCCCGACCAGAGCGAAGTCGACGCCGTCGACGACGATTGGGACAAATTCGCCTCTTTCGCCGATTACGACCGCTTCAGCCGCGACTGGCTCGCCGCCGCGCGCCGGGCGATGAAGCCGGACGCCACCATTTTCGTCATCGGCTCCTATCATAATATTTTCCGCGTCGGCGCGATCATGCAGGATCTCGGCTTCTGGATCCTCAATGACATCGTCTGGCGCAAAGCCAATCCCATGCCCAATTTTCGCGGCCGCCGCTTCACCAACGCCCATGAGACGCTGATCTGGGCGAGCAAAAGTGCGACCTCCAAGAGCTACACCTTCAATTACGAGGCGCTCAAGGCCGGCAATGAGGACCGTCAGGTCCGTTCCGACTGGTATTTTCCGATCTGCACCGGCGCTGAAAGGCTGAAGGACGAGGACGGCAAAAAGACCCACCCGACGCAAAAGCCGGAAGCTTTGCTGGCCCGCATCCTGATGGCCGCGACCAAGCCGGGCGATATTGTGGTCGATCCTTTCTTCGGCTCCGGCACCACCGGCGCGGTGGCGAAAAAGCTCGGCCGCCATTTCATCGGCTGCGAGCGCGACGCGACTTATATAGACGCCGCCCACGCCAGAATCGCCGCCGCCGCGCCTCTGCCGGAAACCGCCTTCCACAATCCCGTCGCTAAACGCCAGGAAAAGCGCGTCGCCTTCGCCAGCCTGGTCGAATCCGGCATGATCGCGCCGGGCGCCGAGCTTTTCGACGAGAAGAAACGCTGGCGCGCCACAGTGCGCGCCGACGGCGCCATTGCGCTGGGCGACATTGTCGGCTCGATCCACAAGATCGGCGCTCTGGCCCAGGGCCTGCCGGCCTGCAACGGCTGGACCTTCTGGCGATGCCAGGAAAACGGCGCCGATCTCTGCATCGACGATCTGCGCGCCCGCTATCGCGCCGCGACGCCCGAAGCGGCGGAGTGAGCGAGATAGTCGCGGCGGCTCAGCGCCATGCCCAGCACATCGTAATATTGCCCCTCGACTCGCGCCGCGTCGTGGAAAAAGCCTTCGACGCGGAAGCCCATGCGCCGATAGAGCTTTTTCGCGGCGCTATTGTCGTCGCGCACAGTCAGCTCGACCTTTTCAAAGCCAGACGCGAAAGCCGCGTCGAGGGTGCGCGCCATCAACGCCCGGCCAAATCCCTTTCCGCGCCAGGGCTTGGCCAGGCCGATTCCCAACACCGCCCGGTGGTTTTCTGATTCATATTTGCGTGGCTGGGCGTCGCACCAGCCGATTAACTCACTATGGATTGTGGCGACATGGAACGGCGCCTCTGTCTTCATGACGGACGCCAAAAACTCTCGCAATTTTTCGATGGGCGGGGCTTGAAGGGAAGCGAGAAAATGCTTTTCGCGCGCCACCGCGTCGAACAGGGCGTGAAAGGCCTCGGCATGGCCGAGCGAAATGGGTTCTATGGAAGGAGTCAAGGCTGCGGTCCGGCGATGGATGACGTTAACAATGCCTTAACTCTATGACAGCCATGTTCGGGGAAAACCCAACCCTGCTGGCGCCATGACCTATCTCCACCCACCGCCGGGCGACGCGCCTGTTATCGTCACCAAGGATGTCGGCGGCTATGTCAATGAATATGGAGCGCAAACCCGGCTCTATTTCGAGACCGGGCGCGAGGTGCGGCTGCATGAATGCCGCTCGGCCTGCACGCTGGCGCTCAGCCTGCCCACCGTCTGCGTCTATCCCGACAGCCTCTTGAAATTCCACAAGGCCTATGACTTGCGCACCAAAATCGCCAATGAGGAGATTTCCGAGCAGTTGATGGCCTCCTATCCGCCCGCCGTGCGCGAAAAATTGGGCGAACTGACCCGCAATTACAAGGTTTTGACGGGTTCTGAGCTGATCAGGCTTGGCATTCGCGACTGCAACAGGCCCTTGGCGCCCAATTACGCCGTGGCCCGCGCCCGCAGCGCGCCGGCCACGCACTCGGCCCAGGATATTTTCGGATCGATCGCGGAGGTGTTTTCACCCGCCGGGGCGCCGGCGAGCGGCGTTCAGGTCAAGGCGCAGCGCGTGCGTGTCGCCACGGCGCAGGTCAATCCGCCCAAGTTGGAGCCAAAACCCGCAGCGACGCCAGGCGAAGACTTGCCGGCGGCGCCCACGCCGGAAGAACCCGCGCCGACGCCGCCGATCCGCCCCGCCGATCTCCTCCCGCCGGCCGCGCCGACTCCCGCGCCCGCAACGCCCGCGCCCCCGACGCCGGCCGCCGAGGCCGCCCCGACTCAAGCGGAAGTCAGAATATCCTCGAATTGGGGCCGGCCCATTGTCGGCTCGGCTCCCATCCTCGTCTCGACGCGCTTCTCGCCTTTTCCCTATCGAGCGGCGAGACGGAGCTAAAACAGGCTCAATTGCACGCCGCCGCCTTGTGGGCGCAGGAAAAGGTCCGTGCGCAATTTCCCCTTCTGCTTGCCCAGCCCCAGTCGTTCGCAGGCCAATTCAAAACGGCGGCCCAGCGTCCAGGCGTAGGGGCCGGTTCCGGTCATCCGCTTACCCCAGGTTGAATCGTAGAGCTTGCCGTCGCGGGTCGAGCGCAGCAGCGCCATCACCTTGCGATATTTGTCGGGAAAATTTTCCAGCAGCCAATGGGCGAAGAGATCCTGGGTCTCCAGCGGCAGGCGCAGCAGAATATAGCCAGCCTCGCTCGCCCCGGCGGCTTGCGCCCGGGCCAGAATGGTCTCGATCTCGTGATCGGTGACGCCGGGAATGACCGGCGCGACCATGGCTGCGGTCGGCACGCCGGCGGCGGCCAGCGCCTGGATCGCGTCGAGCCGGCGCTCCGGCGTCGAGGCGCGCGGCTCCAGGGCGCGGGCGAGGCGGCGGTCGAGCGTGGTGATCGACAAAGCCGCCTTAACCAGGCCCTGCGCCGCCATGGGCGCCAAAATGTCGAGATCGCGCAGGATATGCGCGGATTTGGTGACAATGGCCACGGGGTGGCGGGCGTCGGCGAGAACCTGCAAAATCTCGCGCATCACCCGGTGACGGCGTTCGATCGGCTGATAGGGATCGGTGTTCGTTCCTATGGCGATGGTCTTCGGCTGGTAGCCGGGCGCCGACAATTCGCGGCGCAGCAGGTCGGCGGCGCCGTCCTTGACCGTCAGTCGGCTTTCAAAATCCAGCCCCGGCGACAGGCCGAGAAAAGCGTGGCTCGGCCGGGCGAAGCAATAGACGCAGCCATGTTCGCAGCCGCGATAGGGATTGATCGAACGGTCGAAGGCGATATCAGGCGAATTGTTGCGGGCGATCAGGCTGCGCGGTCGCTCATGGGCGATTTCCGTGGCAAAAGCCGGCAAATCGTCGGGCGCGCCCCAGCCGTCGTCGAAAGTCTCGCGGCGCTCCCTCTCGAATCGGCCGCTGACGTTGGTCGCCGCGCCGCGCCCGCGCCGTCGCTGCGGCGAGATTCCCAGGATTTCGGTTTGGACGAGGGCTTCGGTTTGGACGGCGGCAGGGGGCATGGGCGATCCGCGAACAAAACAGGACTAGAACAATCCGCGAACATTAACGCTTTGTCAAGGCTTTTGCGCCCGCGAGGAAAAGCGACTAAAGGGAAGGTCATGATTTCCGTCATTCTCCTGTCGCCCTCGCTTGGAGCCGCCACGCCCGCCCCCCGCGCCGCCGAAGCCTTGGCGCGCACATTGGGAGCGCTTGTTCGGGCGACGATGGAAGGCCTGGTGCGCGACGCCGTGCTGATTGGCCCCGCGGCCGACGATTTGACAACGCTCGCCGATCACGCGGGATGCGCCCATGTCGAAACCGACTCCGCCAAGGAAGGTTTGTTACGCGCGCTGGAGGCGACGCGCGGCGACATCGTTTTCGTGCTCGAAGGCGGCTACGCCCCGCCCGGCGGCTTTATCGAAGAGGCCGGCGACCTGCTGCTCGAAGGCGAACTGTTTACCGGCGCGCTGTTGCGGCGCTCGCCCCATAGTCTGCCAACGCGGCTGGCGCCGGGGCTGGCGCGCGCCGTCGGCCTGCTGGCGCGTCGGCGCGACGTCGCTGGCGCCCGCGCGCGCGATCTGCCGGAGCTGATTCGCCGGATCAAGCCGCGCCGCAGCCTGCGCATCCGCGCCGTCCGGATGGTGTGAGCCATGCTCGATCTGCGCGACCGTTCGCTGACGCCGGCCGAAATCTGCGCGGCGCTGGGGCTGAAACCGCATCCCGAAGGCGGCCATTATCGCGAAATCTGGCGGGACCGGCCCGCGACAGGCGGACGCGGCGCCGCCACAACCATCTATTTCCTGCCGGCGGCCGGCGAAATTTCGCGCTGGCATCGCGTCGACGCGGCGGAAATCTGGCTGTGGCAGGCCGGCGCGCCGCTGCGCCTTGCGATCGCCGGCCCCGAAGGGCGGCGCGACCATCGCGTGGGGCCCGATCTCGCTGCGGGCGAGAGCTTGCAGGCCGTCGTCCCCGCCGGCGACTGGCAGCAGGCGGAAAGTTTGGGGCTGTGGACGCTGGTGTCCTGCATCGTCGCCCCGGCCTTTGAATTTTCCGGTTTCGAGTTGGCGCCGCAGGATTTTTATCCGGAATAAAACCTATTTCGCCCGCAGGCCGTGCAGGACCATGTCGATATGGGCGTCGATATAGGCCTCTTGGTCCACCGGCAGGGATTCGGCGAAAATCAAGCGCAAAACGTTGAAAAACACCATGGGGGCGATGACGACATTGAGCGATTCGCGGCGCAGATCGCCACGAAAGGCCCCAGACTGCACCCCCTGTTCGAGCAGTCCGCCAACCATGGCCAGCGAGGGCTGGACGAAATCGCGATAATGTTCGGCGACCAGTTGCGGGAACATTTTGCCGTCGGCGATCATGAAACGCATGATCTCCCGCCCCCGGCGGTCGCCGACGCAGCGCCCATAGAGAAAACGCAGGAAGGCGCGGAAATTTTCCACGGCGTCGCCTCGCAGTTCCGCCAGCATGGCGTCCGCGTCGGCCAACATGCCCTGGGAATGGCTGCGCACCATCTCCTCGAACAGCTTTTCCTTGGTTTCGAAATAGACGTAGATAGTGCCCTTGGTGACGCCGGCGCGCGCGGCGATATCGTCAAGCCGGGTCGCCGCGTAGCCGCGTTCGGCGAAGGCCTCGAAGGCGGCCTCGAGGATTTCCCCGGGGCGTTCGGCCTTGCGCCTTCGACGCAACAGGTCGCATTTGACGAAACTCATGATGGCCAGTTTATAGTTATTGACTTTCCAGTCAGTCAATAATATCCGATAGAGAGAAAAAAGTCTCGCTCAATTTTCCGCGCCGGGGATTTTCATGAAATCGCATCTGCTGTTGGCGGGCCTGCTGCTGCCGCTTGCCGGTTGCGGCGAGGAGAGTGCGGACAAGGCCAATCCGCCCCTCAATGTGCTCGTCGAGAAGGTCGCGCCGCGCGCCTGGCGGCGCGAAATGACCCTTTCCGGATCAGTAAGGGCGCGGGTGCAGACCGAATTGTCCTTCCGCGTCTCCGGCCGGGTGATCGAGCGCAGCGGCGAGGTCGGCCAGCACGTCCAGGCCGACGCCATTCTCGCCCGGCTCGACCCTTCGGAACAGCAGGCCGATCTCGACGCCGCCAAGGCGGGACTGGCGGGCGCCGAAGCGACCCTGCGCCAGTCCGCCGCCAATTTCGACCGGCAGAAGGCTCTGCTCGCCAAGGGCTATACCACCAAGGCCGCCTATGATCTCGCCGATCAGGGCCAGCGTTCGGCGACCGGCGCGCTCGACGCCGCCCGCGCCCAGCTCAGCGCCGCCCAGGACGCGCTGTCCTATACGCAATTGCGCGCGGGACACGCGGGCATGATCACCGCCCGCGCCATCGAGGTGGGACAGGTCGCGCAAGCGGCCCAATCCGCCTATAGTTTCGCCGAGGACGGACCGCGCGACGCGGTTTTCGCCGTGTTCGAGTCGCTGTTCGTCAATCCGCCCAGCAGCGGCTCGGTCGATCTGTCGCTGATCTCCGATCCCAATGTGATCGCGCCGGGCCATATTCGCGAAATATCGCCGGTGGTCGATCCGCGCACGGGAACCATTCAGATCAAGGTCGAGATCGGCGGCGACCCCGCGCAATTTCCGCTCGGCGCGGCGGTCTCCGGACGGGCGCGCTGGCGCATGGCGGATTCCGTCGTTCTGCCCTGGACCGCCATGGCCTCCAAGGGCGGCGCGCCGGCGATCTGGATCGTCGATCCCGCCAGTCGGCGGGTGAGCCTGCGCCCGGTGGCCATCGCGCTTTACGAAAAGGACAGCTTCGTCCTGCGCGACGGCGTCAAGCCCGGCGAACTCGCGGTGACCGAGGGCGGCAAGCTGTTGCGGGAGGGCCAGACCGTGCGGATTCAAAATGAGGAGGCGCTGAAATGAGCCGCCCGCTCGCCCTTCTCCTGCTGGCGCCGCTGGCGCTCGCCGCCTGCGGCAAGACCGAGGAAAAGACCGAAGCGCCGCGCCCGGCCATGACCGTGATCGCCACGCCCGCGCCGGCGCTCGACCAGGCGCTCGTCGGCGTGGTGCAGCCGCAAATTCAGAGCCCCCTGGGCTTTCGCGTGCTCGGCCGCATGATCGCGCGTCCTGTCAAAGTCGGCGACCGGCTCGAAGCCGGCCGGATGATCGCCGCCGTCGATCCCACGGCTTACGAGGCGGCCGCCCGCGCCGCCGCGGCGACGCTGGCCAGCGCCCAGGCGCAATATGACAACGCCACCGCCACGGAAGCCCGGCAATCCCAACTTCTCGCGATGAAAACCGCCTCGCAGGCGGCGTTCGACAACGCCCAGCAGGCCCGCGCCGCCGCCCTGGCCTCCAAGGCGCAGGCCCAGGCCAGCCTCGCCAAGGCGCAGGAGCAATTGTCCTACACCGTGCTCAAGGCGGATTACGCCGGCGTGGTCACCGCGACTTACGCCGAGATCGGCCAGACCGTCGCGCCGGGACAGGCGGTGATCGCGCTCGCCGAGCCCAGCCGCCGCGACGCGGTGATCGATGTTCCCGACAGTTTGATGGATGTGTTTTTCATTGGCGAGAAATTCACCGTGGGCCTGGAGATCGATGACGCCGCCACGGTCAATGGCGTCGTGCGCGAGATCTCGCCGCAATCGGACGCCGCCACGCGCACAAGGCGCATCAAGATCGCCCTGGACAATCCGCCGCCGGCCTTCCGGCTCGGCGCCACGGTTTCGGCGCGGCCCGCCGCCGCCGAGGACTGGCTGATCCGCCTGCCGGCTTCCGCGCTGCTGCAAGAGGGAGATCGCGTCAGGGTGTTCACCGTCGATCCGCAAACATTCGCGGCGTCCTTGCGCGACATTGACGTCGCGCCCGACCGCGATGGGCGCTTTCTGGTGCGCGGCGGGTTGAAAGGCGGCGAGCGCGTCGTCATCGCCGGGGTCCACCGGCTGAAGGAAGGCCAGATCGTCAGGATCATCGAAGGGGCGACGCCGTGAACGGGTTCAATCTGTCCGACTGGGCGCTCGATCGGCGTTCGCTGATCTGGTATTTCATGATCGTCTTCATCATCGCCGGCGCCTTCGCCTATCTGGGCCTGGGCCGTGAGGAGGATCCCAATTTCACCATCAAGACGATGATCGTCCAGGCGACATGGCCGGGCGCGACGGCGGAGGATGTCGCCAAACAGGTGACCGAGCGCATCGAGCGCAAGATGGAAGAGTTGGAATCGCTCGATTACACCCGCTCGATCACCACCGCCGGCCAGACCATCGTCTTCGTCAATCTGCTGCAAACCACCAAGGCGCGCAATGTCGAGGCGACCTGGACCCGCGTCCGCAACATGGTCTCGGACATCAGGAAGGATTTTCCCTCGGGCGTGCAGGGGCCGTTTTTCAACGACCGTTTCGGCGACGTCTATGGCAATATTTTCGCCTTCACCGCCGACGGCCTGAGCCATCGCCAATTGCGCGACCAGGTCGAAGCGGCGCGCGCCAAAATTCTCACCACCGCCAACGTCGGCCGCGTCGATCTGATCGGCGCGCAGAACGAGGCCATTTATCTGGAATTCTCCACAAGGCAGGTGGCCTCGCTCGGCATCGATCTGCAACAGATGATGGCGACGCTGGCGGCGCAGAACGCCGTGACGCCCTCGGGCGCGGTGCAAGCCGGGCCCGAACAGATTTTCGTCCGCGTCTCCGGCCAGTTCACCTCGGAAGACAGCCTTCGCGGCATTAATCTGCGCGTCAACGACCGCTTCTTTCCGCTCACCGATGTGGCGACCATCCGGCGCGGCTACGTCGATCCGCCGGCAAATCTGTTCCGCTACAATGGCCAGCCGGCCATCGGTCTCGCCATAGGCATGAAAGCCGGCGCCAATCTGCTCGAATTCGGCGCGGCGCTCGACCGGCAGCTCGAAACCATCAAGGCCGACCTGCCCATCGGCGTCGATGTCTATCGCGTCTCCGACCAGCCAGCCGTTGTGGAAAAAGCCGTCTCCGGCTTTACCGAGGGCCTGTTCGAGGCCGTCGTCATCGTGCTCGCCATTTCCTTCATCAGTCTGGGCCTGCGCGCCGGGCTGGTGGTGGCCATCGCCATCCCCCTGGTGCTGGCGATCACTTTTCTGGTCATGCGCGAAACCGGCATTTCCTTGCAGCGCATTTCGCTGGGCGCGCTGATCATCGCGCTCGGCCTGCTGGTCGACGACGCCATGATCGCCGTGGAAATGATGGTGGCGCGGCTGGAGGCCGGCGACGACCTGCGCAAGGCCGCCACCCATGTCTATACCAGCACCGCCTTTCCCATGCTCACGGGCACGCTGGTCACGGCGGCCGGCTTCATTCCCGTCGGCCTCAATGACAGCGCCGCGGGTGAATTCACCTTCACGCTGTTCGTCGTCATCTCCGTGGCGCTGATCGTCTCCTGGCTGGTGGCGGTGCTGTTCACGCCGCTGCTCGGCGTGAGCCTCTTGCCGAAAACCATGAAGGGCCATCACGAGACCGGCAAGTCCTTCGTCGCCCGCGGCTTCGACCGGGCGCTGGAATTCTGCATGAACAGGCGCTGGCTGACCATTGGCGCGACGCTCGGCGCCTTCGCCCTGGCGCTGTTCGGCATGGGCTTCGTCCAGCAGCAATTCTTCCCCTCTTCCGACCGTCCCGAATTGATCGTCGACTGGAACCTGCCGCAGAACGCCTCGATCTTCGACACCGACGCCCAGATGAAGCGTTTCGAAGCGGAAATGCTGGAGGGCGAAAAGGACATCGCGCTTTATTCGAGCTATGTCGGCGAAGGCGCCAAGCGCTTCGTGCTGTCCTTCGACGTGCAGCCGGCCAATGTCGCCTTCGGCCAGACGGTCATCCTGACGAAGAATGTCGAGGCGCGCGACCGGCTGATCGTCAAATATCGCGACTGGCTGAGAAAGACCTTTCCGGGAACCGACGCCTTCATCCATCTGCTCGACATCGGTCCGCCGGTCGGGCGCCCGGTGCAATATCGCCTCAGCGGTCCCGACATCCAGACCGTGCGCGAAAAATCGCGGGATCTGGCCAATGTCGTCGCCAAGAATCCCCACCTCGGCTATGTCACCTTCGACTGGGGCGAACCGGCGCGCGTGGTCCGCGTCAACGTGCTTCAGGACAAGGCGCGGGCGCTCGGCGTCTCCTCGCAGGATATAGCCTCGGCGCTCAACAGCGTGGTCAATGGCGCGGCCGTGACCCAGGTGCGCGACGACATCTATCTCGTCGACGTCATCGCCCGCGCCAGGGGCGGCGAGCGCGCCTCCGTCGATACGCTGCAAAACCTGCAATTGCCGGGCGCGGGCGGCCAGGCCGTGCCGCTGGCGGCGGTCGCCAGCGTCGATTTCGCTCTGGAGCAGCCGACCATCTGGCGACGCGCGCGCCTGCCGACCGTGACCCTGAAAGTGAGCATCGCCGACGACGTCCAGCCCGACACCGTGGTCCGCCAGCTTGCCTCGGACATCGACGGCTTCGCGCAGAGCCTGCCGCCCGGCTACAAGATCGAGACCGGCGGCGCGGTCGAGGAAAGCGCCAAGGCGCAGGGGCCGATCAATGCGGTGTTCCCGCTGATGCTGTTCATCATGGCGACCATATTGATGATCCAGTTGCAGAGCTTCAGCCGGCTGTTCCTGGTCTTCGCCGTGGCGCCGCTGGCGGTCATCGGCGTTTCCGCGGCGCTGCTGCTCAGTCATAAGCCCATGGGTTTCGTCGCCATACTCGGCATATTGGCGCTGATCGGCATTCTCATCCGCAATTCCGTGATTCTCATCATTCAGATCGAGACCCTGCTGAAGGAAGGCCTCCCCGCCTGGGAAGCCGTGCGCGAGGCGACCCAGCACCGCATGCGGCCGATCATGCTCACCGCCGCCGCCGCCACCCTGGCGCTGATCCCGATCAGCCGGGAGATTTTCTGGGGACCGATGGCCTATGCGATGATGGGCGGCATTATCGTCGGCACGGTGCTGACGCTGCTGTTCCTGCCGGCGCTCTATCTCGTCTGGTTCCGCATCCCCAGGCCGGATGCTGGACAAGCGGCGGGATAGAAGCCATGTAAGACGCCGGAGTTCTTGTTAATGGCGCGCGAAAAAATCCTGGTCTGGGCCGGCGGCGGGCTGCTTGCGGCCAGCTTCGCCGCGGCTCTGGCGCTTTGGGCGCTCTATGGGCCGCTGGTCTTCGTCCAGGCGCTCAACGCCGTTTGGACCTGCATGTAATGGCCGCCAAGCGAAAACCCGCCACGATTCGGGAGCCGAAGACGCCGCGCGCGTTGATCCTTATGCTCGCCGGCGCCTTCATCCTGCTCGGCCTTTCGGCCCTGGGCATAGGCTATCTGGCGAAAGAGCAGCCCGGCGCCCCGGCGCCTGTCGCCATTGGCGGACCCTTCGCCTTGCAAACCGGCGGCGGCAAGACGGTCACCGAGGCCGATCTGCGCGGCGCGCCCTTCCTGGTGTTCTTCGGCTATACGCATTGCCCCGATGTCTGCCCGACCACGCTGACCAAAATCGCCCAGGTTCTGGCGGCGCTCGGCCCGGAGGCCAAAATCAAGGTTCTGTTCGTCACCGTCGATCCCGAGCGCGACACGCCCGAGCTGATGGCGGACTATGCCGCCAATTTCGATCCCCGCATCGTCGGCCTGTCAGGCGACCGTGCGGCGGTGGACAGGATGCTCACGGCCTATCGCGTCTATGCGCGCAAAGTCCCTGGGGAACATGGCGATTACACCATGGACCATAGCGCGGTGATCTATCTGATGGACCGCGACGGACGGTTTTTCCGCACTTTTAACGCCGACCGACCGCCGGACGAAGCCGCGAAGGATTTACGGGCGGCGCTGTAAAAAATCATTCCGCCGCCTGCTCCGCCTCGCGCAGCGGGCCGGGAAAAGCCGCGACGGCGCGGGCGATCAGTTTCTTTTCCTGGGTGTGGATGAACCACCAGCCGAAGGCGACGCCAGCGACCGCGCAGCCCAGCACGATCTTGCCCAGCGGGCCGGCGACGCGCTCGAAAGCCTCGCCGAAGGCGAAGCCGCCATAGCCGAACACCAACGCCCAGACCACGCCGCCGCTGGCGTTGTAGAACAGGAACTGGCCCCAGGAATAGCGATTCACGCCGGCGAGAAAGGCGGCGAATATGCGCAGCAGCGCGACGAAACGACCGAAAAACACGATTTTCGCGCCGTGATGGGCGAAGAGATATTGGCCGAGCTTGATGCGGTCGTCGCCCAGCCCGAGCTTGGCCCCATGTTTGAGCAGCAGCGGCAGGCCGAAACGCCGCCCGGCGAGGAAGCCGAGATTGTCGCCGAAAATCGCGCCGGCGGCGGCGAGCAGAATCACGAGTTTGACGTCGATCAGCCCAGTGGCCCCGGCGAACATGGCCGCCAGCACCAGCGCCGTTTCGCCGGGCAGCGGAATGCCGGCGCTTTCCAGCGCGACAATGCAGAACACCGCGAGATAGGCGTGCTGGGCGATCAGCGGTTTTATCGTTTCGATGAACACAGCGGCTCCGAATCCTCCAGACTCAGTTTAAACGACAAGTCCTTGCGGATTTCTTCCAGGCCGACTGCGGCTTATTCGAGGCCAAGCGGTCCCGGCAGCGCGACTTTGGCCTGCGCGATCAGCCGCGCCTCATGTTTGCGCAAGAACAGGATGAAGGCGAGCAGGCAGGCCCCGGCGAGGACGAACAGCGCGGCGCCCAGCGGTCCGGCGACGCGGTGGAAATCGGCGCCGAGATAATAGCCGCCGAGGCCGAAAATGCTGGCCCAGACAACGCCGCCAGCGGCGTTGAACAGGAAGAACTCCCCCGGCGGCAGTTTGTTGGCGCCGGCGAGCACGGCGGCGAAGGCGCGCAAAAAGGCGATGAAGCGGCCGAAGAACACAATGGCGCCGCCATAGCGGCGGAACATATATTGTCCCAGCCGCAACCGGTCCTCGTCGAGGCCGATTTTCTCGCCATGGGCGACCAGCAGCCGCAAGCCGAGGCTGCGTCCCAGCCAAAAGCCGATATTATCGCCGAAAATCGCGCCGGCGGCGGCCAGAGCGATGATTTCGGCGATCGAGCCCTCCTGGCTGCGCCCGGCGAGCACGGCGGCGGCGATCAGAATGGTTTCGCCTGGGAGAGGCGCTCCGGCGCTTTCCAGCGCCACCATGAAAAACACCGCGAAGGGCCCGAATTGCGTCAGCAGGCTATGCAAATGCGCCAATCTATGTCTCCCGGCGCATGACGCCCGTCGGCTTCGGACGGGAGATCGGCCACGAAAGGATTGCGGGAACGGAAAGGGCTGGGACAAGGCGCCCCGCTCCGGGGAAGATATCGATATCGGCGAAATGACGCGCCCGGGCAAGCGCCAACAGACGCGAACCCGGGCGCGAAAACGCCGCGATCATCTACAATTGCTTTAAAACAACGCCTTGGCTAATGGAGAGCCCGCCAGCCTTGGTTGCCGGCGACAGGCTTGGGCTCAACCGCCCAATGGAAACCCGCGCCCCGCCATTGCGGA
The DNA here is from genome assembly GCA_963804045.1 of uncultured Alphaproteobacteria bacterium. Taxonomy (GTDB): domain Bacteria; phylum Pseudomonadota; class Alphaproteobacteria; order Rhizobiales; family Beijerinckiaceae; genus Rhodoblastus. The sequence goes on along the minus strand of CAWDOR010000002.1, from coordinate 46,266 downwards.
TCATGGGCGCGGTGTGACGAAAAATCCCAGCTTCCCGCCAGAGCCGCCTCCAGCACATGGCGCAGGCCCGCGAGAATCGGGATTTCATTGTAGCGCATGTTCAGCGCCAATTGCTTGCGCAAGGAAGGGCTGGCCTTGCGGTCATATTCGATGACAAGCCGGGCCACCAAAGCGCCGCGCGTCAGGCCGGCGAGCTGGGCCGCGGAGTCGATCCTGCGCAGCAAGCCGCCGCCAATGCAGCGCAAGGCCGCCGCAGCCACATATTCGTTCGAGCATGAGCGGAACAATTCACCGGTTTGCATGAATGTCTCCGTTTCTCGATCGGAATAAACGCCTCCGATTCCCGGACGGACCGGGCGCAGAACAAGATTACAAACATCAGGAACGCGGACAGGATAACCCGCGCCGGCCCCGCTTCGGAATCACATTTGCGTGATCGCGGCCGATCATCGCCCTGAAGTGACGCTTCGTTAACTAAAAATTAACCTTTGGCGCCCGGACCGTAACCCGCGAATCTCTCGACCATTTCGCCAATATGGGCCTCGTCGAGCAACGCCGGGGCGCCGGCCAGGCTGGCGAGATAATGCAAGCGGGCGAGCGTCTCCAATTCGCCGGCCAGCCACAGGGCGCGGTCGAGATCCGGCCCGACGGCGATCATGCCATGGCTGCCGAGCAGCACGCCAAGCCGATCGCCCAGCCCGGCCAGGGCCAGATCGGACAGATCTTGAGTGCCAAACGGCGCGTAGTCGACGCATTCGATCCGCGAACCGCCGAAAGCGGCGATCATGTAGTGGCTGGCGGGAATGGGACGGCGCAACATGGACATCACCGTCGCATAGGGCGCGTGGCTGTGCACGACCGCGTGGACATCCGGGCGAGCGCGCAAAATATCGCGGTGGAAGCGCCATTCGCTCGACGCCTTGACGCCGGTGGCGGCGTCGCGCGCCGGCGTTTCGGCGTCGAGCCTCTGGAGCAGGATCAAATCCGGGGTCATCCGGTCGTAATCGACGCCGCTCGGCGTGATCAGCATGGCCTCGCCCAAGCGCAGGGAGACATTGCCCGCCGCGCCCAGATTGAAACCCTTGGCGTTCATGGTCTGGCAGGCGGCGACCAGCTTTCGCCGCGCTTCGAGCTGATCCATCACCAGACGCCGCTATTGGCGGCGCTGGCCCAGGGCTCCCGAGCCGGCAGGGCGGCGCCCTTTTGCAGCAATTCGATGGAAATGCCGTCGGGCGTGCGGATGAAGGCCATGCGCCCGTCGCGCGGCGGCCGGTTGATGGTCACCCCCGCCTGTTGCAGCTTGTCGCAAAGCGCGTAAATATCGTCGGTCTCATAGGCGAGATGGCCGAAATTGCGCCCGCCGGCATAGGTTTCGGGATCCCAGTTATAGGTCAGTTCGACGCAGGGCGAGGCGGTGTCGGCGGCGCGGGCGACATCGCCATCCGCCGCCAGAAACACCAGGGTGAACCGCCCTTGCGCGTTTTCGATGCGGCGGACCTCGACAAGGCCCAGCTTGGCGATGAAGAAATCCAGCGCGGCCTCGAGATCGCTCACGCGGATCATGGTGTGAAGGTAACGCACGTCTCTCACTCCCTTTTTTCCTTTTTTAGCATGGGGCTAAGCTTTTTGCTTCGGGCGGAAATATTTTTTTGCCGGCTTGCCGCCGTCGTCGCGCTTCTGCTATCGGTCCGCGGAACAGGAGGAGCCCGTGACCGAAAACGCCGCGCTCAAGGAAAAGGCCGCGCTCGGCTCGGTCGCCGCCAGCGCCCTGCTGACCCTGGGCAAACTGGCCGCCGGCCTGGCCTCGGGCTCGCTGGCGCTGCTGTCGGAAGCCGCCCATAACGGCCTGGACACGGGCGCCACCCTCCTCACCTATTTCGCCGTGCGCCAGGCCAACAAGCCCGCCGACGCGAGCCATCACTACGGCCATGGCAAATATGAATCGCTCTCGGCTTTGGCCGAAACCGGCCTGCTCGCGGGGCTGGCGCTCTATGTGCTGATGACCGCGATCGAACGGCTGCGCCAGGGCGGCGAGCTGATCGAATCCTCCTGGTGGGCCTTTGGCGTGCTGGGCGTGTCCATCGCCGTGGACAGCGTCCGCTTCCTGGCGCTGAAAAAGGTCGCGGACAAGACAGGCAGCCATGCGCTGGCGGCGGACGCCATGCATTTCGCCAGCGATCTCGTCGCCTCCGTGCTGGTGCTGATCGGCCTGATCGGCAACGCCTATGGCTTCAAGCAGGGCGACGCCCTGGCCGCCATCGGCGTCGCCCTGTTCATCGGCTACGCCGGCATCCATCTCGGCCGCGAAACCCTGGACACTCTGCTCGACCGCGCCCCGGAAGGGTTGGCGGAGCGGCTGCGCGAGGCCATCGCCCATGTTCCCGGCGTGGTCGCGGTGGAAAACATCAAATTACGCCCCAATGGCCCGCATATCCTCGGCGAAATTTTCATCGACGTGGCCCGCGCCCTGCCCATGGAGCGCGTCGCGGAAATCGAAGCCGCCGTGCGCGAGAAAATCGCGCTGGTGTCGCCGGAGACCGAGGCCAGCATTGTCTCGGCGCCCAAGGCGCTCGACGACGAGACCCTCGCCGAGCGCATCGCCCTGATCGCCGCGCGCAAGAAACTCGCCGTGCATCATATTTTCGTCCAGCATCTCGGCGACCGCGACTGCATCGCCTTCGATCTGGAGCTGGACGGCTCGCTGAGCCATGGCGAAGCCCATGCCATAGCCAGCGCGCTGGAGGACGATATTCGCGCCGAGATCGGCGATGACATCGAGGTCGAAAGCCATATCGAGCCCTTGCAGGACCGCAAGCTCACCGGCCATGAATCCGACCCCGCCACCCTCGCCGCCATCACCGCCGCCTTGCAAGAGGCGGCGGCCAAAGACGCTGTGGTCAGCGATATTCACGACGTGCGCGCCCGCCTCACCCAGGAGGGGCTGGTGGTCAATTTTCACGCCCGCGTCTGCCCGGCTCTGACGGTGACCGCGACCCACGAGGCCATGGACGAGGTCGAACGGGCCTTGCGCGAAAAAATGCCGCATCTGCTGCGCGTCGTCGGCCACGCCGAACCTTTGGGCGCGGGATAGGGGAAAAGCCGAAATGCAGCCAGGCCGTCGGGCGTCGCCCTGGGAACCGAGTGGCCCATAAGCATTGCGGCGACCGCTCGTCCGGCGACCCCGGCTTGACCTCACCGACCGGCGCGCGCTGCGGTTGGACCTTTTCTGAGAACAGGCCGAAGGCAATCTGGCGCTTACCGACGCGCGGTCAAAGAGAAACCGCGCCCACCGATTTTTTCCCTGTCGCGTCGGAATGGATTGGCGACACGGCCAAGGGCTGTGGCTCGAAAGAAATGGCGCGCCAGAAGTCCAACGAGGTCAAATTCACATATGCCGATTTCCAATCTTCGGCGACTCTCGCATATGAACCTCCGAGCGCGCCGATGGCTTTAGCGAATTCCGCCTCGCAATTTCGGTAGGCCGCGCGATCCATCTCGTATTTATGCAATTTGTGCGACTATGGATCGCCATAAGCCCAGGCCAAGCCACCGACGATCTTGCGCTCGTCAATCTCCGCAGCGCTCGCGAACAGAACGAGTTCATCGCTGTTGGCGCGACGGGTCGATAAAATATGTCCGTTCAGGGTCAGTCGGTCGATAAAAGCCTTGAACGACGAGCCCGGTCGCGGCGACCGGTATCGGAATGACGAGATCGAAAACGGGATTATGGAGTGATTGCCGTTGCTTTGCCGATAGGTCGAAAGGACGCGCGCGTGAATGCCTTCCGGGTCATCCTTGGCGAGCAGCGAGGGGCCGCGAAGGAAATCTTCGATTGCGAGGGATAGAAGCGCTGCTGCGCCATATTGGTAGGTAAGGAGAAATTTCCGGTGGCGTCGCCGCAAGCGCTTGAGAAGACGCGAGAGACGTACCGGATTTTCGCTTTGACAGGCCTGTCGGATGAGTTCGTTGCGGATATTGTAATAGGCGAACCATCCTTCGAGCTTTGCGTAATAGGGTTCGTGCCAGATCGCCACGCCCGGGAAATTGACGGTGTCGCCGCCATTTTGCGCAATGCGAACGCCGAACTCGACGTCATCGAGATGGACGAAACAAGGGAGCGGCATTCCGAATTTGCGAAAGGCTTCGACCGAGCCGCCGAACATCCACCATCCATTGAAATTGCTTCTCGAGAGCCTGCACAGGTCGTCAAGAGTTTCGCGATTGGCGAGCGAAGTCGGAGTCCGTCGCGCGGAGACCTTCTCGAACTCGTCAGGATACCAAAATGAGCCGGCGTCCGCCAGGCGACACGGATCGAAGGCGTCGAGCTGCATGCCCCCGACGAAAAGGTCGGGGTTGCGGCTGAGGCGCAGAAGATTGATCATTCGGACAAGCGAGGTCGGATCGATGTCGGCGTCATCGTCGAGAAGGATGATGTGGGTCGCCAGCCCGCCATCCAGAGTTTCCAATATGCCTCGACCGAATCCTCCCGCTCCCCCGAGATTTCTTTGGGCGACGAGACGAACGTCATCGCCCCAGTCGGCGTCTGGCGAGAGCGTTTGCGCATTATCGACGATCGTGACGCCAAATGAGACTCCGGCCTGTTTCAGTGTCTTTCGTATCAGAGCGATATTGCGGGTGACCTGCGCTTCGCGCTTGAACGTGCAGATGACGACTTCGGGCCTGATGGATGGCGGCGGCGATTCAATGGGAATGCTCCACTCAGCCTTGGCCAGCCTGACATCGCCCTTGTGAGCGGCGAGGATGAAAAACAAGCGCCCGGTATGTTGTTCCGCCAGGGAAATTCGAACCGGAATCGTCGCTTCGGCGAGTTCGGGATGCGTGAACGCCTGCGCCGCCTGACAGGTCTCAACGCCATTTTGACTGCGATGGATGATTTGGACTGAGCACTCGCCAACGAAACTCAGCCGTAGCTCGACATCCGAATTGGCGAGGAAGAGGCGCATCTCGCGTTCGAACAGGCTGCTTAGAAACCCGTCGAACACGACCGCCGATCCTCTGCGAATGACCAAGGCGCCGGTTTCGTCTCGCGCCGGAATATCTCCGCGCACATAAAGACCGGCGGTTCCAGATTTGACGTTAAGGTTGATCGGCAAGATGGAAAAGGAATCGCTCACAAGTCCCTCACTCTGACTGTCCGTCGCCAGCCATGGTCCGCACACGCATTCAGTCTGGAACACAGCTGCTTTCGATGGAGACCCGCTCAAAAATCATGGACTTAAGACGTCTTTTGGGGTCGCTGAAGAGAGAAGCCCGGAAAATGTTCTCGACCGTATATAGCCAAACTCGGCTACGGATGAAAGTTCGCTATCGCCTGCCGGCTCGCGGCGCGCCCTATGCGGGACGTCTTGCGCCGGCGAAACGATCGTCCATGTCGCCCGAGCGGGACTCGTCAGCCCTTGCGCCCTCGGGCGATGAAGCCGGAATTGGCATAGGCCTTGTTGGCCTTGCCATAGCGGAACGCTTCGCCGTCCACCGTCTCCATGCCGCCGCCCGCCGCGCGCAAAATCGCGTCGCCGGCGGCTGTGTCCCATTCCATGGTGCGGCCGAAACGCGGGTAGACGTCGGCGCGTCCCTCCGCGATCAGGCAGAATTTGATCGACGATCCCGAGGGCGCGGTCTCGCGCACCCCATGCGTCGCCAGCCAGCCTTGTGTCTCGCCATCGAGATGCGAGCGGCTGACAACCGCCACCGGCGCGGCGGAGGGCCTGCGGCAGCCTATGTCCCGCCAGCGGATTTTTCTGGCGTCGGTCTCTCCGGGCGCGACGTCGCCCGCACGGACCGTCGCCGCAAAACCCTGCCAAATCCGTCCCATCGCCGGCGCATAGACGACGCCGCAAACCGGGTGGCCGCGATCGATCAGGGCGATGTTGACGGTGAACTCCTCGGTTCCCTTTAAAAATTCCTTGGTGCCGTCGAGCGGATCGACAAGGATGAATTTTTCCGCGCAGGCGGCGGCGTCGGGGGGCGCCGCCTCCTCGGACACCACCGGCGTCGCCGGAAAGGCCTCGGCCAAGGTGGCGAGTATGATGGAATTGGCGGCGAGGTCGGCCTCGGTCACCGGGCTGCCGTCGGATTTGGCCTGCGCGCGCCCGCCCTTGCGCCAGAATTGGAGAATGGCCGCGCCCGCCTTGAGCGCCGCCGCGACGAAAATCTCGGCGGTCGCGGCCTGATCGTTCAGCGGGCCTGTCGCGGACATGAGATTTCCTTCTCTCTTTTGGCTTTCGGTACAAATTCCAACTGTCGCAAATACGGATTTTTGCTAGGATTAGCTTTTCGCGCCTCAAAAAACCAAGGAAAAATGGCCTTATCTCCCCATCTGCGCCGTCTCGAAGCGGAATCGATCTTTATTCTCCGGGAAACCGTCGCTGAATTCCAAAATCCCGTCATGCTCTATTCGATCGGCAAGGATTCGAGCGTGATGCTGCATCTGGCGCTCAAGGCCTTTTATCCGGCCAAGCCGCCCTTTCCGCTGCTGCATGTCGATACGACCTGGAAGTTTCGCGAGATGATCGCCTTTCGCGACCGGACCGCGGCCCGCCTCGGCATGGACCTGCTGGTCCACGTCAACCCGGACGGTTTTGCACGCGGCGTTTCGCCCGTCGCATCCGGTTCCGCTGTTCATACCCAGGTGATGAAGACCGAGGGCCTGCGCCAGGCCTTGGAGAAATGGAAATTCGACGCCGCCTTCGGCGGCGCCCGCCGCGACGAGGAGAAAAGCCGCGCCAAGGAGCGCATTTTTTCCCACCGCAACGTCGCCCAGAGTTGGGACCCGCGCAATCAGCGCCCGGAGCTTTGGCGGATTTTCAACACCCGCATCGCCCCAGGCGAATCGATGCGGGTGTTTCCGCTGTCCAATTGGACGGAAATGGACGTCTGGGACTATATCGCGGCCGAGGCCATCCCGGTCGTCCCGCTCTATTTCGCCAGGAAACGCCCGGTGGTGCGCCGCGATGGCGCCTGGATCATGGTCGATGACGACCGCCTGCCTTTGCGCGATGGCGAGACGCCTGACATGCGCAATGTGCGGTTCCGCACGCTCGGCTGCTATCCGCTCACCGGCGCCATTGAGTCCGACGCGGCCGATCTCGACGGGATCATTGCGGAAATGCGCGCCTCCACCACCTCCGAACGCCAGGGCCGTCTGATTGATTTCGACGAATCCGGCTCCATGGAAAAGAAAAAGCGCGAGGGTTATTTCTGATGGCCTTGCCGACATTGCGCTTTCTCACCTGCGGTTCGGTCGATGACGGCAAATCCACCCTGATCGGGCGGCTGCTTTACGAACGCAGCCTGATCCTCGACGACCAGCTCGCCGGTCTGGAGCGCGATTCGCGCAAATTCGGCACGGTCGGCGAAGAGATCGATTTCGCCTTGCTGGTCGATGGCCTGGAAGCCGAGCGCGAACAGGGCATCACCATAGACGTCGCCTATCGCTATTTCGCCACGCCGAACCGCGCCTTCATCGTCGCCGACTGCCCCGGCCACGAGCAATATACCCGCAACATGGCCACCGGCGCCTCCAATTGCGAATTGGCGATCCTGCTCGTCGACGCCCGCAAGGGCCTGCTGACCCAGACCCGCCGCCACGCCAACATCGTCTCGCTGCTCGGCGTTCGCCATGTCCTGCTGGCGGTCAACAAGATGGATCTGGTCGATTACGATCGCGCCGCCTTCGAGCGCATTGTCGCGGATTTCGCCGAGGTCGGCGCGGCGCTGAAATTCTCTGGCGTCACGGCGATTCCGCTTTCGGCGCGCCACGGCGACAATATTTGCGCGCGTTCCGAGAAAACGCCCTGGTATGAGGGGCCTGACCTGCTGGCTTTCCTCGAAACCGTCGATGTCGAGGACCGGGCCGAGCGGCCTTTCCGTTTTCCCATCCAATGGGTCAACCGCCCCGATGCCGATTTTCGCGGCCTGGCCGGTTCGCTGGCCTCCGGAAGAATCGCCAAAGGCGACGAAATTGCCGTGGCCGCCTCGGGCAAGACCGCGCGAATCGCGCGAATCGTCAGCATGGACGGCGAGCTCGACAGCGCCGAGGCGCCCGACGCGGTCACGCTGGTGCTGGCGGAAGAAATCGACGCGGCGCGCGGTGACCTGCTCTGCGATCCGCGCGCGCGCCCTGAGGTCGCCGATCAATTCGCCGCCCATCTCATCTGGATGAGCGAGGAGCCGCTGCTGCCCGGACGCTCCTATCTGCTCAAATCCGGCGGCAAGACCCTGCCCGCCAGCGTCACCGAGATCAAATACCGGCTGGATGTTGAAACGCAGGGGCGGATGGCGGCCAAGACGCTCGATATCAACGAGATCGGCCAATGCAATCTGTCGCTGTCCAGCCCGCTCGCCTTCGATGCTTACGCCGACAATCGCGCCACCGGCGGCTTCATTCTCATCGACCGCGCCAGCAATGCGGTCGCCGCCGCCGGCATGATCGATTTCGCCCTGCGCCGCGCCAGCAATATTCACCGACAGGCGCTGACGCTCGACAAGTTTTTGCGCGCGAGTTTGAAGCGGCAGAAACCAGGCATTCTCTGGTTCACCGGCCTGTCTGGCGCGGGCAAATCGACCATCGCCAATCTGGTCGAAGTGCAGCTCGCCAAGCGGCGCGCGCATACCATTCTGCTCGACGGCGACAATGTCCGCCACGGCTTGAACCGCGACCTCGGCTTCACCGAGGCCGACCGCGTCGAAAACATCCGCCGCATCGGCGAGGTCGCCAAGCTGATGACGGAAGCCGGGCTGCTGGCGCTGTGTTCCTTCATCTCGCCGTTTTCCGCTGAACGCCGCATGGTGCGCGAACTGGTGGAAACAGGCGAATTCATCGAGATTTTCGTCGATACCTCGCTGGAGGACTGTATCGTGCGCGACCCCAAGGGCCTGTATAAAAAGGCGCTGGCCGGGCAGATCAAGAATTTCACGGGCGTCGATCAGCCCTATGAACGGCCCGACGCGGCGGAAATCGTCATCGGCCCCGAATGCGCGACGCCCGAACAAGCGGCGGAGCGGATCGTGGCTTTTCTCGACGCGAACGGCTTTTTCCCGCTGGGCTGAGGCGGGTTTATTTCTTCGCCGGTTCGGGCTTTTTCTCGGGCGGCTTGGCCGGCGCCAGAGCGGGCGTGGGCGGCGGCGGCGCGGGCGTGGACGAGACGAGATTGACGGCGAGGCCGAACAATTTCCACTGGCCTTCGACAGGCGCGAACAGCATTTCGAAATTGATCTGGGTCGGGGCCGAGGGGAAGAAGCCGGCAATATGCATCATGCCCTGGGCGTTGATGTCGGGCACGGCGTTGAGTTGCGGATCGAGCGCCGTGACCCCGGAGAGATCGACGCGATCGCGGCGGAGATTGGCGAAGATTTCGCCGAGCCGCACGGGATTATTGGCGGCGGCGAAGCCGGGCGCGCCGAGATCGCGCAGCACCGTGTAATTGCCGGTCTTGTTGGCCTGGTCCAGCGCGATCAATGTCGAGCGCACCAGGATCAGCACGCCATTGCGGTCGATCTGCGCCGGCTGGCTCTGCGCCGCCTGTTTCAGTCCGGTCTGAGCGCGGGCGGCCGAAAAGCAATTCGCGGCCACCAGGGCCGCGAGCGCGAAACGAATGGAGAAATTGCGCAAATCGAGCCTCACCAGACCAGGGTGCCGCCGGCGCGCACGCCGAACCCGCCTCCAGTTCCTAGGCCGACGCCGACGCCCGCGTCAACCACGAGATTATCGTTGACGCGCGCCATGAACGAGCCGCCAAAGGCGCTCTGGCCGTTGAATTCGCCATAATGGGCCGCGACGCCGAAATTTTTGCTCTCCGGCAGATAGCCGGGGATCGCGGCCATGGCGACGGCGGCGCCGGAGAAGGCGCGGTTCATCTGGCTTTGCAGCGTGGCGACCGACGATTGGAGGCTGGCGACGCCGCCGAGCAGCGAGTTGATATTGCCGACATTGACCGTGGAGGTCCCGAGCACGCCCTTGGAATCGGTGGTGACCAGATAGGTCGCACCCGATTGCGCGGCGGTGGAGCTGGTCGCCAAGCCCGGCGCGACGAGCACCGCCGAGCTGGAGCCGAGCACGATCTGATTGGCGCCGGTGGCTTTGGCGCCCGCGCCAAGCGCAACCGAATTCCCACCTGAAGCCGTGGCGCCCGAGCCCAAGGCCACGTCATTGGCGTTGCTGGCGGTCGCCGTATTGCCGATGGCGACGCCGCCGGCGGCGCTGGCGGTGCTGGAATTGCCGAGCGCCACGGCGCCGGTTCCCGTCGCGCTGTTGGAGTTGCCAAGCGCGAGAGCGCCATTGCCATTGGCGGCATTATTGGCGCCAATGCCGACCGCGCCGGTTCCCGTGACGGTGTTGGGATCGCCGATGGCCACCGCGCCATTTCCGGTGGCGCTTTGCTGATTGCCGAGCGCCACGGCGCCGGTTCCGCTGACCGCATTGGACATATAGCCCATGGCGATGGAGCCTTGGCCGGCGGCGGCCTGCACGGTGGACTGGTCGCCGATGGCGACTGTGCTCGCGCCAGCCGCCTTCGAACCATTGCCGGCGGCGAAGGAATAATCGCCCGCCGCATTGGCGCCACGACCCAAGGCTGTCGCCCATTTGCCCGCGGCATTGGCGCCGGCGCCGCCGGCGAATGTCTGTTCGCCCGTGGCGTTGGAATTGACGCCGATCGCGGTGGAGAAAACGCCGGTGGCGTTGCTGGTTTCGCCGACGGCGGTGGCGCCCGCCTGGGTCGCCGAGGAAATATTGCCGATGGAAATGGCGCCGCTGCCCGAGGCGACGCTGTGATTGGCGAGGGCGACGGCGTCTGTCCCCGAGGCGTTGGCGCCGGCGCCAAAGCTCGATCCATCGGAGCCGCCGATGGCGACCGCGCCGGTCGCGCTGGCGCTGGCGCCGTTGGTTGTTCCATTGCCGCCGCCTATGGCGACGGCGCTGGTCGCGCCATTGGCCGTGGTCGCGCCGGTTCCCGTTCCATCGGCGCCGCCGAGCGAAACGGAGTTCATGCCGTTGGCGGTCGCGCCATTGCCCGTCGTGCCGGAGCCGCCGCCGGCGAAGGAATTGCCGCCGGCTGCGGTGGTGTTGGCGCCGATGGCGGCGTCACTGGCCTGGGTCGCGGTCGCCGCATTGCCCAGCGCCACCGAACCGGTTCCCGCCGCTTTGGAGCCATTGCCGGCGGCCAGGGAATAATCGCCCGCCCCATTGGCGCCACGCCCCAGGGCTGTCGCCCATTGGCCCGCCGCATTGGCGCCGGCGCCGGCGGCGAGAGTCTGATCGCCCGCGGCGTTGGAATTGACGCCGATCGCGGTGGAGAAAACGCCGGTGGCGTTGCTGGTTTCGCCGACGGCGGTGGCGCCCGCCTGGGTCGCCGAGGAAATATTGCCGATGGAAATGGCGCCGCTGCCCGAGGCGACGCTGTGATTGGCGAGGGCGACAGCGTCGGTCCCCGAGGCGTTGGCGCCGGCGCCGAAGCTGGAGCCATCGGAGCCGCCGAGGGCGACCGCGCCGGTCGCGCTGGCGCTGGCGCCGGCTGTCGCGCCATTACCGCCACCGATTGCTACCGCGCCGGTCGAACCGCTGGCGATGGTGGCGCCGGCGCCCGTCCCATTTGCGCCGCCAATCGCCACCGAACTGTCGGCGCCGGCAGTGGCGCCGGCGCCGCCGCCGCCGGAACCGAGGCTGGAGCCGCCGATCGCGACGCTGGCGCCGCCCGAAGCCGTCGATCCGCCATTAAAGCCGCCGCCCAGCGCCACGGAAGAATCGCCGCTGGCATTCGCCGAGAAGCCGGGGTTGCCGCCACCGGCCGCCAAGGACAAATCGCCGCTCGCCGTCGTGCCTTTGCCTACGGCCGTGGAAAAATCACCCGACGCATTGGCGCCATTGCCCAGCGCCGTCGCGGCGATACCGCTTGCACTGGCGCTGCCGCCAACCGCCGTCGCGAGGGTGACGCCGGTCGCGGAGGCGAATGGGCCGCAAGCCAGATTACTCGTTGAACCGCCGTCGGTCGCGCTATTGCCGCCCGAGGCGGGATTGGCCACGGAGCCGCAGACTTCCGCCCGCGCGCCAGTCGGCGCGAAAACGGTGAAGATTGCGGTCGCCGCGACGGCGCCGAGCAGGGCGTTGCGCAGGCTATGGGAATTGGCGGGGCGATGGGTCGTCATTGTGCTTCTGTCCTGTCCCACGCCCAACAAGCCAAGCTGACCCGACGGGCATCCTCCGGATGCAATGGCGAAGAATAGGCGCGCCAAGCCAAAAAAGACAAATGGTCGGCGCCCCAGACGGACAAAACGTAATATATTGTTATCACTTATTTTTTTACAAAGGCCACCCAAAAGGCCGGCGTGAACCGTAATGATTTCCGCGCATTAGCGAAAGATTTGCCCGCGCCGTTGCGTAATTGCAACAGGGTTTATGCCGCAACCAAGTGTTTTCTCGGTAGTTTTACGGAGCCTTGGCCTCGCGGACAGCCTCGACTCAGCTGTCCATCTTGAGCGCGGCGATAAAGGCTTCCTGGGGAATGTCGACTTTGCCGAACTGGCGCATCCGCTTCTTGCCTTCCTTCTGCTTGTCCAGCAATTTCCTTTTGCGGCTGACGTCGCCGCCATAGCATTTGGCGGTCACGTCCTTGCGCAAGGCGCGGATGGTTTCGCGGGCGATGATTTTGGCGCCGATCGCCGCCTGGATCGGGATTTGGAACATGTGCTGCGGGATCAGCTCGCGCAGCTTTTCGCACATGGCGCGGCCCCGCGATTCCGCCCGCGTGCGATGCACCAGCATGGACAGCGCGTCCACCGGTTCGGCATTGACCAGCAGCGACATTTTCACCAGATCGCCGGCGCGATAATCGATGATCGCATAGTCGAAGGAGGCATAGCCCTTGGAGATCGATTTCAAGCGGTCGTAGAAATCGAACACCACTTCATTGAGCGGCAGTTCATAGACCACCATGGCGCGCTTGCCGACATAGTTCAGATCGATCTGAACGCCGCGCCGGTCCTGGCAAAGTTTCAGCACCGCGCCCAAATATTCGTCGGGCGTCAGAATGGTCGCCTTAATCCAGGGCTCCTGTATTTCAGCGATCTTGACGACGTCGGGCATGTCGGCCGGGTTATGCAGCTCGATCACATCGCCATTGTTCATGTGGATTTTGTAGATCACCGAGGGCGCGGTGGCGATCAGGTCGAGATTGAACTCGCGCTCCAGCCGCTCCTGAATGATTTCCAGATGCAGCAGGCCCAAAAAGCCGCAGCGGAAGCCGAAGCCCAGCGCGGCGGAAGATTCCATCTCGAAGGAGAAGCTGGCGTCATTAAGCCGCAGCTTGCCCATGGCGGCGCGGAGATCCTCGAAATCGGCGGCGTCCACCGGGAACAGACCGCAGAACACCACGGGCTGCGCCGGCTTGAAGCCGGGCATGGCCTGGGCGCAGGGCTTTTTCTCGTCGGTGATGGTGTCGCCGACGCGGGTGTCGGCGACCTGCTTGATCTGGGCGGTGATAAAGCCGACCTCGCCGGGGCCGAGCTGCGCCACATCCTGCATTTTCGGCCTGAACACGCCGATGCGGTCGACCTCGTAATGGGCGTCGGCGCCCATCATCTGGATTTTCTGGCCCTTTTTCAGCGAACCGTCGAAAATGCGGACGAGCACGACGACGCCGAGATAGGCGTCGTACCAGCTATCGACCAGCAGCGCTTTCAGCGGCGCGCTTTCATCGCCCTTGGGCGGAGGAAGCTTCTTGACGATGGCTTCCAGCACCAGATCGATGCCAATGCCGGTCTTGGCCGAGATCGGCACGGCTTCGGAGGCGTCGAGGCCAATGACCTCCTCGATCTGCGCCTTGATGCGCTCGGGCTCGGCGGCGGGCAGGTCGATCTTGTTGAGCACCGGCACGATCTCATGGCCGGCGTCGAGCGCGTGATAGACATTGGCCAGCGTCTGCGCCTCCACCCCTTGCGAGGCGTCCACCACCAGCAGCGAGCCCTCGCAGGCGGCGAGCGAGCGCGACACCTCATAAGCGAAATCGACGTGGCCGGGCGTGTCCATCAGATTGAGAATATAGGTCTTGCCGTCTTGCGCTCTATATTCGAGGCGCACCGTCTGGGCCTTGATGGTGATGCCGCGCTCGCGCTCGATATCCATGGAGTCGAGCATTTGCTCGCTCATGTCGCGCTCGGCGACCGTGCCGGTCTGCTGGATCAGCCGGTCGGCGAGAGTCGATTTGCCATGGTCGATATGGGCGACGATGGAAAAATTGCGGATGTTCTCGATGGGGTGCTCGCTCATGAGCCGCAGATAGCAGGGCGAGGCAATATAGAAAACAGATTTTTGAGCCCGCCGCCGCCTGGCGCGCCAAGAAAATCCCCTGGACGCTTCCTTTTCGCGCAAAACCCTCTAAAACCGCCCCAGGATCGCTGGATCATTCTCATCCTTCAATGAGGGATGAAAATGATCCAGCTCTTTGTTTTATCGCATATTCTTTTCCGAAAAGTCTGCGACTTCTCGGGAATATGCTTGAGGAGAAACCATGCGTCCTTCCAAACGCGCGCCCAATTCCATGCGTTCCGTGACACTTGAGCGCAATGTCGCGCGTTACGCCGAGGGTTCCTGCCTGGTGAAATTCGGCGGCACCCATGTGCTGTGCACCGCCTCGCTGGAAGAGAAGCCGCCGCAATGGCTGCGCGGCCAGGGCAAGGGCTGGGTCACCGCCGAATATTCCATGCTGCCGCGCGCCACCCACACCCGCACGCGTCGCGAGACCTCGAAACCTTCGGGACGCACGCAGGAGATCCAGCGGCTGATCGGCCGCTCGCTGCGCGCCGTCACCAATCTTCAGGCGCTGGGCGAACGCCAGATCACGCTGGATTGCGACGTGATCCAGGCCGATGGCGGCACGCGCACCGCCTCGATCACCGGCGCCTGGGTCGCCCTGCACGATTGCCTGAAATGGATGCGCGACCGCTCCATGATCAAGGACATGCCCCTGAAGGACCATGTCGCCGCCGTGTCCTGCGGCATTTACCAGGGCGTTCCCGTGCTCGACCTCGATTATGACGAGGATTCCGTCGCCCATACCGACGGCAATTTCGTCATCACGGGAAGTGGCGGTCTGGTCGAAGTCCAGGCCACCGCCGAGGGCGCGGTGTTTTCCGAGGAAGAATTGACGAAATTGCTGGGACTCGCCCGTCTCGGCGTAACTCAACTGGTCGATCTGCAGAAACAGGCCATCGCCCCATGAGCCGCAGGATTGCCGGCAAAATCGTCATCGCCACCCATAACGCCGGGAAATTGCGCGAAATGCGCGAACTTCTGGGCGCTTATGGCGTCGAAGCGGTTTCCGCCGGTGAATTGGGCCTGGGCGAGCCCGAGGAAACCGGCGCGGATTTTTTGAGCAACGCGCTCATAAAAGCCCGCGCCGCCGCCAAGGCCGCCAATCTCCCGGCTTTCGCCGACGATTCCGGCCTTTGCGTCGAAGCTTTGAATGGCGCGCCCGGCATTTATTCGGCGCGCTGGGCCGGCGAAGCCAAGGATTTTTCCGCGGCCATGGCCCGGATCGAGGACGAGGTGAAAAAATCGGGCTCGCCCTCCCGGCGCGCCCATTTCGTTTCGGCGCTGGCCGTGGTCTGGCCCGATGGCGCGGAAGAGACCTTTGAAGGCAAGGTTTTTGGCGATCTCACCTTTCCGACGCGGGGGACGGCGGGTTTCGGCTACGATCCCTGTTTCACGCCGGATGGTCACAGCCGCACGTTTGGCGAGATGACGGCGGAGGAAAAACACGGCATTCCCGCCGATGGCTCGGAAGCCCTGTCGCATCGGGCGCGGGCGTTTCAGATGCTGGCGGCAAAGCTGCTGAAATGAAAAAGGCCGGGACAATCCCGGCCTTTGTTTTTCCCGTCGCGCCGCTTACTTCGCCGGCAGCGGAACCGGGCTGTCCGACAGGCTGCGCAGATAGGCGATAATGGCGGCGCGCTTGGCGGCGTCGGGTTCGCCGGCAAAACCCATCTTGGTGCCGGAGACAAAAGCCTTGGGGCTGGTGAGGAAGGCGTTGAGATCGTCAAAACTCCAGGCGCCGCCCTTGGCCTTCATGCCATCGGAATAGGCGAAGCCGGCAAAGGAGGCCTTGGGACCGCCGACCACGCCATAGAGATTGGGGCCGACCTTGGCGGCGCCGCCCTTGTCGAAGCCGTGGCAGGCGGCGCAGACTTTTGTGAGCGCCTGGCCCTGGGCCGGATCGGCCTTGGCCAGCAGTTCCGGCAGCGGCGCGACCACGGCCGCCGCCTTGGCGGCGACCGGCGCGGCGCTGGTCGGCAGATCGTAGCCGGCCGCCTTGGACGCGGTGGGCATCACCAGCAGTCCCGAATAGAAATTGAGGAACAGCGCGAATAATGCGGCGCAGACCAGCGCGACGGCGGCCTTGACCAGATCGGCAAATTTCATCGCAAAAACTCCCATGTCGGCCGCACGGGGCGCGCCGCTCGATGTTTTCTGACGCGATGGCGGGCCACCGCTCGTCCCCTGTTGGATTGGCCGTTCTGATAAACGCTTTGCGCGGCGACTGGCAAGCTCTATAAGCGCCGCAAACCTTAACCCCGACACATAAGATGCCGCAAAACGCCCTGATCGTGATCCCCGCCCGTCTGGCCTCGACCCGACTGCCCAACAAGCCGCTGGCCGATATTGGGGGCGAGCCGATGATCGTCCAGGTGCTGCGCCGGGCGCTGGAAGCGCGAATTGGCCCGGTGCTGGTGGCGGCCGACGGCGAGGAGATCGCCAGCGCGGTGCGCGCCGCCGGCGGCGAGGCCGTAGTCACCGACCCCGACCTGCCCTCGGGCTCCGACCGCATCGCCGCGGCGCTGCGCAGCTACGATCCCCGGCGCCAATATGATGTCATCGTCAATTTGCAGGGCGATCTGCCGACCATCGATCCGATGAGCGTCCGCGCTTCGCTCTCGCCGCTGGCCGAGCCCGCCGTGGACATAGCCACGCTGGCCGCGCGGATCTCGCGCATCGAGGAGCGCGAGGATTCCAATGTGGTCAAGGTCGTCGGTTCGCCGCTCGGCCCGACGCGCCAGCGCGCGCTTTATTTCACCCGCGCCAGCGCGCCCTGGGGCGAAGGCGATCTGTTCCATCACATCGGCCTTTACGCCTATCGCCGCGCCGCACTGGAAAAATTCGTGGCCTTGCCGCCTTCGACGCTGGAAAAGCGCGAAAAGCTCGAACAATTGCGCGCGCTGGAGGCGGGCATGCGCATTGACGTGGAAATTGTCGAGACCGTGCCGCTGGGCGTGGACGCGCCGCGCGATCTGGAGCGCGCCCGGGCGATTTTGAAGGACAGGGACAAGTGACCAACAAGATCATCGCCTATCAGGGCGAGCCCGGCGCCAATTCCCACATCGCCTGCGCAGATGTCTATCCGGGCTGGGAGACCCTGCCCTGCGCCAGTTTCGAGGACGCTTTCGCGGCGATCGGCGAGGGCCGCGCCGAATTGGGGATGATCCCCATCGAGAATTCGCTGGCCGGCCGCGTCGCCGACATCCATCATTTCCTGCCCGGCTCGGGCCTGCACATCATCGGCGAATATTTTCTGCCGATCCATTTCCACCTGCTCGGCGTCAAGGGCGCGAAAATCGAGGATTTGCGCAGCGTCTACAGCCATATTCACGCGCTGGGACAATGCCGCAAGATCATCAAGCAATACGGCCTCAAGCCCGTGACCACCGGCGACACCGCCGGCTCCGCGCGCGAAGTGGCGGAATGGGGCGACAAGAGCCGCGCCTCCCTGGCGCCGCTGATGGCGGCGGAAATCTACGGCCTGGACGTGCTCGCCCGTTTCGTCGAGGACGAGGCGCATAACACCACCCGCTTCGTCATCCTGTCGCGCGAGCCGCGCTCGGGCCCGCGCATCGACGGGCTGACGATCACCACTTTCGTCTTCCGGGTGAAGAACGTGCCTTCGGCGCTCTACAAGGCGCTGGGCGGCTTCGCCACCAACAACATCAACATGACCAAGCTGGAAAGCTACATGGTCAATGGCGAATTCGCCGCGACCCAGTTCCTGGTCGATGTCGAGGGCCATCCCGAAGACGCCAATCTCGCCCGCGCCCTGGAGGAATTGCAGTTTTTCTCCGAGGAGGTGCGGATTCTCGGCGCCTATCCCGCGCACAAGTTCCGGCAGGAATTTTCCAGCGGAAAATCCTGAAGCTCAGAGCAATTTGCGCGCGTGAATGGCGTCGAGCGGCGCCCGCCAGGTCTCGTCCATCGCATCGGTGAAATCGAGGAAAAAGGCGGCCAGGGCCGACAGGCCCATGGCGGCGAAAGCCAGCGGATTGGCCTTGAGCACTTCGGGGCGGAAGAAAACTTCAAACTGCGCCTGCATGACACGCTCCCATGCGGTTGATAAATACAACCTGCGCGCGAGGCTTGAAGTTTGATCCAAAATTATCGTTCAAATTGTCCGGATTTCCACTTTTTATAGCCCTCGGCGCGCAATTTGCAAGCCGGGCACTGGCCGCAGCCATGGCCCCAGGGGTGTTTTTCGCCGCGCTCGCCGAGATAGCAGGTGTGGCTATGGTCGATAATGGCTTCGACCAGGTCGTCGCCGCCGAGCTGGCGCGCCAGTTCCCAGCTCTGCGCCTTGTCGATCCACATCAGCGGCGTCTCCAGCACGAAACGGCTTTCCATGCCTATGTTCAGCGCCACCTGCATGGCCTTGACCGCATCGTCGCGGCAATCGGGATAGCCGGAAAAATCGGTCTCGCACATGCCGCCGACAATGCGGGTCAGGCCGCGCCGATAGGCGAGGGCCGCGGCGAAGGCCAAAAAAATCAGATTGCGGCCGGGCACAAAAGTGTTGGGCAGGTTTTTGGCGTCGAGTTCAATGGCCTTGTCGCTGGTCAGCGCCGTGTCCGAAATGGCGCCGAGCGCGCGCAGGTCGAGAATATGGTCCGGCCCGAGTTTTTTCGCCCATTCCGGCGCGATCGCGCTCAAGGCGTCGCGCAGCGCGTGGCGCTGCTCCAGTTCGACGATATGGCGCTGGCCGTAATCGAAGCCGAGCGTCTCGACCCGGTCGAATTTTTGCAAAGCCCAGGCCAGACAAGTTGTGGAATCCTGCCCGCCGGAAAACAGCACAAGCGCCATGAAATCTCTCCTTGGCCCACAGCTACACCTGCGCCGCTTCGCTTCGCCAGACTTTTTTTGCGCCGCTTTCCGCGTTAAGCCCTGTGGCGGGGGGAAAGCGTTTGCAAGAGGATTTCTGTCTGATCGAAGATCGCGAAGCCGGGATGTTGCATTTCGCGGCACCGCGCGGGATCGTCGCGGCTTCTTGCGCCGAGGAGGTCGGCCCCGCCTTCGACCAGCTCCAGCAGGCCGGGAGAGCCGGGCTGTGGGCGGCTGGCTATATCGGCTATGAATGCGGCTATGCGCTGGAGCCGCGCTTGCGCCCATTGTTGCGGGAGACAAGCGCGCCGCTGCTGAAATTCGGCCTGTTCGACGCGCCGACGACGGCGCCGGAAGCGCCAGCTCGGCCTGCCGGGATCGAGAGCCTGGCGCCGCTGTGGTCCTTCGCCGATTACAAGCCGCGCTTTGACGCCTGCCACGACTATATCGCCGCCGGCGACGCCTATCAGATCAATCTGACCTTTCCGCTCACTGGCCGCTTTTTTGGCGCGCCCCGCGACCTTTACACCCTGTGGCGCGCGCGCCAGCCGGTCGCCCTTGGCGGCGTGATCGCGCTTGGCGGCGAGACCATCGTGTCCCTTTCGCCGGAGAGATTTTTCACCCTTCGCGGCCGCAGGATCGCGGTGCGGCCAATGAAAGGCACCGCGCCGCGCGGCGCTACGCCCCAACAGGACCGCGCCCTGGCGCGAGGACTCGCGCGAGACGAAAAGAACCGCGCTGAAAATCTGATGATTGTCGATCTGCTGCGCAACGATCTCAGCCGTCTCTCGGAGATTGGATCGGTTGCCGTCACGGACCTGTTTACGGTCGAGGCCTTTCCCACCCTGCATCAGATGACCTCGGGGATCGAGGCGAATTTGCGTCCCGGCCTGTCCCTGCTGGAGATATTCGCCGCGCTGTTCCCCTGCGGCTCGGTCGCCGGCGCGCCAAAAATCCGCGCCATGGAAATCATCGCCGAACAAGAGGGCCGCCCGCGCGGCGCCTATTGCGGCGCGCTCGGCGTCATCGCGCCGGACGGCGACATGCGCTTCAATGTCGCGATACGCACGCTGACGCTCGGCCCCGACGGCGAGCTGGTTTGCCCGGTGGGTTCGGGACTGGTCGCGGATTCGCGCGCGCGGGAGGAATATGACGAATGTCTGCTGAAAGCCCGTTTTCTCCAGGCGATTTCGGCCTGATCGAAACCTTGCTGTGGACCCGCGCCGACGGCTACTGGCTGGCGGCGGGTCATCGCGCCCGCATGGAAAATTCGGCGCGAACGCTGGGCTTCGCCTTTTCGCCCGAGGCCTATGAGCTGGCGCTGACCCAGGCCTGCGCCGAGTCGGCCGCCGAACGCCTGCGGGTTCGACTCGAACTGCGTCGCGACGGGCGATTGCTGTCCGCCGTCGCCGCCTTCGCGCCGGAACCCGCCGAGAAGATCTGGCGAGTTGGCTTGGCCGCGACGCGGCTTCAATCCGACGACCCGCTGTTGCGCCACAAGACCACGCGCCGGGCGCATTATGAAAACGCCCTGGCACAGGCGCAAAAGGCCGATCCGCGTCTCGACGAAGTGATTTTCCTCAATGAGCGCGACGAGATCTGCGAGGGCGCGCGGACCAGCATCTTCCTGCCGCGCGATGGCGCGCTGCTGACCCCGCCTCTGGCCTGCGGGCTGCTGGCCGGCGTGTTGCGCGCCGATCTGCTGGCGCGCGGCGTCGCGCGGGAACAGAATTTGAGTCTCTGCGATCTGCGCGACGGCTTCCTGCTGGGCAACGCGCTACGCAGCCAGTTCCAAGCAAGTTTGCGCGCCTAAAAGGTTCCGATCTCCGCTCTGGCCGAGCTCTTTCGCGGCTGGCGGCGGCAAAGAACCTATATGGCGCGGAATGAGGCGATTTTGGACGCAGGCTGGAGTTTTGCTGCGGCGCGAGCAGGGCGCGACGGCGGTCGAATTCGGGTTGATCGCCTTTCCCTTCCTGTTCAGCCTCGCCGCCGCCTTCGCCATAGGCATGAATTTCTACATGTCGGTCTCGCTCGATTTCGCCACCCGCAAGGCGGCCCGCGACCTCATGACCGGCAATGCGCAGACCGGCGGCTATACCGCCAGCCAGTTCCAGAGCAATATTTGCGCGGCGCTGCCCTCGATGTTTTCCTGCGCCAATGTCTTCGTCAATGTCACCACGCTGACCGCCCCGGCCTATGTTTCGACGCTGACCTCGCCCTATCACTCGCCCTATTACAACTATCTCAACGCCACCCAATCCGGGCTGACGCCGCCGGCGCTCAACACCACCGGCAACAACTTCACCACCACGGCGACGGTCGGCGGCTGCTGGCTGGTGGTGGTCGAAGCGGTCTATCCCGCGCCCTATCTGCTGGGCTTTCTCACCCCGACCGGCGCCGCGACCTACAATGGCTCCAAGGTCAGCCTGCTGATGTCGGCGGCGACCTTCATGACCGAGCCCTATCCCGGCTCGGCCAACAGCGCCACCTCGGGATGCTGAACATGGCGGCGCGCGCTCAGGCGAAAATTCTCGGACTGCCTCGTCGATTCCGCCGCGATTCCCGCGCCGTCGCCGCGCTGGAATTCGCCCTGGCCTTCCCGCTGCTGCTCTGTTTGCTCGCCGGCGGTTATGAATATGCCCGCGCGGCGCGCGCCGGACGGCGCCTGAGCGCCCTGGTCGACACCGTCGGCGCCATGCTCGCGGCCACGCCGGTCGCCGCCTCGGCCTCGGGCCCAACGCCCGCGACGACGGGAACCGCCACCTATATCACCCTGCATTACGCCCACGATTCCGCGATGATCGTGTTTCCCGACGTGCTCTCCGACGCTTACGCCAAGAGCGAAAGCTGGGCGCCGACATCAGCATTTCCATGGCTGGCATCAGCTTCACGCTCGCCAATGGCTGCACCACCGCCAGCACCCTGCCCAGCTGCTATGTCGCCCATGTCGCCTGGACCGGCGATTCCAAGACCCGCGCCTGCGGTTCGACCCAGACCGCCGTGGCCAATGGCCTGGCGCCAAGCCCGACCACCCTGCCCACGGCCTTGTTCACGCCGGTCGCCACGCAGACCAACGGCGTCTATTCCGCGCCGCCTCCGGTCATCGTCGTCGACGCCACCTATACCTATACGCCCCGGGTGTTCGGCGCGCTGATCGGCGCGATCACCATTTCGCGCGCCGCCTATTTCAACCCGCGCTACATGACCGAGCTGGAATATCAGGCTGTTACCGGCGACGACGGCTTCGGCAAACTCTGTACGGGAGGCTATTGATGCGCCGCATCGCGAAACTCCTGGGGCGGCTGTGGCGGGAGCGCCGCGGCAATGTCGGCGTGCTCTTCGCCTTCTCCGCTCTGCCTTTGCTGGGCATGATCGGCTTCGCCCTGGATTACGGCAGTCTGGTCGCGGTCAAATGGAAGATCGACCAGGCGACCGACGCGGCGGCCATGGCCGGCGTCACCGGAGCGCAGAAATATCTGACCAGCTATACCGGAACCACCGACCCGACCGCCAGCGTGCAGACCGCCGGCGCGGCGGCGGCGACAGCGCAATTCAACGCCAATATCGGCGCCATGGGCAATGTCGCCGCGCCCACGCCCAATGTCACGGTCACCGTCGCCAATGGCGTCATCACCTCGCAAGTGACAGCCAGCTATTCCGTGCCGACCGCGATCATGTCGGCCATGGGCGTCCGGACGATGACCGGCAGCTCCAGCGCCGCCGCGACCACCAATCTCGCCACCTATGTCAATATTTTCATCGTCATCGACAATTCGCAGAGCATGGGCATAGGCGCGCAAGCCTCGGACCAGCAGATCATTTATGACGCCAGCACCAATCAAGCCAATTTCAGCACCAATCCCATGACCAACGACCGCGCCTATGGCTGCGCCATCGCCTGCCATTACAGCGGCAACGCCGCGACCTATTGGGGCGCCACCCAGCGCGCCGCGACCGATCTGACCTCGGTGGTCCGCGGCCTCGGCGCAAAATTACGCATAGACGTAGCGAAATCGGCCATATCCACGGCGCTGGGCGCCGCCGCCACCACCAATGTCAATGTCGCCGTCTTCACCACTTCCTACACCTTGGCCCAGGTCTATCCGACGCCGACATCAGGTTCCGCCTGGACCTGCAAGACCGCCGGGGTGTCGCCGACCTCGCTGTCGACAAGCGGAACATTCCAGTCGCCCAAGAACAATATTTCGGCGGCGCAAACCGCCATCAACGCCCTGGACCTGCAAGACAACGTCGACTTCCCCAGCGGCAATTGGGGGCAGAATTCCTTCACCTATGGCGACGGCGGCACCAGTCTGACCAATGCCTTGAACTGCCTTTATCAGCAGCTCAATACGCTGAAAACGGCGGGAACCGCGCCGGGCAACGGGCTGACCGCGCAGACGCCGATTTCCTATGTGATTCTCGTGACCGACGGCGTTCAAAATTCCGGACGCATGGCCCAGTGGAGCTCGAATTCGCCGCCGATCGACTATCCCTATTACAAGGACAACCAGCCGCCCTACGATTTCTATGTTCTCAACAATTGCTCGAATTCGGCCAATTGCCAGGAAAGTCTGGCTTTCGACGTGCAGACCCTGGTGATCGAGGCCATGGACCCCACGGCCTGCACGCCGATCAAGAACCTCGGCTACACGATGATGACGCTGGAGGTGCAATATATCATTCCACCTCCGGCCCTGCAGGGCAGTTCCGGCTCGGTCGCCTATCTGTTTCCCATGGTTTCGGCGATCACCGGCGCGCCGACCACCGGCGGCGCCAGCACCAGCACAGGCGCCGTGGCCCAGGCCATGCAATCCTGCGCGACATCGAGCACTTACGCCTATTCCGCCAATTCGCCTGCCGACATAGCCACGGCCGCGACCTCGATGTTTGGCGCGATCAAGCAGGTGCAGGCGGCGCGCCTGTCGAATTGATCTCAGCCTTCGGCGAGCCAGTGGTCGAGCAGCCGTCGCGCGATGGCCAGACTGTTGGGCGCTTGAAACGCCTGCTCATGCCGGCCCTCGATCATGGCTCGAACCTCGTCGCGGCTGAACCAGCGGCAATCCTCCAACTCGGCGGCGTCCATGACGATCTCGCGCGAAAGGGCTTCGGCGCGGCAGCCGAGCATTAAATTGGCGGGAAAGGGCCAGGGCTGCGACGCCAGACAGGCGACGGCGCCAATCCGCACCCCGGATTCCTCGAGAATCTCGCGCCGCGCCGCCTCCTCAAAAGTTTCGCCGCTTTCGACAAAGCCGGCGAGGCAGGAATACATGCCCGGCGGAAATTGTTTCTGGCGGCCCATCAGGCAGGACGCGCCTTGCGTCACCAGCACGATGACCACGGGATCGGTGCGGGGAAAATGCTGGGCGCCGCAGGCGGAACAATCGCGTCGCCAGCCGGCCTGGGCGGCGGCGGTCTCGGCGCCGCAGCGGGCGCAAAACCGGTGCGCGGCGTGAAAATGCAGAATGGATTTGGCCTGGGCGAGAATGGCGATGTTTGCCGCCGGTAGCGCCGCCTTCATCCCCAGCCCGCGCAGATCGTGAAAGCTCAGATCGGGTCGCCCGCGCAGCGAGAGATGGCGCTGGTCGATGAAACCGCCCGATGCCGCCGGCTGTTCCTCCAGCGCGCAATCGTCGGGCAGCAGCAGGGCGTAAACGGGCCCGATCGCGTCGCGGCCCAGCAGAATTTTTTCCCTCGCCGGCGCGAAAGCTTCCGCCTCGGACAGGGCGTGCAGAGCGGTTTGTCCGGCGCCGTCACCGCACAAAACCGGCATGTTCTGGGCGAAGGCGACGGCGCGGGCGTTTTTGTCTTCGGCGAGCGCGGCCAAGGCCGGCGCGTCGTCGCGCAGGGCGGAGAGCCGGTCCAGCGGATTGCCGGCGAAGCCCATTGGGTCGAAAGCGCTCATGAGGCCGCCGGGATCAGGGCGCGGCCCAGCTTGTCGATCATGGACGCCGGGTCGGCGTAGGGTTCGGCGCGACCGGCGCCCCAGACCGGGCCGGGCCAGGCGGCGTCGCCCTCGAAACGGGCGACGACATGGAGATGGAGCTGGGAGACCATATTGCCCAGCGCGCCGATGTTGAGCTTTTTCGCGCCCGTGAGATGCTTGAGCCGGTCGCCGGCCAGGGTCGCCTCTTCGATCAGGGCGCGGCGCTCTCCCGGCGTGAGATCGATGATTTCGGTCAGGCCGGCGCGGCGCGGAACCAGAATCAGCCAGGGAAAGCGGCTGTCGTTCATCAGCAGCACGCGGCACAGGGCCATGTCGCCAAGCACAAAAGTGTCGGCGGCGAGACGCGGGTCGAGAGTGAAGGTCATGGGTCCTCCTGCCCCTCGATTTGTGCCCGCGACCGCGGCTTTGCGCAAGGCGTCAAACTTTCTCCAGAATGAAATCGGGTTCGTGCGACGGCGCGGTGGTCACCTGCGCCACCGGCAGAACCGGGCGCGTATCGGCCAGACGCAGCGAAAAGCGCTGGAGGACCGAGGCCAGCACGATCTGCGCCTCGGCCAAGGCGAAATGCAGCCCGATGCAGATGCGCGGCCCCGCGCCAAACGGCATATAGGCCGGCATTTGCGTCCAGGGCGCGGCGACCCCGGCGAAACGGTCAGGCTGGAAGGCGGTCGGGTTCTCCCAATATTTACGGTGACGGTGCAGGACCCAGGGGCTGACCCAGAGCAGCGCGCCAGCCTTGATCCGCTCGCCGTGAATTTCGTCCGGCCCGAGCGCCTGGCGCTGGATGAGCGGAAGCGGCGGATAGAGCCGCAAGGCCTCCAGGAGAACATTGCGCAGGCGCGGCCAGTGCTGCAGATCGTCGAGCGAGGCGACGCGATCGGGCGCGAAACCGGCGATTTCCCGGCGAACTCTTTCCTGTTCGGCCTGGTCCTGGGTCAGAAGATAGGCGGCCCAGAACATGCACCGCGCCGTGGTTTCGGAACCGGCGAAGAACATGGTGCCGCATTGGTCGCGGATTTCCTCGGCCGCCAGACCTTCGCCCGTCTCGGCGTCGCGCAGGGCGAGCAGCGCGTCCAGGAGGTCGCGGCTGTCGCCGGCATGGGGGGCCGCGCGCCGCGCGGCGACGATCGCATCTATGGCGCCGAACCATTTTTTCTGGAAACGGCGCCTGCCGCCGTCGGCGAAAGCGAAAGCGGTTTCGCTGCGCGCCAGGGCGTCGAACAGATTGGGCTGGCCCACGCCCTTGAGGAATTCGCGCCCCATGCGCGTGAAATTTTCGCGCGCGTCGTTTTCCGGCAGGGAAAACAGGGCGCGCAGCACCGTCTCCAGCGCCGTGTCCTGAAAGGCCAGCGAGAGATTGGCGACGGGTTTCGAGGCGAGCCGCCGCAACAAATGATCGCCCGCCGCCTGAAAATGCGCGACCAGCCCATTGACGCCGGAGGGTGCGAAGGTCGGCGCGAGCAGCCGGCGCTGCCGCCGCCACTTCGCGCCCTCGGACATGAACAGACCATCGCCGCCCAACGGCCGCGCGATGCGGGCGACGGCCGGCGGGCGACGGTAATTGGCGGCGTTGGCGGTCAGGACATGGCGGATATCGGCAGGATCGTTCAGCAGCAGCCCGTCGACGCCGAGCGACCGGCGGCGGTTGAAATCGACGTCGAAAGCGAAATCCGGCCAGATTTCGAGGATGTTGCGAATTGCGACAGGGATGAACCGCCAGACAGGCAGTTCTCGCGCATGAATTTTCGGCGCGGGCGGAATGAAAGGCAGGCTTTCCGCAATCATGTGTCGGACTCCGTTTCTGGGAAAATACGCGGCTGTCGCGGGCCGAATCCGTCCAGCAGGCAACGCACCAGTTCGCCGATCCAGACCTCCTCGAAGGGCGCGCCGGCGAGCGCGGTCAGCATGGTCAAAGTGAAGGCGCCGAGCAGGACGCCGGCGAAAAAGAAGGGCGGATAATCCCCGCGCATTTCGCCCTGACGCTGTCCGAGGGCGACGATGTCGCAAATGAAGCGGTGGAAGGAGGGACCCTCTGGCGGCTCATAGGCGCCGAGACCGATTTTCGACGTCAGCACCACCCGCGCCAGCGAGGGATTGGCCAGACACCAGCGCGCGGCTTCGCTCAGGTTCTCGTCGAGCAATTGGGTGGCGCTGCGCCCGGAGTTGATCAGGGCCTGACGCTGCGACGCCAATTGGGCGTCGCGGGCGGCGGCGAGGGCGAGCGCGATCTGCTCCTTTGAAGGAAAGAGATTATAGACCGTCATCCGCGTCAGCCCGGCGCGGCGGGCGATCTCCTCCATGCCCGTCTGATCGTATCCGAGCGCGGCGAAAGCCTCGGCGGCGGCGGCGAGGATTTTCTGGCGGGAGCGGGTCTTGCCTTTGGGTTTGGTCATTATTTTTTACACGTGTACAATTTATACACATGTAAAATTATCGGAGGCCGCTGTCAAGCCCTTGCGCAAAACCGCCCGATGCGCCAAATAGACGTCGGGAGGTTGGCGGTGGACGTTCCACTCGCCAACCGGGTCAGGTCCGGAAGGAAGCAGCCCTAACGAGACCGGGCGGGTCTCTGTCCAACCTCCCACTTTTTCTCACCTTTCCGCGCCCGACGACCGTTGGCGGAACAGCTCTGCGGTTTGACCATGGACGAGTCCGGGCACGAATCCTCCGAGACAGGCTTGTTTCCGGCAGCTTTGAATGAGCAGCCGGCGGAAAAGCAGCCGGCGGGCGCCTATCGCGTGCTCGCGCGCAAATATCGGCCTTCGCGTTTCGAGGATTTGATCGGCCAGGAGCCGATGGTCCGCACGCTGAAAAACGCCTTCGAGCTCAACCGCATCCATCAGGCCTACATGCTGACCGGCGTGCGCGGCGTGGGCAAGACCACCACCGCCCGCATTCTCGCCCGCGCCTTCAACTACGAGCTGCCGGCGCGCGAGGGGCGCCCGGCGGTGGACCGCCCGACGGTGCATATGGACGAGATCGGCGTGCATTGTCAGGCGATCGTCGACTCCCGCCATGTCGATGTGATCGAAATGGACGCGGCCTCGCACACCTCCATCGACGACATCCGCGAGATCGTCGACTCCTCGCGCTACAAGCCGGCCATGGCGCGCTACAAGGTCTACATCATCGACGAAGTGCACATGCTCTCCAAAAGCGCCTTCAACGGGCTGTTGAAGACGCTGGAGGAGCCGCCCCCCCACGTCAAATTCCTGTTCGCCACCACCGAAATCGAAAAAGTGCCGGTCACCGTGCGCTCGCGCTGCATGCGCTTCGATCTGCGCCGGATCGAGACCGAGACGCTGCTGCGCCATCTCGAAAGCATTTGCGAAAAGGAAAAAGTCGAGATCAATCACGAGGCGCTGCTGCTGGTGGCGCGCGCCTCGGAAGGCTCGGTGCGCGACGCGCTGTCGCTGCTCGACCAGGCCATAGCCCATGGCGCCGGGGCGCCGATCGAGGCCGAGGTTTTGCGGACCATGCTCGGCCTCGCCGACCGCAGCCGGACCATCGCCCTGTTCGAGGCCCTTATGCGCGGCGATGTGGCGGAGGCGCTCGACAACCTTCGCGCGCAGTATAATTTTGGCGCCGACCCGGCGCAGGTGCTCACCGATCTCGCCGAATTCACCCATTTCATCACCTGCGTGAAAATCTCTGCCAAGCTGGCCGAAAGCGCCGCCAGCCCGTTCGAGCGCGAAAAGGGCGCGGAACTGGCGGAAAAGCTGGCCATGTCCGTGCTATCGCGCAACTGGCAGATTTTGCTCAAGGGCATTGACGAGGTGAAGGATTTGCCGCGCCCGCTGGCCGCCGCCGACATGGTGCTGGTGCGCCTCGCCTATGCCGCCGACCTGCCCTCCCCCGAAGATGTCTTGCGGCGGCTGACCTCGACCGATCCCGCGCCCTCCGGCGGCGGCTTTACACGCGGCGGCGCGCCCGGCCCCGGCGGCGCCAGCGCGGCCTTGCGTTCGGCCCCGCGTCTCGCCACGGCCCAGGCCGAGCCGGCGCCACAGGCGACGGCGCTGACGCAAGCCGCGCCGGTCGTCGTGCTGCAAAATTTCGCCGAGCTGGTGGCGCTGGCCGGCGCCCAGCGCGACATTCAGATGAAGACCGCGCTGGAGCGCGATGTGCGGCTGGTGCGCTTCGAGCAGGGCCGGCTGGAATTCGCGCTGGCGCCCGGCGGCTCGCCCGCTCTGGGCGCGCAATTGACCAAGAAGTTGCAGGACTGGACCGGACAGCGCTGGCTGGTGGCGCTGTCCAGCGATGAAGGCGCGCCGACGCTTGTCCAGCAGGCCGAGGCGCGCGAGCGGGAAAAGCGCGTCGGCGTCCAGGCGCATCCGCTGGTGCGCGCCACGCTGGAGCAATTTCCCGGCGCGGTGATCGTCGCGGTGCGCGGCGCCGATGACGCCAATGAAATTGTCGCGGATGAGGCCTATGACGGCGCCGAGGTCCGGGGCGACGAAATCTCCTATCGCGACGAGCCGCAAGACGAGGATTTGTGATGGACATTATGGGCATGATGAAAAAGGCCGGCGCCATGCAGGCGAAAATGGCCGAAATGCAGGCGGAGCTGGACACGATCACCGTCGAGGGCCTTTCCGGCGGCGGCATGGTGAAGGTGGTGTTGACCGCCAAGGGCGCGCTTCAGGGCCTGACCATCGACCCTTCGCTGCTCAAGGAAGACGAGAAGGAAATTCTCGAAGACCTTATTGTCGCCGCCCATGCCGAGGCGCGGCGCAAGGCCGAAAGCCTGCTGGAAGAGAAGATGAAGGCCATGACCGCAGGCCTCGGCCTGCCCGCGGGCATGAAACTGCCGTTCTGACATGGCCGCCATCGCCGGGCCGGAGATCGAGCGGCTGATTCAATTGCTGGCGCGTCTGCCCGGCCTCGGACCGCGCTCGGCGCGGCGCGCCGCCCTGCATCTGATCCGCAAGCGCGAGGAGCTGTTGGGGCCGCTCGCCGAGGCCATGCGCGTGGCGAAAGAGCGGATCGTCACCTGTTCGCGCTGCGGCAATATTGACACCAGCGATCCCTGCTCGCTCTGCGCCGATCCCCGCCGCGACGGGAGCACCATCGTCGTCGTCGAGACGGTCGGCGATCTCTGGGCCTTGGAGCGCGCCAGCGTGCTGACCGCCCGCTATCACGTGCTCGGCGGCGCCCTGTCGCCGCTCGACGGCGTCGGCCCCGACGATCTCAACATCGGCAAATTGATCGGGCGCGTCGCCGAAGGCGGCGTCAAAGAGGTCATTCTCGCAGTCAACGCCACGGTCGACGGCCAGACCACCGCCCATTACATCACCGAGCTTTTGGCGCCCTATGGGGTCAAATGCACACGCCTCGCCCATGGCCTGCCGGTCGGCGGCGAGCTGGATTATCTTGATGAAGGCACGCTGGCGGCGGCGCTGAAGAGCCGGACGGATTTATAGACGAGCGTCGAAGGCTTCATTGCAACCGCGATATTTCCGCTTGGACTTAAGCTTTCGGCTCGAAGCTGACGGACGCGAGCGCCGCCCGCAAGGTCGGCTTGGCGCAGGATTGCTGCCATAGTCGGAGATTTGCACCTTGCTTTTTCACCGAACAAGCCATTGATCGGGTAGGCTTCATCAAGGTTTGATCCGTTATCACGGAGCAAGCAGAACGTCCGGCACTGACAGCCATCCCTTCGCGCTCATGCATTGGTTGAACTCAAGGTTTCCGATACCCGCAAACGTAGCTGTCAACCTATCGTCTGCGGTGCCATCGAGCGCCGAAAGCTGTCCGCTGTCGTGCTTTGCGAAACACTCGGTGAGGGCCGCACGCAGATCGCTTGGCGTGAGCAAGCGCTTAATCGGGACGCTTGGGGTCGGAAGCATGCCCCCGCCAGCCATTTCTCCTTGAGCCCAACGTGAACCGCATGCGCTGAGAGGAAGCGAAAGGCAAAGCAGCGGCAGTATGACGGAGCGTCGAAGCATCCCAATCTACTGTCAGCCGCCCGGCGGGCAATGTTCTTCTATGAATTGACCGACTTCGTCTTGTGTTGCGGCTCGAGTCTGAACCTGTGTAAATTTACCAACCAACCGATCATTGCACATTAGGAATGTTAGCTTCTGAGTGCCCGTATCAATAGTGCAAAATGCGCCATAACTGGAATCGCGGCCATCTTGATTGATGTGATATAGATTGATGACGTGGTCACACGCAATAATCTGGCCTCCCGTGCGTGGACCTTGAAGTGCCCTTACGATTTCGCTCGCTTCCTCTTTGTCTGTGACATTCTCGATCTTGATTTCGATGCTAGGCGGCGGGGCCGATTGGGCGCAAGCAGCAGGCCCGGCAATGAGCAACGCGATGCCGCCGAGCATGGCAAAACCTGCAGCGCGTGAGGAAAAGCCAAGAGACATAACGAACCAATCAGCTAGGGGCTTTCGAAACGGCCTCACATTAGTTTTATCGAGGAATATTGCGAAGCGCTTTTTGCTGGCGCTATGCACAATTCAGAAAAATGCGCGATTGGCTAAGGTCAGCTTGATTTGGCCAACGACAGCAATTCCGCGCTAAGCCGTCATTCCTTCGGCCCTTGCCGCCGTCTGCAAACCGCCGAAAGCCGAAGTCCAAACCGAACTGCATCTCCACACCGCCCGCCTATTGCGCCGCCTCGAACAGGTCGGAGCCGCCGTCTCGCGCAAAATCGATCTTCTCGATGCGCTCGCCGCTGCGGGCGATTTTTTCGCTGGAGGTGAGGATCGCCGCCACGTCCTCCTGGGTCTGGCGGAAATGGCCGTCGAGTTTCAGCACCCGGGCGCGCAAGCGCAAGACGTCCTCGACCAGCCTGCGCGTTTCCGCCTGGATCACATGGGCCTGATCGCGCACCAGGGCGTCGCGCACCAAAGCCTGCAAGACCTGGATGGCCATCAGCAGCAGCGAGGGCGAGACGATCAGCACGCGGGCGCGATGCGCCTTCTGGATGACGTCGTCAAAATGCTCGTGCAATTCGGCGAACAGGGACTCGGAGGGCACAAAGAGCAGCGCCACGTCCTGGGTCTCGCCGGGCAGCAGATAACGCTCGGACACATCCTTGATGTGCTTGCCGAGATCGGCGCGCACCCGCGCCTGCGCCAGTTTTTTGGCAGCCTCGTCGCCGGCCTCCTTCAAGGCCGAAAAAGCCTCCAGCGGGAATTTGGCGTCCAGCGCCAGAATCTTGTCGTCGCCGGGCAGTTTTAGCGCGCAATCGGGTCGCGCTCCGGTGGAGAGCGTGTGCTGGAAGGCATAGGCGTTGGTTGGCAGGGCGTCGCGGATGATCGCCTCCATCCGCCCTTGTCCAAAAGCGCCGCGCGTCTGCTTATTGGCCAGCACCGCCTTGAAACCGGCAATTTCCTCGGTGAGCCCGGCCATGCGCGCCTGTGCGGCGTCGATCAGCGCCAGCCGCTCGTTGAGCGCGCCGAGATTGCCTAGGGTGGCGCGGGCGGAAAGCTCGAGACGCTCATTGACGCGATGCGCGGACTGATCGAGTTTTTCGCTCACGGCGCGGGCGAAATCCATCTGGCGCCCGCCGAGAATTTCGGCCAGGGTCTGCATCCGTCCGGCCATTTCCGCCTGCGAGCGCGCCAGCGCCGCCAATTGCGCCTCGCCTTCGCGCCGCCGCGCTCCCCGCGTCAGCACAAGCAGCAGCAGGATCAAGAGCAAAATGCCGGCGCCCGCCAGTTCGAGCGGCGTGACGGGCCAGGAGGCGAGCAGGAAAAGCGGGGCGTCGGTCATGAGGCGATGAAAGCAAAAAAGAGTGAACAAATAAAGAACATAAAAAGCCATAGATGTAAACGGCATTTGACGCTTTGGGCGCCCGCGCTTATTTCAAGGCGAAGCCGAAAGGAAAGCCATGGCCATCCGCCCCATTCTCTGCCTGCCCGATCCGCGTCTGCGCGCCGAAAGCCAAGCGGTTGGCGTGGTTGACGACGAGATTCGCGCGCTGATGGATGACATGCTCGCCACCATGTATGACGCGCCGGGCATCGGCCTGGCCGCCATTCAGATCGGCGTGGCCAAGCGCGTGCTGGTGATCGATCTCGCCAAGAAGGACGAGGAGCCCGCGCCCATGTGTCTCGCCGACCCCGAGATTGTCGAGCGTTCCGACGAGCTGTCGGTCTATGAAGAGGGCTGCCTGTCGGTTCCCGAATATTACGAGGAGGTCGAGCGTCCGGCCAAGGTGCGCGTGCGCTATCTCGACCGCGACAATGTCAGGCGCGAGATCGAGGCCGAGGGCCTGCTCGCCACCTGTTTGCAGCATGAGATCGACCACCTCGACGGCAAGCTTTTTATCGACCATTTGTCCCGGTTGAAGCGCGAGCGCGCCATCAAGAAATTCACCAAGGCGGCGAAAAACAGCGACAGCCCGGCGCCGCGCGGGCCGGAAATCCGCGAAAAACAGGCTTAAATCCTCATGCGCGTGATTTTCATGGGCACGCCGGAGTTTTCGCTGGCGCCGCTCGCCGAGATTTTTGGCCGGGGCCATGAGATCGTCGCCGTCTATAGCCGCGCGCCCAAACCCGCCGGGCGGCGGGGGCTGGAGCTAACGCCCTCGCCGGTTCACGCGGCGGCCGAAAAATACGGCCTGAAAGTTTTGACGCCGAAAAATTTCCGCGATCCCGCCACGGTCGAGGAATTCCGCAGCTTCGACGCCGATGTCGCCGTGGTCGTCGCCTATGGGCTGATCCTGCCGAAAGCGGTTCTGGAGGCGCCGCGCCATGGCTGCCTCAATCTCCATGCCTCCCTGCTGCCGCGCTGGCGCGGCGCCGCGCCGATCCAGCGGGCGATCATGGCCGGCGACGCCGAAACCGGCATTGAGGTCATGCGGATGGAAGAGGGGCTGGACACTGGCCCGATCGGCATGGTCGAGAAGCTTGTATTGACGCCGGAGATGACCGCCGGCGAGGCCCATGACCGTCTTTCGGCGCTGGGCGGCGATCTGATCGGCCGCGCTTTGGCCGCGCTGGAGCGGGGAAGCCTCGCCTTCACGCCGCAGGCGGAAGAGGGCCTGCTCTACGCCAAGAAAATCGACAAGGCGGAGGCGCGGATCGATTTCAGCCGCCCGGCGGCGGAGCTGCATAATCTCATTCGCGGGCTGTCGCCCTTTCCCGGCGCCTTTTTCGAGGCGGATTTCGGCAAGGGACCGGAAAGGGTCAAGGTTTTGCGCGCTTCTCTGGCCGAGGGCGCGGGCAAGCCGGGCGACATCCTCGACGCCGCGCCAACCGTCGCCTGCGGCGCCGGCGCGTTGAAGCTTCTCGAAGTCCAGCGCGCCGGGCGCGGCGCGGTGTCTGGCGTGGAATTTTTTCGCGGGGCGCATGTTTCGCCCGGCGCGAATTTGGCCGGCTGAGATGCCCCGCTACAAACTGGTCATCGAATATGACGGCTCGGACTATGTTGGCTGGCAGCGCCAGACCAATGGCCTCTCCGTGCAGGAAGTGATCGAGACCGGCTTGCAAAAGATCGATCCCGCGCCCTGCGGCCTGCGCGGCGCCGGGCGCACCGACGCCGGGGTTCACGCCTCGGCTCAGGTCGGCCATGTCGATCTCTCAAAAGACTGGCGCGGCGACAAATTGCGCGAGGCGCTCAATGCGCGCATGCGCCCGGCGAAAGTCGCCATCCTCCTTGCGGAACAGGTTCCCGACAGTTTTGACGCGCGCTTTTCGGCGAGCGCGCGGCATTATCTCTATCGCATCGTCAATCGCCGGGCGCCCTTGACCTTCGACGCCGGGCGCGCCTGGCTGGTGAAACGCGCGCTCGACGCCCGGGCCATGCATGAGGCGGCGCAACTGCTGATCGGCCGCCACGATTTTTCCACCTTCCGCGACGCCGATTGCCAGGCGGAAAATCCGGTGCGCACCCTCGACCGGCTCGACGTCTCCCGCTCCGGCGACGAAATTCACATTTACGCCAGCGCCCGCGCCTTTCTGCATCGCCAGGTGCGCTCCATGGTCGGCTCGCTGGAGCATGTCGGCTCCGGCAAATGGACCGCGCAGGATTTGCGCGCCGCGCTGGACTCCCGCGACCGCGCCCGCTGCGGCCAGGTGGCGCCGGCGGCGGGGCTTTATCTCATTGGCGTGGATTATTGACCCCGCCCCCAGCCTCGGCTTGAATCGGCGCTTGAAAAAGGATTCGGCCATGCGGGAAATTGTCTTCGATACGGAAACCACCGGCCTCAGCCCCGACAATGGCGACCGCGTCATTGAAATCGCCGCCGTGGAGATCGAGGATTTTCGCTTCACCCAGCGTCAGTTCCACGTCTATATCGACCCCGAGCGGGAAATTCCCGCCTCGGCCATAGATGTCCACGGCATCACCAATGAGTTCATCGCGGGCAAGCCGAAATTCGCCGAAATCGCCGAGGATTTCCTGGCTTTCATCGGCGACGCGCCGCTGGTCGCGCATAACGCCGAATTCGATTTCCGTTTTTTGAACGCCGAATTGAAGCGCCTCGACAAGCCGCCGCTCGCCCCGGCGCGCATGATCGATACGCTGGCCATCGCCCGCGGCCGCCATCCCGGCGCCGCCAATTCACTCGACGCTTTGTGCAAACGCTATGGCATAGATCTCAGCCGCCGCACCAAGCATGGCGCGCTGATCGACTCGGAAATTCTCGCCGAACTTTATTTCGAGCTGAAAGGCGGAAGGCAGAGTTCGCTGAGCCTGCAAATGGCGCAGAGCAAGACCGTCAAAGTGGCTCGCGCCGTCCAGCCCGCCGCGCGCGAGAGCGAAATTCGCCTGCTCGGCGAGGAGGATGTCGCCCGCCACCAGGCCTATTTCGACAAGGCCTGGAAAGAGGGGGTGTGGGCGAAATATAAGTGACTATTCGACCTTTTCGTCAGGATAGACGCCCCAGAGTTCGGTCTGCGGCATATAGCCGTCATAGCCGGAACCATAGAGCCGGCACCAGCCGGCGTCGCATTTTTTGACATTGGCGACCACGCCCGGCGCGAGTTTTGCGGTGAGATTGGCGTCCTTGTCGGGCTTGGCGCGCAAGGGCAGCGGCGGTCCATCCTTTTTCCACGGCTGCACCAGCGCGGTGCGCTTGCCCGACAGCAGCGAATGCAGAACCCAGCCGTCGGCGCCCTCGGAATCGCGAATTCGTCGCCAGGTCGCGAATTCCGCGATGATCTCCACCGGCAGGCCCGCGCGCTGGTAAATCCATTTGGTGGCGTGGTCCTTGGACGGTCCCTCGCGCAGATTGACCGCCCCGGCCTTGAGGCTGACATAGCGCGGCAAGGGCAGGCCGCTCACCGAGCCCTTGGCCTGCTGAGCCTGCGCCGGCAAGGCGCAAAGGCTGAATATCGCTGCGGAAACAAGCCAGAGTTGCCGGAACGCCATGACGACCCCTAAAAATCTCCGCCCTTTTGGCGGTATGCGCGCCGGCTTGCCATTCTTGTATTTGCTAGGGCATCTGCTAGGAAGCAAAGACGGAGCGCGGCTGCGTTTGATGCTGGTCAAACTGTTCTCGCTCCGGCAGAGTTAATGAACGGTTTAGCCGGGCCAAAAGCGCTGAAGGCGACCGGGCAAGGGGATTGGCAGAATCATGGGCAATAGGAAACCGCTCGTCATCGTGACCCGCAAATTGCCCCAGCCGGTCGAAGATCGGATGCGCGAATTGTTCGACGCCCGTTTCAACGAGACCGACCGTCCCATGAGCCAGGCCGAGCTGATGGAGGCCATGGCCAGCGCCGACGTGCTGGTGCCGACCATCACCGACCGGATCGACGCCCATCTGATCGCCAAGGCCGGCGAAAAGCTCAAGCTGATCGCCAATTTCGGCAATGGCGTCGACAATATCGACGTCACCTCCGCCTTGCGGCGCGGCATTACCGTCACCAACACCCCCGGCGTGCTCACCGAGGACACCGCCGACATGGCCATGGGCCTGATCATCGCCGTGTCGCGCCGGCTGGTCGAAGGCGCGGGCGCGCTGAGCGGGGGCGGCTGGGAAGGCTGGTCGCCGACCTGGATGCTCGGCCACCGCATCACCGGCAAGCGCCTGGGCATTGTCGGCATGGGCCGCATCGGCCAGGCGCTGGCGCGGCGCGCCAAGGCCTTTGGCCTGTCGATCCAGTATCACAACCGCCGCCGCCTGGCGGAATCGCTCGAACAGGAACTCGGCGCGACCTATGTCGAATCGCTCGACCACATGCTGTCGCGAGTCGACATCGTCTCGGTCAACTGCCCGCACACGCCGGCCACTTTCCACCTGCTCTCGGCCCGCCGGCTGAAAAATCTGCATTCGCGGGCGATCATCGTCAACACCTCGCGCGGCGAGATCGTCGATGAGAACGCCCTGACGCGCATGTTGGAGGCCGGCGAACTCGCCGGCGCCGGTCTCGACGTCTTCTCGCATGAGCCCGCGGTTTCGCCCAAGCTGCTGCAACTGGCGCAGCAGGGCAAGGTCACCCTGCTGCCGCATATGGGATCGGCGACCATCGAGAGCCGCATCGACATGGGCGAAAAGGTCATCATCAACATCAAGACCTTTTCCGACGGCCACCGCCCGCCGGACCGCGTCCTGCCGTCGATGCTGTAATCCCGAGCGGATCGCCGGCGGCTCTTGAAAGCGCGAAAACCGGACGCCATATTCGCATAGCGGCGATGAGCCGTGGGGGCGCTTCGGGCCCTCAACATGAACGAGGCGCCTGAAAGGGCTTCGCAATGTCGCGTCCGACCTTGATGAATTCGCCGTTCCTATTGGGCTTCGACGAGATCGAAAAGGCCTTGGAGCGGGTCACACGCACCGCTTCCGACGGCTATCCGCCCTATAACATCGAACGCATCGCCGGCGACGAAAGCGCGCCGGACCGCTTGCGGATCACGCTGGCGGTGGCCGGTTTCAGCCGCGATCAATTGTCGATCACCCTCGAGGAAGGCCAATTGGTCATTCGCGGCCGGCAACAGGACGACCGCGAGCGGCAATATCTGCATCGCGGCATAGCCGCGCGGCAGTTCCAGCGCAGCTTCCTGCTCGCCGACGGCATGCAGGTGCTGGGCGCCGATCTCGCCGACGGACTTTTGTCGGTCGATCTGGCTCGCCCCGAACCGGAGCGAATCGTTAAGAAGATTGAGATCACACTGCGGGGCTGAATTTCGGACCGCGGCGCAGGCGCGTCTCCTGGGAGAGCGCGGAAAGGGTGAAGACAATGGCTATTCAGCATATCGAACATGGCCCGGAAGGGCTGACCGTGGAACAATTGGCCCATCTCGGCGAAGGCGCCATCGCCTATGTGCGTCCGATCAAGTCGGAAGAGGCGCAGGCTTTGTTCCCGCAAATTCAGGGCTTGAAGCCGGGCGTGCAGCTTTATGCGCTGCTCGGCGCCAATGGCGCGCCGATCCTGCTCGCCGACAGCCGCGACGCCGCGCTCGCCAACGCCTGGGAAAACCAGCTGGCCACCGTCAGCGTCCACTGACCGTCGCAATGGCGCGGATCGCGAATCCGCGCCACGGCGAGCGGCGAGGCGTCTACTTGCGCTTCACCGCGAAACCGCCGCCGGCCTGGCAGGTCGGCATCAACTCAAGATGATTGATGTTGACATGAGCCGGCAGGGCAACCAGCCAGGCCACGACTTCGGCGATATCGTCGGGCGTCAGCGATTGCGCGCCCTCATAGACCGCGGCCGCCTTGGCGGCGTCGCCGTCGAAACGCACCAGGGAAAATTCCGAACCGCCGACCATGCCCGGCTCGATATCGGTGGCGCGCACATTGTAGCCGACGAGATCCGAGCGCAAATTCTGGGTGAACTGGCGCACGAAGGCTTTGGTGCCGCCATAGACATTGCCGCCGGCATAGGCGTAATTGGCGGCGACCGAGCCCATATTGACCACCAGACCGTCGTTGCGCGCCACCATTTGCGGCAGCACAGCGCGGGTGAGATGCACGAGACCCGTGACATTGGTGGCGATCATCCGGTCCCAATGCTCCAGCGAGGCCTCCGAGGCCGGGCCAAGGCCAAGCGCCAGACCGGCGTTGTTGACGAGCACGTCGATATTTTTCCAGTCATCCGGCACGGCCGGGAGGAAACCGGCGATCGCCGCCGTATCCGTCATGTCCAGCGCGCGCGGCAGCAGCTTGGGCCCCAGTTCGGCGGCGAGCTTTTCCAGCCGCTCGACACGCCGTCCCGTGGCGATGACGCGATGGCCGTCGCGAATCGAACGCCGGGCGATGGCCTCGCCGAAACCGGCGGTGGCGCCGGTGACCAGAAGAGTTTTCATACGCGAATCCTGAATTGATTGAGTTGGTCTATTCTGGCCCACAGCGGTCGCTGGCGCAAATCACCAGAGGCCGGGAATCAGCCGCCAGGTTCTCGCCTTGTAGGCCTCATATTCGGCGCCGAATTGCGCGGCGAGCAGCTTTTCCTCAGCCGCGATCCGCGCGACCAGCGGCGGAATCAGCAGCGCGGCGAGCAGCGCGCCGAGGCCGGAGCGGAAGGCCAGAGCCCAGCCCAAAGTCGAGATCAACAGACCGAGATAGGAAGGATTGCGCACCCACGCATAGAGACCTGTGGTCAGCAGCTTGTGCCCGGGCTGGATCGCCACCAGACCGCTGAAACGGTCGCCAAGCGCCACAACCGGCGCCAACCGCAACGCGCCGCCCAGCGCGAACAGCGCCACGCCAAGCCAGCGCATGTTTTCGCCGCCGAAAGTGAGGACATCATGGGCGTCGTCCCAGGCCGGGACAAAGCCTATGGCCAGGCCGAGGACGGCAAACACCGCGAGAACCCAGCGATTGCCGCGATCCTCGCGCTCGCCGGCGCTCAGATTGCCGCCGACGAAGGGCGCGGCGGCGCAAAGCGCGAAAAACGCCAGAGCCAGCGCCGAAAGCGCCGGAATGGTCGAAAAGGCCTCGGCGCCGCGAACGAAAAGAACGAGCGCGACATAAAGGGCGCCGCCGATGAGGATGGACAGCGCCCGGGCCATTTTCATCCCATCATCGCTGCGCCGGGACAGCCGGCGCAGCCGCCGCCGGGGCCGGGCGAGCAGGCGGGCCCGGCGTCGGCGCCGCCCTTGGCGGGGTCGGCGATCAGCGACAATTGCCGCTCAAGCTCGGTCGAGCCGCAAGCCGGGCATTCCGGCGTCTCATCGGAGCGCACCAGGGTCTGAAAGCCCTCGCCGCATTTTTTGCACTGATAGCCGTAGATCGGCATGAAAACCTCTTCGCGTTGGGCGCCGTGGCGATCCGCCGGCGCGTCGTCGCGCAGATTACCAGTTGCGGGCGCGGCGGTTCAAGCGCGGCGCGCACTCTTGGAAAGGGTTGATCGGTCTGCCGCTTGCGTCATAATGCCGGTCGGAGCCCGGCCATGTCCCGCAAATTTTGCTTGCTCGTCCTTGTGTCCATGGCGTCGCCAACGCCATTTTCAGCCGAGGCGCAGCAGGGACCGTCCTTCGATTGCCGGCGCGCCAGCCGGGCGGAGGAAATCGCCATCTGCCAATCGCCGGACCTGAGCGCCGCCGACCGGCTGATCGCCCAGGCCTTCGCCAAATTGCCCTCGGATGCCCCCGGCCGCCGTTTGGTTCGGGTCAACGATATTTTCCGCGAGGATTGCGGCGCCGATCCGGTTTGCATCCTCGGTCTGCAATTAAATTCGCTCGACGTGCTCGACGGCGACGCGCCGCCGCCGCCGGTCGCGCAATTGCAAGCGCGATTGCGGCAGATGATTGCACAGGGATCGGGGCGCAAATGGTCGGCGCGCCTGCCCACCGTGGTCGGCCAATGCCAGACGACCGCCATCATCGATATTTCCGACCGGTTCAGCAATGATATCGGCGCCGCGCCGGACGCCGGCTCGGCGGTGACCT
This sequence comes from uncultured Alphaproteobacteria bacterium, assembly GCA_963804045.1. GTDB lineage: Bacteria > Pseudomonadota > Alphaproteobacteria > Rhizobiales > Beijerinckiaceae > Rhodoblastus. The sequence goes on along the minus strand of CAWDOR010000002.1, from coordinate 5,374 downwards.
TCCGCAATGGCGGGGCCAATGTCTCCTATGACAAGGTCGGCGCGGTGCTGCGCTCCCGCGTCGGCGACGCCGTGAATTTTTGCCTGAGCTCGATCCCGAAAAACTGCCCGGCCGGCGACGACCGCGGCCGGTTTTATACGGTCCAAAACATGCGCAGCGGCGAAAGCTGGACCCTGCCGGACTCCCAGCACATGTGCGGCGGCGCCTGATCCCGCGGGGTCGCCCGTCCAGAGCGGCCTTGACGGTTTCAGCCGCCCAAAACTCCGCGCCTTCGCGCTGGGCGCCGCCGCGCAACCGATCCTCTCGGGATCGGAGCGGATTATTCGGCCGCAGCCCGCAGTTCGGAAAATTGCTGGAACGCGAGCATGGCGTCG
>CAWDOR010000001.1:0-4960 GCA_963804045.1 uncultured Alphaproteobacteria bacterium | reverse complement strand
ATGTTGTGGTGCCTTCGTTCAGCGTATTGCTATCGGCAACTCAACTATTCCCGTGAGATGCAACGCTCCGTGGCCCGACGACATCACTTGCGGCGCGGCAACTGCGGGAGAATCCCGACGGCCAACCCCCCAGCCATCGTCCGCAACGAAGGGCGCAGTTGCATGCGGGCGAACGAAAAACTCGCACAGCGCGACGGCGCGCATGATGAGAATGCCGGTGCCCGCCGCCAGAAGGCCGATGATCGCCGCGACCACGATGTCGTGAGTTGCAAAGGTGATTTTTGCCGGCGCGACAATGCCGACCTCCGCCGCGGCCAGCGCTTGAGCCACGACGTAGCCGATGAGCGCGGCAACGCCGACCGGCGCGAGATTGTTCGGCGAATAGCCGCCGATGATGAGTTCAAACCCGTCGAAGGCGCCGGCGAGCGGCGCGCCGAAAGCGCCGGCAATGCCGGCGGCCGCCCCGCACCCCACCAAAATCCGCAAGTCCGCCCGCCGCAGCCGGAACGCCAGGCCAAGCCGCGAGGCGATGCCACTTGCCAACTGGGTGTATCCGGCTTTAGACCGACGGAAGCACCCACGCCCGTGGACCAAACGGTCTGAAGCGCGACAATAACGCTGCCGACCACCGACATGCGGCCGCCGTGCAGGGCATTGGCTTCGATGGGGTCGATTTCCGCTCCGGGCGCCAGCGCGCAATCATCGCCACGATCGGCACGAGCCAGACGGCGGGGCTGACCACATCGCAACTCGCGGCGCTGAGCTCCACGCAGATCGGCCATCTGACCACCGACGCCCTGGCCGCTCTGTCTGGAACCCAGATCAGCGCGGTGGCGCTGAGCGCGATTGTCGGCCTGTCCACCGGGCAGACGGCGGCGCTGAGCACGGCCGAGGCCGCGGGCCTGCGTACGGCCCAGATCGCGGCTTTGACCACGGCCCAGGTCGGGGCTCTGACCACGGATCAGGCCGCGGCGCTGCTGAGCAGCGAACTGCACGCCTTCACAGCGACGCAGGCGCCTTCGCTCAACACGGCCGATCTCGCGGCGATCGCGACAAGCAACCTGCAGTATCTGGCCACCGCCACCATCGCCGCCCTGTCCACGACGCAGGTCTCGCAACTGGCCTCGGGCGAACTGAACGCCTTGAGCTCCAGCCAGACGGCGGCGCTGACCTCGGCGCAGCTCAACTCCTTGTCCAGCGCCAATTTCCAGGCGCTGAACACGACGGAGCTGGCGGCCCTGGCCTCCGCCTCGCTGTCGGGCCTGTCCACCGCCGATCTGGCCGGGCTGTCCAGCACCCAGGCGCTGGCCTTCACTTCCTCGCAGATTCACGCCATGAGCACGGCCCAGGTCGCCGCCGTGGTCTCGGCCTACGAGCAAAGCTGACGCGACCGCGCGCCGGGCGGCCAGCCCGGCGCAAGCTCGCGCTTATAATTCGGAAAGGGCCGTCCGCGACGGGGCGGTCCTCATCCGGATGGGCGTCCCATGGTTTCGCAACCCGCCGTAAAGCCTGACGGGCCGCTCGCCGGCCTGTTCGAGCGCGCCCGCCTGGGCCAGCTCACCCTCGCTGAATTGTTTCAGGCCGCTGAATTGCTCAATGGGGCGGGCCAGCGCCCGGCGGCGGCGGAATTGTATAAGTGCTGGCTGGCCTTCAACGCCGGGGACGCCAACGCCCATCTCGCCTGGTTCAATTATTCGGTGACGCTGCGCGCCAGCGACGACACCGCTGGCGCCATGAACGCCCTGCGCGCCAGTCTGGCGTTGTCTCCGCAGTTCGGCCCAGCCCATATCAATCTTGGGCGGGCGTTGGAGGATTGCGGCCAGCCGGTCCGGGCGGTCGAGCAATGGCGCAAATTCGCCGAGGCCACCGCCGACTGGACGGCGGACAAGGCCGGCCACCGGCTGATGATCCTGCACCATATCGGCCGCGTCCTGGAAAGTCTCGACCAGCTCGAACCCGCCGAAGACGTCTTATGGCAGGCGATGCAATTGCGCCCCGATCGCACCGAGGCCGGCCAGCACTGGCTGAGCATCCGCCAGCGCCAGTGCAAATGGCCGGTTTTCCGCGATTTGGAGCATATTTCCCGCCGGCAGTTGGTCGAAAGTCTGTCGCCCATGGCGCTGAATTGCCATGCTGACGACCCGCTGTTTCAGCTCGCCAAGGCGGCGCGCTACAATCGCAATTTCATCGGACGCCTCGACCTCGCCGGCTTCAAGCGCAATCCGCCGCGGCGGAAAATCGGCGCCAGCAAGCGGCTGAAGGTCGGCTTCGTCTCCTCCGACCTGCGCGATCACGCCGTCGGCTTCGCGCTGTCGGAGCTGTTCGAGCTGCTCGATGCGAAAACCCTGGAGCTTTACGGCTATTATTGCGGCGAGCCGCGCCCGGGCGATTCGACGCAAGCGCGCATTCGCGAGAACCTGGCGCATTGGCGCGACATTTCCGCGCTCTCCGACCGCGCCGCGGCGGAAAAAATCGTCAGCGACGGCATAGATATTCTCATCGACGTCAATGGCTACACCAAACATGCGCGGACCAAAATCTTCGCCTATCGTCCGGCGCCGGCCATCGTCAACTTCTGCGGCTATCCCGGCACGATGGGCAGCGCCTACCATCATTATCTGATCGCCGATCCGGTCATCGTGCCGCCGGAGCATGAAATCTATTATTCGGAAAAGATTTTGCGCATTCCCTGCAACCAGCCGGTGGACCGCAAGCGCGCGGTCGCCGCGACGCCCAACCGCGAAGCCGCGGGCCTGCCGGAGCAAAAATTTGTCTTCGCCAGTTTCAACGGCATGCAGAAGATCACCGCGAACGGCTTTGCGCGCTGGATGAAGATTCTGGCGGCGATCCCCGACAGCGTGCTCTGGCTGCTGTCGGGTCATGAGGGCGCGGAAACGCGGCTGCGCGCGGCGGCGAGTGCGGCGGGCGTCGACGCGGCGCGGCTGATCTTCGCGCCCAAGGTCGCCAATCCCCATCATCTCGCGCGCATAAAATGCGCCGATCTCTTCCTCGACACGCTCCCCTATGGCGCGCATTCCACCGCCGCCGACGCCCTGACCATGGGCCTGCCGGTGCTGACCCTGGCGGGACGCGGCTTCGCCGCGCGGTTCTGCGCCAGCGTGGTCGCCGCCGCCGGTCTGCCGGAACTGGTGGTCGCCGACGAGCAGGCCTATGTTGACCGCGCCGTCGCCATTGGCAGCGACCCGGCCCTGGCGCGGGCGCTGAAGCAGAAGCTGCTCGACAGCCGCGATGTCTGCGCCTTGCGCGACATGCCCGGCCTCGCCCGGCGGCTGGAGGAGATTTTCTGGGAGATTCAGCGCGACGTCGAGGCGGACGCGGTTCCAACGCCGGATCTGACCAATCTCGACCTCTATTATGAAATCGGCCAGGATCTCGATCTGGCCAATATCGAGCGGCTCGACGCCGACGCCTATCGCCAGCTCTATCGTGACAAGCTGGCGCTGTGGGACGAGGTTTCGCCGCTTCCCCACGATTCGCGGCTATGGCCGGCGCCGGCGGCGGACCGGCAGAGGAGGGCGGGATGAGCGGACGCACCATTCTCGTGACTTTCGCCGGGCGGCGCGACCGCATGGCGCTGCTGGATCGCTATGCCCGCGAGGCCATGGCGCGCGGGCTGATCGACGAATGGCATGTCTGGGGCTTCGCCCGCAATGCGGTGGATTCCGCCTGGCTCGCGGAGACATATCCGGTGGTTCAGACCACACCGAGCCAGGGGTTTGACTATTTTTCGCTGCCGCGTCCGCTGAGTTTGCGCGGGTCCAAGGCGCTGCTGGATTTTTCTGTGCGCGCCGCTCATGACGCGCATCTCGGCCTGCGCCGCCGCATGGGCGCCGGGCCGAGCTATGAGATTGTGCTGGGCGGCTGGGGCAACAGCGCTTCGGCGATCCGCGTCTTCGACCGCGCCGAGGATTTGACCGCCTGCGCCGCCCGCGACAGCCAGCCGGTGCGCGGACAGGTTTTTATGACGCCGGAGCTGCTGCCGGAGTTTTCCGCCGCAGAGTTCTCGCTGGAACTGGGCGAGGCGGGCGTCCAGCTCACGCGCGACGGGGCGGCGCTGTTCGGCCTGCTCGAGCCGGTCGCGCCGGGCGAGTTCGACATTCTCTACCGCACGGGTTTCGGCGCCAATGGCGACTGGCGTTTCAGCCAGTTTTCAGAGCATGGGGCGCGGCGCTTCCTCGCCGGGCCGGAGCCGCATTATCCCGCCGACGCCATGTTCTACACCCGCGCCTATCAATATTACGGCGCGCGACGCGAGGAATTTTCGCGCGACATCCTGCTCAAATGCGATGACGACATCGTCTATTTCGATCTCGATAAACTCGCCGAATTCATCGCCTTTCGACGTGCTCACCAGGAGTATTTCCTGGTCAGCGCCAATGTCGTCAACAATGGCGTCTGCGCCTTTTTCCAGCAGCAGGCCGGCGCCATTCCCGCAAGCCTGATGGCGCTTGAAATGCCGCCCGCGGGCATGTGCGGCTCGCTGTGGGGCAGCGGCGCCAAAGCCGAGGCGCTGCATCGCTATTTCCTCGCCGCGTCGCAAAAATTTGGCGGCGAACGGCCGCCAATCCCCTGGAACGAGCGCATCAGCATCAATTTCGTTGCTCTGCTGGGCGGCGACCTCGTCCACATCCCCGACCTGACCGCCGACGACGAACACGACTTGTGTTACGGCGTGCGAAAAAGGGCGCGCAAGACCAATTGCATCTTCCCAGGCTTCGTCGCCGCGCATCTGTCCTTCTGGAAACAGGACGCGGAAATGGACATAGACGGAATCGTCGCCGGCTATGAGGATTTGGCGGCGAGGTCATTGCCGGCCCCGGCTCAGCGACAGGCGATTTAGAGCCAGTTCGACGAACGCGCGTTCACCGCACTGGCTCTGGTTTTTTTCGGATTCTCTTTACGCGAACCGCCAGCCATTTCGCTTGAAAACGCTCTAACC